>NZ_LQXO02000033.1 GCF_001639065.2 Vibrio barjaei
TCTCTATTGACGGTGAAGTGGAAGGTTGGTTCTCTGACGATACACCTAAGCGTTTCGAAGCATACGGCTGGCACGTAATCCCTGCAGTAGATGGTCACGATGCTGATGCAATCAATGCAGCGATTGAAGCGGCAAAAGCGGATCCACGTCCAACACTTATCTGTACTAAAACCATCATCGGTTTTGGTTCACCAAACAAAGCAGGCTCGCACGATTGTCACGGTGCACCACTAGGTCACGACGAAATTGCAGCGGCACGCGAATTCCTAGGTTGGGAACACGGTCCATTCGAAATCCCAGCTGATATCAAAGCACAGTGGGATGCAAACGAAGCGGGTAGTGCAAAAGAAGCAGCTTGGAACGAGAAGCTAGCGGCTTATGAAGCGGCTTACCCAGAACTTGCAGCTGAGTTTAAGCGCCGTGTGAACGGTGAGCTTCCTGCTGTATGGGAAGCAGAAACAAGCAAGATCATTGCTGAGCTTCAAGCTAACCCAGCAAACATTGCCTCACGTAAAGCGTCTCAAAATGCTCTAGAAGCATTCGGTAAGATGCTTCCAGAATTCATGGGCGGCTCTGCTGACCTAGCGCCATCAAACCTCACCATGTGGTCTGGCTCTCAGTCGCTAACGGCTGACGATGCGTCTGGTAACTACATCCACTACGGCGTACGTGAATTCGGTATGACGGCGATCATTAATGGTATTGCTTTGCACGGTGGTTTCGTCCCTTACGGAGCAACATTCCTAATGTTCATGGAATACGCTCGTAACGCAATGCGCATGGCTGCATTGATGAAAGTGCAAAACATCCAAGTTTACACTCACGATTCTATCGGTCTGGGTGAAGATGGTCCGACACACCAACCGGTTGAGCAAATCGCATCACTGCGCGTGACACCAAACATGAGCACATGGCGCCCATGTGACCAGGTTGAGTCTGCGGTTGCTTGGAAATACGCGATTGAGCGTAAAGACGGCCCAACATCGCTGATCTTCTCTCGTCAAAACCTAACGCAGCAAGATCGTGACGCTGAGCAGCTAGCAAACGTTGCTAAAGGTGGCTACATCCTGAAAGATTGCGAAGGCACGCCTGAGCTAATCCTTATTGCGACAGGTTCTGAAGTTGAGCTAGCAACAAACGCTTACGCTGAGCTAACGGCTGAAGGTAAGAAAGTACGCGTAGTGTCTCTTCCTTCTACTGACGTATTTGACGCGCAAGATGAAGCATACCGTGAAGCAGTTCTTCCAGCGGCTGTGACTAAGCGTATCGCGGTTGAAGCAGGGATTGCCGATTACTGGTACAAGTATGTTGGCTTCGGTGGCAAGATCATCGGTATGACGACATTTGGTGAGTCTGCACCAGCAGGCGAGCTATTCAAAATGTTCGGCTTCACGACTGAAAACGTTGTGGCGATCGCGAAATCGCTATTGGCATAGGTGACCTTGTACGGCATAAGAAGTGACAAGTTTCCTTTATGTCGTACAACCTGCCTCAAGAATCGAGAACCATCCCTTTCATCAATACACATTACATAATGTGATCTATTGAGCCATATTTACCCTCAGAGTGTTAATATTATTTAACTGTTCATGTACACCTAGAATGGTCAGTTTTTAAATAAGGCTATATTTCGATGGAAATATTTCATCTCTTGCCTAATTAATTACTGTATATCAGAAAATAACTGCGAATAATTTATCAGTGCTTCACATTAATCCTTCTGAGAAAGTATGTTATCTAGACATGGTTCACTATAAATGGAGAATAACGATATTTTGTTGTGTGTAATAAGTCGTAGAGCACTGCAGGAAACTAAATATAATGTTCGAAACAACACGAATAAGATTGATGCTTCATATGGCAGATGTCTACATAAACGGTCCTTTGAGACTTAAAGGTGCCAAAAATATCCATAAACAACTCACCCGAAGCCAAGATCGAGCTTTAAATTCCTTGTTCAAACGATGGTCTCCAAGTCCTCTTCATGTATGGAACTTAGTCGATCCACATCATAAATTTGACACTGAAGAAATCAAAGTTATTGAGCAAGTGGTCACTATTGTCGGCGCTGATACGTTCCAAACAGATATAGATAAAGTAAAACAATTTCTATGATAATAGAATGATTTATAGGTACTGATTGACATTAATATAATGTGATAAAAACGTTACCTATCTATCAAATTTCTTTAATGTGAATAAGATTTATCTTTTTGTGTTACATCTTTGCGTAAAAAATACTTTTGAATCAAACGGAGTTAATTCTCCAGTTTAATCACAATTAAAAGATGCAGGCACAACATGTTAACTATTAATAAAACGAAAATAGCACTACTAATTAGTACGGGCATACTTAGCCCTACTATTGTTCAGTCATCCTATGCAGCTAACGTCCCAGCAGGAACTAAACTAGCGAAAAAACAAGAATTCGTACGAGGCAATGGCACAGAAGTAGCAACCATTGACCCTCAAAAGTCAGAAGGTGTTCCAGAGTCAAACGTCATTCGTGATCTGTTGGAAGGTCTGGTGACACAGGATGCCAATGGTGAAACCATTCCTGGTGTGGCCGAATCTTGGGATACTCCTGACAATAAGACCTTCACTTTCCACTTACGCCACAATGCAAAATGGTCCAACGGCGATCCTGTGACTGCGGGAGATTTCGTCTACAGTTTCCGTCGAGCTGTGGATCCGAAAACAGCGTCTCCTTACGCTTGGTATCTCTCTTCAACCAAGATGAAAAACGCGCAAGATATTATTGAAGGTAAGAAAGATATATCTGAATTAGGTGTTGAGGCCGTTGACGACTACACACTGAAAGTGACACTGGATACCGAAGTTCCGTATTTCGTTAAGATGCTGGCTCACACCACTATGATGCCAGTACATAAAGCGACAATTGAAAAATGGGGCGAGAAGTGGACTAAACCGGAGCACTTTGTTGGCAATGGCGCATACCTTCCGGAAAAATGGGTGGTGAATGAGCGTTTAGAGCTGAAGCGAAATCCTAATTACTGGGACAATGAACATACAGTGATCAACAAAGTCACTTTCTTGCCTATTGAGGATCAAGTTGCTGAAATGAACCGTTTCCTGTCGGGTGAAATTCAGATGACTAACGAGGTGCCAAACGAGCATTTCCATCGCCTTCAAAAAGAGTATCCGCAGGATGTCGCCATCAAGGGCAACTTATGCAGTTATTACTATCAGTTCAACGCAATGAAAGCACCGTTTAACGATGTAAGAGTCCGTAAAGCACTGTCTTATGCTATTGACCGTGACATTATCACTAAAGCCATTTTAGGGCAGGGACAGAAACCCGCCTACTTCCTAACGCCAGAAATCACCGCGGGATTTTCGCCACAATTGCCGGAATACGGCAAGCTAACGCAAAAACAAAGAGATGAGAAAGCGCGGGCGTTGCTGGCAGAGGCTGGTTACGATAAAGACCACCCGCTAGATTTCAGCCTGCTGTATAACACGTCGGGAAATCATAAGAAAATTGCGGTGGCTATTTCGTCGATGTGGAAGAAAAAACTCGGGGTTAATGTTCACCTGGAGAACCAAGAATGGAAGTCTTACCTAGCGAGTAGGGACCAAGGCAACTTTGACGTCACGCGTGCTGCGTGGTGTGGAGACTACAACGAAGCATCGACCTTCTTAACTTTGATGATGAGCGATAACGTCAATGGTGGTGTTCATTATAAGAGTCCAGCTTATGATGCCATTATCGACAAAGCCCTCAACTCAAAATCCGAGTCTGAGCGCACTCAGCTCTACTATGACGCAGAGGCACAGCTGTCGAAAGACATGCCTTTAGCTCCAATCTATCAATACGTGACGACACGTCTCGTTTCACCTCAACTTGGCGGTTATCCCGAAGGGAACGCGGAAGACAAGATCTACGCAAAAGACCTTTACATCAAAGCTAAGTAATCATTGTTAAAAAGTCAGCAAGGACTCTGTATGTGATCGTACATGCAGTGTCCTTCTGTTATTCATAATTTCAAACTGGACACGTTTATGATTAAGTTCATCATGAAGCGGATATTGGAAGCAATACCAACGTTATTGGTGTTGATCACCGTATCTTTTTTTCTGATGCGTTTTGCACCGGGTAACCCTTTTTCAAGTGAACGCCCACTTCCCCCTGAAGTCATGGCAAATATTGAAGCTAAATATGGCCTAGACAAGCCAGTATTTGAGCAGTACACGACCTACCTATCTAATGTCCTCCATGGAGATTTTGGTCCCTCATTCAAGTATCAAGATTACACGGTTAACGAATTGATCGCTGTGGCACTGCCGGTATCGGCGAAAGTGGGGTTAGTCGCGTTTATCTTTACCCTCATTATGGGAGTCACAGTCGGTACGATTGCCGCCTTAAAGCAAAATACCTGGGTCGATTACACCATTATGTCGACCGCGATGTTAGGTGTCGTGATGCCATCCTTCGTGTTAGCTCCGGCACTGATTTACTTGTTCTCACTGCACTGGCACCTGTTTCCAGCAGGGGGGTGGCACGACGGTGGTCTGAAGTACATTGTACTACCCGTTATCGGGATGTCGCTTTTGTATGTGGCGACCTTCGCTCGTATCACTAGAGGCAGCATGATAGAAACGCTCAACAGTAATTTCATTCGTACAGCGCGAGCCAAAGGGCTGAGTTATTCCTACATCGTTCTTAAGCATGCGTTAAAGCCTGCTTTACTGCCTGTAGTGTCGTATATGGGGCCTGCTTTTGTCGGTATTATTACTGGCTCCGTTGTTATCGAAACTATTTTTGGCTTACCGGGTATCGGCAAGCTGTTTGTTAACGCGGCTTTTAACCGAGACTATTCGTTAGTGATGGGGGTGACCATTCTGATTGGTTTCCTCTTCATTCTATTCAACGCCATCGTGGATATTTTGCTTGCGATGATCGACCCGAAAATTCGTTACTGAGGAAGTGAGTGATGCTAACGAAAAAAGAAAACTTGGAAGCTGTCGAGAAGTTTTCAGAAAGTTTAGAAATTGAAGGTCGAAGCTTGTGGCAAGACGCGCGAATTCGTTTTATGCGCAACAAAGCTGCGATGGTGAGTTTGTTGATTCTGTTTGTAATGACCATGGCAGTGATTTTCCTTCCTATGGTTGCAAGTTACACCTTTGATGATACGGATTGGTATGCCATGCACGCTGCACCAAGTGCAGAGCACTGGTTTGGGACGGATAGCTTAGGGCGAGATCTCTATGTGCGAACGCTAATCGGTGGACGTATTTCATTGATGGTTGGTGTGCTCGGTGCACTGGTTGCTGTGCTCATTGGGACTTTGTATGGGGCGACCTCTGGATTTATTGGCGGCAGAGTGGACCGCGTTATGATGCGTGTGCTTGAAATTCTCTATGCAGTGCCATTTATGTTTCTGGTGATCGTGTTAGTAACCTTCTTTGGTCGCAACATCGTGCTGATTTTTGTCGCTATCGGCGCAATTGCCTGGTTGGACATGGCTCGAATTGTACGTGGCCAAACGTTAAGTCTTCGTAGTAAAGAGTTTATCGAGGCGGCTCATGTCAGTGGTGTGAGCAACTGGCGAATCATTACACGGCATATTGTGCCGAATGTATTGGGTATTGTTGCGGTTTATTCGACGCTACTTATTCCGAGCATGATTTTAACCGAGTCGTTTTTATCGTTTCTTGGATTAGGCGTGCAAGAGCCAATGACAAGTTGGGGCGCGCTGCTGCAGGAAGGGTCCCAGACAATGGAAGTGGCTATTTGGCAACTGGCTTTCCCTGCTATTTTCATGGTGGTCACACTATTTTGCTTTAACTACGTTGGCGATGGTCTTCGTGACGCGCTGGATCCAAAAGACAGATAGTCGTGACTAAGGAAAAATAATGAGTTTATTAGATGTAAAAGATCTGCGAGTTGAGTTTAAGACGCAGGATGGCTTAGTAACGGCCGTGAATGACCTCAATTTCGCGTTAAACCAAGGCGAAACGTTGGGGATCGTCGGCGAGTCTGGTTCCGGTAAGTCACAAACCGTTTTCTCGATTATGGGTTTACTGGCAAAGAATGGCATTGTCTCCGGTAGTGCTAAATTTGAAGGTCGTGAAATTCTTAATCTGTCTGAAAAAGAACTGAATAAAGTTCGTGCAGAACAGATTGCAATGATCTTCCAAGACCCAATGACTTCTCTCAATCCATACATGAAGGTCAGTGACCAATTGATGGAAGTCCTGATGCTGCACAAAGGGATGGGTAAAGCGGAGGCGCTGGAAGAATCTGTGCGTATGCTGGAGGCGGTGAAGATTCCTGAAGCCCGTACTCGTATCTCCATGTACCCTCATGAATTTTCAGGAGGCATGCGCCAACGCGTGATGATCGCCATGGCTCTTTTATGTCGCCCTAAGCTGTTGATCGCTGATGAGCCCACCACTGCGTTGGACGTAACTGTTCAGGCGCAGATCATGGACCTATTGAATGAGCTTAAAACTGAGTTCAATACGGCGATCATTATGATTACCCATGATTTGGGTGTAGTCGCTGGTTCCTGCGACAAGGTATTGGTCATGTATGCAGGCCGTACCATGGAGTATGGGACTGTGGATGATATTTTTTATAACCCAAGTCATCCTTATGCAGAGGGGCTGCTTAAGGCTATTCCTCGATTGGACACGGAAGGGGAGATACTTCCTACTATTCCCGGCAATCCACCTAACTTGCTTCGCTTACCACCGGGCTGTCCGTATCAAGAACGTTGCCACCGTGCTATTCCGCAGTGCAGCGTTACGGCGCCAGCGTTAGAGAACTTTGCCGATAATCGCCAGCGTGCCTGCTTCTCTGATTGGGAGACTTGGACCAAATGAATGCTATGAAAGATAACAAAAACCTGCTTTTAGATGTAAAACAGCTCAAAGTACACTTCAGCATTGCTTCGAAATCCGCATGGCCATGGAGTAAGGCTTCTCAGTTGAAAGCGGTCGATGGAGTCAATGTCCGTCTTTATGAAGGAGAAACACTCGGAGTAGTAGGTGAGTCAGGTTGCGGTAAATCCACATTCGCACGAGCGATAATTGGTTTAGTTGAAGCTACCGATGGTGAGGTGGTCTGGCTTGGGAATGACCTTACTAAAATGCACTCTGTGCAGCGCAGGGAGACGCGCAAGGAAATCCAGATGATTTTCCAAGATCCGCTGGCGTCTCTCAATCCTCGCATGACAGTAGGAGATATCATTGCTGAGCCCCTAGAGACATTTTATCCAGAGCTTGGCAAACAAGAAGTGAAGCAACGCGTTAAAGAAATGATGGCGAAAGTAGGTTTATTACCCAATGTGATTAACCGCTACCCCCATGAGTTTTCTGGTGGCCAGTGTCAGCGTATCGGTATTGCCCGAGCACTGATTTTGCGTCCCAAAATGATCATCTGCGATGAGCCAGTATCAGCATTGGATGTATCGATTCAAGCGCAGGTGGTGAATTTATTGAAAGCGCTACAAAAGGAGCTAGGACTGAGTTTGGTCTTTATTGCTCACGATCTGTCAGTAGTCAAACACATTTCAGACCGCGTGTTGGTGATGTACTTAGGGAACGCGGTAGAGTTGGGAGAGGCAGAGGCGTTGTTTGATGAGCCAAAGCATCCTTATACTCGAGCCTTGATGTCAGCGGTACCAATACCAGATCCTCACATTGAGCGCTCGAAAACCATCGAGATGTTGGAAGGGGATTTGCCTTCTCCAATCAACCCTCCTTCAGGTTGTGTTTTCCGCACCCGCTGTCCACTAGCCAATGAAACCTGCGCCAAGGAAAAGCCGATATTAACTGGTGACGAAGTGCACTCGGTATCTTGCCTTTTAGCATAAGAAAACGGCGGCAGTTACCCTGCCGCCTTTATGAAACTTTTTATCGCCTTCATACTTAACTTAAACTCAGTCTTATCAATCAGTTCTACCACTATTGTTCCGATAGTACGGGTAGGATGTAACTCGGTGATTCAGCACTGTACTGGTGTTATATCAATGTTATGATGACACTTTGTGTTAGCGCCGGAGATACTATGTCTAAACCACTTAACGAATGTATTGTGCCTATGTATCCAACGATACAGGCTCTGGATGTAGAAGGTTTAGAACCGGGTGAGCATAAATTTTGGTTTGCGGTTGCTACCGACGCCATAGGTCATCCCCAGACGTTGCCCGTTCGTGTGTTCAAGGGCGCTCGCCCTGGAAAACGAATTATGATTACCGCTGGTATTCATGGTGATGAGCAAAATGGGATCCTAACGGCTCAGCAGTTGGCTAGAGAGCTAATTGGTAAAATGAATGCCGGTACCGTCACCATTGTGCCGACAGTGAACCTGTCTGGGATCGCACGCCACAGTCGAGATTACCACTCCGCTGCTCCGGATAGTTCCACTTCTAATTTGAATCGCGTTTTCCCCGGCAGCCCAGACGGCGATGATGCGAATCGTTTTTCGCACAGCCTTTGGACCAACCTTCTTCAGCCCAACGCAGATCTAGCCGTTGATCTACATTCCCAGACTTCTGGCGCAGCGTATCCACTGTATGTGTTTGCTGATTATCGACTTGATGACGCCATTCGAATGGCGCGTCTGCTGAACCCCGATATTATTTTAAACGACCCAGGGGATCCTGGCATTCTTGAAACTGCGTATAACCGAGCAGACATTCCCTCAATTACGATTGAAGTTGGCGTAGGGCGCTATTCTGACCTAAACATGGTGCAACGTGCGGTAGATGGGGTGCTGAATATTCTGCGCTCGTATCAGTTAATTGATGGTGAAGTGGTGCCGCAAACTTTACCTTGTACTGAGGGCGAGCAAATTGTCAGTATTCGAGCGAATCAAGGCGGGTTTGTGATCAGCCATGTTGAGTTGCTCGATAAGATATCAGAAGGTCAAAAGGTAGCGACGCAATACAACAGTTTCGGTGATGTTATAGAAGAGTACTTGTCATCTTCAGACGGCGTGGTGATTAGTCACAATGTAGAGTCGGTAAGAGCACCGGGTTCACTGCTTGTTCGGTTAATTAGATAACTGTGCGTTTCGAGTGCTCTACGATACGATAGTTTCAAATAGCGGCCACAAAAAAGCTCTCTGAATAGAGAGCTTTTTCATGATTTCAAAATGCAAATTATTAACTCAGCAAAATAGAGGTTTCTAAAAGGTGCTGAGCGTTATCTAGTAGCTGTGGGTAACTATTCATGATTTGCTTAAATTTGTCATCGATAGAGTCTATGCAAATCAAAGAGTTGAACATCTCTACTGCCTGATCAGGATTAACACTCAGTGTGTTCTTGAGTGCTTCCAAATTGATATGGTTAGCGTGTTCCACTCTTGTGATTGCTGTGTCGACCATATCGAAGGTAATAGAGTTTATATTTTGTGTCATCGGATAGGTCACTTATATAGTTTTTACTAGAAAAAAGTAAGTCCAGTGCGTTTCGATGATACTGGATAAAAAGTGAGTTTCTTATGACTAAGATCATGTCTTGTTTGATTTTAGGCAGGACGACGCATAAACACCCTGCTACAACTTAGAAGGAGCAGAACAAGTATTAGTGAGTTTAGTTCGGGATAAATTTTATGAATCCATTCACAAGACTAATTAAAGTTGATATTATCAACCATATTCTAAAGCTAATCCTATGCTACTGACACAATCTGGTCATATCAGCATCGACTAGTACGCCCCTAAATCTTTCCAAATAAAGAGCTTTATGAACACTAGGCAGTTGATTTCGCACTATTTGTATATGAATCGTAAATCCTATATTTTCGCGATCATTTTTATTTTTCTCGTAAACTGGCTGCAAGTAGAAATTCCACGCTATATCCAACTGGCGATAGATCTGATTGATGATGCGTCGAATGACGGTCATCAACAATTGCAAACCTACGTCGCCATCGTAGTGGGTATGTCTGTAGCTATGGTTGTGGTACGTATTCTGTCTCGAGTGTATGCGCTTAATCCCGGAAGGATTGCGGAAGCTGCACTTAAAAATAGATTGTTAAAACAGCTCAATCGGCTACCAAATAGCTACCATGAGAAGTTTGCGTCAGGTCGACTTATTTCTATCATGAATAACGATGTGATGGGGGTTCGACTGATGTTTGGGATTGGCTTTCTTCAGTTCTTCAACACCATGTTTGCTCTTTCTCTGACACCAATTTGGATGTGGCGTATCTCTCCAGAACTGACTATGTATTCAGTCATTCCAATCTCCATTGCTTTTGTGATTTTCCGCATTGGATTTAAGCGAATGAAAGTGTTGCACACTGAGCATATGAATCGACTACAAAGTTTGTCTGCTCAGCTTATGAGTTACTTGTCAGGTATCGACTTGATTAAGAATCAACGTATGTCACCTTGGGTAACTACAGAAATAGAGAAGCTTAATCAGCAACTGTTGCGTTGCCGAATGCAGATTACTCGGATTCAGGTGTTCTTTTTACCGGTACTTGATTACGCCAATGACTTAATGAAGATACTAATTCTCGGTCTAGGCGGTTACATGCTGATGAATCAAGAGTTAACTCTTGGCGAAATTACCGCATTTCTTACTTATTCTGTATTACTGGCTATGCCATTGATGCAGCTTGGTCGAATCGCGACCATCTACCAGCGAGGTATTGTTGGTATTCAAAGTGCTCAAACTATCCTCAATGCTAAAATCCCTGAAACTGATCAAACTCGTCTCGCTGATGAGGATGTTGAACAGTTGAAAGGGGAGTCGTTATCGGTAAGAAATTTGAGTTTTCATTATCCAAATGATGAACGGCTGATTTTGGACAATATCAGCTTTGACATTCCAGCGGGGAAAAAAGTAGGGGTACTTGGTGGAATCGGCTCAGGCAAAACGACCTTGGTGAACTGCTTGAATCATCATTTAGATGTTCCCACTAATGCGATTTTCTTAGGTGGTAAAGATATTACGGATTTTGCCCGCAGTGACTTACGTCGCTATGTTAAAACCGTCACCCAAGATCCTTATCTGTTCTCGGCCACGGTAGAAGAGAATATTCGATTTGGTAGTGCTAATAATGATGCAACTAAGGAGCAAGTGGACGAAGTGCTCTCGCTGAGCCAGCTCGCAAACGATGTGACTAGGTTTGAGGATGGTGATCAAACACTGGTAGGTGAAAAAGGCATTATGCTCTCTGGTGGGCAAAAGCAGAGATTGAGCATTGCACGAGCACTCTTAGAGCCTGCCGACCTTGTCATTATGGATAATGTACTCTCTGCGGTTGATTACGAAACTGAACGTAAAATATTGAATGGGTTGTTTGAGCGACTCAAACACCAGTCGGTGCTCGTGGTATCGCACCGTGTTAACGCTTTAGAATATATGGATGAGATCATCGTACTTAATGAAGGCAAGATAATTGCGAAAGGTGACCATAAAACGTTACTGAAAACATGCCCGTACTATTTGGAAACGTGGCAGCTTCAGCAAAATGAAGCGGAGGCGAGCGCATGTTAAAAGGTGTCGACTTAAAGTATCTCAAGCACTTCTTCAAGTTCGCTAAGAAATACAAGAAAACCGCTCTGATTGGTATTGCTATGCTTCCTTTGTCGGTCGCAACCAGCTTGTTATTCCCCTGGTTAATTATCCAAGTGATTGATGTTCAGTTAGGACAAAATGACTTCGCTGGGTTAATGCAATATGTGGCGTATTTGGTTCTAGTCCTTATTGCCGGGTACGTGGTGGACACCACTTATGCTTACAATTTAAGAAAAACTGGTCAGCTAACGATTACCGACATGCGCGCAGTGTTGTTTGAACGCGTACTCAGACTTCCGCGCAGCTATTTCGACAATACGCCAGCAGGCGTCACGTTGTCACGTTTGACGAGTGATTTAGAGACTATCGGTGAAACGTTTGTGCAATCGGTTGTCGGGTTGGTAAAGGATTCAATAAACACCATTGCCTTGTTGGTAATGATGCTATTTATCGATTGGAAGCTGACTTTGATCGTATTAGTAGTCATGCCTCCGGTTATGTATTTAACGGTGTATGTACGTCATCGTCTAAGAGCTTTACATAAGATAACGCGCGCTTCCTTGGCAAGAGGTATCGGTTATCTACAAGAATTGTTGTTTGGTATGAGTACCATTCAAATGTATCGCGCTGAAGAGAAAGTAGAAGCGAAATACAATGGCCATATTGACGAGTTTTTGGTTGCTCAAAAGAAAATCAATAAGTATGACGCTATCTTATTCTCTTTCATTTCTGGTGTGACGTCGGTAACCATTGGTCTCATGATTTGGTATGGCTCTGAACAAGTGCTAGCCGGAACGCTGACTTTAGGTGTACTGATTGCCTTTATTAATACGCTAGAAAAAGTGTTTGTGCCGATTCGTGATTTCACCTCTCAAATTGCCTCTATTCAAAGCTCGTTTGCGGCGTTTGATCATATCGAAGAACTGTTTGTTGAGCCGACCGAGGAACAAGGTCGAACCTTGTTACCGAGTCATCAGGTCCAACAACCATTGCAAGAGTTTGTGAGCTTAGAATTCATTAATGTTAGTTTCCGATATAAGCAAGATGCTCCGTATGTACTGAAAGATGTCTCTTTCGTACTTAAAAAAGGCCATCAAATTGCCTTGGTAGGTTCTACTGGCTCTGGAAAATCAACCATCATGAGATTGATTTCAAAAACCTATCAAGATTATGAGGGCAGTATTCTGTTAAATGGCATTGAGTTATCGAAGATTTCAGTGGATGACTCGGCACACCTATTTTCGATGATGATGCAAGATGTTCATTTGTTTGAAGAAAGTATCGAGTTCAATATCGCCCTTGGTAAACCGGGGATTGAGCGTGAACAAGTTGAGCAAGCCGCACGCTATGTCTATGCTGATCGATTTATAGAACAGTTACCTCGAAGTTATGACTCGGTTTTAGATAAGAATTGTTCGAACTTATCGGTGGGGCAGACGCAGCTTATTTCGTTTGCTCGAGCAGTTGCTCAAGGCGGACAGATTATGATGCTTGATGAAGCGACAAGCTCTGTAGATTCGATTACTGAAGATCTTATTCAGAAAGCCATGCAGCGTTTATTTGAGGAAAAAACGGTTATCGCTATTGCTCACCGTTTAAGTACCATCAAACACTCGGATCAAATTCTAGTATTAGAAAAGGGTCGAATAGTCGAACAGGGCAATCATCGACAATTGGTGTCTATTAATGGCATCTATGCAGGGTTGTTAAGTGAGTCGACAAGGGACACAAGTAAGGTCGATTCTGCTGAAGCTATATGATTCGAGCAAGCTTCGCTTAGTCACTTTGACGATTATAGGCATATACTTTAGTACTGTTCTTCAGAGGGCGAGTATATGTCTAAAAACAAATTCATTCTTCATTCCGCATATCCACCTTCAGGAGACCAGCCTGAAGCCATCGCTCGTTTAATCTCAGGCATCGAAGGTGGTAAAAGCCATCAAACATTACAAGGCGTAACGGGGTCGGGTAAAACATTCACGATGGCAAATATTATCCATCGCCTGAAACGACCCACGTTGATTCTTGCTCATAACAAAACATTAGCTGCCCAGTTATATAGTGAGATGTGTCACTTCTTTCCCGAGAATGCCGTTGAGTATTTTGTTTCCTATTACGATTACTTTCAGCCAGAAGTCTACATTCCCGGCAGCGACCGTTTTATTCGCAAAGACTCCGCGATTAATGAACAGCTAGAGCGACTCAGGCTCTCGGCAACCAAGTCACTGATTGAGAGAAGAGACGTTATCGTGGTGGCTTCCGTTTCTTCTGTCTACGGGTTAGGCGATCCGCAAGCTTATCGAGACTTACAAATTTCGCTCGCAGTAGGTGAGGCGCTAGATAAAGCTGACTTAGCTGAACGATTAACACGCTTACAATATACCCTTACCGAGCCCAAATTAGAGCGCGCTGGTTTTCGCATTCGTGGCGACGAAATAGATGTGTTTCCAGCTGATTCTGCCCAAGATGCTATTCGCATTACTTTAAATAACGGAGTTATTCAGCATCTTGATTGGGTTGACCCTATCGCGGGTACACTCTTAAAATCTTGCACAGAGTACAAGATTTCACCTAAAACACTCTATGCGTCGTCACCACAAAAAGTCCGTAAAGCCAGTGAGTTGATCCGTATTGAAATGGAACAAAGAGTTAGACAGCTCAACGAAGAAAACCGATTAACCGAGGCGGCAAGGCTTTACGAACGGTGTATGCATGATATTGAAATGATGCAGCAATACGGTTATTGCTCCGGTATCGAAAACTATGCCTGCTATCTTAATGAACGAGATCCTGAGCTACCGCCGACGACATTAATGGATTACCTACCTAAGGATGGGCTGGTGTTTATCGACGAGTCTCACGTGATGGTTCCTCAGATTTCAGCAATGTCGAAATCAGACCGAAGTCGTAAAGATACCCTTATTGATTACGGGTTTCGTCTTCCTTCAGCCTTAAATAATCGCCCACTGACGTTCAGTGAATTTGAAAAGGCAAAACCGCAGACCATTTTCGTTTCTGCGACGCCAGGAAAATACGAAGTTCAGCGTTCAGGTGGAGTGGTGGTTGAACAAATTATTCGACCAACAGGTTTGCTTGATCCTGAGGTTGAGGTGCGCCCATCAGCTAACAATATGGAAGACCTGTTAAAGGAGATACGTCAGCGTACCAATAATAATGAACGAGTGCTCGTGACCACTTTAACTAAGGTAAGTGCGGAGTCGTTAAACGACTATATGGCGGAGCAGGGAATACGCGTTCGTTATTTACATTCCGATATTAAAACCTCAGAAAGAGTCGATATTATCAATGGATTAAGGGCTGGGGAGTTTGATGTCTTGATTGGTATCAACCTACTCAGAGAAGGGCTGGATATTCCAGAAGCTTCCTTGGTTGCCATTCTCGACGCGGACCACGCAGGATTTCTACGTTCGGTAGAAGCGCTGATTCAGATCATTGGTCGAGCAGCACGAAATGCCAATGGTAAGGCGATTTTGTATGCCGATAGAATCACACCCGCCATGAAGCAAGCGATAGACGAATCGCTACAAAGACGTAAAAGACAACAAGTTTATAATCAAGCAAATGCCATTGTGCCCGCGACATCGCGTCGTAAAGTGGCATCAGCAATGGAAGAGGCGCAGCAGCAGGCTTGTCATAATGTCGCGTTTTGCGACACTCTTGCTAGTCTTTGTCAACAAATCACCGCGCGCGAGAAAGGACTGCTTGAAGCGGTATCCGCGCAAAATGATGCACAAATTCGTCAAATACGAGCGGAACTGGATAGTTTATATAGGCAGTTCATATTTATGTAGTTCTAGCTCATCTTGTTCGTTGGACGAGAGGTCAAAGTGCGTTACGATTTCGCTAACGCACTTACTTAACAGGATATCGGATGCTCAATTACATTGAACCGGTTTTTAGACCACCGTCAGAGTGGAAGTCGCTGATATTACAAGTAACCAATGGTTGTAGCCATAATCAATGCACTTTCTGCGATATGTATACTCAGTCTCAGAAGAAGTTTCGTCCTAAGAAGCTAGAAGAACTAGAGCAAGAATTGCAGCAAGTGGCCGCGTCTGGTGCACGAGTTCACCGAGTTTTCCTTGCGGATGGTGATGCGATGACATTACCATTTCATCGCCTTAAAGCGATCTGTGAGTTAATTCACCGCTACCTTCCCAACATTCAACGTATCTCAAGCTACTGTTTACCACGAAATTTAACCAATAAGACATCGGAGCAACTCGCAGAGCTTAGAGAGCTTGGGTTGAGTTTGATGTATATCGGTTGTGAAAGCGGAGATGACGAAGTACTAGCTAAAGTGAAAAAAGGTGAGACGTTTGAATCATCGTTGGCCGCGCTAAACAAGATAAAAGCGGCGGGCATGAAAAGTTCTGTCATGATCCTAAATGGTCTAGGCGGCCCTATTTTGAGTGAGCAGCATGCATTGAATTCGGCCAAGCTAATGAATGCCGCTCAGCCAGACTATCTCTCAACCTTAGTAGTGTCTTTTCCATTTGGTGAAGAGCGCGTCGCGGCAGAATATAACGGTGACTTTCGCCAATTGACTCAACCCGAATTATTCAAAGAAATAAAACTATTGCTTGAACACTTACAGTTAGACAAGACAATATTCCGCTCAGATCATGCTTCTAACTATCTAGTGCTCAAGGGGGTGCTGGGTAAAGATAAAGAGGCATTATTGCAACAAGTTGAGCTCGCAATTCACCATCCAGAACAAATTTCGCTCCGCCAAGAGTGGCAAAGAGGTTTGTAAAAATCCCCTTTTTTACTCGTTCACACAGTGAATTTTACAAAACTCGCTTTTAGCGGGTTTTGTGTTTTTTGCATGTCTTATTTTATTAACGCATTGAAAAATAAAGAGTAAATATGATTTCCAAGAGTGCCTTATCGAATTTTACACAGAGTGATTTTGTAAAATTGACAGTGTGAAAATTTCGTTGTGAAATTGTTGTCAAAAAAGCGCTATTCTAATAATCAAGCAATAACGAGACAAACCATCAAGGTGTTAAGGGTATTTGCTTAAGCTGTTATTAATTGCCTCTGAAGGAATAGACTATGAATATGCAGACATTCGATAAAACAGAACTACATAACCCACAAAATTTTATCGCTGAAGCCGTGTTTGCCGTGGAAATGGTCAACGCTGATAAGCCAACTCAAAAACAACAAATGACTAAGCAACTTCTTGATACCTTGTTCCCGCTAGAGAATGGTTCTCACGAAGATGTAGTAAGTTATGAAATTGACTATCGCCACGTTCAAGCGTATTTCAAAAATGGTCAACATAGCGGCCTGCGCCATGCCAAACAGTTTGTTGCTTATACTGGCGACAAGTGTTCTCCGGATTCGATTCTATTCCGCGACGAAAGTGGCACTCACGTAGAAGTTACGTTCGCTCGCCGTCAAGGCAACGGGTTTCTACAGCTGGTTCAAATTGCTGATATTCAATTAGAAACGTGTACTACGTTTGGTCAGTCTGAAGGCCATCAAACCACGGGTCTTCGTCACTGGGTAAGCTTGGTGAAAGGCGATGAAAAATGTCGCCCAACGGCGAGTAATGAAGACAAGGAATATACAGCGAAGAGTGGTGAAGATTACAAATTAGGTTTTTGTTTCGCTTATTAGCTTGGCTAGCTCACTTACAAACTGCTAAAAAATAAAACCGCGCTGTGTATGCGCGGTTTTTCTATTTAATCATCGATCGGTCGCTAGTCTTCGGTTGTGTGATTTTAGTGTCTAAAATGGACCTAGAGTCAATTGGAGCGAGCTGAACGGCTAAGTTTGCTGTTTTGGCAGAACGCTGTGTAGGATGATTGGGGGAGTGGTTTGCTAAATAGAAAACCTTGACCCCACTGACAATCGTGATCTATCAAGATTTTCATTTGTTCTGCGGTTTGTATCCCTTCCGCAATGACATTAATACCAAGCTCATTAGCCATTTGTAACGTCGAACTTACTATCGTCATGTCTTCTGGGTGAAGTTGGTCTATGAAAATTCTGTCGATTTTTAAGCTATCAACAGGAAGTTGCTTCAAATAACTTAACGAGGAATAGCCGGTTCCATAGTCGTCGATAGCTATATTTACCCCAATCTTCTTCAACTCTGTGATGAACCTGATGGCTTGGCCCATATTTTGTACTAATACACTCTCAGTAATTTCAAGTTCAAGGGCTTCAGGTGAAATCCCGTAGCGTTGAAGTGGATCCACCACATCGTCAATTAGTTGACCCGAAACTAGCTGCACTACTGATACGTTTACTGATACTTTTTTATGGTAAATATTGTGGTCTTGCCACACTCTGATCTGTTTGCAGGCTTGCTCGATGACCCACGCGCCAATAGGAATGATCTCTCCAGAGACCTCCGCAATAGGTATAAATGAATCGGGTGAAATTACTCCATAGGTAGGGTGGTTCCATCTTAGCAAGCACTCGCAACCAAGATGCTTCCCAGAGCGTAGCTCGATAATAGGTTGGTAGTATAATTCAAATTGTCCTTTCTCCAAGGCTCGCGGCAGTTCTGATTCAATAAATAGTTTGTGTTGTGCTTGTTTTCTTAAAGTGTTCGCGTAACAAAAATAACCAACCGATGACTCTTTTGCTTTATACATGGCGGTATCGGCGGCTCGAAGAAGATCGTCGACATTTTGACCATCTTTAGGGTAAGCGGCAATGCCTATACTAGTTGAAATCGTTAGGGATTCTCTCCCAATTTGAATGGGCTTTCGCAACCCATTAATGATCTTTTTGGATAGAGCGATTGTTTGTTCTATGTTGGTAAGGTTTTCGATAAGAATTGTGAACTCGTCACCGCCAAAACGAGCTAATACGTCGCTACTTCTCAAGCAACCACTTAACCTTTTAGAAACTTCGACGAGTAACTTGTCGCCAAAGTCATGCCCTAGGCTATCGTTTACGTGTTTAAAACGATTGAGGTCAAGAAAAAGAACGGCTGTGATCGAACGATTCCGTTCGGCCAATCTCAAAGCATGGTTAGTTTGCTCGATAAACATGCGTCTGTTAGGTAAGTTGGTTAGTGCATCATTAAACGCGTAATGCTTAAGCTGATCTCTTGACGCTTCCAGTTCTTTAGTTCGACTTTTTACACGCCTTAATAAGACCTTATGATTGTTAAACACCGTCATGATAAGCAGTACACTTAAAGCACCAAACACAGACTCATAAATGAGAAATGTTACGGATTTTTGAGCGGTTAAAGAAAGGAGTACTTGTTGTGATACAGATAAAACGACGGTCCACTCTCGAGTAGTCACTTGTTGAGAAAAAGAAAACTCTACTGCGCCCTCAGATGGGGCTAAATTGTCTGGTGAGAAGTAGTGGTAAATCACTTCATCTCCAGCACTAGAGTCGAGAATTTCTACGTCCATATAGTGTGCAGAGCTATTGTTCACACTTGCTTTAACAATATCCCCAACGACAAAAACGCCAACGGCAAAACCAGATAGATTGAAAGAGCGCGTAATAACTGAGGTATCAAGAGAAGGTCCATCATTTATCGGAGTAAATATTAAAAATCCAGGCTCTTTGGTCTCAAGTTGGACAAGTTGAATAATTTCTGTAGCGACTGGATAGTTATTGTTCTGCGCGAGAATCATTGCTTCTCGCCGTGCTGCATTAGAGAACACATTGAAGCCAAATGCTTTTTCATTGGAAAGAAATGGCTCGATCCATTTTACAACAACGAGAGGATCATACTCATTCAATGGGGTGCCCCGAACTTTAAACACCGAAGAGCTTTGGTTATTGGTCTCTATTTCAAACTTACTTACATGGCGCTGCTCTACAAGTGGATTCCAAGAAAACCCTCGAATCCCAGGAGTTTTGTCGATAAGGGGCAAGGTTATCTCTCTAAACTCTTCTTGTGTAATGTCGCCATTCCCAGAAAGACTTCTAGCTAGAGTTGATAAAGACTTTAAATAGTTTTCTACTTGATGATTAAGGTTTTTTTCAATCAATTGAGAACGGACTTGGACCTCATTGAGGCTGTCGGATTTGAGCGTTCTATCACTGTAATTTTGAATGATAATAAGTGTAATAAAAACAATAGAAAGTGGAAATATTAGGGCCCTAGAGTGCTTTAGTCTGTTGGCTAGTCGGTCGCGCGATTTAAATAAGATAACAACGATAGGTGTAATAATGATAATACCTAAAAAGTCACCTACGCATTGAATGACAACATTTGCCCAGTAGCTCCCGCTAAAGCGTAATATATGAGCGGGCTCTATGAGCAGGTTTGCTATCAAACTACCGATTAGAGAGCATATAAATGCTACTCCTATAAATAGAGTCACTTTGGTAAAGCTGGCTAAGCTAATGACATTTAGGGAGAGATGTCTTAAAACGCGGTAATTTATCCAAGCTTGAACTGTAGAAGCGAAGCTGATTCCAATTGACGTTACTATTAAAGAGAGGTCAATTGCATTCCCATCGAATAATTGAATCCCAATACTAAATATTAGTGAGCCAGCTAAGATTGCAGGTAAGAAGTGTCTCTGCCATAAAAAACAACCCGCAAGTGCAATACCAGCTGATGGCCACAATGATGCAACTAAAGTTTGAGGGCTGAGCATTGAGAAAAGAAATGAAGATACTATGTATAGAAAAAACAAACTCACATAGCGTAAATCAAAGGACGATAATGGACGGCCTTGTTTGCTGAGGGAATCAGTGGTAACTGATCTATTATTATTGTTCAAATGATCTCTTCCAGTGCTATTAACAAATGTGTCACTAGTTGGAGTTGCTTATAGTAGTGTAGTAAAGAGAACAGGGAATGGTATGTTTGTTGATGATCAGTTGAACTATTGATGTTGTGCGGACAGCGTCTTAGGTGGCGAGAGGTACAGAAGCAGAACCAGCGCTATTCAGTACGTTTGAAGCTAACACTAATGCCCTAAAGGAGCAAAGGGCATCGGTGCGATATGGTGAGTTGCCAGACTCTAGGTTGCTCAATGGTATAGGTTTCCTATACATAGAAGCACTAATAGACAATTTCTGAACAGGCTAGGCGTATGCCTCCTTTTCGGCTTACAACGTCAGGGTAAATCCGTGTTCTGTCTTTTCAATCTGAATATCAGAAGGCTTGAATATATAGCCATCCGCGTCAGGCAATTCACTTCTTGAGCTATGACTGAGCACCGCAATGCTCTGGCAACCTGCTGCGAGCCCTGAGTTGAGGCCAGCGACCGCATCTTCAAAGCATATGCATTCTTCAGGATTCAGGTTCAGTTCTTTCGCTCCTCTCAAATAAGGCTCGGGGTGTGGTTTGCCTTGGGAGAGCAACTCGGGTGTAACAAGGATTTTGGGCTGAGGGAGGTTTGCGGTTTTCATTCTAGCTGTTGCTACTGGCAATGTGCCGGAGGTAACGATAGCCCACGGGATACCGAGCTCATTTAAGCTGTTTAGTAGCTCAACGGCGCCAGGTAGCGCAGTGGTACCTTCGGTGTGGGTGGCTTCATAGCGTTCTAGATAGTCAAATTCGGCTTGAACTTCTGGTGTATCGACTGATGCATTAAGCAGCTCAGCGATTGATTCGATAGCAGGCCTTCCGTGAATCCTCGACATCACGTAGCTAGGCTCGAGACCTTTAGATTCTCCCCAGCGTGACCATGCACGTGTCACTGCTGGGATTGAGTCGACTAATGTACCGTCTAGGTCGAATAACAGACCTTTAAATGAAAGCGTCGTCACGATAACTATTCCTTTTTCAAATACTGTGAGAGCACATCTACGATTAGCTGGTGGTCTTCGTGTTGAGGCAAACCTGAAACCGTAATCGTTCCTATCATACCTGTGTTTTTAACTCGAATAGGAAAACAACCGCCAAATGGGCTGTAATCTTTCTCATCAATGAAGGAAGCTTGTTCTATATTCTTTCCTTTCATTTCTAGGTAATGCTTCATATACCAAGAACTGCGCTGAAAATGCTTGGTAACGTTTGATTTTCTTCTCACCCATTCTTGATTGTCTAACGTTGCTCCGTCGAGTGCACAGTGGAAAAGGCACTGCTCGCCAACCGAAATATTGATGGCAACCTTAGCGTGCTTTTCGATGGCGTTGGCACGCAGTTCACTACCGATATCCCAAGCGACTTGCTGATTGAAATAGGGGAACTGCAACAGGTTTTCTTCCGCAATAAGGGTGTCGAGTCTTGTTTGAGTGTTTGATGTCGTAGTGGCGGGCATATTCCGCTCCTTTCTAAAACAAAAAGGGCGAAGTAACACTGGACACGAATGATGGTTACTTCGCCAAAAACTTGGAACCGAACAAGTTAGTCAGTCCAAGTCCGAGGTGAGAAGGTTTTGAATCCTTCTTACTTCCATTTGGAATTGGGGACTATAGCTCTAGCTCCGTCATGAGTTTCTGTTCTATTTCACTGCTCGATTGGGCGTTAAACAAGGCATCACGAAATTCGGCATGCATAATTTTACGTGCCAACTTAGAGAAGATCTTCATATGTTGGTCGCCGGCTGCGTGTTTGTTCAGCGTCAACATGATGACAAATTGCGCCTCTTCATCGCCCCATTGAATAGGCTTCGCTAGACGGCATACGCTCACCGCTGATTGCTCAATGTGTTCACTCTTGGTATGAGGGATAGCAAAGCCAAAGCCTAGACCGGTTGAGAACACATCTTCTCGAGCCCAAAGATCGTCCGCCAATTTGTTCGGATAACGGCAACGTCCTGTTAGGAATAGGTTGTCAGCGAGTGTCTTAATCACTTCCTCTTTGCTACGCAGGTCGAGATCAAGCTTGATACAATCTTCTGAAATCAGTGGCGCTTCGGTTTGTGCCATGCGGAACTGCGCAAGTAGATGCTCTACTTCCAATGGTGTACGACATTGCATTGCTTTGTTTAACAACTGTCGACATTCTCGGCTATCTAGTTTGGAAATGCGTTCCTTGGTCGCAGCAATGCTTGGTGCGCTCATGCTGATTTCATCAAGCCCTAGACCAACGAGCAGGGGCAATACTGAGCCTTTAGCGCCAAGCTCCCCACACAGCCCAATCCATTTACCATGACGATGCACTTCATTGACGACGTGGTCTAGCGTTCTCAAGAATGCTGGATTTAGACTGTTGTAGTGTTTCGTTACTTTTGCATTGTCACGATCAACGGCCATCAAATATTGAGTTAGGTCGTTAGAGCCGATGGAGAAGAAATCCACTTCTTCACAACATTGATCGATGATAAAGGCCACAGAAGGAACTTCCATCATAATGCCAAGCGGGATTTTTTCATCGAACGGAACCTGTTCTTTACGGAGTTCTTGGCGAATCTCAGCAAGAATGTCTTTGACCCATAAAATCTCCTCCATCGAAGAAATCATTGGAATCATTATCTTCAGCGGACCATGTGCCGAAGCACGCAGAATAGCTCGTAATTGGGTTTTAAATAGGTCAATAAACTCTTCGTAGATACGTACTGCACGGTAGCCAAGGAATGGGTTGTTTTCTTTAGGGATATTGAGGTAGTCAACTGGTTTATCGCCGCCGATGTCGATAGTACGAACGATGATCGCACGACCTGAAGCTGCATCCAGTGCTTGGCAGAAGATGTTGTAGAGCTCATCTTCTTTCGGTGCACTTTTGCGATCCATGTATAGCATCTCGGTACGGAATAAACCGATGGCTTCTGCTCCCGAGTCAAATGCTGATTTTGCTTCTACGGAATGGGCGATGTTCGCTGCAACTTCAAGTTTTTTTCCATCTTGTGTCATACCCGGTGTATCTTTGAACGCAGCCTGGCGCTCTCGAACCGTATTGATGATTCGGTTTTCTTGTTCGTAGTAACGAACCACAGGTTCAGTTAGGTCGGTGACGATTGCACCTAAATTGGCATCAAGATAAACCTCTTGGCCGATGTCGGCCTCCAATGCACCATCTTTCATTCCAACGACTGTTGGAATACCAAAAGAGCGAGCAAGAATAACTGTGTGAGATGTGCTGCCACCATGGGTCAAAACCAAACCTTTTAGCAGTGACTTATCCAGCTCTAAGAACTGACTAGGGGTGAGGTCCTCAGCCATACAGATAGATGGTTCAGTCAGCGCGAGTTGGCTGGTGTAATGTTCGTCACCGTAGATTGTTTGCAGTAATTGGAAGCAAACATCTCGAATGTCGAGTTCACGTTCACGAAGGTACTGGCTGGAAGATTTCTGTAGTTGCTCTGCATAGTGTTTTGCGGTGGCGACCACTGCCTGAGCACAGCTTCTTCCTTCTACTAGATTAGTATTCAGTTGTTGTGCGAAAGACTCGTCCTTCAATATAGATAGATGCGCGGCAAGCACTTCGCTTTCGGTATCTACTGATGTGTTGGCTTGTACTTCAATGGTCTTGGAAAGCTGAGCGAGACCGCTTTTTAGTTCAGACTTTTCTTCTTCAATTGCTCTTATTTCAGGAAGGTAGGGAAGTTGATCGAAGTTGATTGCACCTACTTTAACCACGACGCCACGGCCAACGCCACTACTCACGGAAGTGGCACGAATCGCACTTTTCGTGAGGTTTGATAGGTTACGTGGTAGCGGTTGCTGTTCTTCATTAGCTTGTGTTTTTTCTAGTGGGGAATCGCAATGTGGAAACTCATTAGTAATAAAGCTCTGTAAAGCTTCCAGAGCAGTCTCTTCATCCTCTCCGTCTATGGTGATCATACATGTGTCACCGAGCAGCGTGTCTGTCCCTATTAAGGACAACACACTTTTTGCATTTCCAGATAGACCAGTACGTTCGTTTTGCCACTCAATGTTAGATAGGTATTGATTACAAAGGGTTTCTACATGACCCGCTGGTCTAGCGTGAACACCATTGGGTAGCTCACAAGAAAAGGTAAAACTTCTCATAGGGGTTTAGTCCTTAGTTTCGAATTTGTTATTAGCGTTTATGTCTACAACTTTAACAAAAAGCACCGTGTGGACTATTGGATAAAAGTGCTAAAAACTGGATATTTGTAAGGTGGTGGGCTGTTTGTGATACCGTTCAAAAATACAGTTTATTATGTGACTTTAATCAAGATTTATAAAAGGCATGCCAGTGTTTGATGTTTAACTAATCCCTTAATAACAGTTACTTAATTGATTTTGTTGAATCTTTTGATAAAAGTACTAGTAAAGTGTGCTCAAGATCAATATTCACACAGCATCTAACAAATATCCAGTAAAAAGCAGTTTTGTCCTCTAACTGGTTAGCACATTTGCTCACTATTATAACCCTGTGCTGTAGAGATGGAGTTTCTCTGAAGCTTAATCAGAAACGTGAGCCAATAAATATAAAAGAAGTACTTCCTTTAATAAAAATTTTAATACTTATGTACTCAAAGGAGAGGTCAATGAATGACTTAATCTCAATTCTTAAAAATACGAGACAACATCTAATGACAGGTGTATCTCACATGATTCCTTTCGTAGTTGCGGGGGGGATCCTACTGGCGGCTTCCGTCATGTTATATGGGGAAGGTGCTGTGCCTGAAGAAGGAACGTGGCTGCACGACCTATTCTTTATCGGTGTAGCCGGCTTCCAACTTATGGTTCCCATTCTAGCTGCTTACATCGGTTATTCGATTGCTGACCGCTCAGCGCTTGCGCCTTCTGCAATTGCAGCGTTCATTGGCGCAAACATGTACAACACTGGTTTCTTCGGTGCGATCTTCGCGGGTCTATTAGGCGGCATTGTTGTTTTCTATCTGAAGAAGATAAAAGTGCCAGCGTTTGCTCGTTCAATTATGCCAATCTTCGTGATTCCAATTATAGGTACATTTATTACCGCAGGTGCCATCGTTTGGGGCATCGGTGAGCCAATTGGCGCGGCAACAGAAGCGCTCACTGGTTTCCTTAAAGGTATGCAGGACTCAAGTATCGTTGTACTCGCTATCATCATGGGCCTAATGATTGCCTTTGATATGGGTGGTCCAGTTAACAAAGTTGCGTATGCATTCGTCATCCTTTGTGTCGGTGAAGGTATTTACAACGTTGCGGGTATTAGTGCAGTTGCGGTAGCAACACCGTCTGTGGGCATGGGTCTAGCGACATTCTTGAACAAGAAGCTTTACGCTGCTGACGAACAGGAAGCTGGCCGCGCGTCCATTCTAATGGGAACAATGGGTATTACTGAAGGTGCTATTCCATTCGCGGCAGCCGATCCACTTCGTGTGCTTCCTTCCATCATGATTGGCACCGCAGTAGGTGCGGCGACTGCGGCGATTCTTGGTGTTGAGTGTTTCGCGGCATGGGGTGGTTTGATTGTACTACCAGTTGTAGACGGTCGATTCGGTTTCCTAATTGCACTTGGTGTTGGCTCTTTAGTGACCGCACTACTAGTTAACTTTCTTAAAGCTCGTCGTAAAGTAGAACAGCCGCAGAAAGAAGAATCTGATGATTTAGATCTAGACATCTCAATCGGTTAACTCTAAGTCTTTGAATTAAATATTATCCAATAAAAACAGAACATTAAAATAAAGGTGAGAATTATGACTAATATCGTAGCAGTTACAGCGTGCCCATCTGGCGTAGCGCATACCTACATGGCGGCGGAAGCCGTAGAAGCAGCAGCAAAAGCAAAAGGTTGGAATTGCAAAGTTGAAACTCAGGGCTCAATTGGTATTGAAAATGAGCTGACAGCAGAAGAGGTCGCTCAAGCTGACATCGTGATTCTAACTAAGGATATCGGTATCAAGAATGAGGATCGATTCAAGGGTAAAACTATTGTTCGTATCGGCGTGAGTGATGCCGTCAAGCGTGCTGATGCTGTGATGAGCAAGATTGAAGCTCACATAGAGAAAGCGACAGCATAACCAGTCAGGCTCCCTTAACACGAGGGAGCCTTCATACCACAGTTACTTTCTTCAAGCGTTATCGAAAGTGACTCTGTTATGAATCAAGAAAATGCCCATCAGTGGCAATAGACAATAATAATGGAGCCTATTGTGAGCACCGAAAGAATTACTCGATTAAAGTCCGCCCTGTTTGAAGCTCAACGTGAAATCTCTCTAGAACGTGCGCTACTGTATACCGAGAGCCACCAGCAGACGGAAGGGGAACATACTCTTATCCGCCGAGCAAAGGCAACGGCACATGTTTTGGATAATGTAGCGATATCGATTCGTGATGATGAACTGATTGCCGGAAACCGCACCATCAAGCCGCGTGCTGGTATTGTCTCACCAGAAATGGATCCTTATTGGATAGATAAAGAGTTAGATATCTTTGAGTCACGCCCACAGGATAAATTCTATATCTCTGAAGAAGATAAAGCGGTCTATAAAGAGACGCTGCTGAGTTACTGGTCCGAGCGTTCTATGAAAGATTTTATCAACGCTCAAATTCCTGAAAACGTCAAACAAGCGGTGTCCGAGAAAGTATTCAGTGTTAACCAAACCGATAAAGGTCAAGGCCACATCATTATCGACTTTGATCGTTTACTTGAAAACGGGCTAGGTGCATTGACCGATGACATGTCTACGCTAGCGACCGTTAATAGTGACAACGAGTTTTATCAATCGGTACTGATTCTACTGCAAGCCTCAACTAGACATATTCGTCGTTACGAAGCGTTAGCCAAACAGATGGCCGCTGAGTGCGAGTGCCCCGTTAGGGCGGCAGAGTTAATTCGTATTGCAGGTATCTCTGGCAAAGTCGCCACACAAAAACCGCAAGGTTTTTATGAAGCGTGTCAGCTGTTCTGGTATATGAATATCATTCTTCAGTATGAGTCGAATGCGAGTTCACTATCTCTTGGGCGTTTTGATCAATATATGATGCCGTTTTATCAGGACTCTATCGCCAACGGTGAATCTCCTGCGTTTTTGCAAGAGTTACTTGAGAGTTTGTGGGTCAAAACAAACGACATCGTCCTACTGCGTTCATCCAGCAGTGCTAAGTTTTTTGCAGGCTTTCCAACCGGTTATACCATATTGCTTGGCGGTCTGACTGAAAGTGGGCGTAGCGCGGTCAATACACTGTCAACACTCTGTCTTGATGCGTACCAAAGCGTGCAACTACCGCAGCCAAACCTTGGTGTTAGAGTAAACGAATTCATTGACCGTGCGTTTCTCAATAAAACTGCAGAAACCATTCGTTTAGGCACAGGTATTCCGCAAATATTCAATGATGAAGTGGTGGTGCCGGCGTTTTTGAATCGTGGTGTCTCTTTGGAAGATGCGCGTGATTATTCTGTCGTGGGCTGTGTGGAGCTGTCGATTCCGGGGAAAACCTATGGGCTGCATGACATAGCGATGTTTAACCTGCTTAAGGTCATGGAATTGGTACTTAAGCGCAATAAGGGCAACCAAGACGTTAGTTTTGAAACATTACTCGCTGAGATTCGCACCGACATTTGCCAGTATGTGAAGCTAATGGTTGAAGGGTCAAACATATGTGATGTTGGTCATCGTGATTGGGCTCCTGTTCCACTATTGTCCTCGTTCATTAACGACTGTATCGAGAATGGGAAGGACATTACCTATGGTGGTAGTCGTTATAATTTCTCGGGTGTGCAAGGGATTGGGATCGCCAACCTTTCTGATTCGTTAATGGCGTTAAAGCGTTTTGTATTTGAAGAAAATCGCATGAACTTTGAGGAGTTTATCGCGGTTCTTGAATCTAACTTCGAAGGTAAAGAGGGCGAGCGAGTTCGTGCTCGTCTAATGAACCGCTACGAAAAATATGGCAACGATATCGATGAAGTGGATGCGTTGGGTGCGGACTTGTTAAGACTGTTCTGTAAAGAAGTCGAAACCTACGAAAACCCGCGTGGTGGCTATTTTACTCCAGGGTCTTACACGGTCTCTGCCCATGTTCCCCTTGGTGCTGTGGTTGGTGCGACACCAGATGGAAGATTGGCTGGTGAGCAATTAGCTGATGGTGGCCTATCTCCTATGTTGGGCAAAGATCAGCACGGTCCGACTGCGGTACTGAAATCGGTCAGTAAGCTGGATAACTACTTACTGTCGAATGGTAGCTTGCTCAATGTGAAGTTCACGCCATCAACCCTAGAGGGAGAGCAGGGCATTACCAAGCTAGGGGATTTCTTACGAGCATTTATGAAGCTCAAGCTGCAACACATTCAGTTCAATGTATTAAATGCAGACACGTTACGTAAGGCGCAAGAAAAGCCCGAAGATTACGCAGGATTGGTGGTGCGAGTAGCCGGCTATAGCGCTTTCTTCGTTGAACTGTCAAAAGAAATTCAAGATGACATTATCCGAAGAACCGCTCATGAGCTGTGATTGCCAAGCGAGCAAAACAAGTTGTTCAGAGTCTGGGGAGCTAAGTACGCCCCAGCTCAAAGCGCGAGTATTTAACATCCAACGATACTCGTTAAATGATGGTGAAGGTATTCGTACCGTGGTCTTTTTTAAAGGTTGTCCTTTGAAGTGTCCTTGGTGTGCTAATCCAGAGTCACGTTCGATTGATTTGGTAAACATTCGTAGGGAAGCCAAGTGCTTACACTGTGATGTTTGCGAGCAGGACGTTGATGAGTGTCCAAGTGGTGCGTTTGAGCAAGTCGGTTATGACGTCACCGTTGATGAGTTGCTAAAAGAAATTGCTAAAGACGACGTGTTCTATCAAACATCAGGCGGTGGCGTCACCTTATCTGGTGGTGAGATTCTGGTGCATGGTAGATTTTGCATTGAGCTTCTAAAGCAGTTGAGAAGACTGGGTTACAAAACGGCAATTGAAACCTCAGGACACGGTAATGGTAAGCAATTGAGCGAAATGGCTCAATACTGCGATGAGATTCTATTTGATTTCAAGATGATGGATCAGCTCAGAGCTAAGGAGGTCATCGGTATTAATCTGGATAAGGTACTCGAAAGCTTTAAGACGTTAATGGCTAAACCTTGCAAGATCATCCCCAGATTACCGCTAATACCAGGCTACACCCTCGATCTCATTAATGTTGATAGGGTACTTGGCTTTATTGCC
Organism: Vibrio barjaei; assembly: GCF_001639065.2. Lineage (GTDB taxonomy): Bacteria > Pseudomonadota > Gammaproteobacteria > Enterobacterales > Vibrionaceae > Vibrio > Vibrio barjaei. Next base: position 29,464 of record NZ_LQXO02000033.1, read on the forward strand.
CCTTACGATATTGAAGAGGTCCACTTACTGCCATTTCATCAATTTGGCTCAAGCAAATACGACACATTAGGGGTGCACTACACCATGAAAGACATCCCAGTGCCGACAAAACAGGAAATTGATGCGATTCAGCGCCATGTCGAAGCGCATGGATATAAAGTCGTCATAGGAGGCTAGACATGAGCAAGAAACGAATTTTGATTACAGGAGCGGGTGGTTTTTTTGGCACTCGATTTATCCATCGTTACCAAGGTGAATTTGAGATTAAAGGGACGGATGTTGCGCAACTGGATATCACTGATAAAAGCGCCGTTAACCAGATACTTACCGAATTTCAGCCTGATTTCGTGATTCACGCCGCTGCTATTGCAGTAACGGACTTTTGTAATGAGCATCCTGAAGTTGCTCATAAAGTGAATGTCCAAGGTGCAATCAATGTCGCCAAAGCATGTAAGCAAGTTGGCGCGAAGCTGGTATTCATATCGACTGAGCAAGTTTTCAATGGAAACTCTGAAGCTGGCCCTTACACAGAACAATCAATCCCGGTTCCTGACACCGTTTATGGTCAGAACAAACTAGAAGCGGAGAGAGAGTTAGCGAGCATTCTGCCAGAAATGTGGGTGTTGAGGTTCACGTGGTTGTTTGGGTTGCCTGAAAGAAACACCACGATCAATCCCAATGTGGTTTGGAATGCCGTTCAAGCGCTATTCAAAGGGGAAACGATGCACGAACGTGGTAATGAGTTCCGAGGTTTAACCTATGTGCACGAGCTTATCGAGCAATTTCCTAAGATCTTTGAAATCCCTTATGGCACCTATCATACCGGCGCGCACAATGATGCGAGTCGTTATGGCATTGCCGAGCATATTCTGACGGAACTCAAATTAGAGCAGCGTTTGCCGGAGATATTGGTGCAATGCGATGCGGCTAAGACGCGTGATGTTCGCTTAGATACGAGTAAGCTCGCAGCACAGGGCATCTGTTTTACTGAAAGTAAACAAGCCATTACTCAGTGTTTAAAGGAATTTGGTTATTAAAAAAGTAAACGACGAACCGAAATGATAGGGCGTCGTGACTAGTGAAAGTTATTGGAGATGTACCATGATTTATATGTTAGATACCGCCAATTTAGATGCAATTAAGAAAGCGGTAGACCTGTATCCGATTGCTGGGGTGACGACCAATCCAACGATCATCGCAAAAGAAAACCGCTCACTGCGCGATATCATTTTGGATATTCGTGAGTTAATTGGGTCTGAGCGTATGCTTCATGCTCAGGTGGTGGGTGACACTGCTGAGGTGATGCTGGAAGAAGCAAAGGCACTGCGTAAGCTTGACCCTGAAATCATTATTAAAGTGCCGGTGACACCGCAGGGTATTAAAGCGATGAAGCTGATCAGCGCTGAAGGTATTCGAATTACTGCAACGGCGATTTTGACTCCGCAGCAAGCATTGATGGCTGCGATAGCGGGCGCTGAGTTCCTTGCACCTTATGTGAACCGCTTGGACAACATCTGTGGTGATGGTACGTTGGTCGCGGCTGAAATGGCCCATCTAATCGATGTTTATAATCTAGATGCAAAAGTACTTGCTGCTTCATTTAAAAACGTTCAACAAGTCCATGAAGTGGCAAAAGCAGGGGTTCAGTCCGTTACGATTGCACCAGATGTGTTTGACCAATTGCTTGTTCATCCGTTAACCGATTCTGGTGTTGCTGGCTTTATGAGTGATTGGCATGGCGCTTACGGTGAAGGCAAAACGGTTCTTGATCTGTTATGAACATGATTAAGAACAAGTTTAGCTAGGATAGACAAAGACACGGATGCCTAGTGAGATTATACTCACTAGGCTTTTTGCTATAGGAAGATCTTAGGATAATAATGAAGTTAGTTGGAGTTACGGCTTGTATCAGTGGCGTTGCGCATACCTATATGGCTGCTGAGTTGCTGGAGAAAGCAGCCAAAAAAGCGGGCTATAAAATCCAGGTAGAGACACAGGGAGCATTAGGTGCTGAGAATTCCTTAGAGCAAGCAGCAATCGATGCCGCAGACGTCGCATTTATCATTTCAGAGATCAACATTGAAGGGGCTGAGAGGTTCGAGCAGTCACGCTTAATTAAGATGTCGATTTCAGATTTTTTGCGTAGTCCAGAGCTGGCGATTAACGCGATCGAGCGTGCTAAAGTAGCCCCAGCAGGGACTGTTATTAGCGTTTAGTTTTATTCTATCGTTCCGCTTTGGTAATGCGCCCGATATTCAGAAGGGGAGCGATCTGTCTGCTGTTTAAAGACTCTGCAGAAATAGTTGCTGTCGTTGAAACCGCAGCGATGAGCAATCTCTTTCACTTTCGTGTCGTACTGTTTAAGTAAGTACTTTGCCCTCTCTAAGCGAATATGCGTTAAATACTCATTGAACTTCACTTTTCCTTCTTTGTTAAACAGTTGCGACAGGTAGTTCGGTGAGACGTAGAAATGTTTAGCGACGGACTCTCGTGTCAACGGTTCATGGTAGTTTTGCTCTAAGTACTCTCTAACAGCATCGAATAGAGCTTTACTTTTAGATGGCGTTTCGGGCGGGTTATGGATCAGATCATGGATATGACTAAAGAGACTGCTAGCCAAAAGGTGCAACGTATTCTGATCTTGAGAGTGCCATGATAATTCCTCAATGGCTTGAAGAATGAAGGAGCCCGTTCTTGGTCCGCGTCTTGCGACATTCTCTTTTATTGCCGAATCGAACTTTTCACCATCCCAACTCAAAAGACTCATCCCAAAGCTTTGCTTACCTACAAGGACTGACATGGTGACCACAGGTTTATCCCAGTTAGGTTTATTCCAACTTTCGGCTGGTAAGTAGAGAACATCACCTTGTTTGAGAGTGACTTCCGTATCTGTTCCTATGCTATTGCCAACATCCATCTCCAACTCGCCAATTAACACCATTTCAATACGAGGAAAGTGAACTTGATACGCAAGCGGCGGTGGGCTTGGTAGGTTACCTGCAAATAGCAAAGAGTGGATTTGCTCTGTATGCGTTGCGTAATGTTCTAAGGCTTCGATGAGGTAGGTTCTATCTAACATGCTTTTATAACATTCTTCTAGGTGGCGGTGGCGAATCTTAATGAGAATCCAGTATACGCGACAAGCATATCTAGTCTATTTGCGTTGCTTCACAATTAGTAAACTATCTTACAAATATCCAGTTTATCGTAGATATTGCCTACAGGATTATTACGGCTTTAACAGTAGATTGATAAGGGAAAAGTCAGCCGAGAAGGATAATAAAATGAGTCACGAATCTACAATAACTAGCCTCTATTCTGTAGAGGGATTAACACCGCATCAATATGATGATTTAGACACTCATGGCTTCACCATAATTCATGATGTGATTGACCCAGAGTGGCTTCAAGAACTCAGAGCAAAGTTTGACTACCTTGTAGAGAAAGAGGGGGATAACTTAGCCATTGAGCACCACCAAGAAGAGACGGTGACTCGAATTGCTAACTTGATTAATAAAGGCACCGTTTGGGAAAAAATCTGGTGTCATCCGTTAGTGCTTGATGCTTGTGAGCATATCTTTAATGGCGAATTTAAGCTGTCGAGTCTGAATGGTCGTGAGGCTCATCCGGGTGGTGGTTTGCAACCGCTGCATGGCGATTGGAAGAAACCAAGGCCCGATTTCCCCAAAGTACATTTAGTGAATTCTATCTGGGCACTTGATGATCTTTGTAGAGACAATGGTGCCCCTCGGATTATTCCTGGTACTCATTTACGTCCAGAGCTACCAGAAGATGTTTTAGAAGATACCGAAGCAACGCATCCAGATGAAGTCTACCTGGAGTGTCCGGCTGGCAGCATTATGATTTTTAATGCCCACACCTGGCACGGAGGTACGGTCAATACGCTGGGTATGCGTCGTCGTGTATTGCATGGGTTGTATGTCGCTAAAGACGGGGTTCAGCAACAAGACCAGAGGAAGTGGTTAACGGCAGAGACCTCAATGAGGCTTAATCAGTCGCAACGTCGACTGTTAGATGTTTAAGTTAACGGGAGTGTTGGGTAAATAAGTTGGCGCTAAGTATTCAACGCCAACTTGTCGTCTCCCTAGCGAACTTCCAATCCTAAATTGTACTGAGCGAGACAGCGTGTAACATAACTCACTTTCAGCAAGCCTGCGATGATGATAGTACTAATGTGCGCAGCGATTTGTTGAGGTAGTGTGAACAGGTGTGCATAGGGGTAAGACACTAGAATACTCACGATCATGGCGACAAAGGTGGTAACCAACGCGACGTTTGAGAAAGTGAGTAGGCGGTCGAAGTTAAATTTATTATGTTGAGCAGTCATAAGTTACCTCACTAGGGTATTGTTTTTTTATTACTACTCTCACCTATTTCATTATCTGTGCCATGTTGTATTTTTGTTTTATTACAGTAATTTATGGTTTTTGTTTGTTTTATTTTTATCAAAAAGACAATGATTAATATGTATCACTTTGACTCTTTTGTGTGCGAGTTGTTGATGATTTGAACGTAAATAAAGATAACAAAAAAGGCTTCTTACAAAATTGAAAGAAGCCCTGAAGAATTAGTAGAGGTAGATTAAGCTTTGCGAATCTTCGCGGGTAATGATTGGCGAGCAGCAGCGCCAACAACCCAATCCAGCATGACGCCTTTACCCTCTCGGGTAGGGTCGATTAAGCCGATGTCATTAATATTTACTCCATCCATTTGACGACTTTTGATAGGTTGCTGCTTGTCACCGATCCAGTGAGCTCGTTGTCCTAATTCCGTATGCCCAAAACCATGCTCGAATCCAAGTGCGCCTTGAAGGATTCCTGGCACAACCATCGCAAGGGCGCTGGTGCTCGCTCCTGGCGTTTCGATGATAAACTTATCACCTGTCTTAATTCCTGCGTTGCTGGCGTCATCTGGATGGATATAGACCGGATTGATACCTTTAATTGAGTTTAACCTTGGTGACAGGTTGGAGACGGCACTATGAATATTGGATTTGAAGTTTGTCAGGCTAAATGGCCATTTGTCTTTTGGATAGCGATCTTCTAATGGTGTTCCATCTGCTAGCTTCTGCGGGTGCCATGTAGGGCAGCCACTATAGTATTCGCCAGTCATCGTGTTTCTTGAGCTGCCCACACGCTCGTTCCAAACAGCAACCGGACGAGACCACTTGTGCTTCATCTGTTCGCCTTTATAAGCCTCGGTAGCATTTTCAAATCGTCCTCCTCGAGCGAAAATGTAAGCGACGCGACTCACTTCCTCTGGTGTTAATGTCTTTTGCATACTTGGTAGCAGTCGTTCTAAGCCTGACCAGGCGATGTCTTCTGCATTGACGTCAGGTACTCCACCTTTCACATAAGCTAGGTTAGCGGCTGAGCGCAAATAATAGTCGTCCGCAGAATGGATCCCATGCCATTGACCATTGGTATCTCGAATTGCTTTTTCACCGAAACCTCCCAATTCCATTTCTTTAGCGACATCGATTAAGAAGTTTTCTAAACAGATAGAGCGACCGTCGGCAGATTTTTCTGTTCGAGCTTCGACGATAGGCCAACGTGCAGTTACAGTTTTTACTGGAACATCATGCCAAGGTGTTGCCATCCCCCAACTTTCGTAGGTGACAGTATCAGGTACGATGTAATCAGATAATGCCGTGGTTTCGTTGATAAAAGCATCGACAGAGACGATTAATCCGAGTTGCTTCGGATCTCTTAGTTTGTCCTCTAATAATGTCTTTAGTCCTGGTACACCGTAAATAGGGTTTGCCATATGGTTAATCCATGCCTTAATACGATACGGGTAACCATCAATGGCCGCGGATAAGTGCTCAGTCAGTAAAGGTGCTGCAAACGGATACCACGGTGCTCGCGTAGGGTATGGGGATTCTCCAGCTGCAACACGACGTTTGTACTCATTGGTGTTTTCATATGGAAATTTGCTGCGTGACAAGAAAACGCCTTTCGGTGCAGTTTTGCCAGGGAACTTCGTAAAGTCATAACGTGGGCCAGCAGCAGATGTAGGATAGCCGCCGGCTTTCGCCATTGCGCCTCCTTTCATGTTGATATTACCGATGAGCGCATTGAGCATCATTATGGTAAACGCGTTATAGAATCCGTTGGTGTGCATGTTGCCGCCGTGTGTATCGACCACCGCCTTAGTGCCATAGCTTGTGAATTTCTTAGCCAAAGCAGTGATTTCTTTAACGGGGACTTCACACTGTTTGCTGTAGAAGTTTAAATCATGTTTAAAAGCTTCTTCTTTTAATCGCTGCAGAGACGATTTAACTCGGACTTTGCCTGAAGATAGCTCGACGGTTTGGTCAACAAACAACTCCGCTGAGCCCGTTTGAGTATTTAAGCCAAATTGCCCAGATTGCGCATCAATAATCACATAAGGGTCGTTGTCAGATAGTGCTTCACCTTCGAATGGTTGGTTTAAATCGGAGGCGCGTAAAAAGGTGCCATAGCGCGGATGACTCTCGTCACTAATCACCAAGTGCGTAGCATTACACCAATGTGCGGTACCCGCGTGTTGCATGGCATTCACACCAGGTTGGCTTAGGAAAGTCTCATTGTAGCGCTTGTTTTTGATGATCCATTGAATCATTCCTAGCACTAATGCGGAATCTGCCCCTGGTTTGATAGGTAGCCAATGGTTGGTATCGGCTGCTGCGAGACTAGAAGAGCCTGCTGGCAAGCTCGGAGTTACTATGGTGTAGGTAAGCTTGCCTTCTGTTCGTGCTTTAGCAAGTTGACGTGCTTGACGTTTGAACGGATTACCAGCTTGAGCGGGAGACATGCCGATGAAAATGATGTACTCAGCGTTGTCGAAGTCAGGTTTAAGATGGGCAAATTTGTCTAGGTCATTCATAAATGCACCGCTGCCTGCTCGGAACGCATAACCGCAATATGAACCGTGATGGCCGAAGTTTCTGGTTCCAAAACTGTTGAAGGCAAATCGTTTAAAGATGTCATCTCTACCTTCATTACCGGCGTTGGTCATCAAAAGTTGATTGGCTTTAGGTCCATATTCTGGGTTATCTGCATCGACAGGAGTCACAAGATCTCGAATATCTTTGAGTCCTTCAACATGCCCCTCACCGAATAAGTCTCCGCCGTGTACGACTTCTTGAATCAATTGCTCATAACTGATGGGTTGCCATTTCCCATCACCTCGCTTGCCCACACGTTTCAATGGTTGGGTAATTCGATAGGGACTATTGCGAATCTCCATCATGCCGTTGCCGCGAGCACAAGCTGTAGAGCGCCCTTCGAGGCCAGGTTCGCCTGCCATGCCTAGATAAGCATCCTTAACAGGCGTATTGAATGGAATATGCTGTTGGTGAGAGAGTGGATGGTATGGGTTACCTGCAATACGCAGTATTTCGTCATTGCGATTGTCGATACGTACACGTAAACCACATAAGGTCCAACATCCAAAACACATAGAAGGTGCCACACGCTGGTTCGGGTTTGGTATTAGGTCGCCCGTTGGGGTCACTTTGTATTCAGGTTCGAGTGAGTTTCCATGGTGAATATTACGGGTTTTCTGTCCTGCAGTGCCTTCAACGACTCCATCGACCATATGCTTAGTAGTAGTTGAATAGCCAGCTGAAAAAGCACCGAGACCACCGACAGCTAGGCCAGATTTCAGAAACTGACGACGTTTGTTATCCATAATGAAATCCTCTTAAATCAGTGTTGGTTTAGGGTAGTGGAGTTGATGTTATGTTTAGGCTGAACAAGCTCAGAGCAAAGTAAAGCAAGAGCAATCCATAGGCCAAACATACCCACAATGCCGAGCAAGCCATTGCTGCCCACAGGAAGGTGATAAGGGTAAGGACCAACATCAAATTTCGCGATGGTTTGTACTTCCATCATGGTGACCCAGCGAACACTCCATGCGCTGGCAAGGCAGATAAAGGACACGATAAACAAATAGAAAAAATGTGTTTTGTTGTCGCGTAGGTAGAACAGTGACAACAGTATGTTGGCTACAAGCAGTACGGTAAGCAGTGCAATTTTATTAACCCACTGCGAGTTGGCATAAAGTGAAAACGCGGAATTATTCGATGCCCAAAGAGGGATTAATATGAGGGCTAATACGCTACTCAATATCATAGTCTGTTTCACTAGACGGGTATCTCCCAATGACAGTGCTTTCGGTTTTGAGGGAATAAGGAGCAGAATTAGCAGAGTGAAGCCAATTGCTGCTGAGAAAGCTGTGACGAACCAAATGAGTGGTGAGGCAGGTTGATTCCATAATGGACGAGACTGAACAACGGCAATCTCTGCACCGGTATAGAGTGCAATTGTCAAACCAGAAATCACGGTGGTAATGGCTGCGCTCATCATTAGTTTACGGCTGGTGGTCCATTGACCTAGTGATAACTTAGCAAAGAGTCGAAGCAGTTTATTGTTCTGATGTTGCAGCGCCATCAGGTCATTTCGAAGATAAAGCCAAGCAGTCGCTATCGCCAATAACGAAAATAGAGGTAGAAAAATCGAACCTAAAGACATCCAAGACCAAGGTGTGAAGTGTGCGTAAAACTGCCAAGCTCTACCTGGTTGATGTAAATCTCCAGTTAAGGCAAGTGGGCCAACAATCGCACCGATGGCCAAGGTCAGTGCTAAAGCAGCGCGCAGATGATGGCTAGTGTGAGATTGAAACGTGAGAGCAATCAAAAACAAAATAGCTGCGGCATAGGCTGAACCAATGTAAAAAAAGTACTGTACCGCCCACGGGAGCCATGCGATAGCCTGAGGTTGAACTAGAACTTCAGTAATGTTCATACTTGCTCTCCTTGTGGGTCGTAAATAGCTGGCTGACCATCAATGTGCTGAGTAAAACGCTCATGCATGCCGATATAAAACACGTGAGGATCGGTTCCTTCTTCCGGTTTTAACACCTTAATATCATCACTATGCTCGCTCATTAAGCGTCGAACTTCGCTGTGGGGGTCATTCAGGTCACCAATGACACGTGCACCTCCAACACAGGTCTCGACACAGGCGGGTAGTAAGCCTTGCTCCAGTCTATGCGCACAGAATGTACATTTATCTGCGGTCAAAGTGTCTTCATTGATAAAACGGGCGTCGTACGGACACGCTTGTACGCAGTAAGCACAGGCAACACAACGACTGTTATCAACCATGACGATGCCATCTTCACGTTGAAAAGTAGCTTGAACTGGGCAAACTGCTACGCAAGGCGGGTTATCGCAATGGTTGCAAAGGCGCGGCAGCATGAATGATTTCACTTCTTTGGTAGCGGTTGAACCGTCATCCAAAGTGACTTCATACTGTTTTACCGTGGTTCGGAACTGACCAATTGGAGCTTGATTTTCGATACTGCAACCGACTGTGCATGCTTGGCACCCTACGCATTTGCGAAGATCGACAACCATGGCAAATCGTTTTCCAGTTAGGCCTTTTCGGTCGGGTTCCTGATTGTTCCTTATAACTGTACTGGCGGTAGCTGTACCAACGCCTGCAACAGGGATGAGTGCAGCGCCAGCTGTAATGGCGCTGAGAAAGCGACGTTTGGTGGAATCCATAACTCACCTGCTAAGATTAATGAAAGCCTGTTGGTATTGTCAGAATTGTTACTCGCTGTCGATATAGTGGATTTCCACATACCACGCTCAAAGTTGATCTAAGACAAATGCCGAAGTGCCTCTATTGCTGCTATTCTGGTGCTCTAAATCTTAAGGATTAAAAACAATTCATGGTGAGAAGCACGCTACGTTGGGTTCGTTTATTGATGGTTATCGTTGGCACGATAACTGGATTTGCCTATGCAGGGCAGCAAGACCAAGGGACGAAGATAGATTCAACAACTAAGGCACAAGTGGATGTAGGGGTCTTAGCTATCAGAGGACATTTATATGCTCAGCAACGTTGGCAGCCGACTATTGATTGGTTAAATCAACAGATCCCTGCGGTGCATTTTGTGCTGCATCCGTTAGATCTTGATGGAATGGCGCAATCGGTTAGAGAACAGCGTATGGATTTCGTTTTAACGAATCCAGGACAAGCAGTTCAATTAGGACGTCAGTACCCATTATCGTGGATAGCGACGATAGTAAATCAAGCACCCGAACGCTCAAACTACGGCATTGGTTCGGCTTTGGTTGTTCGGTCTGCCTCTCTATATAAGACACCAAGTGACGTTGCAGGTTTATCTATCGCTGCTGTCTCTAAAGATGCTTTTGGCGGATATCTAACGATGCGATACCAAGTTCTAACCGATGGAGGCGATCCTAATAGTTTCTTCTCCGATGTGCGCTACTTGGGGTTTCCAATTGATGCCAACCTATATCAGCTTCGTGATAAGGCGGTAGAAGCGGCGGTTGTACCAGCGTGTTTGTTGGAGCAAATGGAGAAGGAAGGATTGATAGATAAAGGGTTGTTGCGTGTGCTGAACCCTCTTGAACAAACGCATTCATCATGTGCTGTTTCTACACCTCTGTATCCGAACTGGTCGTTTGCAAAAACGGAACGTGGCTCATCCCAACTCGCCAAAGAAATCAGTCGAGCTTTGCTTGCTATGCCTGCTGACAGCCTGGCAGCGATTGCTTCAAAAGCGTCAGGCTGGACCTCTCCGGTTAGTTTACTCTCCATTGATAAACTGTTTCAGGCCATGGATTTACATCCGCTCCAGCAACCTTGGTGGAAGGAAGCTATTCGTTGGTTAAGGTTGCATCAAGAATGGGCATGGACACTGTTTTTGTTCGTGATTGTATTGAACGCGTATCACTTTTGGCTTGAATATCGCTTTAGCAAGAGTAAACACGACTTAGAGCAGACATTGCTGCGTCTCAAAGAAAAAAGTGAGATGTTAGAACATACACAGAGAGTTGCGATTATTGGTGAATTAGGCAGTAGTTTGGCACATGAAATTAACCAACCATTAGCTGCGATTCGAAACTACAGTGAAGGTGGCTTGCTGCGTCTTGCCAAAAAGCGTCCTCCAGAAGACATTGTGCCAGTGTTGGAAAAAATCCAAGACCAAGTTGAGCGCGCCGATGCAATTATCAGTCGACTAAGAGATCTCATAAAGAAACGTACCATCGCGAAGACAGAATGTGATGTTGAACAGTTATTAGGCGATAGCATCGAGCTACTTAAATATCGATTAGACAAAAATGGTATTGAGACGGTTCGGAGTACAGAAGGGCAACAACGACTCGTCAATGTTGACGCGGTGGGTATACAACAAGTACTTGTTAACGTGATCAACAATGCTATTGAGGCCTGCTCAAAGCTTGCTGAAAAACAACGTGACTATAAAGGAACGATAGCTCTTCATACTGAGTATCAATTTCAAATGTTATCTATTCGAATCGCAGACAACGGCACGGGTTTGGAGCAAGATAACCCGACGCAAGCTTTTATAAGCAGTAAAAAAGATGGCCTAGGGTTAGGCTTGGCAATATGCCGCGATGTTGTGGAGATGCACAACGGAGAGTTACAAATACAATCAACGCAGCCGCATGGCTGTTTAGTCATGATTACTTTGCCATACCATCTACCAGCAGACACTATGCTCACCGACGAGTAGCCAAGGAGTGTATAAATTGTGTGATAACCAACTGCCTGTATACGTCGTTGATGATGACGAATCTGTCAGAGATTCATTGGCGTTTATGCTTGAAGAGCACGACTTTAATGTAACCAGCTTTCCTGATGGTGTGACTTTTTTAAATAGCGCTGATATCCAACAAGCGGGTTGTGTGATTTTAGATAGTCGTATGCCAAAGCTTCGCGGCCAACAAGTACATCAAATCCTGACAGAAGCACACAGTCCACTCGCGGTTATTTATCTGACGGGACATGGTGATGTCCCAATGGCTGTAGATGCCTTACAGTCTGGAGCCGTCAACTTCTTCCAAAAGCCAGTAAAAGGTGCAGAGTTAGCTCAAGCGATAATCCAGGGATTGGCGCAGTCATCTGCCAAACTAGGTACAATGGAAGCAAAAAACGCGTATGCGTCGTTAACACCTCGAGAAAAAGATATTCTGCGCTTAATCATAGCCGGAAATCGCAACATTCGTATTGCTGATGAACTTTGTATCGCTATGCGGACGGTGGAAGTTCATAGAGCTAGTTTATTGAGAAAATTCAGAGCAAAAACGGTGGCTGAGTTGGCGTTTATTTATGGTTTGACCAAAAACAGTTAATCGAAGTAATTTTACCTCATTAAAGAAAGTAACTCTTCATGTGAGCTAGGAAGTATTCAACGCGCATTGGCTTTAGTTTTCGCTCTTTGTATACCATGTTAACAGACGATTGCTGATAGATTTCGTTTGGAAGGACAGGCACTAGCGTTTGATCGGTATCGTATTTTTCTACTAGGTTAGGCATGATGAAAGCTAGTCCTAGGCCTGAAGCACAAGCTTTGAAAATGGTATAGCCGCTATTGACTGTCAATACCACAGGTAGCTGTTTAAGTACTGACTTATCTGACTCTTGATAAATGAATGGATTTTTAGATTTGAGCTGTCTATGAGGTGCTTTTAGGTCAGCAATAGAGCTAATGTCGCCATATTCTGAAAGATATGTCTTTGATGCCATAAGGTATCGTTTATATGATAATAACTCACTTGAAATCAAGCTCTTATTACTTACTTCTCCAATACAAAACCAAATGTCGATGCCTTCTTCAAGCATATCGACTTGCCGATTAGAAAAATCAAGATCGAGCAAAACTTTAGGGTACTTTCGGGAAAAACTCACGAGGGCGTCTTGAAGTAGGAGGTTACCAAGGTCAACAGGTACAACAACTTTCAAAATGCCTGTGGGCTCAAGTTGGTGGTGCATTATTTCATCTTCTGAACGACTTAACACATCGTCCACATTTTGACAGTAGCGGTAGAGTGCTTTTCCCTCCTCAGTTAGGTCAAGTGCTCGTGTTGAACGTATGAGGAGTTTGACGCCGTAGTATGCTTCTATTTCTGATATCTTACGGCTTACGGTAGAGGCATTGATTCCTAGCTCTTCAGCGGTTTTAGACAACGAGTTTAGGTCTACTACACGCCGAAAGATGACAAGTGTATTTAAGTCAAAGCGATTATTGTTTCTGTGCAAAACTGTTCCTGATTTTGAGCCATTTAACCATAAGTCTATATGTAGATAATATGAAATCAATACACAGTATCTGATTGTAGTTTGCTCTTTCTAGGTATTGACGTTAATAGTACCGAATGAAGGACATTCTAAGATGAATTTAACTCTCCATAATCTTTCGAAACCTCTAACTTTAGCTGCCATTGTTCTATTGGTAATCTCTGCTGTTAGCATGATTCTTAGTGACTTGTACTCTCCATTTACTACGGATAGTTACGTGGTAAGTGATATATCGAAAATATCTACTGATATTGACGGTGTGGTAGAGCACATATACGTAAAAAATGGTCAATTTGTTAAGAAAGGTGACCCTCTTTTTAAAATTGAAACTGATGAACTTCAATCTAAGTACGATACTGCTTATGCAAATTTGATTATTCTAGAACAGAACTTTAAGAAGATTGAACTTGAAATGGGTTTGATTGAAAGCGAAATAAAGCAAAAAACAGAAATTTCCAGTAATAAAAAACAGCACTATGTCAGGATGAAAACCCTTTTACGTAATAAAGCTATTAACCAGCAACAATATGATAATGCTTACACAGCGTACGTTGATGAAATAAGAGAAATAGAACAACTTAAAATCAAGTTACAGATTAACCACGTTAAGCTTGGCTCAGAACAAGGTGGAAACGGTGGGCTGATGTTAGGGAAAGCTATATTAGAAAAAGCTAGGAAAAACCTTAATAAAGCTACAGTACATGCTCCATTTGACGGAGTAATCACCAATATGCAGCTCGTAAAAGGTCATTTTGTATCAAAGAGCTCACCGCAAATCGTCATAACCTCTCAATCACAGAGACAGCTCGTCGCTGATTTTAACGAAAAAGGTTTAGATCTTTTACCCAATGCGGATTGCTTGGTTGTGTTTGATGCTATACCCGGCAGAATATTCAAGACACAAGTAACAAGCATAGACCAAGCGATAACTGTAACTGGGATTGGCGATCAAAAGTTAGGAGAGACCGCTACGGTAGCTCAGGGAGATAGATGGGTACGCAAAAGCCAATACGTTCGCTCTACTCTAAATATGCCAGATGTTGATAGCAGTCTAATTTCAGGTTCTCGAGCAACAGTAATGGTAGTTCGTGACGATAGCAAATACTGGAATTCGTTTTCATATATGACGATGCATATTATTGCATTGTTTCGTTACCTATACTAATGAAAGATATATCCTATGTTTAACATAAAAGCACCAATGATAAGAAGTGCACTGTTTTTTACTCTATCGATTGTTATCACAGATATGTTGCATTTAGGAATGCCAGTATTTAGTGTTTTTTTAGGTCCAGCTTTGATCTTACGAGATAAGTTTAGCTTGAATAAATCATTAGTGTTCATATCTTTAGTTAGCATTTATTTTATTTCAGGATCCTTGGCCGCGACGATACTCGATCATAACCAGTGGGCTTTAATAGTAATCTCGATTTTCGTTATATATAGTTATTTGCGAATTGAGAAACTTGCATCATTTTCAACGGCGCCGTTATTTTTATATTGTTATGGGGTTATCAATACAACATATGGAGTTTCGATGGAGTTGTATTTTTACCAACTTCTACATGTCGCGTTCATGATGCTACTACTAGCAAAAGCTATTTTTTGGATTTTGCCGACTTCAACTAACCAAATGTCATCTAAACAAAATCAAAAAGTCGCCAAGCGTTCTAAGACTCTGAATGTGATATCCACCATCATCATATCTCTATCCTTGGTTTACTTTCTATCGATTGAAGTTGGCAAGGCCATATTCTGCCTTTCAGTGATCATAAGTATTGTTTGTAGACCAGATTATGCTTCGATCATAAAAGGCCTAAAAAGTATCTTACCGCTGCAGGTATCCGGCTGTTTCATTGCGCTAGTATTACATATGCTTGTGGCCGGTCATGGCCAAAATATACTGATGCTATCGCTAGTGATATTTGGCTTCTCTATTGTTGTATTTTACTTTGCTCATAGTTCGGAGAAAGTCTCTAAGAAAATACCAAACTTTGAAATTGGACTCCTGGCAGCTACGCTGACACCGTTTACGCTTTACACTCATTCAACTGGATTCGATATTGGTCCATTTATTCGACGAGCTGCGAATATGGGCGTTATTTGGGGGTTGGGTACACTCATGATTGTGCTGCTGCCATGGTGTCTATCGTGGTTCAAGCGTATGTAAACACATTGCACTACAGATCAGGTATTTTGTAGAAGGATAACAGTATCAATATGATGTTTTAACTAAGTGTCAAAGTGTGCTAGTTCAAACATTCAATGTGAATACAGTCATAGAGTACTATCCAATGCTCTTAAATATAGTTTTAATCGTTTCACGAAGCCACTCATGACCTTTATCTTTCTTTTGTGATTGATGCCATGTCATATATATGGAAACTTTCTTCGCAGAAAATGGTAATGGGAGTATATTCAAATCTAATCGTTCCGAAAATTTATTTGCATACCATTCACCACATACACTAAGCCACTCTGTTTATGAAAACAATTGCATTCCTGTTAGTAGTGAACCTAATACTAAGGTTAATACGATTGTTTTTAGGACAGAATGCCACTTGATTAATAGTTGCTATTCGAGAGCAAGTGATAAATCTTTTATGTTACTCCTCGATGCTTCGAGTGATGAACGAGTTTTAAAAGATGTATTAAAAGAACAGTTTATGCGAGAAAAGCCCGTTGGGAAATGGCAAAGATTTAAAGCATACATGACGTTATAAAGAGTCCGTTACTGCCCCCAGTTGCTCTAAATGACAACCGGGGTTAATGAACGCTATGTAAATATAAAATAAGTGTAATAGCTATTACAGGAGTGCTTAACCTTAATCAAAATACTATTTTCCATTCTGTACTCATATTAATCGGCTTTATTATTCCTTTGCTTGTTAGTTTCTGCAATTCATCTGTGTGCTTGTCGTATTTATCTTCACGTTCTGGGTCGTCATGATGTAGCCACAAAGATAAGCCGCCATGGCTAGCGGTATAATGAAGCATTTGTTGGTCTCCGTTCGAATTGCCAACAGCAATTATTGGGACTAACTCACCAAATGTATGCTGGATGAGTTCAGATTTATGTGCCCAGTTATTAATCCAAAGTGGCTGCGCAGAGCGAGTTAATACGCCAATTCCATTTTCAAAGGTTAAGTCGTGTTTAATAGAAGTCCCAAATACTCTTTCTGGTGGAATACCGTAAAGTTGTTGGCTAAGCGGCCTCAAGAAATCAACTTCATCTGCAGTGAATATAAATACTTTGAACTGGTTTTGATGTAAGTAATCTATCAGCTCCTTCATTGGTGCGTAAGTTAAATCTTGATATCCCACATCATATTTAGAGTGTTTCCATGTTTTTAGAAACTGCTCGTTGTGTTTCGTGAAGGCACTGCTCGTCATCCCGGAATAGGGAACACCAAGCAATTGTTCGACGATGCTATCTAAGCCAAAACTCTCTATATCAAATAACTGACCGTAATGAGAAAGGTCTGGTTTACCACTTGCAATCGTTGCCCAGGGCTGCCTTGTCGCGAGACTTTTATCTCTTTTAAGCTGCTCGCCTAAGGTATGAAAGACTGCTTGAAAATGAATGTAAGTAGGCTTTTCGTTCCAAAGAGTACCGTCATTATCAAAGACCGCGATACGCTCTTCCGGTGGTCTATACTGAGCACTGGATTCATCGACTGTATCGGCAACAAAATCCATAATATGTTGCTTAAGAGCGGTATCATTCCAATTAGCTAAGGATTGCTCAGCCTGTGCTAAAGGGATTGAAATTATAATCATAGACAGAAGGCTTAATATTATTTTTATTAATTTCAAAACCAATTCCCCTTAATCACTTAACCAAGTGGAAATATTGTACAGTATGACTGAATTTGCAAGTTCATATCGAAATTAATGCGTATTCTCTTTAGACGAACTTGAAGTCAGAATGAGTGTCTTTGTCTTGAGCTTTTTTCTAGCAATTATCAACTTCATGTCCTAGGTTTCAGTTAACTGGTGATTAAGAAATTACTCTTAAACTGGTTCTATTAGCTGAAATGGAGTTTATCTATGAAGAGAGTTATTTTGGCAGGTCTCCTTGCTACCAGTATGTTGGGAGCAGCACATGCCGCTGAAAAGCCCAACATTCTTGTAATGTGGGGGGATGATATTGGTCTTTGGAATGTCAGTGCATACAGTGGTGGTCAAATGGGGTACACCACCGATGGTATTGATCGTATTGCAAATGAGGGAATAAAGTTTACGGATTACTATGGTGAGCAGTCTTGTACGGCAGGACGCTCCTCCTTTATTACAGGGCAAAGCGGTCTTCGGACAGGGATGACAAAAGTAGGAATGCCTGGCTTTCCTCAAGGTCAGACAGACGATGACATTACTATCGCGGAAGCGCTAAAAAACCACGGTTATGCAACGGGTCAATTTGGTAAAAACCATTTAGGTGACCAAGACCACATGTTGCCTAATAAGCATGGTTTCGATGAGTTCTATGGTTTTCTTTATCACTTAAATGCGATGGAAGAGCCTGAGTACCCGAACTACCCTAAATCCGCTGAATTTAAAAAGAAATTTGGGCCACGTGGGGTACTTCATGCGACCGCAGATGGCAAGGTTGTTGATACGGGGCCATTAACGGTCAAACGTATTCAAACCATCGATGATGATATCACTGAACGTGCGATGAAGTTCATGGATAAAGCGCAAGCCGATGGTAAGCCGTTCTTCGTTTGGTGGAATGCAGCGAAAATGCACTTCCGCACACATATCAAACCTGAGTCAAAGGGCCTTTCAGGAAGAGGCTTTTATAACGATGGTATGGTCGAACACTCAAATCATGTCGCTACCCTTCTTGATTATCTTGATAAAAAAGGGATAGCAGATAACACCATTGTTATCTATGGCACGGACAATGGCCCTCAAACCAATACTTGGCCTGATGGTGGTATTTCGCCATACCGAGCAGAAAAAGAGACGCAATATGAAGGTGCATACCGAGTTCCATTTATGATCCGCTGGACTGATGGAGGCATTAAAGGCGGTAAAGTGTTAGATGGTATGGTGGCACACCTTGATTGGATGCCAACGCTTCTTGCCGCAGCAGGTGAACCAGATATTAAAGACAAACTCTTAAAAGGGGGTTATAAGGCCAACAACAAAGAGTTTAAAGTCCACCTAGACGGCTATAACGTGCTTCCATATTTGCAAGGTAAAGTGGATGAATCACCACGAAAATGGTTTATCTATCATACGTCAGAAGCAGAGCCAGTCGCGGTTCGCAATGACGTGACAGCGGGTGACCAAGAAATGTCCCTGAAATGGACATTTGCTGAGCAGAGGGGCTATAGAAATGGCCTCGAACTATGGGCTGAACCGTTCACCTGGCTTCGTACACCGATGCCAGTAGATTTGAAAATGGATCCGTTTGAACGAGCCTCTTACGATTCGACCACCTATGGCGACTGGTGGGTGAATCAAATTCCATTCATGTATTCCATGATGGCCCACATGCAAGAGTATGTGATGACATTTAAGGAGTTCCCTGCCTCGCAAAAACCAGGCTCATGGTCACTTAAAGACTTGAAAGACAATGCCTATAAGCTTGAAGCTATGGGTGAGAACAAAGACAAATAGAGCCTAACTCGATGCTCCTTGTACCTCAAGGAGCATCATTGATTAAGTTAATTGGTAGCGTATGGACACGAAAAGCATTGCATCAGAACTACAATCCCTATCTCACTCCCTTGGTAAGCAGATTATTGGACAACAACACGTTGTTGAGTCCATGTTAATTGGTCTTATTGCGAATGGGCACATATTACTGGAAGGCATGCCTGGCACGGCTAAAACGCGCTCCGTGCGTTCTTTAGCAGAGAGTTTATCCGTCGATTTAAATCGAATTCAGTTCACTCCCGACCTCATGCCTTCTGATGTAGTAGGGTACGAGACGCTCAGTAGTGATAACCAGATGACTTTTAACTCAGGGCCCGTGTTTACCAACATTCTTCTGGCCGATGAAATCAACAGAGCACCTCCTAAAGTGCAGTCTGCGCTTCTAGAGGCTATGGAAGAAAGGCAAGTCACCATTAACGGAACCTCTCATTCACTTCCCGATATTTTTTTGGTACTGGCCACGCAAAATCCCGTCGAGCAGGAAGGGACTTATCCACTTCCAGAGGCTCAATTAGATCGGTTTTTGATGAAAGTCGTTGTCGATTATCCCACACCTGAAAATGAGCTGAAGATTTTACAATTGGTCAAGGGTGAAGAAAATCAAACAACAGCCCCATCAAAAGTCTCGCCAGAGCTGATATACAGTGCTCGTCATCAGTTAACCTCCATTCGGACCTCTGAGTCCATTGAGCACTATATTGTTGATTTGATCAACGCAACACGCGACTTGACGCTGTTCCCAGATTCTTCATTATCGAAATGGATAGACATTGGTATTAGTCCTCGAGGCTCTATTGCATTAGATAAGGCCGCTCGTGTTAAAGCGCTTCTTGAAGGACGGGATTATGTTGAGCCAGACGATGTGTTGTCGGTAATTGATTCCGTTTTAGGGCATCGACTCATACTGACCTATGATGCTATTGCTGACGGCATTACGTCCAAAGAGGTCATTAAAGAGCTTACGCAATGGGTTTCGTTACGGTGATTAAATGATGGATGAACGTTTGCACATCACTTTGGATAGTTTACGCCACTTAAGAAACAAAAGTAAAAAACTGAGGATTGATGAGCGTTATAGAGGTGGAGGAATGTTCTCTGGGCGAGCTCAATCCAAACTCAAGGGGCAAGGGTATAACTTCGATGAGCTGCGACCGTTTCGTTTTGGAGATAATCCAAGAGATATTGATTGGAAAGCCTCGTCTCGCTCAGGTAAGCAAATTGTCAAAGTGTTCACACAAGAAACGGATAAACCGACCGTCATCCTCTGCAACCAAAATGAAGGCATGCTATTTGGTTCCAAGGTTTATACCAAGTCGGTTGTGGCGGCACATTTAGCCGCGCTACTCGGCTTTCATTTTTTAGAGCAGGGCGAGCGAGTAGGTGGCATCGTAGTCGACAAGCAAGGGCATCATGTTGTGCCTCCTAAACGAGGGGTCAAACCGTTTACTCGCTATCTCGATGTGATAGTCAAATCTAACCAAGCTTTGCTTGACGTTAACAACGCCAACTCGATTGAGAAAGCCGATGCGAATCAGCGCTTCAAACAGGTCGTGAGTGACGCGACTCGCCTGCTAGGTAGCAATGGAACTTTGGTGGTGATTAGCGATCTAGAAGGCATCGACCTTGCCATGCTCGATACGCTGAAGCTGCTCACTCATAAACACAATGTCCTCTTTTCCCTCGTGTATGATCCGTTAGAGATTGACTACAGCCAAGCAACTGACTTGGCGATCAGTGATGGTATTACTCAAGTGTCGTTGTCAACGTCAAAAAAAGCAATGGAGTCATTTCGCAAAGAAAACGAAGCAAAAATAGAACAGATCCAAAAGCTATTAAGTGGAAGTGGGCTCTCGTTTGCTATGTTGGATACGATCGACGAGCCCTATAAGCAGCTTTCAAAACTTATAACAGGGAAAGCGTGATGGTGACATTGGATGTACCTCAACCAGAGAATTTTGGAAACTATCTACTCAAATCTGAAGGATTTAACACTATTGTCTTGCCCGACGTGGTGAGTTTAGCGCCGCAAACCATAGGGGCTAAGCTGTTAGTGCTGGGTTTTGTGTTGATAACGTGCTTTGTGATAGTTCGATGTTACAAAGCTTGGAAACGAAATGCGTATCGAAGAGCCGCTCTGTTTCAGCTGAAACACATTAATGATGAATCTATGAATGGACAGCTCAACCACATCCTGAAACAGACAGCCATCAGTGCCTTTCCTAAACGCGCCAGAGGGGCTTTATATGGTGAAGCTTGGCGGCAATTCTTAAACCAAACAATGAACTCAAATAAAGCGAAGTTCACAGCGGAAATGGTCCAGTTTTTAGAGCGAGAGCAATATGCGGGTGTGTCGTTGAACCGTGGTGATATAGAAATACGGCAAGAATGTCGATTAGTGGCCATCCAGTGGGTGAAGCACCATCGTGAGGAGAAAGGCTCATGATGTTATTGCAACCCTGGTGGTTGATGCTGTTTTTTCTGCCCGTTGCGGTGTACTACTTTATTCCTCCTTATCGCCGAAGCCGCTCCGTCATAAAAGCGCCGTTCTATGAACAGGTCATCAAGATTAATGGTGGTAAAGGCTCCAGTATCGCCAAAGTTGACAAAAGAAAGCGTCTTCAAAAATGGTCGTTGTTGTTAACCTGGGCGTTGCTTGTTCTTTGTGTTTCTGAGCCTGTGTTAGTGGGCAAGCCGACCACCGAGAAGAAGTCAGGGCGAGACTTAATGGTGGCGATAGACATGTCAAAGTCAATGAACAAAAAAGACTTTGAGCTAGCCCCTAGTAAACTGGTGTCTCGGTGGGAGGGATTAAAGTCCTTGATGGATAGTTTTTCTAAGCAACGAGAAGGGGACCGATTAGGGCTCATTGTATTTGGTAGTGGCGCATATCTGATGGTGCCGTTTACTGACCAGCTAAACTCTTGGCGCGAAATCCTTGACAGTATGGACGTTGAGATAGCAGGCTCTGCAACGGCGATTGGAGATGCCATAGGACTGTCTATCAAAGCATTTGAACATTCGAAAGTACAAGAAAAGGCGCTGCTTTTGGTGACCGATGGCAGTGATAACGCCAGCGTACTGCCGCCAGCAGAAGCTGCTAAAGTGGCAAAAAGTAGAGGGATAAAAATCTATACGTTGGCTATTGGCAATGTTGAACAACAGCAAGGCCAAGATAGAGTGGATTTTAAAACGCTACAGTCTGTCGCAAGCGTGACACAAGGAAGCGCATTTAAGGCCGAGGATAACGATGCTCTGTCGAATGTTTTATCTCAAATCAACAGCATCGCACCAAGTCAATTTCAAATTTCTACCACACCAAACTACCTTTATTTGTATCCCTATATTTTGACCTTGGTGATGAGCTTTAACTTGTTGATGTGGGTGTATTTGATTGTAAGTGCATGGAGAAAACCATAATGGCGTTAACACTTTTTGGCACCACAATTTACTTTCTTTCGCCTGCGTTCTTGTGGTTCCTTATCCCGATAGCGCTACTGGCTTGCTATTTGTTTTGGCGGGCACGCGTTGGACGTGAAAAAAGTAACGCTATTGCTCCGCATTTACTGAAGCTACTGACTGTTAAGGCTTCAAGGCGAACTTCAATGTTGACGCCCTCCTTTGTGGTCTTGGTAGTGATGCTTTTGTTGGCATTCGTACTTGCTCGACCTGTTTGGGCGCCAAAATCCTCAACTTATTATCCGAATTCGCCCCTGTATATTGTTCTTGATGTGTCTAACAGTATGCGAAAAACGGACGTGCAGCCTTCACGTCTGGATAAAGCAAAATTGCTGCTTGAGCAGTTATTGCAATCAGGTGTCTCAAGACCTGTCAGTATTGTGGCATTTTCAGGATCCTCACATCAACTGGTGCCCTTCACCGACGATGCAAAGATGGACTTACTTTACCTGTCTTATTTGTCTCCATCAGTTATGCCGTTAAATGGGGGGGATGTCACATCTTTGGAAAGGCTGATGTCAACAACACTGCCTAAAGGCTCTGAGTCTATCGATATGCTATTTTTGACCGACGGCGGCCTAGACGATCCAAAAGCGCTGAAGACTTATTTAAATCAGCAAAAAATGACAAGCCATGTGATCTATTTTGGCCCTCTGGGAGAGCAAGTCGCTAAGACGCTCTCTTCTAACCGTTATGATGGAGGTTCGTCAAACTTTGACATTCTAACGCTCAGGGCCAGCCTGTTTGAACTTATAACGAAAGGTCATTCTTTGTCAGAAGGGTTGGCGGATGAATCACACTGGCTATTGGTGTTCATTGTTGCTTTGAGCGCATTGTGGTTTCGAAAAGGGTGGGCATTAAGGTTCTCGTGGTTTTTTGTGGTTCCCTTTCTTTGGACACCGTATGTTGAAGCTAACATAAAAGACGTATTTTTAACTAAAGACCAGCAGGCCATGATTTATATGTACTTGGGGGATTACAAAAGTGCAGAATCCCTTTTTGCAAATGAAGAGTGGCGAGCGGTCAGTTGTTATTACCAAGAAAAATTCCAATGTGCAGAAAAGCGCTTTGTCAATGTGGGTTCGGTAGAGGGTACTTACAATGCGGCGAACGCTTTGGCTCAGAGAGGCATATATAAGAAAGCACAGAGTTATTATCAAGCGGTGTTAGCCATAGAGCCGAACAATAAAGAGGCTCAACATAACCTTAAAATAGTCGAGGGTATTATCAAGAAAATTGATCGCCTCAGTCAGTCTTATGATGATAGTCGTCCCCCACAACAAAATGAATCCAAGCCGCCTCCTGATGAAGATGAAATTGCAAATGGCAAGAAACAGACGGTCATAGGGGTTCGCCCCGTGTCTTCACTCAAAGCGCAGGATGTGTTGGCGAATAAAGCGGCCACCGACAAATGGTTGAGAGACGTCAGCAAAGATCCTGAAGACTTTATTCGAAGAAAGTTTTTAAACGAATTTAACCGAGGAAAGTCCAGTGAATAAAGTAAAGATGCGGTTGTGCCTGTTGCTGTTCTTTTTTTCATCGCTGGGGCAGTCAAGTACATTGGTGTTGACTCATTTAGATAACAAGGAGATGGTTGCGGTCAATCAACGGGTCGCTATGTCCGTGAGTGTACTAACGGATTCGTATTTCACGAACGGGCCTGTATATAGGCTTCCCGCAATTAATCATGCGCTTGTGTTACAGCAAGATAAAGACGTGGTGTCGTCGTTCACCGATTACCAAGGTGTTAAGTACGTTAGTCAAACGTTTACTGTCGATATCTATCCAACTCACGTTGGCGTGTTGACCATCCCATCACTGAGCATCACCACTCAAGTCGAGGGCAAGGATAGTAAACTTGAAACGCAAGCTTTTACGTTAGTCGTGTCACAGCCCACTGAAACCCAACAATTGGGGGATATTTTGGTGTCGGACAACGTGGATGTCAATGAGACTTGGGGTGGTCAAAAGCCAAATTATAAGGTTGGCGATATTGTAACAAGAAAGATAGTCATACGTGCTGAAGACAGTACGAGTCTCATATTTCCCGACTTTGTCCCTAATAAGAGCGTTCATTACACCGTTCAAATAGGCAGTCCTCAATTGCAGGATGTGAACAGTCGTAATGATAACTTTGCAGAGCTGCAGCAGACTTTAACGTACACCATCAAAGAAAGTGGTCGCTACCACTTGGGAGGAGAAACGCTGAGATGGTGGAAGCCTTCCACACAGGAACTGGAAAGCTATCAGTTTAAGCCACTGCAAGTGGATGCTGGTTTTAGTCTACAGCAATTTCTACTGAATCACTGGGCCATCCTCATTGCCGTCACTGCTATTATCCTTGTGGGCTATCATTACCACAAAGCTGTTATTACCATAGTAAGGAATGTCGTTCGTTATTTATTTAGCGGCGGCCTGGGATGGTTGAGTCTGTTGTATCACCATAAAACTCGTCACACTAAGAATATTAATTTATATACGGAAGTGTGTAGTAATGATGCGCTGAGAAAGAAGGTGATGGAGCACGCTTTCAGTGACAATCAGAGAGTGAAAACCAAAGAACGGGTGGCGTTTTTCTTTACCTGCTCTAAACTTAAAAATAGATAACAATAACAAACAGATAATAAGTGATCAGGATGATTCTAGTATGAAGCCAATAGTAGTGGGTAGTGTATTTGCCGCGGTATCAGGGTTTTGCTCTTTAGCTTTTCAGACCCTTTGGTATAAGCAGTTGGCACTGGTAATTGGAATTGATGTGTATGCCACGAGTATTGTCATCGGTGGTTTCTTATTAGGGGTCGGCCTTGGTTCTTTGTGCTTTTCTCGGTATGTCAATCGAATTACGAACTTAACACTTGCGTATGCCTCCCTTGAGGCATGCGTTGCTCTGAGCGCGCTAATTGTAAGTAGTGTGTTGTATTTGGGCATCGACCCCTACCTGTCTCTTGAAGCCATAATGGGTGATAAGGCACTTCTGGTTTATTCATTGCTGTTGGCGGTCCCACCTTTTTTTATGGGCGGCACGCTTTTACTGTTAATTCGTTGGTTAGAGATAGAGCTAAAGAAGACGATTGCAGGTACTTTGTATGGCATGAACATCCTAGGTGCCGTCATTGGTGCACTTAGCGCCCCGACCATACTGATGCCATTGTTTGGAATAATTCATTCCATTTGGCTTGTTGTTGCAGTCAACTTAATGTTGGCAATGACCTCCTACTTCTTTATCACTCAGACGCGTGCATCAGTCGCAGATACTTCTGCTGATAAGCAGGGGCATATTGTGTATAGAAAAACACTAATAGCACTCTATGCGACGTCAGGGTTTGTTGCTATCGGAATGGAAATCATATGGATACAAACTGTGGTTCAATATATGAACACCCGCGCGTTTGCTTATGCCACGATATTGAGTGTTTTGCTATTGGGCTTAATGGCAGGAAACTTCACTGCTAACCGACTGAAACTGTCGTCAGAGAAAAGTTATGCTGCGTTACTATTTGTGATGCTGAGCGCTATGATAGCCACGATTCTCCCGTACTTACTTATTAATGAGTCAGTATGGATGGCGCAATTGTCACTAAAATCCTTCGTTTTTGAAAGTGTTGGACAGGCAATGGCGTCGAATGCCATATCATTTATCTTCATTGCGTTTTTCTTTGTGTTTTTTGGCGCTTTTTTCTTTGGGTGTGTTTTTGTTCTAGCGTTGAAAGTTCAGCAAAATGAGCAGTCACAAGCACGCTTTTCAGGTGAATTACTTGGTTTCAATACTATTGCGGGGGTAATTGCGACCTTTGTGGTTGGATTTTGGTTGGTGCCTTTAATTGGGGCGATAAATACAGTTAAAGTCTTAAGTGGGCTTATCCTATTGGTGGTGGTTTGTGCCACCTATTTTTCTCAACATCGTTTATTAGTTATGACGACATGTGCACTCCTTGTTGTTGTCACCGTTGTGCTTCCTAAGAATCGTCTATCAGAAATGCTTGTGGCGAAGGAAGGTGGAAATCTCCTGTGGTTTGAAGAGGGGATAGGAAACACCGTCGCCGTGATTGAACAGGGTGAAGGAAAGCGCAAGTTTCGTCGTCTTTACATCCAAGGTGTATCGAATACAGGCGATGTCATGGCTTCACTACGGTACATGCGGCTTCAAAGTTACATCCCTGCCTTAGTCGCACCTCAGCCGCCAAGAAAAGCGTTGGTGATAGGCTTAGGGACAGGTATTACCGCTGGTGCATTAACCAATATAGAGTCCCTAGAAGTAAGACACGTTTTTGAATTGTTGCCAGAAGTCCAAGATGCGACTCGTTTGTTCAAAGGAAACTACTTAGCAACAAATCAGCCATCGGACATCGATGTGTTTATTGGGGATGGGCGACACCAGTTAAGTCGGAGCGGCGCTGAATACGACCTCATTACATTGGAGCCACCACCACCCACCGCATCGGGAGTGTCTAACCTGTACTCAGATGATTTTTATAAACTGGCGAAAAAGCGTCTATCCGACTCTGGAGTGTTGGCACAGTGGTGGCCTATCGCTACACAAAGTGTTGAAGCGTCAAGGTCAATTGTCGCAACTATGCTTAACAACTTTAAATATGTCACGCTGTGGAGTACTGAGGTTCATGAAATGTTGTTGGTTGGCTCCGACGAACCTCAAACCCTCTCTTTTGATCAAGCCTCAAACTTTTTCTCCTCTAACCCTAAAATTGAAGCTTCTTTGTTAGAGGTGGGCGTCAGTAGTTACGAGTCTCTTTTAGCGACCTATGTGGGAAGCCGAAAGGAACTTGAACAGTTCGTGCACACTGATACACCGCTAATTACGGATGACTACCCATTATTGGAGTTTGACGAGTGGACAAATGAGCTTGTTATTACAGAAGTTATGCCTGAATTGATTAATTTGTTTACCCTAGTGCCAACGGTTAAAGAGGAACGAGCCGCTCAGGCCAAACTGGAGCAAGATAAATTAGTGGCCTTTTATATTGCGACAATGGCGGCTTATGAAAAACAGCCCGATATCTGGTTAGAGTATATGAATTGGGTATTGAAGCAAGATCCAAATAACGAATATTTCATTTGGTTTAAACCAGATAGCTAGGAGCGCCAACGTTTGAACATTTATAACACGATAGTGGTGGCGTTAGTGACCCTTTGGTCATGTCTATCTTCCGCAGTGCCTGATGAACAAAAGGCGACGGAACTCGAAAAAAAGACGACGCTTGAGGTGAATCGGGGCTTTTTTGAGGCATTTAATCTACCTAGAGAAAAGAACTGGGTTTATCAGCTAGCTGAGTCAGGTCAATTGCAACAAAGATGCTATTTAAATAGTCAAGACTCGTTTGAGGTTGGAGCTAGCTTAGTGTTTCAAAACATCTCAATGGAGTGTATTGAGATTAATCAAACGACTCGTGTGTTTTGGCCACAGAGGTGGGTGGAGCTCTGTAAGCATGAAAACAGTCCTTATCATGATTGCATTCTTAGGCATTTAAATTAATCCACCACTTGATGCTAAGACCTGTAACGATGGTGCAGTAGTTAGCTATCTCACTTCGTTTCTAAACATAATCGTAACGAAAGGATTTTCGACAATGCGATATCGTTTTTACAAACTAATAGTGGTAATGGTGTGTACTTTTTCATCCTATACATGGGCGGCCTCTTTCGTCGATCCTATTGATGGAAAATTTGATGTCGGTGACTATCTTGCAGAAAACGCGTATGGGTTTCTTCCTGTTCCTGTTTTGATCACTGAGCCTGCGGTTGGTTATGGCGGTGGTGTCGTAGGACTTTTTCTTCATGAATCAGAAGAGGCCAAAGAAAAACGTAAAGCGTTAGCGCTAAAATCGGTTGATGGTGGAGCTAAACTGTTGACCCCTGCAATAACCTTGGTGGGCGCTATCGCTACCGATAATGGAACAAAAGCGGGCATGCTGGCTCACCGTCATACTTGGGGGAAAGACTCTATTCGTTACCAGGGCGCGTTGTTTTATGGGGATGTCTATATGAACTTTTATGCTCCTTTTTCTCAAAGTAACGCACAAGGCGTTGAATTGGAGATGCAGGGGTATGGTGTGATGCAAAAATTGCAGTTTAGAGTCAGTGACTCTCCCTTATTCATTGGTGCTGCGCAGCGGCTTTTCAGCCCCACATTCAAAGTGGGTGAGCCAAATCGCGCCTCAGATATTCTTAAACGATGGGTCAATACATCGCCTTTTGTGTCGGGGCTCGGATTGATTTTAGATTATGATACAAAGAATGCTTTTCTTTATCCAACAGAAGGGGGAGACTATACTCTTGAATATACGATGTTTAATGGCGTAGTGGGTAGTGATTATGACTTCAACCTTCTAGCCGCAAGTGGAATACACTACTTCCCTTTGGGAGATTCTTTTAATTTAGGGTTTAAAGGTCTGTTTAATGAAGTATTCACTGATGAGCGTTTCTTACCGCCTCCAGCATACCCATTCATTGATTTAAGAGGGATCCCTCGTAATCGATATCAAGGCAATGTCACGGCAAGCGTCGAGGCTCAGTTAACTTGGAAAATGACACCTCGTTGGTCGTTACTTACCTTTGGAGGAGGGGGAGCGGCGGCATCATCAACCAGTGGGCTCTTTTCTGATGAAATTCAATATGCTTACGGGGTTGGTTTTCGATACCTGATAGCAAGGCGATATGGCTTGCATTCGGGGGTTGATATTGCTACCAGTAGAGATGACAATGCAATCTATTTTCAAGTAGGGACTGGGTTTTAGATGTTGAATTAGGGTCAACAATCCAAAATTGAACAGCACTCAACGATATCCGTCATTTACATGACAATAGTGTAGGTGAATATATCTGAGAGAGGTTATAGGTACCTTCAATATTGGCTAAAAAGAAATACCTATAACTAATGTTGCATAAATTCTAGCAATAATAACTGCTCTAATAAAATGTCACTTTTGCGTTATATTCTGTATGGTCATCATCACCGACAACATTTTTATAGTAGTCAACCGTAAAATAAATGGGTTTGTCTTTTTTTACTTTGTCAGCGATTTTTTTGTCTAACTTATCAACGGATTGAAAATCATATACATGAAATGTATAGCCTGGTTTTAGATTCATCTTTTTTGCTTGTTCCGAGGTAATGTATGTTTCTCTGTATACAGGCGTTAGGTAGGCATCAAACTGCGTTCTAATGTCATCACCTGTTTGAATCTCATAACCAAAGTCGTTGACGACTAATGTTTCCTGTTGTAGCGAACTCATAGATGAGTCCATTGTTTTCTCGTCTGCAGACTGCCCTGTTGTGCATGCTGTTGATAATAAGGATAGTGATAAACAAGTTAAGTACATAAGATTAGATTTATACATGTAAAACCTCTCATTGCTAATTGTTTGCTGCGTTTTGACTGAAATAAAATCATAGACAAAGTGAGTATAGGTGCTAGTGAAAATCTGGCTACTTAATTTTTATTGTTATTTGAAATGCCATATTGAATTGATTTACCTCCATCTCTTTTGAGGAGTGGCCAAGTGAGTAAAACCCCTGCTAGGGTGTTAATCATATTAAGCAATAATATTATTCCTAAGACATGGACAGTGCCCAAGTAGAGCAAATATCTACGATATTGAAGTTATGAGTTGAGATCGTGAAGATCTCTACTAGTTTAGAGTTACAACGATTCATATGGATGTGCTTATGAAGGTGAAGCAAATTAGCTTGGCTCTGACAGGACTAGTTTTAACTGCGACGTCTAAATCAGCAGTAATCCTCGTCCCTGCATTAAGTGATGGAAATTTGGCGCTCTCAGGAGCAGGGAGTGCTGCGATTGCGGATAATGCGACAATTGCTTATACCAACCCTGCAGGAATGAGCGTATTAGGCAAAGATGCGTTGAGCGCCTCTCTTGGTGTAATGGCTTACGATGCGGACTATTATTCACAATCTGGGATTGGCAATGCTCCCGATTCAGGGTCAGTGATGCCCAATGGTAATTTCTTCATTGTTAAGCAACTGCAACAAGGTACAGCTATCGGATTTTCTCTTACCGCCCCAGGTGGTGCATCGTTGGACTATGGAACAAATTGGGAAGGGAGTGCTCAGCTTAACGACGTGAGCCTAACGTCTGTGCAACTGAATCCTTCATTTTCCTATCGAATTTCATCTCAATGGGCGGTAGGTCTTGGTATAGCTGTGGAATATATGACGGTAGAAGAGCACGTATTAAACAAGCGTATCAATATTTCCGCCGATGATTGGAATGCAGGATTTAATGCTGGGCTTTTATTTAAACCTACTGAGAAAGATCAATTCGGATTTGCTTATCGCTCAGAGATTAAACACGATTTAGCTGGAGATTACACTCGTATTAATGGGTCTTCGGGGAGCGTGGGCTTGAACATTCCCAATGCAGCTCAGCTTGATTTGTCAGGGTTTCATCAGTTAACCGCCAAGTTCGATTTAGCTTGGAGTGTGGGAATGGAGTTTTGGGGTGATTATAACGTTACTTATGTGGAAGTAGACTCTGGTATACCAAAGGGCGTCTATAATCGAGAGTTTGACAATGTTTACACGTTTGCTCTAGGTGGAAGGTACCACATAAACGAACGTTATCGCCTAGACTTTGGGACGAGCTACGCGACTAACCCACAGTCGGACGATACTAAACTGTACCCTGATTTACCTGTTAACGATATCTTCAATGTTGGCGTTGGTTTGAATTATCAAATTAATGCAGCTCTTGCCGTTAATGTGGCTTATCAATATAACGACTATGGTTCGAGAAACATCGAACAAAGTAAAAACTTAATTGGTGTTCAGGGCAGGTATGAGCAAAATAATCAGTTTTTTGCTGTGCAGTTAGATTACGACTATTAGCGATGAAAACCAATAATATTCTACTGAGGTAATGATGAATTTGATTTTAGATTATGCGTCACTGGCGATTTTGTTTATAGTCATTTTGATTTTTATCTATGGCTTAATAGTCGTTCATGACATCCCCTATGAAATAGCGGTTAAGCGTCAACATCCCCATCAAGATGCTATTCATGTAGCGGGGTGGATAAGTTTGTTTTTCCTCCATGTGCTTTGGCCTATTTTATGGGTATGGGCCATGATGTATGACCCTGTGAAACAAAACTGGGCGGGACAGCGTGAGCAAGAAGGATATGACGCGTTGTTGGCTCGCCTTAACCAACTAGAAAAGCAAATGCAGGATAAAGACAGGGAGTAGCTATGGAAACGCTTATTACGCTCAGTTATGTCGCACTATGTGTCATTGTGTTTCGCGTGTTTAAAGTTCCTAAAAACAAATGGACTATCACCACAGCCGGCGTTATCGGGATGTTTTTGGTTGGGTGGATTTTCTTATATATGGCTATGTATCAACCTGTCGCCCGTGTCGCAGGCGTTTACAGCATAACAACTCCTATAACTTCTCAAGTGTCAGGTATAGTGAAAGAAGTATATATAAAGGGCAACACTCCGCTAAAAAAAGGGGAACCGCTCTATAAAATTGATCCGGTTCCATTCCAAGCAGAAGTGGATAAGGTTAAGGCTCAGTTGCTCGGAGTGAGCGCTAAGATTACGCAACTGTCTTTGTCAAAGTCGAATGTTGAACAAGCTATCGCCAAAACACAGGCAAGTATCGACTTCAATAAAAAGGAATTGGCACGTTTCAATAAGCTTGCTAAGAAAGATTTCAGTGCTCAGCAACAAGTGGATAAATTTACCGATACAGTGAACGAACTTACGGCCGTTCAAAACCAAAATCACATTCAGCTTGATGTCCTAGACGCTCAAGTTGATGAGCAAAATGCCAACAACTCTCTTTATCAAGCAGCCTTGGATAAAGCTCAGTTCAATCTTGATAGCACAGTGGTAAGAGCGCCAACAGATGGGTTTGTCACTCAAGTGGCCTTGAGACCAGGTATGAAAAGCCGTGTTGTGCCTTTCCAAGGTAACTTAACGTTTGTTCACAAAGAAGACAAAGTAATCTTCGCTGCATTTAAGCAGAATCCTGCTCGCTACATAAAAAAAGGTTATGAAGCAGAAGTGACATTCAAAACCATTCCTGGTCACGCGTACAAGGCTAAGGTAATGAGTGTCTTGGATATTACTAAGGAAGGTGCTGTCGCTCCTT
This sequence comes from Vibrio barjaei, assembly GCF_001639065.2. Lineage (GTDB taxonomy): Bacteria > Pseudomonadota > Gammaproteobacteria > Enterobacterales > Vibrionaceae > Vibrio > Vibrio barjaei. Next base: position 61,862 of record NZ_LQXO02000033.1, read on the forward strand.
CAGGAGTGTTGAATGACCCGCTAGCCAGAGTCGGAGGTCGCGTATTAGTGCGTGTTGAACTTAACGAGCCCGAGTTATTAAAAGGCCAGCCCATACCTGCGGGGACAGATGCACATGTTGCGGTATATTCACCGGAATGGGAAATGTTTTCAGTTGTGAGAAAGGTTATTTTGAGAATGCAGAGCTGGCAAAATTGGTTGTTTGAGGGGTAACAGGAAGATAAACTATGAAATCTATAATTATAATAGTAGCTTCGTTTGTATTGGTAGCCTGTGAGTCTACGCAAGACTATCTAGCTGAATATCAAGCCGAAGCAGAGGCGGCATCCAAGCGTAAAGCCGAGTTCGAATTCGACTGTAAGGATGTATCTACAACCTTGATTTCAGAGAAGCGTATCGAAGCTTATCGCTTTGAAAGGCCGCAGTATCAAATAGGTGTTAAAGGTTGTGGCAAGAAAAAAGTCTATCTAGTCAATTGTAATGAAGGTGAAGGGTGTACGGTACTTGATAGCACGCTCAGACTATGAGTTTAACTTCTTAGAAAATGGAAGAATATATTAGAAGTTAAGCAGCTTATATTAACCAAGCTGATAAAATTACTTCCAATATCTAGCGATAAAAAACACAGCATCTGGTTATTAAGTGCATGATTTAATAATCATTATTAATGAGGAGAAGGAAGTATATTATATTTTTCTAGCGATTGAGAATTTCTATATAGTAGGATGAATGCTTTTCAAATGACTTGTACTAATGTCTACTAAAAATATAACTGCTAAAAGATAACTATTAATAATAACTAGTCCATTGAAGCCAGAAGAAAAGCAATCTACTAAATACTAATTTGGTTAGGCAGTATAATAAGCGACTATTCGAACAGTTTTCTCTCCTATCAAAGTTCAAATGTGACTATTTTACTGTTTGAAAATCATGATATTATTCTTCACTTCCAGTTTTGTGGTGGTTTCTGGAGGAGTGTTTGTGGTCATGTTTTTTGTCATGATGATGTTTGTCATGGTGTCCATCTGGGTGGTGGTTTACAGAGTGCTTATGGCCATCATTGCTACCACCATGTTTGTTATGAGGATGACTCTTCTCTTTATCGTGAAACTCTAAATGATCTTTGTTATGTTTGTGTTCCGTTTCAGTGCCATACTTATGCTGCATCTTTTCTTCGGTAGAGTGTTTGGTTTTTTGCATTTTATCTGACATGATTTTCACCTCTCAACAATCTAATTTCTTATATAAGATAGTCTATAAATAATGAGGTACCAAACTTATTGAATGACATAGGTAGATAAAAGCTGCAATTAAGTGCTAAAGAATTTTCTAGAGTATAATGTATTGATCTAAATGTAATAATCTAATCTCAACGTTCTTATTGATGTTTATTGTACTTAAATATGAAACCCATCTTGAAGGTGGAGGAAGAAGGTTGCGACCGATTGTCTCCAAGAACACTAAATAGTTTACGTAAGTAGAGTTGCAAAAAGCACTTAAAGGTATGGTTAATTTGATTGCTGAGCACCTACCAGCTTTGATATGAGTCTGTTTAAACTCTCAAAAACGCTGAAACCCCGATGTTGGTAGCATCGGGGTTTCGAATTTTTCAAGAATTCTTGGTTGGTAAAGCCGAGAATCTTTTTTATGCAAAAGGTTTGGATTTAATCCGAATAATTCCTTGGTGGGGAATTAGATACGGATGAAGTCCATGTGCTCAACTTTTGGCTTGAACGCGTGACGTTGAACGTCTTGTGGCTTAACCTTAACTTCTGCGCCGTCGATCACTAGAGTGATGCCTTCGTAGAATGCTGGCTTGTCCATTTGGTTGATCACGTCATCGTGGTTTAGAGCGATAGAAACAGGTGCTGCTTCACCACCGTAAACGATTGCTGGGAATTGGCCAGCGTGACGTAGGCGGCGGCTCGCACCCTTACCTAGTTCAGTACGTACTACTGCTTCGAATTTCATAGTATTTACTCTCAAAATAGTAAAATTAAAGTAACTGTTTTGACGTAGCGACCTAGTCAAAACTATAGTCGTTCCGAAGTATCGAATCGATACATTCAAAACGAGCGCGGATACTAACATTCAAATCTAGGCTGAGCAATAGCAAATCGCTTATAACGTTACAATTTTTACTCTTTTGCACGCTGCAGTTTAAGGACTGCTCGTAAACCGCCCAATTTGCTCGATTCCAAAGCTAAATCACCTCGATAGCTATGCGCCATCTCATTGACTATATTGAGCCCTAAACCGGTGCCGGGGGTCGTTTCATCAAGGCGAACTCCACGTTTCAGCACTTCCTTTAACTTTTCTTGGGGGATACCAGGACCATCGTCTTCGACGATGATAGCGATCTCGTGATTATCGAGCAGTTCGGAATATACGCGGATGAAGCTGTTACCCCATTTGTAGGCATTTTCCAGCAGGTTACCAAGCATCTCGTCGAGGTCCGCTTTTTCTACAGCGACGTATTGATCGGTATCCAGTTCGCTCACCAAAGCGATATCGCGCTGAGCGTAAACCTTATCGAAAGCCAGTGAAATAGCATCGACGCGTTCACTCGGTGACGACTTAACTGAGAGAATATTCATTGCGCCTGCCATTCGAGTTCGACCCAAATGGTAATCGATATGTGCTTGAATTTGCTCTATCGAGGGTTGCAGCCTCTGTCGGTCTTGCTCTGAAAGTTGGTGTAACTCATTCTTTAACACGGAGAGCGGTGTTTTGAGTGCGTGCGATAGGTTACCTGCGTGATTACGTGCGCGCGCTAATAACTCTTGATAGTGGAACAATAGGGCATTGAGGTCGCTTACGAGTGGCGCAATTTCTTTTGGATATTGTTCGTCGAGTGTTTGTTGCTCACCCGTTTTTAATAGTTTCAGTTCTTTCTGCATCTTCCCTAAAGGTCTGAGTGACCAGCTGACTTGAACCACCACTAAAGTCAGAATACCAATGGAAAGAACACCTAGGATCAACCAAAGTTGGCCTGTCAGCAAATTTAGGGTGTCATCGATACGATCTTCATCTTGGCCAATAATTATTGTGACGCCGTCACTTATGTCGGGTAAGAAGACTGTTCGCTTTATGGCAATAAGTTTCTCGTCTTTGGCACCGAAGTAAGTCGCTTTGTGTTTCTCATTCTTTATTCGAATGGTGCGGTCCCATAAGGAGCGAGAGCGTAGTTTGTCTGAACCACTGTCGACGCTCCAGTACATACCACTGTATGGCTGATTAAAGCGTGGGTCTGAAAGACGAGTTTGTAGAACCAGTTGTCCTTGTTTATTCACTTCTAGATTAGCGGCGATTTCATCCATAGTCAGTCCAAGCTTAGTTTCTAAGTCTTGACTAAGGTAATCACGGACTAGACCGGGAATGAGAATACCGGCGGCGATCATCATGGCTGACAACCACAAGGTGGCTGCCAGTAATAATCGCGTTTTCAGACTGAGTCGCTTGAACTCTGTTTTGAGCCGAGTCGCGCTAATATCAGGCATTAAGTTGATACCCTAAACCACGTACGGTTTTGATGATTTTAGGAGCGATCTTTTTACGGATTCTACCGATAAACACTTCAATGGTGTTGGAGTCTCTATCAAAGTCTTGTTTATAGATATGCTCGACTAACTCAGTGCGAGAAATGACTTTGTCGGCATTATGCATAAAGTAAGCAACGACCTTATATTCCAGTGCGGTTAAGCTTACAGCGTTACCTTGCCACATTACTTTTGAAGTTCGTGTGTCTAGACTTAAGTCACCGACTTGCATCAACGGGGAGGCGTTACCTGAAGCGCGTCGTAGCTGCGCTCGGATACGTGCAATAAGTTCAATCATCTCAAATGGCTTGGTCAGGTAATCATCTGCACCAGCATTAAGGCCTTCGACACGTTGACTTAAGGTGTCACGTGCGCTGAGAATGACGACAGGTGTATTAATGTTCTCGTCTCGAATGCCTTTAAGTACCGTCAAACCATCAATTTTAGGAAGTCCTAAGTCTAGAACAATGGCATCCCACTCTTCTGACGTAGCGCGGTAAAGCGCATCGATGCCGTCTTGGGCAAGTTCTGGCACCCAACCTGCACTTTCTAGAGTTTCTAATATTTGTTCACCCAGTCTTGGGTCATCTTCCACGACAAGAATTTTCATTATTGTTCTCTATTTTATTTTCTTATGACTCTTTGAAGATTATGGCCTTTGATTTCCATCATCTCCAGTGTGGTGGCGTTATATTCGACTTTAATAACATCTTGTTCATGAAGCAATTTTAGCTCGTAAATCCACTCATCGTCGTCTTCTTCTAGTTCGACTTTGATCACTCGACCATTGAGATCGCGTTCTACCGTCGCAAACAACTCGGAAAACGGTTTGATAAGCCCTTGCTGTACAGCGTCATAGACCTCGTCTTGGTCCTCTTCAAACTCAATGCGAGCACCATCCGGTTGCACATCCTGCACGAGGTCGTGACCACTTGGCTTGCTTGAGTCTGAGAAAAATTCGGCATGGGCGCTAAGCGGTACTGCCAATAATAGGGAGAGCGAGACGATGGATATTGTCTGTTTGGTTTTATTTAGCATGGCGGAGACCCAATATTTTCAACATAGTTAAAATATACATTTGTAAACATGAATGAAAGCTGAACAGTGATTAGTTCAGTTCGTCGTCAAAAACTTTGTCTCTCATCTTCCAAAATCGACCACTTTTTCTGGCTATGACAAACGCGGGTAAGCGGAAACGATGTTGATTGTTCACGACTTTTGTTGGCGAAGTGGCATCAAATTCTCGATGTTTGTCGGCCAAATGTGGGCGCACAAACTTAGCGAGAAACGATTCTTTCTGCTTTTTAGTATTTAATGACCAAAACTCACTGACTTGGGTATCGTTTTCTCCAATATAGTTAACTCTTAGACTGTTTTTACCTTTTTCATCTTTATGAACGACAAGGTTCATGTCGGTGCATTCGAAGACGAGCGCATCTTTGAGGTTAAGGGCCTCTTTGAGTTTTTTATCTGGGTCTACCAAAGTGGCGTCGCATTCGTGGCAGATTCGCGCGGCGATATCATTATCAGCGCCACACTCAGAGCAGTACTTGGCTCTAAAGCGATAGTCGCAGTGTTCACGTTCACCGGTTTCTTCGTCGGTGAAATAACCCTGACATTTGCGACCAAAGTGCTCAATTAAAAAACCATTGGCATCGAGTTTGCCCCAGAAGTCATTGTTGAACCCGCACGCAGGGCAGGGGATGGTGATGATTTCGGAATCTGAATCAGGTTTAGGGTTACCGACTTCAGGTTGATACAAATCGTACGTGTTGCCCGCATAGTCTAGAACGAGACACTCTGACTTGCCCTCTGACAATCGTAAGCCGCGGCCGACGATTTGCTGATACAAACTGACGGATTCGGTTGGGCGCAGAATCGCAATCAGATCAACATGGGGAGCATCGAATCCAGTAGTTAAAACCGAAACGTTAACCAAGAACTTGATCTTGCGATTTTTGAAATCACTGATGATAGCGTCGCGTTCAGGTGTTGGAGTATCACCAATGACAATTTGGCTGCTTTCACTCGGTAGCAGTGACAGTATTTCTTGCGCGTGACGAACCGTCGCAGCGAAAATCATGACACCTTGTTTGTCTTCACTATAGCGTTTGATTTGCTCCACAATTTGCGGTGTTGCACGCTTTGATTGCTCAATAACAAGATCCATTTCAGATTCTTTGTATTTACCCATACTGGTAGGTTTGAGCTGCGAAAAGTCGTAACTAAGGACCGGAGCATCGATAAGTTTCGCAGGTGTTAAAAAGCCTTCATCGAGCAAGTATTGGATAGGTAGTTCGAAGATACAATCTTTAAAGAAACGAGCTTCGTCGCTGCGAACTAATCCTTTGGTGTGATATTGATAGATCCAACCAACCCCCAAACGATAAGGGGTTGCGGTTAAACCAAGGATCTTAATTCCTGGATTAATCTCGCATAGGTGGCTGATCACTTTTTGATAGCTTGATGTTTTGGTTTCTGGTACGCGGTGACATTCGTCGATAACAAGCAGTGAAAATTGATTGGCAAATGCATCCAAATTTCTCACTACTGATTGAACGGAGGCGAACACCACTTGCTCGGATGTCTCTTTTCTACCTAAGCCGGCAGAGAAAATAGAGCCTTTGAGTCCATAGCCTTCGTATTTTGCGTGATTTTGTTCTACGAGCTCTTTAACGTGCGCTAGAACCAAAACACGACCTCGCGCTAGCCTTGCAAGTTCGGCAATAACTAAGCTTTTTCCCGCTCCTGTGGGCAATACGATCACCGCAGGGGTATCGTTTTTGCGAAAATAGTGGATTACGGCTTTAACAGAATCGGCTTGGTAGGGGCGAAGCGTGTACATACGGCTCAGTTTTACTCTACATTTCAAAAAACCGCTCTATAATACCTCACGAAATGAAAACGAGGTATTCATGCGTTTAGATAAGTTTTTGTGTGACGCTTTAGGCGCAACACGTAAAGAAGCAACAAAAATCATTAAATCCGGTGATGTTACCGTTGATGGCGTAGTACAAAAGAGCGGTGCATTTAAAGTCACTGAAGATAACAGTGTCGAATGGCAAGATAGAGAGGTCCGCATGCAGGGGCCGCGTTATATCATGTTGTTCAAACCAGATGGCTTTGTTTGTTCTCATGAAGATGGCTTTAACCACACTGCGTTTGTGTTGCTCGATGAAGTCAAAATGGAGAACCTACATTTTGCAGGTCGCTTAGATGTTGATACGACGGGTCTGGTGTTGATTACAGATGATGGTCAATGGTCTCATCGAATTACCTCACCAAAACATAAATGTGCAAAAACTTATCGTGTATGGTTGGCTGACCCTGTGCAAGATAATTACATCAAGGCATTCGAAGAAGGCATTGAGCTAAGAAATGAGAAAGCGCCAACTCTGCCAGCTCAACTTGAAATTATTGATGATAAAGAAGTGTTATTGACCATTCATGAAGGCAAATATCACCAAGTTAAGCGTATGTTTGCGGCGCTAGGTAATAAAGTTGAAGGTCTACATCGTGAAAGCGTCGGTGACATCGTTCTTGATGAAATGCTTGAGCCAGGAGAGTATCGATATCTTACTCAAGAAGAAATTGACTCTGTCTGGAAAAAGTAATACTAATAAACTGTTTTGATAGATAAAACGTCTACTCCTCCAGAGTAAAAGTAATACCCGTAATGAATCACTACTCTCGTATTCTGAGAACCTTCCATATATTACGGTTACCCCGAAGGTAGCGCGCTTTTATTGCGCTATCTCACATCACTCAATGGGATAAATTGAGTCTAGGTTGTTTATTTGTTGGCACGGATCGCAAACAAATAAAGATTTCATTAGGAGCGATATGAGTTCTAAACCAGTATCGCAGCCCGACATACCTCAACTAGGTTTGGTTCTTTTCCTAGTTCTCGGAGCCATAGGCGCTTTAACGCCTCTTGCTATCGATATGTACTTGCCCGCGATGCCGACTATCGCACAAGATTTAGGGGTAACAGCCGGTGCTGTTCAGATTACATTAACGGTATACACTGCCGGATTTGCTATCGGCCAACTTTTACATGGTCCTCTTGCTGATAGTTTTGGTCGCCGGCCGATCCTGCTGTTTGGCGTGTTCTTTTTTGGTGTTGCTTCGGCGATATCAGCGACCGCAACGACGATTGAATCTTTGACCTATATTCGTACTGCCCAAGGCTTTGCGGGTGCAGCGGCAGCGGTCATTATCCAAGCTGTAGTTCGAGACATGTTCGATAAAGAAGATTTCGCACGTACCATGTCTTTTGTCACCTTGGTCATTACCTTAGCTCCGTTAGTGGCACCTATGATAGGGGGCCACTTGGCAGTCTGGTTTGGGTGGCGTTCGATATTTTGGGTGCTGACCGCATTTTCTGGTGTGGTAATAGCAGCGGTACTTTGGAAAATTCCTGAGACTTTAGCGCCAGAAAATAGACAGCCACTTCGTTTTCGAACCACGATCAGAAATTACCTGAGGTTATGCAAGAATCCGGTTGCGATGGGACTGATGTTCTCTGGGGCGTTTTCGTTCGCAGGTATGTTTGCCTTTCTCACGGCGGGCTCGTTTGTCTATATTGATATCTATGGTGTAACGCCAGATCAGTTTGGATATCTGTTTGGCCTGAACATTGTCACAATGATCATCATGACCAGTATTAATGGCCGCATGGTGAAGAAAGTTGGCTTACATGGCATGCTTCGTTTTGGGCTAAGTATTCAGTTATTCGCAGGTCTAGGACTGTTAGCGAGTGGTATTTTAGATCTTGGGATCTGGGGTACGGTTCCTTTCGTTATGCTATTTATTGGGACGTTGTCGACCATCGGCAGTAATTCAATGGGCTTGTTGTTAAGCGGTTATCCAACGATGGCCGGCACGGCTTCTTCACTGGCAGGAACATTGCGATTTGGCACTGGCTCAGTCATTGGGGCGATTGTGGCAATGCTTCCGGGTGGAACAGTTTGGCCTATGATTGCATTAATGGCTATTTGTTCGGTATTATCCGCCGCCTTATATTGGACGTTTGGGAAAAAAGCATAATGTCTGACTACTATTCAGAGATACAAAAAGTCGTAAACAGTGCACTTGAAGAATTGGCGAATGAGCATGCTTCAGGCAAATTGATTAATTCTCCAGTGACTAACAATCACTTTCTTGTTCGATGGGTAACAAAAGCGATAAAAACTCAGCGTTTTGGGAAAACGACCAGTGCTAACCTAATTCAATGGCAGAAATCTGGGCGTTCCAAGGGTAATGATTCAATGCTTGAACCTTTGTTTAAGCGCATTTCTGCTTATTATGCTGAGTTTTTTTCTGGTGACGTACAACCAGTAACTGATGCAAAAATCGAGCAGTTCATTGAAGATATGGAAGCGGCGGGTTGGGGTGTCTGCACCTCAGAGATTCTGACTGATGGAAGTAAAGTTCAATTCTTCACCGATGGTCATAACTCGTTTGCGCTATGCGCGAATCAATGTGATGACTGTTTTGATGCAGAAAACCTGGTGAAGCCGATGAGTTGGTTTGTACGTGGTAATCATGCGGAGTTTGTGACTAAAGCCTACGAGGCTGGTTTTATGCTCCACAAACGCACTGATTATAAATCGAAAGTGAAGTATCACGGCGAATATCTGATTTATCCAATGAACAAAGGGACACAGCTGGCTGAAATCCCACTGTCATTTAAAGCTTAAGTTAAAGCTTAATGGTATTAGAGTATAGTTGTCTTAGAACACAATTTGTCTTAGAGCATTATTGTCGCAAAGCATAGAGGTTGAAGTTATTTGTAACGACTAGGCTTTGCGGCAGATCGCCCTTACCATTCCTTTAAAAATGAATAAGTGTGCAGGCATCATTGCAAACCAATAAAGCAGCCCTTTGAATCCTTGCGGGTGCCACCACGCAGTCACGTTGATTTCTCTTTTGTCGCCATGATCAGTAATGGTGAATTCTAGTCGCCCCAATCCAGGGCCTTTCATTCCAAATAGTAGTGACAGAAAATGTGGCTTGTCGCATCGAATGACTTTCCATGAATCGATAAAGTCACCCACTTTTAGTTCTGGTCCTTCTGGCGAGCGCCTTATTGGTCTTCCTGCACCAAACAGTACATCTAACCATTCTCGAGTGCGCCATAGTGCATTAGCAAAGAAGTAGCCTTCTTTCGGACTGCCTATTTGTTTGACGACCTCCCAAAGCTGCTCGGTGGATTTATCAGTGAAATAGCTGGCTCCAGTCTTCTTTGGGTAATAGCCAAATCCTGCTTGCCAACGTGTTAATGCCGCCGGGTCGTAGCCCCAAACATTGCTACGAATAAAGATGCCTTCTTTTTCTATGGTCTCTGATACTGAATCGGAGTAGGAAACCATATCTTGTGGGTAACAAGTTCTGATTGCGTGAGAATCGGCGATAAAGTCATGTTCTAGCCCCGCCAATAATGCTTTACCAATGCTTGAAGGAACCGAGGTCACAACGCCGAGCCAGTATGAGGCGAGTTTAGGTGTGAGAAATCGCGTTGACCAGAGTCGCAGTGGTTTGTTTATTTTGCTGCAAATAACGGCGAACTGCTCGCGGTAGGACAAGGTGTCGGGGCCACCAACCTCATAAATAATCGACTCGGGTGATGTCTCTTTAGCCAGTTCGATTAGGTAATGATTGAGGTTTTGCAAAGCGATAGGGTTAGCTTTGGAGTCCACCCATTTGGGGGCGATTAAGATAGGTAGATTATAGACGAAATCTCTCATGATTTCGTAGGCGGCAGAACCGGGGCCGATAATAACACCTGCACGCAGTTCGGTAATCGGCACTTTACTAGTACGAAGAAGCTTGCCGGTTGCTTTTCTTGCTGCGAGATGCTCGGAATTACCAGTTTGAGGTTGTATTGCGCTGAGATAGATGACGTGTTCAACATGACTGATATCGAGTGCATCCTTGAAGTTTTGAGCAAGAGAAAGCTCATAGTCCAAAAAGTCATGGCCATGAGCCATACCGTGTACTAAGAAATAAACGATATCGAACTTAGGAATGAGTGCCATTGTGGCGTCTCGATTAGCGAGGTCAAGATATTCAAACTTAAGCATCGAGTGGGGGACAACGCGGCTTTTTAAGTAGTCTATTTGACGAGCCGCAGCTGTTACTTCGTATCCTTGAGCTAGTAGGATAGGAATGAGCTGAGAACCGACATAACCCGACGCCCCCAATACCAATACGCGCTTCATATTCCGTTATCTCTCTTAATTGTTATCTCTATAAAATTTAACACATTTTTCTAGTTTATCTTCATTTGTTTACAATACATGATGGCTGATTATGATGTTTTCACGCGTATATGTTCCAAATTCCAATTCTTTTAAAAAACGATATCTTGAATCGAAATTGAGCTAAACCGACTCAATGTAGGGGCTTTATGGCCAAATTTGCTTCCTAGAACTGCAAATTTAGTGTAGATTCACACTCCAAATTTACCAGTGATTGAAGAGATTGAATGCTTAAGTTGTCAGACCTTTGTAAAGGCTATATTGACGGTGGAGAATTCCATCCTGTATTGCAAAGTGCAGAGCTAACGCTGTCGCAAGGTGAACAACTGGCATTGATGGGTGAAAGTGGCTCAGGTAAGAGTACACTTCTGAACTTAATCGCTGGCATCGATAAGGTAGATTCTGGGGAAATCTGGTACCCCGATTTTGCTATGCATGATGCAAAAGAAAGTCTTAGAACGGCTTATCGAAGAAATAATATTGGTCATATCTTTCAGCAGTTCAATTTGCTACCAACTCTTAATATTGCCGACAACATTCGATTCTGCAGACAGATTAAAGGACTGCCAGAAGATCGAGGGCTTTGGCGTCAGATTTTATCCGCTTTAGATTTAATGGCGTTGCTTGGTCGTTATCCAGAAGAACTGTCTGGGGGACAACAGCAACGTGCGGCTATCGCCCGTGCACTCTATATGGAGCCCAAAATTCTGCTAGCCGATGAGCCAACGGGTAGCTTGGATGAGCGTAACGCTGAAGCGGTAATGCGACTTCTTACTTCACTGACACGACATCTAGAGTGCACCTTGCTTGTTGTCACCCATAGTGAAAAAGTCGCCTCTCACATGGACGGTTCTATCCGCCTTCAAGGGGGGCAACTTCATGTTATGGCCCGTAGTTAAAGCACTACTTGGCCATTATCGTCGCCACCCGTTACAAATTCTTCTCGTCTGGCTTGGTTTAACGCTTGGTGTATCGCTATTAGTTGGCGTTACGGCTATAAACCACCACGCTAAACAGGCTTACGCAAGCGGTGAAAAACTTTTCGCTAATCCCGTTCCATACCGCATTCGCCCTAAGCACGCAGAAACCAAAATTCCGCAGGGCTTCTATATCCAACTGCGCCGCGAAGGGTTCAAGCAATGTGTGCCTTTTGACATTCAAAAAGTAACCACAGCTGATGGTTTAGAGCTTAACTTAGTTGGCGTAGATCCAATTTCTTTATTGCAGCTGCGTAATGTCGTCACCATTGGCGATATCGCATCGCAAGATATGATAAAAGTCCCAACGACAATTATTGTGAGTCATGATCTTGCCGAGCTTAAAGGCTGGCAAAATGGCGATACGTTGACGCTCAATAATGGAATTCAGTTAGGCCCTATCAAGATTGATTCGAAGAAAGGCATTCGCGGAACGCGTATCTTAGCGGATATGTCTTTAGTCCGTGCGATGAAAAAATCGTCTGGGTTGTCTGTAATTGCTTGTGGTGAGATGAGTGCAGCCAAACTTGAGAATCTTCGTAAGATGATTCCAAATGGTATGACGTTATCACGCAGCTCACAATCAGAACTGGAATCTCTCACTAAGGCATTCCACACCAACTTATCTGCGATGAGTATGCTGTCCTTCGTTGTCGGCCTTTTTATCTTCTACCAAGCAATGTCGTTGTCTTTAGCTCAGCGTCAGCCTTTGGTTGGTAGTCTGCGCCAAGTCGGCGTCTCGGGGTGGCAGTTGACTCAAGCCTTGTGTCTTGAACTGGCCGCTTTAGTATTCTTGAGCTGGCTCGGTGGCAACCTATTTGGCTTAGCATTGGCAAATCAATTGATTCCAGCGGTCTCACAGAGCTTGAATGATCTGTACGATGCGAACATCGGTTTGAGCATTGAGTGGAGCTGGCAGTGGAGCCTTTATAGCTTCTTATTAGCGTTCACTGGGGCTGTGGTCTCGTGTGGCTGGCCGTTAGTCCGACTTTTGAAATCTCAACCTATTCGACTTTCTGCTCGTCTATCGTTAATGCGATTTACCGGGGCAGAGTTTACATGGCAAGCGTTTGTAGCGTGCGGATTTTGTGTGGCTGCAGTCGCAATTTATCAAGCGCCTAAGTCGCAGAACTCAGGTTATGCCATCATTGTTTTGATGTTGCTAAGTGTCGCATTGATTACGCCGTTTATCACATGGAAAATCTTCACGTTATTCTCGTACTCTCTCCGCTGGGTGAAAGTCCGTTGGTTCTTTGCTGACGCGGCAGCCAGTATGAGCTATCGCGGTGTTGCCAATATGGCCTTCATGTTAGCTATGGCTGCTAATATGGGGGTTGAGACCATGGTCGGCAGCTTTAGAGATACCACTGACCGATGGTTAACCCAAAGGCTAGCGGCAGATATTTACGTCTATCCAACCAACAATAATGCGGTTCGCATGAGTAAATGGTTGGAAGCTCAGCCCGAGGTTGATCGCGTTTGGTGGCGTTGGGAAGAAGAGATACCTACAGAGCATGGCATGATGCAAGTGGTAAGTTCGGGTGACTCAGAAGGTGAGCGCGACGCGTTGACCGTTAAAATTGCCGTGCCTAACTATTGGTATAACCTTCACCACTCTCGCAGTGTCATGATCAGCGAATCTATGGCGCTTAAGTTAGATATTCGTCCGGGCGATTACGTCGATTTAGGGCCACCATTAGGTGGGAACTGGCACGTGATTGGTGTCTACTATGATTACGGAAACCCGTATCATCAGGTATTGCTATCGCAGAATCGTTGGTTAGCTAACTTAGAGGGATCTGGTGATGTGGCGTTAGGCGCGGTGCTTAATGATAAGTCGCAATCGCTGTTTGTTGAAAGACGCCTGCAATCGACATTTAGGTTAAACAGTGAACGGATTTACGACAACACGTCTATTCACGCTAAAGCGATGACAACCTTTGACCGTACTTTTGCGATTGCTGACACCTTGGGCAATATCACCTTGGTGATTGCTGTATTTGGTATCTTCTTTGCAACAATAGCAGGGGAGATCTCTAGACAACGTCATACCTCATTGCTGCGCTGTTTGGGTATTTCCGCAAAAGAGCTGGTGTTAATGGGGGGGTTACAGTTGCTGGTGTTTGGGCTTATCTCTGCCATTATTGCTATGCCACTCGGCATTGCACTAGCGCAACTGATCGTGGATATTGTGATCAAGCAATCGTTCGGTTGGTCTTTACAACTGCAGATTGTCCCATGGCAGTATCTCACCACATGTTTGTGGTCCCTGTTGGCCTTGGTAGTTGCAGGAGCGCTACCAGTGCTGAAGTTGATACGTAATACACCGATTCATTCGTTAAGGGATGCGTTATAGATGAATCGTATGCAGAAGCTTATTTTCTCATGCTTGCTGGTGGTGGTGATCGCCAGCACTTCAATTTGGCTAACGGAATCACGCGAGTCAAAGCCTAGTGTGACTAAAGCGAGCTATATCAATACCGTATTTGGTTCTCCAGGTCGTAAAGTATTTGAACCTGTTTTACCCGACCGAGACGTTGAACTACCAAGAGACTTCCGTTTCCATCCTGAGTTCCAACATGAATGGTGGCAGATGGTGGTGCAACTTAAAGACGAATCTGGTCAGGCATACTGGCTAAGATGGCGCTTTTTTCGCTATGCCAGTGATGACCGTATTGCAACGGGTTGGCAAGATCCACAAATCTACATCGCAAATTTAGTGATGAATAGCCATTTAGGAATGTTTACCGATCAGCGCATCGCTCGCGGTGGTATTGGTCAGGCGGGAGGTCTTAGCCGTCCATTTCGAGTTTGGATTGATGAGTGGTCTTGGCGTTCTCTGTCTAATCAGCCACTGCCTGGGAATCTACGTTTATCCAGCGATAAATTTAGTGTGAATCTTAAGTTAAAACAAACCGGCCCATATGCTCTAATTGGTGAAAATGGCTACCACGCTAAACATGATCTACTCCCTCGCGCATCTTACACCTTTGAATCGCCATTTGTTGCATCAATAGGAGAGTTGACCCTACCAGATGGTAAGACGTTGAAAGTGACTGGCCGTGCGTGGCTAAGTAAAGAGTGGGGTAGTGAGCTTGTTGGTGCTAATTATGTCGGCGAAGATAACTTTCTTCTTTGGCTGAGCGATACTGAAGCGCTACAAGTGAGCCAATATCGTTACAAAGACAATATGCCCTATACCACAGCTTCTTTGATTGATATTAATGGTAACATCATTAATATCCCATCGGAGGATATCATACTTAAGGCGCTCAGCTATACGGAATTTGCGTCAGGAACTCGTGTGCCTCTATCTTGGAACTTACAAATTTCCAGTCAAAATATCGACTTGGTTATTAATGCTCGTAAGCGAGAAAATTGGGTGAATTTCGTCGTACCACAATGGCAGGGGTCGGTTACGGCTAAAGGTTCAGATTCTGCTATTGGCTTTATGCAACTTAGTGGTTATTAGGTAAGAAAAACCTTTTTGTTGTTATATAGTTACAAGTAACAATCTGTTACTGATTCTCTTCAGCCTTCAACTCTCAAATGATATTGACTACAGCTAAGTGATTGAATTTATCAATGACTAGCTGCTCATCTATGCACTATACTTCTATCTAACATGGCCATTACTTGTGAGGATATCTCGAACGGTTTAGTTTTATACTTCGGAAATTCCTTAGTATAAACTCCGTAGAATCGATTTTTTCTGAAAATTAACTAGATATACAATTTTTAACATTCTGACAAGATGAATAACTATTAAGGGCTTTACAACATGAATGACGTCATTCGTAATTTTTTCAAGATGGAGTCAGCTGGAGGTATCATCCTCGTTATCGCTGCTGCGATTGCTATGTTCGTCGCAAACTCTCCATTAAATGAAATGTATCAAGGCGTGCTTCATACCTACGTGTTTGGTCTGTCTATCTCACACTGGATCAACGATGGTTTGATGGCGATCTTCTTCTTCCTGATCGGTTTGGAAGTAAAACGTGAGCTACTCGAAGGTGCATTGAAGTCTAAAGAGACTGCTATCTTCCCTGCAATTGCAGCGGTCGGCGGCATGCTGGCTCCGGCACTTATTTATGTACTGTTCAACATGGGCGATCCTGAAGCGATGAGTGGCTGGGCGATCCCAGCAGCAACGGATATCGCGTTTGCTTTAGGTATTATGGCGTTGCTCGGTAAGCGTGTCCCTGTAGCCTTAAAAGTATTCCTACTCGCACTTGCTATCATTGACGATTTAGGCGTTATCGTTATTATTGCGTTGTTTTACAGCAGCGATCTGTCTACGTTGGCGTTAACTATTGGCTTTATCATGACTGCCGTTTTGTTCATGTTGAACGCGAAGAAGGTGACAAGTATACCCGTCTACCTCTTGGTTGGTGCGGTGCTCTGGGTGAGCGTATTGGCCTCTGGGGTACACGCAACCTTGGCTGGTGTGGTATTAGGCTTTGCTATTCCCCTTAAAGGTAATGAAGGTGAAAAGTCACCGCTGAAACATATAGAACATGCGCTTCATCCGTACGTCGCATTCTTAATTTTACCTATCTTCGCATTTGCCAATGCTGGTATCTCGCTGGAAGGCGTGTCAATGTCGGGCCTAACGTCGATGTTACCACTAGGTATTGCGCTAGGTCTGTTGGTAGGTAAACCACTAGGTATCTTCAGCTTTAGTTGGTTCGCTGTGAAACTTGGTGTAGCAAAACTACCTGAAGGTGTGGACTTTAAGCAAGTGTTTGCGGTGTCTGTCTTATGTGGCATTGGCTTCACGATGTCGATTTTCATCTCATCTCTGGCGTTTACAGGGGTGAGTCCTGAGTTCGATACATACGCTAGATTGGGTATTTTGATGGGCTCAACAACAGCAGCTGTTCTTGGATATATGCTGCTTAACTTCTCGCTTCCGAAGGAGGAGGCACCAGAGCCTAAGGTTCAATACTAACTGCCAGAAACTATGATTACACAAACCCAGCTTAGGCTGGGTTTTTTTATGTTTGAAAAACGGATAAAAAAAGCCCAAACCAATGTTGGTTTGGGCGGATACAAAAATAGGAGTTAATAAGAAAAAGCAGCATATGTCATCAACAATAACAATGGAAATCAGTGTCATGTCGGTAAAACAAGTCATTGTTGATAACACTTAAATAGACCCGATAACGATGAGTTAGTTCATTAAAAAAACACGTTTTTTTTAGAAAATTTTCAAAGTTTAATGAAAACAGGTGGTTATAAACCTTGTCTGACCAGTCTTGCGTATTTATTAAAAAGTTTGATGTTAATCACTTGTTATCTTGCTGTTGCGAGAGTATATTCAAACATGTGTTTGATACGGATGATTGAAATGACCAATAGAGTAACTACCAAGGATAAGATTCTCGATGTCGCAGAGATACTGTTCGCTGAGCATGGATTCAACGATACCTCTCTACGAACTATCACTAGCAAGGCTAACGTGAATTTAGCCTCCGTGAACTATCATTTTGGCGATAAAAAAACTCTGGTTCGAGCAGTACTTAATCGTTATCTAGAAGCGTTTATGCCGGCTGTAGAAGCGGCGCTCTACGAACTGAATGAGCGTGAGCACTACACAATGGCCGATGTATTTGGTGCGCTGAAGTCACCTTTGCTTAGCTTGAACCAAGTGAAGCCGGGAGGAGCGAGCAGATTCATGTCGCTAGTTGGACGTGGCTATACTGATGTTCAAGGCCACTTGCGCTGGTTTATCACTACTCGGTACACCGAAGCGCTAGCGATGTTCACTCAATCTGTGATGAAAGCGAATCCAAAGTTAGATGCAGAAACCCTGTTTTGGCGTTTGCACCTAACACTGGGTACATGCGTATTCACTATGGCATCGAGTCAAGCATTATCAGAAATTGCTTTGAGTTCCTTTGATAAAGAAGTAGACGCAGAAGCAATCATCAACCAAATAATTCCCTATCTCGCTGCAGGTGTAGCGGCGGAATAATGACTACCAAGCTAAAACCTTAATCAAACTAATAACCCAAATAATAACAAGAAATAATCTGAACAAAAGGATAGGTATCATGAGCTCTCTGAGAAGAAAATGGATAAGTGACCCTGCATTCAAAATGTTTAAGAAGGTATTGCCACCACTATCGGCAACCGAGAAAGAAGCAATGGAAGCAGGGAGCGTATGGTGGGATGGAGAGTTATTCTCTGGAACGCCTAACTTTAAAACACTGCACCAGTACCCTAAGCCGACGCTGTCAGCAGAAGAGCAGTCCTTTATGGACAATGAGCTTGAAACACTGCTAGAGATGCTAGATGACAACAAAATCGTGAAAGAAGACCGCGATTTACCGAAAGAAGTATGGGAATACTTGCGTAAAGAGCGTTTCTTTTCTCTCATTATCTCTAAAAAGTTTGGCGGTAGAGAGTTCTCGCCACTAGCGAACTCTACCATTGTAACTAAAATTGCGACTCGCAGTATTAGTGCTGCCGTATCCGTGATGGTTCCAAACTCACTAGGCCCGGGTGAGCTTCTGTCTCACTACGGAACGCAAGAGCAGAAAGATTATTGGTTGCCACGCTTGGCTGACGGTACTGATATCCCATGTTTCGCATTGACGGGCCCTGAAGCGGGTTCTGACGCTGGCGGTATCCCAGATAAAGGTATCGTGTGTTATGGCGAGCATGAAGGCAAAGAAGTATTAGGGATTCGCCTTAATTGGAATAAGCGTTATATCACGCTTGCACCAGTTGCGACTGTGTTGGGTCTCGCTTTCAAATTGCACGATCCCGACAAACTTATGGGTGACAAAGAAGATATCGGTATCACTTGTGCACTGATTCCAGCAGACCATAAAGGTGTTGAGATCGGTGAGCGTCATGACCCATTGCATTTGGCATTCATGAACGGTCCGACACGTGGTAAAGATGTATTTATCCCAATGGATTGGCTGATTGGTGGTCAAGAGTATGCTGGTCGTGGATGGAGAATGTTGGTTGAATGTCTGTCCGCAGGTCGAGGTATCTCACTTCCAGCACTAGGTACCGCTATTGGACACCTAACAACACGAACAACGGGTGCTTACGCTTATGTTCGTAAACAGTTTGGTATGTCTATCGGTAAGTTTGAGGGTGTAGCAGAAGCTATGGGCCGTATTGGTGGCCTAACCTATCTACTTGAAGCAACTCGAACGTTAACGACTACCTCGCTGGATATGGGTGAAAAACCAGGAATCGTTACCGCGATTGCCAAATACCATATGACTGAGATGGCACGTACTATTCTCAATGACTCTATGGATATTCACGCTGGACGTGCCATCCAAGATGGTCCTATGAACTACCTTGCTTCGAGCTATTTGGGTATCCCGGTAGCAATCACAGTAGAAGGTGCGAACATCCTCACTCGTAACTTGATGATCTTTGGTCAGGGCGCAACACGTTGTCATCCATATGTCCTCAAAGAGATGGAGGCAGCAGCCAACCCAGATGAGAAGCAGGCTGCTGAGGACTTTGATAAGTTATTGTTCAAACATGTTGGCCATGCAACTAAAAACACCTTGGGTGCCTTTACCGCAGCATTAACAGGTTCGGCATTTGTCGGTGCTCATATGAGTGGTCCAACGAAACGTTACTACAAAGACCTAACTCGACTAAGTAAAGCCCTAGCAGTAAGTGCAGACTTTGCCATGTTGACACTAGGCGGTGATCTGAAACGTAAAGAGATGATCTCAGCACGTTTAGGTGATGGTCTTGCTTACCTGTTCATGGCTTCCGCAGCTTTGAAGAAATATGAAGACGATGGTCGTCAACAAGCAGATTTAGATTACGTTCATTACTCGGTTCAACACTGTTTCTACCATGCGGCGAAGTCACTGAACGAGGCGTATCGTAACTTCCCGGCAAGATGGGCTGGGGTGACTTTGAAAGGGCTGCTATTCCCAATTGGCAACCATTTCGAGAAACCATCTGACAACCTAGCGTTGAAACTCGCGAAAAGCATGATGGTACCGGGTGCGCATCGTGATCGCCTGACTCACCTATGTTACATCGGGCCTAAAGAGGACGATAATGTCGGTCTTATGGAAAACGCCTTTATCGCGATGTACAACATTCGTGACCTAGAGAAAAAGCTATTTGTTGGTGTGAAAGAAGGCAAAGTAGCGAAGAAAGGTCTGTTGGAAGAGCGATTGAATCAAGCGATTGAAGCTAATGTTCTGACTGAAGAAGAAGTAGCTAGAATTCGTGAAGCGGATGCACTTCGCTACAAAGCGATTCAAGTTGACCACTTTAGCCATGATATGTCTGAAGTAAGAACGCACTCAGAGTCCAAGCCAAAGTTGAATAGTGTTGCCTAACTAGGACAAAAACTATTCTTGTTAACAGCAAAAAGCGCCTTTTTATAGGGCGCTTTTTTTTTAGAAATCGAGGATTAGGCGCCGAAAGTGCTCCAACCACTTAGAAAATTCAAGGAAATTGACAGAAATAAGATGCGAACTGGGATTGAAACTCTTATCCTACTAGGGATTTTTTGAGGAACTGAATATGATCATCAAACCAAGAATTCGTGGATTTATTTGTACCACTACTCACCCAGTAGGTTGTGAAGCAAACGTAAAAGAACAAATCGCTTATACCAAAGCTCAAGGCCCAATTGCAAACGCGCCAAAGCGTGTACTTGTTGTTGGTTCTTCTAGTGGTTATGGCCTGTCTTCTCGTATCGCTGCGGCATTCGGTGGTGGTGCGGCGACAATCGGCGTATTTTTCGAAAAACCAGGCACAGAGCGTAAGCCTGGTACAGCAGGTTTCTATAACTCTGCTGCTTTTGACAAGCTAGCAAAAGAAGAAGGCTTGTACTCGAAGAGCATCAACGGTGATGCTTTCTCTAATGAAGCAAAACAAAAAGTTATTGATTTAATCAAAGAAGATCTTGGTCAAATCGACATGGTGGTTTACTCATTGGCTTCTCCAGTACGTAAGCTTCCAGAAACGGGTGAGCTAATTCGTTCATCGCTAAAACCAATTGGTGAGACTTACACTTCTACAGCGGTAGACACAAACTCAGATAGTATCATTGAAGCAAGTGTTGAGCCTGCGACAGAACAGGAGATTGAAGATACTGTTACTGTAATGGGCGGCCAAGATTGGGAGCTATGGGTTAACGCGCTATCAGATGCCGGCGTACTTGCAGACGGATGTAAGACGGTGGCGTACTCATACATTGGTACTGAGCTGACATGGCCTATCTATTGGGAAGGCGCATTAGGTAAAGCAAAAATGGACCTAGATCGTGCAGCTACTGAGCTTAACGACAAGTTGGCTAAAACGGGTGGTAGTGCGAATGTAGCGGTTCTTAAGTCTGTTGTGACTCAAGCAAGCTCGGCAATTCCTGTTATGCCTCTTTATATCGCAATGGTATTTAAGAAGATGCGTGAAGAGGGTATCCACGAGGGCTGTATGGAGCAGATCTTCCGTATGTTCTCTCAGCGTCTTTACAAAGCCGACGGTAGCGCTGCAGAGGTCGATGAAAAGAATCGTCTACGTCTAGATGACTGGGAACTGCGTGATGACATCCAGAAGCACTGTGCAGAGCTTTGGCCACAAATCACAACTGAAAATCTGAAAGAGCTAACTGACTACGTTGAGTACAAAGAAGAGTTCTTGAAGCTGTTTGGTTTCGGTGTTGACGGTGTGGACTACGATGCAGATGTATCACCACTCGTAGAGTTTGATGTTATCGACCTATAATCGGGGCATTCGCTGATGATGAAAAGGGGCGCTTTATGCGCCCCTTTTTGCTGTTTGTTGTAATAGAAACAGCAGCTTCTATAGAACCGTTGTCCTAGAGCTTTTGTTACAAAAGACTAGGACAAGATGATAAGTATGGTACCTGCTAGTGTCATCAGTATATTAGCAATAGCATAAGTGCCCGCATAACCAAGAGCCGGTATAGTTGAGCGTGCGTGTTCATTAACAACATCCATAGCTGGTGCGCAAGTTCGTGCACCCACAATCGCACCTATCAACAACGCTCGGTTCATTTTCAGAATGTACGCTCCAACAAGGTAAGCCAAAACAACAGGTACAACGCTAACTAAGAAAGCTATCGCTATGACCTGAGGACCGACTTGAGTTAAGTGCTCAAACATCTTACCGCCCGCGCTCAAGCCAATACCAACCATAAAGAACATCAAGCCGAGATCTTTGACCATGTTCAAGGCCCCCTGAGGAACGTAACCAAAGGTAGGGTGGTTGGCTCTTAAGAAACCGAGCGTGATCCCTGCAAGCAAAAGACCTACAGCGTTACCTAGACCAAACGAAACTTGTCCAAAGGTCATGGTAATCAACCCAAACATAATGCCGAGAATAAAGAAGCTACAAAACGCAAGCAGGTCGGCCATTTGACTGTGGATCGAGATGAAACCAATTTTCTCTGCAAGGCCATGTACACGACTCTTTTCACCACTAACTTGAAGAATGTCCCCTTTTGCGAGCACGATATTGGCATCCATTGGCATTTCAATTTGCGCTCGAACGACTCGGTTGAGGAAACAGCCATACTCGGAAAGATTTAGGTTAGATAAGCTCTTTCCAGCAATGTTGTCACTTTTTACTACGATCTCTTCTTCAACGATTCGTAGGTCTAGCAAATTGCGGTCGAATACTTCTTTACCGTTGCGGAAGCTAGGGTCTAGACGAGCGTGACTATCTGGGAAGCCAACTAAGGCAATTTCATCGCCTTCTTGCAAAATAGCATCGCCATCTGGGTGAGCCAAGATACCGTTACGGCGAATTCGCTCTATATAGCAGCCAGTTTGGCGATAAATACCCAACTCACGCAAGTTTTTCCCGTCCGTCCAGTCGATAAGCTCTTGTCCGACACGGTAAGCACGAATAATAGGTAGATAGACTTTTCTCTGGCCTGAACCGCCTAACCCCCGTTCTTGCGCGATCTGTTGAGCAGAGTCGTGCAGGTTTTGTTTTTGCAATTTAGGTAGTAACTTGGCAAGCATGATCATACTGATAAGGCCGATCAGATAAGCCATTGCATAACCTACAGAAAGATTCTCTATAACCAAAGAGAAGTCCATTCCACGCGGAATCGTCGCAAGTCCTGAATTCAAGGCGTCTTGAGCACCTACTAGTACTGGTGTTGCGGTTAAGGCTCCGGCCATCACACCTGCGGAAAGACCGTAATCAAGTCCTAAGTAGTGGCTAGCAAAGTAGGTCACTGTCAGTGCGGTGACCAACACCACAAGACTGAGAATCAGATAATGTTTTCCGTCACGGAAAAAGATGCCAAAGAAGTTTGGACCAGCTTCAATACCCACACAGTAGATAAACAGCATAAAGCCGATGGTCAGGGCTTCTGCATTAAAACTGAAACCTAAATGTCCCATGACGAGAGAGGCAATTAAAACACCAATAGAGTTGCCGAGTTGAAGATTACCAAAGCGAATTTTGCCAAAAGCAAGGCCAATCGCTAAGGCGACAAAGATGAGAAGAATCGGGTTTTGATCTAGCAAATTTACTACGTCGATATTCACTGTATGTAGCTGCTCGAAGAGGCTTAAGTTGAGATTAATAAAGTGTGGCGATTGTAGCCGAAATAATCAAAAAGATAAGTGATTTTTTTTATGTTTTACTATTAGATTACGTATTTCTATCCTAATCCAGACAAAGCCTGACATTCGATGACAGTCTTGATGAAAACGGATGCAGCTCGCAAATAAAAAAGCCAGCTGATATCAGCTGGCTATTGAGACTCTTTTTTCAACTATACTATTGATAGTGCAGACGATTATTCGTCAAAAAGGCCAAGATTTTCTTTAGCGTAGGCTTCGAATTCAGTACAGCCGCCAATGTGCTCTTGGTCAATGAAGATTTGAGGTACTGTTTCAACAGGTTTACCTACAGTTTTCTCTAAATCTGCTTTTGAGATACCTTCTGCATGGATATCAACGTAACGGTAGTTAAAATCGTCACGTTTTTCTTTTAGCTTTTCAGCGTGCTCTTTTGCACGAACACAGAATGGACAACCTGGGCGACCAAAAATCACTACGAACATTGACTTTCTCCTTGAAGATTAAACTTTTTCTGAGCATCTAAAGAGACCAAGTCTCAGCTCTTGCATATTGTTGGAAACCACTATGCCTCAAGATGAAAAGGAAATAAAGTGGCAAATCCCACTTGCTCTAATAGGTGAAAACTATCAGAGCACAATTTACTCAGTTAGATGCAAAGTTGAACATAACGGAGTGTGATTTATGGCAAAGTTGTCGATATAAAATAGAGCAAAAACTAAGTAGCTTGGTTTAAATCAAGTTTTTGCAGCAAAGGAAACTGCATGCTTATCGAAGCTTTTCTTTTCTATGTTTGCACTACCAATAAGACTCACACCTAGAGTATTTGTATTGCTAGTTTCATAGGCAATGGTTTGATTAGTGAGTCGCATGGTATACCTAAAGGATATTGGTATGTTTCAGTTCATGACGTCTAGTCGTATTATCTTCGGAGAGGGCGCGCTTCAATCTTCCCTCTCAATCATCAATCAATTTGGATACAGTGTGTTGCTGGTGACAGGGCAGGAGCGTCAAAGAGCCGACCCTGTGATTCATTACCTTCATAGCCAAAACATGCGTTATCAGCATGTCGCCATTCGTGGTGAGCCTAACATTACCATGGTCGAGGAAACGGCAATCATGGGCAGGCGTTTTAAGCCTGACATGGTGGTTGCTATTGGTGGTGGTAGTGTTTTAGATATGGGAAAGGCACTGGCTGCGATCATTCCTAATCAGGGTGATGTGTACGACTATGTTGAAGTTGTAGGTCGAAATGTGCCATTAAAAACCAAACCTATTCCCATGATCGCGATTCCAACAACCGCCAGTACCGGAGCTGAAGTGACCAAGAATGCGGTACTTAAATCTGGGCAAGATAAGGTCAAAGTGAGTCTACGAAGTCCGGATATGTTGCCTGATGTGGCGATTGTCGACCCTATTCTAACCTACGGTACCGATGCTTACACTTCGGGTCGGGGCGCAATGGATGCGTTTACTCACTTGATGGAAGCGTACGTTTGTGGTGAACCCAATCCATTGACCGATATGGTATGTGAAGAAGGTTTGAGACGCCTTAGTTATTCCATTATTTCGGGTTGCAAACAAGATAATC
The DNA here is from genome assembly GCF_001639065.2 of Vibrio barjaei. Lineage (GTDB taxonomy): Bacteria > Pseudomonadota > Gammaproteobacteria > Enterobacterales > Vibrionaceae > Vibrio > Vibrio barjaei. The sequence goes on from NZ_LQXO02000033.1 coordinate 86,794, forward strand.
CCAAATCACGTGCGGATCTGTCCTTTGCCGCTATGCTCGGTGGGATGGCGATAACTAATGCTAAATTGGGGGCCGCTCATGGTCTTGCCTCAGCGCTTGGTGGAAAAATCACCGCGCCGCATAGCGTGATTACCGCGCGACTTGCTCCACATGTTATGACTGAAAACATTAAAGCAGCGAAAAGGGCAGGGCGCAGTGACGTGTTGAATCGATACCGAAATATGGCTCAAATTCTTACTGGACGAACCAATGCCAGTATTGAAGACAGCGTGTTATGGGTGAATATGATTCTCGAAAGGCTTGAGCTGCCACAATTGTCCGAGTTTGGCGTTTGTAATACGTCTTTCGAGCAGGTCGCTGCTGATGCGATGAAGTCTGTAGCTATTAAAGGTAACCCTATACCATTAACCGAAGACAGACTTATTTTTATCCTGAATCAAGTGTGTCAATGCCAGTGCGATGGACATCCGCCAACCCATGAAGACGCAAACCAAGTAGAAATTCGCAATAATCCCGTTGAAACAGATTAACGAGCAATAAAAAAGAGGCCATTGGCCTCTTTTTTTAACAAATTTTCTATTACTAGTAATTAGGCATTTTGTTGTAGCGAGAATCCTTTAATGCTTCTTTCACGCGCTTTAGATTGTCTCTGAAGCCAGAGCCACGACGCAATGTAAAGCCTGTAGCTAAGACATCGATGATGGTCATCTGTACGACACGGCTAGCCATCGGCATGTAAACGTCAGTGTCTTCTGGTACGTCGACAGTGATAGATAATGAACTGGCCTTATCTAACGGCGAGTCTTTTGCGGTAACGGCGATAACCGTTGCACCGTTCTCTCTTGCAAGGTGAGCAATTTCAACTTGGCTCTTAGTACGACCTGTATGAGAAATCAGTACGATAACATCGTTGTCAGAACAGTTGATGCAGCTCATACGTTGCATTACTACGTCTTCGTAACAAGAGATAGGAATGTTGAAACGGATAAACTTGTTTTGAGCATCTCGAGCAACCGATGAGGAAGCACCTAGACCAAAGAAAGAGATTCGCTTTGCTTGAGTCAGCAAGTCAACCGCACGGTTGATTTGCATCGGATCTAGGCTGTTTTTAGCAACGTCCAAGCATGCCATTGTCGACTCAAAAATCTTGTGAGTATAGGCATCTGGGCCGTCGTCTTCTTCGACGTTACGATTCACATAAGGTGTACCATTCGCCAAACTTTGTGCGAGGTGCAGTTTAAAGTCTGGGAAACCTTTGGTGTCTAAACGACGGCAGAAGCGGTTAACAGTTGGCTCACTAACATCCGCCATCTTAGCGAGTGTCGCGATACTCGAGTGTATGGCAGTCTGGGGGGATGCCATAATAACTTCAGCAACCTTACGTTCAGATTTACTGAAGTTCTCTAAATTTTTTTGGACTTTCTCTAGTGTATTCATAGTGTTCACAGGGTAAAGAGAACAACTTGCTGGCGATTCTATTAGTGAAGAGCAAAAGGTAATTTCGCAAATCTCAATCTAACATTGAGTTCTTATAGTACGTTAGAAATACGCCAACTCCATGTCCTCAGTATAAACGAAGCAGCATACGAGCTGTAATAAAAGCTCACATGAAATCTTTAGAATATGACAGGCATCAAACAAAAAAATGGAAGAAAAAAACAATTGAAGAAAAAACAGCCAGAAATCGCCAGTTTCTAGCTCGTTTTTACCGTATTACTCCCACAAAACAGAAAGAAATTTTCATAACTGCGAGAATGAAATTGATTTCACGTCTAGTCTTTTGTTTGAAGGATCTCGTGAGAGACTTGCTCAAGTCTTGCCATTAAGCTAGGCGCTGTCGTAGCAATATCTCTTTGTTCTTCAAGCACTGAACTCAATACATCCTTTGTAGTTAAAGGATTGGCTAAAACGACCCTAAACACAATAGTGTCGCGTAGTGCCCATTGAATTGGATTGAGTTGTGTGCGAGATACGAAGGAGAGTCCGGTTTCTCGCTGTTTTTTCTGAATGACTTTGGTCAGTTCATTTAGCAAGTTATGGATCTCGGTTGTCTGCTCGGTTGAAGCAATAGTCAGCGCATCATGAACATATTTTGGAACGTAGCGATAGGTCAGGAGACACAATTCTGGTTCACTTACGAGCTCGAAATCGTCTTGTTGTTTAATGAGGTCAGCAAAGTAACGAGCTTTTTCTATGCTTTGATTAATCAGCAACTCATAACCAGGACGACTAATTATATGCATTGCGGCATACACGAGCATTGCCATGCCTGAGCGTGAGCCTTCTAGTGTGTGACTGCCCAAGTCTTTCGACCCTTTGCGCAAAATATACTGAGCGTGGTGTTCGATGCTCTTCATGGCATCAGGTTGCTTGAACAACACCATACCAGCACCCATAGGGATATAAAGCTGCTTATGCGCATCAATTGTCACTGAATCCGCCAGTTCCACACCATCTAGTAGAGAGCGATATTTAGCCGACATCAAAGTAGCGCCTCCCCATGCCGCATCAACGTGAAAGTGACAAGATTCTTGTTGGCAGATTTGAGCGATTTCTCTTAATGGATCAACGTTACCAGTTTCGGTTGTTCCAGCAACGCCAATGACCGCAAAAGGTTTGATTTTGTCTTCTTTGAGCTGAGCAAATTTGGCTTTTAGATCTTCAGGGCAGATTCGGTTAGAACTATCCGTTTTAACTGCGACCAGACCTTGTTGACCAATGCCAAGAACATCTGCAGCTTTTTTCAGAGAATAATGCCCACGTTCAGAGACAAGCACGGCTAGACCTTCATAACCGTAATGCTTCATTGCCTTAAACAACCCTTCTTTTTCCACACCAAGGAAATCACCTTGCGCTTTCAAAGCGTTGTTGCGTGCCACCCAAAGTGCAGTGATATTGGCAATGGTGCCTCCCGAGCAAAATGCACCAAGAGAATGGTTAGCACTATGCATCCATCGACTATAGAAAGAGTCGGACTCACCATAAATCAGTTTATGAAGCATGCCCAGAACTTGGCGTTCTAAAGGCGTAAATGCCTTAGAGGTTTCAATCTTTACCAAGTTCTGATTTAACGCGATCATAATTTTAGACAACGGCATCAAGAAATAAGGTAAGGCCGAGGTCATATGACCGATAAAACTTGGTGAAGAGGTGTGTACCGAGTGTGATACAAGCGTATCAAGAAGGTGTTCAGTATGGTCCGAAACAAACGCTGGTTGTTCTGGAATAACAGCACTAGAAAAGTCCTTTTCAATTTCATGTAAAGGCTTTTCTTCTGCCACTATATGCTCGCGCAAAAACTGGTTTAAGTTCTTGGACAATCCTTCTTCTATTTGGGTCAGAGTTGAATCTGGTCCTTCAGGGATAGTGAAGATTCGAAGAAGGCTTTCGAAGCTGACATCAGCAATTTTCTGCTCAGATACCATACCGTGATCTACTATTATTCCGTTACTGCAAGCGGCACAATCTAAACCAATTAGCGGTGAAAGTCTCGCAAAAATTGGAATGGGAACTTAATTTTCATGGAGTTGCGTGCGAAGCACTGTGTGAGTGGTCAAATAAAACGCAAAAAACTGGCAGTTTGCCAGCTTTTTTAAATGTCTTTAATCCACTATTTACACTCGGTTTTTTCTACCTTTTGGATAGCCGAGTTGTATTTATTAAGTGCAGTATCGATCTTCTTTGGGTGGCTGAGTAAATCAGCAAACGCGCTACGTAGATCGTAGTTCTGTTCATGAGGTTTAGCTTGACGATCGGCGAAGCTCTTAGCAGCAGCTTTACCTAACATGTCGTTACGCTGTGCTAGCGCTTTTACATCTTGTTGTTCTAGTTGCAGCCAACTTTCAATAGAGCGCTCAGTTGCCACTTTGGTTGGTTCGTTCTTTAAGTAGTAATGAACGGCTTCACGATTGAGTTCAAAGTGGTTTTTACGGCCATCTAGAAACCATTGCCCAACGCTTTCAAGTTCTGGGTATTGTTGGGTCGTCAATTGAACGAGATCATCATACCATTGGATAGATGCATCGATATAGGCATCGTATTTCTTCTCTAGGCATTGCGTGTCAGCAGAAAATGAGGAAAAAGAAGTTCCGACGAGCATTGCTGCGATAAGCCATTTTTTCATTATATTGTCCTTTGAATTGGGCTAACTAAATTACTAATACGTCTTTATTGTTGTTTTGATAGCGAAGCATATCTGAAAAATCGCTATTTTCATGCGATCTAACCAGCAAGTGATACAAAAAATAACATCATCACTGGTACCAATAGACTCAAAATAAAACCACTAACGATGGCTACAGGGACACATCTTACGCCACCAGTGCTTTGAATGACGGGTAGGGTAAAGTCCATCGCCGTTGCTCCTGCATAACCTATGGCGGTACAGGGCTTTCTGGTGATTAACAATGGGATAAAGACAAGTGCAACCAGCTCTCTTAACAGCTCGATCATAAAAGATGCGCCACCGTAAACCGGTCCAAACGCATCGCCCATTAGAATTCCTGCTAGTGAATACCACCCAAAGCCTGACGCCATAGCAAGACCTTTGTAGACCGAGATATCAAGCAACATTGCAGCAATTGCACCGCCCACGAGAGAACTCACGACAATAATGAGTGCGATCGCCATACCTTGCTTATTTACCAGAATCTGTTTTAGCGTGAGTCCGCTGTTTCTTAATTGAATACCGATAAAAAATAGCAGAGCGAGCAAAATCCATTCACTGGCAGTTTCTACCCAGCCTAAACCTATTGGCAGCAATAGACCAGCTACTAAGCCTGAACCGACCACTAATATAAGCTTTAGTGACTCTAACGCCATAGCTGAAAGGGGTAGGTTACTTGTCAGATTTTCGGTCTTTAGTGGCAGAATACGGTCGACCAAAGGTAAAGACAGCAAATTGCAGGCACCGATTGACACAAAGAACACCAATGTCATGGTAACAATGGTCTTAAGGTTGCTTCCGAAGTTATCTAATGCGGCTAGGCTCAGTCCCATTAGGAATAAAATGATGTAAATCAGCCATGAGGTCGCTTTATTTAACGCCTCAAGCAATGATTTATTATTAATAGAGAAAAAATAACCGATGACTAGCGGCGTAAAAATATACAGCATCCCTGAAAACATTGACGCGACGATCCTTCGTTATTGTTAGCGTATGCGGTATTGTGAGAGGTTTACTTCACAAAAACAAGAGTGAGATAGGAGATTGCTCTCCTACATTCCTGCTGAACGGATAATTTCTGATGTCTTGGTTCTGAAATCCTGATCAGACATCGTCGTTAACTTATAAAGTACTTCCGCACCATCTACGTTTATTTCTACTTCATGTTCTTCTAATGCTTCGTGATCTTGCTTTCGATACAACAGCACATGATTGGCGATTCTTGCGATATCGAGATAAGACACTTCCGGTCGCTCAAGAGACTTCGGTTGATTCGAGGCTACTTCGATAAAGTCATTGTCGAAGCCCCAAGTTTTTAACACTTGCTCACTGGTAATAGGGCAGCGCGAGTGGAATATTTGCATAGCGAGATTGGAATCGAGGTAGTTCCCTTTCTCTAAATAGAGGTGATATTCGTTAACTAGGCAAAACAGTCCAATGTCCGCTAGGAAGCCCACAAGTAGCGCTTTTTCTTGCTCGAGATATTGATAGGTCGTCGGTGATTGATATTGGAAAGCTTGGGTAACCATGACCATGGTCGCAGCGAGCTCTCTTGATACTGCAGCACTTTGTACTAAAACATCCTTACATTCTTCAGTCAGATTGACGGAGTGCTTAAGAAGTTCGATTGATTGGGCCGTCACAATGTCACGAACGCGAAGGATACCTAAACGAGAGACCGCGGTATTTAGGTCCTTACAGGTCACATTACCACGATTAAAGATGACAGAGTTGGCGACTTTGAGCACGATAGCCGCAAGTCCGGGGTCTTCTAATAGGCAATTTGCGATGTCCGAAATCCCAGTGGACTCTAACGTGCAAAGTTTTTGAATCTTTAGAACAACTTCGGAAATTGGAGGAAGAGATATTTTTCCGGTATTAATAGATTGTTCTACGAGCTCAGCAAATTCTGTTTCTAAGCTCTCAATAAATAATTGTTGGTTGTCTGGTAGCCAGTAAAAGGATAAGTGGTTCATAAGATTTCGACAGCTGGAGATAGAAGGTCAGTTTACCTGTCAGGCTTTACAATTGACAATAACCTAAATGCCAAAATGTAGTCTTAGGTCAATTGTTTGACGTTTGAAACACCATTCAATTAGAAAATTGTTAATGAGATTGGTTGTATAATGAAGATCGTGTGAAGTGACTCGCAAAGCTTTTGCTTTTAAGTCGCACATTTGTGACGTTGAGCCAGACTTATTTTGCATTGTGAACTATTATAATTACATATAAAACAAATAGGGCAGTTGCTGCTTATCTCGACTGACTCTAAATAATATTTTTTCGCATTTATCCGCTGCTATTTCTGGTGATCGTATTAATCGGGGTAAAAGATTAAGGATCAAAGGAAATGATAGAGCAATCTTTTTACGACTACACAATTCAATTCGGTATCTCTCAAAAGCGCTCCATGTTTGGTGGTACAGGGCTGTTTAAAGACGGTGCTATGTATGCGCTTATCAGTAATGATAGAGTCTTTATTCGTGGTGGCTGTGCTTTAGATGAGACGCTACAAAACCTAAATTGTGAAAAATTTAGGCATGTTAAAAAGCAATCTACAGCAACCGTTAATTACTATGATATTACGGCGTTGTTTAATGAAAGCGCACCGATGTTAAGTGACTTATTACAACGTTCTATTACTAATTCTGTTGAACAACATTCGAGTAAGAAATCTGTAGAAAATAGAAGACTTAGAGATCTTCCGAATATGCAGCTGACGCTTGAGCGGATGGTGAAGAAGTCCGGCATTGAAGATGTAAAAACATTTTTGGAGTTGGGTGCGCCGCAAGTGTTCAATAAAGTAAAAAGAACCTATGGCAATGATGTGGATGTAAAATTGCTTTGGAAATTCGCAGGGGCGGTTGAAGGAATACACTGGAAGTTGATTCAAGATCCCCGTAAACAGCAGTTGCTACAGTACTGCTCAGAAATCGATTAAATAAAAAAGGTCGTGCTAAGCACGACCTTTTTTGAACCTCTCGCTTATAACCTTAGAATGCAAAGCGAGCAGTAAACATAAGTTGATCACCATAGATATGGTTGATACGACCCTCTAAGCCTAGTGAGAAGAGTTCAGTTGAGTGGAAGCGACCATATACGCTACCCATCCAACGATCTTTATCACCAACGTTTAGGTAACCTGCTTTACCACCGATCTCAAGCTGGGGACCCAACCATTGGCGCACACCTAGGTTTACTTCCATACCAGTATCTGTTTTGTGATGGTCACCGCTGTCATGGATGTGAGCAAGCATTTCACCAGTAAAGTCCGCCCAGTTGTTTACCGGAGCGTGGAAGCCAACACCACCAGAAAAGTCGTAATCGCCTTCAAACTTAGAATCAATGCTACCAACGATATGAGCGTTAGGGTGGATTGACTTGCTAATTGCAGCACCGAATGTCATCGGACTTGCACCAATTCGAGCTTCAGCATAATCATAGTTGAAGTTACTCATTGTAGCTCGTGGTTCTTCTTGGTTTGCAAACGCCTGCTGAGAAGTGATTACCATCAGAGCGGCTAATAGAGTTTTGCGCATAGTGTCTCTAAACCTTTTTGTTGAAATTAATTCCTTGCCCATAAGAAGCACGCGCGTCGCATCAAGCTTATGGCGACAATCATTATCGGAGTATGATAATCCAATTTGTGATTGATTCACCAATAAAAAGTGTCTTTAACGGGGGCAAATTCCCAAAAATTTACATTGTCATACAGATTTCAATCAAAACGTCCGCATTCTGTAAGGAATTAGTAACAGAAAACCTGTGAGTAGCCACCCTATAATTCCTACAACTACAGTCTGTTATGAAGTTATAGTTCACAGAATTGGCACTTGGGATGAAACTCGGTTATTCGCCAAAGCTCATTCGATTATCTGATAGGGCCTTAAAAATCCGTTCTGTATCTAAGATTCGTCCCCAAGGGGCGAGGTTCTTATCGTGTTCTATCACAAAATCAGTAAGTTGCTGTTTAACTACTTCCCTCAGGTGATCGCCTTTCCATGGTTTGCTAATGTAGAAATCGAGACAGGCGTGATTGACCGCTTCTATAGTATCTTCGTGGCCTGCTTGCCCTGTGAGTAGCACTTTACGACAATGCTTGAACTCTTCATTTTCACTAAGCTCGATAAGGAAGCTGACGCCTGTTTGTTCCGGCATGATGTGATCGCAGAGGATTAGTGCCAGTCTTGTACCATCTTTAGCGTGTTCTTGAATCACCTCTCTTGCTTCATCAACAGATTCAGCACCTTCGACAACAAAATGTTCCTCATAATCATCGAGGTCCTGTAGAACACTGTCCAACACTTCTCGTTCATCATCTACACATAGGATTAGGTATTCGCTCATCGTAATACTCCTTATAATTTGTCATCGTTGTCGACAGGGATGAGTACAGACATATTGGTATAAACACCAACTTTAGAGTCGACTTCTATCCAGCCTTTATGTTGGTTCAAAATTTGTTGGCAAACGGAAAGACCAATACCCAAACCGAAGTTGCCTTCTTTCTTGGTCGTGAAATTAAGTTCAAATATCGAGTCAAGTTGATCGCTAGGAATGCCAGCACCATTGTCGATAAACTGATACATGTTATATAGCGAACCTTCCCGAGCGACGCAGTCTGTTCGAATCGTCAGCTGCCCTTTTTCAGGGAGAGCGTCTAGTGAGTTAGAAATAAGATTGGTCCAAACTTGCTGCAAGGCAATGGGTTTGCAAAGTACCGGTTGGAGCTCTCCATACTCTTTAACGAGAGAGTGCCGTTTTAGTCGGTTCTCAAAAATGACTAACGTATCTTCGATACCTTCATGCAAGTCGACACATTCGTAAGATTCATTATCTGGCCTCGCATAGCCTTTTAGGCTCTTGACCATGTCGGCAATTCGTTGGGCACACACTTGAATGGAGCGCAGGGTGGTGCCGGTTACCTGAAAATTCTCAAGTTTATCTAGCTCACTCGTCAGCTTATTTGGTGACAGCGTTGCTTGCGCCAAAAGCTGCTCATTACCCTGTAAGTTGAGATTGACCAGTCGTTTCGCTAGTCGGCGCTCTTTGAGCGTCTCTTGTAGCTTTTTAGTTCTTGCTCTTATCTCTGAAGTGGACAGTGGTGTGGAGTGTCTAGCTTGCTCAAGGACATTCAATCCGAGTTCAAAAGTGGATGGGTCATGGTTTTGTTTAAGTATAGAATCAATTTTCTCTGAAACGGTCTCTGCACCTCTTAAAATCGCAGAAACTGGGTTGTTTAGTTCATGAGCAACACCTGCGACAAGCTGCCCTAACATCGCCATTTTTTCTTGTTCTATAAGCTGTTGATGGGCCGATTCCAACGATTCCAATGTCTTCTGCAACTCGAGCTTAGTATCAATGCTACGTTGTAATCGTCGGTTAAAATGTCGCAGCAACAGGTTAGTAAAGAGTGGCAGTAAGTCGGTATTAGAATGCATTACTTGAGTGAATACTTTTCTATCTAATTTAATAACTTGCGTGCCGGTCAATGTCATGGCAGTTGAGAACGAGCATTCGCCAGTCACAAAAGACATGCCGCCGACAATACCGCCTCGACTGTGTCGTACTACTTCACGTTGTTGACCTAACTCATCTTTTTTATACAGTGTCACCTGACCTTCGACGATAAACCACAGAAATTCGTTAGGTTGGCCTTCAACGGTTAGCAGGTGTTCGGGCGAATACTCTCTTACCGCACGAGTTTCATCTTTTTCGGCAAAAAATCCCAAGAGAGATTCAATGACTTGGGCGGCGAGTTCTTTGTCTGATAGTTCATGAAAGTCGTGAATAAAACTGGCCCGATAGGAATGCATTTTTTGGTCAATGTGGGCGCGGAGAATTTTCTGTTGATCGAGTACTTTGCCGTAATGGAGTAGGTTGTCTTTCTCGTGAGTAATAACGAATTGAGTGAGCTCTTTGACGACTGTTTTGTGCAACTCTTTTTGCTCTAAGGGCAGAGTAAGGCAGTGGTCTAGTCGTCCTTCGTTGACTGCATTTAAAATCGCTTGAACGTCTTGGAAGTTAGTTCGGCTCACCAGTATCTTTCGCGCTGATTGAGCATGAAGTGTTTGTTCTAGCTGAATAAGAAACTCCCCACCATCGAAAAGACGACTATGTCTGGCAATTACCATCGCCAGTTGTTGCCCCTGAGCGCCGATATATTGCAACAGTTCGTGACCCTCACTGATGGACGTCACCAGATGAATATCAAAGTGCGACTGATAGAGAGACAGCTCGGTATCCAGAGTGTCCAAGTTAATCAGATCATTGTCTAAACAGAGTACGGCGTATTGATTTCGCTTTGTCATGAACCTGCGCTATTCGATTCTCTCAACAGTAATTTTAATATATCAATAAAAAGCATGGGGTTATGAGAACTAGGTATGAGATTGGAGATCCTAGCGACTTGAGTTAGACTGAATGAAATATACTTCACAAAATGTCTTAAAAACTCTATGAATCAATTGAAAAAATATGGCGCAATCGGCGGTGCAGTAGCGCTTGTTTTATGTTGGCCACTGGCTGTTGGACATATCGGGCAACAAGTTGTTGAGGATGGTGTAGAGCAACTAAACAACGAAGGTGTTACAGCAGAGATTGTAAGCTACGACCGTGGTTACCTCTCTTCTAACGTAGAAACACGCTACCAAGTTAACGATCCTGTTCTGAAAGAACAGTTAGAAGTGGATGGTTTGCCGACAGAAGTTGTGGTTCAAAGTGAAATTAGCCACGGCCTATTCAGCTTAACAGCGAACTCGCATATCCAGAATTATCCTGATTTCCCTCTCGCGTTAAAAACAGTGACGCAGCTGAATGGCAATACTGAATTTGCATTGTCACTCGATAGTTGGAGTTATCAAGGAGATGATGCACAGAAAGTTAGCATGTCTATTTCTCCGTCGGTGGTGACAGGTACTGCAACCGTTCTAGGTCAGTTGACGTTCAATGCTAATATCCCTTCTATTCAATTGGATTTTGAAAACGGTGAACAACTGACATTAACAGACTTATCTGCAAATGGTGTGGGGAAAAAAGAGCAAGGTTTTTGGCTTGGTGATCAGAGTGTGACGTTAAAAAACTTCACCATTCTAGATGAAATGCATACTAGCATTTTGAATATTGATGACCTTGGCTACACCTTCAAATCGTCTTTTGATTCCGAAGCGGATCGCATTGATACCCAGCACATATTCAGCATGAGTAATATGACCTATCCGGATGGTGGTCAACTGAGCGACCTCAAGGTCGACTTTGCGTTAACTTCGCTAGATAGAGAGTCATTCGAAGGACTGGTCGACTTGTATCAAACTAATCCAACTATCGCGCAAGCAGATATTACTACTTTAGCCCCTTTGATAGAGACCTTGTTTGCGCGTGGCTTTAACGTTGCGATGAACGACATGCACTTCAAGGTAGCGGACGATGAGTTCAAATCTAACTGGCTACTAAAAGTACCTGAAGGGACTGAAAATGTATCACGTGATCCAAGTGTGGTGATGCCAGCACTGACTGGTAACATGAATGCGTATATGTCAGAAGGCATGGTGAATGTTAACCCGATGCTTGCTCAAGGTATTGATGAACTGGTAGTGATGGAGATGGTGACGCAACAAGATGCGGGCTATCAAATGAAGGCTGATATTGAAGGTGGTCAACTAGTATTTGCCAATGGCCAGAAAATTCCACTAGTTGCACTTTTCTTGCCGCTTTTGATGGGGCAATCAATGGGGCAATAATCGCTAAGTGAGTACAAATTACACTCGTGATTAGAAAAGAGGTCTGACGGCCTCTTTTCTTGCTTTTTATCTCCGTAAAAACGTGATATTACTGGCACTTCTTTATGTATTTAGTCAGGAGTATAAAGGTCATGGAGCCGATTTCACATAACGTATTCAATTTCAGTGCTGGTCCCGCAGGGTTACCTCGAGCGGTACTACAAAAGGCACAAACTGAGTTGCTTGATTGGAATGATTTGGGTACGTCGGTGATGGAAATCAGCCATAGAAGTAAACCGTTTATCAAGGTAGCGGATGAGGCTGAACAAGATTTAAGAGACCTGCTAAATATTCCTTCTAACTATAAAGTACTTTTCTGCCAAGGTGGTGCTAGAGCTCAATTCTCTGCAGTACCACTTAACTTATTGGGTTCAAAGACCAAAGCAACTTACATTGACGCTGGCTACTGGGCTGAAAGTGCGATTGATGAAGCGGAAAAATACTGTACACCTGTCGTGCATAAAGCCAAGACAGAAATAGATGGAAAAGTTGCGGTTCAACCTGTGAGTGAATGGGTCATTGATGCCGACTCGGCATACGTTCACTTCTGTCCAAATGAAACCATCGATGGCATTGAAATCAATGAACTACCGCAGACTGAGCTACCAATTGTAGCGGATATGTCTTCGACGATTCTTTCACGTCAAATCGATGTGGCGAAGTACGGCGTTATTTATGCGGGCGCGCAAAAGAACATTGGACCTGCCGGTATCTGTATTGCGATTGTACGTGATGATTTGCTTGATCTAGCCAATGATGTCCTACCGACATTTTTAAATTACAAAGTGCTCGCTGAAAAAGACTCTATGTACAACACGCCGCCAACTTTTGCATGGTATTTGTCTGGTTTAGTGTTTAAGTGGCTGAAAGAGCAGGGTGGTGTTGCTGCAATTGAGAAGATTAACCGAGATAAAGCGGCGATTCTTTACAATCACATTGATGCTTCTGACTTCTACCACAACAACGTACACGAGAACAATCGTTCGCTAATGAACGTGCCGTTCCAGCTATCAAAGCCTGAACTAGATGCTAAATTCTTGGAACTAGCAGATGAACGTGGTTTGCGAGCCCTGAAAGGTCACCGCGCCGTAGGTGGTATGCGCGCATCAATCTACAATGCGATGCCGATAGAAGGCGTACAGGCGTTAGTGGATTTCATGAAAGAGTTTGAAGAGCAATTCGCTTAAACGATATTGACCATTCATGATAGAGCCGAGCTGTTAAGCTCGGCTTTTCTTTTGGGTAAATGGCAATTTTCTCTTTTATTAATATTATCTATTGTGTCCATAAATAACCCAATAAACAGAACTCAGTAATTATGCACTGATTCACAGCTTCGTCGCTGACAACTCGTTTATGCTTGCTATGTGTGCAGCACTGGATTGGTTTATGGACATTATCTTATTAGCAGGTTTAATTGGGCTGAATGGTTTATTTGCCATGTCAGAAATCGCATTAGTGGCAGCGAAAAGTGGTCGACTGCGAAAAATGGCAGAACGACAAAAATCGGCGCAACTTGCATTAAAGCTTAAAAATAACCCCACATTATTCCTCTCTACTATTCAAATCGGTATTACTGCAATTGGTATCCTCAGCGGGATATTTGGTGAGGCAGTTTTATCTGCGCCGTTGTCAGTCTGGTTGCACTCAAAAGGCATAGACCCTGAACTTGCGAATATCTTGGCTACGGCGAGCGTAGTTATATCGATTACCTATTTCGCGATCGTCGTCGGAGAGCTGGTACCAAAGCGGCTCGCCCAAAACAACGCAGAGCGAATTGCCATTCTCGTTGCCTATCCAATACATTGGCTATCATTGTTAACCAGCCCTTTTGTTAAATTGTTGTCGGTATCCACTGATGCGGTGCTTCGTCTCCTTGGTCAAAAGAAAGGGCAAAGTGATTGCGTGACCGAAGAAGACATCATTTCTTTAGTGCGAGAAGGTTCAGAAACGGGCGCTATAGAGCAGCAAGAATTGGTGATGATTCACAATTTACTGTATCTAAACGATAGGGCGGTAACGTCACTTATGACGCCCCGTAGTGATATACATCATCTTGATATAGATAAACCAATTGAACAAGCACTCAAAGAGCTTAGACAAACCAAGCATTCAGTATGGCCGGTGTGTCGTGGTGGTCTTGATAACATCATTGGTACGGTATCTTCTAAGAATCTACTGGATGAGTATGAGGTGCTTTCGACGGGCAAACTCGCGAAAATGTTACGTAAGCCAAGATTTGTTCCTGAATCAATGAAAGGGTTAGCTCTTCTCAACCACATGCAGCAAATCAGCTCTGAGATGGTGTTTTTAGTTGATGAGTATGGTGACGTCCAAGGGTTAGTTACTCATTATGACTTGCTCAAGTCCATTGCTGGAGAGTTAGGGATGGCTCCGCAACAAGTTTGGGCTAAGTTGCTTGCTGATGGAAGTTGGATTATTGATGGATTAATCCCAACCAACGAGCTTAAACATAAGCTGGATATTCAAGAACTAGAGGGAGAGCTTGATGAGGGCTTCCAAACCTTAAATGGTTTTCTGTCTTGGCGGGTAGGGAGTGTTGCAAAAGCCGGGACACACATTTGTTATCAACAATGGGATTTTGAAGTACTGAAGGTCAAGAATAACCGCATCACCCAAGTAAGAGCACGCAGAGTGTGTGGAACTCAAGATACAGATGAACAGGATAGATAGAAAATTATTTCCACTAAAATACAGTGGATGAATAAGCCCGCGTCAATATGTTAGTGGCATAGAGAAGCGGGCTTATAGTATGGTGAAAGTTAGTCGTTAAAGCGTTTGATGCAGTTCGTAGTATCGACCTTTCTCGTTAAGAAGCACTTGGTGCTGGCCGTACTCCAATATTTCTCCGTCTTCGAGCAAGCAGATGGCATCAAATGTTTCTAAGTGCACTAAACGGTGAGTGATGAAAATAACCGTTTTACCGTTAAAGTGTTGGTCAAATAGCTGCATGATTTGTTGCTCAGTCTTTTTATCTAAACCTTCAGTAGGCTCATCAAGCAATAATATCGGCGCATTGTGTAGCAGTGCTCGTGCGATACCAATACGGCGCTTCTCGCCACCGGAAAGTTGACGTCCGCCATCACCCAACCATGCGTCCAAGCCATTGTCTTCAGTCAAATGTGCCAGATCTACTTTATCTAGAGCCGCGATAAGCTCCTCATCAGAAGCAGACGGTTTCGCCATAGATAAGTTGTCACGTAGTGTGCCATTCAATATATCGACTTTCTGGCTAACAATGCTAGTTGCTTCACGAAGTTGACGTTCACTCCAGTTTTGAATCTGAGCACCGGCAAGGGTAATCTTCCCTTGGTCGACATCCCAGTAACGTGAAATGAGCTGTAACAACGTTGACTTACCTGAACCAGTTTGACCAACAATAGCCAAACGATGTCCACCCTTCACAGAAAGCGACACGTCGCGAAGTGCTTTTTCGTTAGCGTCTGGGTAGCTAAAACAAACGTTATCAATATCGATGGAGTACTCGTTCGAATGCGTTACTGGCTCATCAGGGAAGGTGACTTCTGGCGTTGCTAGAATTACCTCATTGAGTCTTTTGGCGGAGGTTAGCGTTTGACCTAGATATTGGAATGCACCTGCAATAGGCATAAGCAGCTCAAAGCTTGCCATGGTCGCAAAGGCCATCAATGCGATTAGTGGGTCTGGTTGATTTCCGCCCACGCCATCCGCTGCTAGCCACAGCATCAGTATTAGCAGCCAACCATTCGCAAGGATCAGCAGACCCTGAGCCATACCAGATACTTTTGCATGAACTAATTGATTGGTAATCAACTTGTCTTGCGCAGTCACAATCGCTTTTCGGTAGCGAGATTCAGCGCCAAAAAGAGTAAGTTCACTATAACCTTGTAACCAGTCTAAGGTACGAATGCGAAGCTCTGCTTTGTTTAGTGTTAGTGCTTCCCCATTCTTGCTTCCCAAGCGGTAGAACACGACAGGCCACGTGATAAGCAGCAGCATTAGAATTGCGCCAAGCGTGAGGCCAAGCGTCATGTCAAACCAACAAAGAATGGCGGTCAGACATAAGATGCCAAATACACCGACGACAATAGGGCTAACAAGACGCAAATAGACGTGGTCCATGGCATCAACATCTGCCACAAGACGGTTGAGCATATCCGCATCGCGAATGTTGACGGCTTTACCAGGAATAAGCGGTGCTAACTTGGTGAAAAAGAAGATTCGAAGATCGGTGAGTAGTTTGAAGGTAGCGTTGTGGCTGACTACTCGTTCACCCCAACGTCCAGCGGTACGCGCCATTGCCGCTCCACGCACACCGGCACCTGGCAACATATAGTTAAAGGTTTCGCGAGCAATGGTTAAGCCTGCGACCGCAGCAGCAGAAATAAACCAGCCCGAAAGAGTGAGCAGGCCAATGGACGCAAAAAGCGTTGCAAAGGAGAGGAGCATACCTAAAGACAGACCAAACCAGTGCTTTTTATACAGTTTTAAGTAAGGGAGTAAATCACGCATCTAAATTCCCCTTATCTTGAGCAACGGATGATTGATGGGCAGATAGCATGGTGCTGAATAAGCCATCTGAGTTTGACAGCGAATCATAACAGCCTTGTTGTTCCAGACGGCCGTGATCCATCACTAAAATGGTATCTACATTCTTTAGTTGAGAGAGTTGGTGGGTCACCATCAATGTCGTTTTACCAGCGGTACTGGTGTGGATACCTTGAGTAACAAGACGTTCACTTTTAGCGTCCAGACTCGCAGTCGGTTCATCTAGTAACCAGAAGTTTCCGTTTTGTACCATTGCTCTTGCTAGCGCGATACGCTGAGCTTGACCGACCGAAAGGCCTCCAGAACGATCGGTAACTTGATAATCCAAACCATGTTTTTCGACAAACTCAGCCGAGAACGACGCCAGCAGAGCATTGTTGATCTGCTCTTGGTTAACATCATTATTGCCTAGGGTGATGTTGTCGCGAATGGTTCCGTGAAGTAGCAGTGGGTTTTGGCCGACCCAGCTGATGTTTTTACGCCAGTCGTTTTGGTCGAGATCTTTAAGTTCAATACCTGCGACTTTTAGTGAACCTTGATACGGCATAAATCCTAAAATGGCGTTGACCAGACTGGTTTTACCTGCGCCGCTCGGGCCGACTAACGCCGCTGCTTCGTTGGCGTTGATTTTGAAGCTAATAGGACCGACAAGGCGAGTCCCCTCAGGGCTGAAAACTTCTAAATCTATTGCTTCGATAGAGATGTTGTGAGGGTGAGAAATGTTCTGACTGCCCTGTGGTAATGCGGTAACCTCTGTATCCAAGAACTCGACAATACTCTCAGCAGCACCGACGGCTTGTGCTTTGGCATGGTAGAAAGTACCCAAGTCGCGCAGTGGTTGATAAAACTCCGGCGCCAAAATCAAAATGAATAAGCCAGCGAACAAAGTAACGCCGACACCATAATGGCCAAAGTTAAGCTCACCAATATAGCTGAAGCCAAAATAGACCGCAGTGATGGCGATAGAGATCGATGTGAAGAACTCTAAAACCGCAGACGATAGGAAGGCAAGTCGCAATACATCCATCGTGCGTTTACGAAATACTTCAGACGCACCACGTAGGACTTCTGTCTCAGTTTCGGTGCGATTGAAGAGACGAATTGTGGTCATAGATTGCAATCGGTCATAAAAGTGACCAGAAAGACGTTGCAAAGCCTTGAAGTTTTTACGGTTAGCATCGGCAGCCTTCATTCCGACGAATGCCATAAACAGAGGAACAAGTGGAGCGGTGACAAGGAAAATCAGACCAGCAGCCCAGTTGATAGGAAATACAACAATAAGGATGATAATAGGGACAGCAACAGCGAGGGACATTTGAGGCAAGTACTTCGCGAAGAAATCTTGCATTTCCTCCACCTGTTCCAGAACTAGCGTTGCCCATGTGCCAGCAGGTTTGCCTTTTATATAAGTTGGCCCAAGCTCTCGTAACTTATCAAGGATGAGCTGCCTTATGTAACAACGTATCTGCTCGCCACATTTGAATCCAGCGATTTCGCGCCCCCAAGCACATCCGGCACGACCGGCAACGGCTACTAGTAACCCTAAGAAGTGCGGAATGAGTTCATATTTGTCGGCATGCTCAATAATGAGTTGGTGCAGTATAGTGGCGATAAGCGCAGCTTGCGCTAGCAAAAACAGGCTTGAAAGAACGCCAAGGCCAATCGCAATAGCGAGCCAGCGTTTAGCAAGCTTACTTTGCGTCTTGAGCCAATTATTCAAGCTCCGTTGTTTTTTCTTATCCATGTAGAAGGCTTAATGAGTATTATTATTAGAAGAAACGGCGATTATACAAAAAGAAACCCACAGGGCATACCTATGGGTTTCTTGTTTTCAAAAATAATGAGACGAAATGTTAAATTTACGACTGTGCGTCAAGGAAACGCTCAGCATCTAACGCTGCCATACATCCTGTTCCGGCTGAAGTAATCGCCTGACGGTAGTTATGGTCCATCACGTCGCCAGCAGCGTAAATACCGGGAATGCTTGTTTGCGTAGCATTGCCTTCTAGGCCGGATTTCACAACAATATAACCGTTGTTCATTTCAAGCTGACCTTCGAACAAGTCAGTATTCGGCTGATGACCAATGGCGATAAATGCACCCATAACATCGATGTGTTCAATTTGTTCTGACTGCGTGTCTTTAATTCGAACGCCAGTGACGCCCATATCATCACCAACGACTTCTTCCAACGTGCGGTCGGTATGCAGGACAATGTTGCCTGACTCTACTTTGTCCATCAAACGCTTAACGAGAATCTTTTCCGCACGGAATGTGTCTCTACGGTGGATGAGGTGAACCTCTGAAGCGATATTCGATAGATAAAGGGCCTCTTCAACAGCGGTATTGCCGCCGCCAACAACCGCAACTTTCTGGTTGCGATAGAAGAAACCGTCACATGTCGCACAAGCTGAAACGCCACGTCCTTTGAACGCTTCTTCAGATTCTAGGCCAAGGTATTTGGCTGATGCGCCCGTTGAGATGATAACTGTATCGGCAGTATAGCTCTGAGAGTCGCCAAACAACTTAAACGGGCGAGTACTGAAATCGACTTTATTGATGTGATCGAAGATCATCTCGGTCTCAAATTTCTCTGCGTGCTCTTTCATACGATCCATTAGAGCAGGCCCCGTCAATCCTTCAGCATCACCTGGCCAGTTTTCCACTTCCGTTGTAGTTGTAAGCTGCCCACCTTGTTGCATACCAGTCACCAGAACAGGATCGAGGTTGGCACGTGCTGCATAGACAGCCGCGGTATAACCGGCAGGGCCAGAACCTAAGATAAGCAATTTACAGTGTTTTGTGTCAGCCATTTTGTTGTCTCACTTCAGTCATTCTTATTGCACCTTCCAACGGCGCATCTTAATTACCTAATATATTGGGGTTACGGTGAATTAATCAATACTAGATTTGTGATAACTGATGTCATTTTGAGCAGTTAGTTGTTAATCGAACGCATCAAATGCATATTCTCCATTTGTTTCGTCCGATTAGAGATAAATACTAGGATTGATAATCTAGATGGTGGCTAACACTTTAACGATTCACCTTTGCAAAGATGATGATTTAATAGTTCTTTTTATTATAACCTGTTGTTAAATAACGTGATATTTTCTTGGATAGTTAACAATGCTAGGTTTTAAGTAGGTTGAAATCGATAATTAGAATATATTGCTAATTTGTTATTAATATGTAGTGGATCATGTTATTTTGTTCTAGTGTATGGTTTAAAAGGCTGTGAAATGTTGATCTTGCAGAATTGTTAATATTTAATGGTTTGTAAATAAAATGTGAAACACATTGTTTTTGGCATAACATTGAAAGGAGTTAATGATGCTACATAGTGTTGAAAGTACATTACATCTTACTAGTCTGAGTGGTCGTTCCACTGAGCAACTGGCCCCATCTTTTGCAACGCTACCTAACACGGAACATGCTGACGGCAAATATCGCTTACGTCGTTATTCGGTGGTGCGTTTTGAAAAAGGTCAAATTGTAGACAAAGGTGATAATTACTTTGTTCAGTCTGAGCATTTTAACCACTTTCAAGGCGATGTGATTAGACAGTTTGAACCTGTTTTAGAATCGACTCTGCAGAGCTCTGCGATGTTGGAACTGGTTACGCTTTTTGTAAACACTAATGCCTTACCTGACGGGCAGGAAATTGAAATTCATCAAATGAGGATCGCAGCGGTTTACGATGAAACCGAGGTTGCTCCAGAAGGCGTGCATCAAGATGGATTTGACCATATCGCCTTAGTCGGTATTGGTCGAGAAAATATCGTAGGTGGTGAGATCATGCTCTACAACGATAATGGCGAAGCTCCATTTTTCAGAAAAGTACTGGAAAATGGGGAGGTGGCCATCCTTGATGACTCTAAGCTTTGGCATAATGCTCAGCCAATCCGTTGCATTGATAATCAAAATGCCGGGTATATGGACGTGTTTGTGTTAACCGCTAAGGATACGCGCAATGCACTTCACTCCTAGTTCTGCTCGAGAGCACTTTTTTGCTCTTCATCAATCGTATAACGACCAGTCAGTAGTATTCCTTGATGGCCCCGGAGGTTCTCAAGTACCAGGCTCAGTTCTTAAAGCCATGACGGATTACCTTGGCCAATACAATTCCAATTTAGGTGGTCACTACTTTTCTAGCAAAGAAACAGTGGAGCTTGTTGCAAAAGCCCGCCACCATGGAAAAGCACTACTTAATGCCGAAGAAGTGGACAACATCGTGTTTGGCGCCAACATGACATCGTTGACATTCCAGTTGAGTAGAGCGATTGCGAGAAACTGGCAGTTTAATGATGAAGTCATCGTTACGGCGCTGGACCATTACTCAAACGTATCAAGCTGGCAACAAGCTGCAGAAGACAGAGGTGCGGTGGTCAAGCAGGTTAAAGTCGATGAAAGTGACTGCACTTTGGATTTTGAACATTTAGAGAGTCTAATTTCTGAAAAAACCAGATTGATCGCCGTAACTTATGCATCCAATACCACTGGTTCTATAACTGATATCAAGCGTATCGTGGAGCTGGCAAAACGAGTGGGGGCATTGGTCTATGTCGATGCGGTTCACTTTGCGCCACATGCACTGATTGACGTACAAGACCTAGAGTGTGATTTTTTGGTCTGTTCTGCATACAAGTTCTTTGGACCTCATTTAGGTTTAGCCTATATCTCACCGACGTGGCTGCAGTCATTGAAACCATATAAAGTCGAACCTGCAACAGATATTGGCCCAGGGCGCTTTGAAACTGGCACGCAAAACTTTGAAGCGATGGCTGGCTTCATTGAGGCGGTTCGTTATCTAGCAAGCTGGGGTAAAGGGCAGAGTTTACGGCAACAACTGGTGTCCGCGTTTAAGGATATTGGTTACCATGAAGAACAAATAAGTCGCTACTTTTTGGAGCGATTATCGCGATGTGATTCGTTAAGCCTTTATGGAATTGCTGATTCGGCTCATAGAAGGCGCACACCAACGTTTGCCCTTCGTTCAAGAAAGCACTCACCAGAATTGATGGCAAAATCTCTTGGTGAACAAAATATCTGCGTATGGAATGGTCACTTCTACGCACTAGGATTAGTAAAGCAACTCGGACTAGAGGACAAGGGGGGTGTATTGCGGGTTGGTTTTATGCATTACAACACTCTCGAAGAAGTTGATCGATTTTTCGATGTCATAGAAAATATCTAGTGATAGAAAAGCCCGCGTTTGCGGGCTTTTCTTTAGATTTTTTGCGTTAGTTGGAAACTTCAACTTCATAGGAGGTGAACTTACGAATATTGATCACGCCAGTATCAAAGATTAAATACTGTCCTTTGATACCTTGTAACGTTCCTGTCACCACGGGCTCTTTATCAAAGTTATGCGACTTAATCTTGGTTGGATAAACTTCAACTGGATAGCTGATAGGCGTAATCACTTCGCTCAGTATTTCTATCGAATCGTCACCATATTGAGCTTTAATCTCTGCAATTTTGTCGGCGACAAGTGGTAATAGTTCTTGCGCTTTTTCTGCCAACTTCATCGGGTCACCATCTTGCTTTAATAAAGTTCTCCAGTTGGTTTTATCGGCAATATGCTTGGCAAGTTCAACTTCGATTAAGCCGGATATCTGACGCGTTTTAACTTTCAGAATTGGTAAACCTTGAGTTGCTCCTTGGTCAATCCAACGTGTTGGAATTTGCGTGTGTCGTGTAATACCTACTTTTAAGCTCGAGGTATTAGATAAGTAGACGAAATGATCAACCATGCAATTGGCTTCGCCCCACTCAGGCTCGCGACAAGTACCCTGGTCATAATGGCAAGTTTCAGGCTTCATAATGCACATATCGCAGCTTGCTAGCTTTTTCATGCAAACGAAACAATGGCCTTGTGAATAGCTCTTCTTTGTTTTTTTGCCACAAGAGCTACAGAAAATGTTACCAGTATGGGTAAGGGTCAGCGTCTTTCCAATAAACGATGTGAGTTCTACTTCTTGTTCACCAACGGGTAAACGGTATTGAACTTGCGAATCTAGAGAGGCACGCATTTTGGACAGCGTACCTGAGGCTAATAGTGACATGACATTACTCTTTTAGTTGTTTTGCCCAGTGTAGCAAAAACAAGAGTTAGAATCTGTCGAAAAAACTATCGAAAGGGAGTGTGCCAATAAGTTTGAGCATGGCCATTTTTCTTTGCTTCATACATAGCTTTATCAGCCAATTGAATGAGTTCTATGGGCTGATTAGAAGATTCTGGGTAAATGGCAACGCCTATACTAAGTGATAGATTTTGATGGTGTAACCCTTCACAGCCAACGAGTCTCTCCATCGACTGATGCAGCTTGTCGCAAATCGTATGTATGATAGTCAACTGTCTAAGATTTGAAAGCAAGATGATGAACTCGTCACCACCATGTCGACATACCAGGTCACTGCTACGCAGTTCTCCAGCCAGGACATGAGCTATTTTCTTTAAGAGTTCATCTCCGGCGTGGTGTCCGATGTTGTCGTTGACCAGTTTAAAGTTATTAACATCAACAAACAGCAATGCAAAGTGAAGTTGATTGATTCGATGGTGTTGGATTTCGTTCTCTAACCGAACAGAAAAATCTTTTCTGTTGGGCAGGCCTGTTAAATCATCCTTGCGCGCAAGTTCTTGAAACTTTTGTTCCGAGTCCTTGAGCTTTTCATACTGGACGTTGAGATTGTTTTGAAGGTAATTGAGTGCTTGGGCAACATCTCCAATCTCGTCTCGGTGGTTATATTGATAAGGAGTGGTTTTCTTTCCTAAGGTAATTCTTTGTGCAAAGTAGGCAATATGAGTGAGGGGCAGCGTAACGTATCGAAATAGAGAAAATGAAAGTACAGATGCGATTGACAGCAATACCATAGTGGTAATCAGTACGCTTTTGATTGTGTTTTCCCGCCATAGGCTACCGATGGAATCTTGTCTGACGTGGCCCAAAATATAGGCACTCGAAGTCTGATGGATCTGAAACTCTGCTAACGCGAAGCTTGCGTAATACAAGCTGTTATCTTTAGTGTTCGTTTTTAGTTCAAAGAAGCTTGAATGTCCGTGATTAACGGTTATCAATGTATTTGGATAGTCATTCTGGACTTGTTCAACTTTTCCTCTCATAAAACTAAACTGCTTGTCTCTGTCTGGGTGAAGCAAGTAATCTCCATTGGTGTTAGCGATCATGAACATTGTCGGGTCGTCCATTAAAGAGGTCGCTTTTTCCATTAAGGCTTTGATATCAATAGTGAACAATAAAGATGTACTTTCATCACTCTTGAGATTGAGAGGATAAACAATAAATACGTAAGGCGTAGATTCATGGTGAACGATACGGTCATAATGGGTTGAAACCGGAGAGACGTAGATTTCTCCCGTATGAATTTTTGTGGCTTCGACAAACAATGGAATATGAGTAAGGTTGTTGAGCTCATTTGGTTCTACGGTATGTATATTTTGGTTAGACCCTGTTTGAATTCTGAGTATTTCTCTCAGTGCAGTGTTTTGGTGGATAATCGAGACGCTGTTATAGGTTGAGTTGTTTTGAAGAAATGGAATGATGGCTGCTGCAAGCTCAGTTTTAGCATACTGTTTGTCGAGCTTATCTTTGACCAACATCGCTAACATATCATTGGTTCGCTCAATATCTTGCAGTTTCTCCTGTAAAGCGCGAGTGGCAATTCCTGTGGTTTGCACCATTTTGGCTTTGATATTATCGGCAAGCAGTGCCTTAGAGCCTTGATAGCTTAGCCAAGCTAGAATTGAAAATGAAATTAACAACGTACATGTGAACATCAGTGTAATTTTCGTGGAAAGCTTCATTGCCTCGTTCTCTTGGTATGTTCCATTACCTTGGGAAGTGGTTTACCGCTGTACACTGAATCCCACATGGCTTCACGTTTTTCTGGCGACTCTACTGGTGACAGCCATATCAACTTTTCCTTATTATCGTTTTTTGAAAACTGGTTAAGAGGACTCTGTAGTCCATGGCGCTTAGTTAGTTCAAGTTGAACCCATGGTTCTAGCACAAAATCGATCCAGCGGTGAGCAAGCTCAGTCTGTTTTGATGTAGACAAGATGGCCCAACAATCTAACCAAGCCAATGCTCCCTCTTTTGGAACTGTATATTCAATATTGGCCCCCGTCTTTTTCAGCGAATCAACTTGTTGATGGCCAAAATTCGCAAACATGATTGATAGTTCAAAGCGATTAAATAACTCTGTTGCTTCCTCTAGTGAACGGTAGAACGTTAACGTATTTTCTCTCAGCGATATCAGCTTTTTAGCAATGAGCTCGTCGTCTGACTTTGGAATCTGAAAAGGATCGGGTAGCTTCAATGCCAGTGCTGCTAAACTCACATTATGTGTCCCGCCATCATATCCTAGCGCTTTGTGATGGTATTCCGGTGACCAGAAATCTTGCCAAGAAGTTGGAGCAGATTTTACACGATCGGCATTGTAGATGATTCCCATTGATGAGTAGGTATAAGGGAGGCCGTAGACCTTACCGTTAAAGGTGATTTCTGGGTTTGTTGACAGTGGAGCGAATTGATTGCTAATCCATTTACTATTTTCTATTTTGGATATGTCGATTGGAATAAATTTTCGTAATTTGATATATCGTTGTAGCTCAGAGGAATTTAGGGCAACTAGGTCATAATCTTGATTTCTATCATCAAGTTTCTCTCTTAACTGTTTGTCATTATTTACATAAGTTACTTCAATGTCGATGTTATTATTATTTTCGAAAATAGATACAATATCTGTGTCGGTATATCCATGCCAAGATAATATTTTTAAAATTCCTTTTCCGTAAACAATATGACTGAACAAGCCTATGCACAAAATTAGTGCAATATAAATGTGTCTCATGAGAATGCCTAGGTTAATTAACTTTCAAGATTATATGAATCAGTCAGTTCTAATTTCAAATTATTAGTCTGGTATTAAACGAAAGTTTATTAATATAGTTATCAAAATGCGATTTGCATCACAAATCTGCCTATTTTTGTGATATATTGCATATAAACTATGCAATTTTTATGCAATTGGTCTCAAAAAGTGGAACAAGTGTGGTTGGTTGGGGTTAGCCGAGCATTTTGTAAATAAAGTGTCAGAAATAGGTCTAATATCGAAGTCGGCAATATTTAAATAATCCCTTTGCCATTCTTATTTATTAAATTAATGACAGGATAAATAACCGTCTGAGGTTAACATGATGTCTACTTTAAGCAAGGATGCTGGTAGTTTTAATAATACGCAGTACTTTAAAATAAACAAGAAAGTTCTTATTTTTATTACCGTAGTTTCTATTGCGGTAAATGTCCTTTTTCTTGTGCTTCCTTTATTTTCGATGCAAGTTTTTGATCGTGTTCTTTCTTCCGAAAGTCGCGAAACGCTTGTAATGCTTGCAATAGTTGCATTGTTCCTCTTATCTATTCAAGCACTACTCGATTGGGTTCGCGGGCAAGTAATGTTGCGTTATGGATATGGTGTTGAGCAACAATCCGCAGACTTCGCCTTTAATGTTTCTATGCTCAAGTCACAGCAAAGCAATGGAATATTCAGTCAATCTCTAACTGATTTATCTCGAGTTAAAGAAACTCTCACTTCTCCTGGGATCTTTGCGTTATTTGATGCTCCATTTGCACCCGTTTTTTTAGCGGTCATGTATCTCATGCACCCGCTGCTTGGACACTTTGCGTTAGCAGGCGCAACGGTTCTCTTTGTTATATCGATCATAAGTATGATAGTGACGAAGCGCTTGCAGAATAATGCAAGCCAACATGCGAGTACGTTCAATACATTAACTAGTGATTGGCTTAAAAACGCTGAGATTGTTCAAGCATTAGGTATGAATGACAACTTGGTCGCGAAGTGGCGTAAGGAATCAATAAACCCCACAGTAGATAAAGCGAACGCAGACAGAATTTCTCGAGCGATTTTAGCACTTGCTAAGTATGCTCGGATGCTGTTGCAAATTGGTGTGCTATGCGTTTCGGTCATTCTGGTATTAGAGAACGAAGTTGGTGCGGGTGTATTGATTGCCGCTTCGATGATTATGAGCCGAGTTTTAGCGCCAGTTGAGCAGGCGATCCATAACTGGCAAAGCTGGCTAGAAGGTTGGAAAGCACATCAAAGATTACGCAAGTCTTATCTCGAACAACCAAAAGAAGTCGTCGAATTACCAAAGATTAAAGGCGCAGTCGGATTCGACAAAGTTTTCTTAGGTCACCAAGGCAGTGAGAAGCCGTTGCTCGAAGATGTTACTTTTTCCATTCCTGCTGGTGCATCGGTAGCTATTGTTGGAGGTAGCGGTGTAGGCAAATCAACATTGGTCAAAGCTGTTCTAGGTTTGGTTAAACCGGTAAGCGGTGAGGTACGCATTGATGGCGCAACACTTAACCAGCGCCAAGTATCAGAATTAGGGAGGCAAGTTGGCTATGTTTCCCAAAATAGTCAGTTGCTATCGGGCACGATTGCGCAAAATATTTGCCGATTCGACGAGAATGTTGAGGCGAAGGACATCGTCGATGCAGCCAAATTAGCTGGTGTTCACGAGATGATTCTGTCACTCCCAAATGGCTATCAAACACTGGTTGGTGCACTAGGAATCCGATTGTCTGGCGGACAACAGCAACGAATTGCCTTGGCTCGTGCGCTTTATACAAAACCAGCCTTACTTATATTGGATGAGCCCGATTCTAATCTTGACCATCCAGGGCAGGCGGCACTGATCGATTTCATTGCTCATGCACATCACAAGCAAATTACCGTCATTGTCATTTCACACCGTATGTCGATTATTCAGCATACCAGCTTATGCATGATGTTAGGTGAAGGACGCCTCCAGCAATACGGTAAAACGACCGAGATCTTAAAAATTCCTACATCGTCAGCAAACAGCATAGGGAGTGTGTCATGAAACTAAATCATTCAGAGACATCTCGTTCGTTCAATCTCTCTTTGACCAACTTCATTCTGTTTGGTTGGCTGGTATTGTTGGTTTGCTTTATTGGAATTGGCTATTGGAGCTATAGCGCACCATTAAGTTCAGCCTCGTTGGCACCGGGGAAATTGGTGACAGAGCTCGAGAATCAGAAAGTGCAACATCATACCGGAGGGGTAGTCGAAACGCTTCTCGTCAAAGAGGGTCAGCGTGTTGAAAAAGGCGACTTGTTACTGGTGCTCTCGGATCCATTGCTTGTTAGCCAACTCGAACAACTGAATCAAAAACGTTTTATCGTCCAAGCTCGCCTAGCTCGAATTGACGCAGAGCTTTCAGGAGAGGCGCTTAATTGGGGGAACGAGGAGAACCTGACTCCGATTCAAAGTCAGATACGTCGTGATCAAGCATCACTATTGAACCAGAATCGTCTGATTCATAAAGAACAAATGATGTCACTTCGCCAGCAAATGGCTCAATCAGAGAATGACAGAGACAGCTACAAGGCTTGGCTTTCAAGCGATGAACATTCTCTGACATTGCTCAACGAAGAAATCGAAGCGAACTCTGCTCTATTAGAAAAAGGGTATGTATCGAAAGTTGCCTTTCTTGAACTAAAGAGAGAGTACTCAAGCTTGGTGGCAAAAATAGCTGAGCATCGTACTCGAATCAAAAGAACCAATAACAAAGTTGCTGAGCTTGAATCCCAAGTGGACGCACTAAAAATAGACTTTATGCGTACCGCTCAAGAGAAAAAGCAAGAGCTAGTTTCGGAAGAGCAAGCAATCTTAAAACAGCTAAAAGCGTCTAATACGTTAAACGACCGCATAGAAGTACGCGCTCCAGTTGGAGGCGATGTGATTAATCTCGTTATTCACACTCAAGGTGGTGTTGTTGCTCCAACGAGTACGATACTGGAGATCGTCCCCAATAACACCCGAGTGGTCGCAAGTGTCAACATTCAACCCAAGGATATCGAATCGGTGTATGAAGGTTTGTCGGCAAACATCCGCCTGACTTCATACAGCTTTCGACAAGTCCCAGCGGTCACAGGTGAGCTTATACACCTCTCCGCGGACAGCATCGTAGA
Organism: Vibrio barjaei; assembly: GCF_001639065.2. Taxonomy (GTDB): domain Bacteria; phylum Pseudomonadota; class Gammaproteobacteria; order Enterobacterales; family Vibrionaceae; genus Vibrio; species Vibrio barjaei. Next base: position 115,323 of record NZ_LQXO02000033.1, read on the forward strand.
TGAGCGGCTAGGCGGTCATTTCTATCAAGGAAAGATAGCCCTCGATGCAACGGAGCTTCTGGATCTCGGCTTAGATCTGAAACCGGGTATGCCGGTAGAAGCACAAATAGTACTAGAGGAACGCACTGTTCTCGATTATCTACTTTCTCCGCTGATACAGAGTATGGAGAAAGGGATGAGAGAGATCTAATGAGTAAACCATCATAGATTACATGGATATCTCAAACAGAGATAAGTGCACATAACAACAAAGGAAGGCAAAAAATGGCATCGGACGGATATAACACTATCGTTCTCGATCACAGGAACAACTTCAAGACAGGCGGTCTCGGAGACGATCATATCTTAGGTAAACAAGGAAATGACACTGTCAATGGCCAACGGGGAAACGATATTCTTGAAGGAAATCGTGGCGATGACAAGGTAAACGGTGAAGGCGGTGATGACCTTATTTTTGGTGGTGTAGGCAATGATACCGTTTCGGGAGGTAGTGGCGCAGACGTGTTCTCTATGAGAATACTTCGAGGAGGTGATAACGTAATTAAGGATTTCGAGTTAGGTGAAGATTCGCTCCAACTGGTCTTCAACAGACGACATTTTGTTTTGGAGAATGATATCGTAGAAGCAAAGCTGTCTTCCAAGTTCGACGGCGATGTTCTTGAGAGCAAGGTAGAAGCTCGTGAGGGCAAAATAGAGGCTAAGCTAGATAGTCAAGTATCGAGAATAACGGATAAACTCGATAAGAAGATTGGTTTTGATTCAGAAAAGGTAACAGATGCGAATAGCTTTGTTGAAGAGTCTATTCAAAATCACATGACGATAACATCGAATGGCAGTGATTTGGTACTTACGTTTTTAGGTGATACTAATTTAGGAACAAGTATTACACTCAACGGCTTAGCTGCGGATCCATCTATTCAAAATCTACTGACGCTGTTAGATGGTCAACCTGATAATGCGGCAATTATCGCTCGACTCACCGACCCTAGTTGTACTTATGGAACAAGTATTGCGGACGAATTACAGGGGACTTCTGAGGACGATTGCATCGATGCTTTAGCGGGTGATGATGTTATATTTGGCGCTGGAGGTAACGATAAAATCAACGGCGGCGAAGGTATAGATACCGTAGGTTTCAGTGGTTCAGTCCTAGATTATAACTTCCAGACTTATGGATTTATAAAGGTAACGGATACTGTAAACGAGCGAGATGGTGTTGATCACCTTTCTAACTTTGAGAAACTTGCCTTTGATGAAGGCACGTTCACTTGGATGCGTGGTCACAACGCTGGTGACAATCTGACCGCGCATGATGGTGTTGATACTATAATGGTTGGCATGCATGGTCATGACACGCTGAATGGTGGCACTGGTAACGATGTTCTTCTTGGCGACAATGGTACGAATTTCCACTATCAGGGAGGAAATGACGTACTGAATGGCGGTGCTGGCAATGACATTTTAGTCGGAGGCGCAGGTAACGATACGCTCAATGGTGGGGAAGGGGAAGATACTGCTGCTTTCAGCGGCTCGGTAACTGAATACCACTTCATGAATCGCTTGACTGTAGTCGATAAAGTCTCTGATCGAGATGGTACAGATCAACTTAAAGAGATTGAAAATGCAGCATTTTCCGACGGCACTTATGCCCTTAAAATTGGGCACAACGCTTATGACAATTTAGTGGCGCAAGATGGTGTTGATACTTTATTGGTTGGTGCTGATGGCGATGACAAGCTTACCGGTGGAACTGGAAATGATGTCCTAATTGGTGATAACAGTATTGAGGACACCTACAATGCCGGGAATGATACTCTAGATGGTGGTGCTGGGAGCGACATCATTCTTGCTGGCGGTGGTGATGACTACATTCGAGCGGATGAATATGCTCCAGCTCATCTTGCTATCCATGCAGAAAGTGACGTAATCAACGGTGGTGATGGTGTAGATACGCTTTGGTACAACGATACTTTCAAGAATGCAGATTCGCTAAACGTAAAGGTTGTTGATGAAGATACCTTTAGCGTTGACACCATGTTGGCTGGCAGCGTTACGTCAACAGACACGGTTACCAGTGTAGAAGTACTATACGGTACTCGTGGAGATGATGTGATTGACTTTAGCGGGCTAGGGCATGGAATGACCTACAACGACAAGTCGAGTGGAGCGGGACAAGATGAGGTTACAGGTTCCGATTACAATGACATTATTAAAGTCATGCATGGTGATGACACGGTTTATGCCAGTAACGGTCAAGATTACGTTGACGGTGGACACGGTCAGGATAAGTTATTGTTCGATGCAGCTACGGCGCATATTCATGTTGAAGCGAATGGCCCTGCCTATAAGCAGGAATATAAGGTTTATGATAGCTCTCTAGTTGTGAACAATGATACGGATATTGATAACGATATATTTACCATCGTTAAAAATGTGGAACAAGTTCACGGTAACGATGGCTATATTGATATCCTATAAAGCTCTAGTTTAAAGAGTGTCGTATGGGCCCTAGATATTTTATCAGGGCCCTTTTTAATGGAGATACTTGTAAAGTTGTCAAAAGGAACGTGGACTTTTACTGTGACTCATTAGCTGAATCTAGAGTCCTGTTCAAAGAAACAATCGGTTCTTTCGGCCCCAAAAACTTCGGCTGAGTATTCATAATATACAAATCCAAAAACGCCTTGGTTCTGGCAAATACTTCTCTCAACCTTACTGAAAACCCTGACTTGGATGTCGGTCCAGACACCGCTAAACACGTTGCATTGATATCGTATGATCGTGCGATAAACAAAGCACGTTCACAGTGAAACTTCTGCGTGATGATTAAGAAGTCATCAGTATCAAAGATCTTTTTGGCGCGAACAATAGAATCCAGCGTTCTAAATCCGGCGTAGTCCAAGTGGATAGCAGGCTCAGGAACTTCTGCTCTCAACAAATCGCGCTTCATTGTCCATGGTTCATTGTATGAACGGTGGGCGTTATCGCCACTGAGTAGGAAATGGGACACTTTACCTTCGTTGTAAAGGTCAATCGCCGCCTCAATACGATGGGAATAGTATTCGTTGAGAGTTCGACCTAGATACTTACTCGTGCCAAGAACGACTGCGACCTGAACATTATCAATATCGTCGATAGAGGTGAGAATACGATCTTCCGCCTGCCAACTCACCCAGCGGTCAATAGACGCGATGAATACGACGAACAAAACAAGTGTATAACAAGCGATACGAAGTGCTCTCTTGAAGAAAGAAAGCACGGTGCTGGATAACAACGTTTCCTTGTTAAATCTAAAGGTCACTAAATCTGACGATTCCTTTGAGCCCAAATACCTATACTCACAAAGCTTAGAACCACGATGGCGAACATCAAGCCTGGTTCTGTATTAACTAATACGTTCTTTAACAATGGGGTGGCTTTAATAATGATCAACCCATAGCCAAATGCATTGAGTAGTATAAAGCAGACCGTCCGAATTACGAAATTTGTATCTCGCAATGCGTTTCTCAAAAGGCGGTTGATATCCGCACCTAGTACGACAAGAGAACATGCGATTAGTGCCGTAGAAACTTCAAAAAGATAAGGAGCAATAAAGCGTCCTCCCGGAGCGAAAAAATCGAGCATGTCAATGTCCCTTGCTGCAGTATAACGATAGAAATGAGCTGACTATTAAACAAAAAAAAGGCTCTTGTAAACAAGAGCCTAAATGTGATGTCGATTCAGATTAGAATGCTGAACGTTTGTATTTACGGTAAACCGGCTGCCAGAAGTTGTCGTCAATAGCTTCACGCAGAGTTTCATCTGAGCGTTCTTTAGCCACTCCTTGTTCAATAGCTTTTTTCGCCACTGCGTAAGCAATTTTCTTAGACACTAAGTGAATCTCTTCAAGTGGTGGTAACAATTGACCTGAGCCTTTCTGTGCAAGAGGAGAACACTCTGCAAGAGCACGACTCGATTCCATCAACATTTCGTCTGTAACGCGTGATGCTTGCGCTGCAAGTACACCTAGACCAATACCAGGGAAGATGTAGCTGTTGTTGCATTGCGCGATAGGGTAGGTTTTACCTTCAACAACAACTGGGTCGAATGGGCTGCCTGTAGCAACCAATGCCTGGCCATTTGTCCAACGTAAGATGTCATTTGGTGTCGCTTCAACACGGCTAGTTGGGTTAGATAGCGGGAATACGATTGGACGGTCGCAATGTTGATGCATCTCTTGGATGATCTCCTTGCTGAATAGACCAGGCGCACCTGACACACCAATAAGAACCGTAGGTTTGCCATTACGAATGACATCATGTAATGAGAAGCCTGAGTTCTCTGATGTCCATTCTTTGGTTTGTTCGTGTTTTTGTACCAGACGTTGTTGGAAGTCGAGTAGGTTAGGCATGCCTTCTTGTAGGAGCCCCCAACGGTCAACCATGAATACTTGAGAGCGTGCTTGTGCATCACTGATGCCCTCAGACACCATCTGCGCGATGATCGCTTCAGCAATACCACAACCTGCAGAACCTGCGCCTAAGAAGGTGACTCGCTGTTCTGAAAGCTTGCTACCTGCTGCTTTACATGCTGCAAGTAGAGAGCCTACAGTCACCGCTGCCGTACCTTGAATGTCATCGTTGAAACAGCAGATACGATCCTTATAACGTTCAAGTAACGGCATTGCATTTTTCTGTGCAAAATCTTCAAACTGAACGAGTGCATCTGGCCAACGACGTTGAACCGCTTGAATAAAGTCTTCTACAAACGCTCGGTATTCATCGCCAGTAATACGCGGATGGCGCCAGCCCATGTACATTGGATCCGCGAGACGTTGTGGATTATTCGTACCAACATCAAGAACAATAGGCAGTGTATAAGCTGGGCTGATGCCGCCACATGCTGTGTACAAAGCCAGTTTACCGATAGGAATGCCCATACCACCAATCCCTTGGTCGCCCAGTCCTAGAATACGCTCCCCATCGGTTACAACGATTACTTTTACGTTGTGGTTACGTGCATTGTTTAGCAAATCGTCAATGCGATCACGATTTGGGTAAGAAATGAAAAGACCACGACCACGGCGATAGATGTTGGAGAAGTTCTCACACGCAGCGCCCACAGTAGGCGTATAGATAATCGGCATCATTTCAGAGATATGGTTCTGTACTAAGCGATAGAACAAAGTTTCGTTAGTATCTTGGATGTTACGCAGATAAATATGCTTATCCATATCGCTTTCAAAGCTGGTGTATTGCTTGTATGCGCGATCTACCTGTTCTTGAATTGTTTCTGTTGTTTCAGGTAGAAGCCCTTCAAGGTTAAAGGACATTCTTTCTTCAGCAGAAAATGCACTGCCTTTGTTCAAAAGTGGGGTACTGAGAAGTGCAGGGCCCGCGTACGGGATATAGAGCGGTCTTTTGTTGTTGTTCATTAGGTTACCTGTCTAGGAACAGTCATTTGGGATTGGGAACAATTTGCGGGTTAATTTAACACAATTACACACTCTAAGCGATGACGAAATGTTAACTATTTGTATTCGGTTTGCGGTAAAACGCGAAGTGAGTCGAATGTTAATCTTGCTATGGGTATACTCCTTCACAACGACCTTGAATAGCAAAGCAAAATGACAGTCTTACCTATTGATTCTATTGAACAAGAATTTAAGCAAGCCCTGAAACAATCACACCTTATCGTTGAAGCTGAAACGGGTTCAGGAAAATCGACGAGACTGCCTCTTTGGTCGATGGAGCAAGGACGAGTGCTGGTGGTAGAGCCGAGACGAATTGCCTGTACATCACTGGCAAGTTTTGTTGCGCATGGACTTGGTGAAAAGGTTGGAGAAAGCGTTGGTTATGCTATCAAGCTTGAAAACTGTTATACCGAGGCGTCAAAAGTGGTGTTTGTCACGCCAGGTGTCGCCTTGAGATGGTATGCGGAAGACCGCCTGAAAAGCTTTGATGTGGTTATTGTGGATGAGTTTCATGAGCGACGGTGGGACACCGACTTACTGGTTTCAATGTTAAAGCGCAATCAAACCCATAAAACAGTGATTACTTCGGCTACCATTGAAGGTCAAAAGCTAGCTGACTACTTTGATGCCGAGCGCTTGGTTGCACAAGGAAGAGTGTTTGATGTGGCAGTTCAGCACCATCGAAACGACAGTCGACAACTGCCTGATGCAAGGCATCTAGAAACACGTGTAAAAAGTGCGATTGAGCCATTGTTAGACGACCTTGCAGCAGATATCTTGGTGTTTGTTCCTGGGCGAAAGGAAATTCAGCAGGTAGTATCCTCGCTAAAACCCCTTGCGGAGCAGTACGACCTTATTCTCGCGCCGCTGCATGCTTCAGTGACCGAGCAACAGCGTTCTGTTGCGATGTCAGTTCAAGATAAGCGCAAGGTCGTGATTGCAACAAATGTTGCGGAAACCTCTTTGACGATTCCTAATATCGCAGTGGTTGTGGATTCAGGGTTGGAAAGAAGAAATGTACAGCGTAACGGGCAAACTACGTTAATGTTGGCTCATATTTCTAAGGCTAGTGCTGCTCAGCGCTCCGGCCGAGCAGGACGAGTAATGGCAGGGATATGTATCCGTCTTTATGGCGAGCATGCTGCTCTTGATTTGGTCACCCCACCAGAACTTCAACGTGAATCTATTGTAGAGCCTATGTTGGCTGCTGCGACATGTGGGTTAGCTCTTAACGATCTTGAATTCATTGATGCGATACCTGAAAAATCACTTTTAGCCGCCAATGAACAACTATTACAACTTGGTGCGATAGATGACAATGGCATAACCGAGCATGGTAAAAAGCTATACCCGTTACCGATTGATACTATTTACGCTGATTTGGTCACTAAGATGCCTTCACGAGCACTGAAAGAAGCTATGATTGACCTAACTGCCGCACTATGTGCAACAGGTAAGCTGTTTCAGATCACTAGTAATGAAGAGCTACTTGTCAAGCTTGACCTAGAAGAGCCGTTAGGTTGTGACGCTAGTATTCTAATTGGCCTAGTAAGAGGCAAACAATACTCAGGTCTATCGGTCGACCAAGATTGTTTGCGTGAAGCACAAGGGTTATCGGAGCAGATGCGTAGTGTATTTGAATTGCCGAGTCTGGAAGTGGCTTCTCGATATCAACGTGATGAATTGATAAAGCAAATTATCCAAACGAACAACGCCTTGCTGTATGTGAGAAGAGAGCGGCGACGTGACGCTTTTGGTAACGGTTTTGTCGAAGTGCTGTTAGGAAGACAGAATCGAATTAAACCGAAAACAGAAGCAGGGCTGGTATTAGCCACTCATAGTTTACCTGGCCGAGGCGTTAAACAGACGATGACACTGGCCACATTACTTTTACCAGTGGACATAACTCAGCTTAAAGAACTTAATGTTGGGGAATGGGTGAGCGGAGAAACTATCGAGACCGACGAGGGTCTTCAACATTGCGAACATCTGATGTATGCAGGTCGCAAGCTGGCGGAGCGCAGGATTGCACCTGAAGGCGATGTCGCTTTGAAAGCCATCGCTAAATCGATCATTGAAGGAGCTATCTTTCCCACGTTGGCAGAACAGCTTACCGAACGTATGCTGCATTGGAAGCTGTATGTTGAACTAGGTCTATCTGACCAAACCGAGTCGGTATATGACATAACGTTGGAGTCTTGGATAGCTGAACAATTGTCATTGCTCGGTGTAAGTTCATTTGAAGATCTTGAGCTTATTGATGAGCAAGATTTTGTGTTTAACGGTGTTCCAGATTGGGAGTATTCAGATTTTGCAGCTAAGTACCCATTGGTCATTCAGTTAAGTGGTCTGCGTTTAACTGTCGAGTATTTTGGCAAAGGCAAGCTTATACACGTTCACTTCCATTCAGGTTCTCGAAAAGACGATCCTAAACGCAAAGAACTGCCCGCTTGGTCTGGATGGAAAGTAAAGTACAAGAAGGCGAGTCGAGTGTTAGATCTTCGTTGAGTCCGTGATGTTTTACTCAATAAAAGATGGATGAATGCTGCTATTGATAGATGTTCCAGACATAGTTAACCAAGTGGCATTGTGGTGATGTACTTTTGTTCACATTATGTTGCTATTTGGATTTTTATATCACCTTTTGATGCCTAAGTAGGGTATAAAAGATGATTTTTATATATCCTATTGCTATATAAGAAAGTTTGAATAATAGTAGTTGCATAGCATTCTGTAATTGGGAGTGGTTATGTGTGACAAGAAAATATCGCCGGTAGAATTTGATTACACCAGTTTCCTCGGTGCATCTTGTAGTAAAAAATGGACGTTCCTTGAAGCGCTGACTTCTGTAGCGCCAGTGTTTGGCGAAGCGTGGAAAGAGAGTACAAAAAATCAGAATATTGATCCAGATAGCCGTCTTTGGGAGAAAGCGCTGAGTGTATTATCGAGTCGACGAAGTGACGAGTCGAATTTGGTCGCGCTGATGAAAATCGCTCGCAAAGAAAATATCGCGTGTCTTAAGGTTGTTATGCCTTACTCACTAGAATCTGAACAGATTCAGCTTATTCAAGATAAAGGTAACGTGAAAATTGTCGTGATACCTAACGAAGATATATTAATCGCTGAATTTCACTAAATCACGTTGTGCCGTTTAACCAAAAAGGGAGCTTTAAGCTCCCTTTTTGATGTGTGTTGTGACCAGAGATCTAGTCTGTTATGAGGTCGTAGTTGGTACGAAGAATATCTATGATTTCTTGCTTTGGATTGCTGCTCAATTCAATCTTACGACCAGTGATCTTCTCAGCGATACCAACATAAGTTTTGGATACATCCATAAGCGCAGATAGGGGAAGTTCGTTATCGGCTGCAAGAGCTTCGCGTTCTGACATACGCTCTTTGTTTAAAAGGATATCAGGGTCAGGGAAGTGGTTTAGCAGGAACTGGCGGAAGCCTTCTTTTGAGTTCTCTACAATGTCGCCTTCTTGATACGCTTTAGTATCCCAAATGCGGGAAGAATCCGGAGTTCCAACCTCGTCCATATAGATGAGCTTTTCTTCGCCTTTTGAATCGGTAACGTAGCCGAATTCAAATTTGGTATCCACAAACGTTTGATCGATAGCTTCTAAAGCATCACTGATGACGGAGAAGCCTTCTTTAAGAAGTTTTTCGTAGCCATCGATGTCGGCTGCATTCGTAAAATTAAACGCTGCAAAGTTGTCGCTAATATTATCGCGTGTGATGTTTACATCATCTGCTTCAGGGACACCAGGGATACCACGTAATATACCTTTTGTTGAAGGAGTAATGAGGACATTATCCAGTTTGGAGTCTTTCTTTAAGCCTTCAGGTAAAGTGATACCGCAGAATTCGCGCTCACCCTTCTCATAAGCACGCCACATAGAACCGGTAATGTATTGGCGACAGATAGCTTCGATCATTACTGGTTTTGCTTTTTGAACGATCCAAACAAATGGATGAGGAATATCTAGAATATGACTATCCGCTAAACCATTATCTTTAAACAATTGGAACCAGTGATTAGAAATCGCGTTGAGTGCGGCGCCTTTGCCAGGAACACCCCTTAAGTTACCTTCACCTCGCCAGATACAATCAAAGGCAGAAATTCGATCACTGATAACCATAATGGCTAACGGTGCATCTTCTGCAACATCGTAGCCTTTGTCCTTGATTAGGCGGCGGCTATCCTCTTCGGTCAACCAATAAACCGAACGAACCTTGCCGCTATGAACAGGCTTATCAGTGCGGATTGGTAGATCATCGTTTACAGCTAGAACTTGATCAGCGAGACTCATGGAGACATTCCTATCTAATGTTGTGTCGTACAAGGTGCGACGATTGTGGGGAGTGGTAGTACTCTTTGCTGCACGCATCATACCAGAACTATTCGAAGCTGCCAGAAAAATAGCAAACGTTTGCGCAATTTTTATATAAGTTGTCTAAAGAGAGGACAAAAAATACGGTAAGTACTATTGAACAAGTACTTACCGTTATTAAAAAGTGGATTACATGATTAACTTAACGAGTGGTCGGAATATGGATCAATGTAAATAACTGTCTTTACCCAGAAAGATGACTTCGCATTGATGGTCAGCGGCTAATTCTTGAAGTTGATTCTGTTCTGTTACTGAGAAGTCACCATTTGCGATAACAGCACACGCGTTACCTGAGCGGATGGCTTTTTTGACAACCTGATACTGCGACAAATGTAATGAAGCCTTCATCTGAACCATATGATTACCTAGCTTATGAAAGTGCATGATTTGTCCCATTGAAGGGCGAGGACATTCTGCCGTCAACAAAATCCACTGTGGCTTAGAGGCCAGTTGCGAAACCTTTTCAAGTACATCATCCTGAATTCGACGAAGCTGTTGTGACGTTCCTTGATCATCAAAAACTCGGTATTGGTTTGGGACATTGTATTGTGAGTGAATTGTATTGTTGAGCAACATAACCCTGTTCCTTTATACATGCTGTATGTGTATACAGTAGTTATTGAGAGTAAAAAGATCAAGCACTTTCTGCATAAAAAAACGACGGAAAATTTTAAGTTATTGATATTAAATAGTTAAAATTTCGAATGGAATGGTCGACAATCTCATACTTTTTTGTTTTACACAGTTATAAGCCAACAACTACTGTATAAGAACACGGTATAGAGCAATGGTTTTTACTGGGTGACAATAGATAAGGATATTGAGAAACAAAAACGCCTCTCTAAGAGAGGCGCGGTTCCTTTAGGATTGAGCTGACGATCGGTTTCTAAATTCGATTTCTGCTTGATTGAACTGCTTAACGTCCATAATGGCGAAACTCAGACACTTTTCACATGAGTGGTGACATAGACCGTCTATATACTCATGCTTGGTCACAAAACTTGGCGTTTGGCACCAATCACAGAAACCTTCGATAGTGAATGTATGCATTTTTACTCCCCACCCTTATTTGTACGGGTGTTATTATCGGGACGTATTATGACATAAAATTGCATGCAATGTTAAATAAATGTTTCTTAATTTGTTTCAAATGTTTTTCAAGATCGCGATTTTCTGAGAAATTGGGATATCAATGGATCTTTTGAGTGGCTTTTAGATGCTCCACAATGGCTTTGAAAGCAAGGTTTAATTGCCTCATTTCATCATCACTACCCTGAGCATCAGGGTGATAAATACGACACAACTGCTTATAGCGTGCTTTTACTTGCTTCGGTGTTAAGTTGTTAATTTGTCCTTGAGTGAAGCCAAAACGAAGGTAAGCATCATTAAGTGCAGAAGTTGTTGAACTAGAGGCTGTGGATGATGCTCTTTTCTGAAGATTTGCGGCGTTCTTAAGTTGTAATTTGAGCTTAGTGATCAGGTCTTGTTGTTGAGAGAGCCTTGTTTTCATTTCTTGAATAGATGAGTGCCGGTGTTGGCTTGCTGTATTAAATCTCTTGAAAAAGATCAATGCGGCGAAGCAAGCGCTCAACAACATTGAGATATAGATTAGGTGTAATGACCAGTTTATGTTTGAGTTAGCTGATACTGAGTTAGATGTTGTTAGGCTCTTCTGTGTGTCTATGACTGATTGCTCTTGCTGCTTAAGTGCGGCAATTTGCTTTAACTGATGAGCATCGAATTGTTTTTTCAAAGCGAGCGCGTATTCGGCGTCAAACTCGGTTGATTGGGTTCTTGCGAGGTCATACCAAAGCACGGCTTGATCTTCGTTGGCAATATCGATATTAAAATCGCGGTAAAGCCGAGCGATTTTTCCGTAAGTAGAAGAGTCGCCTTCAGCGGCGAGCTTAGTATAGAGTAAAACGGCTTTTGCAGGATTGGATTTTATACCGCGTCCATATTCTAGTGCTTGTGCGTAATTATAGGTTGCTGCGTGATGTCCGTTTTCGCTCGCTTGTTGATACCAGTGAGCCGCTAAACTGAGATCTCTACGCACGCCTTCACCAGTCTCATATGCCAGTCCTAGACGGTACTGAGCTTCAGCATTGTTAAGTTGCGCTTGTTGTTCAAGCTGCGCAATGGAGGCAAGTGAGGAGAATGAAAGTAACAGAACGATAAAAGCAAACAGTAACTTGGAGCATGTCTTTGCCAAGTTGATCCTCATATTTATCGCTCTCCTTGTTGTGTGGTCTTTCTATTTCAGCATCTTTGGTGCTTGAGCGCCGTCAATCGGGCGATTAACCGATACTTTTCGACCTTTTTTCAGCCCAACTTCGTAGTCAGCGGTGATATTTTTCATCGCTTCTTTTAGCTGCTGTTTGAATGTCTCTCTATCGATGTTTTTGAACTCTTTATCGATATAGTTGTTAATTTTATTTGCCGACTCATCATCAGGGGCAATGACAGGCAGTTTTTCTAGCGCGCCTTCTATCCACCCGGAGACAAACGAATTAACTCGTTTTGTCACTTCTGTATTTGAAGTACCAGAGCCTGCGAAGCTATTTCTAAACTGACCCGTTTGCTCATTCATCTCACGATAAATGATATCAAAAGCAAAAGCAGCAAAGATGGCCCGGTCGGCTTCGCCGATAAACTCAACTCGCTTTAGACCTTTATGGTTGAGTAAAACAGCTTCGACACCAAATTTGGTATTGATGCCTCGGATCACGCGCAGCAATGTAGAACTTATCGTTGTAGGCAGTAAGTGCGTCGATTGTGTTTTACCCATCTTAATAAACTCAATATCGTCCTTATCTAGGCCGTATTTGAGCATGAGGCGGTGTGCCATTTTTATGGCATTGGCTGCTTCATTGACGTTCGCTGAGTTACCTAATTCTAAGCACTTAGCAATCTTTTTAAGGGCTTTCTGTTTATCCATCGACAATCTGAGTTCTCTGTACCGCGAAAGAAAAAGGGCACTATTTTAACGATTTTCAGCTAAAAGGGGAAGGGTAGAAGGTGCTGGGTGGGACTCTGAGCGGTAACTCGAGTCCCAAAAGAAATAGTAGAGCCGCCGCTTAAATACCTAGTTCATCGAGCAAATCTTGATTGTCGTTTTCTGGTTTGGTATCTGTACGCAGTTTTTTGGCTGCGATGGCTTGTTCAATAATGGCATCTGGGCATTCATCTGGTTGAACCTCAAACTCTTCCATTTGAATAAACTCGGTTTTGTCCATAGCAAATTCAAGATAAAAAATGTTGTTGTTAGCAGTAGAGAAAGTAACTCGACGGGCTTGAGGTCGTTCTAAGTTGGTGTCGACTGACAGAACCACTTGCTTGTTGATCGACAACATTTTCGGTTGGTTTTGGGTAATGTTGGTTTGCAGTTCTTTGCGAACTTTGTTGGTGAAGTCGCCGACAAGCTGATTCATGAGTTCGCCGAGGACATCGCCAACTTCATCTGCATTGTGGTGGATTGCGAGCTCTTCCTCAGGCATACCCATGTGACGCATATAATTGCTGTAAACTTCAAGAGCTGCTTGTGAAGTGAAATTAATAACCACTAAACCCGAGAAACCGCCATCAAAGAGGACGAAGCAGCCAAAGTCTGGTTTTAACGTGGTTTTGGTGATTTTCTGAACCATTGCAGAGTATGTCACACTTGATTGTGTAGCAGAGGTCAAAACAGTTGAAACGGACTGACAGAGTTTTAACAGAATATCTTCGGTGGTGATTACTTTGGTTTTTTTCATTATTGATTACTTCGTTTAATCATTTCTTCCGTGGTTAAAGGAGTGTGTCACGAAGCAAACCTCTTGAAAAGGCATAAACCATAGTCAATCGCTATGACTTTCCGATTTGATCACATTTTTAATTGTTGTAAAGTGTCCAGTACCTATAAAATCTATTCGGTTTCAGCTACGTACAACAATTAAAGCGCGTTTATTTAAACGACCATGCGACTAAGTAGGTGAACTTTTTATTTTACATACACTCCTTTGCTGAGCGGATCAGCAGAATTAGGGGCAGGAAGCTAAATGTTACCAAGATTACACTCTCAAACCGATATTAATCCCGCCGTAGTGGTTTATCTGAAACAGCTAGAAGCTGAAGGGTTTACCGGGGATATTGAAACCCAGTATTCGAGTCGCCTTGCCGTTGCAACGGACAATAGCGTTTACCAAAAATTGCCGCAAGCGGTAGTACATCCAAAAACAACAGCAGATGTACAGCTTATAGGTAAACTTGCTAATCAAGAAAAATTCGCGGCTATTGCCTTTTCTCCGCGAGGTGGGGGTACAGGAACTAATGGCCAGTCCTTGACGTCAGGCATTGTTGTCGATTTATCCCGACATATGAATCAGGTTCTTGAGATTAACGAACAAGAAGGGTGGGTGAGAGTTCAAACTGGTATTGTAAAGGATGCGCTAAATGATGCAGTGCGCCCTTATGGTTTTTTCTTTTCCCCAGATCTTTCTACCAGTAATAGGGCGACGCTGGGTGGAATGGTCAATACCGATGCGTCCGGTCAAGGCTCATTAAAGTACGGTAAAACATCGGATCACGTGCTATCGCTGCAAGCGGTGTTTGCTGACGGTTCGCTTTTGGAAAGTGACGGTTCATTGAATCAGCTAGAGCAAGACAGTTTCGCTGCCAATGCATTGCAGGTTGCTGAACAGGTATGTAAGCAAAACCGAGTACTGATTGACGAAAAGTTTCCACCATTAAATCGCTTCTTAACCGGCTATGATCTAAAAAACGCTTATGATCCAAAGACAGAGAGTTTCAATGCTACGCGAATTCTTTGTGGTGCAGAAGGTTCACTGGCATTTATCACTGAAGCTAAGCTGAATCTTACACCAATACCTAAAGCTCGTACTCTCATCAATGTAAAGTACAACAGTTTTGACGCTGCATTGAGAAATGCTCCCTTCATGGTTGAAGCGAATGCATTATCTGTGGAAACGGTTGATTCTCGCGTATTGAATCTGGCCAAGCAGGACATTGTTTGGCATACAGTGAGCGACCTAATTAGTGATGTTCCAGGCAAAGAAATGCAGGGCATCAATATGGTTGAGTATGCGGGACAAGATGAAGAGGAAGTGACCCGAGCGGTAGCTGCTTTAACTAAAAGCCTAGATGAAAAACTAAAGACAGAGCAGGATGGTATCATTGGTTACCAAGTGACCAGTGATGTTGCTAGTCTTGGACGTATTTATAACATGCGTAAGAAAGCGGTTGGCCTCTTGGGCGCCGTGAAAGGAAGCGCGAAACCAATCGCGTTTGCTGAGGATACTTGTGTGCCACCGGAGAACTTGGCTGACTTTATTGCCGAGTTTCGCGATTTACTCGATGGGCACGGTTTGAACTATGGCATGTTTGGTCACGTGGATGCAGGTGTCCTCCATGTAAGGCCCGCGCTTGATATGTGCGACCCTGAACAAGAGTCGCTGATGCATCAAATTTCGGATGAAGTTGTCAAGCTTGTCGCCAAGTACGGTGGCCTTATGTGGGGGGAGCACGGGAAAGGTTTCCGTTCTGAATATGGCCCTGACTTCTTCGGTGAGCAACTGTTTAATGAACTCAGACGCATTAAAGCCGCGTGTGATCCGTTGAACAAAATGAACCCTGGTAAGATATGTACTCCGTTAGAGAGTACGGATGAGCTTGTTAAAGTCTCGGATGCCAAGCGAGGAACATTTGACAGACAGATCCCTATTGAAGTTCGTGATAGTTTTGCCCAAGCAATGGAATGTAACGGTAATGGTCTGTGCTTTAACTATGACACCGCTTCGCCTATGTGTCCTTCTATGAAAGTTACTGCAGACCGACGTCATTCACCAAAGGGTAGGGCTGGCTTAGTGCGCGAGTGGTTAAGACAGCTATCGGAACAGGGCTTCGATGTCCTTGAGTTAGAAACCAATATTAATCGCTCAAATAGTGCGAAAGGGTTAATTGAGAAGTGGCGTAACACGTTTAATAAACGTCATGAATATGATTTTTCCCACGAAGTATATGATGCCATGAATGGCTGCCTCGCTTGCAAAGCGTGTGCTAGCCAATGTCCAATTAAGGTTGATGTACCAAGCTTCAGAGCTCGATTCCTAAACCTTTATTATTCAAGATATCAAAGACCTGCTAAAGATTATTTAGTGGCAAATATCGAGACACTACTGCCATATATGGCCAAATTCCCCAAGGTGGTTAATTTCGGATTGAATCAGAGAGTTGTACAGACGCTCACGGAGAAAACAGTTGGCTACATTGACGCGCCGCTTCTTTCTGTTCCTACTCTCAAACAACGTTTGAAATCGCAACCTGTTGCTCAGTTTAGCCTGGAGCAGTTACAGGGCATTCCTGCGAGTCAACGCAGTGACTATGTATGCATCGTCCAAGACCCTTTTACCAGTTTCTACGATGCTGAAGTGGTCGAAGATTTTGCCAAGCTAATACTCAAAATGGGTAAGAAACCGGTGTTGTTACCTTTTAAGCCCAATGGCAAAGCAGCTCACATTAAAGGTTTTTTGAGTCAGTTTGCAAAAGGGGCAAAATCAACGGCGGATTTCTTAACACAGGTGGCTCAGTTGAACATTCCATTGGTTGGAGTCGATCCCGCCCTCGTGTTGTGCTACCGCGATGAATATGTAGAGATTCTTAAAGACGAACGTGGGACATTTGATGTGTTAACCGCTCACGAATGGCTCATGCCTTTGGTACAAGACAAAAACGCTCTTGAGATGGTGGATGAAGCGGATTGGTATTTGTTCGCGCACTGTACAGAGAAAACCAAAATGCCTAATGCGGAAAAAGAGTGGGGTGCTATTTTCCAACATTTTGGCGGTCGACTTACAACAGTACCTGTAGGTTGTTGTGGTATGGCAGGAACGTTTGGGCATGAATCGGACAAGCTGCAAATGTCGAAAGATATTTATGGCTTAAGTTGGCAACCAAATTTGGACAAGTTGCCAAAAGATCGCTGCCTAGTCACAGGTTATTCTTGTCGAAGTCAGGTAAAAAGGTTTGAAGATGTGAAGGTCAAGCATCCTGTACAGGCTCTGCTACAACTACTGAACTAACTGTTTGAAGCGCCCCAAATTGGGGCGCTTCTATTATTGATAAAGGAATAATCAATGAAAGCGCTTGAACTAAAAATCCCCCCAGTACTCCTGTTTATCCTGTTTGCTGTTTCGATGTATGCACTAGCCGCTATTGATAATGGTTGGCTATATATGCATATTCCGCTTAAATCGATTTGGGTTACAGCACTGTTTGTTTTTAGTGGCTACATGGGTATTTCAGGCGTACTTGAGTTTAAGAAGGCTAAAACAACGGTTGATCCGACTAAGCCGAGTAAAGCAAGCAGAGTGGTCGACACTGGTATTTTTTCGAAAACTCGAAACCCGATGTATGTTGCTTTATTTACGTTGTTATTGTCTTGGGGTTTTTGGTTAGAAGATGGGTTGAGCCTGCTCTTGTCGATGTTTTTTGTACCGTATATGAACCGTTTTCAGATTAAACCCGAGGAGCGGGCATTGGAAAAAATATTTGGTGATGATTATCTTTCGTATAAAGCGAAAGTGAGGCGTTGGATATAGAATTGCAAATGATATTTATTTGCAATTGATTCTGATTTGCATTTAAATAGTTGCCGGTATTGTGGACTGGAACTATTTAGCGATGAATATTGAGGCGTGTTGGAATCGGTTTTTAAAAGCAGAACAATTAGTAGAACAAGGTCATTGGCCAGAGGCGTACCATCTTTTTGATGAAGTTTTGCACCACCTTCCTCAACATATTTATGCTGCTCTTGATGATACAAGTATAAAGCCTTGCCAGTTTGCCTGCATGTTGACCGGTTTTTATGACGCAGCGGTATCACAGTCTGCTATTTTTAATCAATTAGGTAAGCAACACCAAGCGTTTGGTGTACTAAACAATGCTCATGCTACCTTTCAATTCCTTTCAATTGAGCAAACTTCTCTGATACATAGTGTCAGAGAAGTATTGGACAAACAAAGCAATGCACTGCTCGACAAAATCGCTAAGTTTTGTTGCTGCCAAAGAAACGCCACTTGGATGCTAGAACTCGAGCATGTGCAGAAAGCACATTACTATTTCGATAGCTTAAAGCAATACCGAGATATTCAATCGGCTTCTATAACGCTCAACTAGTGGAAAATGCGTGCATAACAAACCAAAAAGCCTCGACATAAGTCGAGGCTTTGAATGTTCATTTTTGCTTTTAATTTTGATTAGGCCGCGTTGTTGAACTGCTCAAGAAAATAGGTCTTTCTTTCGTTGAAACGTGATACTAGGTCATCAACTGCATCGTTGTCATAAGGTTTAAGACCACTAGCAACCATTCGCTTAATGCCTTTGCCCACAACAACCCCGTCTTCTTTAAATGCAAAGTTCAACGTGACCACACCGCGCTTACCTTCTACATCAAAAGTCGCGCCAGTAAACTCAACTTCAGGGTGGGTGAGGTTCAGGTGCTCAAATTCCACTTCCATGCTCTCGTAAATAACTAGAGGGCGCTGGCAGTTGATCATCATCTGTTGCTCTTGCATGAGCGGAACCATGATGTGAGGGAAATTCATACCAGAGAACTGAACGTAGTTAGTGACTACGTGTTCGATAAACTCCTGGTTGTGGCTTGTCTCACCATCGTGAGTCATCTGAAGGTATTCTTTGCCAGTTTGATCGACAACGGTACTTTCTGTTTCGCCCTTTTCTACAACGTTTAGAGCGACGCCATCGCTGACCATTCCTGAGAAGTCGAAGCGCATTTTTTGACTGATTCCTTCTTTTTGCAGTAATACTGCAAACAGTAGATCGCCAGGAACACAGAAACGCTTGTTGTCTTCGTCATGGATAGGGTTAAAGTCGCCCGCTACTTTTTTCGCAAAGTGGCTAGCTTGTTGGCGTGTGAACTCGAATTGTTCGCTGTTAGTAGAAACGTAAGGAGCTAGAAACATAATACTCTTAGATTAAACTCAATTGTCACGAATTATATATGAGTAATCGGCTTTAATGGTCCATCCAGTATGTGATATGACACGAATTTTGCTTTTCTTTCTGAAACTCAGCTAGCGTGTGAGTAATAATTCTCTGATAACTGGTCCGGCAGTGTGAAAAAAACGTCAACTTTTTGCTTGTTTGATGCTGAGTAATATCTAAGCCCTCGTAAGGATGCGCACGATGGGCGGCACAGTAGCAGATGGCTAATGCATACCAATCCAACAGCGGCACTATGTTACCGACAGCGTCTATTTGCTGTGGTGGAGAGTATGACGGTGAGTAGTGATGAAAAGGTAGTGTTTCCAACGAACAGCCAATTCTGATAGCCATTGAAAGATCAATTAGTGTCGCGTGCCCATCTGATCCAATTACGATATTGCCGGGCTTAATGTCACCGTGCACGTAACCAGCACGATGAAGAACTTGGAGTTGCTGCTCGATATCATGATGCCAACTTACCGGTGGAGAATTGCTTCGCACGAGTTGACTCAGCGTTTCACCTTCTATCCAAGTATTTAGGAGTAAGTGAGTCTCACCGAGTGAAGCCAAGGACTGTCGAGGCGACACATCCTTGGGGGAAATGAGCGCAGTTAGTTCGGCTTCAAGTTGTAGCTGTTTTTTAGCGGTCATGCCTCGACCTAAGCGACCTTTCAAATGACCGAATTTAGCAGAGTGGTACTCAAAAACATGGTCTGAATGCCATTGAATATCTCCAGATTGAGCTTCAAGGGCTGACGCTATTAGCGACAGCCCTTGTTGATCATGTCTAAAGTCAACTCGAAACATCGTTAGATATTTTCAGGTAACTTAAATTGAGTAAAGAAATTGGGTGTAAATGGGTTTACTTGACCCTGCGTCTTCACCGAAAGGCGAATTTGCTCGCCTTTGTTGCCAACTGAAATCTCCGCGCCTTGATTATCCGCCTTAACCAGTTGTGAGTTGATAAGCTTAAACCAGTTCCAGTTACCGCTGAAATTGGATTGGGACAATGATGTTACGCTATCTTTAAGTTCAATATTGAGGTTATCTTCTGCCTGTTGCTCTCCATCCCAACTGATAGACTTCC
Organism: Vibrio barjaei; assembly: GCF_001639065.2. Taxonomy (GTDB): domain Bacteria; phylum Pseudomonadota; class Gammaproteobacteria; order Enterobacterales; family Vibrionaceae; genus Vibrio; species Vibrio barjaei. Next base: position 135,256 of record NZ_LQXO02000033.1, read on the forward strand.
ACAAGGTTGGCCCATGTCGGTAGGTGAACAGTGGTTGATCGCTATAAATCATAAATTCTGTCGCTTTTGGACTCATTGTTAAGGCTTTCATTTGGAATTTAACCGAAACATTGTCTGGTGATGCCAGAAATAGCGCGCTGCGTATTTGATTAGCAACATCAACCATATCCCAGACTTCTTGTGTGATCTCTAACCCAGAACGAGGAAGCAGACCTGGAAGGTAAGGACTTCCTTCCGTGCCTTGTAAGAATGAGTTTAAGTATTTTTTATTGAAAGCCTCAAAAGCGCCACTTGAAGAAAAGAAAGCTTTTACGTCAGCAACACTTGCGTCGGTTTCTGCATTTTTGCTGAATGGGTAGTAACTGGCTAAGCTCGACTGGAATGTGGTTAGTACTGAATTTTTCCACTGCAGGTTCAAATGCTGATGCGCCAGCGATAACACGGCATCATTGCTAAGTTGAGTAATCGCATCAGACAAACTCTTAGTCATAGTGGGTTGTGTTGAGGCGATGAGCTGTATAGCGGCTATAGGGTTGGAGCTTTGTAATGGCTTTGCCAACGTGTCATAAGCGAGTTTGCGTGCATCTTCAGCTTGATAGAAAGTATCAAGGTAAGTTTTCGCGGCTTTGACTGCAGCTAGCCATTGGTCTACTGGTTTTGGTGCGTCGTTTACTGAACTGACATAGCTATGAAAGTCGGAAAAACTGACATTAATCAGTCTCATCGCTTCCATTTGGTCTTGGTCAATTGGTGTTTGTTCTTTTTCGGCAGCTTTCTCGTCTTTAGTAGGTTCTACTGGCTCTAGGTTTATCGTCGTATATTTACTGACTGTATTGTAATAATTTTGGATCGGGTTATCTCCCGCGTTGGTCAACAACGTTAGAAGGCGACTGAGTTCAGTGTCATCTTTAACCGGATTGACGACGATGTTATTGGTGAAGTCTTTCCAATAGTTGATGTAGTCATTTTTATAGAGTTGGCGTAGGTCTCGACTAATCCGATACATTTCCAATGCGCTCGGTGCTTCGCCGGCAACACCTGCGTAGGCTGATAAAGCTTCCTTGATAATAGGGGAGTCTACGGAAAGATCTAACTCGGTAAATCCACTCGGGGTATAAATATGGGGAACAAGGTAACCCACATAGCCAGAAGAAAATGAATAGACTTGAGAGTAGTTGCTACCAAGCTCTGAGCGAATATCTATTCGATTGGCGTATTTGGTTTGACTCTTAATATGCTGATACAGCAGCGTTTCAATACCTGTTTGATTAATGACTTTACGAGCCAGTTGCTCCAAGTCAGTATTAGATTCTTCAGGTATCAAATGATTGGAGAAGGCATCATCAAGTAAACTGGTCAATTGATTGAGAGTACTCGTTGTACCTACTCCTTGATCCTCCAGAGATTGAACAAAATAGGCTCTAAGTTCCTCGGTATTGTTTTTGTTAGGAGTAAATAGCAGACGATAACTATTGAGTAATGAAAGTGTTGTCGCTTGCTCTTCAAGATTTACGTATACGAATAAGTCATTGGCCAACGACTTTTCTAAAGAAGGCATCAACACGGCTTGTAACTCAGTGATATAGGCTACTTCGACTTCTGGCTTAATAGTGTAAGAAGGCATGAACGGTAAGACGTACCAAGGTTCGGGCTTATTATAAAGTTCGTAGATCTTGCGAAGTGAATAAAGGTTAGGAATATTGTCTGCAAGATTTTCCACGTCATAAGGTGACGCGGTAATGGCTTCTTTGTAGCGCTCTAGAAGAGCATCTGCGCGAGCTTCCCGCTGGCTTTGGAAATCGAAATCAAATTTGATGATGGCGAGTATGGCAATTAACAATAAGGCGCAAAGAAGCGTATAAGTAGTTTGCATGGTCAGCAGCCAGTTTTCTTTCTTCTTATTTACTCCCACAAGCATTTGTTCAGGGATCAATGCATGAGTCATAAGATGCTGGGCAAAAAGTACTTGCTGAACTGGCTGACTAGATTTTGGATGATAGAACTCGTGACCTAAGTCGTTGCTGATTGTTGCGGCTAGTGCATCGACGTTCTTACTATCACTTCCTTCGTGAGTGAAGAAAAAGCCACGGAACATCAACCCATCACCCAGTTGATTGACGCCAAATATACGATTTAGTTGCAGCCACAAGTTTTGTTTTAACAGTCCAAATTGAAGTGGAGCAGCGGCGATAGACTTGCGGTAGTCTAGGTTGAGCTGTCCTGAAAGGGCACTAGTCATATTAGCAATTAATTGACCTATCAAGGCATCATAAGCATGATCATACCAGTCCGCGTCAATACCACCGTGTTCTCGAAAGGGCATCATAGAGCCAAATGCATCTTCACGCCTCGCGTCTTCAAAACCAGAGAAGTATTGGCAGAAGTCACTGATGCTGCTGCTGTGAGTAATAATACTGTACACCGGAATAGACAAACCAAAGGTTCTATTTAATCGCGTTAAATCGGCTTTTATCTGATCCGCTCTCATCTTTATGGCTTCTTTTTGTCCCAGTAGTGCGTCGGCACTGGTTGCTAGTAGTAAACCATTGAGAGCCTGCCTAGGACGCCATTTCTTTAAACAATTGTAGAGCGTCTTGAGGTATTCTGGGTGTTGGTCATCTCCTTGGCTGACCGATATAACTAACGAGTGTTCACTGAGCCAGAAAAGGATAGGAAACTCGATATCATTGCCAAACTCGTCTACTTGGTAGGCTTCGTAGCCCATTTGAGTGATGACATTGAAATCGTTTTGAGGTTTATCACTGAACCAAAGGTAAACGGGTAAATCATAACGACTCTGTAGTCTTTTGTTTGTCTTCTGAACTTTAAGTACGTTTTGAAAGTGCTTTTGTAGCAACTGACATCGTCTAGTAACAAGCTCTTTCTTTTTGTTCTCATCAGGGTCGTTAGGCTTACTGTTCTTTCGGCTAAACCAATAGACGAAGAAACCGAGGATGCCAGATAGAATGATGCAAAGAGCAATCGCTATGACGAGGTAGGTCTTAAGTGCTGGCGTAAGCCACACGGTTACCAACAGTAATATACAAAGCAAAAATCCGGAGGAAATACCGCTAATTAATGGCTTTGCAGTTGTCTTCTTTTTTTTTCCATCTGCCATGTCTATTTTCTTCCCTGAAAACTGTCTTTAGATCGTTATTGTTTTTTGTTTGTCTTGATCACAATTGAATCGATATTTTGGTTATCTTTGAGCCATTTCTGGGTTTCAATCGCTTGCGAACGATCATCAACATCAACGACTACTCTAAAATACTGTTTGTAACTATCGACTCGGGGCTCGTACTTGCTAGCGCTCAAACGCTCAATAAACAGTTGTGCATTTTGTTCATTTGAGAAGGTAGCGAGCTGAACTAACCAAAGCTTAGAGTCTTTACTGATTGGAGAGGCGGCAACACGTGGACTCTGTTGAGCTTCTACTCGGCTCCCTCTAATAGGAGGGGACGAAAGGTCGCTATCGCTTGAAATAAACACAATATCGTTAACTTGCCCAGACAGAATATATCGCTGGCTGAAATCTGGCAGATAAGTAAAATCTCGGGATCGTTGTGGTAGCGTTTTACTATACCAGAAGTAGGTGAGGGTTAACGTTGAGCCGATAAGTGTAGCGAACAGCAAGCTGATAACGGCATAGCGCTTTTTGCGGCTAGGGCGGCGGACTTTAGGGTGGGCCACGCGAGTTTGACAGTGAATGCGAGTCGATTGGCGGTATTGACTTAATATCTGTTCTAGCTGGTGGATAAAGCGTTTAAGCTGTTCAGAACCTTGTGAGTGATACTGCCCTTTGAATCCAATACTCAAGAAAAGATAGATGATCTCGATAAGGTCGATCATTTTATTGGGTTGTCTTACGGCTTTTTCTGCCACAGAGAAGAACAGCTCACCACCGTTTCTCATTCCAAACAGCTCGCTGAGAAGAGTTTTGTTTTCCCAACCGCGTTTTTCACCCCAATCGGTGTAGACGATAAATTCGTCAAGAACTACAGCAAATAAGAAACACAGCTTATCGATGACAGCCACAGGATAATTGAGGTGACTCGCCTTGTCCTTGAGATCACTAATCCTCGTTACCAATTGTTCTCTTAGCTCGGCTATATCATCTGGTTCGGGAATACTGTCGATTTTTAATGTCACCGCCAAGAGCTCAGCACTGATATTAATAAGCTGATTTTCTGATTTGTCGAAGTGCTTAAGAAACTCTATTTGCGTAGCATCTGGCGTTCGAAATACCGCAGGCTTATCAGAGCTAACTTCTGACAGTTTCTTCTTTGGGTCTTGTTCCCAAATGACGGTCTCTTCATCCAAGTAGTCGAGCATGGATTACCTCAGCGCATATAAATGTACTTCAAGATCAGGCACGCGAGTATCGACGTGAAGTGCCAAAGCATCCCTCATCGTTAACATCTCTTGCCACATGGGGTCTGAAGTATTGAGTTCAAAATAGGTAGTACCTTGAACGGGTTTAAGTTCGCTTGGTGCGACAGGAAGAGCGGTGAGGCTGATACCCGAGAGAGAGTTGCGAACCAATTCAACAATGCGAGTATTACTGCTTAATTTAGCCGCTGCTATAAAGGTGTCACTGAGTTCACCTGCTGATAATGACGAGGTCACGCTGAGTACGAAGCGCCTTGATTGGACAGATAGTGGGTCTTTAATAATTGTTCGAAGTAGTCGGCGTTTCTCAAACAATGCGGTATCCCAAGTGAACTCTATCACGGAGTCTTGTTGAACAAGCGTCAATAGGTTACGTAAGTCGGCGAAAAGTGGACTGAAGTTACTGTACAACTTATCTACTTTTAGCGCGCTCGCTTTTGGTGCGAGTTCAGGACTTAATGCCATCAACTCAGCACGAAAACGATTGAGGTGGACGTATAAATCATAAGTGCTGTATCGCTCATTTTGTGACGTCAAATCAAACCAAGGCATCCAACTATTCAAAGTTTGCAGCCATAGGTAATCAAGCATCAACGATTGGTCACTTTTTTGGCTCTGACCCGCTTGAATACGCTTAAATAAGTTTTGTGTTCGACTGACCAGTAGAGCGTGAGTTTCTTTGACTTTATCCGTCAAATAACGTGAAGCGCCGTAGTGAAGGCACGCTGCGATAAATGCTCGGTCTAAAATAACCTCGCCTGCCTCAGTACATTCAAGTATGCGAGCGACTGGAATCAACGAGTGACCTGAGTGGTCATCATGGTCAGACAGAAGTTGAACGTTTAATCTTGCGACATCCACTTCAAGGCTGGTGTTTTCATGAGTTGCTGAGTCAAATACATTGATGGATTTGGTGACATAGCGATTCGTCCCGCTCTCATCCTCGCAATAATCGTTGTTGCCTTGCAGAGCTAGAGGGAGAGCAAGATAAATCGTGTTATCCACGGTACCAACAGGGATATTTATGGCCACCTCTTTGACGGTATTGAACTGCGTGCCGTCAGGAAAAATTCCTGAGCATTGAGTGATGGCTAATTTCCCAATCTTTAGTAGGTCAGTGTTGATGGAGAGCTCTGTTAGACCAAAAAACGGGGCAAAGTGTGAGAGTGTGTCGACGTTTTGTCTCACATAGTTTTGGACAAATCTATCCTGCTGTTGAAAATGTTGAGGGGCAATAAACATGCCTTCTTTCCATACTACTTTCTTATGCGCGTCCACGAAAAATCCTTTTTATCGTTCTATCAGAATATCTGCCACCAACTGGACTCTGGAGCAACTATGTCAAGCTCTACATTAAGTCCAGATAGTCTAAGCGCGATGCTACTTTCTCCATCAGTGGGTACAGCAGTTACTGCTTTACCATTACTTTCACGGTAGTTGGCATACTCGACTAATGCGGCGATGTATTGGGTATTTTTGTTGATATCTAGCGAGATAGTTTGGTTGCTATCGGGCATCACTGACGGTAAAACTTGTTTGACCACCAAGCTACTTCCAAGTGCTTGGTGGTCAGTGTTATATAAAGTAATAAAGCTGCTTTGTTCGAAGCTCTCTTTACTCGCGAGTTGATATAATCTCACTACGACAGGGTTAGCCGAGTCAGATTGATATTTATTAATGGTATCGTCCGCATTAACAGTCATGCTATAGGCCGTGGTCACAGGGACAGGATCGGAAGAACATGCTGTAATGCTGAGTACTAACAAAGTGCTCGGTAGCATTGAAAACCGCATTAGTCTTCTCCTCCACGCTGCATATTTTCGATAAACAGCGCCTTAAATTGGCGGCGAAAATCGCCATTTTTCTGTCTGCGCTCGAAGGTCTTTCTGTAAATACGCCAGTAACGCTTCTCTTTGTTAACAAACAGACTATTGCCTACATATTCATTAAACTGAGACTCCAGTTGCTCAGGGCAGAACTCATCTAAAAATTGCTCTATTGTTTGTTCCAAGGCTGTAAAAAGCTGGTCGTGTTGGAATGATGGGTTTTGCAACAGGCTTTGGTTTTCTTTTGATAGCGCAATGAGCTGCTGTAACGATGAAGTAATGTCATCGTTTTCTCTATTCATGGGAACGAATTCAATGGTCGAAGAGGGTACTGTTTCTTCGCTAAAGTTGACGTGCTGTACGTTGTTTACTGGCTCTTCAAATCGAGAAATCTCTTCTTGCTCAAAACCTTCGAAAGGATCAGTTGAAAATGGGTCTTCGGCCAGTACATTCTGAGTAGAAAACTCGTTGGCCATAGGTTCGACTTGTATTGAGCTAAGTGAACTGGTTTCAAGAAAATCAACATCGTCGCTGGCGTCTATGTTGAAACTAAGAGTATCAAGCACATCGACTTCTTTGTTAGCAGCAGGGGCTTTAGAAGCCGTCAAGGTGCTGACGAGAAGGCTATAGTCCGCTATTGTAATGATATCGCCGTCGCTAACGGGCAGCTGCAGCCCGCCTTGGACAGATTTATCATTTAGATTAATGCCATTGCGACTTAAGTCTTGAATAAAGTAACCGTCACTGGTGAGCGTGATGGCAGCATGCTTACGCGATATTCGACTGGAGTGGTCTGGCAGAACTACATCACAATCTGGGCTGCGGCCAATCACACCACCTTCTTCTGGAAGGTGGACAATTCGGGATGCGACGGCTTCCTGCTCCGGAATTGACACTAAATGAATACTAATGGCCATGGTTACCCCTTACACTTTTCCACTGCACGATTAAAGCTTGTTAAGAACCCGGAGTATTCTTTGAGGAATCGATTTGAAAAGTAGACCCCCATCTTCTTTGTTTCCATATGCTGTGAGCGAAAGTAGTCTTTGGATAATCCAGCTACGTCTAACTCGTTTTCAAAAACCAGTTGGTCTTCAAGTGCAATGTCTATTTCACGTTGTTTTAACAGCTTTAATAAAACTTTAGCATCTCTTGGCTGCTTCACTACGTTAAATCCCTGTCTTTTAAGCCAAAACCACTTATTTGACCCAAATTTTGCAGAAAATTTGAGGTTGAGTTTATTCAATTCGGTGATTTTGGGTTCAACACCCGCTCCGAAGTACCAGTTAATCTTCTGTTCGGCAATCGGGGTTGAAACTGCTGCATACTCATTTCGTTCCAGTGTTTCAGTCGCGACAAAAAAACCATGTTGATTGCCATTTTGGACTCGCATTTGGGCATCAGACCAACTGGTCATAGTAAATTGGTATGGTTGACTCATTGAGCCAAGTGCGCACTTCACTGTAGTAATCGCGACACCTTTCATCTCGGCATGTTCATAATATTGATAGGGGGGCCAGTCTTGGGTTGTTAACATCAATCTAGATGGGCCTATGGTATTGGCCGCAGCACCATGTGAAATTATGGTACTAGCTAGCAACAAGGTACATCGCCTTGAAAAAGATAGATAACTTGTCATGTTATGGGGTTTCAAGAACATCCTTATTCCTTACTAACTCTGAAATTTTCAACATAGAAACGGGGGGGAAATACCCAATTAGGTTTGCGGTATCGGCATTAACGATATACGAAAACTGTTGGAGTGTCTCAATGGGTATATCTCCAGCAAAAGTATCTTCGGTGAGTATTTGCTGCGCTTTAAAGGCTGCAAATTGACCAGCATAGTAATAACGGCTAACAACACCAACAAGCGCGCCGCTATTACGTATTGGTGATTCTGTGGCTGAGAAAGTAGGTAGCCCCGCACTGTGGACAATATCCGTAATGACTTTAGCATTCGATATCAGTAGTGAGTCCGCTGGTAGGTACACTAAATCCACGTTATCGTTCTTCATTTCAGCGACCAAAGATTGAATATTGCTCTCGTCTATGCCGTTAGCCCTTTTCTGGACTGGGTAGCGTTTGACGTTAATACCGTTTTGTGTCGCTACGGCCAGCAAAGTGTTCGCCGCTATTTGCGAATTGTTTTCTAATGGATTAAACAAAATACCAACAGTACGAATGTTTCCCAGTTCCTTGATGACATTAAGCTGCACTTCATAGGGGACAATATGACTAACCCCGGTATAGTTTCGGGTTCTTTGTGTACTATCTACACTGTCTACTATTTTTGAACCTATTGGGTCGCTCACTATATTAAAGACAACCGGAATTTCACCGCTATTTTTAAACTTTGTAGGGGCATTAGTACTACCCAAAAGTGACAAGGTAATGGTCGTCCCAAAGGTATAAACAAGATCAGGTCTAAGACCTTCAAGGGAGTCGATGTGCTTAGCCAAAGTTTCTCGGTTCTTATCTGCATCTAAAATAGTGATTCGGACGTTATCATTCTTATTCATTTCATCAATAAAGCCTTGCTCTGCTTGTGTCACTCCTCGCCAAAGCAGCATGACGACATGTTTGGAGTCCTGTAATTTAGATGCAGGAATATCTTCATTGGTGGCCGTGACTACCGACGAAAGCAGCAAGGTTACGATTAAGACGATGGATTGAAGCGATTTAATCATGCGGAAGCCCCTTCAACGTCACTAAATAATTTGTCTTTCTTTTGCCAAAAGTAATAGGCCAATACGAGGCTTATGGTGCTGAAAAATAGCAGTCCGCCGAGGATCATTACGGTGTTAATAAACCCATAAATGCCAAGTAATGCGCCGGTTAATACAGGGCCTGTCACATTACCGATTCTCTCTGTTAGTCTGAAGATACCAATCGCTTTACCTCGTTCACTGGTGGAGACTTTCATTAGACTCATCACCAAAGGGATCTGTGGTGAAATACCGATGCTGTGAGCGACACCAACAACGAGAACAACAACTAGTAATCCAAGGGTGCCATTAGAGTAATAGATGTTGAGCAAAGCAAATGAGGACAACAGCCCGCCAATCACTACGAAGACAAGCTTGTTTTTAAACCTGTCTATCCATATCGCGGTTAAGGGAGAGATAACCACAATGGCTAACCCATAGATCATCAAAATACGTCCAGACATGGCATTGCTCTCGCCAAGGTGCTGCAGATAAACGGGGCATAAATAATAGAGAAAGCCTGTTAGAACTACTTTGGCTGGAATAGCGCTACAAAAGCTGATAACAGCAAAGTGTTTATTGCTCAACAGATCACTAAAGTCGGATAGCTTAATTGGCACTGAAGACTGGTTATTGTCGCCTTGTTCGAAGAAGCTCCAAACTAACAACACGCCAACGATGCTGATCCCCGAAGCCAAGAAGAAGGTGCCACTATATCCAATACGGTCAGCAAGTAAGCCTCCTATTGCTGCTCCGCATAAAGAGCCCGAGAAGAACGAAGACAAGAATGTCGCCATGCCTTTGGTTCTATTTGAGTTGTCGGTATAGTCACTGACAAAACCTTGCGCTGAAATAAACACTAATCCATAACCTAATGCGGTAATCGTTCGGCTGAGAAGCATCGCGGATAATGTATTGCACAAACTGGTGGAAACCATGCCAACAGTAATAACCAAACCACCAATGATAAGCGCCTTACGTCGTCCCAATTTATCCGACCAGTATCCCGCAAAGGGTAGAGAAATCGCCCAGACCAACATGAATAACGAGATTGGAAAACTCGCTTGCATACTTAATGGTATCCAAGAGACATCCATGACTAAAGTCGATACATAATTTGGAAAGAAAGACAGAGACGCCGCTTCGGCAAAGACAAACAAAAATAAGGGCAGGCGGACAAAGCGATAGTTCTGATGTTCAATTACAGATGTTTGCGGGGTGTTCGATGTTAGGGTTGCTCGGTTTATTTTCTCAAGCAGCGAGCTGATTTCATCGCGGCTTGTGACCTTGGCTGTTGTGTCCGAAAAGCCCTTACTGAGCCGAGCAACTAACTGTTTTAATTGGTGCCACGGTGACATGATCATATAGTTACATAGGAAAAGAATCACTTCAGTAACGACTAGCAAAGAGGCAACCAAGATGGATAACATATCGAGCAAGTTCTCTTTGAGGAGAGTGGCAACGAGATTCTTGTCAGAGGATATGGTTAAGGCGATGGTGTCGTGGTTATTGAGTGGAAACAAATGGGTGTTGAGTTGCAACTCATCTAATTGAGCACCAGCGTTCACTAATGTTTGTGACTCTTGGACGATAGACATCGCGATAATGTCGTTGTGATTGGCCAAATAGTTGGCTAATTCATTACCAAGGCCACGTAGATTAGCGACATCAAAGCCGTTTGCTATGAGGTAATCTAGCAATTGTACGAGTGAGTAGGCAATAATGGAGGCTTTTTCATTTAATTCTTGTTGATAGATATCCGCGAAGTAGTCCATCATTTGTAATGAAGTCATAAAGTTGGCAACAAAAGTGGTGGTGAACGCCAACACTAGAATCAACATAGTGGTGTGTCTTTGTCTGAATTTTTGCCAACGGGTCAAGTGTTGTTGGTTGCCCTCCATAATTTGGCTCGCAAGTTCAAATTTACATCCTGCAATTTCCTTCGAAGACAAGCATTGATCGATCTCCGAGGTTCGGCGCAACATGTGCTTTGTGATACCGTGAATGAAAATTAAATTACACAGTGTTGCAATAGCTATCCAAATTACAGCGTAGAACGCACTTTTTGAAATGAGCCCACTGCGCAACGAGCCTAAATGTTCGAGGGAGTATGTGAGTGAGATCTCGCCGTCCAACTGACCGAATGCATTGTAAATAGGTGTGCGTAACTGTTTAGTTTGGCTCTCAGTGATCGAGACCTCAGCTTGGTTGGCAAAGTAGAGTCGCTCAGTTTGTCTATCGGTAACTTCAAGAGCGATAAGGCCAGAAACGCTGGCTAAATGACGCTCCAATAAAGACTGCACATTGCTGATGCCATGCAGAGGAACACCGAAGGCAATAGCATTGTTGATGTCGGACAACGTTTCTTGCATCACCACCTTATATTTGGAGTCAGTCGTCTCAGTTAAACGCTTATCAAAATTAAGGTAGTTTAGGCTGGCGGTCAGGAAAATAGACAGTGACAAGACGACAAAAATAGCGAAAGAAAGCTTGAAGCTAAGCCCCGGTAACATACCGCGAGACTTGCTGTTTGTATTTTCACTCTTATTGTTCGTTTTTTGTCGACTCATCACTATCGCCTCTTTGTTAGCTAATACTTAAAGAGAAACCATTTTTGTCATCGCCGGAGACCTCTACATGATTTATGGCTTCTTGTCTGCTCAAGCGATTAATACACTCTTCAGCTAACTTGGGCATGAGTGAGCGATTAATGATCTGTTCTACCGCGCGACCGCCAGTTGTTGGATCGTTGTTTTTCTCCACAACATAGTTAATGAATGACTCATCCCATCGGAATGATGCTTGGTATTGCTCAGCCAGTTTTTTCTTAATACGATTCAGTGATATTTCGGTTATCTTGCCTAACTCACTATCGTTAAGTGGGTAGTAAGGCACAATAGTTGTGCGGCCTAAGAATGCGGGTTTAAAGTAACGTTGAAGATCAGGTCGAATCATTTCTAGCAGCGTGCTGTTATCAAGCTGGGATTCAGCTTCGTCGCAAGCATCGCAAATAGCTTGGTCAGCCGCATTTGACGTCATGATAATAATGGTATTTTTGAAATCGACACTGCGGCCCTCACTGTCCTTGATATGTCCTTTATCGAAGATCTGATAAAACAGGTCATGGACACCGGGGTGGGCTTTCTCCATCTCATCAAGTAACAGAACAGAGTATGGATTACGTCTAATCGCTTCGGTTAACACTCCGCCTTCACCAAAGCCCACGTAGCCCGCTGGGCTACCGAGCAACATTGATATTTTGTGTTCTTCTTTAAACTCCGTCATGTTAATGATGGTCATGTCGTTGCTACCACCATAGAGTTGTTCTGCAAGTGCCATGGCGGTTTCAGTCTTACCAACACCACTTGGGCCGCACATCAAGAACACGCCGATAGGTTTACGGTTGTCGGTCAAGCCTGCTCTAGAAATACGAATTGCTTTAGCGAGCTCTTGTTTTGCTACATTCTGCCCAATCACACGCTTATCGAGCTCGGATTCCAGAGTAAGCAGCTTCTTAATTTCATCACTCAGCATGCTTCCAACGGGAATTCCGGTCCAGTTTGCAATCACTTCAGCAATCGTTCCTTCATCAACTAATGCGTGAACCAGAGGCGTCTCACCTTGTAGTTCTGCCAGCTCGTCTCGCAGTTTGTTCAGTTCTGCAGTATGTTGCTCAGGGTTTTCGGTTTCTTTGCTCGCGTTGCTGATATCAGATTGTATTGCTTTAATTTTATCAACCAGTTCAACTTCTTGATTCCACTGGACATTTAACGCATCGAGTTTGTTTTGGTTTTGCTCTTTTTGCTGCGTAACTTCTGCAATATCGGCTTCATTGCCACCGAATAGAGCTTGCTCTTTAGCTAATGCCATTAATTCGTTTTCTTGATAGCGAATCATCTGTTCTAAAGACTCGATAATTTCTGGCTTTGCGCCTTGAGTTAAGGCAATTCGAGCACTTGCAGTGTCGAGCAAGCTAATGGCTTTGTCTGGAAGTTGTCGTGATGGTAAATAGCGTATTGATAGATTAACGGCGGCTGCAATGGCTGATTCGGTAATGAATGCACCGTGATGTCCTTGAAGTGAGTCGGCAACCCCTCTTAGCATCTGCATTGCATCTTCTGCGTTTGGTTCTTCAATGGTGACAACTTGGAATCTTCGGGTTAAAGCAGGATCTTTCTCAAAGTACTTTTTGTATTCCGCCCAAGTTGTTGCTGCGATGGTTTTGAACTCACCACGAGCCAAGGCCGGTTTCAGCAGGTTAGCGGCGTCATTTTGTCCGGCTGCACCGCCAGCACCAATTAACGTGTGTGCTTCGTCAATAAAGACGATAATGGGTTCCTCGGAGTTTTTAACTTCGTTAATGACATCTTTTAGTCGGTTTTCAAATTCACCCTTAACGCTCGCACCCGCTTGGAGGAGCCCAAGGTCGAGAGAATGAATTTGAACACCTTGAATCGCCGCTGGCACCTCGCCAGTTGCAATTCGAAGTGCTAAGCCTTCAACCACTGCGGTCTTACCGACGCCGGGTTCTCCTACGAAGATAGGGTTGTTTTGTCTCTTACGGCACAAAATATCAATGGCTTTGCGCACTTCGCTGTTGCGTCCAGAAATGGGGTCGATCTTGCCATCTTGAGCTTGTTGGGTCAGGTTGATAGTGTACTTTGAGAGCGCATCGCCACCGCTAGATGACTCGCCGCCAGTGCTAGTGCCAGAGGAGGTGGTAGAAGTCGAAGCACCACTTTTTCGAATAAGACCCTGTAAAGATTCAGTGGAAACATCTTTCAAGCTCTCAAGCTTCAACGTGGAAACACCCATCACGTTTTGTTGAAGCATGGACTGAATAAGGTGCAGGCTGATTATTTCACTATGTCCGTAGTTTACCGAGGCAATCATCCACGCATCTTTAATCAATTCAGTGAGCTCATGGCTTAAAGTTGGTTGTCCTTCACTTCCTTTAGGAAGACGAGTGATTTTATCCGTGAGTTCACTAACCAAAGCATCTTGAGCAATGTTTTGAGAACGACAGAGATTTTCTAGACCTTTGTCTTTCTGCGAGATGAGCTGCAAAACCCAATGCTCTACTTCGATAGCGGGCACCCCTTGGTTCATTGCTGCTCCAGCCGATACTTCTAGAGCCTGCTTTAACTCGGGTGAGAGCTTGCTAACTAAATTAGTGAGTGTTACTTGTGCCATGTATAAATTCCCTTTTTTGATATCCCTAGAGTCCTAAAGCTAGATCAGCGTAGCCTTATTCGTACCTTGGATTGTGGAAAACGCTCAGGAGCTAAGCAGTCGACTTCTCCCAGCTTCGCAGAGGTTAAAGCGTTGGAGCTAAGAACTGGCGCATTTAGATGCTGCCTAAGAATGAGTAGATAGATCGTTACTGGAGTGTCATCTTTGAGATAATGTTGAACCGTTGATTTCACATCGTTTGCTAATCTTGAATCCCGTTTGAGCTGTTCGACTTCGCGTCTATTCTGAGGCTCGATATAAACTTTAATGCTGGCACTAGGAACATCACAGCGACTTCCTATTAATAAACCGTGACCTAATTTATTGTTTTTCCTAGACCTAACAGATTTACCAATATTACTGGTTGCGGCTTCAGGTAGCTTTCGAGTCTCGTATGGAGTGACTTGTACCGATATCTTCAGTTCGTAGTAGTCGTTTAATAGTTGCTCTAACGTACGAATGTTTCGGCTATTTTGACCGAGCAACATGGTGTATTGAATCAAATGTCGATTGCTATTTTCTAAGCCTGACAAATGATAAAGTGTGGTACTTAACTTATTATTTTGCTCACTTTGAAGCAGTAACCAAGCGCGTGTCTCTTGCTTGTAAGTAAGCTCAAACTGACGTTGGTTGAAGACGTCAAGAAAGGCTTTTAATCCTTCGTCTTCCTGATGTAATGCTTCAAGCAGTTCTTCATAGATGTAATCAGGGATGACACCATATACGCCGGACAAGGCAGTCTTTGCGATAGATAAACGTATCTGTCTATTGGTAACCTCTATCTTACTAATGTCACTTAAGTCCCCACTGGGAATGGCTTCTGATTCTAGTTTCAATCGAGTGCGGTTCTGAGGATGGTCAGCACAATATGACTGAAGAACACGAATCGCTTGAGCAAACTCAAAATCATCGGGCTGATTGCGGAGGCGGTTCATAGGTGAACTAGACAGGTTTAAAGACATAGTTGATTCCCGTGAACTTTAGCAAAACAGAGCCCGCTTTGTGGTTTGCCATATAAGTTGACATTAAGCTGTATATAGCGGTCAAAGCTGCAGAATTGTTTGAAAAACTCGTTCATGACCATTGAGAACGAGTGGTAGGGCATCTCAGAGTTGAGCTCTACAGTGATTTCTGTTCCTGGAACAAAGACATTCTTATTGTGAACCCGTAGCGTAGAGACTTGCGTTTGAAATTTCACATTGTTGATGGTGTTTATTTCATCGAGGTTTTTTGCATCATGAGCGAATAGCTTAAAAATCCCTTTTAGCATGGAGGCAGGATCATCGCTTTGCAGCAAGGAGTTAAAGTTACATGTTAAAAGTCCAATCAGCTGGCTTAATGACTTTTCACTATTTTGCACATCTTGAGGCGCGGATGGTGGATACATCAGTGTCATGACACCGGGAAGATCAATGCTCTCTCGGCATTCAAGTTCACCAGACGCGCTACAGGCTAATTTATCATTGCAGCACAATAAGCGGGCAATTAGCGTGGCATTTTCCGATTGATAAAGAGACTCCGAAACGACGACTTCAAACTGTCGCTCTAAGTTCATTTTCGCTTCCCAATAAGCGGTACTTGTACCGAGAGTCTTTTTGCTGTGTTTGTATTTGTCCCCTAGAATAGGCACAAGTTCGACATCGCCGTACGCGGTGATTTGTTTGACTGATTGGATCTTGATGATGTCGATGACAGAATCATTAGCACTATTAGGTTGAATAGGATAAGCGAGGCGACGTCCGTCTACAGTAATCGGTTCGCTAATGTGCTCGAAAGTATTAATTACCGGTACAACATTAAGACGAATGACGTCGGTATCAAATAAACGTAAAAACTCAGAAGGAATGTCATTAAGGAAGATATTCAAAGTACATTGATGGTCGTTAACCTTGCTAATAGCGCTCGCAAAGTTTCTTATAACGAAAAACTGTCGCTTTTCTTTGAATAAGAAAAACTCTCTTATGATTTGAAAACCATCAAACTGATTACCTTTTGCGGGTAAAAACTTGAACTCAGGATCGCCGACACGGCTTTGTAATTGCACACCGCTTAACTCAGAAATAGTGTTGTTTTCACTGTCTGACAAAGAGATAGCAAGACAGTTTGAAAGCAGAAGTTCTACTAATAAATCTGCGTTGTTAGCAAAACCTTTTACAAAGAAGTTTAAGTCAGAACAAGCTAGCGAGGAAAAGTGGACGCCTTCATCCCCCGTTGATAATTGAATCTGAAGTGCAGCATTGGCCAGCTCCGCCTCTTCTGGCTTATGGACTAGGAACGGTGCTGTGGTTGCTGAAATATCTGTTATGGTGAATGGGTTGATTGCTAAGTTATCAACCGTTTGAAACAAGCACTCTTGCTCCCCAATCATATTTGAGAATTGACTGCCCATTGGAATATTCGCATGCTCTGTAATACCATCCGGTGCATTCAGCTCTGCGTAACCAATACTTGGAACTCGTTGATTGATGGAAGGGTATATCACGTCTATCAAGCTATCGATAACTTGAGAATATTGGGTCTCCAATTCCATTTCTGTTTTGGCATTGAGCAGGGCTACGCCGTCCAGCAAACGAGCTAGGCTGGGATCTTCGATTTGCCCCTGATGCATATCTAGTAGCGAGGCAATATGAGAGTGCTCCTCGGCATAGAATCCTAAGGAACGCTTTACTAAAGCTAACTCTCTTTCATAATATCGAAGCAAAGGATCAGTCATATTCTTCCTCTGATATGTTGGCACTGAAGTCACCAAGCGCTATTTTCGAGTCAAAGACGAGGGTTTGTTCACCATCCTGAGATAGATGCTTGGCCAAAATAGTAAATTGAATACAGTTTTGACCTTCACGGCGCTCTAGCATTTCTACGGAAACATCGGATAATCGCGGCTCGTATGTGGTAAGCCATGTTTCTATTTTTCTTGCCAACTGTGTTTGGTCGAGGTTAGCGGTCAGTAGCTGAACATCGGTAATACCGAAGGTAAAGCTAGAACGTTTGACTTCAGAAAGACTGTTTTCAACAGCAATTAACGGTGCTTCAGACTCTAACAATCGAGTCAGATGGTAGCGAATATCGTCAATCTCATCGTCTTGGCGAGATGATTGAATAAAAGCATTGTAGAAACTCACTGGCCCACCTCCCCAAGTTCCGTAGTTAATACCACTTCACCGTTGAAATGGTCGAATTGATATTGGGGAACCATTCGTAACGTGCAAGAGAAATGGCCGGGAAGGGACTCTATCTCGTTAACGGCAATGTGTGCTTTGCTGAGCGGGTATTTTGCCAAGGTCTCTTCGTTGGCGTAGTTCACGTTACTGGAGAATTTCTCAATCCAGTTACGGAGAAACTGTTCGCATTCGCGCGCATCACTGAAGCTACCAATCATTTCGCGTACTTGAACTTTGAGAAAATGGGCGACACGGCAACACATCAGTGTCGTTTGTAGTTGAGCCAAAACTTTATCGTTGTCACTATCTGATGGTGCCCACACAGAATTGTTACCAGAGAAGTAGAGCTTGCCCGTTAATGCGTTTCTCGCGAGAGAGATAAAACCTTGATTGGAATAGAAGCTAGCGATTCTGCCAAACAAATAGCTGTCACATTCGCTGTAGGTAAGCTCAGATGTTTTATGTTTCCAAGCCAGAAGAGCCCCTTGTTCTTTATCACTCCAACGAGCTTTTAAGAAGCCAAACCAACCGATACGATGGTGTTCTTTCATAACCGTTGATAAGAAAGCAATATTGGCGTATCCCCATAACGTGGCGCCTTTTTCTTGGTAAAGGAATCCACAGCGATGATCTTTGTACGGCTGACGCAATTTGATGCGTGGCATCGCTAAGCCAAGAAAACGAGCACTAGGTTGCTTGCGCAGAGCTTGCCAAGCAGTGTAATCGGGGCCGTTTAAGACTTTTTCTATTCTTTGAGTATTGGAAAGCCAGTCGGCGCCAGAGTCAGCGAAAAAAAGTGAATCAGGGGAAGCGAGCATGGTACATAAAGTTTGTTCGCCCAACTGACCAATTAGACCCAATGTGTAGATGTCGTCAAATTCGCTATTGACATCTAGGTCCATGGAAATAGGGTGTGTGAAGGCGATACAACCAAAGGGTTGTCCACCCAGTGTATTCAGTTCTTTATTGCCAATGGTATTGAACAAAAAAGTCTGTTTGATGGAATATGACTGATTGAGGTCGTTTGATATCTCTTCCCAGCTCATATCAAGAATTTTGAGTTTGGTTCTTTGCCTGCTGACGGGTTGTGTTGCGAGATAAAGCGCTTGACGCCAACTGGCCTCTAGAGCTTGAAAGTCGTCATTGTGCAGAATGAGATCCATTTGTTTGGAAAGACGCTCATCTAAGGCAAGAATGAGTTGAGTAATTTGCGCAATAAGACGCTCTGCTGAATAAGTAGAGTGGTGGTGTTCTTCTTTAGCAAGTTCGACCATCATTGCGAGTGCATCAAACAAGTATGAGTCTTGTTTGGGGTCGAGCGCGTTAAATTGTTTTTGCCAGTCTGTACTAAACATCTACATCAACTACCGCAGCATTTAGCCGCAACCACAAGGGTTGCGGCTTATCACAATTAACCAGGAATCTTCGCAACCATGCGAACAGAGGTGGTGAGTTCTTCGAGTTGAAGCCATGGTCTTAGGTGTGCAATCGCAGAATAAGCCCCTGGTTTACCTGGTTGTTCAACCACTTCAATACGAGACTCTGCCAGTGGCGTACGAGCTCGAGAATCGTTACCAATCGCACCAGCATTGGTGTATTGGTCGATCCAAAGTTGAAGTTCACGTTGAATATCGGGTGCTTCAATGTTCGAACCCAAACGATCACGTCCCATTACTTTCAAATAGTGGGCAATTCGACCACTTGCCATGATGTATGGCAGTCGTGCAGATATAGCAGCGTTAGCCGTTGCATCGGGATCGGTATAGGTTTTCGGTTTCTGGGTGGTTTGTCCGCCGATAAAAACGCCATAGTTGGTGTTCTTATAATGGACTAGAGGAAGGAAACCAAGGTCGCTGAGTTCTTTCTCTCGTTCGTCGGTGAGATTCACTTCTGTTGGACATTGCTGGACTAAATCGCCAGCCTCAGTCTTGTAGGTTAGGTTAGGTAGGTTCTCTACTTTACCGCCGTTATCAAGGCCTCGAATAGCAGTACACCAGCCGTAGGCAGTGAATGCTTGAGTCATTTTAAGACCTAAGTCATACGCCGCATTAGACCAGACAAGTTCATCGTTATTTTTCGGATTCGGATTACCATCCATATCCACATCCAGCTCTTCATAAGCGAAGACGTCTGTGCTCAGCCCTTTTTGTCCATATGGTAAGCGAGCCATAGTACGAGGAAGTGTTAGAGTGACATAACGCGCATCATCACTTTCTCTGAACGAGTTCCAAGCAGCGTATGCAGGAGAGTCAAAGCCTGCTGCGACAGGTTTGCCTTCTTCAAATGTAGAAAAGTCATTGAACTCAAACATTTGTGCATTGGCTGCGGCAATGAATGGAGCGTGGCAAGCCGCAGCTACTTCGCCCATATAGCGAAGAAGTGCTACATCTTCATCTTTTGCACTGAACTCATAGTCACCAATGAATGTACCGTATGGTTCGCCACCTGCAGTACCATATTCATCTTGGTACAAAGCATTAAAAAGAGGGCTGCGGTCGATCGCCGGTGCATCTTCAAATTGTTCAAGTAGTTCGTCTTGTGAGAAATCAACCATTTTGATTTTCAATGAACGCCCAGTATCGCTCTCTTTGACGAGTTTTTGTAGACCACGCCAAGAGCCTTCAAGCTTTTGAAAGTCGTCTTGTTGCATCACCGCAGAAAGCTGCTTTGACAGCTTCTTATCGATTTCGCCGATAGCACTTTCAATGGTTTTAGTTAAGTTTTTATCCCACGTTACGGTGCCTGAAAGGGCCTGTTCAGCAAGTACTGAAAACAGCTCTTTAGTTGTATCCGCAGGAGTTTGTGTTGTGGCTTCAATCGCTCTGTCAAGGAAACTCAGTGAGCCTTCCTCAACGGACGATTGGCCTTGTACGTCTGATTCAGTGCTCATTCTTCTGCTCCTTTCTGTTCAATACCAAGTTCTTGAGACAAAGCGTTGATGGTGTCTGCGCTTTGCAGCACTTCTTTCAATAGCTTCTCTAGATCACGAGAACGGTCAGCTTTAGAAAGTAATACCTTCAACTGGTTGCGAGTCTCTACGAGCTTTTTTAAAGGCTCAACTTGGTCGATGATGGCTTCAGGTTCGAAGTCCTTCATAGAATTAAACTTAAGGCTTGCTTCAAATTGACTATCATCTTCGGCAAGAACATTGTCTACTTTCATAGATAACTCAGGACCAACGCGTTTCATAACATGATCGAAGTTATCTTTGTCTAGGTTATAGAATGTGCGATCTTCAACATCTTCTTTGTCTTGTTTATGACCAGAATAATCACCGATTACACCCACAACAAAAGGCAGCTCTTTTGTTTCCACTGCTCCATTGGTTTCCACATCATATGTGATGCTAACGCGGTTCTTACTTACGCGTTTGTGCTGAGAATTTAGTGCCACAACATCTCTCCTTGATTAATTAGCTAGCGGTTGAAGTGACTTTCGCTTCAGTTGCGTCAAAGCCGACTTCTGGGCCTTTCTCGATTTTTCCGCCTTCTCCTTCGATATAGTAAGCTTTAGAAATTTCGGTGTAGGTCAGCGCAAAGCTCTCACTTGGTAATGAGCCGTTTGTTCCGGTCATTGTGTAGTTAGACATACGTGCGTTTTTCAGCGTTAAGATAAGGTACGGATCAGCACCAGAGCCTTCGCGATTTGGTTTAGTCATTACCACTTCAATGGTTTTACCTTCAGCACCAGGCGCATATAAGAAAGTCGTTAGATAAGGTGAGGCACCATCACAGCCACGGCCAATAGTGATTTCCCCTAGAGCCACCATACCTTGGTCAGCATTATTGGCGTTACCAACATCTATACCTACGCCACGAACGGCGCTCCAAGACACATTATCAATGGCAAAGAACCCATCTTTACCACCAATTTTCTCAACGGTTGCTGCACCTTTAGGTTTGGTTCCGTCAATTCTCATAAAAATAGAAGCCATCAGTTTTCTCCTTCGCGTATCGCGTTAAACCGTTACCATTCAAAATCAGAAACGTCTGAATTTGCGGTAGCTTGAGTTACTTCATTGTTGTTGGATTGGTTTGATGCCGAGGATTCGGCATCATCCGAGTTGCTAGTAGGAGACTCTGTGTACTGCTGAGAGTGACCACCAGACTGAGTTGATAGTGAGTTGTTTTCCATGTTTATAGGGGTGTCATTCATTCCAATCAGTGAATCGATCTGATTAAGTGCATTGGAATTGTTTCCCACCAGAATTTTCATCAGCTCTGGTAAGGGTAGTTGTCCCCAAACAATTGCCCGTTCAAGTAGGTAACTAGTGGGGTTATGTGGTTCAGTTTGCTTAAAAAAGTCCGCTAGAGTTCTCAATTGATTATAAGCGGCGTCTCTTGTTAGAGGCTGTGTAGAGATAGTTGAAACTGTCGCTGAAATTGGGGGTGGAGATACCGGTGCTTTATTCGGCGTCGCATCGGGAAGACTAACGGTATCAGGATTAGAACTGACTGAGTCAATATTATCGTTAGCGTCTGACGGCTCAGAGTTGTCTGGTTTAGATTGAGTCTCGTCAGAAGCTGCTTCAGAGTGCTTTTCGTCTAATGGCCACTGATTATATTGGTTACCGACTAATGTTCGCAGTGCCGTTAAATGACTTTCGAAGATTTCTCGGACGAACTTAAAGCTGAGTGCTTGTACGCCATCGCTTTGGCAACGTTCTGAAAGCACAATTTCTACCTGATTTACCTGTTCTACCAATTGCCCGAGGCTGAGAATCAAGTCGGTACATTCAAGGCTAAAAGCATCGTTAGCTTCGTTTTGCAGATCACTTAATGTGCCGCTACGCTCTGCTTGGAAATAGCGAGAATAAGTGATGTCGCCAACAAGGGGAATGAACTGTGTGGGCATAAATAGCGCGGAGGCTTCGGGTGCATCACCGATGAACTGGGATAACGGTTTGATGCGAAACTCTACTAGTTCCTTCTGTTTTCCAGGCTCATCCGTCGCCTTGACCTTATTGTCAGGCAGGGTTGGGTGCAAGGTATCCCAGAAGTTATCAATGTAGTTTTGAAGAAGTTTAAAACCTTCAATCAGCTTCGGTATAGGTTCTCGGTCAAATGACAAGCTAGTGATGTACCAGCTCCAAAGTTCCGTATCTTTTGTTTTTGAACCGAGTGCTTCGTTGAGCTGTTCTCTAAACTGCTGCCAGTTTTGAGCATTGAGTTCAGACTTCTCTTCGTCAGCAAATGCATCTGGAGCTTCTAGCATTTGCCTGAAAGATGAAAGTGCAGTGTTATATCCATTTCTGATCGCTCTATATTCGCCACGATCAAGCTTTAAGTATTGTCCACTGGGAGCGTCTTCCGATAGAGCGCCTGAGAGGTCATCGAAACTGTACATACCAATCCTTGGTTTATTTCATTTATGCATATCAAAGCAATTAACAAAATTATTTACTTTTGA
This sequence comes from Vibrio barjaei, assembly GCF_001639065.2. GTDB lineage: Bacteria > Pseudomonadota > Gammaproteobacteria > Enterobacterales > Vibrionaceae > Vibrio > Vibrio barjaei. The sequence continues at coordinate 157,978 of NZ_LQXO02000033.1, forward strand.
AAGTGTCAATAGCTTAACAACATGATTACATTGCTTTAATATTAGAAGCGTTTTTCAGAAAGTCTCGGAAATTAGTGAAATTTTGTCATTTTTTCATTTTTCGGTAGGAATATTGGAACTATGTCACACACGATAGCCAATTAACTATAATAAAATTAGGGGCTTATCCCCCTATTAGTACTGTGGGCATTCCCGCAACAATGGTACCACCATGTGCTGTTGTGTCGCCTAATCTCGCTGCTGGCCGATTGCAAATAAGCACGGTAGCGCTGCCCTTAATAATGCTGTCCGGTGGTCCTACGCATGTGCACATGTCTCCCATAACTGAGGCAGGCATGTTACCGATTAAAACGGTTGGTACGCCAGGCCCAATAATTGGCCCTCCTACGTGTGGAATAGGGGGGACTGCTGGGGTTTGCATTGGGCAGACATGCATGTCTGTTGAACGAGCTGCTGGCAACGTCATGAGTTTCCTAGGCCTCCATTAGCTATGTTAAGAGCGATTGCGATGGATTGTTGATAATAGTCGTCATGCTTGTCCCATTCAGGTATCGCAGCAGCGGTGTTAATGGCGCCAGCGCAGGCTTTGGCGTATAGCTTGGGGTCGGGGAGTACACTGGGGAGTTCAGGCGACACAATACTACCAGCACCGTTCCAGAATACCGCTTGTGCTAACCAAGATGGTGCGCACTTTAACTCTAATCGAGTTGCATAGAGTTCGCAGCGCCGTCTTCCCTCTTCACTTGGTTCAAATACCCATTGTTTGCAGCTTGCAAGACAGGTTTGTTGTGTTTTGTTCCAGTCCGGCATCCGAATCTCTAGACATAAGTAAGCCCAAAGGATGGCTTCCCTTACCGGTAGAGCATGTGCAAGAAACTGAACCAGATCGAAATAGAGCTCTTTCTCTTGCAATGTCGCTATAAAATCTTCAATGCTTTGCGATTGAACCAGTATCTCGCTGAGGTCCTCCGAAGCGCTAAACAAAGGCGTTATTTGCTCAGGGTTTACGTAGGGTATCTTTCGATATTGAAGTTGTTGAGTCATCATTAATTTACCTTCACTATAGCGCCTTTGACTTCGGACATGACCGCACCGTTAATGGATGCTTTTAGGTTTGACTTGAGATCGGCTGAGAGCTTTCCTTGAGCGGTTAATGTCGTCTGGGCGTCTAATGTCAAGCTCGTCCCTTTTATAGTCCCACTTCCCGAGGCGTCAACAGTTACAGACGCAGCTGACAGTTTGGCAGACGTTGAGCCTTTGGCATCCAACGTCATGCCTTGAAGTTTAAGTGCATTAGAAGCTTTAATTTCGATTGCACTAGATTCAATCTTGATAGAGGAAGAGCTGATGGTGATTTTGCTTGAGCCCACTTTTAGCTCTAGAGAGTCTTCGCCCTCAATGCTGACGGTCTTGGCTTTGCCACTAAACGCTTTAGCAACGCTCATCGTCATCGCATCCTCAGCGGTATAGGTAATAGCTTTGGTCGCTTTATAAGCGACTTCACCTTTGATGGTCGTGGTGACATTGTTTTCTACTTCTAAGGTAAAGTCTTTAGCGGCATGTTGATAAAACAATTCGTTATCTTTTTTATCGTCGAAGTACCATTCGTTACTCTGACCTTTAAGCATGGTCTTAATACCAGTTTGAGTAGAGTTTGCTGTCTTATATGGAGGGGCATTTTGACTGTTGTATACCGAGCCAGTAATAATTGGCTTATCCGCATCGCCGTTAATGAAAGTGACAAGCACTTCTTGGCCAACTCGTGGGATAAACTGTGTCCCATAACCTTTCCCCGCCATTAATTGAGCAACGCGAACGTAGCAACTGGTATCATCGCCGCTTGTTTCGTTGTCCCACAAAAATTGGATCTTTACTCTTCCCTGGTCATCTTGACTAATATCACCACTTGTTTTTCCTGCAACTACGGCGTTGTGAACGCCTTGAATAGTGGGTTTGTCAATGACGACCGGTAAATAGGGAGTGGAATTGGGCACTACAGTGAGTTGAGTTTGACAATTCGACTGGCCGCTTGACTGCCCATCATATTGAACAGTTTGCGAGACCACTAAGTATTCACCCAACTGCGCGTTGTCTGTGTGACTGGCCAGGGAAAAGTATTGTCCCACATAAAACGCGTCTACATCACTGGATGCCTGCATTGTACTGTACCGACTTTCTATCGCTTCCACTCGACGTTTGACCAGAGTGGACAGATCAGTCATGTCTCCAGAAACACTATCGTTAGAAAAATGTGTTGCGGCAAGTTTGGTGTTATTGGCGATTTTGTTGCTTGACTTACTCGCTTTACTGGAGAGCAACTTAGATTGACTGTAGTCGTAATCAGTGAGCTCCAAACTTGTTCCATGAAACTGAAGATCAGAATGCCAAGATTGAATGAGTGGGTTACTACCAGACGGCAGGTTAGCCATATCGAACTTATTGATATCCGCTTTACTGTAAGGTTTCTCTGCGTCTTGTAATATCAGTTTGTGGCTGCTTGATGTGTGTTCAAAGTGAAATTGAACCCCTTCCTGAGCAAGCAACCGACAGACAAAGTCATAATCCGTTTCATTGAACTGTATGCAGTACTCACGCTTGGTACTTGGTAGAGATTTCGCCGTAAACAGGCTTGAGAAACCGGCATCACTAAACACAGAAGAAACAATATCTTTGGTTGATTGGTTTTGGAAAACACGGCTTTTCTTAGAAAAGTTAAGTAACCATAGCCAAGGCCGTAAAGTGATGTTGTAAAACGCATATTGTTGGGTTTCATCGAAACCTGTGCAAACGATCTTTGCGATGTAGCCATGAAAGCTACGCACTAGGCTTTGTGAGCCTGACTCAAAAGTGTAACGATTGAGTGTCATTGTCTGACCGAGTTGATCAGAGGCAGAGAGTCCTTTTGCTACCAGTTGTAGGTTGATCTCAAAAGGTTCAAAGAACCGCTCTTGTATTGTCGCATGAGTCACTAGGTACTCATTGTTCTTATAATCTTTGGCAGTGAACTCACTGGTCGATGCCAAGTATAGATCGGCCATTGTGTCTTCCTTGAACTAAGCCCTTGATAATATTCTAAGATTAGCACTAGATACTAAAGAGTATAGGTAGTTAAGGAAGAATGTGAGCAATATCAAAGCACAGTATCGAGTTACTGTGCTTTGGGAATGTAGAGGAAAGGCGCTTTAAGAGGCAGAAATGGTACGTCGATTTTTTTGGGTAGATAGGGTAAGTAATCCGATACACAAGAGTGCAATGATAATCCCGATTAATGACAAGGTGAATACTGATGCGTAGCCGAACTTATCAATGGATAAACCGGCGAGCATTGCTCCGACACCAAAACCACCCGCCATGCATAACATCAAAAGACCTTGAGTCAGCGCTGGAGAGTTAGGGCTCAAACGTCCTGCGATGGATGGAATGATCATGTCATTCCAAGACATAGCTTGCATGAGTAACACTAACAGTGCGATAGGCACGAAAGCGTGAACATCATTTCCAGCGGTTAACCAAAATAGTGTGCCGACCACTAGATAAATCACTTGAGCGGCATACCAAACTTTAAATGGCCCACTTCTTTGCATCCATCTCCCTGCCGATTCGAGCATAAAAATGCTGATAATGGCAGAGATGGCCATACCAAGAGCGGAATTGCCGATGTTGACTTGATACACCTCTTTGATTAGCAAAGGACCCAGTTCCATCAGGTTAGAAGAGAGAAACATTGAGAAGAAGACTGCCAACAAAAAGAGGAACCAAGGTGCTGCACCTTGTTGTGAAGTGGCAACATTACCTGATTTCCTATCAGCACCCTCAACGTAGGATTTATCTGTTTCAATGGATGGAGGAGGGCAAACAGAAACCAAACAAAGCACGATGATGACCAAAGACATTAGTATGAGCAGTTGATCGTCACTTGGCACATGGTAGAAATCTGCAATAGAAATAAGTAAACCAGTTACGACAACACCAAAGAACTGACATTGATACAAACTGGCCAGACCGCGGCCTTCATCATTTTGGTTTTTGCTAGACGCAATGACGAAGGTCGGATTCAGTACTAACAATGCGACGCTACCAATGCCTATCAGTATACCCACTGTCCAGTAGATCGCTGCGGTTGTCTCAGCGAAGTAAAGAATTAACAGAGCAATAAAATGAATAAACAAGGCCATTCGTTGTAGCAGACGATGACAGCAATAACGATCAGCCATCCCGCCAATCAGCGGTGCTAACAAACCCGCTCCCCCAATGAGCGCCATGACTTGGCCTAGTAGTGCGCCACTAGATGTTCTTTCAATAATGATTGGGTTGAGAAGAATTGCGATACCAACCCATTGGACAATACCAAGAGAAGCTTGTGCGAAATGCCACAGTCGAATGCCATTCATGAGTGAGAACCTCTATTAATAATTTACTCATGAATTTTCAAGGAATTGGAAAGAGAAACAAGTAACATACTCCCCGTTACCTTCTCACAATCGAATAATTACGCCCCGTCTTCTAATGACACCAAATGATGAAAGACCAAGAAGTGGTGCTTTCATCATTTGAAATTATGATTTTAGCTTCTACCTAACATACGTGAGAGTGTGCCATCTCTATCTACTAGTTGGTGTTTTAGGGCCGCCAGAATGTGCAATACAAGTATAGCGATTACAATGTTCACCGATGAGAAGTGAATGGTAGAGCTAATTTGTTGTAGCCATTCGATTTTTTCTCCCGCTGAGATAAGACTTACACCAAAAAACTCGACCGAACGTCCTCCACCGATACTCATAGTGATTCCAGAGAGAGGCATCATTATTGTAGCTAGCAGTAAAAACCAATGAACAAAGTGGGCAGATCTCTCTTGCCACGCAGGTAGCTGTTTGACGGTACCGATCATGCCTTCTTTCAGGCGCCAAAGTAGCCTGATTGACGCTGCAAACATCACAAACACTCCGAGTGATTTATGAAGATTCCTTAGCTCATTTTTGTCCGGGCCATTAACCATCTCGCCGAGATAAAGCCCTATGGCAAGCGTCGCAATGAAGAAAACAGCAGTTAGCCAATGAAACACCATGGTAGGTTTACTAAGTTTATTGTTGAGCATATTAGTCCGTATTTTTTCTGTGGGATTATGGCGGTAATTATTCCTTATGCTCTTTTTTTGTTCTACATGCACGTGTGTAAAGTTAAGTAAAGATAAGAATACTTATCATCTGGGTTTTAGAGTCCGATAGATATATCGGTTTTTATTTGAAAGTGTTTCAAGTCTTTGGTGGTTTTTAGCTTCCTTCTCTCAACCTATAGTTAAGTCATTGAGCAAGAACACTTGCAGCTAGACACTATAGAGGAACACGTTATGGCAACAATGATGAAAGCAATCGGTTTTAATGAATCAAAAACTATTGATGAAGAAAACAGCTTGTATGAGTTTGAAATGGCTATGCCTGAAATCAGCGAATTTGACCTACTTGTAAAAGTTGCGGCCGTTTCCGTTAACCCTGCAGATGCAAAAATACGTGTTCGTTCAGCAGTGAATAAAACATTAGAAAGTCCACGTGTTCTGGGTTTTGATGCCGTGGGAGAAGTGGTATCAGTGGGCAGTAAGGTTACAAACTTCACTGAGGGCGATAGAGTGTATTACGCGGGTGATGTCACTCGCCCAGGCACCAATGCACAATATCATGCTGTTGATTCTAGAATTGTGGCGAGAGCCCCAAAAGGACTTACTGACGCAGAAGCGGCTGTAGTCCCGTTGACTGCGCTAACAGGGTGGGAGGCTCTGTTTGATCGTCTTCGTGTAGACTCGTCAGAGCGTAAGACGCTATTAATTATCGGTGGCGCTGGTGGTGTTGGCTCCATTACTACTCAAATTGCAAAACAACTTACTAACTTAACGGTTATTGCGACAGCATCACGCCCAGAGACTGAAGCTTGGGTAAAAGAGATGGGCGCAGACTATGTGGCTAATCATAGAAACTTGGTTGAATCTGTTCATGACCTAGGGTTTGAAACGGTAGATTATATTTTCAACGTCGCTGACACGGTAGGTCATTGGGATGCAATGGCAGAACTTATTGCACCTCAAGGCATGATCGGTTCAATCGTTGAATTTGATAGCGGTATTGATCTTAGTAAGCTTCAAGGTAAATCAGTCGGTTTTGTTTGGGAGCTTATGTTTACACGCTCAATATACAAAACACAGGATATGTACAAACAAGGTGATATTTTAAAACAAGTCGCTAATCTTATTGATTCTGGACGAATCCAATCAACCTTGACCAAAGAGATCAATGGCTTCAATGCCGAGTCCTTAAAGCAAGGGCACCGGTTGATGGAAAGTGGCGCAATGATCGGTAAGCTTGCCATCAACTTTGATTAAACAATCAACATGTTAGTTAAAAATACCTCTTCTTTTATGAGTCGAGGTATTTTTTGTATATGATGGAAAGGATTGTAGTGAATATGGTGAAAGTAACATGAAAGCACTGAACGAACTGACTTTGTTTGCCGAAACGGCCAAACAAGGTAGTTTTTCTAAAGTAGCGAATCAAATGGATATGACGCCTGCAGCCGTTAGTGCATCAATAAAGCGTTTAGAAGAGCAAGTTGGCTTCCCGTTGTTTGTTCGAACAACACGAAGATTGAGCTTAACTGGAGAGGGGGAGTTATTCCTAACTAAAGTTAATTGCGCTCTTGCAACTTTGAATGAAGGTGTCGAGGAGATCGCAAATGCTCGTGGTGCGCTAACAGGTAACATTTATGTGTCTGCACCGTCTGACTTTGGACGAAACTTACTGCTTGATTGGATTAATGAGTTCACTGACTTACATGAAAACGTCACAGTTCGTCTTGAGTTATCTGATCAGTTGGTAGATATGTATAGCAAACCAATTGATGTTGCTATTCGATATGGCGAACTTCCAGATTCCAATATGGTAGCAATACCGCTATGTCCGCAGAATGTTCGAGTGCTTTGTGCTAGCCCAGACTACATTCGTCATCACTCTCCAGTGCTACATCCAAACGATTTGAATCAACATAACTGCATCAGCTTTATGGTGGCGGGCTCAGTACATAACCATTGGCCATTATCCTACGATTCTCAGCAAGTTGTTATAGAGACTAAAGGAGCGATATCAGCTAATGATGGTGATGTCGTGAGGCGTTTGGGGTTAAAAGGCAGAGGAATCGTAAATAAGTCGTTAATCGACGCTAGTCAGGACATTATTGAGGGGAAACTGAGAAAAGTTCTGCCTGACTGGCAAGGTGAGTCGGTGCCGCTGTATATGGTATGTGCTGATAAGAGGCAGTTAAGACCAATTATTCGAGAATTCCAAAAGTTCTTGAAAGAGAAGTGTCAAAGTCAGTTTGATAAGGTCAGTCATATTTTAAATAACTAGCCCTAATCGTATAAGGCTAGTTATTGTTTACCTCGTTTAAATAGCTAACATTCACTGAACAAGTAGTCTGAGCTGTGTCTCGACTTTGGAAGTTTTGCATTGAAGTCCTGCTCACTATGTTTTCCGAGCGGTACGATAACTGAGCTACGGTATCCTTGCGCGGCTAAGTTGAATTCTTTATCAAGAACAGCGCTGTCAAACCCTTCGATAGGCACGGCATCAATGCCCAGAGTCGAAGCGCCAAGTAGGAGCGTGCCTACATTCAGGTACACTTGCTTCTCCATCCAATGCTGAGCATCTTTCAAGTCGGAGCGGTGCATATCAACGAAGTAGTGTCGGCCATTCTGTTGTCCTTGTTTTGCATCTGGGGTAGCAAAGCGGCCGTCCTTCTCTTCATTTTCTAGCAACAACTGTAAGTAGTTGTCATCAATTTCTGTTCTTGTACAGAATACGATGACATGAGAAGCGTTAAGCACTTTAGGAGCATTGAAACTGTATCGGTCTTGTGTGGCAGTAGCAACACGCTGCTTGGCCTCGTCAGTACTGGCAATGATAAAGTGCCATGGTTGAGAGTTCACACTGGATGGACTGAATCGGAGGAGTGTTTTAATCGCATTTACCTGCTGGGAAGATAGCTTAAAAGATGGGTCGAATACTTTGGTTGAATAGCGGTTTTTAGCGTTGTCAGCAATGTTCATAAACGTGTCTCTACTTAACGGGTGTTACCCGGAGGATAGCGAAACCAGCCGCAAGTAAAAACATCGTGGAATTTGATGCAGTTTCAAATATTCTTTGAAGGTACTAGAACTTAGATTACCCACACAATGTGCGGAAAAGGTTGAAGTTTGATTAGATTCATCTAACTTTATCTAAGGTAAGTAAGAGGAAATAATATGAAAAAGAATAGCTTAAAATACCTTGCTGGTCTTATTGCGGTATCTACGCTGGCATTAGCTGGATGTTCAAGCAGCGACCAGACTGACAAAGAGCAACCTATCGGGATGGCTAATCCTGCAGCAGTATATTGTGAAGAGCATGGTTCTTATGATCTTCAAACTGGTCAATGTACATTAACATCGGGTGAGACGGTTGACGCATGGGATTATTACCGAGAGAACCACAAAGAAACGCCAAACGAGGCGGCAAGATATTGTGAATCGACAGGTGGTGTCTATATGCAAGATTCCAGTAAATGTGCGCTCCCGGATGGTAAAGTTATGGATGCAGAAAGTTACTTCAGAGATCATCAATCCACGAGCAGCTAAGTTCGTATCGCTGCCAACAACAAGGACGGTATAGTGCAAAATAGTAGAGTAACAAGTTTTTTCGTTTCCATCGTTGCACTCGTCATGGTTGGTTGCAGTAATCAAATTATCCAACAAGAGCCCGAAATGTATACCAGTTCGGGCTCTATTGCCCCCTATACACAATCCAGTTTTGAAGAATATGTTGATGAGACTAGAACCTGGCTTGATGAGACTCGCGTATTTCACGGAGCCGGTTACCAAGTCGAAATGGATGTTGTTAGCCCTTATCGGCTGATACCTGACAATCCGAATGGGGAAGGGATATTGCTGGTCCATGGACTAGGAGACTCGCCTTACTCCTTTGTCGACATAGCGCCGTACTTAGTAAAACATGGTTACTTAGTTCATGTCATGCTGTTACCGGGTCACGGCTCTCGACCTGCTGATCTCATGAACCCAACCAATGAAGACTGGCGTTTAGCGGTGGAACATCAAGTAAACCTGCTGCGTGATGACGTCGACAAAATATGGTTGGGCGGTTTTTCAACAGGCACCAATTTGGTGACTGAATACGCTTTGGCTCATCCTAAAGCAATTCAGGGGCTTGTGCTATTTTCGCCAGCATTTGCGCCAAAAGACCCACTAGTTTCAATGGCGAGTTTTGCGCGTCATTTTGTCGACTGGGTAAGTCTCGAGAAAGAGCAGAACTTTACCCGTTATGATTCATTGGCAATGAATGGGGCAGCGCTGTATTACCAAACTGCGGTTGATGTTCAAGACGCGCTAAAGGAGAAACCTTTTGAATTGCCAGCGCTGCTGTTAGTGACCGAAACGGATGAGTTGATAAACTCCAAGGTTATCTACGACCTCTTTAAAACACGATTTAGTAACGAGAATAGTTCACTTATTTGGTTCGGTGAACAGAACTACTCAGATCCGCGCTTCGTGCAATTTAGTATGAAACTACCGGATTCCAACATACAGAGTGGTTCACACATTTCTGTGCTATATCGTAATGATAATATCCTGTATGGGCGCAGAGGGTGGATGAGACAATGCGGTGGTTCTCAAGAAGGAGAGGTCTATATGGTCGATTGCGCTAAGATGCCAACTTTGTCTTATTCAGCCTGGGGATTGTTTGATGAAGATACTATCAGTGCAAGATTGAGTTGGAATCCTTACTTTGACCCTATGATGGCGCGAGTTATCGAATTTATGAATCAATAATAATTACTTTTATAAAGTTAAATTAATTTATTCTGTGGTGTTTTTATTTACTAGTACGCTGTATTGATCACCGTCAAAAATAATCTCTATAAAACAGCTATATATCCTTCAAGTACAGTTTTTTTGTTAGCGACTTCTCAAATTATATTCTATAGTGATGACAGATGCTGTTAGTTATAGATAATTAACTTAGTTACTTTGGAATATACCTCACTCAGCAAGGTATTGAACATATCAAGTAGGTAAACAAATGGAAAAGTTCAACATCACAAGTATCTGGATTACTCTAGATTACAAAATCGCTTTCTTCTTCCCTTCGAGATAACCCTGTCTCTCGCACTGTCCAGTGCGCATAGCCTATGTGCAGCTATACCTAACGAATTAATATGCAATAACGTGCATTTGCATCGTAATGGTTTAAATACGTTCATAGATTAAATATAGAAACAAAATTAAATCGTATCTGGATATATTCTGGATAGGGTTCTCTTTAAATATATTTCTTGTCTTGCTGTTAGTTAATTAAATATTAGATAAGAAATAAATATATTAGGTAAATTAAAATGGAAAACTTCAAACATCTACCAGAACCGTTCCGTATTCGCGTTGTTGAGCCAGTAAAACGTACTACACGTGAGTACCGTGAAGAAGCAATTATTAAAGCGGGCATGAACCCATTCCTACTAGATAGTGAAGATGTATTTATTGATTTACTGACAGACAGTGGAACAGGTTCAATTACTCAAGATATGCAAGCAGCAATGCTGCGCGGTGATGAAGCATACAGCGGTAGTCGCAGTTACTACGCTCTAGCTAATGCGGTAAAAGATATCTTTGGTTATGAACTGACCATTCCTACTCACCAAGGTCGTGGTGCTGAACAGATTTACATCCCAGTACTAATTAAAAAGCGTGAAAAAGAGAAAGGTTTGGACCGTTCGAAGATGGTAGCACTGTCTAACTACTTCTTTGACACCACGCAAGGTCATACTCAAGTGAACTGTTGCGTAGCGAAGAACGTTTATACAAAAGACGCGTTTGATACAGCAGTAAATGCAGACTTTAAAGGTAACTTTGACTTAGAGAAGCTAGAAGAAGCCATCATCGAAGCTGGTCCAGCTAACGTACCTTATATCGTAAGTACAATCACGTGTAACTCTGCGGGTGGTCAGCCAGTCTCTATCGCTAACTTAAAAGCGGTATATGAGATCGCACAAAAATACGATATTCCGGTAATTATGGACTCTGCTCGTTATGCTGAAAACGCATACTTTGTCCAACAACGTGAACCTGAATATAAAGATTGGACTATCGAAGAGATCACTCGTGAGTCTTACAAGTATGCTGATGGCTTAGCAATGTCTGCGAAGAAAGACGCGATGGTTCAAATGGGCGGCTTATTGTGCTTCAAAGATGAATCTTTCATGGATGTATATACTGACTGTCGTACTCTATGTGTGGTTCAAGAAGGTTTTCCTACATACGGTGGTTTAGAAGGTGGCGCTATGGAGCGTCTAGCAGTCGGTCTTTACGACGGTATGCGTCAAGACTGGTTAGAGTACCGCATCAACCAAATCCAATACCTAGTCGATGGTCTAGAAGCGATAGGTGTCGTCTGTCAGCAAGCGGGTGGTCACGCTGCGTTCGTTGATGCAGGTAAATTGCTACCTCATATTCCAGCAGACCAATTCCCTGCACACGCTCTTGCTTGTGAGCTTTATAAAGTAGCTGGCATCCGTGCAGTGGAAATCGGTTCACTACTTCTAGGTCGTGACCCTGCAACTGGTAAACAGCATCCATGTCCAGCAGAATTGCTTCGCTTAACAATTCCACGTGCCACTTATACTCAAACGCATATGGATTACGTTATTGAAGCATTTGAGAAAGTGAAAGAGAACGCGCATAAAGTTAAAGGATTGGATTTCACTTATGAACCTGAAGTTTTACGCCACTTTACTGCTCGATTAGAAGAAGTTGAACCCGTAGTTAATTCAGCAGAAGCGAAAGTGCTCGAAGAAGCATAATCACTTCAGAGCGCAGTCATTTGGCTGCGCTCTTTTTCTCTAGCAATACAAAAAAATAAAAGCAGAGAAGTAGGGAAGTCTCCCTAATCTAATAACGTGAATTTGATGAGAACAGAATGATGAAAAAGAATCCGTCTCTTATAGGTGGTGCCTGTATTATAGCGAGTGTCTGTGTAGGTGCTGGTATGTTAGGCCTACCGAGTGCAGGTGCTGGCGCTTGGACTGTTTGGTCGATGTTAGCCATCGCAATAACGATGGTGGTCATGACGATTTCTGGTTGGATGCTATTAGAAGCATTCAAACACTACGAATTAAAAGTGTCTTTTGACACAGTTACAAAGGACTTATTAGGCGATAAGATTAATCTTATTAACAACATTACCGTTTATTTCGTGGGTGGTATTTTACTCTACGCCTACATCACTTCTTCAGGACTTATATTACAGGATGTACTCGGTTTTAATGCTAAAATCGCATCCGTTCTTTTTGTCTTAATTTTTTCTGCGTTTGTTTGGCATTCAACTCGTGCGGTAGACCGAATTTCTGTTGTGTTAATTGCTTTCATGATTCTAAGCTTTGTGTTTGGTGTGTCAGGCCTAGCGGTGAAAGTAAATATGGCGGTACTTTTCGATACTATTAGTGAAGAGAATGCTTATGCGCCATACGCAATGGCAATGCTGCCTGTAGCATTGACCTCATTTGGATACCATCACTCAGTGTCTTCAATGCGCGCTTATTACGGTGAAGAGACAAAAGCCAAATACGCCATTCTTGGCGGTACCGTTATCGCACTTAGTCTTTATTTCCTCTGGCTGTTTAGTATTTTCGGCAACCTTCCTAGAGCAAACTTCGGCCCAGTTATCGAGCAGGGTGGTAATGTCGATGCATTGCTAAAGGCTCTCGGTTCAGTAATCGAGTCGGATAAAGTCGCTAACGCAATCAATACTTTCTCAATGGCAGCGATCTTGTCCTCATTTATTGGGGTTGGTCTGGGTGTTTTTGATTTCCTAGCAGACTTCTTTAAGTTCGAAGATACAAAACAAGGTCGTACCAAAACATGGCTAGTTACCTTCCTACCACCACTTGTTATGTCTCTACTATTCCCATTTGGTTTCGTTATCGCTATTGGTTACGCAGGTGCAGCGGCAACGGTATGGGCATGTATTATCCCAGCATTATTGGCGAAGAAAACACGTGAAGTGCATGCAGGAGCTGAAGGGTTTAAAGCACCAGGTGGTCAGGTGATGATTACTCTAGTGATTACTTTTGGTGTCCTGACCGCGGTATTCCACATCCTTTCTATGATGGGTCTGTTGCCGACGTTTGTTGGTTAATCCACAAACAACTATTCGCAGCTAGCTTGTGTTTGCAAAAGACGAGCTAGCTTAACTAGATAAAAACAAGAGGAGAAAACTATGACAGCAATAGCTACAAATAACGCACCAGCTGCTATCGGCCCTTATGTTCAAGGCGTTACATTTGGTGATATGGTCATTACTTCTGGCCAGTTGCCAATTGACCCTGAAACTAAAGCAATGGTTGAAGATGTGGCAGAGCAGGCGACTCAGTCATTAACCAATGCATTAGCTATCGTTAAGGAAGCTGGCTTAGAAGCAAGTAATATTGTAAAAACGACCGTGTTTGTTAAGGACCTCAACGATTTTGCTTTAGTCAACGCCGCTTATGAAGCATTCTTTAACGCCCACAATGCTCCTTTCCCAGCAAGATCTTGTGTAGAAGTCGCGCGTCTTCCTATGGATGCGAAAGTAGAGATCGAGGTAATAGCGGTTAGAAAAGGATAGTGATATAAGAAGTAAGCTCTGGGGGGCGCCGCTAGATTCTGGCGCCTCATAGTGAGCTTGTCTGCTCAGTCCCAAGTTTTCAGATTAGATTAATCATGTGGTTGAGTGAAGCGAATATGTTATTTGCTCTGCCAAGTTTTACTGATCCATCCCCCTATGCTCTCATCAAAGTAATTTCCACTGAATTCTTGTTTATATTCAACGACATTATCCGCTTGTGGTCTTTCATCTAATAGATGGTTGATGTAGACCGCCATAGGATCATCGAACTGGTTGCGGCGTTTTTTCTCAGCTACTTCCTTGATGATTTGCATGCGATATGCCTTGCTCATTTTCTTCATGTTTTACCTCCTTTGCCGTGAGCGGTTTATCAAACATAGGAGTAAATTTGAAGCTGGTCAAATAATGAGCAGTGTTTTATAGCATTCCATATGAAATGATGTTAAACGCGAAGTTTGGGAGGTATTTGAGTCGATGAAACTCGTTAGTTAAAGAGCGCAAAGTGTAAAGCAACGAAAATAGAACGTAATAATTGGAATTGTTATGATAGACTTAAATGAAAACAATAATCATTAAGAGAAAATCATGAAAAAGCCACGTCCTAAGACTCTCAAAGTCACTAAAGTGCATCCACTTTCTCCTAACATGCTACGTATTTCTTTTTATTCAGAAGAACTGAAGGCCTTTCCATCGGATAGTGTCGGTGGCTATATTAAGTTCTTGTTTAATGAACATGGTGGTACAGATATCACCGGACTTTCGGAAGATAATCGCCCCAAATTACGTACCTATACCATAAGAAGCCTTAATGTCGAGTCAGGTGAAATGGATGTCGATTTCGTCACTCACATTACTGAAGACAAGTTGTGTGGATTTGGCGCTCGTTGGGCGAATTCTGCGAAAGAGGGCGATATGATATCCATCATGGGGCCAGGAACTCTTCAAGATGTTGATACTAGTAAAGACTGGTTTTTCTTTAATGCAGACATGACCTCCTTACCAGCGTTGGCGGTTAAGCTGAAACTGCTCCCAAGCGATGCAAAAGGATATGCTGTGATTCAACTAGAAGATAGCGCTGATGAACAAACGTTGGAAGCCCCAGAGGGCATCAGACTGATTTGGACGACTGACTCTCTGTCTAAAACGTCAGAAAATTTAGATTGGTTAACAGGTTTGCCTTTCGTTTGGTGCGCTTGTGAGTTTGATGAAATGAGAGCACTTCGCCGTTATTTCCGCAACGAAAAAGAGATTCCAAGGCAAGACATCTATATCAGTAGCTATTGGAAGCGAGGGGTGGCAGAAGATGGTCACAAAGTGATCAAAAAGCAAGATCACGAGGAGTTCGAGTCCAACTAACCACCAGATTCCCTATTAACGCATTAATGAGGGGAATAGTGTTGAATTAGCTATTTCTCTTCTTGATTGAATGCGAAAAATAAGCTCAACTTTAGTTAGGTTCTTTTACGACTAAGGTCGGTATCGACCCAGCATTAATTCTACTTAAGTCACACTTTTCTTTATATATTCTGCCAATTATTTTTACTAGCAGATTAAGTCTCTGTTTGTTACACTTCCGCGCATAAAAAATAACAACACAATTACATCCCCAAAACAGCTCCTTATCTCTTGTACCCTACATTCAAGAGTAACGAGCCTTTAACTTATAGAGGTCCCCCAGTTACTATGAGTAATAGCAACATCTCGCAAACTGAAATTCACCAGAATCAGTGGCAACTAAACCAAACACTCGCTGAGTCCATGCTACCTATCTTAGGTCGACTGTATAGAGAGAAGGGCGTTGAAATACTGTTGTTCGGCAAAACCCTCGTCAATGCAACGACCATCGACATTATTAAAACTCATCGCGTATCACGCCACTATTCCCCTCAAGCCATCAACATTGTTCAAACTGCTCCTCTCATCGAAAAACTGTCTCAATTAAACCTGTCTCCATGCTGCATCGATATCGGCCAACTAGCTCAACAGTATTGGGCGAATAACGATAATGAACAAAACATCGATGATTTCTTAATGACAGCATTAGTTGAGAGCATTGAGAGCAATGGTGCACTTGAGTCTCGTGATGTCGTCTTATATGGCTTTGGTCGTATTGGTCGTTTACTAACTCGTATCTTGGTCGAGAAAAGTGGTCCAGGTTACCCACTGACTCTCAGAGCGATTGTAGTTCGTGGTGGTCGTGACGGTGACTTACAAAAACGCGCTAGCCTTTTGCGTCGCGATTCTGTGCATGGCCAGTTCAATGGCAGCATAGTGGTTGATGAAGAGAATAAAGCGCTGATTGTCAACGGTAATTATATTCAAATTATCTATGCCAACAGCCCTTCTGACGTGGACTATACCGAATACGGAATCAACAATGCACTGGTTGTCGATAATACTGGTGTGTGGCGTGACGCTGAAGGTTTAAGTCAGCATGTAGCGTGCAATGGCGCAAATAAAGTGTTGCTGACTGCTCCAGGCAAGGGTGACATCAAAAATATCGTATTTGGTGTGAACCATGAGTCGATTCTAGAGGATGATACTATTGTATCGGCAGCGAGCTGTACTACCAACGCGATTACCCCGACTTTAAAAGCGGTTAACGATAAGTATGGCATTATTTCGGGTCACATTGAGACGGTTCACTCATATACGAATGACCAGAACCTTATTGATAACTATCATAAAGGTGACCGTCGCGGACGTTCTGCTTCTTTGAATATGGTTTTAACATCAACGGGTGCAGCAAAAGCCGTTGCTAAAGCGCTTCCGGAACTGGCAGGTAAACTAAGTGGTAACGCTATTCGTGTCCCAACACCTAATGTTTCGATGGCGGTGGCGAACTTAAATCTTGAAAAAGAAACCACAAAAGATGAGCTCAATGCGTACTTGCGTGAAATCTCTCTCACCTCATCTCTATCGGCACAAATTGACTATACCGATTCAACAGAGATTGTCTCGACTGATTTAGTTGGCGCTCGTCATCCGGGTATCGTTGACGGCCAAACAACAATCGCACAAGATAATCGCTGCGTATTGTACATTTGGTACGACAATGAATTTGGCTACAGTTGCCAAGTTGTACATTGCATGGAACAGATGATGGGTGTGAAGTACAAAACTTACCCAGCTGTTGTGTAAATTCCATATCCACTGTTAGATATTGCCGTCATCGCTAGGTGACGGCTTTTTTATGCCTAAAGCTTTATCTTTGACTGGCTCTAAGGCTTACGAGAACAAAGCATCATTATCACACTCTGAGCGTGCAATGCTGCTGACCAGAGTGTGATGTATACTGAGCGTGGGGGGGACTTATTGGGCTAAATCTGCAATGAATGATTGTTTTCGACTTACACTAGTTTGTAGTTTTCCTTTGATCCATTGATTAAACAAACTGAAGTCAGAATGTACCGGCCAGAAAAGGGAGGCAACAACTTTTTTGCCAAAGAAATCGGGGTGGTCGGTAATCACTTTTAGTTTGCTGTCTTTCATGTTTTTTTCGATAAGGAACTCAGGTAAAAAAGCAATGCCGCGCTGAGCTTTGCACAGATCGATAATGGTTCCTAAGTCATCTAGCCTCCATAAGTTGTATGAGGCTATGTTTGAGAGATTGAGTAACTCTTCAATGCCATCCATTAACAGCACTCGTTGGGAAGGATGACTATCAACGGATTTTAAGTCTTCATGAGCGACCCACCAACAGTTCACGTGAAAGAGTTCGTCAATGTTAAAGTCATTATCAGTCTTGTGATAAGGGTTCCCTAACGCAAGATCTATTTTCCCCTCATTAATGTAGTTACCCAAAACAAAACTTGGTTTAGTAACAACGACCAAATCGACGTTGGGAAATGCTTCAGAGAAATCCAACAGTGTTTTCTTCACTTCTTTATTGAACACCAAAGGGTCAATACCCACACGGTAGACAATTTGCTCTGATATATTCATTTGCTTCGCAGTTGTAATCAACTCACGATACTTCGACACGACCGGTGTCGATAAATGGAATAGGCGTTTCCCTTTTTCAGTTAACCAGACTTTAGAGTGTTGTCTATTAAATAAATTGAAGCCTAAGTCTGACTCTAGATTCTGAACAGCAGTGCTAACAGTAGATTGGGATTTACCAAGCTTACGAGCAGCGGAGCTAAATGAACCTTCGTCAACTACAGCTACGAACGAAACAATATTTTCGAATTGCAGTTTCATGATTCAACCAACCTTTATAAAGCAAGCAGATTATAATTATGTAAATTGTATATTTGCAACACAATAGCGTGATGATACCCGTATTTCAACTCGTTTTATAAAGCATTAGTAATTAATAATATTAACTACGTTATGGATATATTCCTATATTGCATAAATTATCATCGCATCTATCTCTTTTTGTGCTAAGAATAATTATAATCAACAATAAAGTAATGGCTCTATTAATGATCTACATCTCACAGTATGAAATATGTTATCTGTACTTAAGTTGTAATAAAAGTATAACATTTATTCCTAACTATATGTTATCTAAGTGTTTGTTTGTTTTCTTTGTTGTTGTTTGATTTCTCATTTTGAACATTGTTTGTTAAGTCTATCGACTTTATCGATAGGGGGTATTTTTCGTTGGATGTAAGTATTAATTAGAATGAGCAAGCTTTTGTAAATCGACTTAAAGGAAGTTAAAATGATTACCAAACTATATGTAAAAACAAGCTTGTTTTTATCACAATTTAAAAATGACCAACGCGGTGTAACTGCAATTGAGTATGGATTGATTGGTGTAGCTATGGCTGTGTTACTATCCGTGGCGCTAGGTTCGACGGGCTTTATCGGTGAACTGAAAACAGCCTTTGCAAATATAGCAACTACAATTAAAAATGCGGGTAAAACGACTCCGTAACGCTGTCGCGTGCTTTGTGGTTATTATAACTACATTCCTTACCAGACTAGTGACTATCATTAGTCTGGTAAGGAATATCACGAATCTCATAGGAAATTCGCGGCCAAAAGTCTAAAAATCACAAAATTCGAGTAATGCAATGTATCTCTTAGTATTGATGTTTGTATGTTTGGTTATCGCTATTGTCGATTTTCATTACAGAAAAATACATAATTATATGCTACTGGTATTACTCTTAGTTCAGTGCTTTTTGTCTCCTTCAGATATTCAATTTACGACTTTTCTGCTTGTGCTGGGTATTGGACTGTTGGTTTATTCTTTGATATGGATTGGTGCCGGTGATATCAAATATGCTGCAATCTTATCTCTTGCAATTCCACTTAATTATCTACCATGGGCGTACATTATTACAGGTTTTGTAGGTGGGATAATAGCCATGGTTTATTGGACAAGCAAAAAAATATTAGGCAACAAATATCATAAACAAGAGGGTATCCCTTATGGGATAGCAATTAGTGTCGGATTTTATTTAGTCATTTTTACTCAAAGTGCGCAGCATATTTAAATCTCGAAGAATGGGGAAGTTATGAGATCTAGACTGGTATTACTTGTCGCTGTTGTAGCGTTGGTAGTAGGTGCGCTAGGCGTTGTCGACTTATTCAAAAGTAAACCTCAACCGACTACTGTCACTGAAGTGGCGGAAAACAAAGACGAAGAGCATGTTGCTGTTTGGATGGCCAAAGAAGCCTACGAAAAGGGTCATGCAATCACTGCTCAAGGGGTGGTAAAAAAGCAGCTACCTCTAAGTGAGGCACTAAGCCTTGGCGTTAGAGAGGACGCGAAAATTAGTTTTTCCCCATCTGTGCTATTAAACCGGAGTCTAACACCGGGCGAGATCGTGCTACCAGAATATCAGGTTTCCCCAGGTCAATCGGGTTATATCGACTTGCTGGTCACTGAGGGAATGACGTTATATCCACTCGAAGTCAGTGATAAAAACCTTATCAATGATTACATTCGCCCCGGTTCGTTCATTGATGTTCTAACTGTAAGCTCGCCAAACGATAACTTAGCTGGAAATGTTGATAAACCAAAACGCTTCAGAGGAGTGAAAGCTTCGATGTTTCTAAAGCATGTCAAAGTGCTTAACTTGGGTGATGACGAAGGCGATGATAGTTCTGTTACCGCTCGGTCTCCAACAAAGGAAAATGGGCTTACTACCGTGGTGATTGAAGTAAAGCCCGACGATTTAGCAAAGCTTGCGCTAGCGCAACGAACCATGCATATCGAAATCTATCGAAGCCAGACCTATAAGCAACCAGAGTACGTGGAAGTGCGTAACATTATTGACAATTATACAGGGATTGAAGAGTTACGTGGTAACGAAAAAAATCCGAGAGAGGCTTTGTAATGATGATGCAACATCGACTCAAGCAAGTACTGTGGGTTTACATTACATCCTTGCTCATAGGTTTACTTTGGGTGAAACACGCTTACGCGGCGGATCGCTCAATTACTCTTAACGATGGCCAACATATTCAATTGAAAATGCCTATTGGCAAGGTTTTCATTAGTAACCCCGCAATCGCAGACTACAAAATTATCAATGACAACACGCTTGTGGTCTTTGCCAATGGTGTAGGGCAATCAAGGCTAATCGTTTACGGTACAAACAATGATGTTCTGCTTTCAGACCGCATTATTGTTGATCTCGATTTAACCGAGGTACGCCGTCAGCTCAAGTTCCACTTTCCCGACGCGAAGGTCAAGGTTCAGTCGGTAGGTGAGCAGGTTGCGGTTAGTGGTGTTGTGGACTCGGAGCAAACTCGAGACGATATCTACCGTCTAGTGGCAACGCTTCTTGGACGTGAAAAAATCGAGAAGTGGGATAAAACGGAAAAGTTGGAATTTAAATCTGAACATATGGAACGCAAAGAGCCGGAAAGTATGGTCTTTGCTCGCAATATGACTTGGGAAGGGATTCTTGAACGTATTGAGGTCGCCACTACCCAACAAGTTAACGTCAAAATATCCGTTGCTCAGGTAACTGAATCGTTTGGTAAAACGGTCGGTGTAGATTGGAGCTCAGTAGGCTCAAGTGTGGGAGAGTTTGTCTTTGACCAATTTGATGCCGCAAATCTTAGTACGCTTATCACTGCACTAGGTAATGACAGCATTGCAGAAGTGCTTGCAGAACCGAATCTAACCGTGTTGTCTGGAGAGTCGGCGAGTTTTCTCGTCGGTGGAGAAGTTCCCGTAATAGTGTCAACAAGCAACAACGTGAACATTACGTTTAAAGAGTTTGGTATCAAGCTCGATCTAACCGCGAAGGTGCTCAGCCAAGACAAAATTCGTATGCAGCTTTCTCCAGAAGTTAGTGAAGTGGAAAGTTATGTTGAAGCGGCTGGTGTCAAGGTACCTCAATTAGCTTCCAGACGAGCCATGACGACGGTTGAATTAGCGGATGGTGACAGCTTCATTTTAGGTGGGCTGATGAGTAGTAGTGACCTAGAAAAAATGCAGAAAATCCCATTTATCGGTGATGTGCCTGTACTCGGTGCTGCGTTTCGAAAAGCAACCACTCAACGAAAACGAACCGAGCTCATCATTGTTGCTACCGTGAACTTGGTAGAGCCTATGAAACCGAAAGATATCCAACTGCCATACATTAAGAAAACTTCGACCTTGGCGCGTTGGCTAAATGTTGACTCAGATGGAAAATCTGTAGCGTCTTCAGATGCCACTATTCGCCTGTTATCGCAAGGAGGATTCATTCAATGAAGAAGCTAATCATAATCGTCTTCCTTGTATCAACTTTATTAGGCTGTGCCTCTGAACGCTATTTTGGTGGGAATGGTGCAGAGGCTATTACCTACCAAGAACATCATAATTTCGACTTTGCAATTAAAAATTATGATGAAACGGCTAAACAAATTAGCGCATTGGTAAAGGACATTGAGTCGACCGATAAAGAGGCTACTTACGTAATCGACTATAAAGACACTCGCAGCAAAAAGATGTTAGAGAAGATCTTTGACCAGTATCCGTCTCACAAAGTTGCGCCGCAAAGAGTGGAGTTCAAACACGTTCGCACCATGCGTAGTGATCTCAAGATTCAAGTCGCGTTAACTCGACTGAAAACGCAATATTGCGCACCCGCGCAGATACAACACCAGATTGGACAGCCCGACTGTTTTGTTGAGTCAATGCGTTTGAAGCAAGTGTCCTACAAGTCTCGATTGGTAGGAGAATAAGATGTTTGACCTTACTAAAGCACTAACCACAAAGGCAAAGCCGGTTCCGAAAACACCAACAGGGGTTGCGGGTTGTACATTGTTTTATCAATCGCAGGAGTGTTTGAATCTTGTACAAGAAGTATTCCGATTTGAAGGCTGGAATGACCCGGCATGTGTGAAAACCACAGCTGGACTGACGAAGTTAACTGAGCAACAAAGTAGTCACATCGTTATTCTTGAGCTAAATGAATCGAATAATGTCGTAGAAGATGCGAAAGCGTTTGCTAGTAAACTGCCTACGCATAAAGGTGTGATCGTTATCGGTAAAGAAGATGCTATTTCTACTTTACGTTCACTTAAAGATATGGGCTTTTACTACGTTTTTTGGCCAGTTAACAAGCAGGAATTTGCTGATTTCTTAACTCACGTGAGCAAGAACCTCAAAACGTTTTCCGGTGTTAGTCAAAAGCGAAAAGCTAAGCGCGTGGCTGTAGTCGGCTCCAAAGGTGGTGTCGGCGCATCATTTTTGGCGACAGAACTGAGCTCTCTGCTTTCTTCTCATGGGACCGACACCATTCTTGTGGACCACCAATATTCCGGTACCA
The DNA here is from genome assembly GCF_001639065.2 of Vibrio barjaei. Classification (GTDB taxonomy): domain Bacteria; phylum Pseudomonadota; class Gammaproteobacteria; order Enterobacterales; family Vibrionaceae; genus Vibrio; species Vibrio barjaei. The sequence continues at coordinate 180,398 of NZ_LQXO02000033.1, forward strand.
ATATTGATGTTTTGCTTGCACTCAAGGATTTTAAGCCTCGAGCGATTGACGAGTTTACCGCACCTTTGCATGAGATGGATGAAGAGGGGGCACTAAGTTATCTGTTTAGCGCTAGAAAAAACCTTCGCTTGCTGGCCATTGATGGTGATATGAATCAAAACGATATTCTCACCTACAACCAGACGCTGTGTGAGTTACTCGCGCGAAATACCAACTTTATTATCGAAGACTTCTCCGGAAGCGTCGATTTTAAAGTGGAGCCTCAGTTGCTTGTTGAAAACTTCGATGTCGTCGTATTGGTACTAGACGCCTCGGTATCATCGGTCCGAAGTGCAAAGCGACTTTTTGAGAAAGTCGCTAACTTACAACTCACACTATCTTCGCGTACCCGCGTTATTACGGTGGTGAACTATCACCGACCTGAAAACGCGTATGTGCTGCAAAAGCCAGATCTAACGAAGTATCTAGGTGCGGATGTCGACTTGGAAGTAGCCTACTGTAAGTCGCTGTCTCACATCATTATTGACGGCAAACGTGGACACAAACACGACCGCCACATCAGTCGTTCTATAGAGCAACTGGTGAAACTAATTAATGGTCAGCCAGTGGATACTAAAGGCATGGGCTCTTGGTTAAAGAAGGTGCGCGCTAAATGAGTTCTAACAAAGACTTATATCTCGCATTTCGTGGTCAGATTTTTGAAGCCTTAGATGCAGAGGCGGTTCAGAAAATGAGTCGTCGAGACCTAGAGTCTCAGATACAAAGTGCTGTGGATCTTCTTGCCAATAGCTATCAAAGACCTATCACATCCATGATGAAATCAGGCTTAGTAAAGAGCTTAATGGATGAGTTGTTTGGCCTAGGTCCTTTGCAGCCTTTGGTAGAGGATCAGTCGATTACCGATATTATGGTGAACGGTCCTAACAACATCTTTTTTGAAAGACACGGTAAAGTGCAGAAGTCTGAGGTGACATTTGTCAACGAAGAGCAGGTGTTGGCGATTGCAAAACGTATTGCATCGCGTGTTGGGCGTCGTGTTGACGAACTTTCTCCTACGGTGGATGCCAGGCTAGAAGATGGTAGTCGTGTCAATGTTGTTATTCCTCCTATAGCACTAGACGGCACGTCTATTTCAATACGTAAATTCCGCGAGCAGAACATTGGTTTTGAGGATTTGATTGGTTTTGGCTCTATGTCTTTAGACATGGCGCGAGTGCTGATGATTGCTTCTCGTTGTCGAATTAATGTATTAATTTCTGGTGGTACGGGCTCAGGCAAAACCACCTTACTTAATGCCTTGTCTCAGTACATTGCCGAAGATGAACGCATTATAACCATAGAAGATGCCGCTGAACTGCGCCTTCAACAGCCTAACTTAGTTCGATTGGAAACAAGAACCTCGAGTATTGAGCAAACCGGTGCCGTCACGCAACGCGACTTGGTGATCAACGCACTTCGTATGAGACCAGATCGTATTATTCTCGGTGAGTGTCGTGGCTCGGAAGCGTTTGAAATGCTACAAGCGATGAACACGGGACATGATGGTTCGATGTCAACGTTGCACGCCAACACACCACGCGATGCTATTGCTCGTGTTGAATCTATGGTCATGATGGCGAACTTAAATCAGCCTTTGGACGCTATTAGGAGAACCATAGTCAGTGCAGTTCAAATGGTGGTACAGGTTAACCGTTTACGTGATGGTTCCCGTAAAGTTACCAGCATTTCTGAGATTGTAGGGCTTGAAGGCGACAGTGTGGTGATGGAAGAAATTTACCGTTTTCGCTATGACGATGCGCATTATGGTGAGGCAGTTAAGGGTGATTTCGTTACTAACGGCATTATGCAGCGCTCGGAACTGGTGAAGAAAGCACAGTTTTTCGGGTTGTATGATGACCTAATGGCATCGTTTAAGGGGCAATAACATGCTTTGGTTGTCGCTAGTCCTCTTTGCCTTAGTCATCATTCTTTTGAGAGACTCTAAAGTCAAAAAAGTCGATCAGTTTTTCAATATCGAAGAAGCTGAAGCGGAAAACTTAAATGCTATTAACGTTAAATCCTTGGTAAGAAAGCAGAATTGGCAAAAATTTAAGGAGTCGATTTCACCGACGCTCACCATATTGGGGCCACGTTCTTCGCTTTATATTGCTCTTTATATTACAGGCAGCATTATCGCATCGTGGTATATCGTCATTGAATTGTTATCCATGACCAATTTTTGGTTAGTGCTTAGTCTTTCCCTCATTTTCACTGTTTTCGGTTATCGCTTTTTGGTGGGAAGACGGCGACGTGATTTTGAAAATACCTTTCCTGATGCTCTGAATATTCTGATGAGTGCAGTAACGGCGGGTGATAGCTTGATGCAAGCGATTAGTTATGTCGGTGAAGCAATGAACAATCCGATAGGCCGTGAATTTAAGTTAATGGGCGATAGGCTGAAGCTGGGCGAATCACCGGAAGTCGTCTTGCAACGTTCTTGTAAAAATTACCCTTATCCTGAGTTTCTATTTTTCACCGTGACTATTAGGGCAAACATTGCTCGTGGAGGACAACTTAAAGGGGTATTAGCTCGCCTCATAAGAGTATTGGTTGATTCTAGGACGCTAGAGAAAAAGAAAATGGCCATGACTTCAGAAGCGAGGATTTCTGCGAAAATTGTCGCGGCTATTCCGCTTATTTTTACCGTTATTCTAAATTACGTAAACCCAGCGAACGTCGACTTTGTTTTAAATGATCCGCAAGGTCAGTACGTCCTTTTTTATGTTCTTGGTAGTGAACTCATCGGCTTGTCTATCGTCTGGTTATTGGTAAGGGGAGTGCGCGCATGATGCTGTTGACGGCGCTTATTATTCTGTTTGTTTCCCTATTATTTCTGATTTTTGAGTCTTTGCGAGCAGAACAGAGGCGTAAGAAGGTAGAGGACTATATTGGCGGACAGACTTTAAACTCTTCCTCTCGTGTTAATCGTTTTTTTGTTCGGTTTGGTAAAGAGCACCGACATGAGCTTGAGCAGAAGCTCATCGAAGCAGGCTATTACAACACTGAGTGGGCAAGATTTTACTTCCCAGCCAAGTTAGCGGTTCTCGTCGTGTTGTCGGTTTTAGTGTTAGTGACGGATATGACAGCCAGTAACAAGTTATTAGCGGTGTTGGTATCTCTTGTCGCGGTGATTGTCGTTCCTGACATGCTGTTGCAGATGCGACGCAAGATACTCATCGGAAAAACGTCCGCTCAGCTTCCTTATTTGCTGGACATGATGTCAGTGTGTGTACAAACCGGTATGACCACCGAAGCCGCATTGATCTATTTAGGAAAAGAGCTTGCAGAGTTTGACTCTGATCTCTGCTATCAGGTTAAGCGCACTTCTGATTCCGCCAAAATACATGGTCTAGAAAAAGCACTGAATGACCTCAGTGATCGCATACCTACGCCTGCCGTGCGAAGTTTTGTACTGACTATTATTCAAAACCTGCAATACGGTACGTCCGTGGCGCAGGTACTGAGTGATCTGGCAGAAGACATGCGAAAAGTACAAATTCTTACCGTGGAAGAAAAAGTGGGGAAATTGTCCGCAAAAATGAGTATCCCACTGATTCTATTCATTATGTTTCCAATCGTAATTCTAATTCTTGCGCCGGGAATTATGCAAATGTCCATAAATATAGGAGGGTAACGCGTGATTAGAAAACCGTTCTATATCGTCTTAGTATTACTGATTTCATTAGTCGGATGTCAGTCTGCTCCATCTCCAGAGAGTGAGCAACAAGATCAAATTGCCAGTATGGAAAAGGTGAAAAACTATGACGGTTTGATCAGTTATTACAAGTCTGAGTTGGAAAAAGGATCGAAAGATCCTCAAGTAAAAGAAAAGTTAGCTTGGGCCTACTTTCATAAGGGGGACTTAGAGTCTGCCGATTTTTACGTCCAGCACTTACAGCAAGAAGGCGTCAAAAATCCAAGTTTGTACCAGCTAGAGGGACAGGTTTTTGATGCAAAGAACGACACCGATAATGCGATTAATGCCTATTTAGACTCTATTAAATCGGGCAATCAATCCGGTCAAGTTCACGTGTTGTTAGGCGTATCGTATACCAAGGCTGGTAGCTACAAAGAAGCCTATAAGCAGTTGAATGAAGCAAGGCTGCGTGGTTATGACGATGTTGTCATTAAGAACAATCTAGCGATGATTCATATGGCGAATGGTGATTACCAAAAGGCGGTAGAAACGCTCACTCCAATTCTCAAAGAAAATCCGAGTAATAAGATTATCAAAGCGAACTTAGCCATTGCACTTATGAAAGTGCAGCGTGTGGAAGCTGCGAGAAAACTGCTAAAGGGTGAGTTTTCCGACCAAGAATTGCGTGATATCAGCGCCGAACTTACTCAGTACCGGAGTTAACAATGAATCGCCTGTACAAGCAAAAAGGGGTTACAACAGTTGAGTTTGCTTTGGGAGCCATCGTACTCATCTTCGCTACATTTGCTATTTTCGAATCTAGTTACCAAATCTACGTCGTCAATATGACCGAGTATTCACTGAGAGAAACGATTCGGAACACCAAAATCTATGAAGGAAAGGGCATAAATCAACAATACGAAGCAAAATTCAAGACGCTTATCGAAGACGATAAAAACTTATGGCACTTCTTAATCGATAGCTCGAGATTTTCTATAGATGGTAAGTACTTCAAAACCTATGACGATTTCATTGCTAACCGAGGGCATTCGAGCCAAGGGCTGAACTTCAACTATGATTTGGCAGAAATCACCGTTACTTATCATTATTCTCCAATGCTCAAGTTTTGGGGAACGTCTGATAGCACCATCTCTCGTACCATGGTGCTCAATTTAGAACATGAGGGGTGGAAAGATGACGCTCCATAATCACGGTATATGTTCCAAACGTCGCCAAAGAGGAGCTTTCGCGATCGAATTGGCGTTCGTCATGATGGCACTGTGTGCTGTCTATCTTTTTTCAACTGATTTGAGTCATCAGCTTCTGGTTCGAGCCAAGTTGGATCGGTCTAGTTTCGCGCTCGCCAACGTAATCAAAGAACGTACTCGCTATTTCGATGCCGATGTTGCTGCCGGAAAGAATCTAACAGTAACCAGTTCTGATTTAGTCAACCTTACTCAAGTTGCGAGTCGAATGCTAAATACAGCGCCTGGAAACGTAGCACTTAAAATTGAATCGCTGACTAATAAAACGACCGTGGTTGGGTTTACTAGTAACAAATTTAATAGCTTAAATTGCCAGACTGACTCACTCCAAGATCACGCTGATTTAGCTCCTGTGGAAAAAGGGGTTATCTTTCCGCTCTATAGAGTGAGCATATGTCAGCAGCAACATTCTTGGTTTGAACCCTTTATTAATGGCGGTACCAGTACCACCGTTAAGATTGTTTCGTCTTCAATAATGCCTGGGAGATAGTGTAATGAGAATGCAGCGTTATCAGCATCGAAGTCTCCGTCGTCAGAAAGGGGTCGCCGCGATCTGGATGGGATTGATGCTTGTACCTATTATGGGCTTTACGTTTTGGGCAGTTGAAGGGACACGTTATGTTCAAGAAACTAGTCGTCTGAGGGATGCTGCTGAAGCAGCCGCTTTAGCCGTAACAATTGAAGATCAGCCAACGCTCGCTAACAATCTTGCGACTAAATATATTGAAAACTATGTACGCGATATCAAGTCAACGGCGCTGACCGCGCAACGATTTCATCAGGCAGAGAACCAAAATGCAGGTGTTCTGGAGTATATCCAATATACGGTTAACGCTAAAACGACACATGATTCTTGGTTTGCGAGTAGTTTTATACCATCGTTCGGTGACCAGCAAGATCTAGCAGGACGCTCCTTAGCGAGAAAATACCCAGTTTATCTGGGGGATAATAATATCGATATCGTGTTTGTTTCCGACTTTTCTGGTTCAATGAATAGCCGATGGGGTACTAATCGAAATAGAAAGATCGATGACCTAAAAACAGCCATTAATCAGATATCAGACAAAATTCTTTGTACATCAATTCGCCGTGACCAAGTAAACGGCAATGTGGAAGATGTATGCGATGAACAAGGACAAGACTCGACAGCAAATAAACTGCTTAACCGTGTAGGTTTCGTTCCGTTCAATATTCGCACTAGAGAAGTCATATCTTCTCAAAATGCTAGGTCAACGAGTCAACTTAGCTACAGAAACGATACTCACGCTAATCGTTCTACATACACCTACAACCAAGTACCATGGGATGCCTGGCGCGGTGAGTCGTGGAATCAAGTATCAAGCTGTGCCAATAATCCGGGGAACTGTAAACCTGTAAGAAACTGGAGTTGGAATCGTCGTCAAAACTGCTACTACAATGCCCGTTATTGCCCGCAAGAAGCGCTGAATAACCAGCAATATGCAAAACGAATAAATGATGTTCTGTCGAGAAGTTACTACTATCCAGATGACTACAATTATGTTGATTTCAATCAGACAGTATCCACTATGTTTAGCGACAAGTCAGGGTTGTCATCTAACTATTATCGAATTAACGGCGTCCAATTGTTCGCGGGTTTTGGTGACCAAAGCTCCACACAGTTTCACAATATTGCGTTAACTAACAAACTATCCAATCTCAATGCCATTTCACCAATGTGGGCGAACGGAAGCACCGCTGCATTCCAAGGAATATTGAGGGGAGCACAAATTCTTAAGCAAGGCGACCCCAATAGTTCCGATCAAGATAAGCAGCAAGCCTATACAAAGAAAATAAAAATGCTGCTCATATTAAGCGATGGTCAAGAGAGCCCTAACAACGGCATTTTGAGGGGACTAGTGAATGCTGGCATGTGTAATAAAGCAAGGCAGCAAATACCCGGCTTATACATAGGTGTGATAGGTATTAACTTTCAAGCTTCTCAACAAAGTGGTTTTCAAGACTGTGTTGTTGACCCCAACGAAGACATTATCGACGTATCCAACCTCGATGAATTGATTAAAAAGATAGAAGAACTCATCCGCAAGGGCTCTAAAACAAGCGGAATAACTAAGTTGTACTAGAGGAAAATATGAAAAAGTTAGTGATTGGTGCACTTGTCATGTCGACGTTGCCATACAGTCTGGCCGCAAAGGCAGGAGAGGGGCAAAGCGTTTATTGCGACAACACCTTTAGTGAATATCAACACAGTGTCACAGTCGGGAATATCACAGGTATTGCGCAGCATCGACAGGGCTTTTTGCAAATAGAACAAAAGTCAGATGATAGTGACCTTAAAATGCTTTTGGAAGGGGAATCTAATTTTGCTTTAAATCAGTCAGATTGCGCAACTTGGATAGGTGATGAGCGTGGAAAGGCAGAACAAGGAGGCTTAGTGGCACGTCTTCATTTTGGTTTTGACCAATCCAATCTCACTTCCATGGGTAGTGAAGCATTAAATCGTTTAGCAGATTCGCTAGGGAAACAAGCTAGCAATATCACTATAGATGGACACACTGACAGTACTGGACCTGAAGGGTATAACCAAGCACTTGGGCTGCAAAGAGCGTTAACAACCTCTGATGGCCTAATTTCAAAAGGCGTGGATAAGAGTCATATTGTTGTGCGTTCCTTTGGCGAAACCAAGCCGATTGCTACGAACTCAACGACAGAAGGCCGAGCGCAAAACCGACGTTCAGAGATCTGGGTTACTTCCGATAGCACGGTCAAATCAGTGGACAAATGATTCAATAACTAAGTGGTCATCTTGTCTTTTTAGGCGAGGTGGCACATCAAACAGAATGGAGTCATGGTGGATAGCAATAGAGTGGCAGTGGATAAATACAAAACAACGATAGCCATTATGGTCGTGATGACTTGGAGCAGTGTCGTCGCGTCATCGGAGCTTATTGATTTTGAGGAACAGACTAAGATCAATAATATCAATGCCGCTTATGAAGACCAATATAAGGCTGCTGGAGTTGATGAGAGTATCAGTAAGTACAATCAATTAAACTCTGATATAGAATCGGCAAAAACTAAGATAGCGAATAATATTGAGATGATTAAATCAGATACCGTTCAACTGCAAAACGGTCTGATCAATGGCAATTACGACGAATCTCTAATGCTGACTCTCCGCAGTTCGTCAGCCAATATTTCGACATTGAAGCATCAGCTGTCTTCATTTGAAAAGTCATTGGCTGAAACTGAGCAGAACCTTTCACAGGGGCAGCAACTGGTTGGACGATTGGCAAGAACCAAGAATGAAGAGCTTTTGTCACTGTATGAGAAAATTAAAGCTCGTCATATTAATGAATCTCGTCATGTTATAGATGACACGTACACAGGTAAGCTGTCATGTAATGTCGCTGATAGCATGTCTTCCTGTGTAAATCGCAATTTGCCGTCAATGAAAAACGCTTTTACTTTGAGTAAAGGTGGCTTATCGAGAATCAAACTGGTGAATTTCAAAGTAGTAGACGCCACTCAAAAATTGAATGGTGATGTAACCTATAATGTTGATGCAAGCTATAAACGACTCTACAGTAAAAATATTGAAGTTGAACTAAGAAAGGCGCTGGGGCTGGAGAAAGTCAGATTCGTATTACGCTCTAATTCGAAACAAACCGAATTTTACATTAACGACCAAAACGTCGGTAGTGGAGAGTTGGTAGACATCGATGGCGATTATTCGGGGATATACAATATCAAGGCAACCAACAAAGGGCAGGTGCAGTCACTACGCATACATGTTGAAAACGGGGGGGACTACTTTTTTCCGTTCTCAAAAAAGGTTTCCAACCTCTCTCCTAAGGCAGTTGCGAAGTCAAAAACACCCGCTACAAACCATCAGGTCGCTCGACAAGCTCAAGCGGTTATTACTTCAGCGCGACAGAAAAGTCTTGTAGGAAGTGATTCGCTCTATACCAATACGGTGGTCTACAAAGACCAGGCTTTTACTTATCTCTATCCGGTTTATAGAGGTAACAAAACGGCTCAAAAAGTCTTCCTTACCCGCAACGAGGCTACGGAGTATTGCGAGAAGAAGCTATCTTCCAAATTACCGAGTAAAACCGCCTATCAATATTTGGAACTGTATGCAGATTTAGCGAAGGGAGATTATTGGACCGCTGAAGGTAAGGTCTATTCCTCTCAAAAGCACGAAGAATTTGATAAGACATTCGATCGAAACCAATTTGTTTGTATGGTGAGTATGCTGAACTAGCATGAAAGTAACACAACGATTATTGATTTCGTGATCTACTGAGGTGCGCGCTTGCGTGCCTTTTTTCTTCTACTAAGCTTACTATAACTATCAGATGCTTAGGTAGATGCCCGTGTTAGATGAGAGTTCAACTCAAAAAACAATCAGTGACTCTAACCTATTCACTCTTTTATGCGTGCTTGTGGTCATCGCATTAAGCATCAAATTCTGGCCCGAGGTTACTCAATGGAACTTGGGTGATAACGATAACTTTCTACGGCTACATCAACTTCAAACCTTTATTGCGTCTCCGTCATGGTACATAAGACCACTTCAAGACTTTAACCCTCAAGATGGCATCATTATCCACTGGTCTAGATTGCCAGATATCCCTCTTCTGTTGGTTTATTATCTGACTGTTATTGTGTTTGGCGATACGGCAGCGATGCATCTTGCCATCACTTTCGTTCCTCTAGGTTATCTACTGGTCATTATGATTGTTTGGGGGAAATTGACATTTGAGTTGTTTGGAAAACCGCAAGCGTTTCTGTCTTTGGTATTCTCATCCACTTCATTGGCCGCTGCCAAATGCTTTCCGGGACAAATTGATCACCACAATATCCAACTTGTCATGTTCTCGTTGTTTATGTACGCATTTGCTTCCCCTGTTATAGGACGAAGGGCATTTATCTTTTTAACAAGTGTTAGTGTTTCATTGTCTCTAGCAATTGGGTTGGAAGTACTGCCTTTTTTCGTTTTGTTATTAGGTGTCTTTTGTCTGGTAAATATTAATAAACAGCCAGAGAGGCTGACTTGGTTACGTGACTCCTCATTCGCTATCTTCGTCTTAGGTTGTATAGGTGTGGGCGTCTTTTACGGTAGTTCTCAATTTTCCCAACCCAAATATGATGTTGTGTCCATAGGATTGCTAAGTTACTTTCTCGCTGCCAGTGTCGTTCTGAGCGTTGTAAGTCGCAGGGCGACAGTCATTACATTGTTTGCTGCTGCATTCGCGGTATTTGGTCTGATGCTTATCTGGAACTCAGAACCACTACGTTCCCCTTATGCGAACTATCCGGAGATTTTGAAGGTCTATTGGCTTAATCATGTCATTGAAGCGGAACCGCTAATCGATCCGTTGCGCTGGCGAGATACGACGCTCGCGCAGAAATTTACTCAGCAAAATGTCGTCTATGCGGTCAGCATCTTACCGGTACTACTGAGCTTCTTTTGTCTCAAATCAACAACCCAAAGGCTGCTGTGGGGGGTATTTATTGCGACTTTGCTACCCGCTTTGTTTTGGCAAGTAAGGACTTTGGCGTTTAGCTCGTTGGTGGCGATTCCACTACAGGCAGCATTAGGTTATTGGCTATTGTCTAGAATCAACGTCCCAGTGTTGAGGCTAGTATTGGTACTGATGATCTCTCCGATGGTAGCTGCGTTGACTGCTCAAATGTTTATTAATCAGCAGCAATTAGATGAGAAGAAAGTCAGTGATCTAGAAAGAATGCAAGTTGTTCCTTTTATTCAACAACAAGAATTACCGTCGAGTAAAGTGTTTGCTCCGATGGAACAAGGGGCACAGATATTGAGCTTGACGGACCATTCGGTGATTGCTGGCCCGTACCATAGGAACACTAGAGGAAATGTGCTGTACTTAAATGTGTTACTTTCAGATGATATGAAGGGAAGCCATCAAATCTTAAGCGGTGAACAGATTGACTATGTCTTATTTGATGCGTCAGATCGTCAAATCCCTTACTTAAAGCGCGATGCTTTGACAGGCAGTCTTGTCATGCGTCTTCTTTCCAGGCATCCCCCAGATTGGCTGAGGTTGGTGTCTAGTGATGGCGCCAACTTGTTCTTATATGAGGTTAAATAAAAGAGCCAAATTAGAAGAGATTAACGGCGGGCTCTGTTTATGGTTCGTTCAAGAAGGTTTAGATACATTCAAATATCGAAGTTGCTTAGCTTCTAGTCGACCTCTACTAACGTTATCTAGTACGATTCCTACCACCAAACAAATTACGGCAATCAAGGCAAATGCACTGGCTAGGATAGCTGTAGGAAACCTAGGTACCAATCCAATCTCCAGAAACTCTAAAATCACGGGTATGCCTAAAGATAAACTTATGACGACTGAGACAAAGGATAAGAGACTAAAAAACAGTAGCGGCTTAACATCGCGCAGAAGAAAAAAGATAAAGCCTAAGATTTTGAAACCGTCACTAAATGTTCGCAGTTTGCTGGTGGTCCCTTCAGGTCTGGCACGGTACTCGGTAGGAATTTCTTTTAATGCAACGCGCGTTTGCAGTGCATGTACAGTAATCTCCGTCTCGATCTCAAAGCCTAGACTTACAAGAGGCATTGATTTTACAAACCGTCGGCTCATCACACGATAACCAGTAAAAACATCCGTTAACTCAGCGTTGAAAAAAGTATTAATGAGTGACGAAAAGACTCTATTGCCGAGTATATGTCCTTGTGGGAAAGAAGATTCGACATAACTTCGAGTTCCTATGACCATATCCAACTTTTCAGTAACGAGAGTATTGACTAGAGTGGGTGCAATGGTTGCATCGTAGGTGTTGTCGCCGTCAATCATGATGTAAATATCAGCTTCGATGTCAGCTAGCATTCGTCTAACGACTTCTCCCTTACCTTGACGAGGCTCGTGGAAGACTAAAGCGCCGTGTTGTTTGGCTTCTGTGACGGTTTCGTCATTAGAGTTATTATCGTACACGATGATTTGCGCATCAGGCAGCGCTATTCGAAACTCATCAATCGTTTGACCAATAGCTCCTTGTTCATTGAAACATGGTATTAGTACTGCAACGTGTTGGCTTGTCATTTTTAATCCCTTAATAATAAACAAGTAAGCACTGGCTTCGTGTTGTTATTCAAGTTTAGGAAGCGACTCACAGGCACGCAAAAACCAGAAAAGGAAACTATCAAAGAGTCTTAAAAGTTAGAAAGCCGTTGGTAGCGAAGTAGGGGAGGAAGGCAGATAGAACGGGTTCACACTAATTGATTTTCAGTTCGCCACGGAAATTCCTAAAGGTGCCTGGACTCATCCCAGTCTTTTTCTTAAACACACGAGAAAAATAGGATACGTCTTTGTATCCGCATTGGTAAGCAATAGCGGAAATCTGAACTTGTGGGCTCTCCAAAAGCAGGCTTTTTGCGTGAACTAGGCGTTTCTCGGCAAGATAGTCACGGAAACTACTGCCAACTACTTTATGAAAAGTACGAGAAAAATGTTGTGTTGAAAGGTGGCAGTGCTCAGCTACATCGACCTCTTTTAGGTTATCGGTGAAATTTGCTTCAATAAAATCGATAGCATTATGAATCGCGTTGGACTCTTTGCTAACGCGGTCTCCAACGTTGTTAGACGTATTTTGAGGGGAAGTATTGGTACTACTGTTGACCAAACTTATGCCAGTCTCTTTCTCTAAGTTTTGAATAACAATTGATGTCTTTTTTAGGGCATGCTCCGACCCTAAGTCTATATGTGCATATACTAAATCACTCTCCAAATAGGCGTCAGGCAAATTTCCATCATGGAAAAGGACTAGAGATTTCGAAAGGTTTCTACATATTTTTAGAGACATCAATAGTGTTGATTCATCCATCTCTGAGTCGCAATAAAAGAAAAAAACGATTTCTCTAGGCTCGGTAAGCACAGAAATATCTACCTCCACGTCAACTAAATTTAATCTCTCTGCGAGAAACGTACGTATGACTTTTGGTAGAAACAAGGTTGATTTTCCAATCCAATAGGTCATATTCCACTCTCATATTTGCGACAATGTCGGTAAACTATACGTTTAGTCTATTAGCAACCGCAAAAAAATCCAGTTTAGAGCATAAAAATACCACTTAATCATATTTCCTTTCTCATTAATGAAACACTTATGTTCGTTAACTTGTTGTTTTTCTATTATTTTGCAATCTGAAACTCAAATTAGGAATGCACTACCTTTACTTTGGTATGGCAAAATATTATCAACGATTGTTTCAATATCTTATGTAAAAACTAATTCATATCTAGATTGGTGATATTAATAATTAATACGAAAGTTTAGGTCCGTATAAACTTAAATATCGATTTTGTATTTATTTGGTTTTTCAAAGGTCTCATAAAAATCCTACTTTTAATCATAATTATCCTAACTATTTAAATGACAGTTAACTAACTTCAAAGGGCTTAAAGCGAGACATTATGAAGGAGAACACCATGTCATCTATAAAAACGCTTGTTAAGGACTTTCTGAGCGACGAAGAGGGTCTTACTTTAATTGAATATTTACTAGGGGCAGCTCTGATTATTTTAGCGTTCGCCGCTGCATCACCTTGGAATGCTCTAAAAACAGCGCTTGATAATGTTATCTCTGATGCTGAGTCAGGTGGTTAAGAAGCTTAAACAGTAAAGTTCATATTAAAATCATTATAACGCAGGTGGTTCTTGTATCACCTGCACTATTCTAGGAAGTTAATTATGTACATCGGAATATGGAGTGTTCTGTTTGCTATTGTTGTCTTTGATGCAAAGGAGTGTCGAATCCCAAATAAGTTAGTGGTTTTGCTACTCGCTGTTGTTTTCGGCGACCTCTATATTATCCATGATGGGTTGCTTAATATTCCTTCGCAGTATTGGTTAGGCGGCGTAGTCGCATTTTTAGTATGCTTTGCACTATATCTTGGTAGGTTAATGGGAGCTGGTGATGTCAAGTTAATTGGTGCACTTGGTTTTTGGGTAGGGCTTGAAAGCCTGCTTCCGTTTGCTAGTGCGATAATCCTAATGGGTGCAGTTCAAAGTATATTCTATTTGGCACAGAAACTGGCTATTTCTCAACTAGATATAAAACAACACGTTAATCAATATCTAGCACACAACATTTATGGGCGCTTAACTCGTGCACCAATTGATGCTATCGAAATGAGAATTCCCTTTGCTCCGGCAATTGTAGTCGCACTCGCTGTGTACCCAATTATTGGCTAGAGGAATAACGAATGAACGCAATAACATCCGTTGAAAATAAACCACAGCTATCACCACAAATAGAGCCTCCAACAGTACCTGTGTCAATTGAAGAACTGGGTATTCCGCAAGTCGTTTTAGAAAATTTATTAATAAAGCATTTATCGCATGAAACCAAAATTGACTTATTAGGCTTATCGGGATTAATCGGTTTGAGTACTCACTTAGTACAAGAGTTGCTTGATGTTTTAAGAAAGCGTTCTCTAATCGAAGTCTATCAACCGGGTTCTGATGGGTCATTGAACCAAGGCGAAGTCGTTTCCACCAGTCGTATTTTGTATGGTCTTTCTGGACAAGGTTTGCAGGAAGCGGAATTAGCGTTCTTAAAAGATGCTTATATTGGCCCAGCACCTGTATCTTTAGGGGATTACTACCATATTGTCTCGATGCAAGATATTAGAAAAAATAATATTTCATATAATAATGTGATACATGCTTTAACAGGTGTTCATGGTGCTGAGTACATGGTGCATGTACTAGGGCCTGCTCTTAATTCGGGTAGGGCACTGTTGTTGTATGGTAATTCGGGCACCGGTAAGAGCTACGTTGCGGCTCAACTACTGAATGCATTCGATACGTCAGTATATATTCCTTACTCAGTGTACGCATCTGGTAGTGTCATAAAAGTATTTTCGGAATTACATCATACGCGTCTAGACAACAACTCAACGGCACAAACAATTAGTTTTAGTAAGCAATACGACAGACGTTGGGCGCTATGTGAGAGACCAAATATCCAGGTTGGTGGAGAACTTACAATGGATATGCTGGAGATTAACCACTCTGAGAGTAATAGAGTGTGGATGGCTCCCCTCCAAATGTTAGCGAATAATGGGCTGCTAATTATTGATGATTTAGGTCGACAAACCGTTCCTGTCGATACACTACTCAATCGTTGGATAGTTCCAATGGAGTACAGTGTGGATTATTTAGTTCTTCCTAATGGCCAACAGTTCTCTATTCCTTTTGTTCTGACATTGGCCTTTTCGACTAATCTAAGTCCGTTGGAAATTGCCGATCCAGCCTTCTTACGTAGATTAGGCTACAAAATTGAATTCCGACCGCTTACTGAAGAAACCTATTTAGAATTGTTTCACTCGATTATTGAGAGGGATGACTATTCAGTTAGTACGTTAACTATTGAGCACTTGTTACTACTGCATCGCCAGTTTCGGGTGCCATTTTATCCCTGCATACCTAAGGACATTATTGGTATATGTCGGGACATTATTAAGTTTGAAGAGAGAGAGCCTGAGATAACGCCCAATGTGTTAGAGGCGTCTTGGAGACTCTACTTTACTTCCGATGGATTGGAGGGAATTTAGATGAGTCGTAGTCAAGTATTTTTGTTAATGATGTTTTCCCTAGCGCTGGGCTTAGCCGCCGTCTTCTTTGCTAAACAATGGATGGATGATCAGATTAAACCGGAGGTCGTCACTGAAGTTGTTGAACGTGAGCCTGTTGTGTTTGTTGAACAAGATATTCCAGCAGGTACGGTAATTGAAGCAAAGCATTTGTCTATCAAGTTGCTTGAAAAAGATTGGAAGAGTGATGAGCATCATTTTGTAACCCTTGAAGAAGTCATTGGCAAGATAGCTAACTCGCCGTTGTATCAAGGCGAAATTCTTCATAATTATCGTATCGCTTTGCCCGGAGAAGGTTCCACATTAGCTTCCGTTATTGCAGAGGACAAACGCGCAATTACCATTCGTGTTAATGATGTAATCGGTGTTGCGGGCTTCCTATTACCAGGCAATAAAGTGGATGTAATGAACACCGTAAAACAAGGTAAAACAAGAGCTAGAACCTCGACGGTACTCAAAAATATCAAGGTGTTAGCTGTCGACCAAACCGCTCGTACAAAAGATAACAAGCCCGTAATCGTAAGAGCGGTGACGTTGGAAGTCACCCCTAAGGAAGCTGAGAAATTACTGACTGCGAAAAGTAGCGGTGAGATACAGCTGGCCTTGAGAAACCCCCAACAGCAAGACAAACCCATTGCCAAGACGCGTTATGTCGCCCCTCCTAGTGTCACCATTATTAAAGGGACGCAGTCTTCCAATATTAGAGTTAGAGACTAAGGAGAAATTATGAAACGGATTTTGCTCCTAATAGCGGCGATAGTATTCACGCTAAATTTAAGCGCTGCAACGCAAAGTGGCAAATATGTCAAAGTACCTCACCATAAGTCAAAAAACGTGATTTTGGCAGGTAAAGCAAAAAGGGTATCTCTTGG
This sequence comes from Vibrio barjaei, assembly GCF_001639065.2. GTDB lineage: Bacteria > Pseudomonadota > Gammaproteobacteria > Enterobacterales > Vibrionaceae > Vibrio > Vibrio barjaei. The sequence goes on from NZ_LQXO02000033.1 coordinate 196,841, forward strand.
CGACCCTGAAGTCTTAGACATTGTGATGTTGCGCTCCAACGAGGTATTTCTGATTGGTAAAAAACTGGGATCCACCAACCTGATGGCGTGGGACAGTAGAGGACGTCTAATTGAGTCCATTGATGTTGAAGTAACACACGATTTAAATGGCGTTAAATCAAAGCTCTATGAGTTTTTGCCCAATGAAACCATTGAAGTACACAGTTCACAAGAAAAACTCATTTTGAGTGGTCAAGTCAGTAGCCAAGAGGTAATGAATCGTGCAGTAAAAGTGGCTGAAACCTTTACAGCTGGTGAGGCTGCTGATGCTGGGACTAGTTCATCTGATGCGGTGGTTGATGAAACTAAAGTAATCAACCTTATGTCAATTGGCGGTGCCCAGCAGGTAATGCTAGAAGTGACTGTTGCTGAAGTTCAGCGCAGCTTGGTTCGCCGGTTTGATTCAGACTTCCATTTCTTTAATCAGAACGGGAATTTTGGTTGGGGTGCAACTAGCGGCGGTGCAATTATCGATGATGTTGGTGGCGGAATTGGCCCAATTTTCGGTTCGCCATCAATCGATGAAACGGGATTACTTGCCACATTTTTGGATGGAAATACGCTCTTCACACTTGCTCTTGATATAGCGAAAGAAAATGGTGTGGCGAAGGTGCTCGCTGAGCCAAATCTAACCGCTCTTAGTGGTTCAAAAGCGGAGTTTTTAGCGGGCGGGGAATTTCCTATTCCAGTTCCTAATCGAGACGGTATCACTGTTGAATATAAAGAATATGGTGTAGGGCTGAAGTTTGTGCCGACCATTCTTACCGATCAGAAAATCAACTTAGTGTTATCTGTAGATGTGAGTGAAATCGCCAACTCAGGATCTTTGACACTAGACCCGATCGAGACAAATGCCACTTACGTGATTCCACCCATTACCAAACGAACAGCGGCATCAACCTTAGAGTTGGCAGATGGACAAACCATTGGGATAGCTGGGCTTTTGAGTGAAAACGTACGAGATGTTTCATCCAAAATGCCTGGAGTAGGTGAGATACCTGTATTGGGACAATTATTCAACAGCCAAGAGTTTATTTCGGGCGAAACGGAACTCGTCATATTGGTTACACCAAGATTGGCAAGGCCAATCGATAGAAGCAAGGTTGTCTTGCCGACAGATGCTTTCGTTAAACCTAATGATTGGGAGTTCTATCTACTTGGTAAAGGCTCTTATATCGCTGATATGGACGAAGCGACTACGGCTTATGAACCTGCTAATCAACAAGAGATTCCCTCTACCCAAGGCGGGTCTGAAGGTTCTTTTGGTCATGACCTCTAGGGATAAGGATAACCACTATGAAAACTGCATTTTTAACAATTTGTTGTTTGGTCATTGTTGGATGTGCAAATGACGCACCTCTAGGGCATTCCGTCGCGAAGGTACGTCATGCCCAAACTTACGACCATGGCGCAACGGCGCGTAACAAAGATGTTATCCCAACAGGAACAGGGGCTCGTATGCAAGTTGCTTACGATGCATATGTCGATCAATCCGCTTACGATGGTGAAGCTGAGAAAGTACTCGGGAAAGACCTCGTAAAGGAACGAACTACTGCTGACTAATCTTGCGAGATGAGGAGGTTCAGCATGTTTAAACATAGAATTCGATATCGTTCTAGACGAAATCAAAAAGGACTAACTTTGGTGTTGATCACTATGGTTTTAGTCGTCTTTCTAGTCTTCGCCGCTTTTGCGGTGGATGTAAACCATGCTCTGCTCAGCAAGACAAGATTACAAAATGGAGTTGATGCAGCTGCGTTAGCGAGTGCCGTTAAGGTGAGTGCCGGTGAAACCGACGCTGTCGCTCAATCTATAGCGATACAAACTCTAACAACTATGTACGCCGCAAGCGGGAACACAGAAATAGACATACCAGCCGAATCGATCAGTGTTCAATTTTCCAATGACCCACAGGATTTTGGAAGTACTTACGATGATAGCTTAGATACTTATATAAGGGTTTCGGTAGCTGACGTTCCTCTTAATTCCTATTTTCTTGGTTATTTTGGTTTTGACAAAGCGGGTGCTGCGAGCGCTGTCGCAGGACCTAGTTCAACAATTATCTACGCTTGTAATGTTGTCCCAATGGCCGTGTGCGCTGCTCCTGTAAGTGGAGCCAATGACTTTCTGGGTTATACATTTCAAACGGTATATGAATTGAAAGTCGCCGACAAGAATTCAACAGATATGGGGCCTGGTAACTTTCAGCTACTTGATTTCGGTAGTGGTGGCTCTTCGGTACGCGAATATTTAGCGGGTGGATTTGTTGGTTGCGTAGATATTACTAGCACTGTTACGACGAAACCGGGGGCAAGTATTGGTCCGGTAGGCCAAGGGTTAAACACAAGGTTTGGTGACTACTCGGGCGGCGGAATGAACTCTTCAGCATATCCACCAGATATTTATGTTAAAGAGCCAACTACGCTCGCGGAAACAGACGCTAATGGTGATGTGGTTTATGACAACTCGTGGATGCACGCCGACTATGAAACCGAATCGGCGTCATGTAGTGGAAGTGCCAGTGGCAGTTGCACAAGTGGTGAAAACGGACGACGTATTTTGCCAGTTCCGATGGTAGATTGCGATGGCGCGAGTGGAGGTACCACTGAATTACCATTGCTTGCTGTTGGGTGCTTTTTCCTCTTGCAGAAAGCGCCAAATAATAACGGTGCTAAAGATGGCGTTTATGGCGAGTTTATTGAAGATTGCACCATCACAAATGGTACGACCGGTGTAACACCAAGTAGCGAGGGCATATTCAAGATACAGTTGTACCGTGACCCATTGAGTGGAGAGTCATGATATGAAAGGACTCAAGAAACAAAATGGCCTTGCTGCGGTAGAGTTTGCTCTGATTACTCCATTAATCATTGTATTTATGGCTTTGTACATCGAGATCGGCAGCATGTTTGTGGACTACCAAACGCTCAATAAAGCGGTTAGGAACGGGGCACGTTTTGCGGTAACCAGTATTTACGGAACGGCAACCACACAACAAATTGCGCCTGTCGACGAAATAAAAAACATGGTCGTTTATGGTCGCAATCCAGCGGTTGGCGATGCTCTGTTGCCGGGGCTTGTTGTTGATGGCGTCTCCGTCACCCATGTTAGTGACGTAGTCACGGTAACTGCTGATTATAGCTACGTCCCTTACTTTGCAACGATACCGTTTTTAGGTGTTGATATGTCAGTAGATTTTTCAGCTTCAGCAGTAATGGAGACTGGATTATGAGTAATGATAAAAAATCTCAATCAGGGATAACAATTATCGAATTCAGCCTCGTGTTACTAGGGGCTTTAATCCTGATGTTTGCAGCATTTGAGTTTGGCCGTTACGTATTTTCGATGCAGATGCTAAATGAAATGTCGAGAAAAGCTGCACGTTTAGCTGTGGTCTGCTCTATTTCTGACCGCGATGATATCGCAGATCTTCCAGAGGTATCCGAAAATAGGCCTGTAGGTTTCGTGGCGACAAATCTATCTATTGATTATGTTGATAGCACTGGTGCAGCGGTCAATGTAGACAATTTCTCGACCCTGTCTGAAGACGACCAGAATTTTGTCATGTCACAAGTTAGGTTTGTCAGGGCTGAAATTACGGGGTATCAATTCCAATTCTTCCCTTTGTTGTCATTCATCGGCACAGCGGGAGCGATAAGCACACCAAGCTTTCCCACAATATTGCCAGTTGAAAGCTTAGGGATTGTGCGACCGAATACAGGCGAAACGGCAGGTGTCGTTGAAGATTGCTAGGAGAGCGAAATGGGTGAACCAGTACCAATCAATAGAATGAGTGCGGAAAGTATTCAGTTTTCTTTGAGAACGAATCTAACAGTATGGGTATTTAATGTCACGGACGAGTTTAAACAGCATATTGTGGGAGAGTTATCGAAGAGCATTAATACCGTTGTTGAGACTTTAAGCCTTAGTTTGGTGAGCCAAGAATCACTGTCATTACTGCATGCGCCCGATGCTATATTTGTGGAAGCTAAACAAGGATGGTCGTCGAAGGTAGCAGAGATGCAAAATTATACTCTACCATTTGGTGATATGGACACGTCACTCATTGTTTTTGGAGATGAAACAGACAGTTCGGCGCTTCGAATCGCATTGCGAGTAGGGGCTTCAGATTATTTGAGTGACAACTGCTCCATGGCTGATTTACTACCTCTTTTGAGACAAATTGCCGAGCAAAAGATCGTACGTCGTAAGATGGGGGAGCTCTTCTTATTTGTTAATACTAAGGGCGGTAATGGTGCATCTACGATTGCGATGAATGTCGCGATCGAGTTGGCTGATAACCATCCTGGTGAAGTTCTACTTATCGATATAGATACGCAGTTTGGACTGCTAGCTGAATATCTAGATCTGTCACCTAAATATGGCATGTTAGATGCGATAGATAGCTTATCGGAATTAGATGAAGCATCTCTAAGTGGCTTTGTCACTGAGTATGACAACAAATTGCACACAATAGGCTTTGCTACCGGACAAGGCAGTGCCGCGATTGACCATATGGAAGAAATTCAGAAAATCGTGCCTTTATTTAGGCAATTTTACAAATATATCGTTATTGACTATTCGCGTGGGATAGAGCCCGCGTTTGCGAACTTAGTGACGCCAGCCACACGTGTTTTCTTAGTGATACAACAAAACTATATGTCCCTTAAAAACGCCAATCAACTAGTGCGTTCGTTAAAGTTCGATTTTGGTCATGATGAAAAATCAATTGAACTCATCGTTAATCGCTATGAAAAGGGACAGTCTATTACCATCAAAGACATCGAAAACACAATACCGAAGCTAGATATCCAACTTATTCCCAATGATTTTAAGGTTGCTAATGAAAGTGCCAATTTGGGTAAGCCAGTTATGAATTTCAAGAAACGCAGTGCGATAAGCAAAGCGCTGCAAAAATTCAGTGGTTCGCTTCAACCCGAAGAATCCACAAATAAGGGGTGGTTGTCCAAGTTGTTTAAATAGGAAACCTAAGGAAAGGGTATACCATGTTATTTCGTAGAAAAAACATCAATCCAGATTTCGAAAAAAGAGCTAACGCGCTGGATGAGGAACCGCAATTTGCTTCCGATGAGAGTGTCGTAACGTTAAGCAGCGAGACTAACACTAATGCCGAGTCTGAGGAAAAGGCGGTTAAACAGCGAGCTGTTGATGAAACTCGAAAGCAACTAGAGCAGGATTTAGAGATTAAGCACTATTTCCACAAGAAGCTTCTAGAAACTCTCGATTTGGGGCTGCTGTCGAGTTTGGATGAAGAGACGGCAAAGAAGGAACTTCATCTCGCTGTACAAACTCTAATGAACGATGACAATCATCATCCACTCAGTCATGAAGGGCGTAAACGTGTATTGGGGCAAATTGAGGACGAGGTGTTTGGCTTAGGACCATTAGAACCATTGCTTAAAGACAGCTCGGTCTCAGATATATTGGTTAATGGTAGCAAAAATGTCTACGTTGAGCGTCGAGGTAAACTGGAGCGCACGCCCTATACGTTTTTAGATGATAGACACCTTAGAAACATCATTGATCGAATTGTTAGTTTGGTAGGACGCAGAATCGACGAGGCCTCCCCTATGGTTGATGCTCGTTTACAGGACGGTTCGCGCGTCAATGCCATTATTCCTCCTCTTGCTATCGATGGCCCTTCTGTCTCCATTCGTCGTTTTGCCGTCGATCGTCTAACAATGGATAATTTGCTGGAATTAAATTCTCTTTCGCCGCAGATGTCTCAGTTTATTAAGGGAGCGGTAAAAGGAGAGATGAACATTCTTATATCGGGAGGAACTGGTTCGGGTAAAACGACCACTCTAAATATTTTCTCCGGATTTATTCCTGAAGACCAACGGATCATTACGATAGAAGACTCTGCGGAGCTGCAACTTCAACAACCTCATGTTATCCGTCTAGAGACTCGCCCATCAAACTTAGAGGGGAAAGGGGAAATTACTCAACGAGAATTAGTTAAAAACTCCTTGCGTATGCGCCCCGACCGTATAGTTGTCGGTGAGGTGCGGGGGAGCGAAGCGGTTGATATGTTATCTGCTATGAATACAGGTCACGATGGTTCTCTCGCGACTATTCACGCCAATACACCGAGGGATGCCTTGAGTCGGGTCGAGAATATGTTCTCAATGGCTGGATGGAATATTTCAACCAAGAACTTACGGTCGCAAATAGCTTCTGCTATTCATCTTGTTGTTCAGATGGAGCGTCAAGAAGATGGTAAACGTCGTATGGTCAGTATTCAGGAAATCAATGGTATGGAAGGTGAGGTCATCACCATGTCTGAGATTTTTAGGTTTGAACGTCAAGGGGTAGATAAACAAGGTAACGTCATCGGCGAATATAAAGCTACTGGCGTAGTTCCTGAGTGTCACTCAGGCTTAGTGAAGCGAGGTATTGATTTACCATTTGAATTGTTTAATGAATTAAAAAATAACCAAGGTTAGGAGGACGTATGACTGTTGATATAACGTTGTTCTTCATCTTGCTGTTTGTTTCCATTTTCCTAATTTCCCAGGCGTTAATTTTGCCCGCTGCGGGTCAAAGAGCAAAGCACCAGGAGCTTGCAAAACGACTAAACAAGACTAAGTCAAATATAGACACGGAAAGTATTAACTTACTAAAAGAGCATTACAACAAGTCGCTTTCTCCATTAGATCGGAGACTTGTTGCTATTCCTTACTTTGCTAATTTGAAAAAAATGTTAGAACTTGCAGGGATCTCTATTGCGTTAAGTGATATCGCTGCAAGAACATCGTTAGCCTGTCTTTTTCTAGCCGTTATTGGACTGTATTTTTCCGTACTTTGGTACTTCTTAGTGATTGGGTTTGTACTCATCGTAATGTCAGTTGTGTTTTTTGTTAACTGGAAAATAACTAGGCGATTAACCAAGTTCGAAGAACAATTGCCGGAAGCGCTTGATATTATTCGACGCATGTTGCAAGCAGGGCAACCGCTTACTCAGGCGTTTAGAGAGGTTGGGGAAGAATTGCCCGCACCAGCAGGTGAAGAGTTTACCAATACTTTTAACTTGCTTAACTTTGGTTATGACACCAAAGTCGCCATTTTGAATATGGCGGATCGAGTTCCTACCGTATCTATGTTGGCATTTTCCTCTGCTGTACTATTACAGAAAGACACAGGGGGCAACTTATCTGAGAATCTACATAAAGTATCAGAAGTGCTAAGGGCGAGATTCAAACTAGCAAGAAAAATCAAAACACTATCTGCAGAGAGTCGACTGTCTGCGTGGATTCTGGTTCTCGCTCCTTTTGTCTTATTTGGTGGGTTATCTTTTGTAAATCCAGAATACGTAGAGCCCTTATACACGGATCCAAGAGGATTAAAGATCATCGGTTTTGGTATGGTTAGCCTCGTTATCGGTGCTTTTTGGATACGCAAAGTGGTTAATGTGGAGGTGTAGTCATGGAAGAGCTACTTTCGAACCTTACCGGAATTAGCATTACCAGAGGTCAACTAATGCTCGTCGGCATACTAATTGCCGTAACATTATCCGTTTTCTCCTTGGGATTCGTTTTGAGTGGAGTACGATCCAATATCAATCGAAGAGTGGATGATTTATCGGACCCAGAGGTTAAGAGACAAGGCAGTAAAGTAAAAGATACGTTGGAATCGATATCACCGTTGTATATGCCGAAAAGTGGCAAAGAGCGCGAGAATATAAGACATCAATTGATGCACGCGGGACTCCATCAAAAAAGCGCAATTGCTAACTTTTATGCATTGAAATTACTGTCATTTGTCGTGTCACTCGTTGTTGCTGGTGTTTTGTATCTCACGTTAAACGATTCATCCATGCTCAACTTCTACCTAGCCTGTGTTGTGTTCGCTGGGTTATTTTTGCCTAACATTATTCTTAGAAAAAAAGGTAAAGCTAGACAGAATAAGATTCGACGCGGTATTCCGGATGCGCTTGACCTCTTGGTCGTTTGTACTGAGTCTGGCTTGGGTTTCTTGGCGGCATTGCGACGAGTTGCCGACGAGATCTATATCTCTCATCCAGAACTGGGCGATGAGCTGGAAACTATTTGTGTAAAGGTTAAAACTGGTGTTGAAATTCCCACTGCATTTGAAGAGATGATAACTCGTACGGGTCTAACGGAACTTGCAGGCTTGGTGAGTATGCTGTCACATGCATCAAGAATAGGTGGATCAATTTCGGATACCTTAAGAGAGTATACGGAAGATTATCGAGATAAGAGAAACCAAGCTGCAGAAGAGATTGCTGCTAAAATCCCAACTAAAATGATGTTTCCGATGTTCCTGTTTATCTGGCCATGCTTTTTCATTGTGGCAATAGGGCCGTCTATACTTATCATACTCAAAAATTTCGAGTAAGGAGCGCAACATGAAGGGAATCAAATGGGCTTTGCTGATGATAACCTTGCTGCTATTGCAAGCATGCTCATCAAGCAGTAACAAACCAAATTATGACACATCGTTATATCAAGGGCGACCTATAGAGACGTTAACCCAAGGGCCTCCTCCCGTCTCTGAAGTTGAAGCCATTCAACGCGGTGATGCCGCACTCAATGCGGGCAATATCGACTTAGCGCTCTATGAGTATATCCGTTCAATGTCGTTTTCTCCTCTAGACTACAAAGACAAAACGCTATATACCATTGGGCAAATTCACCTGTCACGAGGCAATAATGAACTTGCTGAAAAAGCATTCTTGATGTCAGTTAAGGAAAACCCAAATAATGTTATGGCGCTGCAACAGCTCGGGAATCTGTATACCCAACTTGGGAGAGTAGAAGAAGGAGAGAGTTACTTTTTACGCTCGGTAAATGCAGATCAAATACGCCTAGGTTCAAAAGCGATGATCGATTACAACAGTTTGAATAAACAAAGTGTTGAGGCGCTTGTTGTTGATTCACAATCTCCCGCTGTATCTTATATGGGGCTAGGCATTATTGCTGACGTGGAAAATAAGTATGATATTGCAAGAGTATTATATGATAAGGCATCCATTGCAGCGCCTCAAATGACAAAAGTTCTTATAAATCAAGGTTACTCGTATTACATGTCAGGTGACTATACCAAGGCAGCTCGATATACACAAAATGCGCTGAAACGTGAACCTTCGAATGAAAAGGCGCAGAATAACATGGCTTTGATTTATCTGGCACAAGGACAAGAAAATCAAGCCTTAAATATGTTCTCTCGTCATATGGAACGCTTCGAGGCGCTAAATAACGTAGGTTATTTTCTAATGTTAAAAGGGAGGCCAGAGAAAGCCATTCCTTATTTCCAACAAGCCATAGATTCGAAACCCTCATACTATAAATTGGCGAATGATAATTTGGATAGAGCCTTAGCTGAGGTTAGGGCGAAAGAGGTAATTGTCACAAGTAATTAGTCTTACTCGCGACATTTCAAAGCGGTTCGAGTATGGATGCTTGGCCGCTTTTTTTTGCCACTATTTCCTGTTGGGGGCTTCTAACAAATGCCAACACTTCGCTGATACTCGCAAACCGTATTGACTTTGATCTTGGATGGTGAGAATTTCCTCTTCCGTTAATGTGCAGTTGCGGATGATAATATAATCGTAATTGAGTGCTTGCACCTTCTCCCAATCTAAATTGTCATAGTTGTAACTCACTTGTCCTGTCCAGGGGTAATCCCCATGTTTTGTTCTGATCATAATGTTATGTACATAAGCGAAACTGTAGTCAATATTTATATCAAGGGTATTGGAAAGCCAGTGTGGAGTGTGAAGGAACAATGGTAATGGACGAGAAGTGATATTAAAGTAGCCTAGATCATCAAACTTAGATATATAGAATATGTCCGATGTGTTGCGAATGGTACGGATTATTTTGTGATAATCCTTGTTTTCTCGGTTAACTGCAAGCTGATTAGTAAACACGGCCATAATTGAAAACATAACCATGATCAGGATACTTAAGTTAAAGGCTCGAGTCGATTTTATATTAGAAATGAAGAGAGGTATGAAAAGTATGCTCACTTGTAACAGTCGATCAGCAATATAAGCGGTTGAGAAGGCAATATATGGTGAAATAAAGAATAGTAAAATATTGGCTGCAATTAGTGCATTAAGCACCTTGTTATTCTTGTCCACAAAAACAAATCGAGTAAAAATAAACACCAATAATAAAACCTTTACGATTGATAGATATTTTGTGTTGTCGCCAAGAACAACGAGTGTCATTGTACCTAATTTATCTATTGGCGTACCAAAGATTAATTCCGAAATCTCATTTGAGGATGACTCAGTACTAACTGAGAAAATGGTCCAAAGTAACACTAGGAATATCGGGCTAATAATTGGAATAACCTGAAGCACCGTTTTGGAGGAAAAGTGATTACGAGTAAAATGTAAGACCATGATATTGAAAACGATGAGAGCCCAGGCAATGGCATGGCCAAAAATAAGAGAGAACGAAAAAATGAGACTTGCCATGGATTGTATCTTTATTCTTCGGATAATGACGAAATATAACCAGATTGTTCCAATAGATAGAGTGAGTAAAAATGGGATAAATCCCCAGTAGAGCGCTGGTGAGTATAGAAAACATAAGCTGAGCAACTGAACTTGTCGTGGTCTTTTAAAATGTAACACAAGTGCTCGTCCTACAAAGGCAAACACCAGAAGGTATACCGTTATCGCGACTTTTATAGCGATAATAGGACCAAATAAGTGTGCAATTGGAAGCATTAAAAGGTTAGGTAGCACATAAGGCGTGAACCAGTTTATCCAAAATCGATCTTGGTAAAACGATTGATTTTGCAACAGCCGATCTAATATTTTTAATTGTGAGGCGTGCTGCGGGCCATCGACAATAGCCGGATATTGAAAGACCCAAAAGAGGCCGATCAGGGTGGCAAGCAATAGCAAAAATGCCAAGTCGTATTGGTTGTTTGTTTTTATATAACCTTTGAACACAAGCCTTGAGAACACCAAGTAGTATGGATTTATAAGATCTTAGGTCATATCAGGATGAAGTGCATAAAAAAGAGGACATAAAGCCCTCTTAAACAAAGACCGGAGCAACTAGGGTACGGCGAATGTCACGTTGCTATCAGAACCCACTGCGACACTAGCCGCCTCTACTTGATAAATGCTGAAACCGGCAGCAACTGGATCAGCGTTGTCAACGTCATCATCATGCTGAGCGGTACATGTATAACCTAAGTTGTATGTGCCGGACTCTAAAAAACCAAATGAAAATTGATAGATACTTTGATCGTCGCTTAAAGTAACTGCGGCTGAGGATAATGGTTTAGTCTCATCGGTGCCGTATATTGGTGCCATATTGTCTTGAGTAACACTTCCATCATATAGATACACGGCTTGAACAGCTGGATCTACGGTAGGTGAGTTACAGTTCGTGAAGGTATCCAAAGACACCGTGCCTTCAATATTACCGGTTGTTACCGTATTGATCAGGCTGACGGAAGTTCTTTGAATAACATAGTCTCCTGCAGACTGAGGGTCTTCACGTAAACCTCGTCTTAAATCAAACTCCAAAGCAAAGTCGTTATTATCTGCGTTCACAGTAAAGGCATTATTGAAGTAAAGCACGCCTGCATTATCTATTTTTCCAACGCCTTGCGGGCAAGAACCTTCACCTTTTACAGTTAATTCAGGGTGGACAAGGTCGGCTTCATTTTCTACCACGTATGACGGGTACTCTGGGTGATCACCATCGTTGGCAAACACGCACAGTTTGTAGCTACCGACAGGAACAACTTCATTTTTTATTAGTGGCAGTGATGCGCTACCTTGGTAATCAAGTAAGTTTACACTCAGAGGAACTCGCTCTTCTCCATCTGGTATGAGGTTGCCATTTTCATCGATGGGATTACCATTCTCATCGGTTAGATATACATCATATTCAAGTGGTGAGCCACTGCCTTGCGGTAGTAGTGCAACCTTTCCGAAGGTTACAACGACTTCTTTTGCATCATCAACTGGCGCATCTGTGACGCTTAACGTTATTGGAGTAGTGGACGATGAAGACCCCGAATCACCTCCACAACCAACAAGAGTAAGCGAGATAAAGCTCGCTAATACTGTAAGTCCAGCATGTTTCATAACTTAAATCCTATATTCACTGCGATGAAAGGACAGATGACTTAGTCATCATCTTTATCTTTCCCTTTTTTGTTCTTATCGTGTCCCTTACCTGGATTATCATCACCATGAATACTGCGATTTTCCTTATCGCCTTTGTCTTTTCCCCCTTTGTTATCTCCACAGTCCTCAGAGCGCAAGGTAACAACGTCTCCCTCAATTTGACGACAGTCTTCGCTGATCTCCATTCGATCGCTTTTAATCGTCAAGTCGGCATAAGCAGATGAGAAAGGGATTAAACAACTCACAAGTAAAAAAACAGAAGTCTTATTCATAATGAACCAACCTGTTGCAGTTAGGGACATGAATGTCGTGTATAGGTTAGTTAAGTTTAGTAAAGATATGTCAGAGCTAGTCGATGGTGAGAAAGGATAATGTCAATTGATAGCAGAAATGAGACAGCTTACCACAAGAGATAGCGGAGCTTATTAGTATGGACGCATAAAAAGGCCAGCTACTCTGAGCTGGCCTGAAAGGTTCAAGAACGTTTGATTAGAACCATTTTAGTTTATCGTGTAGTTGAGTAACATTTCCAACCACGATCAATGCAGGACTTTCAGCCTCACTTGCCATTGTAGGCAGCGTGTTAAGTGGCCCTTGGAAAACGCGCTGTTCTTTGCGTGTACCGTTTTCAATCACTGCGCACGGCGTATTTTCGTCAAGACCATGGGTAATTAGTTTATCAGTGATACGGCCGCTTTGCTTCAGACCCATGTAGAACACAAGTGTATTGTTTGATTGAGCCAGTGAACTCCACTCAATTTCTCGGCCGTCCTTTTGAACATGTCCGGTAATAAACTGTACGCTTTGAGCGTGGTCGCGGTGGGTGAGGGGGATGCCAGCATAGGCTGTGGCACCAGCCGCTGCGGTAATGCCTGGAACCACTTCAAAACTAATACCATTTTCTGCCAGTGTTTCCAGCTCCTCGCCGCCACGACCAAAGATGAAGGAGTCGCCGCCTTTGAGGCGCACCACTTTGAGTCCTAACTGTGCTTGTTCAACTAAGATCTGGTTAATTTGATCTTGAGGCACACAGTGGTAATCGAGCTTTTTGCCCACATAAATCATCTCAGCATCTGGTTTGGCAAGTGCAAGAATTTCTTTAGAGACTAAACGGTCAAAAACGACAACATCAGCCGATTGAATTACGCGATATCCTTTCACTGTCAACAAATCAGGGTCTCCCGGCCCTGCACCGACTAGAGAAACGAAGCCAGTGTTTAAAGATGTTTGATGAGTGGTCATAGTTATGCCTATCAATTTCAAATTTTGGATATAAAAAGTAAAACTCAGATAATGGCAAAGTTAATACTGTTTATAGCCAAAGAAGCTATCAACAAGGCCTCGCACATAGTACGAGGCCCAATAAGCTTATTTGCTCAGTGCTGGTTCAGCGTTCACTGACACTTCTGCGTCTGCTTGTGCATCTAGAGATGGTGCAGTTTTAGCGTGAGTTAGGTAAAGCGGGAGACAAGTCATGATAAGACCGCCAACGATGTTACCAAGAATGGTTGGGATTAGGTTGAAGTTCAACCAAGTTGCGATACCAAAATCAGCACCAAGAATCATACCTAGTGGGAATAGGAACATGTTTACTACAGTATGCTCAAAGACTAGTGCGAAGAAGATGAAGATAGGGAACCACATCATCGCTACACGACCCGATACAGAACGTGCTGTCATGTTGCCGATAACGCCAAGGCATACCATCAGGTTACAAAAGATACCGCGTACGAAACAGGTGATCCATCCGTCCATACCCATGTTTTCAAAACCAAGGCTACGAGCTGTCGATACCGCTACAAACTTCTTAGCAACCGCATTAAGTTCAAGAGAGAAGTTACCAGTTAGCGAGACTGCTACAAGGTAAGCAACGATAAGAGAACCAATTAGGTTGCCCAAACCTACAAGTCCCCAACAACGGAAAATACGGTTCCAAGTAATACCAGGACGGTTAGCAAATTTAGCCAATGGTGCAAGACCGAATACACCCGTTACAAGGTCATAGCCCATCACACTTAGAATAACGAAACCAACGGGGAAGACGAGCGCACCCACGATACCGATGCCCGTTTGAACGATGGTTGTGATTGCAACAACTACCGCCAAAGACAGGATGATACCAGCCATTGTGCCACGAAGGAGGAGGTCGCGAGTGCTTGTTTTTGTTTTCGCTTCGCCAACGTCGATCATGGTTTGCACAAATTGCGCAGGTTTAAAATCAGCAGACATAGAATTGTACCTATTAAAAGTTAAAGTTAAAAAGTAAAGATTGAATAGTGATAGGGGCTAGGGCTTCTAACCCCTATAGGCTATTCAGTCTCTTGGCTTACGCCGAAACTTCTACTGCACCTTTGGCAATACGAGTTTTGTATGCTTTCACGGTAAAGCGCTCATCTTCCATACAAATACCTGTTGCTAGGTTGAAGCGTTGTTTCTTCAGAGGGCTTGCTACCCAAAGCTCACCTTGGTGCTCAACAATTAATCCACGTGATAGCACGTTAGATTGGTAGAATGGGTCCATGTTGCTGATCGCCATCACTTCTTCAGCAGCCGTTGGGCGGAAAATAGCAACCTGTTGGCCATCCACCAAAGCACATACGCCAGTGCCAGGGATGATGTCTTGGATATCACATACTTTTTGAAATGCCATGATTACTTCTCCAACTCAACGTGTAGGATGTCACCCTTAGCTTCAGGGTGCTTCTCTGTAAATGTCGCTGGACGGTGTTGCTCACGCTCTTGAACGAAAACCACATTGTCATCGCGAAGATCGCTGTTGATGAAGTGAGAGAAGCGTTTAAGCTGAGACTCATCTTCAATCGTGTTCTTCCATTCGCAGCTGTAATCACCCACTAGACGTTGCACATCGGCTTCTAGCTGTTCGTTGATTCCAAGTTTGTTATCAACGATCACTTCACGTAGATAGTCGACGCCACCTTCCATGTTTTCCATCCAAACTGAGGTACGTTGTAGCGGCGCTGCAGTACGGATATAGAACATCATGAAACGGTCGATGTATTGAATTAGCGTTGCCTCGTCTAGGTCAGAAGCAAGTAGGTCTGCGTGACGTGGTTTCATACCACCGTTACCACATACATACATGTTCCAGCCAGCATCTGTCGCGATAATTCCTAAGTCTTTACCTTGAGCTTCAGCACACTCACGAGTGCAGCCTGAAACGCCAAACTTCATCTTATGCGGAGTACGAATACCTTTGTAACGGTTCTCGATGCGTGACCCCAGACCAACAGAATCCTGAACACCATAACGACACCATGTTGAACCCACGCAGGTCTTCGCCATGCGAAGTGCTTTTGCATACGCTTGACCAGTCTCGTAGCCAGCCTCAATCAGTTTTTTCCAGATAGCAGGAAGATCGTCTTTTTGCGCACCAAACAGACCGATGCGCTGGGCGCCAGTGACTTTGGTGTATAGGTTGTACTCTGCTGCTACTTCAGCAAGCACTTTTAGTGCTTCAGGAGTAACTTCACCACCCGCCATACGAGGAATGACAGAGTAAGTACCGTCTTTTTGAATATTACCGAGGAAGTTGTCGTTGGTATCGTGCAGTTTCACAAGCTCAGGCTTAAGAATATGCTCGCCCCAGCAAGACGCTAAAATAGAGCCTGCAAGTGGTTTACACACTTCACAGCCGTAACCTTTACCATGTTTCTCAAGCAGTTCTTCGAACGTCTTGATCTCTTCGATACGAATTAAGTGGAACAATTCTTGGCGAGAGTAAGCAAAGTGTTCACATACGTCGTTTTTAACTTCGATGCCTGATTTTGCTAGTTCAGCGTTTAGGACAGAGGTAACAAGAGGGATACAACCGCCACAGCCAGTACCTGCACCAGTCACTGCTTTAATATCGCCAATCGTGTGGTGACCGTCAGCAACGGCTTGTGCGATCTTGCCCTTAGTAACATCGAAACAAGAACAGATAACCGCTGACTCAGGTAGAGAATCTGCACCGAGTGTCGGCTTTTCAGCTCCGGCATGCGCGGGCAGAATCAAAGTATCAGGGTGCTCTGGAAGTTCGATGTCATTGAGCTTAAGTTGAAGTAGATCGCCGTAATCAGACGTATCGCCAACCATTACTGCGCCAAGTAACTTCTTGCCGTCTTCAGAAACAATCAGACGCTTGTAAACTTCTTGTTCTTCGTTTTGGTATACGAAGCTCTTACAACCAGGGGTACGGCCGTTTGCATCGCCAATAGAGCCCACTTTCACGCCAAGTAGTTTTAACTTAGCGCTCATGTCTGCGCCTTCAAACTGGCTGTCGTTACCTACTAGGTGGTCAACCGCAACCGTCGCCATTTTATAACCAGGAGCAACTAGACCATAGAAAGTACGGTTCCATGAAGCGCACTCACCAATAGCATAGATATCTTGGTCAGTAGTTTGAGCGAAGTTGTTAATTTCGATACCGCCACGAGGTGCAACACCCAAGCCCATCTGACGAGCAAGCTTGTCTTGTGGACGGATACCAGCAGAGAATACGATGAAATCCACTTCAAGGTCAGTGCCGTCAGCAAACACCATAGTGTTGCGCGCTTCATTACCCTCAGCTTTGATTTCAAGCGTATTTTTACTTGTATGAACTTGAACGCCCATGCGCTCAATCTTGTTGCGAAGTTGCAAACCGCCTTGAAGGTCTAACTGTTCCGCCATTAATACTGGAGCGAATTCCACAACGTGTGTTTCGACGCCCAGTGCTTTAAGTGCCCCGGCTGCTTCTAAACCTAGTAGACCGCCACCAACAACAACGCCTCGTTTACTCTTTTTCGCCGTTGCTTCAATAGCTTTAAGGTCTTCGATAGTACGATAAACAAAACAGTCTTTGCTCTCGTTACCTTTAATAGGTGGTACAAATGGGTAGGAACCTGTTGCGAGAATAAGCTTGTCGTACTTAATTTCACGACCAGTACTTGAATAAACGATTTTGTTTTCGCGGTTAACGTTGATTGCGCGCTCACCAATAAGAACATTGATGCCGTGCTTCTCATAGAAACCTTCTTTAACTAGGGAAAGTTCGTCTGCAGTGTGGTGTGAAAAGTAAGAGGAGAGGTGGACACGGTCATACGCGACACGTGGTTCTTCGCAGAAAACGGTGACTTCATAGTTGGCCATATCAGTTTTCTCGACTAAGTCCTCGAGATAACGATGACCAACCATGCCGTTTCCTATCACGACAAGCTTCATCTTGCTCATATTAATACCTAAGTGTTAGTTCTTCGAATCTTCGCGCATTGTTAAATGTGAAAGAAAATTAAAACATGATGTAAATCAATTACACTTTTAAACTACTCTAAAGGGGTAGGTCGGGTGATTAACTAATCAACAAGTTAATAGTAGAAGAGGCTATTTATAGGAGAAAAGAATAGCAATCGTTTTGCAACAGGGGAGAGCGCACGTTAGTATAGGTTTATTTGTAATACAATAGTGCTGTTTTTACATATTCTGTAATTTACCTACATAAACCATGAAAACTGTATGGTTTATAAGCAAATGCCATATCTATATGGAATTTTGTTCTATAAACTTATGTTCACATTATCCTAGGGTATTTATAACCACATTATAAATAAGGTTAGTTGGCGGGAATTACGTTCGTAATTTGAATTACAAGGAGGAGATATGAAACGACTTCATATCCAAGCAGTAATCGCTACCTTTGTCCTAGGACTACTCTTCGGTTGTAATGGAAGTGGAGGAGACTCCAGCTCAGGTAATCAGACTCAAACCATTCCGACATCTCAGCTTTCGCTGCCTGAACAATTGGAGGTAGTGACCAATGAAAACGATTAAACTAATCCCCCTTGTATTGGCGATAGCCCCTCTCACTATTCAAGCCGAATACAATGACGCGGGCACAGATTATACGCTCGCAGAGCAGCGTACACATGTCTGGAATGAAGCATTGGAACCCATTGAACTCGTGAACAGCATCCTGTGCTTTACGGCGCAGTTCAACAGTGTTGAGTTTGCTAACCAAGGCCCTTATTTGGTGTTAGCTGATGAATCGCTGTGTTTTGATGAAGATAAATCCGGTGATAGCGGACAATCATCAGGCGCGAGTAATCAAACCCAGTTAATGAAGGCGGTAAGTACGGTGGTTCGAGAGTCTGACTCAGACCCTCTACTCGTCAGTGTTTGGCTTCCAGATATGGGACAAAGTGACGAAGGGGAACAAGCGATCAAGTTCAAAGCGGAAATCCGCAATGGCGCTACTGATGCCAACCCCTTTGGAGACTTCACCTTTAACTTTGACTTCTTTGATAACTTCGACCAAAACAATCAATCAGGAGGAGGTGAAGTCAAAACGATTTCCGATCTTGATGGACAAATTGGTTTCACGCTTTATGAGCAGGGTAGCCATGGCGGTAATGAAAGCTACAAACAATGTGCCAGTGTTGTCATGTCAGAAGATAGAACCTCGGGTGTTGCGTTAACGGGGATGGAATACTCAGGTCAATATGGTAGTGGAGGACAGACGTTTGCACTTGCGTTCAATGAAAATCGTGTATTGGTTCAGAGTACCAATGGCGGTTTTGATGATTTGCCCTATAAGTCGGGAGACTTTGCAACTGGCTCTCAATGTCTGAGTCGCACAGAATTTACATCACACGTACATCGATATGACCTATTTGATTCAGCGACAGGGGCCGCTGTCGAACTCAATAGTGGTTTTCCTATTCGCTATGATTCTACGGATAATGGAAATAACGATAGCTATGGATTTATAGGTTACTGGGGGCTTTGGACCGAAAGCGGCCATCAGTTCAGTAATGGTGACACCGTAGTGAAAGATAACGACGAACAGCAGGAAACTCTGACTATCGTTACAGCGCCAGGTCGTTTAATAAAGAACACAGTGAACTCGTTAGCGCTCACTGAATTATCAGGGATCGACTTTAACTATTGGGATGATGATGTCTATCAGGACAATTCTTTCGATCAGTGGGTCGTGAACTATAGCAACCAACAGTTCGTTAAAGTTGGTAAGTTGTCCTGGACGGATAATGGTCCGAGTGTGACGCAGTTAGAGACACCAATCGTGATATCGCTTAGCGATTACGACAGTCTATATATGTATTCTGAGCAGCTCGGCGGAGAGGTGAAGTATCTCAACGGAGAGGATAGCATAACTTACTATGTTCAAACCTTTATTGATGGGTCACAAAGCGGTGATGCTGCACTACCTAACAACGGCACCATTACGCTAACTTGTTACGATAATTGCCCTATAGGCACCATTGATGACCAACATATCGCCCAGTACTGGGGAGAGAATAGCCCATTTGAAACTGTACATGGCACTGCTTATCAATTTACGTTCTCGATTGATGGTGTTAACGCACTGACGCTCGTTAGCGTAACCAGTGGCGAAGCGGTTCATTTCGATTCGTCTGTTACCTCATCAAGTCTTGAATCTACACCTCACCATTGGGGATTGAGAACAGGACCAATGGTTCTATCGTCGCAGTCTATTTCTAATCCATGGGAAATCTACGATCCTAACGTTGTGCAAGAATTTTATGTGTGGGAAACAGGGGTCAATGAGTGGAATCGATTGACTACAGTGCGTGATGAATCGGGGGATATCGTCAGTTTCGACCGCCCAATTCAGTTTAGTTATGTTCATACTACTAACAATGATCGAAATGGTGATGCTGGTAACTATGCGAACCAAACCTTTATGCTTAATTATGGAGGGAATGGTGATCTGTGGGGTATTCCAAGCATCAAAAATAACGAAGATGACCACTACCGTGCTGCCTTTTCAATCGGTGATGGTGTAGTTATGGGAGGAAGCAGTCAATACGTTATAAAGGCTCGTGAAATTGAAGAGTTGATGAAACCTTTGGCAACGTCTGAGTGCAACGCATTAACCTTGCAAGACCCTGCCGTTGCGGTACCAACTTCTGTCACGGGTAGTGCCGATATCGGTAGTATGCCTGAGGTGACAGGAGAGCCTTCAGTGATTGCAGGTGTAACGCAATAAAATAAATGGGCTCCAAATCGGAGCCCATTTTTATCCAATAAACAACCAAACCCCAACGCCACACATGAGTGTTCCCGCAATGCGGTTCATGGTCCGTACGTTGTTTGCATTACCCAATGTTCGTTTCAATCCTTTTCCGCCAGTCGCGTAGATCGTCATACAAACAAACTCACTGACCAAAATAATTCCGAGCATGATCGATACTTGTCCAAACATTGGCTTTGACTGGTCGATAAATGGGGGAAGCAGCGAAATCATAAATGCCCAACCTTTGGGATTGGCAATAGCGGTAACAAAGCCTTGAACGACTAGATCCCAATCTTTGTGCTCGGTTTGTTGTTCAACGTCAGAAGTGATGGCTAGTTTGCCGCGTGAACGCCACATTTGGATACCAAGGTAGAACAGATAAGTCGCGCCGATGGCTTTAAAGACAGTGAATACTTCTGGGTATTTCAACATGACGGCAGCGATACCTAAGATAGCGGCAAGAGAGACGGCGGCAACACCGAGCAACTCACCGACCATCATCCACAGCGTACGTCGGTAGCCAATACTCATGCCCATTGTAAGAGCCAGTGTCATGCACATACCTGGCGTAATGGAAACAAAGAAAAAAGTGGGGATGAATATTGAGAGCGTTGCCCAGTCCATAGTGATGCTTTTTAGAATATTTAACAATTTAGCTATTAATAACAGAGATTTCGTGACAGAACTATCAATTTGTTAAACAGAATGGAATATTTTGGGCTAGAGAAAGGTTGGAGTTAAATAGAGTCGTTAGGTAACGTGAAGGATAAAATTTGGATATATGGTTAAATATTAGACGTATTGACCACTAAAGCCAAAGGCACCTAAATCATAACACTTTGACATACATAATGTTTACATCCATTGTTGTTGAGCTATCCAATAACGTACATAGGAATCTAAGAAATGGAATTCAAAAAAACCATTCGTCGACTGAGTACTATCGTCATTGCATCTCTCACTGCTGTGGCAACCTTTCAAGTGCAAGCTGACGATAAAGTTTACCGCTTAAAACTGGCAGAAACCTGGGGGCCTAATACGCCAATTCTGGGTGATGCGAGCAAGAATATGGCGAAGTTAGCCAAAGAAATGTCGAATGGACGCTTGATCATTCGAATCGACTCAGCCAACAAACACAAAGCACCTTTAGGTGTGTTTGATATGGTTAAGTCGGGTCAATATGACCTTGGTCATTCAAGTTCATACTACTGGAAAGGTAAGGTACCTAATACGCTGTATTTCTCATCGATGCCATTTGGTATGACAACGATGGAGCAGTATTCGTGGTTCTACCATGGAGATGGTCTTGAACTCATGCAACAAGTTTATGCGCCGCACAACCTACTGTCTTTTCCAGGCGGTAATTCAGATATTCAAATGGGAGGTTGGTTTAAAAAAGAGATCAACACCGTTGAAGATCTGCAAGGGTTGAAGATGCGTATCCCTGGGTTTGCAGGTGAGGTGTTAGCGAAAGTTGGCGCGAAACCAACCAACATCGCGCCGGGCGAACTGTATACCTCATTAGAGCGAGGAACAATTGACGCATTAGAGTGGGTAGGGCCTGCCTTTGATCTACGAATGGGTTTTCAAAAAATCGCACCTTATTACTACACAGCATGGCATGAGCCAGGCTCTGAGACTCAATTCTTAGTCAACAAGAAAGTGTGGGAATCTCTGCCAGCAGATCTCCAAATCATTTTAGAAACTTCGTTCCGCGTTGCGGCGTTTGATATGTATACCCAAGCTTTGCATGAGAACGCGAACAGTTGGTCTAAGATGAGTTCAGAGTATCCGAATATTAAAGTCCGTTCTTTCCCGCCAGAAGTAATCAATGCTCTAAAAGCAGCAAATGAGGAACTGCTTCAGCAACAGGCGGCTAACGATAAATTGGCGAAAGAGATTCTTGATTCACAAGCCAATTATCTAGTGAAGATGCGCGAATGGACGAACATCTCACTTCAAGCTTATCTAAACGAACAGGCCAACTAGTTACAGTGGTTTGATTGAAAGAAAACACCCCGCAGTATGCGGGGTGTTTTTTTATAGCGGAGCTCGACTAGTGAATGAAATATCCTTTCCATGGCCAGAGCCAATCATGACCGCTTCAAAAATAGGGGCTGACGCTTGGTTTGGATTCGACCATTCGATTAAGAAATTGGCCCCTGCGCCTCCACTGACTTCTCGTTTCTCAACCAAGTATTCAGAACTGGACATCGCCTCAAGCTTGTACCCTTCAGAGACAAACTGACGAACAAGTTGGCCGTTGGTGTCATAGTAATTGATGCTATGGATGTTAATACTTGAGCTAGGGTCAGTATTACGTACAACCAAGGTGCTTTCCAACAATACAGCTTTACCACCATCGGTATAAATGTGCGAATAAACAGGGACATAGGAACGCACGGTATCACCAACGCTACCATTTGTTGCTTTAAGGGAAGTTCTTTCGATTTGTTGCGCCTGATGGCTAAGCTTCTCTTCTATCGTATCAACAGACTTCACTAGAGTACCAAGATAGATAGCGAGTCCGATGACAAGTATGGTTGAGATTATAGACACGAATTGGCTAGCATTTTGTTTTGCAGTCATAAGGTCTCCTGTTATTGTTTATTTCACTTACACTATTATATTCGCAATCTGGTATTAAGTGTTATAAATGACATCAAATCATAAGGTTATGAGTATAGTTTTCTGTTAGTAATTGTGTTTTTAAGGACTTATCTCCTACCAAGATGCATGATGAAATCGAGGTTATGAGGTGTCATTTATCCTTCAGGGACATCACGGTGTGAGCGTTTTTTAGGGTCATGGACGGCAACGAGATCTCGGAGTTTATCCTCGTCAATAATGACACTACGGACCTTGTCATTACGTTTGGCTTCGTACATTGCGAAGTCGGTGTAGATAAGTAACTGCTTTATACTGAGTTCACTGGTGTCTGGCAAGAAAACTCCAACAGAGGCATAAAGCGTCAATACAACCCCAGAGCCGCGTACTATAAATGGATAGCTTTCTAGTTGGTTTAGTATCGAGTTAAGTTCATTAGGGTCGAACTCTGTAATAGCAACGAATTCGTCACCACCAATACGGTAAATTTGACCATCAATGGTTTCTTTTAAGCGTTTGGCGTAGCAACGCAATACTTGGTCACCTACAGTATGACCATAAGTGTCGTTAATGTGTTTAAAGCGATTAAGGTCGATGTAAATCAATCCATGGCCTTTTTCGAGAGCTTGTTTACGGATACGGTTTAAAGCATGGCGATTTTTGAGTTTAGTCAGTGCATCATGATTGGCTCGATGATTGGTAATGTAACCGAAGAAAAACGTCACTAGCACTAGCAGTGCTAACAGCGCATTGATGATATTCAAGCGACGTTTGTCACTCTCTTTTTCATTCAGTTCACGCCAGTTTGCTGGTGGTTGATAACGGCGGTTGATTGAGTTGGCATCGATAAAGTCTAAGGTTCTATTAAACAACTGAGCGAGAATCTCGCCACGCTCAGTTTTAGGAAATCCAAAACTCAATTCAGATTGATAAAAAGGGCGAAAGTAACGGTCTTGAGTCACATTGGTAATATTTTGTTCGTACAACAATGTATCTAAGGTGACTTGGCTGGTAATGGCGTAATCGACTTCTCCGGTATTGAGTCCGCTAATAAGCTTTTTAGTATCACCATAGTAAACAAGAGTTTTGTTGGGTAACGAACGTCGCGTAATGGATGCAAATACATCGTTTTCAACCACTCCAACTTTTTCCGCGAATAATTCGGAGATATGCCGATAGACTTCTTCTTTATAGCCAACGCGTTTGGCAATAACACCATGAATGGAAGCGTAGGGACGGCTGAAGTTAAGTATACGTTGACGGTGTTTTATATCAGCAATAGGGCTAGTAACGTCACGTTCACCTAAAGTGAGCTTCTGTAAAGAGGCTGACCACGTTTCTGTAGGGTCGTAGACCATCCGGCATTTTAGTTGGTTGAGACTGCAAATTTGCTTAGCAAACTCAACCGAAATACCCACAGGTAGTCCATTTGAGTCTGAAAACACATACGGTGGGCGAGGGTTAAGATAAATCTCAATAACAGAGTCAAGGTCTAGTCCACTGGATTTAACTTTATCTCTGAGCTGTTTAATGGCGATTTCGGTAATGTAACTGTCGATGTAACGACGAATTTCTTTTTGGACAGAGTCTTTTGCAATAATGTCACTAAAAAGCGCTAATAGTGGTTTGTTCTGTTGTTTGTTAGTAATAATCGATACAGGTGGAATAGAGACTTGGTCGTTGATCGATGTTGCTTTAAAGCCCGCTGATAAAAAGTTTTCTAATTGTAGGAAAGTACCAATGTAGCCATCAATGTTACCGGCCAATAAGCTCTCATATGCAACTTTATTGTCATTGAACCCCAATACACGTTTATCAGGGTAGTATCTCTGTATTATGTCGTTAAACGCTGTTCCCATTGTCGTTCCAATGACATGCATTTCATCAAACGACTCGCCGTCTCTATTAAATAAATAGGTCGGTTCAATGTTGATGGGTTCCGAGAAGATGAATCGTGAAGCTCGACTCTTGGTGTAGGTAATGTTAGCGACAAAGTCTATTTTGCCGTCTTCAACAGCCTCTAATCGTTCACTAAATACAGGGTAGTCGGCGTATTGAAAAGAAATATTGGATTGTTTTTCAATGGTAGAGAAAATAAAACGGGCGATAAAGTCTTGTTCATGAGCTGCGACAGTATAGGTATCTGACTGAGCTAGAGTAGCGTGCGTGGCTCCTAGTAATATGATCAGAACAACCATGCGAGTGAGCATAGTTTTAAAAGTGAGCACGCAATTCAGTTTCAACTCCAATAACTCCTTCCTTGGGGTGAATCAGAGATACAGACCTAGTTTAATATTAGAAATGTAGAATACAAGGTTAACTGGCTGAATTAAAAATAAAAGCTGGTTTATTTTCGAAAACTGAGAGGGGCGTGTTGCTCTTTGATTGAGTTCAGGATGATGTGAAGAGAGCTGAGATTGATTAAGTGTTCGTTTTGAGAGGGACGTCTGGTGAATGAAGGGGTTAAGCAAAGGCTACCTTAGAAGTGAGATAGCCTTTGTTTCTTCTCTACATCAAACCATTACTGGGTTGTCAGCATTGTCTGGACCATTGTCGCGCTTAGCGATATGCAAGCCCCACATAGCTAACAACGCCATGATCAACATGATTACGCCTAGTGGTAGCTGGCTAGTAGCGGGTATGACAGATGCGCCTAAGGTTGCTAAACCTGCACCAAGGTTTTGCATCCCCCCTAACACAGCACCACCTGTTCCTGCGTGGTTTGGAAAAGGGGTTAAGGCTCCGGTAGTCGCAGCAGGGAATAAAACACCTGCGCCAAGGAAGTAAATGGTAGAGCCTATAGTAAGTGTCCAAGCGTCGGTCGAGCCTTGTAACCCAGGCACAAGCACGACCGCTGCCCCTACTATTATCGAAACTAAACCAAACTTAAACGCTGCGTTGTTGCTATAACGTTTTGCGATGATGGAAGAGAATCCAGCACCGAGTAAATAACCCGGAATTGGTAACACAAACAGGATGCTTACCGTCAGGGCCGAAAGCTTTAGAACGCCACCAAACAACACTCCAGCAGCCGCTTCAAACACGGCAACGCCTGCAAAGGTAGCAACTAGGCAAATGACATAGCCTTGAAAACGCTTATCAGAAAGCACAAATCGATAGTTATCCATCGCTGAACTTTGACTACGTCTCTCAACTGGTAGAGTTTCGACCAATTTAGAAACCATTACTATGACAACAGCAACGGCAAACAGAGTCAAAAACAGGTAGCTAGAGCGCCAACCCATAGTTTCAGTTAACACGCCACCAAGCACGGGCGCGAGCAATGGCGAAAAGATTACGCACATGCTAATGATGCTGTTGGCTCTGTGTAGCTCTTCGCCTGAAAAGCAGTCTCGAGAAAGAGTTCGTGACATAGCACCGCCACTACCAATTCCCGCTCCTTGAATGAAGCTGCCCAGAAGAAAGAGCTCAAAAGAATGGGCGAACAAGCTTATGAGCGCTCCGATTAGATAGATAACAAGGCCAACGATAATAATTGGCTTGCGACCTAATCGATCCGACAGTGGGCCATAGATGAACTGAGACAAACCATAAGGAATCAAGTAGCACGCCATTACTGCCTGTAGCATCGCTGGATTAACGCGGAACTCTTGCGCCATTTGCCCAATTGACGGCACGTACATTGTCTGCGTCATTTGACCAACGGCTGTCAAAATTGCGATTAAAAAGGTCAGCTTAGCTAATGGATATTTGGATGCCATTTCGTTTTTGTCTCGTCTCTGCGTGGTTCGTGCTTTTTGTTGTTCAAATTCGCCACTATGGGCGGTAGGGCGCAGATATTAGAGTTTGAAATAGAATCAATCAATAGAAAAGTGTGATGATAATCACGATAAATATTTTAATTTTTCATAATTAAAACTAATGCGAACTTCGGGTGAAGTTCGCATTAGTGGTTATTTGCTTGCGACCTGCGTGACTAGATCTAATGTAGTATTTTGAGAGAGGTCATGTTGATATACGTGAACGTCTCTTTGTGGGAACGGAATGCTGATCCCATTGCGGTCCAGTTGTTTCTTCACCTCTTCGGTCACTTCCCAATAGACATCCCAATAGTCTTCTGTTCGTACCCAAGGTCGAACAATAAAATCGACAGAGCTTTCATTAAGCGTATGTACATAGATCATCGGCTCGGGAGACTTAAGCACTTTCGGGTGCTGTTGCAAGATATCTGAAAAGACCTGTTTCGCTTGGTCTATATCGTCGCCGTAGCCGATACCAAAGGTCATATCCACACGTCGAGTTTTTTCCGCAGTGATATTATTGATAGTATCGCCCCAAATCTTATTATTCGGAATGACTAACCTTTGATTATCAACAGTACGTATGGTTGTTGATACTAAGCTCATGTGGCTTACTGTTCCTGATATGCCGGCAACCTTGACTAGATCTCCTACATCAAAAGGACGGTAGATGAGTATCATCATGCCTGAAGCGAAGTTAGACAAGGTGTCTTGTAATGCAAAACCAATAATTACACCTGCCACTCCAAAACCAGTCAACAGCGGGCCTAGCTCTATACCAAGCTGTGATAAGGCTATAAGCAGTCCTAGGGCTGTTACTCCTTTTTGTGCCATTGAAACAAAGAAGTCTTGCATCAATACACTAAATTTCATTGTTGAGTGGCTGACGCTCTTTCTTACCGCTTTACCAACAATTTTAGCGAATGAACGTGACAACCAGAGGATGACACCAAAGACGAATATCTTCACAATTAGTGACGGAGTATGCTCCATCGCCCAATCCTTGAAGGCGCCTAACCACTCTTTCATGAGCCCGATGATAACGCTGAAATCGAGTACATCAGTGCTAATATCACCCGTTACTGTAAATAGCAGCTGTTTATACTCTGTAGTATCAACGCCGTAATTTTCCAGCAGGGCAATACTCGATTCTAGGCTAAGAATAAGTAAATTAATCTGACCAGTAATTCGGATGCCATCTTCTTGTAATGCTGCTTTACCTTCTTCTGGAACATAAGCAAGTCGGTCATTAATGTCACTTAGTTGGCTATCTAAGAAAAGAACAGAGTTATATAAAAAGTCAGCACGTTTCTGTAAGTCTTGCTCTAATTGATTTTCCGCTTTTGAAATGTCGATCCCTAATTCAGCGGCCCAAGATAACGTAGTGGATAGATCCGCATAATACTCGTCCATCGCCGTAATACGTTTTTGCATTGCAAACTGAACGGCGTCTTTTTCTGTGTCGCTGGCAACTTTGGATGTATCGGAAAGTCGTTTAAGGTCTTGGTTGTTTGCCGAGAGTAAGCTTTGTAATAGGTGAATTTGTTGTGTGACAAGCTGCTTGTTCTCATCCACCTGATTTGTATGCTTCAACTGTTCTGCAAGTGATTGTCTTAACGCGTCGTTTTTTCGGTCGATAATGCTTTCTTCAAAACGGTTAAGTTCAGCCTGCTTTTGTAATGTATTTATGTCCTGCTGAAGTGCCTTCATCTGCTGGAAGAGTGGGTTCGAATTTGTTATCGATGTTCCTTGGCTATTTGCAGCTAGCGTAACAGGAGAGGCACATCCAATTGCCAATGCTAAAACAAGAGTTATTTTGCTTTTCATTCGCTGTCTCTGGTTGAGTTGATGTTGGATTATCGCTTAGCGATCCATGAGTAGGTCTTTTTAGTAAGCCATACTCCGGCTTTGGTCATCGTTGTGATTAGTGTCAAAAGGAAGGAAGCAATAGATGAGATTAACTCCCCTGTGCCAATCATCAGTTTGTAAGTATCGGTGTGTTGAAATTCTCTATATGTCATATCGTGCCTCCTAAAGCGTTAAGCACATAGTAATGACAACGCATTATTAAATTTGTCATTTTGCGCCACTATGGTTAGAAAGGAGCGAACTTTAGAGAAATGCTCGGCTGAGTTCGATATTGTTAGCAATAAAGCAGATATTTAGATTAGAAAAGTCAGTGTAAGAATTTATGAATGAGAATAAATAAGTTATTGAATTGCAATAAGCCTTCGAGTAAAAGCCGGCTAAGAGCCGGCTTTTTAGGTTGTATTTAAAGGGTAGGCTAAGTGAGTTTCATTTCTTGAATGATGTCTGACGCGATCTCTGGTTTGGTGCTCGTCGGTTTGGCATGCAAGTCAGTTTTTAGTTGTCCTTTTCGGTTTCGCAAACCTGTTTCAAGCTTCTTCAACGCTGCGGAAATGGCTGGGTACATAATATCGTGAGTGGCTTTAGCTGATACTCTCACACCCTCATAATTGGTGAAAACCTCCACTTCGTGTTGGCCATGTTCTTTCTTGATAATGATGTCACAGCTGATCAACTGAGGAAAGTGAGCTGATACTTTGTCAAATTTGTTTTCAATCTCTTGACGAGACTCTTCGCCAATTGAAACGTGGTGGGTCTGAACGTTTATTTTCATTAATTGTACCTCTCCTTTCACTACGTCTTTTAAACGTAGCAAAGGAGGGCTGTTTTGACAAAATTAGTTAGTACAAGTGGAATAGAAATTGAGCCTTATCTAGAAAGGGACTTTTCTAATTGCGTTAGAGAATAACTGTATGTGAACCAAGCGCTTAGACCCGCAAGGACATTTCCGACCAAAGCGCCCCAAAAGAGTCCTTCGATTCCTCCAAACTGTGACCCTAACCACAAGCAAGGCAAGAAGAAGGCAAATAAACGAAGCGCTGAAATGGTCAAAGCAGTTTTTGCTTTGCCAAGCGCATTAGATATAGACACCATTAACATACAGATGCCCAAAGGCCCAAGGCTGAAAGGGACTAAAATAAGATGATAATTGAGGATCTGTTGTACATTGTCTTCACTGGTCATCAGTATTGATAAGTGGCCGGCAAACAAGTAAGTAATAATGGCGACTAAGAGTTGGAACGCAAGAATATAACTTACGGCAAGGTTAACGAGTTTTTTGATATCCGTAAGGTTTTTAGCCCCCAATAGCTTACCAACCATAGGCGGCATAGACATGGTCAACGCTAATACGGTTACAATGGCAAAAAACTCGTAACGAGAGCCCAGTGCCCATGCAGCTACTGCAGCGGTGCCAAATGTTGCGAGTAGTTTAGTAGCCAACATGGAGGAGAGCGGTGGAAGTAACTGACTGACCATCGCGGGCGCCATAATTTTCCAAATCGACTTCAAACTGTTTACAACATTGACATCTTTCCAGTCAAATGATGCCCAGTTCTTGCTGACCACCTTTGGGGCGACAAAAGCGATACCAATACCAAAGGCGACGATCGTGGCTATCGCCGCACCATTGATACCTAAGTCAAAAGTAAAGATAAACAATGGATCGAGAATTAAGTTAATGATACTCGTTGCGACCATCATCATTCCTGGTAGAACCGTATTCCCATTAGCGCGACAGACGCTGTAGTAGAAGTACAGCACCGCACCAACCCAAGAGCTTAGAAGCCAATAAGGCCAATAGCTATCAATTACGGGATAGACGGATTCAGGTGCACTCAGCATGGCGAGGATTGGGTGTCGAATAAGCCAAATGAGTACGCCAATTGCCGCAACACCTAGACTACCGAAAACAAGGATCAATCCGCCTAATTGCTTTGCGTAAGACTCGTCATTGGCCCCCAAAGCGCGAGAAATGATTGCTGTTGTGGCTATACCAAGACCTACTTGGATACCAATAATGACCATTTGCATCGGCAAGGTAAAACCTTGAGCAGCGAGAGGTAGGACGCCTAATTGTCCTATAAAGGCACTATCGACTAATTGAAAGCTCATGAGGGATAACACACCCAGCACCATAGGAAGGGTCATGTTGAACAATTGTTTGGCTAACTGTCTTGAATCTTTATCCACGTTGTTCTCTTTATTTGTGCTGATTTACTTATCATTGTGTTGTTGTGAAAAAGGAGAGACGGGCTAAATGCCCGTCTCTGTTCACATCATAGCTTATGAGTCCATTAGTTACAGGGGACTGAACAAAGCAAAGATCAATGCTACTTACGCTTTATTCCTCTAACTTATCTGCATATCCTTTTGGAGGTGGAGTCCATCCACGCTCGCGAGAATGTTTGTCATTTCGATCGACTTGCATGGCATCCTTTATGAACCCTTCCAATTCGATGAATAAGTCTCGGTAGTTGTTATCGTAGCGTTCTTCACCATCAGCACCGTCCGCCCACGCTTTGTATAGACGGTCGGATTGTTTATCTTCAATCGTCTTATAGATAGATTTCTGCTGTTCAATAAAGAATGGGTGAAAACCAAGGCACTTCATGGTCTTAGCTCCAAGTTCTAAGGCTGAATGGTAGGTTTCAGACTCTATATAATCTGCACCGGCTTGCCTTAGTTGGTAACCGTGCCCTCTGTCGAATGCCCGAGTAAGAATTTTGACGTGAGGGTACGTATGTTTAACATATTTTACAAGCTCAACATTGGTTTCTTGGTTATCAATAGCGATAACAAGTAGTTTCACATCTTCGATTCCTGCAGTATGCAAGATGTCTGGCTTAGACGCGTCACCAAAATAAGCTTTGGTGCCAATTTGGCGCATGTTATCGACTTGTTCAGCACGTACGTCTAGTACCACCGTCTTTACATCATTGGCGACCAAAAGACGATTGACGATTTGCCCAAAGCGGCCAATACCCGCAATCAAGATCGTGCCTCGTTCTTCAACTGTGTCGGCCTCACGGTCATTACTGTCTTTCTCAAATTTAGGCAAGATGACTTTATCAAACAGAATAAACAGACCAGGAGTTAAGAACATAGATAACGCAACAACTAATGATAGCGTTTGCGCAATATCGGTAGGCAGTACATGATTCTGAACTGAGAAACTTAAGAGAACAAAACCGAACTCACCGGCTTGAGCAAGACTCAAGGTAAATAACCATCGGGCACTATCTTTGATTTTGAAAATCATCGCGAGTGCGTACAGCACTGCGGCCTTAAGTAGCATGACACCCAAAGTTAGACCAACAATGACAAAAAAATCGTCAAATAGGATACCAAAGTTAATACCTGCGCCAACGGTAATAAAGAATAGCCCTAAGAGAAGCCCTTTAAAAGGATCGATATTTGACTCCAGTTCATGCCTAAACTCACTGTTTGCCAATACGACACCGGCTAAGAATGTACCAAGGGCAGGAGATAGGCCGACCAAGCTCATCAAGGCTGCAATACCAATAACAAGCATAAGCGCAGTAGCAGTAAAGATCTCTCTCAATCCAGATGATGCGACGAACCTAAACAAAGGTCGACTCAGGAAATGCCCGCCAACGACGACCACTGCAATTGAAGCAGTAATGATTAGGCCATAAGCCCACCCTGAAAGTCCGGCCACCAAGCTTAATTCGTCATGATGCTCAGCAGCCTGGGCCGCGGCACTTTGCGCTTGCTCAACTAGTTCTGGTAAGGCGAGCAAGGGAATGAACGCCAACATTGGAATTACGGCAATGTCTTGAAATAGCAAGACTGAAAATGCACTCTGACCACCTTCTGTTTTCGACAGTCCTTTTTCATTAAAGGTTTGCAGAACAATTGCTGTCGAAGAAAGAGCGAAAATAAGGCCAATAGTCACGGCAATGCTCCAGCTTTGTCCGAGCATTAGCGCTATTCCCATAACCACCGCTGCTGTGCCACCAACTTGAATTCCACCAAGACCGATAAGTTTATGACGCATGCCCCAAAGCATCTTAGGTTCTAGCTCTAGGCCAACCAAGAACAGCATCATAACGACACCAAACTCAGCAAAATGCTGAATGGTAGTAGTTTCTTCGCCCACGAGACCAATAATAGGCCCAATAACCACCCCGGCAATGAGGTAACCAAGTACGGAGCCTAAACCTAAGCGCTTAGCAATAGGTACTGCGATGACGGCGGCTATAAGATAAACAAAAGCCTGGAGAAAGTAACCGGTCATGATGCGTCCTTATCTGATTCGACAGTCTGTTCTTGTGGCCAATAATGGTTAAGTTTTTCGAGAGGTTTTGCTCGTTCGATATCGAATTCGCTGGTAACAAGCAGGTTTAAAAGCGTTTTCCAACGCTCTCTGTGCTCCGGTATACGTCTCTCTTCTTGAGCGGTACGTGAACCAAAAAGGCAGAAAGGCGGTAAATAGGTCATGCCCGTCAAACTGGCAGTCTGTTCTAATGGTTGGAGTAGTTCTCTAATAGTGAAATGGTTGTAGCCATCTGTTTGATAAGCATCTGCCTTACCGCCAGCAGAGATTGCACATAAAAAAGTCTTACCATGCAATGCCGTGCCATCTTGCCCATAGGCAAACCCATACTCTAATACCAAGTCTTGCCATTCTTTAAGGATAGAAGGCGTTGAGTACCAATAGAGAGGGAATTGAAAAATAACAATATCGTGATCAATTAATCGTTGTTGTTCTCTGTCGATATTAATGTTGTAAGTTGGGTACTCATAATACAGATCGACCGCGGTGACTCCTTTAATGGATTGGGCATCTCTAAACATCGGAGCATTGACCTCTGAGCGTCTCTGAGATGGATGTGCGTACAGCACCAGCACTTTGTTATTTTTTTCGGGCATAATGGCTTCCGGATAGCTTCATCTATGAGTTTTAATATCTAGTACACAAAAAGATATTTTTCAATTGGTTACCGTCTAGTAACCTTAACATTGAACCCCGTTAAACATCTTTAGCTTGCTACTATTAATTGCGAGAATTAACGGTCACATAAAGGAGTCTAGATATGCGATTGTCGGTTAGAGCAGCGACGCAAGACGATGCAAATGAGTTATTGGAATTATATCGGCAAACAATTCGCACTGTAAATCGCAATGATTACAATGAGATGCAGATTAGAGCATGGGCTCGTGATGAGTTAGAGACATCCGCTTTCGAAACGTATATTGCTCGATGTAAGCCTTTTGTGGTGACAAACCAAACTCAGATACTGGGTTATAGTGATTTACAAGACGATGGACTGATAGATCATTTCTATTGTCACCATCAATCACAAAGGCAAGGGGTAGGGAGTGTGTTGATGGAGACCATTATGAATAAAGCACGTGAGGCTGATATTCGTAGGCTGTACTCCTATGTAAGCATTACAGCAAAACCGTTCTTCCTTCATTTTGGCTTTAATGTACTGCGACCGAACCAGGCTGACATTCGTGGCGTCGTGTTGGATAACTATCTGATGGAAAAAGTGCTGAAAGATGAATACTTTGATGTTTGAAGTAAAAGAACTTGCCCAAGAGCAGTTACCGCTGGATATTTTGTTACTCGCTGACCCTGAGGAAGCCGCGATTAACGTTTATCGAGGGCGGTGCCATGCCTTTGCCGTGTTTATGCAAGACAGACTGATTGGAGCAACGTTAATAGAAGTTGATCAGGTTAATGGTAAGGCTGAACTGTTCAATATCGCTATCTACCCAGAGTACCATGGCAAAGGATTTGGCGGAGTTCTACTGGACGAAACATTAGCGGAACTAGCGAACCGAGGAATTAGAAGTGTCGAATTGGGGACAGGTACCTTTGGCTATCAACTCTCGTTTTATCAAAAGCACGGCTTTCGAGTAGATAGAGTGATTAAGAACTTCTTTCTTGATAATTATGATGACCCAATTTTCGAACACGGGATTCAACACAAGGACATGTTACGCCTAGTATGGCAAGCAGAGGAGATTGACGAGTAATCGTAGTAGCGGTAGATTGCGCGACCCGAATGTGGAATTAATAGGTTGATAGTAGGGGGTATTTATATGGGTGAAATGTATACAAAGCATGCAGAAAAGTACGCAGATGCGATTGAAAATAACGCGTACAATGGCCTTTATGAGCGTCCTTCAACACTAGCTTTGGTGGGTGAGGTAAACAACAAAGCGGTATTAGACTTAGGGTGTGGTCCTGGTGTTTATGCGCAGCACTTTGTTAATCAAGGTGCGACGGTAACCGCTGTCGATCTCTCAGAACAAATGGTTCAAATTACCAAACAAAAGCTAGGTGACGCTGTCACATGTTATGCGCAAGATCTGTCTGATGGACTTCCTAAAGAAGCCGACGACAGTTATGACTTTGTTGTTTGTCCTTTAATGGTGCACTACCTTGAAGATTTGGTACCGCTTTTTAAAGAAGTAAATCGTGTGCTCAAACAAGGTGGGTTGTTCATCTTCTCTACCCATCATCCACTTGTTGATTTTGAAGATGACGCGTTTAGTAACTATTTTGCAGTAGAGCGTATCACCGAAGATTGGAATACCGTTGGCGAACCCGTAGAGGTTTCATTCTTTAGACGTTCGTTTACTAACTTGTTTGATAGCTTGGCGGAAAGTGGTTTTACTCTTGACAAATTTTCCGAAGGTCAACCTGAACCGGCGATGAAAGAAGTATCACCTGAGACATTTGATAAACTTTCACGTCGTCCAAACTTCATTTTTATTCGCGCAAAAGCGAATTAACCATTGCCGAATATCGGCAAATGGTCATCGTTTCCGGTGTGATTTCTGCTAAAAGGGCAAAAAACGAGTTTTTTTTGCCCAATAACCCGTTCAAATTACAAATCAATTTGGCATTAGCGGCGGGTTTTATTAGTATGTACAGCTATCAAAAAACACCCTTATGGATACTACCGGACGGTAGACGAGGAAACGATGCAACATCTAGAAGAGATCATTGCTAACGCGAGCGCAGCGATTGAAGCTGCAGACTCGCTAGTCGCACTTGACGAAGTGCGTGTTCAGTATCTAGGTAAGAAAGGTGAGTTAACAGCTCAACTTCAAAGCCTAGGTAAACTACCACCAGAAGAACGCCGCAGTGCTGGTCAAGAGATCAACAAAGCAAAAGGCGTAGTTCAACAAACGATTGCTGCTCGTAAAGATGCACTACAACGTGCTGAACTTGAAGCAAAACTTGCAGCAGAGACTATCGACGTTACTCTACCGGGTCGTCGTATCGAGAACGGTGGTCTACACCCAGTTACTCGTACTGTTGAGCGCATTGAACAGTTTTTTGGTGAGCTAGGCTTTAACACTGAGTCTGGTCCAGAAATCGAAGACGCATTCCACAACTTCGATGCACTAAATATCGCAGAAGACCACCCAGCTCGTACTGACCACGATACTTTCTTCTTCAACCCAGATTTGATGCTACGTACTCACACGTCTGGCGTTCAAATTCGTACGATGGAAAATGGTAAACCGCCATTCCGCTTCATCGCACCTGGTCGTGTTTACCGTAACGACTATGACCAAACTCATACGCCAATGTTCCACCAAGTGGAAGGTATGCTAGTTGACGAGAATGTAAACTTCGCTCAGCTAAAAGGCATTCTGCATGACTTCCTATGCAACTTCTTCGAAGAGGAAGTTGAAGTTCGTTTCCGTCCATCTTACTTCCCGTTCACAGAGCCTTCTGCTGAAGTAGACGTAAAAGGCAAGAATGGTAAGTGGCTTGAAGTTCTTGGTTGCGGCATGGTTCACCCGAACGTACTTCGTGCTGTTGGCATAGACCCTGAGAAATACTCTGGTTTCGCGTTTGGTATGGGCGTAGAGCGTCTAACAATGCTACGTTACGGCGTAAATGACCTGCGTGCGTTCTTCGAGAACGACCTTCGTTTCCTAAAACAGTTCAAGTAATCCAGAGGGTTCATCACAATGAAATTCAGCGAATCATGGCTTCGTGAGTGGGTTAGCCCTTCGGTTACGACTGACGAGCTTACGCACCAAATTACAATGGCTGGCCTTGAGGTAGACGACGTACTACCAGTGGCTGGCTCTTTCACTGGCGTTAAAGTAGGTAAAGTGGTTGAGTGTGGTCAACACCCAGACGCTGACAAACTACGCGTAACAAAAGTTGATGTTGGCGCAGAAGAACTGCTAGACATCGTTTGTGGCGCTCCTAACTGCCGTGAAGGTCTGAAAGTAGCAGTAGCAACCGTTGGTGCTGTTCTTCCAGGCGATTTCAAAATCAAGAAAGCGAAATTACGTGGTCAGCCTTCACACGGCATGCTTTGCTCATTCACTGAGCTGGGTATCGACGTTGAGTCTGATGGTATCATGGAACTGGCAGAAGACGCTGTTATCGGTACCGATTTCCGCGACTTCCTAGCTCTTGATGACGTAACGGTAGACGTAGACCTAACGGCTAACCGTGCAGACTGCTTCAGCATTCGTGGTTTAGCTCGTGAAGTAGGTGTTCTAAATCGTGCAGACGTGACAGAGCCAGCGGTAAACGCGATTGAAGCTTCTATTGCAGATGTTGCTTCTATCGAAGTGAAAGCACCAGCGGCGTGTCCTCGCTACTTAGGTCGTATCGTTAAGAACGTGAACGTTCAAGCTGAAACACCACTGTGGATGCAAGAAAAACTGCGCCGTTGTGGTATTCGTTCAATCGATCCAGTCGTTGACATCACTAACTACGTTCTGCTAGAGCAGGGCCAACCAATGCATGCATTCGATCTAGCAAAGATCGAAGGTGGCATCGTGGTTCGTATGGCGGAGCAAGGCGAAAAGCTAACACTTTTAGACGGTACTGAAGCAGAGCTGAACGCAGATACTCTAGTTGTTGCTGATCACAATAAAGCACTGGCAATTGCTGGTATCTTTGGTGGTGAAGAGTCTGGTGTTACCACTGAGACTAAAGACGTTCTACTAGAATGTGCATTCTTCGCGCCTGACCACATCCGTGGTCGCGCACGTAGCTACGGCCTTCACACTGATTCTTCAATGCGTTTTGAGCGTGGTGTGGATTTCGCACTTCAGACAAGTGCAATGGAGCGTGCAACAGAGCTTCTTGTTGACATCTGTGGCGGTGAAGTGGCACCAGTTGTTGGTGTTGAGTCAGAAGCTGACCTGCCAAAAGCAAACACAGTAGCACTGCGTCGTACTAAGCTAGATGCGCTACTTGGCCATCACATTGAAGATGCGGACGTTGTTGAAATCCTTGAGCGCTTAGGCTTGACTGTTGAGGCATCAGAGTCTGGTTGGACGGCAACAGCACCAACATGGCGTTTCGATATCGCTATCGAGCAGGATCTGATTGAAGAAGTTGGTCGTATCTACGGTTATGACAATATTCCAAACCAGCATCCAGCAGCAGCACTTAAGATGCACAATCATGTTGAAGCGGATCTGCCTCTTAAGCGTGTTCGTAACCTGCTTGTTGATCGTGGTTACCAAGAAGCCATCACTTATAGCTTCGTTGAGCCAGAGCAGCAAAAGCTAATCGTTCCTGACGTTGAACCACTCGTATTGCCATTCCCAATCTCTGCGGAAATGTCGGCAATGCGTCTTGGTCTGATTCAGGGGCTGCTTAACACGGTTGTTCACAACCAGAAGCGTCAGCAGCCACGTGTTCGCCTATTTGAGTACGGTTTACGTTTCATCCCTTGTGAAACTGCAGAAAACGGTATGCGCCAAGAGCCAATGCTTGCTGGGGTTATTGCTGGTACACGCAGCGAAGAGCACTGGGACATTGAAACCAACACAGTTGATTTCTTTGACCTTAAAGGCGACCTAGAAGCAATCCTAGAACTGTCAGCAAACGAGAAAGCATATTCATTTGCTGCAGCGAAACACCCAGCGCTTCATCCAGGTCAGTCTGCGGCAATTGTTGTAGATGGTAAAGAGGTTGGTGTAATTGGTACTGTGCACCCAGAGCTTGAACGTAAGTTTGGTCTTAATGGCCGTACTATCGTGTTCGAAATTGAATGGTCTGCGATTAACTCTAAAGTGATTCCAGAAGCGGTACAGCTTTCTAAGTTCCCTTCAAACCGTCGTGACATTGCAGTTGTTGTTGATGAAGCTGTAGCTTCAGGCGACATCGTTGCAGCGTGTCTAGAACAGGGTGGTGAGTTCTTGAAAGACGCGAAACTGTTCGACGTATACGTTGGTAAAGGTGTTGAAGAAGGCAAGAAGAGTCTTGCTATTGCACTAACGTTGCAATCAGTTGAACGTACTCTAGAAGACGCAGATATCGCTGGTGCAGTGGATACAATTGTTGCTCACGTATCTGAGAAGTTTGGTGCTTCATTGCGTGACTAATTATTAGTTATTCACTTAGTTAAGTGTTGAAAAAGCGAGTCAATTTAGTTGGCTCGCTTTTTTTGTTTAATCACATAGAACTGATGCAACCTAAAAATATAGCTCTTTATACACGAGATTGTATAACTTTCTGTCGAGCAGGTTAAACGTGTTTCATATTGAGATACATCTGCAACTTACTGTTTTTATGAGATAAATGCTGTAAAACTGTGGTCTAGGTTAGGTATTTTGTAATTTGTTGTTATTTTATTTATAACTAATATTTAGATATTAATTGGAATATATGACTGCGGTTGTGCTTTGGATGCTATCGAAACTTTTGTTTTGTGCTATTAAAACGGTAACTTGCTAATAGATAAGAAAATATCCTGACATTTCCATGATATAAAAAAGTTGGCGAAAATCAGAAGGTTGGCTTACACTTTTCAAAGTTAGACCGTTATGTTGTTGATTGGTCAAACGAAATGTTTAGCGCTATCGCTGTGATAGTAAGGTTTAAATTAGCTTTGAGGGGAGTTTTATGGCGCTCACAAAAGCCGATCTGGCTGAGAACCTATTTGAGAAACTCGGATTCAGTAAAAGGGATGCCAAGGAAACGGTAGAAGTATTTTTTGAAGAAATCAGAAAATCACTCGAAAGTGGCGAACAGGTAAAACTGTCGGGTTTTGGTAATTTTGACTTGAGAGACAAGAATGAACGTCCTGGTCGAAATCCTAAGACTGGTGAAGATATTCCAATTTCTGCTCGACGCGTAGTTACATTCCGTCCCGGCCAAAAACTGAAGGCACGAGTCGAGAATATCAAAGTAGATTAAGTTCTTACTTTAGAAAACAAAAAGACCACATATTGTGGTCTTTTTGTTTTCTGTCGATGAATATACTCGTTAATGAGCAAGGCTAAAGCGACATTATGCCGCTTTAATGTTGGTGGTAATGTATGGCTGCCACGCATTTTGATAAAGCTCTAAAGATTGTCTTCTTAAGCTGGTGAT
This sequence comes from Vibrio barjaei, assembly GCF_001639065.2. Lineage (GTDB taxonomy): Bacteria > Pseudomonadota > Gammaproteobacteria > Enterobacterales > Vibrionaceae > Vibrio > Vibrio barjaei. Next base: position 236,635 of record NZ_LQXO02000033.1, read on the forward strand.
TTGCGCAGTTTCAATATCGTTTAAGCTACGATCTTGTGCAGCTGCGTTGCGTTCGATACCTTGAATAATCTCATAAAGATCATGCTCTGGACCGCTTTTCACGTCGGCAATGGCTTTCAAGTGAAGCTGAACTTCTGCAATGATGCCAGTCTTAGGGAGTTGAACCAAAATATTCAAGTCACGATAGCCAGAAGGAGCTGGACTCTTGAAGCGGTTTTTAACACGAACGACTTTGGCTTCGCGATTGAGAGCTTCATAAGCACCCACAAGACCTTCAACATCATCGGCTACAATTGTGCCACGAGCTAAGTCGGTGATTTGATTTACTTCACCATTAAGTTCTGTGCGGATTTTTTCCTGTGCACGGTCATAAGATTTCACGCCTGCGAAATAAGCGTCGGTACCAGTAAGTAGGGCGGTAGTTTTACACAGCGACTCTAATTCGTGCTGAGCTTGGTGAGCTTTGCTATATAAGATATCAAAGTCTGAATGCGGTTGAAGTGCGTTGCGGTTAACAGCATCGATGCCATATAAGCCACTTAGGCTATGTTTGAATACAGATGGACAAACTTCGTTCTGTTCTTGGTTTCCTTTTGAAGTAGTTGAATCGGATTGATTAAGCGTTGCCGCAAATGCAGGTGCGCGGCTGAGTACCAATAGCATTAGTGCTGCGGTACGAAGAAACATGCTCATTCTCTCTCCTAGTTACGTTACGAAAACGGTATGCAAAAAGGACGATAACGTTCAGGAGTTGCACTACCTATAGTATGGGGACTAACTTACCGAACCCAACCTAAAAACACGAAACAGTGTCTGATGTGTGACCTAAGTCTCGCAATAAAGTTACCTTCAGAGGCATGACTTTTTGTCCTCATTCTGTAAACTCTACGTTAATGATTATCCACACCGAATATGAACGATAAATGAACGATTTTGAATTGTGGCATGATAAATGGGCGTCGAATAAAATCGGCTTTCATCTGGAAGATGTGAACCCGTTGCTTATCAAATACTGGAACCAAGTAAAACCTAATCGCACTGACGGTGTTTTTGTGCCGCTTTGTGGTAAATCTGAGGACCTTGTTTGGCTAGCACAGCGCCACGATAGCGTTCAAGGTGTAGAGCTCAGTCAGATCGCTGTACGTGCCTTTTTTGCCGAGCATTTTTATACACCAATGGTCACTCCAATTAATGGCCAATTTGAGTTGTATCAGTTTGACGAGATAGATATCTACGTAGGTGACTATTTCACAGCTCCTATACGGCCTGTAGAGCTTATCTATGACCGTGCTGCACTTATCGCTATGCCGGAAGAGTTAAGAGCCTTATACGTTGAGAACTTGAAGCGTTCTCTAATGCCGGGTGGTCGAATCCTATTGATTACGCTTGATTATGTCCAAGCTGAAATGTCCGGGCCTCCGTTTAGTGTTCCGTCGAGTGAAGTAAAGGCGTACTTTGGTGAAGAATACCGTTTAACGTTGTTGGAACGGGATGAGGCAGACGATAATCATCGTCGCATAAAACAAGGCTTAACTCGATTTGCTGAAGAGGTTTGGCTTATTGAGCACCTAGATTAATGAGTGCAAGCAGTTTACCCAGACCAAGAAAGCCAGACCCTAAGGATCTGGCTTTTTATTTACTGTCTGTGAACTTTCAATGATCTTACATTGAACGCGAACTACTTGGGAATTTGAATCCAGTTCCAAGCTTGTTCAAAGTCGGCTGAGGCGAATGCTTTTTCTTGAATATCAAACATTCGAGCGATAATAGCATCCGCATTCACCAACCAAGCAATAACCTTGCTGTCAGCAACGATTGCTACTTTTTCGATTCGTTTTAGATTTGTCAGTGTCCAGACAATGTCCTTAAATCCTGCCGCAAGCGACCAGTTAGCACTTTCATCAAGTATTGCCATCACACTTATTCTTTCATGTTCTGCCAATAGCTTGTCTACCTCAGCGATAATGTGTTTTTCTTGCACTAAATCGACGTTGTCATCAAATTCAATGACCAGGATATCTGGGCGTGGTGATGGTAGGGTAGTAAACATAAGCATCTCCTCCGAAAGGCTAAACTGATGGACTAGGATTTATTGTCAAACCAATGCTGTTCAGAAACCATCTTGTTATCTTTGACGGTTACTTCATATTGTTTCTGTCCATCAGGTGCGTATTTGGTCACGATGCCATCATTGATGTCACCTTGATCGTAAGTTGCTTCGTAAGCTTTGTTTCCATTTGGATAGTAGCTAATGGCTAGACCGTCTTTCTTGCCTGAATCATAGTTTTCAACTGATCTTGGTTGGCCATTCTCATACCAAGAAGACAACTTACCTTGCAGTTCGCCATCATCATACTTCGCTGAGACAAGTTTTTGACCATTATAGGACCACTCATCGAAAGCGCCATTTAATACGCCTCCTTTATATTCTGCATCGACTTTCAACTGACCATTTTCATACCACTGTTTCCAATCTCCGTCTGCGAGACCGTCCTTGTAATTGATGGTAGAAGAGACCTGGCCATTTGGATAGTAAGTGGTTTCTGCACCTACGGCTTTACCGTTAGCAAATCGGACATGAAGGGCGTTTTGCCCGGAATTATATCTTCGTGTAAGTTCACCGGTGAAAGGTGTGGTTTCGTTTACTTGGTACGCGATACCGTTTCTAACTTGAACGTAGTCAACGGAATTTTCAGTATCTTGGGCAGTTGACTCGGTGGCATAAGCACCAACAGATACACAGGTAAGTACACCCGCAACAATTGCAATGGATTTTCTCATAGCGTTACCTCATATGTAGAGCTTTGGTCTGCTTATCCAGAATAGGCTTGAGATAGCGCAATTAAAAAGTGAAAAAGTCGACAAGTATTATTGCAAAAATAAAACGGAACCTTTGGTTAAAACACGTGACTAACGTGCTCAAAACTATCGAAAACAGACAATCTGCCAACAAAAAAGCCAGAGCGAATGGCTCTGGCTTAGTCATAACATGCGGCTAATTATTGCTTAGCAACATTACCCAACTTCAACCAGGTATCAATAACCGTGTCAGGGTTCAGGGATACTGAGCTGATGCCTTGTTCCATTAGCCATTCTGCTAAATCGTCATGGTCGGAAGGACCTTGACCACAGATGCCGACATATTTACCAGCTTGTGTGGCTGCATCGATAGCCATTTTCAGCATCGCTTTTACGGCTGGGTTACGTTCATCAAACAGGTGTGCCACGTCGCCAGAATCTCGGTCTAAGCCAAGTGTCAGCTGTGTCATATCGTTTGAACCGATGGAGAAACCATCAAAATACTTAAGGAACTCGTCGGCTAAAACTGCATTTGAAGGCAGTTCGCACATCATAATGACCTTAAGACCTTGCTCTCCACGGCGTAGTTCAAACTTAGCCAGTAGGTCGATAACCTGCGCAGCTTCGCTTGGTGTACGTACGAATGGAATCATGATTTCAACGTTCTTAAGACCCATTTCATTGCGTACGCGTTTTAATGCGCGAGTTTCTAACTCAAAACAATCTTCGAACACCGGTGAAATGTAGCGAGACGCGCCGCGGAATCCAAGCATAGGGTTTTCTTCGTGTGGTTCAAATGCTTTACCACCGACGAGGTTGCTGTATTCATTTGACTTAAAGTCAGACATACGAACAATCACACGTTTAGGCCAGAAAGCAGCCGCAATCGTAGCAATACCTTCAGTGAGTTTACTCACATAGAAATCGATCGGGTCATTGTAGCCGCGAATGCGTTGAGTAATTTCTGCTTGTAGCTCTGGAGATTGCTGATCGAAGTTAAGCAGGGCTTTCGGGTGAATACCTATCATTTTGTTGATGATAAACTCAAGACGCGCGAGACCTACGCCCTCGTTAGGGATTTGAGCGAAGTCAAAGGCACGATCTGGGTTACCAACGTTCATCATTACTTTGGTCGGCAAAAGAGGTAATTCGTCAACTGCTGAGCGTCGTATTTCAAACTCAAGCTCTCCCTGATAAACGTAGCCAGTTTCGCCTTCTGAACAAGAGACAGTCACGGTCGCACCGTCGGCAAGGCTCTCTGTTGCATTACCACAACCAACGATAGCTGGGATACCTAGTTCACGAGCGATGATTGCGGCATGACAAGTACGGCCGCCTCGGTTGGTAACAATTGCAGAGGCCTTTTTCATGACAGGTTCCCAGTCAGGGTCGGTCATGTCTGTTACTAGCACGTCTCCTTCTTGAACCAGAGACATCTGGTCAAGTGAATCGACCAATCTAACTGGACCTGTACCGATGCGTTGGCCAATAGCACGGCCTTCAACCAACACGTCCGCTTTGTTGTTCAGTTGGAAACGTTCAATGACATTTTGTTCACTTTGAGAGCATACCGTTTCTGGGCGCGCTTGAACGATGTAGAGCTTGCCATCAATGCCATCTTTTGCCCATTCAATGTCCATTGGACGCTGGTAGTGCTTTTCGATGATCACCGCTTGTTTAGCAAGTTCTTTGATTTCTTCATCAGTTAGCGAGAACTGGTTACGCTCTGCATCAGACGTGTCAATGATGTCGACCTGTTTACCAATTTCTTGATTGTTGGAGTACACCATTTTAATGAGTTTGGAGCCGAAGGTCTTTTTAACAATCGGCGCTTGTCCTTGCTCAAGAAGCGGTTTGTGGACGTAAAACTCATCTGGGTTAACGGCGCCTTGAACGACCATCTCACCTAGACCCCAAGCCGATGTAATGAACACGACTTGGTCAAAGCCAGATTCAGTATCTAGGGTGAACATCACGCCGGATGACGCTTGATCAGAACGCACCATACGCTGAATACCAGCCGATAGTGAGATACCGCGGTGGTTAAAACCTTGATGGACACGATACGAAATCGCACGGTCATTAAATAGCGAAGCGTATACGTGTTTAGTGGCTTCAAGAACGGAGTCGATGCCTTTTACATTCAAGAATGTTTCTTGCTGGCCAGCAAATGAGGCATCTGGTAAGTCTTCCGCAGTCGCAGAAGAGCGAACTGCTACAGATAGCTCTGTGTTGCCTTCAATGAGTTCTTGGTAATTTTCTCTAATGTCCTGCTCTAGGTCAGCAGGGAATGGGGCTTCTAATACCCATTGACGGATGGTCGCGCCTGTCTTACGCAGTGCGTCAACATCATCAACATCAAGTTCGTCTAGTAGGCCATGAATGCGCTCATCCAATCCTTCGAAATCGAGGAACTGGTTGAAGGCATAAGACGTCGTCGCAAAGCCATTCGGTACTGACACTCCCGCATTAGCAAGATTGGAAACCATCTCGCCTAGTGAAGCATTCTTACCGCCGACCTTATCGACATCGTCCATGGACAGGCCATTGAACCAAAGGGTGTTGTTTTGTTGCATGTCTATCTCCAGAAACATTGCAGCTGTAGGATATAGCAATCGATTACGTATTCAGTAAAAAAATAGTTAACTATTTTTCAAAACTGTGGGGGAACGTTATTGAATGCTAGGGTTTGTTATCGATATTATGTAATGCATCCTACTTAAATTTTTTTGAAAAATTAAATAAAAAATGAAAAATAATGGTCAAAGTCGTGACGTGTTCTACGTTTCTGACGGAACAGCGATTACTTGCGAGACATTGGGACACGTGGTTTTAGGACAGTTTCCATTCACTGCGAATGAGAAAACGTTTCCATTTGTCGAAAGCGAACATAAGCTTGATGAACTCATTAGGGAAATTAATCAATCTTATGAACGCAACGGTGTAAAACCGTTAGTGTTTTTCTCCATTGTTGTACCTGAAATTCGCACAGGTCTTATGCAGTCTTCTGCGTATTGCTACGATGTGTTAGAAAGTATTGTGGCGCAAGTAAAGGACGATTTGCAGCTAGAACCGAAACCTAAGTTGCAACGTTCTCACAGCGTTGGGAAGGATACGGATAAGTACTTCGATCGTATCGCGGCGATCGAGTATACCCTTGCTCATGATGATGGGATTTCACTCAAGAACCTTGAGCAAGCTGATATTATACTACTTGGTGTGTCTCGTAGCGGCAAAACACCAACGAGCCTTTATCTAGCGATGCAGTTCGGTTTACGTGTAGTGAATTATCCATTTATCGATGACGATATTAAGCGCCTTAGATTGATGCCTGAGTTTGAAATTCATCGTCACAAACTGTTTGGTTTAACCATTGACCCTGAGCGTTTAACCGAAATACGAGAAAATCGTTTGGCAGGCAGTGATTACGCAAGTACTGAGCAGTGTCTTCAAGAGCTGGCAAGTGTGGAGTCTTTATTTAGACGAGAAGCAATTCCGTACATCAATACGTCTTCATTATCCGTTGAAGAAATTTCAACCAGAATCCTCGAAAGAGCTGGGCTAAAACGCCGAGTGTTCTAGAAAACGACCACGAACTCACAGTGAACCTTAACGGGAACCGATATAATGTCGGTTCTTTTTTATCTTGAGTAACAAGCATTGTCCTTCAATATCTATCTGTTTGCTTTACTTTGCGGCATTGTCGTTTTCATTATCGCGTTGCTGAGTCTAAAAAGCCTCGGTAGCCGTAAACAACGTTTTTTGTTTTCCGCTGTCGCTAGCGTACTCGTCTGTGGTGTTTCTTTGGGTATTTGGTCACAAATGCGCAATACACTTCCTGAGTCCGAACCTGCTGCACCATTTAAAAATGGTCAATCCATGATGCAAGAACTGCAGCAAGCATTAAAGCAGAACCCTAATGATGCGAAAGATTGGTTTAGGTTAGGGCAGCTTTACATGCAAAGCTCTGAGTTTGATGCGGCGATTACTTGTTTTGACTACTCAATTCGATTGTCTGAGACCCCTTACGCAGGTCAGTACGCGGCAATAGCGACCGCGAAATACTTTGATGAGTCCCAAACGATCACACCTGAAGTGCAGCAGTTTCTTGATAAAGCGTTCGAAATGGATGAGTACAACGACACCGCATTGCTACTTGTTGCGTCTGACTATTTTCTACATTCAGAACACAATAAAGCGATTGAAATTTGGACGAAAATCCTTGATTCCAATCGTCCAGGGATTGATAGAGCGGCTATTATTGAGAAAATTAATCAAGCAAAACGCATGAGCGGCAACTAAACGTTTACTGGTAACCTCTAGGGCCTCAACTTTTGTGAGTATAGATAAAGCCACCATACATGTATTTGGTGGCTTCTGCGCCTAGAATAACGACCTTATTTCCCACCACAAGCTTATCGCTACGAACTAGATTCGAAAAACTACACCAAATCGCAGCAGAGCCTAGATTTCCCCAGTGTTTAGCATCGTTGATGATCTTATTCGGGTCTATATCCAAAGCTTCAGCCAACATGTTATCGATTCGCCCACTTGCTTGGTGGGGGATGATGTAGTCAAAATCGTCCAGCTCAAAACCTTGCTCTCTCAGTGCGAGAATACTCGCTTGAAACAAAGCTTCACCACTTTTACGGACATCGGTTGCACTATGATGAAAGCGCGCCTTTCCCGCTTGAGTGTAAACAGATGCAGAACCGCCGTCGAGAGATAAACCCGGTGACTTATCTATACCAATTTGACCGGTGAAACAGTGCGATATCGTACCTATTCCTTCGTTTGTCTCAGGTCCAATAATGACGCCTCCAGCACCGTCTCCCATTTGCATGTAATTCACTAACTGAGACTGGTCGAGAAAACCTTTATCGTAATCGAAATATACTGACCCTGTTTCACTACCCACGATGGCGATGGGTTTGTTGAGCATAGCAAGGCGCGGAATGGCGATTTGTAAAGCACTTGCGAAACCTGTACAAGCTTGCCGTAGCTCCATAAATGGACCTTGGTATCGAAGTTTCTCGGCTACCCAAGCGATGCTAGGAGGAAGCTGAGTGTCTGGCGTTGTCGTGTGACCAATAAGATAATCAATATCAGCGAGAGTATGTTGAGAGCTTGCGAGCAAATCTGTAATAGTAAGAACGGCAAGATCAGAGTTGCTAGGATTTGGCTCGCTAGTATGAGTGTGAATGCTGCGTGAAAAATGACGACCTTCAATGCCTAGAAAAGGAACGATCCTTGCTGCCACTCTGGCAAAGCGTTTTCCGGAAAGTTGCTCAAGTGCGCCGAGTAGTTGCCCATTTGATAAGTGTTGTTCGGGAAATTGATGGCTGGCAGCAAGCAGTGAAACGCGCCCGGGTAGAAAAGTTGCAGTCATAAATTATCCCTCTTTAGTCTCGAAAATCACGTCTAGATTTACGCCAAGTACTTCAAACGCGTCACGCTCGGTATTGAGTAGCTCATATAGCTTGTCTGAGATGTTGGTGTTCAGCTCACGCCATTGAGATTTATCGTATCCAAGTTCTATGGCGTGAAGCTTCGATACTGAGACATGCCTGGCTTCATCCTGTTTGATGGCGCGGCAAAGGAGAGTAAAAGGGTGATGTGGTCCCAAAGAGCCTTTCTCAATAAACAGCATCAACTTACACACTAGAGCATCCAAACAAGCTATTTGAGCAAAGTGTTCTTCGAATGTTTTTCTTGCTCCCAATGAGGCAAAGAATCGCTGGCTGCGTCGTTTTATTGCAAGTATATCTGCAGGCTCTTCAATTTGATGGCGAACCCACTCTAGAGCCTCTTCATGGTATTTCTCATCGGCAACGATACGCTCAAAATCGTTGGCGGCAATTGCTAAGGGACTTTTTTTTTGCCTCACCGATTCGTTGTAAAACACCCACTGAGACGATTGTTCACCACACACTAGCAATGGCAAAAGGCGCGAAAGTGCCTTGCGTTCCATGTCGGTAAATTCAAGTAGTTGATGTTGGTATTCGTGCAACCAGTAACGAACTGGGCTTTCGCTAGGCACATCTAGTGGCACAGCTGGAAAACAAGGTTTCATGGTCACTAACACATCCTTTTTACGACACACAATATAGTTAGACCGGAATGTTGAGAAATTCTTTCATCTGTTATTTAAATCTATGATGAAATGGTTCAAAAAACCTAATTCCCCCATAAACTGTAGTTTAAATTTTGTCGGATTTGGCTCTATGATGAACAGAAGCTTATGTTTTCTTCATCGGAGGTAAAGTATGGCGAACATAGAAAATGTGTTGGTTCCTAACGGTTTGGTTGAAGGGCGTGTACTCGCTAAGAAGCAGTGGACAGAAAAGCTTTTTAGCCTTGAAGTGGCAGCATCGATAGAAAGTTATGTCGCTGGTCAGTTTACTAAATTGGGTTTACCGAACTCAGACGGCGAATGGGTACGTCGAGCTTACTCTATGGTTAATCACCCAGAGCATGCTTATGGTCAAGATCATCTGGAGTTTCTCATCATTGCTGATGACAACGGTCAACTGTCGCCGAAATTAAACGACCTAGAGGTGGGAGACAAACTGTTTGTTGGCAAACAACCTTCGGGTTTTATGACTCTAGAAGAAATACCGGATTATGCCACAGCACTTTGGATGCTCTCTACCGGTACGGCGATTGGTCCCTTTCTCTCTATTTTAGAAGACGACTCGATTGCTAAACGCTTTGATAGCATTGTTCTTGTCCACGCCGTACGAACCCAAAGTGAATTGGTATACTCAGACTCTATCGAATGCGCGAAAAACGCGTTAGGAGATAAGTTTCATTTCGTTTCAGTGGTGTCAAGAGAAGCTCATCCCACTAGTCTTAACGGTCGAATTCCCGAGTTATTACTTAAAGGGGAGGTTCAGAAACAGGTGGGCTTAGCGCTGAGTGCGCCAGACAGCTTTGTTTATATTTGTGGAAACCCTGCCATGGTCAAAGATACAAGTGAGACATTGCTAGAGCTAGGACTTACTAAACATCTGCGTCGTAAGCCGGGCAATTTTGCGAGTGAAAATTACTGGTAGTCGCTAGTAGGTGTAGCCTACGCCAAAGTAAGCAGCCTCAAGACCGGTGTTATAACCTACATCAGCGGTGAAACCGGTGACACCAGTTTTAAACAATAATCCAATATTGCCATTAAAACGGAGTGATGAGTCATAAGTTTTGATTGGAGAATCATTGAACTGCTCTTCGCTTCTGTTGGCAATTCCGGCACCAACATAACCGACAAAATTCTCACTCAATGATTTTACTAGACCCACATTAAGAGCGAAATCATCATTGTTTAGTCCTGTTCCACCAGCCAAGTTGCTATAAAAGCCGAAGCTTAAGTTACGATCGTGATAAAGACCTACGCCAAAACCACCGTCACTGGTTGTGCCGACAGAAACGCTGTTGTATGTGCCTGCAAGTAGGGGAGAGCTTACTACGCAGAGAACAAGTGCGATATGCTTTTTCATTGAGAGCCAATTTAGGTGTCTGATAGTCATAGATTTAATGGTAGCAAAAAGCCCCAACTAAGTGGTTGGGGCTTTAACTAATAATCGAATAGATCACAGAATCATATTAGTGAAATATTAGTACTTCGCTTCTCTTGCTTCTGCTTCTTTGTCCCACTCAGGTACGACGGTGTCCAAGAAGTGCTGTTTCTCTGCGTTCATCTTATCCATATCCATACCTAATGCTGCTTGAGCTTTCTCTTTAGTTGAGATATCAGGGATTTCTACTGGATCAGTGATGCCTTTCTTAGCAAGCAGTCGGATAAGTTTCGCACGTGCATCTGCTGCTTTGTCTACTGACGTACCAAGCACCTCAAGTGCCACTTCTGGAGCGTGCATATGCACACCATGGGAGGCGATAGCATAGTCCCAGCGCCATTGTGCGTGACGAATATCCATCAAGATAGGTTTCATCTCTTCCTCAGTCGCACCTGCATCCCATGCAGCGCCAGCTTCAAAGTGAGCGGCGACGATTTGCTTTTCAGCCGTAAGCTTCATATTAAGAACTTGAGCTTTACGCGTTGAAACGATGCCTTGTAATTGCTCTTTCGTTTGAGTGTGACAGTTAGCACAAGTATCTTCGAAGCGATCAAATGGGTTACCAACTTTGTGGTCAGTAAAGACCGTACCATCTTCTTTGGTCACTTTAGGCATATGACAGTCAACACAAACTACGCCGTTCTTACCATGGATACCATCACGCCATGTTTCGTATCCTGGGTGTTGAGCTTTTAGCATTGGCGCTTTAGAAACTGCATGTTGCCAATCTTTGAAGTTCAATGCATCGTAATACTCTTCCATTTCACCAACAGTTGTCCCCATATCCCACGGGAACTTAACCGCTTTCGTTGGGCCAGTGAAGTAGTATTCTACGTGACACTGAGCACAGACAGATGCTTGCTGGTCTAAGCGAGATTGTTCATCGAACTTCTTGCCAATAGCTTCGAATGCACGCTCTACATACGGCTTTGCGATTGCCAATGCAGGTTCACCGTTTTTAAACGCGTCACTGCGAGTATCGTGACAATCAGCGCAGCCTATAGGGTTAGCGATTTCTGCACCGAGCCTTGCCCATTTGCCTTCAAAGTAGCCATCTTCGCCACGTTCATCGATCACACGACCAACATCTGGACTTTTACAGCTCCAACATGCCATCGGCATAGGGCCTGATTTAGGATCTGTTGGACCGCCTGTTCTCAGTGTTTGTCTTACATCGTCTAATGCATAAAAGTGACCGCGCGCCTTATTATAGTCTTTAGCAAAGCCATAGCCTGCCCATAGGATGACCATATTAGGGTCATGCGCCAAAGCATCTTCTATTTCTTCACTTTCACTTGTTTCTTTCCACGTTTTATATTGATCGGGATGATCTTTTTCGTAGGCTTGATTTCGAGGGTCAATCAACCCTTCTTCTGATGCTGCATAAGCTGGCACACTCGCGGCGCCTAATAGAGCTATTGCAGCAACGGAACTTAGAATCCAGTGCTTTTTCACAGTGTTATCTCCATATTCTAATTTTTGAAATGCGTTGTGGGGCTATTTCCCTAAATAAGATTTGGAGACGTCTTATCTTATTAAGACCTGTTAATATTAGCTCATATCCATTAATACTTAATTACATGTCGGGGCGTTTACTGTTTTAGATCAATTTATCTAAGTGATTGAGTTCACATCTATTTTCAACTAACCCTAAAGGGGTAGCTGGTCTTATTTTTAATGGTATTAATTATCATTTTTAAATGGAAGTTATGTAAAAATTCACACGTAAACATTAGTGATATTGCTCACTAATTACCTCTAAAGTGATAGGCAAATAACACATAGGAAACTATGATCGTCATGTGAAGCGTTGTGGCTCATCCTAAATAAGAATTGATTACATTTCGTTGGTAATTACTTAATTCAAGTAATTATTAGAGGAAAGTTATTAATTATTAATCTGACTTTGTAGGTTTTACCTTCAATATTGGGTTTAAGGAAAGGATACAATGGGCAATGTTAAATTGACCATGGTGATAATGCTTCAGGCCCTCCTAGCATTTACTCTCTATGGTTATACACTCAATGCCTTAGCTGATGAAGCAGCCCTCGAAAAAGAAGGGGTATCTCAACGGCATAAGGTGGAGTTGATTCGTGACAAGGACTATAAATGTGTTCAGTGTCACAAAGACTCTAAACAGACACTTGCTGGCTCTCACGGAGAGGACGCAATCGAAATCATTGGCAGCGAAGTTAATTGTACTCAATGCCACAGCAATATCGGTCCAGATCACCGTGATGGCGGCTCTACGGTCATTAAATATCATCCCGCGCAATCACAGCCGGGTACCGATAAAACATGGTTAGATCCTGAAACCATCCTCAAAGCAAACAGCCGATGTACCGAATGTCATCAGCCACAATATTTGCGCGACGATAGCTGGACTCATGACGTGCATGCGAAAAACCTAACCTGCACCAATTGCCACTCTGTGCATGCCGAGAAAGCGAAAGTACTTTCTTACGACCACAAAGCAACCATTAAGATGTGTGTCGATTGCCACAAAGACTTCAACGAAAAACGTGAAGAGGAGGGCAAGTAATATGAGTTGTTCAAGACGAAATTTTCTCGCTGGCACAGGCGCTGTCATCTTTACCACGGGTGTGGCAACAACTTCAGTGCTAACGTCACGACAGTCGGTAGCGAGTGATGACACCAAAAAAGCGGTGCGCTATGGCATGTTACATGACGAAAATGCCTGTATTGGTTGTACCGCTTGTACAGACGCTTGTCGTGAAGTCAACAAAGTACCGGAAGGCGTATCCCGTTTGGAAATTCATCGCTCAGAGCCTATCGGTGAGTTCCCAGATGTGGAATATCGATTTACTCGTGATTCCTGCCAACACTGTGAAAATCCACCTTGTGTTTACGTGTGTCCTACAGGTGCAGCTTATAAAGATGAAGAAACAGGTATCATCGATGTACACAATGAAAAATGTGTAGGTTGTGGTTATTGCTTGGCAGCATGTCCTTACCAAGTGCGCTTCTTCAATCCGGAAACTCGTTCTGCAGATAAATGTAACTTCTGTCGTGATACCAATTTAGCAGAAGGCAAGTTACCGGCGTGTGTGGAAAGTTGTCCGACTAACGCTTTGGTGTTTGGTGATTTGAATGATCCAAACAGCGATATTAATAAGATGAAGAGTATCAAGGTGATATACCGTGATAAAGAACAATTAGGGACTAAACCTAAACTGTTCAAAGTTCCGTTCCATAAGGGGGAGGTATAGTATGAGTACTTGGGAAACTGCCTTTCATTTCGACTCTCTTGTGTGGGATTGGATTATTGCGATCTATCTATTCTTGGCTGGTATGTCCGCAGGTTCTGCACTGATAGCGATTTATCTTAAGCGAAAAGTCATAGAAGGCGATCCAGCGCAAAATGGCATCCTGAAGGCGATGGCCTGGTTGGCGCCATTTGGCATTATTGTTGGTCTGTTGATCTTGGTATTCCACTTAACCAAGCCACTCGAGTTTTGGAAAATTATGATTTACTTCAACCCAACGTCAGTGATGTCGATGGGTGTCATCTTGTTCCAAGTCTACATGGTTGTCTTGTTTGTGTGGATTGGCATGATTTTCAGAAAGCCAATTATGGATGTGTTGGGAAGCAAGTTTGATTTTGTAGAAAACATTCTGATTAAGTTCGAGAAAATTGAGAATGGTTTGGAGTTGTTTTTAGGTTTCTTAGCTATCGTATTAGCGGCTTATACTGGCTTCTTATTATCGGCACTGAAAACCTATCCAATGCTTAACAACCCAGTGCTTCCGATTTTGTTCTTGTTCTCAAGTTTGTCGTCGGGTGCCGCTGCAAGTCTATTGTTTGGTATTTTGGTGTTTAAAGAAGATGCGCACAGCCCAAGTGTCAAATGGGTACACAGCTTTGAACGTCCTGTCGTCTTGTTCGAACTGTTTGTCATCGTTACCTTCTTTACCGGTCTTATCTTTAGTGGTGGTCAAAATGAAGCGGCCGCTTGGAACGCTATCGGCGGTGGATTCTGGTCTAGCTGGTTCTGGTATGGCGTTATTGGTATGGGTATGTTGTTACCTTTGGCAATGAACTTCTTTAGCTCTGAAAAGGCAAAGCATAACCACGGCTTTATCTTAGTCGTCACAAGCCTTAGCTTAATCGGTGTTCTGATGCTACGTACGTTTGTGCTTTATGCAGGTCAAATGACGGTAGTCTAAATATACTATCCCCGTGAAAGCGGGGATCTTCTAAAGCACTCTCGGCACAAATTTTCATCGAGTGTGTTTTAGAAGAGCAGCAGAGTCGTTTTCACTCTTGGCAACAACATAGAGGTTACATGATCGGGTACATTGGATTATTCACTTTGATAGTCGTTGCTGTCACGAGTAGTTTTGCGAGTATAAGCGGAGTCGCCTCCTATCGACTGCCGCTGCAACATAGACTGCACCTAGATAAAGTGGTGCAATTACTGACGTTACTAAGCATGTTATTTGCGGTTGCTGCTATCGTGGTACTTGCTGTCGCCTTCGCTGTTGATGACTACTCAATAAAATACGTTTCAGATAATTCAAACAGTCAACTTCATCTCGGTTACAAGATTGCTGCCACCTGGGGTGGCCATCAGGGATCGATGTTATTCTGGGTTGTGACGCTGTCACTTTGGGGCGCAGCTCTTTCTTTCATTCAAGACTCTGTCAGACGACATGCTTTGTGGTTAATGCAGCTTCTCGTCGCTATATTCGCCTGGTTTACATTGCTTGCGTCTAATCCATTTGAGTTAAATGCCGTAATACCAACTCAAGGCAGAGACTTAAACCCAATGCTTCAAGACATTGGTCTTATCATTCACCCGCCATTGTTGTACGTCGGCTATGTCGGGTTTGCATCGGTATTAGCGCTAGCCTTGGGTTCTCTGTTTACTTCGTCTTTGGAGGCATCGGCTAATTCAACCCAATGGGTGGTGAGTGCAAGAGTGTGTGCTGTGGTTGCATGGCTATTTTTGACTGCGGGTATCGCTGTCGGCTCTTGGTGGGCGTATTACGAACTCGGTTGGGGAGGCTGGTGGTTCTGGGACCCTGTGGAGAATGCCTCATTGCTACCTTGGTTAACCAGTTGCGCGCTATTACACACTATGATGCTTGCTAAACACCGTCAGTTGGTGTTCTGGACCTATTCTTTGGCATTCATTACTTTCTGCTTGAGTATCTTAGGCACCTTTATTGTTCGCTCGGGTGTGTTGACTTCTGTTCATGCATTTGCAGTTGACCCAACCAAAGGTTTCAGTCTGTTGGCGATTTTAACCATCATTTTTGTTCTGGCCTTTGTTTCTTTGATACTACGTTCGGATAGCCTTCATTCTAAGGCTATCACTGACATTCGAACCAAACCGTTTCTGATACTAATTGCTGCAAACCTGTTTACGTTGGCGACCATGGTTGTGGTGTTTGGGACGTTTTATCCAATGGTGTATGAGCTTCTGGGCTTAGGCAATATTTCCGTTGGCGCGCCGTATTTCAATTTGTTGTTTGGTCCACTCTCCATTTTTGCTTTATTTGTCATGGGGTTTGTACCGTTTTGTCGGTGGAAATCTGATGAGAAACGAGTGCTTACCCCACTCATGGCGGTCTTGTTTGTTGCCAGTTTAATCGTCGCATTTGCCGTCGTTTTGTATTACTCACTCCATAACGCACATGTTGGTGCAGAGTGGTCATTTTGGGCGTTTATGACAGTCTGGGGCAGTGTGTGGGTGGTATTGTCTCATCTGCGGCTATTGTACAGTCATAAGATGAATCATGGCCTATATGCAGTGATACTGGCGCACGTTGGTATTGCTGTAGCCGCATTTGGCTCTGCGATGAATGCAGAGTATTCGTATGAAATGACAAGGAAGCTAGGACCGGGTTCTAGTGTAGAGTTTGGTGATTTTAACGTTCGTTATCTTGATACCCATCTCTACGTTGCTCGCTCATTCAGCTCAGAACAAGCTGAGATTGAAATTACTCCACTATCGAATCCTTCAAAAATACAACGTGCTTATCCTGAGAAGAGGCATTATCCCGTGCGCGTGATGAACATGACAGAGCCTTCGATGACACCAAAATGGGATGGCGATATTTACATATCATTGGGTGATAAAGTGGATGCTGTGCACTACGCGGTTCGCATCCAGTTTAAAGCGTTTGTGCGATGGATATGGTTAGGGGCGTTGTTGGTTTGTTTATCTGGAGTTTGGATGTTGTTGTCTCCCTTATTCGCACCTAAGCGTGTGCAATGTGAAAATAGTGTAGGAGGCACTAATGTTGTTTAGGAATATCGTAATCACTGGCTTAGTCTTATTATGTTCTATCCTGGTGCCAGTTGTTCATGGCTCTGAGAGTCAATTTGTGGAACTGTTTGAATTTGATTCACCCAAACAGCAGAAACAAGCGATAGAACTGGCTAAAACACTACGTTGCCCAATGTGCCAAAATCAGAACTTAATTGAGTCAAATTCTCCGGTCGCGAAAGACATTCGTCTAAAAGTGTTCGAATTAATCAAACAAGGGAAAACAAATCAAGAAGTGAAGGACTTTATGGTTGCTCGTTACGGAGAACACGTGCTTTATCGACCATCTATGAGTGGTCATAATGCGTTGCTATGGGGAGCGCCTATCGTGTTTGCTCTGGGGCTCGTCTTGGTTATCTTTGTTAATGTAAAACGTAGAACTCAATAATATCCAGTTGATTTTTCAGTGATAATTGTATATTCCTTTAACCCTATTGGTGCAAATAGGGAGGGTTGTACATGTCATATTTCATTTCTTCGGACAAACGTTTATTAGATATTCCTCTTATCCATAGTGAGTTAGCTAATAGCTATTGGGCTAAAGGTATTCCTCTCAGCGTGGTCGAAAAATCCATCGAACATTCTCTTTGTTTTGGTGTGTATACCACCTCTAATGAGCAAGTCGGCTTCGCTCGAATGATAACTGATAGAGCGACGTTTGCTTATTTAAGCGATGTATTTGTGGTTGAAAAAGCAAAAGGAGAAGGGTTGGGTAAGCAACTCATTAAAGCCATTGACGATCATCCAGAGCTGCAAGGATTAAGACGTATCATGCTTGCGACAAGTGACGCTCATGGATTGTATCGGCAGTTTGGTTATCAAGAAGTGAATAACCCTCAGATCTTAATGCAGAAATGGAATCCAGCGATATATGACTAGATCTGTGCTCACGTTCGACACTATCTCTCAACACCCTGAGTTTAAGGCTACCATTGTTAATTGGTATTATCATCAGTGGGGAAAAAGAGACCCTAACAATTCACTTGAAAGCTATACAACCAAGCTTGATGATTTACTCGAGAATGGTGGTATTCCTGTCAGTGTCGTGGGTGTACAAGGTGGTGAATTGGTTGCTACCGCACACTTAAGACGAAATGAAATTCCTAGTTTCGAGAATTACGAGTTTTGGTTGGGTGGTGTTTATGTACATCCATCGCATCGAGCCTCAGGAGTAGCTTCGCAGTTAGTGAAGCAAATGATAGCAGAAGCCAAACAGTTCGGTATCAAGACACTCTACCTTCAAACAGAGAACCTTACGGGTGGGCTCTACGCCAAATTAGGGTGGGAGAAGCGACATCAACTCAACAATAAGGGTGTTGAAGTCATCGTCATGGCAAAGGAGTTAAGCAGTGACGCCTAAACAGCAAACATTTCTAAACCAGTACTTAGAACAGTTAACTACCTCAGAGCGAGCAAGCATAAAAGATGTGATTGCCGAGCATTTTTGTGGCGATGAATACAATGCCAACCAATGCGCGAAGCTAATTAATGAAGGTATTAAAACCGCTTCATGTAGCCTAAAAGCGGGGTATGAGATTGAGCAAAAGCCATTGCCTCAAGTTGGGCGGTTGTCTGTTGTTTTGGACTGGGAACAAAATCCTATCTGTATCGTCAAATTGACATCGGTTGAAGTTTGTCCGTTTAATCAGGTATCTGAAGCGTTTGCTTATGCGGAAGGTGAAGGAGACAGGACCTATCAATGGTGGAAGCAAGCGCATCTACGTTTCTTTGAAGGGTATGCGAACGAACTGAACATTACATTTAGTGAGTATGATGACTTGGTGCTTGAGCGTTTTGAAAAAGTGTTTCCGAGGTAATTGATCATGCTTACTCTAGAAACACCTCGATTGCAGCTAAGACAAATTGATCGTAGTGACTTCGATCTTTTCCAAAAACTACACCAAGATCTAGAGATTATCCGTTTGTGTTTTGATGCTCCCTCGATAGAGGAGATCAAACAACGATTCGAAGAGCGACTGCCGGTTTGGCAGTCAGGTAGCGATCAGTGGTTATGCATGACAGTTGTGTTAAAAAGTAACCAAGCTAAGGTCGGTGTTACCGGGTTCAAGGTATCAAATCGCGTTGCGGAAGTCGGTTATCTCATGCTCACCGAATATCAAGGGGTGGGTATTGCAACAGAGTCGCTAAAATGCGTTCTAGATTGGGGAATATCGCAACTCGACCTCTCAAAGTTTAATGCTGTCGTGACTCAAGGTAATCATGGCTCTGAACGAGTGTTAGAGAAATGTGGATTTCATATTAAAGCGATAGAGAAAGAGGCGTATGTTATCGGAGGAAAAACGTACGACGATATTATTTATCAGCGCAATGTCACGAAGAAAGGAGAGTAAAGTGATAAGAAATGTTCAAGAGACAGACAGTATAGCTATTGCTAGGATCTACAATCACTATATTGCTCATTCGACATGTACGTTTGAGGAACACCCTGTAACCGATGCTGATATGGCCGAGCGTATTCGCGTTGTTGTTGATTCCGATCTGCCTTGGCTGGTGTTTGAACATCAAGGACAAGTGGTTGGCTATTGTTATGCAAAAAGATGGAATGCACGCAGTGCCTACCGATTTACTGTTGAGTCCTCTGTGTATGTTGACAATGAAACACCAACAAAAGGTGTAGGCTCCAGATTATACGACGCATTGTTTAATGACTTACAGGCGCGTGGTGTTAAGAATATTATGAGTGTTATCACTTTACCAAATGATGCCAGCGTAAAGTTTCATGACAAGATGGGAATGCAGCAGGTCGGTCACTTTAAGCAAATCGGATTTAAGTTTGAGCAGTGGTTGGATGTGGGGTATTGGCAAAAGGTTTTAGATTGATTAACACCCTATAAATTTTCTTGAATTTATTTTTGCACTATCTCCATACTATCTTTAGTTCACACATTCTTCTTAAGCAACACACTCTGAACTGAGTGGATTTTTAGCGTTTAATAGATTTTGGAATCATCATGGGTAAGCGATACATCATAAGCAGCAAACATCACGACAACTTTATGCTGCGCCAACAACATGTAAATAAAATAGCATTGGTAACTGAAGGTGGAGGACAACGAGGGATCTTTACCGCAGGTGTCCTTGATGCGTTTTTGCGCGCTGATTTCAATCCATTTGATTTGCTTATTGGTACGTCCGCAGGTTCGTTAAATCTCGCTTCTTATATTTGTGGGCACCAAGGTCATGCTTACAAAGTTATTACAGAAACAACTCGCCATCCTGAATTCTTTAAACTCACTAAGTATCTCTTAAGCGGTAATGGGATGGATTTAGACTTTTTGGTCGACAATGCGGAAGTCAACATACCGCTGAATTGGAGTAAGGGCTCAGACTTATTAAAGACCAAACAGGTTATTGCGGTCGCCACTCACGCTCAAAAGCTGACATCAGAATGCTTTGACGTCACCGTCGACAACTGGAAAGATGTGCTAAGAGCGTCATGTGCTATTCCCGCATTGCACAAAAATCCTGTTGTGTTTGATGATTCAAGGTGGCTCGATGGTGGTGTTTCAGCTCCTATACCAGTAGAAGGGGCTTATCGTCGTGGCTACAAACATATTGTGGTCATTCGTACTATGCCTATCGATTTTGATGACCACCATCCGTTGTTGGAAGCGATTTTAAAGCGAGCGCCTACTAAAACGATGAGTGAACTGTCAGCAATGCTTATCAAGCACGAGGAAAGCTATCGTAAAACACAGCGTTTTCTCGAATCGCCACCCGATGACGTCAACATTTACGAAATCTCGCCAGCAATAAATCTTAAGTCTTCAGTAATTGGAAGTACTAAAAAACAACTCGATGCGGATTTCATGCATGGTGTGCGTTTAGGACGCTTGTTTGTAGAAAGCGTTGGCAGAAAACTCGACATTCCTTATACGCCATATAAACGGTATAAAATGATGACATCAGAATTTGCCAATGATGATGCTTATCACCAAAAGATCGATGGGGTTTGGGCTAATCGATCTGTTGGTCATTTTAAAGGTGCTATGGATTGCGATATTGCTTGGGTCAATGTCAACCCACATAACTTAAATCGAGCATTAGTCATAGTACAAGGCCGCAATGAGTCGTGTTGGAAATATAAAGAGTTAATGTATGAGCTCAGCCAACATTTTAGTGTTTACTCTTTTGATCACCGAGGGCAAGGCGAGTCACAACGCTTGGTTGAAAATAGCGAGTTGGGTCATATTGATCAGTTTGTCCATTATGTAGATGATTTAGCGCAGTTTTTTGAGAATGTAGTTAGAAACAAAGACAGTGATGAAGTGATGATGTTGGCGCATTCTATGGGCGGAGCGATTGCAACGCAATATATTGCAAAATATCCTGGCACGATTAAAGCGTGTGCGTTGACGAGCCCGATGTTTGGAATCAAGCTGCCTAAGGTAGTAGGTGGCATACAAACGGCAACGATTAAGATGATCAGTCAGCTGCAGAAAACGCCGCACTTTGCGCCCAAGCAAACCGCGTTTGTAACCAAGACGTTTGAAGGAAATGATCATACAAGTAGTCCAACGCGTTTTAAAGCATACAGTGACCTACTGAATAATCACCCCAAGTTAAGGCTTGGTGGAGTGAGTCCCAAGTGGATTACTGAAGCGATGGCTGCCGGTAAAACATGTATTTCCCAAGCCAAGGACATCAAAACGCCAATCTTAATTATTCAGCCAGAAGGTGACAATGTCGTTTCCCTATCGGCACAAGATTTGTTTAATGAAAAGTGTACGAGCTCTCGACTATTGACCATCCCTCACGCGAAGCACGATATCCTTATTGAGGCGGACCGTTATCGAGATTGGGCATTGAAACATATTATGGATTTTTATGACTACAAGCATGAATTCATGTAGTTCGTGCAATATGAAAACACGCGGTACCATCTAATAATAAATAACGATGAGTACGCTAAAATCTCGTCCTACAGCGGAAGACCCCTGTGTTTTTATTGAATTGGTTAAGAATGAACAAAGAAGGCGAGATGCTGAGACTTTGCTCACAATGTTTACTAATGTGACTGTTCGACAACCTGTTATGTGGGGAGAAAGCATTATCGGCTTTGGTGAATACCGTTACACTAACACTCGTGGAACGTACTCTTGGATGATGACTGGCTTTTCGCCACAGAAACAGAATCTGACCCTATACATCATGCAAGGCTATGACAATCTCCAACACGAACTAGAAAAACATGGCCAGTTTAGAACGGCAAAGTCGAGTCTTTACATAAATAACCTATCAAAAGTCCACCTGAAAGATCTAGAGCTACTGCTTGTTAAAGCAGTAGCAGAAATGGAGTCTAAATATCCTTGTACCTGACGGAAGGTTTTAGACAATAAGAATGACCTGAGTATAAAGGAGTAACTCAAGTGAGCGTAACTTTCCGCGAGATGCAAATCGCCGACTACGATAACGTGATGGCCTTGTGGCAGCAAACTGATCATATGGTGATTCGAGAGGCGGATAGCCGCGACAACATCATTGCTTATCTAGATAAAAATCCGAATATGAGTTTTGTGGCCATCCTACATGGAGAAGTAGTGGGTGCTGTCTTAGCCGGAACAGATGGGAGACGTGGCTACCTGCAGCATCTGGCGGTTGCATCCCAGCATCGTGGAAAGCGAATAGGTAAAACGTTGGTGGAGAAAGTGACGGACTCTTTTGCTCAAATTGGTATCGAGAAAACGCACTTATTTGTTAAAGCTGACAACGAGGCTGCACAAGAGTTTTATCGTTCTATGGGATGGGAAGTGCGCAAAGAAGTAAAAATGTATTCATTCAATGCCTCTGCAAACGTCGATATCTAATTTAAACCTTAATGAGTGGAATCAATGAGCCCGATTGTAGTAAAGACCGACACGGTTATTAGACCTGCAAGTCCGTGGTCTCGTTCTGTACATATTTTCCTTAAGTTTTTAGAGCTGCAAGGCTTTCATGGCGTACCTAAAGTACTCGCTCTGGATAACGATAATGAGACACTTTCATTGGTCAAAGGCAAGACATTTAACTACCCGTTACTTGAGGAAATAGCCAGTGTACAGGCATTGGAAACAGCGGCGAGACTGCAAAGGCGGCTTCATGACGCGAGTGTGGGATTTATTGAGCAGTATGATGTCGCAAGTTTAGATTGGATGTTGAGCTCAGACACCGATTATCAAGTCATGTGTCATGGGGACTTTGCGCCCTACAACGTGGCATTAGAAGCGAATAACGTCGCCGGGGTATTTGATTTTGATACCGTTCATCCTGGCTCAAGGTTATGGGACTTATCTTATTCTGTCTATTGCTGGGCACCTTTCAAAACCAACTCGGTAGATAAACTCGGTGATATTGAGCAACAAATCCGTCGAGCAAAAACGTATTTGGATGCGTATGAAATAGATGCAGTAAGCCGATTGAAATTGGTTGAAACGATGGTGTCTCGTTTGAGGTATCTAGTCAGCTTTATGGAACACAGGGTCGATGCAGGTGATCAAGGTATGCAGCAATGCATAGAGGAAGGTCATAGGCGCAGCTATATCAACGATATTGATTATTTGCTACGCAACTATGATGTGATTACTCGTGGCATTCGATAGGCTAGGCTAGTCAGTAAGCGACTGGTTTACTTTAGCGCGAATAACTCTGGCTGTTACTGTTGCTGATGCTCCGCCGTCAGAAAGTACATGTAAAGTGAACTCGGGGTTCATATCACCAGAAGATCCTTGTGCTGCGGCGCTGCCTGCAGAGGCTTCCGCTCCGATTTCAAATTTCCACTCACCGTCTCTCCAATCATCGACCAATTCTTGTGTGTTTAGAAGAATTAACACCTTGTATGAACGAGCACCCCAACCAGCGCCGAAATCGAGTCGTTTAACCGTAAAGTAGATGTGTGGCTCAGTGCCTTTTATTACCATTACGCCTTCGCCGCCACCGACACCCACAACAGGTACTTTGGTTACTTTCATGTTTGCAACACCGTAGGCCAATGCTTCATTCATTTGAGCTTGCAGGTGCGGTTCTTTTTTTAGCAACTCCGATATAGTGGTTTGCGCCATGGCGTCGAGTTCATTCCGCTCGGCCAATTTTTGTTGTTCACTCAATGATGAACATCCACTGGCGATGAGAATAGTAGTTAGAAATAATAAACGGCGAAACTTCATGTTATTTCCTCATCGTTTTGTAATGAAATGAATCGAACTAATCTTTGGCATGCATAATAGAGTAGAACACTATTTGTTAACAATGGCCGTTAGGTAAATTCTTGACGTTTTATAATTTGATAAGGTCAAAGCGTATAGGCTTCGAATCTCACAGTGGTGTTGTCAGAATCTACCTAAGCATAGTCAAGAGATTTCATGTATATGACACCGAACAATGATGTATTGGTGATCATGTCATCAATCTCTATCTAGAGATGAGTGTATAAATGGTTTTATGACCTATCATTAAATCAACTAATCTAAACCTAACACCTTCAGGGAGTTGTGAATGAGTGTTTGTTTCCCTCAATCTTTTAGGGCCAATACCACGGTTGCTTTTCTCATATTGTTACTGTCGCTACTAAGTGGTAGCGTCCAAGCTCAAACAGAATCGCAGACAGAGGTTTCTTCTAAAGCACAAGTCGCTTTGGACAATATTAACGCTGAAATACGCGATCTTTCTGAAACCTTAAAGGCGTCAAGTGGCGACCAAAAGGATGCTATTCAATTTCGACTGTTCAATAAAAATAATGAACTAAGAGATGTAATTGGAAAAGCCGTTGAATCAGAAAGCTTACCTAAAGAAATGCTCATTGAGCAGGTGCGATTCCAACAGAAGTATACTGAAGGTGCGAAAACTTACCTAGAAGACAAGCTAAAAACTGTTAGTGAGCAATTTAATAGTGCAAAGGCCGAGAACAAACTCTCTATCCTTAATACTTATAGCGAAGTTCAAGAGTACCTAAGTGCAACCTTTAACGCGGGTTGGCAAAATCTAACTTGGTTAAAAAAGTTAGGAGTACCAGACGAAAGTGGTGAAGCAAAATTTGAAGTGCTAGTAGCGAAGAATTTGAGGTTAACGTCAGCGTCGATTGAATATTTCAATCAACAGGTGGAGGCAATCAATTCTCAGTTGGCATCGGCGCCAGAAGGAGACAAAGCCGCGCTTCAAACTAGTCAGTTAGTGCTCAAGCAGCGTATTGGCATTGAAACTGACAGTCTGCGCAATTTAATCGTTCTGGGTGATGATGTTGGATTAGAAACCTCTGAGTATAAAAGACAAGTATTCTCTGTTACTGGCAATATCACTCAAGACATTTTGGACTCAAAAGTGTTGATTTCGCTGCTTAGCCATTGGTGGAGTGCCGCCGTCGATTGGTTAGGCGATAATGCGCC
Organism: Vibrio barjaei; assembly: GCF_001639065.2. Taxonomy (GTDB): domain Bacteria; phylum Pseudomonadota; class Gammaproteobacteria; order Enterobacterales; family Vibrionaceae; genus Vibrio; species Vibrio barjaei. The sequence goes on from NZ_LQXO02000033.1 coordinate 261,677, forward strand.
GCAGCAACTGTTCCAAGTGTTTATTTTCATTCTTATTCTTTTCGTAACACGTGCGATTGTAAAGCTGGTGCGAAAGATTGTGACAAAAGCAGTTCATAACAAGAATTTGAAGCTCTCTCACTTGATGCAAAACTTCTTTGTGTCTATGTCGGGCAATATTGTTTGGATTATCGGTATCATGGTTGGGCTGTCACAGATAGGGCTTAACTTAGCGCCTATCCTGACGGGTTTTGGTATCGCGGGTGTGATTATTGGTTTTGCCCTACAAGATACATTGTCGAACTTCGCAGCGGGTATGATGCTTCTTATCTACCGCCCATTTGATGTTGGTGATTTTGTTTTTGCTGGTGGTGTAGATGGCAAGGTAAGCCATATGAGTTTGGTCAATACCACGATTCGCACCTTTGATAACCAAATCATCATTGTTCCTAACAGTAAGATCTGGGGAGACGTTATCAAAAACGTTACTCACGAGCGCACTCGTCGAGTGGATATGGTGTTTGGTATTGGTTATGGAGATGACTTACTCAAAGCTGAATCTGTTTTACACGAGATTATCGAGGCGCATCCTGCGGTTCTTAAATCACCAGAGCCTAACATTCGAGTTCATACACTGAATACCTCATCAGTAGACTTCATCGTTCGACCTTGGGTAAAAACAGATGATTACTGGGATGTGTATTGGGATGTGACTAAAGAAGTTAAATTACGCTTTGATAAAGAGGGCATTTCTATACCTTTCCCTCAACAAGACGTGCATTTACATATGGTGGATAAATTGACGTCTGAGTCTAACGCTTAGTATCAAGACAATTATTCATTGATAAGGCTCTAATTTCATAAATTAGAGCCTTTTTATTATCTGTAATATTGGTTATTAAATAAGTTGAATATAGAAGCTCAGAGGTACGATTATGACGGAAGAAAATACAAAGAATAGTGAGGTGACAGTCGTAGACATCAAAATGCCATTTCTATCCATGGTGATATTTATGGTCAAGTTCGCCATCGCATCAATACCAGCTATGATCATCCTTGGGTTGATATTTAGCCTCTTTGGTATGATATTTGGTGGTATTTTTAGCGGCTTTCATGGCGGAATGGGGCACTACTAAAATGTCCTTGTCTAGTCACTGTGGTTGAATTTCTGTAGTATCGAGTGATTGATTCGCTAAGTAGAACTCTAGTAATGATTAGACATATCTTGTTGATTCGATTCAACGAAAAAGCAACAGAGCAAAGCATTAACGAGCTTATGGCTTTGTTTGAGGCTATGCCAAGCAAAATAGCAGGAGTAGAAGCGGTAGAGTGGGGTGTGAACGATAGCCCTGAAGGTAAAAATAAATCCTATACGCACAGCGTAATGATGACATTCAAGGATGAAAATGGTCGACAGAACTATCTGCCTCACCCCGAACATGATGCTCTAAAATCGGTGTTCAGACCGATTTTAGACGACATTATAGTCTTTGATTACTCAGTTTAAATTCAGCATGTTACAGATTTCTAATACGGTAACGTTGGCAGATTGGGAAATCGAGCTAAATGCAATTCGTTCGATGGGGAGTGGTGGTCAGAATGTTAACAAGGTGTCCTCTGCTATCCATCTACGTTTTGATATTAGACGCTCGACACTACCCGCGATATATAAAGAACGTTTGCTTGCAAGCAACGACTCTAGAATCTCTAAGGAAGGTGTCATTGTGATTAAAGCGCAATCACATCGTACTCAAGAGAAAAACCGGGAAGACGCACTTGCGAGGCTAGCTGATTTGATTCGGTCAGTGATGGTCGTGCAAAAGAAACGTCGTGCAACAAAGCCAACTCGTTCATCGCAAATAAGACGAGTGGATAATAAGAAGAAACAAGGGCAGAAGAAGTCCCTACGTGGAAAGCCAATATTGTAAATCTAGTTAAGGAGAGAAAGTGAAAATAATTAAGGATGATTTAACGGGTCCAGAAATAAAAGCCCTTTTACAGGCTCATTTGGATGACATGTACGCGACCTCTCCTCCAGAAAGTGTCCATGCTCTTGATCTTGACGCTCTACGTCAGCCAGAGATTACGTTTTGGACTGCATGGTTAGAAGATGATTTGGCAGGATGTATAGCCTTAAAAACCATTGAGTCGGGACATGGTGAAATAAAATCGATGCGCACGACAGAGAATGCTCGTGGAAAGGGAGTCGCAAGTAAGTTGCTTGCTCATTTAACCAGTATGGCCGAAGAAAACGGCTTGACCCGACTAAGCTTAGAGACAGGAACAGAAGCGTTTTTCGAACCAGCAAGAAACCTATATCAAAGAGATGGTTTTGTAGAGTGTGAACCATTTGCTAGCTATTCGCTCGATCCTAATAGTGTGTTTATGACCAAATTGCTGACAAGATGAGCGCCATTGAACTGAAGGAAGCCTATTGAATATGGGCTCTTTATTTCGCTTCGTTCTCATAGCGAATATAATTTCGGGGATTGTGGTCTGCATAGCTGGCTACATTTTCCCTATGTTGAAAACATCCGAACTTTCTGATTTCTCATTTTACGTCGCTATCGTGTTATGGGGCGTGGCTGGTTTGGTTTGGGATGGCGGAAGAAGAAGCCGAACCTATGACGTCGATGTTGTGTCACAAAAGACGAGAGCAATGGTTAGAGACCATAATCTTGAAGCTGAAAAACATAAGCACTATCGACAAAACTACTCTTTTGGTTTTTCTTTGTTTGTTGCAGGCGTTTTCCCTCTGCTACTTTCCGCAACTCTTGCTTGGTTAAATTAAAAAGTAGGTAATAATAACGTGGTGAAAATATCTTTAGTCGAACTCGAACAGGTCCTACCTATTCGTCAGCACGTTCTGTGGCCCGATTTACCAATAGAGAGTTCGCTGGTAGAAGGAGATAACCGAGCGATACATATCGGCGCATCTGTGGATGATAATTTGGTCTGTGTTGCTTCGATATTCATTGATGGTAATCAAGGTAGGTTGCGTAAATTTGCAACGCTTCCTGATTACCAAGGTCAGGGTATTGGCTCACAGGTCATCGAGTTTGTCTTGAACATGCTCGAAAGTCAAAAGATTGAGGTGTTTTGGTGCGATGCGAGGGAGTCTGCGTTCGATTTCTATAAGAGATTTGGAATGGTTATTGAAGGAGACATCTTTTACAAAAAAGGCGTGGCATACAAAAAAGCGTCGTTAGTTTTATCAAGATTATGATATGAGTAGCAGCACTACGTTAGTATTGAGCACCTTTGGCGATAGATATCTCTGACTGCCATATTTGAGTATCTCTTTTTACGATTCTACACTTTGATAAAACCTACCATGAGTGTTATCGATGGAAGCATTAAAAGAGTGGCGAGTAAACTGCCCGTATTGCGGGGAGGCTTTTGAAACCTCAATCGACTGTTCCGTTGATGAGCAAGAGTATATTGAAGACTGCTATGTATGTTGTCGACCAATATTGTTTGAGGTCACATTAGATAGCGATGATGTGTTCGTAACGGTAAGACACGAGAACGAAACATAGCTTGAAATTCAATTAATTACGCGTTACAAGATAACTTCTCCTCGATAAAGGATTGAGAGGTTTACTTGGATGTAACGACTTTTTTGACAGGCTTTTCCTTGGGTCTGTCGTTGATACTTGCAATTGGTGCTCAAAATGCGTTTGTTCTAAAACAAGGGCTAAAGAAACACTATATATTTGCCGTGTGTTCTGTATGTGCAGTTTCTGATGCCATTCTCATTTCTGCAGGTGTCGGTGGCTTCGGTGTCATTATTGAACGGTTTCCGCAAATAGAAATAGTAGCTCGTTATGCGGGGGCTGCTTTTCTTACTGTATACGGAATCCAAAGCTTGCGTTCTGCTTTCAACAGCAAACACCAACTCGACCCTAAAGGGGATTCAAGTTCAAGCTTGCTAAAAACCATTTTGATTTGTTTAGCGCTAACTTGGCTAAACCCACATATCTATCTAGATACCGTTGTTTTGCTAGGCTCTATTTCCACCCAATATGCTCCGAATCAGTTATCGTTTGGGCTCGGTGCCGTGATTGCTTCCTTCGTATTCTTTTTCTCCTTGGGGTATGGTGCTCGACTGCTAATACCTATATTCCATAAACCAAAATCATGGAAAGTATTGGAGCTCTTTGTTGGTGCTATTATGTTATCCATCGCCCTTAGCTTAATTTTGTAACCTAGCTAGATATCGCTAATTTAAACAAGGAAGAAGTAATGCCTCACTATAACGCGCAATGTCATTGCGGAAATATTACTCTCAGTTTTGGCAACTGGCCGACGAGTTTGACAAGTTGCAACTGCTCTGTATGTCGACGTTATGGGACATTATGGGGTTATTATGAGTCTGATTCAGTGACGGTGTCAGTATTGCGGCAACCTACGACGGCGTATCAATGGGGTGATGGTTTTATCGACTTTCACCACTGTCCCGAATGCGGATGTGTGACGCATTACACTTCAACGGATAAATCGCCAACCCAGAAAGTAGCCATCAATTTCAAAATGGTGACCCCAGAAGAGATAAATAACATACAAATTCGCTATTTTGATGGCGCAGATAGCTGGAAATATCTTAATGATTAGGCGAGGATTTGGATGAACAATACCAAACTAAGGTTTCAGGATATTACCTTACGCAAAGCGTCAGCCGAAGATCTAGAGCCACTTTATCAACTTATGACGGTTGACGAAGAGTGGACGAAATACAACGGCCCATACTTCGGTTATGTTCGGCCAACACTATCTGAATTTAAGCAACAACAGTTCCAAAAGTTCTTAGCAGGCGACAAAGGCTTGGTTATAGATTATTTGGGGCGAGCAATCGGCAGTGTTAGCTATTACTGGGAAGATGAAAACACGCGTTGGCTTGAAGCTGGTGTGGCCATTTACGACTCATCACTTTGGGGTAGAGGCATTGGACTGAAAGCTCTGATTCCATGGGTTGAGCATCTTTTCGCAACATTGGAGATCGAGCGAGTAGGCTTTACTACTTGGTCTGGAAACCCCGGAATGATGCGATGTGCTGAGAAACTTGGAATGACGCAAGAGGCGAGGCTGCGCAAAGTTCGCTATTACTTAGGTGAGTACTTTGATTCGATAAAGTACGGAGTCCTGCGTGAAGAGTGGCAAGAGCTCCACAAGTGTTGGTTGAGCCGAGACCGAGTGTACTTGTTTGATTGGGGTGACACTCTAATGGTCGATGACCCTACACAAACTGGAAAAATGTGTGATTGGCCAAATGTTGAAGTAGTTTCTGGTGCATTGGAGTTGTTGTCAGCGCTTTCTAAGCGGTATCCCATTTATGTTGCGACCAATGCACAGGATTCTAATGAAATCGAGATAAAACAGGCGTTTGAACGTGGTGGTTTGGCTCAATACATCACAGGCTACTTCTGTTTTAACAATCTTGGCGTTTCTAAAAATCACCCAGAATTCTATCGGCTCATCGCAGGCAAGTTAGGTATCCCGGCAAACAAATTGACGATGACAGGTGATCAAAGGGACAAGGACATAGTACCCGCTAAATCCGTTGGCTTAATCACCAACTGGCTTAATTCGAGTGGTGTGTCACCTGAGCCGCATGACGTTGGCTTCGCCTCGCTGCTTGAGATATTAGAAAAAGAGATGAAGGTCGAGTAAACCTCTAAGAGGCATGAATCGTTGAGATCAGCTCTTCAGCTTGGTCTAGGTAGCTACCGCCAAAAAGATTACAGTGATTGAGCACATGATAGAGATTATAGATGTGCTTTCTATACTCATACATGGGCTCGATGGGCAGTACGCTTTCGTAACCGTCATAAAATTCCTGTTTGAAACCACCAAAAAGCTCTGTCATGGCAAGATCGCACTCTCGATCTCCCCAATAACTGGCGGGATCATAACAAATAGGCCCAAAGGCTGAGTTAGCAACGTTGCCGTTCCAAAGGTCGCCATGCAGCAAAGAAGGTTTAGGGTTATGGCCAGAGAGCTGCTCGTTGATAAGGGAGACAAACTGGTCGATATCGGTAAAGCTGATTTGTTTTTCTTTAAGTAACTGTAGTTGCCAGCCTATACGTTGTTCAGAGAAAAAGCGCGACCATTTTTTATGCCACTGATTAGGTTGTAAAGTAGCACCAATGTAATTGTCTCGATCAAAGCCAAATTCGGCTTGTTCGCCCCATTTGTGCAGTTTCGCCAACTCAATGCCAAATTGATGACTGGCAGTACTCACGTCTAAAGGTTTGACCGGGATGTAATTAAGAATGATGAACGCGCATTCTTTAGTTTTGCTAATTAACACCACCTCGGGTACATGAACCGTATTAGTGTCATGGAGTGCTTTGAGGTTATCCGCCTCAATCTCAAATTTAGCAAGGAAGTCTTTGTGATTGGTTTTCACGAAGTAACGCTGATCACCATCGCTAATCATATAGCATTGGTTTATATCGCCACCGCTCATTTTGACACGTTCTTTGATAGAAAAGTTGAACATGAGTGCATCGGATAGCTGATCTGAAATCGCTTGCCACATAAGTTACTCCCGTCTGCCAATCTATGGCTAGTGTAGAACAATATTGACTACATAACATACTGCCAGCGCACAGAATCATTGACGTGCAGCGCGATTTTTCGCACTAGTTCTTACAAACGTGAACTAGGTTTGCTATGTTTAAGTTCTTGTCATTTAAACAATTGCTAGGAGTTCAGTCGTGGTTGTAGATACTGACGGCTATCAGGCATTAATCGAACATCTCGCCATGAATCTCGATGTATTCACTTCAACTTCTGGAGATACGGGCGAAGAAACATTAGAAGATGTGTCTACGGACATGGTCGCGTCCAACATTATGGTGTTGTTTGAACAAAACCCAGAGCTGCATTCAAGTGTGCGATTTAAGTTGCTAAAAGAAGTAGACTTAGTGATTCAAGACTTGGAAGAAGTATTGGCTGGAGTTTGGAACAAGCCGGCCACCAATGAGCAGGTTGCATTTCTTGAAGAGTATATAGCGTTAGTCAAAAATCTATTTGATACTGCTGTTGCAATATATGATTAAAGAAATTAACAAAAGGATCGTTCCCTCTCAGGATATTTTATTCCTTTGAGAGGGAGGCATTCTATTACTGAATATTTCTAAAATGCCAAAATGTTGATGCCCAATAAGGATTGTCGAGTCGAGAAAGGACCACACCTTTAGATGTTGAGGCATGCATAAATGTATTCCCACCTAAATAAATACCCACGTGTCTAGTTTTTCTTCCCGTTTTAAAAAACACTAAATCACCGCTTTGAGCATTATTGTAAGCTACTTTGTGACCTATTTTAACTTGCTGCGCAGTGGTTCTGGGTAAGCTAACAGCATAAGCATCTTGATAGACAGCCTGCACAAATGCCGAGCAATCGACGCCAGAATAATTGGTGCCACCAAGTCGATAAGGAACGCCTTGCCATTTCTTGTATTCAGCCAAAAATGGTGCATTTTCAGCACTTCTATAATTAACTTGTGTGTGCGGTGCTTGGCTTGGTTGGCTCGAACAAGCCGTCAATAATGCCACTATACCGTATGGAATCAATAATTTAACAATTTTCATCTGTCACACTGCTTACATTTATGTGTAATAAATATGTCATTAACGGCCTCTACCATTTCCGAATAATTTTATACCAAATTAACGGTTTGTACTATTTATCCGCAAAATTTGGTCGCAATTTTACGATTGATGCAACGGAATCGCTATGACATCGTCAACACAACGAAAACGTCCAACCTCAATAATTCATTCACTCAGCGCAATATTCATTTTAATCTGTATCTTTTTTATTGCTCTAAGCCGGCTAAGTTCAAATGGATTAACACAAGTAAAACGTCAATTCGATAATTTATCGGACCGCGTACTCCCTCTAGCAATGAATAATGCAGCCCTAACACAGGATACGTTGGAACAAGTAAAGTTACTGAACTACGGTAGCCAGTTATCTTCTCAGGCAGAGTTAAATGTTATCCAGGAACGTATCAAGCTGTTGACTAGCCATAGTGAAGCTAGGGTCAATAGTCTGTTCGAGATTGCAAAAGAGATCGATAGCGCAGTGAGTAAAGAGCAAAGAGCTCAACTCAGCGAAAAAATAGCCGAACTGCAATCCGTTACTGAGTCCGTATTGGCGTTTCAGTCTCAACTCATTGCAATGAAAGCTGGTATAGATAAGCAAGTGACGGGATTCCGTTATGGGTTAAGTTCTATTGGCCCGGAAATGAACCGTATTAGCCTAATTCTGTCTCAAGACAATCCATTGTCTTCAGATGCGGCGAGTAGATTTATTGCGAGTGCCAGCTCAATGGAGAGCACGTTCTTGGTCATGATGATGCAAGAAGAACTGAGTAAAGCGAAAAGTGAATATCGTGAAATGCGTAATCGAATCGCTGGAATCAATCTAGCATTTGCAGACTTCTCTGATTGGCACCCTGAAGTCAAAGAGTTTGCCAGTCTTATTGCACCATATGAAATGGTTCAAGACGGATTTAAGCAAGGCGGTGTATTAAGTCAAATACTCGACAGACTCGAAGTGGTCGAAAAGCAAAAACTGGAGTTGGAGCGCGCTGCTGTGCTAGCCGACGAAACGGTACAACTTCTACAGCAAATCTCTGCTACTGCCGCGACACTAATAAAAGATAGTCAAGCCGTAGTGAATTATACTCTTGATACAACCTCACAATGGTTAATTACTGCTACAACGTTTCTAATTGCAACAATCGTTGTAATCTTCTTCTCTCTGCGTCGATGGATAAATCGACCTTTAAAGAACATCATCTCTCAATTGAAAGGGCTCACAGAATACGAATTAACGGGCAAAGTGATGCTAGCGGGTCCTGCTGAAATGCAAGATATCGCCAGAAAGTTGAACCAAGTGATCGAGTCGACCCATGATTCAATTGAAGTGGTAACGAGAAACTGTGAAACACTCTATCAAACGGCGGAGATAAGTCACGGTGCGGCAGAGGAAACTCGTCTGAGTTTGCGTTCACAAAATGCCTCCCTAGATAGCATGGTGACAACGATTACAGAACTGGAAGCATCGATTAACGAGATAGCTCAAGTGACGACCGCGTCGTTTAACGATTCTCAACAAGCGGATAGTTATGCCAACCTTGGTTTGGAAGCGGTATCTGACAACCAAGAACGACTTCATATGTTGGATACGACGTTAGGCAACAATGAAGCGTCAATGACTGAGCTAGATGGCAAAGTGAAGCAGATACAAGAGATGGTGGATATGATCAGTGGGATTGCTGATAACACAAATCTATTAGCATTAAATGCGGCTATTGAAGCTGCAAGGGCTGGCGAGAAGGGCAGAGGTTTTGCTGTTGTAGCGGACGAAGTTCGTAAACTCGCTAGTGATACTTCTGCACAAACCACAAATATTCGAAAAATGATGTCGGAGCTCATCCAAGCAGCCCAAGGCTCACGTCAATCGGTTGTCGAGTCACGCAAAGAAATGTCTTTTGCTTTGGAGTCTAGCGAGCGAGTAAAAACGTCTTTTACTGACATTGCCCATTCGGTGAATCAGATCCGTAACAGAGCAGAGCAAGTTTCTGTGGCTACTGAACAACAAGAGCGTGCCACGGCTGAAGTGGGGCGCTCAATCGTTCAAGTTACTGAGCAAGGTGAGCATTCGAGTATGCAGTTGGAGTCCATGGTAGAAAGTGCTGAGCAAGTAGCGGAAATTGCGGGCCACCAGCAATCGATGTTACATAAATATCAATTGAACCAAGCTTAGTTCTACTGAGAATGACTAGCGTCGTTCTCATCGTTCCTAAAAGGTTGGGTAAGCAGTTTGTCCAACCTTTGTTCTCTTGGCTCGACAAAGGCTGGAATACCGATTACCACGCTCTCATGCCCTAACTTAGGTTGAGCACGATAAGTTCCAAACCAGATGTCCCAGATGGATAGAAAGAAGCCAAAGTTGGAATGCGTTTCTTTGACGATCTCCGAGTGATGAATACGGTGAAAATCCGGTGTTACGATAACTTTTCTCAGCAAGGCATCAAACTTCAAAGGCAACTTGCCGTTGCTATGGTTAAACATCGCACTGGCATTGAGTACAATTTCGAAAATAAGTACTGCGATTGGAGGTACGCCTAAGGCAATAACGATCACTATTTTTATCCACATGGAGAGGATGATTTCAATAGGGTGGAATCGAGAACCTGTGGTGACGTCGATATCCCGATCAGCGTGATGCATTCTATGCAATCGCCAAAGGATTGGAACGCGATGAAAGACTATATGTTGAAAGTAGATTGCTGCATCCAACAGCACTACGCAAAGTGGGGCAATTAACCATGAGCTCACTTCGAACTGGTTAAAAAGCCCAATACTATGTTTCTGAGCAAAGAGTGCAGCTTCTATGGCAAGAAGTGGCATGACTAAGGCGAGAATTAGAGAGTTAAGGCCAACTAGGCTGAGATTGTTAATCCAACGCAAACGTCGTGTCCTTGTACGTTGTTTTCTAGGTACACACCATTCCCACACCGCACAAATTATGAGTACAGAGAGAAAGATCGACAATCGAATAGAGTCACTGTGTTCCATTGAATAGGGTTTCCTTTTACTTACAAAGTGTACCAGAGTAGAATCCCGCCACCTTTCGCTAGAATACCATGAAAATGAGACGTCACGCCTTCCATAAAATGTACGATGAGCGCCTAGCCGCGGCAACTAAACCATTTAATGCTCGTGGAGCGAAAGTCATACGTTGTAAAAGCTGCCAAATTGCGCAACAGTATTGTATTTGTGAGTACCAGCCAAAACCGAGCAATGACTTTGCAGTATTGCTGTTGGTTTCTGATGCGGAAATTCTGAAGCCAAGTAATACAGGCCGCCTGATACTTGATACGGTCGAAGAAGGTTATGCGTTTCCTTGGCATCGAACTGAAACTCAACCAGAACTCCTTGCACTGCTAAAAGATGAGACCTATCAACCCGTCATAATCTTTCCAGAAGATTATGTTGATGATAAAAAGCGTTTAATCGACCAAAACCAGTTCGAAGTAGAGGGAACTAAGAAACTCTTGTTTATCCTTTTGGATGGCAGTTGGCGTGAGGCTAGACGTATGTTTAGAAAGTCACCATATCTCAATCAGTTCCCTGTGTGTTCGATTAAGCCTGATGCTTTGTCTAACTATATGATGCGAAAGTCAGAGAACGAAGATCATCTTGCTACCGCAGAAGTTGCGAGTATTGTCTTTGAGCAATTCGGGTCATTGCGTCATTCGATGATATTGAGAGAATGGTTCGCGGTTTTCCGCGAAAGTTACATGTTGAGCAAAACGCGTCTCTCTCCAGATTTGTCGCGACCAGCACTGAATAATTTCATAGGTCTAATAAAAAACGAGAACTCGCTCTAAAGTTCCAGTTCTAATGTGATGGCTTGTTGAACAAGCAGTTCGAACAAGGGCATAAATCCGCTCTACGTCACGGTTTGAGGGGGTAGGGATATGGATAATGCCAACAGTTATCTATTTTTTGCCTCAAGTTGAGGTTAGCAAGGAGAGTTGCATGTATTACGGCTTTGATGTCGGTGGCACTAAAATTGAATTTGGTGCATTTAATGAAAAACTTGAACGCGTTGCGACAGAACGTGTACCTACACCAGGCGATGATTATCCGCTACTAGTAGAGACCCTAGCAGGTTTAGTGGCTAAGTACGATGCAGAACTTGGAACCGAAGGTAAAGTAGGTCTTGGTCTGCCTGGTATGGAAGACGCTGACGACGGAACTGTACTCACCGTAAACATTGCATGTGCGAAAGGCAAACCTCTGCGTAGTGACCTAGAAGCGAAGATTGGTCGCGAAGTGAAACTTGAGAATGATGCAAATTGCTTTGCATTGTCTGAAGCATGGGATGACGAACTGAAAGATGCTCCATCTGTAATGGGTCTAATTCTTGGAACTGGCTTTGGTGGTGGGTTGATCTACGAAGGCAAAGTGTTCTCTGGTCGCAACCACGTAGCCGGTGAACTAGGCCATATGCGACTGCCTATTGATGCTTGGTTCCACCTTGGTGAAAAAGCACCGCTTCTTGATTGTGGGTGTGGTAAGAAAGGGTGTTTAGATAACTACCTATCTGGACGTGGGTTCGAGCTACTTTATGCAAATTATTATGGCGAGAAGAAGAAAGCAATCGACATAATTAAAGCACGTGAAGCCGGTGACGCTGATGCTATTGAGTTCGTTGATATGTTCATGGAACTGTTGGCTATTTGTTTCGCTAACATCTTCACGGGCAACGATCCGCATGTGGTTACTTTAGGCGGTGGTCTGTCTAACTACGACCTTATTTATGAAGAAATGCCTAAGCGCATCCCTAAATATCTAATGTCTGTGGCGAAGTGCCCGAAAATCGTAAAAGCGAAGCACGGCGATTCAGGTGGTGTTCGTGGTGCAGCATTCCTTAACATCAAGTAGTGTTGAGTAGATTAAAAAAAGCGACCAGAAATGGTCGCTTTTTTGTTACTTGCATTAAGCTGAAAATCAGTGACTCACTAGCATTGGGCAGTGCTCTGGCAAAACCAATTGGATTGTGTTCGGCAGCACACAAAACTCGATATTGGTAGCTTCGATAGGCTCACCATCTAAATTTACAGGCATGATACCATCGGAAATCCATTCAATGGTTTTTACCTGATTACGTTTAACGAACGTTCCACTATAACCATCATCTTGCATTAGTTCCTCAATTACGGCAGTAATATCGCTGGGGGTGAATTCCTCAAGCGACACCACATCTAAATAGCCGTCGTTGATAAAGGAGGTTGGAGAGAGTGCTTGGCCACCACCGGCCATTCTGCCATTGCAAATAGCGCCGACAACCACATTGCTTGTGACAGTTTGACCATCAAACTTCACCGTGCCTTTAAAAGGTTGGAAGTTAATGGCTTGAACGAGGCCTGCGAGCGTGTAGGCTCCTCCACCAAGGAAATTTTTTAGGGCAATAGGTGTGTTTGCGGTAACTTGTGCACCAAACCCCGCTGTAGCGATATTCACAAAGTGACGGTCATTCGCTCTTGCAGCATCAATTGGCTTAGACGTTCCAGAAACAGCTAACAGCAGGGCATCGTAAGCAGAATTGGTTGGGATGGAGCAGGCAGTCGCAAAGTCGTTAGCGGTTCCAAGTGGCAAAACCGCAACTTCCATTGCGGTGATATTGTTTTTTAGAAGTGCATCGACTACTTCGTTTATGGTTCCATCGCCACCTCCAGCAATGAGCCGAGAGACGCCTTGAGCAGCCGCTTCTTGTACTAATCTTTCAATATCGCCTCCTTCCCAAGTCACACGGACTTCTAAAGGGTAACCTTCACCACGGAGTTGATAAATGGCTTCTCTAATATCATCTTGAGCAGCTTTCTTTCCGTTAAGTAGGAGGCGATAAGTCATATTTCTTCCTTAAAACAGTATGTTATCTAGTCAATGCAATGAAGACTATAGCACAAACTTTTCAATGGCCTTAGCCACGCCGTCGTCGTCATTACTGTCGGTAATGTAATCGGCGATAGATTTTGTTTCTGGCATGGCATTCGCCATAGCAACACCTTTACCAGCGAATTTGATCATATGATGGTCATTTTCTGCATCACCAAAGCACATGGTTTGTTCGTACGGGATATTTAAGTGATCGGCAATAACTTTGACGCCTTCACCTTTGTTGCTTAAAGGGTTCAAAAACTCAAGGAAGAATGGGGCGCTTTGTACGATTGTATAATCGTCATGGTAGCGCGCTGGAATTTTACCGATGCCGTCGGTTAGTAGAGCTGGTTCGCCAACAATCATCGCTTTGATGATCTCATGATCGTCCTCTAGCTTATTGAAATCATAGATAGTGATGTCCAGTTTATTGATCTCAGCTTCGTGGTCTGTGAAAGGATTCGCTTCTGTAGCAATCAAACCCAATTCGCGGCTAAAGGCATGGCAATGCAGGCCGAGCTGTTTCGCTAGGTTCGCTACTTCTTTGGCGCGACGACCATCGATGATTTGTTGATGAAGTACTTCACCTGATACCACCTTCTGTACATAGGTACCATTGAAATGGATGACGTAATCTTCTTCACCGTTCAAACCAAGCTCATTAAGGGCATCTAACATACCGTTGAGTGGACGACCAGATGCAAGCACCACTTGGACGCCTTGCTGTTTTGCAGTTTGGATAGCTTGTTTAGTACGCGGAGAGATTTTTTTATCAGATGTTAGTAGGGTTCCATCCATATCGATGGCAATGAGTTTATACACGTTACTTACCTAAAAAAGAAATAAATCAAACGCCTCTAGGATATGAAAAAGCGCGTTACACTACCAGAGATTTAGTATGACAGTTTGTATTGAATTTCTTGGTCGCATCCTTTAAGGTCTGCTCATCTTATATAATTGGCATGATTTGATGAGTAATACTCGATTTAAAATCAACGAGATGTTTGAAACCATCCAGGGTGAGGGCATGTTTACCGGCGTCCCGGCGGTATTTATCCGACTTCAAATTTGTAACGTAGGCTGTTCGTGGTGTGATACGAAGCAGACATGGGAAGCGAATGATGAAGACGAACGTTCGTTTGGAGAAATCATCACTAAACAAGGTGATAGCCCTACGTGGAGCGATGTCGATGCGGCGGAAATTGTAGCTATGTATCAATCGCAGAAGTTCAACGCAAAGCACATTGTGATTACTGGTGGCGAGCCTTGTGAGTATGACCTAACCGCGTTATGTGAAGCCTTTGAAGCCATTGGATGTCGTTGCCAAATCGAGACCAGCGGTACTTCAGAAATAAGAGTCACGCCAGCAACCTGGGTTACGGTATCACCAAAGGTAGCAATGAAGGGAAAACTCCCTGTACTTCCTTCGTCGTTAGAACGTGCTGATGAAATCAAGCACCCAGTCGCGACGCAAAAGAACATCGACCAATTAGATGAGCTTTTACAGGGTGTAAAGTTAAACAGTGATGTGGTTATTGCGCTTCAACCAATCAGCCAGAAGCCACGTGCAACTGAACTGTGTATTGAAACTTGTATTCAGAGAAACTGGCGTTTATCAGTTCAAACACATAAATATTTAAGTATTGCTTAAAGGGCGAGGAGATATTGATGAAAAAGGCAGTAGTCGTTTTTAGTGGCGGACAAGATTCAACAACTTGCTTAGTCCAAGCACTTAAGCAGTACGATGAAGTACACGCAATTACGTTTGATTATGGCCAACGCCATAAACTGGAGATTGAAGTAGCGGAAACATTAGCGAAGAAGCTCAATGTGAAAGCACACAAAGTCATGGATGTGAGCTTGCTCAACGAGCTTGCCATTAGCTCATTAACTCGCGACGATATTCCTGTCTCACATGAGCTTCAAGAAAATGGTCTTCCAAATTCATTCGTGCCGGGTCGCAATATACTATTTTTGACACTGGCGGGTATTTACGCCTATCAAATCGGCGCGCAAGCAGTCATTACCGGTGTGTGTGAAACGGACTTTTCTGGTTACCCTGATTGTCGAAATGACTTTATCAAAGCCATGAATAGTGCTTTGGTTCAAGGCATGGACAGAGAGTTTGATATCGTTACGCCACTTATGTGGTTAGATAAGGCAGAGACATGGGCGCTGGCCGATAAGTTTAATGCGCTACAGTTAATCCGAGAAGAGACGTTAACTTGCTATAACGGTGTTATTGGCGACGGTTGTGGAGATTGTCCATCTTGTGATCTTCGATCGAACGGACTGAATCATTATTTAGAGAATAAGACCGAAGTCATGGCTTCTCTGAACGAGAAGTCAGAATAAAAAAATAGAGGCTGAAAGCCTCTATTTTTTGCGTTTATTTAGCGTTTAAGTACAACTTAGCGATAGCTGATGGTTCCATTTCTTTACCATCTAGCTGACTGTTCCAGTTGGTACCGATTAGCACACCATCTTCATCGAGAGTTAGTAGCCAATCTTCTACAAAGATATCAAGTGGGATGTGTAACACTTCAAAATCAGCCCACTCTTCAACGTTGTGTGTTTTTGCGTCTTCCTCAGACGACCAAAACGGCATAACTTCTGTGTTTTCGAACTCAGTAGAATCGCACGCTAACCAGCCATCTTCATTACGCAGGCCCCAGACAAGCTGGTTTTTGGTGGTTTCCTCAATAAACAGGTTAAGGTTTTGTTCGATATCTGAAGTTAATTTACTCATCACTTTATACTCTTAATAAGAATTGCTACAAGGTTAGCATGAGATACCGAATATCTAAATGAATTAAAACAAAAAGAGCGCTAATACATAGCGCTCTTAGTTTAACTGAGTGAAGAGTGAACTATTTACCGATAGTAGTAAAGATAGTCCATTCTTTTTCTACTTCACCTTTATAACCAACAACAGAAGCAACGACTTTTCTGTTCATCGCATGTGCAAACTCGGTATCACCAAGCTCTTCTGGCTGGGTATCGCCATAGCCCACAATAGTTAAACGTTCAGGGGCAATGCCGTTGTTGATGATAGCTTCACGAACAACCTCAGCGCGATTCTTCGAAAGTACCAAGTTCTTCTCTGGGTTACCAACAACACTCGCATAGCCTTGAATTTCAATAGTGGTATCTGGGTATTCCTTTAAGAAGTCCGCCATTTGGCTGATTTGTGTTTGGAACACTGGCTTGATATATGTTGACGCATTATCAAACAAAATTCTCAACGCCATCGTATTTGACACGTCGACATATTGTTCACAGCCATCGTTATCTAAAGCAGCGCCCTCAGGTGTCGCAATACATAAGTCACGAGCATTAATAACGCCATCACCATCGTCGTCAATTAAATCGGCTTTTTGATCGG
The DNA here is from genome assembly GCF_001639065.2 of Vibrio barjaei. Lineage (GTDB taxonomy): Bacteria > Pseudomonadota > Gammaproteobacteria > Enterobacterales > Vibrionaceae > Vibrio > Vibrio barjaei. The sequence goes on from NZ_LQXO02000033.1 coordinate 278,511, forward strand.
CGAGAGGGGTAACGATGTAGTCGTATTTATCATTTTCAGGCGTTGTTGCTGATGCAAAAAGCGGCAGAGAAACAAGGCCACATAGCAGTAATTTGGTCTGTAGTTTCATATTAATACTCCACCTTCTCGTTCCACTCTTTTGGAGTGTCAACTCGTAATGCTGCTAGCAAATCACCAGTAGCATTCATCACTCGATAGCGAGCAAACTGCTCAGCGTATTTAGCGTCTAAATAACCTTTACGAGCTTCGAACAGCTCGTTTTCGGTGTTAAGAACATCAAGAAGAGTACGTTTGCCTATCTTGTATTGTTTTTGGTAAGCAACAACAGTGTCAGAAGCAGAGTCGACGTGATCTGACAAAAACTCACGCTGCTGAATGGTGAATTCTAAACCTGTCCAAGAGAGTTTTAACCCTTCTTCTACCATGCGATAGGTTCTGTCACGGAAGTCTTTGGCTTTGTTGAGTTGGTAGGCTGCAGCTTCAGTGCGATCGGAATCTGAGCCGCCATTGTATAAGTTGTAACGCATTCTAAGCATAGCGCGAGTTTCATTATCGGTACCGATATTACCACCGGCATCGTCGCGCCAGTTATGGCCTGCATCGATATAGAAAGTAGGGTAGTTAACCCCTTTGGTTTGTTGGTATTGGAAACGAGCAGAGTCTACATCCACCTGTGAGACTTTGATCACTGGGTGGTGCTCCATTGCGATTTTTAGTGCGTCATCTACGGTTGGTGGAATAGCAACTTCATCAGCTCTAGGATATTTGAGACCTAAAGGAGCTTGCCCTACTAGGCGTTTAAACTGTGTATGTGTATCGAAAAGGTTGTTCTGCGCGGCTAGTAAGTTACCATGAGCTTTTGCAATACGAGCTTCGACTTGTGAAAGGTCTGCGGTTGAACCAATACCTGAGTCAACACGCTTTTTAATGTCTTTATATATTTTCTTGTGTACTTCTAGATTAGCTTCAGAGAGCGCTAATATTTCGTAGGCTTTGGTTGCGTCGAGATAAATCTGAGCAACTTCAAGCGCAATGTCTGAGGCATCTGCGAGTAATTGATATCTCACGGACTCTGCTTCCGCCGCAGTTCGATCCATATCGTTTAATGTCTCGTTGCCGTCCCAAATTAATTGAGTAAGACTAATACCAACTTCCTTTCTAGTTAAGCTCTCGTTCCGACTGTTCAAAGAGTTTTCACGGTCATAATCCGTTCTTTCGTAGCCGATACCACCGTCCAAATCGACTTTAGGACGATACGCACCAACAGAAGCTTCTGCGTCATATCGTTTACTGACGTATTCGTTATAAGCGGCTTTAATATCAGGGTTGGTAGCAAGTGTATTTGCTACGGCTTGCTCTAATGTTTGACTGCTAACCGGAAGGCTAAGGGCTACAAAACAAGCGGCTGCTGTTAGAGTGAACCTGTTCAATGTTATTCTCCTTAATCCTTGGCTAGACGAATTGCTGATTTTTGGTTTTGAGCTTGCAAATTCATCACTTCTACTCACTACTATTTATTCGAGTCAAGTCATAAACTTAGGTAATGCACCATAGAATTACTATAGCGCACAACCTTGTTCTTTCAACCTAGCTCGATCACACCTTGAACCTAAAGAGGGATAGGTACAGGCTAGATGTTAGCTTTGTTATACATTGCCACATACTATTGAAAATAGTAGAGAAATTCGTTAATTCAATTAGGGAAATGAAAAAATGTCTTATTTTTGAGACAGCTCAATCAAAAAAGCCATTCTTTTCTAAAAAAGAATGGCTTAGAAAGTGCTGTAGAGTCTTGACTCTAGAGTGCATTAGGTCTAAAGAACTTTACAAGCAAAACCTTTTAAGTAGAAGCCTTCCGGGTAAGCGGTATCTGTTGGGTGGTCTGCAGCTTGTTCAAATCGTTCTACAAACTTAACAGAACGGTTAGCATCTACAGCGGCGTCTGCGATTATTTTTTGGAATAATGCGCCGTCCATTAACCCTGAGCAAGAGTAAGTCAAAAGGGTACCACCGGGCTTCAAGATCTGCATTGCTAGCATGTTGATATCTTTATAGCCGCGACAAGCGCCATTGAGCTGAGCTTTCGATTCGGCAAACTTTGGTGGGTCCATGATAACCACATCAAACTTGGTTCCTTGATCTCGGTATTCACGCAATAACTTGAAGACATCTGCATTGAGGAATACCGCTTTTTTCTTCTCAGTGAAACCATTCAGCTCGGCATTATGTTTCGCGGTATCAAGCGCCAGTTGAGAAACGTCGGCGTTAATGACACGTTTGGCACCGCCTTTTAATGCATAAAGTCCAAATCCACCGGTATAACTGAAGCAGTTTAGTACTTCTTTATCTTTTACATACTTTTGAGCTTGATACCGGCTATCGCGCTGATCCAAGTAGAACCCCGTTTTGTGACCGTTAATGATATCGACGCTAATTTTTACGCCATTTTCTTCAATGACGACTGGTTTTGATGGTGTTTCTCCATGCAGTACGCCTGTGCGCTCTTTTAATCCCTCTTTTTTACGAACCGATACATCAGAACGTTCATAAATAGAGCATTCTGGGAAGCACTGCGTAAGCGCTTCTACAAGGGAATCCTTTTGGAATTCTGCTCCGGCACTGAGCAATTGGCAAACTAGGAAGTTTTCATAGCGGTCGATGGTAATACCCGGTAAGCCATCAGACTCTGCTGCGATCAAGCGATATCCTGTCAGGCCATCGCGTTCAATAATGTCTTCCCTTAGTAATTGTGCTTGGTTGATACGGCTTACGAAAAAGCTCACGTCAATATCTTGTTTTTCGAAGCTCCACACACGTGCTCGAATCTGAGAGTTAGGAGAGTATGCAGCTTTAGCTAACCATTCGCCATTGCTAGCGAACACGTCGACTGTTTCGCCGAGTGACGGTTGGCCATCGACGTGAGAAATACCTCTAGAGAAAATCCAAGGATGTTTGCGTCGAAGTGACTTGTCGCGACCTTTAACAAGATGAATAGCTGGAGCCATGGGATGCCTTACGAAGTTGAAACAGAGAAAAGGTTGGCTATTTTGTGTGAAGATTCAAACAAATGCAAATAGAGTTCCGCTAACCTGACTTAGAAACTGTATAGATGGACTAAAATCAGCTTAGCACGCTGTTCATGCAGGAGAGAAGATATGACTCAAATTTGTCAGAAGGTTGTTGTGAAAGGCATGGTTCAAGGAGTAGGGTTTCGTTACCACACTTGTCATGAAGGGTTAAAATTGGGACTGACTGGGTATGCTAAAAACTTATATGATGGCTCGGTTGAGGTGGTTGCGTGTGGTGATCAAGCCAAAGTTGAAGCTTTGTGTGAATGGTTAATGCAAGGCCCAAGGACCGCAACGGTTGATTCGGTGACCAAAGAGCCTTGCGAACAAAGTACTGTTTACAGTGGTTTTAAAATTCTCTAAGTACTTATAAGCACTTTGCAGGCTTTGGTAAACCCGCAAGTTTAGTAGCTTGCTTTGCCGGGCCTTTTTTGAACAGCTTGAATAGATATTTACTGTTTCCTTTTTCCGGACCATGTGCCTTTTCCATCGCTTTTACCAGCATTCGTACCGCAGGTGAGGTGTTAAACTCCACATAAAAGTCGCGAACGAACATTACAACCTCTATATGTGCATCGGTCAGCTCAATACCTTCATCTTGTGCTAGAGTTTCGATCATCGCAGGCTCCCAATCTTGATGATTGAGCAAATACCCTTCGGCGTCGGTTTCGATGGTTTTACCGTTAAATTCAAACATGTTTTTGATCTTGTAATTGAAACACGTGGCAAGGTTAGCCTAGTTACACGCTTTTTTTCAAGAGTGGTAGGGTGGTTTAATCAGTATTTAGATACAAAAAAGCCCAAGAACTTGCCTTGGGCTTTCCTTAACATCCAGCGACTTGATTAGTCGTCGTTCATAATGCCTAGGATAGATAGTAGGCTGATGAAGATGTTGTAGATAGAGACATACAAGCTTACGGTTGCAGAGATGTAATTAGTCTCACCGCCGCGAACGATTTGTTGAGTTGTAAGCAAGATAACACCTGTTGAGAACAGGATAAACATTCCGCTCATCGCTAGGTATAGCATTGGCATTTGTAGGAAGATGTTTGCAACCATACCTACCAATAGCACAACGAAACCAGCTAGTAGCATACCGTTAAGGAACGATAGGTCACGCTTGGTTGTTAGTGCGTAAGCCGATGCGCTTAGGAACGCTAGAGCAGTACCACCTAGAGCTGTAACAATAACATCGCCCATACCAGCGCCAACATAAGCGTTAAGGATAGGACCGATTGTATAACCTAGGAAGCCAGTAAATAGGAATGTAAATACCAAGCCCATGCTGTTGTTGCGGTTCTTTTCAGTAAGGAAAAGCAAACCGTAGAAGCCAACTAGCATAATAATCAAACCTGGGCGAGGTAGGTTCATAGCCATAGAAAATGCTGCAACGACCGCAGACCAAAGTAGCGTCATAGATAGCAGCGCGTAAGTATTTCGCAATACTTTGTTAGTTTGCAGTACACTCGCTTGAGATGAACTGCGAGATACCATAGGATCGTTCATAATCTTCCTCATAGATGATTGTTTTTACTTATATGACTATTTATGGGGCTGTTTGTTCGAAAAATCAAGTCCACAAATACAAGTCATTGAACAAAATCATAATAAAAATAACTGGTTAAGTGTGTAGTAAGTTGTAACACGATATTTCTACGTTGCAAATGGCAAAACAATGTAAAAATGGCGGCTTGAAAAAGCCGCCATTTCTTATCAAGAGCCAATCAGTGATGAAGTATCTGACTTAGGAAGTTTTGCGTTCGATCTGATTGCGGATTTTCAAAGAAATCAACAGGATTGTTTTCTTCGATTATCTCTCCAGCATCCATAAATATCACTCGGTCAGCAACCTCTTTTGCAAAACCCATTTCGTGCGTTACACACAGCATGGTCATGCCTTCCTCTGCGAGTTCTACCATTACATCCAGTACTTCTCTAACCATTTCTGGGTCGAGGGCTGACGTTGGCTCGTCGAACAACATAACCTGCGGGTTCATACACAATGAGCGAGCGATAGCTACGCGTTGCTGCTGTCCACCAGATAGTTGACCAGGATATTTGTCAGCTTGATCTGGGATTTTAACGCGCTCAAGATATTTCATCGCAATGGCTTCCGCTTCTTCTTTTGGCATCTTTTTGACCCAAATAGGAGCAAGTGTGCAGTTCTCCAGCACCGTTAGGTGAGGGAACAAGTTAAAGTGTTGGAAGCACATGCCCACTTCACGTCGCACCGCCTCGATGTTTTTCAGGTCTTCAGTCAATTCGTTACCAGAGACAAAAATGTGTCCCGCTTGATGCTCTTCTAATCGGTTGATACAACGAATCATCGTTGATTTACCTGAACCAGAAGGACCACAAATTACGATTTTTTCACCCTTTTTAACATCAAGGTTGATATTTTTCAGTACGTGGAACTCGCCGTACCACTTGTTCATGTCCTTTAACTGGATCATGTAATCTTCTTGTTGCGTCATAATACGTCCTCGAATTTCCGTTTATCGTTTGTGACCGGTATGCAGTTTGTTCTCTAGCCAAATCGAGTATCTCGACATGCCAAAACAGAACACCCAAAACACTAACGCGACAAATACATAACTTTCCGTAGCAAAACCAAGCCACTCGGGGTCGGTGTTTGCGGCTTGGCCAATACCCAGTACATCAAACATACCAATGATGAGTACTAGACTGGTATCTTTAAATAAACCGATGAAGGTGTTTACGATTGAAGGAATGGTAATCTTAAGTGCTTGCGGTAGCACAATAAGCCCCATTTTTTTCCAATAAGTAAGACCTAGCGCGTCTGCTGCTTCATATTGGCCTTTTGGAATAGCTTGTAGACCACCACGAATAACTTCCGCCATATAGGCCGCACTGAACATGACAACGCCAATCAATGCTCTAATAAGCTTGTCAGTTTCTACACCTTCCGAGAAGAATAACGGCAGCATTACCGATGCCATAAACAGAACAGTGATTAGCGGAACGCCACGCCATACCTCGATATATACTGTACAGATACTGCGAATAATCGGCATCTCTGAACGTCGACCTAAAGCTAACGCCACACCAATAGGTAGAGAGACGATAATACCCACAAGAGCGATGATCAGCGTAACAAGTAGGCCGCCCCATTTGTGCGTTTCTACTACTTCAAGTCCAAACACACCTCCGTATAACAAGCCAGCAGCAATGAAAGGATAGATGTTCACAAAGAACAACCAAATCCATAGGCGCTTAGGCGTTCGTTCATAAGCAAGCAAAGCAACGAAAATTGCCAGAGTTGCGTAGAACAGGCGAGGGCGCCATAACTCAGCTTGAGGATAGAAGCCATACATGAACTGTTCCCAGCGAACGCTGATAAACACCCAACACGCGCCTTCTCTCGAACAAGCGTCGCGAGTAGTACCAACCCAATCTGCTTTGAGAATAGCCCAATCGAACGTATACCAAAGTAGAGAGAGAGCAAAGTAGCCTAAAACAATCGTTAGTAGAGAGTTGGCAGGGCCATTAAATAGATTCTTTCGTAACCAACCAACCACACCAACAGTATTGGCTGGAGGCGGAAGGTCCGGTTGAAATTGATGCTGTGACATATTACCTCTCCACCAATGCAACTTTCTTGTTGTACAAGTTCATCAATGCAGACGTCACCAAACTCAAGGTCAGGTAAACGGCCATAGTCATTGCGATGATCTCAATGGCTTGTCCAACTTGGTTTAACGTAGTACCAGCGAACACAGATACTAAATCTGGGTAACCTATCGCCATAGCTAAAGAAGAGTTCTTTGTCAGGTTAAGGTATTGGCTGGTGAGTGGTGGAATAATGATCCTCATTGCTTGAGGAATAACGACCAGTTTTAATGTCCGAGATTTAGGTAATCCGAGAGACATTGCTGCCTCGGTTTGACCATGGTTTACAGCATTAATACCTGAACGAACGATTTCAGCAATGAAGGACGCCGTATAGATACTTAAAGCAAGTGTCAGAGCTGCGAGCTCAGGAATAATGCTAATACCACCTTTAAAGTTGAAGCCTTTGAGTACAGGGTATTCCGCCGTGATAGGCATGCCCATAACAAAGAACACAACAACAGGTAATACAACGATTAAGCTCAAACCAATACGAAACATTGGTGTTTGTTGACCGGTAAGCTTTTGTTTGTTCTTAGCCCAAATATTAATAATGATGGTCGCAATAATGCCGAGTATAAAAGCACCGATCACCAAACTACTGCCTTCTCCAAACACTGGAGCAGGGAAGTAAAGACCGCGAACATTTAAGAAAATAGCTTCACCTAGGCTCATACTTTGACGAGCGGAAGGTAGGGCCTGAAGGACAGCAAAGTACCAGAAGAAGATCTGTAACAATAAAGGAATGTTTCGGAAAATCTCGATATACACTGCAGCAAATCGACTAACTAGCCAGTTAGAAGAAAGTCGAGCAATACCGATGACAAATCCGAGAACAGTAGCTAACACAATACCTAGCACAGAGACTAGCGCCGTGTTTAAAAGCCCCACGAAAAAAGTTCGGCCATAAGAGAAGGTTTCGTCATACTCGATCAGAGTAAGACCGATTCCAAAGCCAGCTTCTTGGTTTAAGAAATCAAAACCCGTTGCGATGCCTCGAGCAGCTAGATTGTTTAGCGCATTGTTAACGATCGTATAGAAAAAGAGTCCTAAAGCGAGAACGGCGATAACTTGGAAAACAATAGAGCGGAAGGTGGGGTTGTATAGTAGATTTGCGCTTTTCGCAGGTTTTTTCTGCGGTGCGACTTGAGTCGTAGTAGGTTTCATACAGCTATAACCTCAAATCCTTTTAAAAAAAGGGCGGATGAACCGCCCTTATTTGAGCACTTAATAGTTATTAGCGGATTGGTGGCGCGTACATGAAGCCGCCAGCATTCCATAGTGCGTTTACGCCGCGTGAGATTTGAAGTGGTGAACCTTCACCTACTGTACGCTCAAAACTCTCGCCGTAGTTACCTACTTGTTTAATGATTTGGTAGCCCCAATCATCACGTATGCCTAGGCCTTTACCCTTAGGACCATCAACACCAAGGATACGCTTGATGTTTGGATCTTTAGACTTCAACATTTCATCTGCGTTCTTAGACGTGATGCCATATTCTTCAGCGTTCACCATTGCTGCTAGTGTCCACTTAGCGATGTTGAACCATTGGTCGTCGCCTTGACGAACTACTGGGCCAAGAGGCTCTTTAGAAATGATTTCTGGAAGAACGACCGCTGAGCTTGGGTCTTGGAGATTTAGACGAAGTGCATATAGACCGGATTGGTCAGTTGTTAGCACATCACAACGACCTGAGTCGAAACCTTTTGACGTTTGAGCTGCAGTATCGAATACTACTGGCTTATATTCCATACCATTGTTACGGAAGTAATCAGCTAGGTTCAGCTCAGTAGTGGTACCTGATTGAACACAAACAGACGCGCCGTCAAGTTCTTTAGCGCTAGAAAGACCTAGATCTTTCTTAACCATAAAGCCTTGACCATCGTAGTAGTTAACACCAACGAAGTTTAGACCTAGTGCAGAGTCACGGTGTAGAGTCCATGTTGTGTTACGTGATAGTACATCAATCTCACCAGATTGAAGTGCAGTAAAACGTTCTTTTGCAGTCAATGGAACGTATTTAACTTTGGATTTGTCACCCAATACCGCAGCAGCAAGAGCTTGGCAGTATTCTACGTCAATACCTTCCCACTCACCTTTTGAGTTAGGGTTAGAGAAGCCTGGAAGACCAGTACTAACGCCACAGGTTAAAACGCCAGCTTTAGTGACTTTGTCGAGAGTGCCGTCAGCAGCAGACGCTGATGTACTCATCATTGCAGCAGATGCCGCTACTAAAGAAGCAATAAGAGTGAGTTTCTTTGCCATTGTGTATCCTTCCTGTTATTTCCGTGTAAATCAGGTCCAGCCTGAATACAATGTGCTAGTTATTGTTGTGTTGCATCTTAAGTCGTTAAAATTGAACTGATTTGGTGCAATTTGTAACGACCGTTTAAAGCGTAGATAATGATTTGTGATTTCTCAAATTATTAATTTAAATAGTGTTTTGAGTTGCCACATACGTCTAAACAGTAGTTAGAATGACGAAATGTGATGATTTTGTAAATAGTGCAGCTTGGCACCAAAAGGGTGCTTCAGAGAGTGGTATGTTATATTTGTGTTAAATTAACATAATCGGTCGTTTTATTGATTTTGGTTCAAATTTTTGACTAATAAACATTAAAAATTCAGTGAAAAATTGTTTTGTGACCAATGTCTCGGTGACAAATATGCACCGTAATGGTGAATATGAATGAATAGTTATTTCGTTTAGAAAAGGAAATTTATGCGTTACTTTCCACTGTTTATGGATTTGCTAGATCGACCAGTTTTGGTCGTAGGGGGCGGAGAGGTCGCGTGCCGAAAAGTGGATACTTTAACGAGAGCAGGGGCTCGCGTAACAATAGTATCACCTCAACTAGAGCCTTACCTTGATGATTTAGTCGAGCAAGGTAAATGTTTATGGGTAAAGCGTTTCTACGAAGCTGAATTAATGCATCAGGACTTTGTACAAGTTTGGGCGACAACTGATAACCCAGAACTTAACCATCAGGTGCATAAAGATGCTAAAAAAATGGGTATTTTGGTAAATGTCGTTGATGATACCCCGTATTGCGACTTTATTACTCCATCGATAATTAATCGCGGCCGCGTTCAAATTGCCATATCAAGTGGTGGCGCCTCGCCAGTTCTAATTAGAGGTATTCGAGAAAAGCTTGAGTCCATACTTCCCATGAATACGGCTCAGCTGGCGGATTTTGCAGCTAGCAAACGTGGTGATATTAAACAGCATTTCGATACTGTCGATGAACGACGTAAGTTCTGGGAGCTGTTTTTCAACGAACCTAGGGTAGTGGAATGCAAGAATAACCATGAATTAGAGCTCGCCTACCAACAGCTCATAAATAGTGACGCAGAGTTTTCCAATGCCTGTACGTGGATTAAGTTTGGTGTTGACCCTGAACTTCTACCGATTAAAGCACTAAGAATTATGCAAGAGGCTGAAGTGGTATTCTTTGATAAGTGTTGTCCATTCGGATTTGTTGATTTGGTTCGACGAGACGCAGAGCGCATAGAGTTTCAAGATATCGCACAAGTCTCTCAAGACATTCTGAAACGCAAAGTAAACAAAGAACGAATCGTAGTGTTTGTAGACCCGCAATCTTCTTCACACAGGCTTCTTAAAGAGGGCGATGAGGAAATTGGCTTGGCGCAGATAAAATAAAAGGGCGTTAACGCCCTTTTATTCGGAACTACTCACTCGAGTTAGTCGCGGAAGTTATTAAACTGGAATGGTTGACCTAGTTCGCCATTCTTAACTAACTGCATAGTTGCTTGCAGGTCGTCGCGTTTCTTACCTGTTACGCGGACTTTGTCACCTTGAATAGCGACTTGAACTTTAATTTTCGAGTCTTTAACCAGTTTCACGATTTTCTTTGCAACGTTGGTTTCGATACCTTGTTTGAACAATACTGTTTGGTGCCATTGTTTACCAGATTGTTCAGCCGTTTGCGATTCCATCGCGTTTACATCAACGCCGCGCTTAGTCAGGTTACCACGCAAAATATCGCGCATTTGCTTAAGCTGGAAATCGCCTTCACATGACAGTTTTACGGATTCATCGTTTTGAGAGAACGATGCTTCGACGTTTCTAAAATCAAAACGCGTCGCCAGTTCACGGTTTGCATTGTCTACAGCATTACGCAGTTCTACTGTGTCGATTTCTGAAACAATATCAAATGACGGCATGTTAACCTTCCTTCTCGTTACGTTGTTTTACAGCATCAGCAAGAATGTCTAGCATTTGAACGGTATCATTCCAGCTAAGGCAAGGATCTGTGATTGATTGCCCATAAGTTAAGTTATGGAGGTCCGCCATGCTCTGGTTACCTTCCTCTATGAAGCTCTCAGCCATAATGCCTGAAATCTTGTTAGAACCAGAGATGATTTGACCAGCGATATCTTTCGCAACGTCGAGTTGCTTGCGATGTTGTTTTTGGCAGTTTGCGTGACTGAAGTCGACAACTAGGCGAGCTGGCAAGTCAAATGATGCTAACTGTTCGCATGCTTGCTCGATAGAAGCTTGGTCGAAGTTTGGTCCTGTGTCACCACCGCGGAGAATCACGTGACCATACGGGTTACCACTGGTGCGGTATACTGTCATACGACCATGTTTATCTGGTGAGTAGAAATAGTGCTGTGCTCTTGCGGCGCGAATCGCATCAATAGCAATTTTGATACTGCCGTTGGTACCGTTTTTGAAACCAACAGGGCAAGATAAAGCTGAAGCCATTTCTCGGTGAATTTGCGACTCAGTAGTACGTGCGCCAATTGCGCCCCAAGTGATAAGGTCGGCTATATATTGGCCGGTAATCATATCTAAAAACTCAGTTGCTGTAGCCAAACCAAGTTTGTTGATGTCGAGAAGCAAACCACGAGCTTTGTTCAAGCCAGTCTCAAGAGCATAAGAACCATCAAGATTAGGGTCAGTAATTAAGCCTTTCCATCCAACAACTGTGCGTGGCTTTTCAAAGTAGGTGCGCATGACGATAAATAGTTCGTCTTTATACTCATCTTGAATTGCACTCAAACGCTTAGCGTAATCTAGAGCAGCTTCGGTGTCGTGAACTGAACAAGGGCCCACGATGCAAAGAAGACGATCATCTTCTCCACTTAAAATACTTTCAATTTGACGGCGAGAATTAGCAATGCGCTCTGCAACGTCATCCGTAATTGGGTGGTTCGTACTCAATTCTGACGGAGTCGGCATTGGACCTAATGCCTGTGTTCTTAGTTCATCTGTCTTTAATGGCATGGTGCAGCCTGCAAATTTATTACGAAGCGGTAAAGATAAACGAAATGACAGTTAGAATAAACCTCTAATCCCGAGATAACCGCATCATTTGCATTGAATCATCCTTCAGAAAACACACATTGGTTAAATTAGAATCAAAGTTTGGCTTTATCTTCGTGCTACAAAAACAATGGTCACATTTAATTAAAAGGAATCCCTTGTATTCATTGGCGGGAGTCGGTATTTTCCCTTTAAAGCAAATAACAATAGCACGGAGCAGCAATGGGGTACGACACTATCCAAACTGGCCAAGAAGAAGCCGAATCAACAACCAATCTAAACCTTGGAAATGTATTACCTAGTTTTGGTGAGCAGCAACCTGCTACCCATCTTTATGTATCTATTTCTGAGCTCATTATGGAAAAGATATTTTTTCACCCTAACTACGCCTCAATAGCTGACTCTCTCGATACCGTAGAGCTCGACGCAATAAATGCTATCTTAGGTGAGCAAAGTGCTTCAGAGTTTTTTGTCGAGACGTTGGTGAATGCAATTAAAGCGGCGAATATTACTTCTTACGACACCGTACGTCTTGAACTCAACGATGCAAATAGCTACGAGATGAGTGCTTTACTAGGTGGAGGTGCTGAACCTGATGAGGTGAACCCTTGCCTCGGACTCCGTGGTGTCTCTCGATTTGCTTCTGACACTTATAAAGTGTGCTTTGCGCTTGAATGCGAGGTGATAAAGCGTTTGAGAGCAGACGGTATTAATGTAGAAATCGTTGTGCCTTGTGTACGCGCCTTGAGCGATGCCGCTAAAATCATTGATCGACTCGCTGAGCAGGGCTTGCCACGAGGCCTTAATGGTCTAAAAGTATTGTTTGCTTGCGATACTCCTTCTGCAGTGCTGTTGTCTGAACGTTTGCTTCAATATTTCGATGGATTGGTAATTAAAGCTGAGAGCTTGACTCAATTGACCTTAGGTGTCGACATCAATCAAGAAGAACTGGTTCATCTATACGACCCTCAAAACGAAGCGGTACTAAAGCTAATTAAAGAAGCGGTTACCGCCTCAAAAGAAGCACGAAAACCGGTTCTGCTGACAATTGGAGCACTTGACGATTATCCAGTCCTTAAAGACTTCATTGCTGAGCTAGGTAGATTCGACGTGTATTCTACTGCAGCTTAATCACGGCGGTATTAAAGTGAAAAGCTCCTATCTTCTTACGAAGTTAGGAGCTTTTTATTAACAATTTTTTGACATCCCCTTGGCTTTCTAGTTTACTGGTCAGACAAGTATAAATGAGGGAAGTCGTATGTTATCGCCGTTACAAAAGGCTAATTTTTACCTTAACGCGTTCGGGTTTATGAAGGTGCCGCTAATTTGGTTATGCCGTCCAAAATTACTGGAGTTGAACGAAGAAAAGGTCGTAATTAATATTCCATTAAAGCGACGTACGAAGAATCACTTAAACAGTATGTATTTTGGCGTGCTAGCGGTTGGTGCTGATGTGGCCGGCGGATTTATGGCGATGAACAAGGCGCAAAAACGCGGTAATAAAGTGTCGTTGGCATTCAAAGAGGTCGAGGGCAAATTTCTGAAACGTCCAGAAGCTGATGTTCAATTTGTATGTTCTGACGGAAAGCTTATTGATGAAATGTTAGATGAGACGATAAGAACGGGAGAGCGTGTGAACAGACCAGTAAAGATTACCGCCATCTGTCCATCACTACATGGCGACGAACCAATGGCGGAGTTTTCGTTGGTCTTGTCATTAAAAGCTAAGGCTGCGTAACCTAGCCAACCAAACTGTGTGTACTCAAACTTTTAGTACTACAGCGGGATCTGTTCTATATCGACAATTTTCGAACGGCTGAGCACAATTTTCCAACGATAGTAAACGGGTTCGTTACCATGGTTGTGCTCCTTCACAATTAGGTTGAGCAAGTGACGTTTTTCTAACGATTCTTTCACTACTTGACCGTCTTGGAGCTTATAAAAGCGGTTGTTGGATTTGTCCATCAATCTCGTCAACGCTCGGAAGTTAATATTGATGATTTCGCGAGTTTGATCATAACCACTGGTAAATTTAGAGGTCGCCATGTCGGTCAGTGCGCGATAGTGCAAGATTTCTTCTTCTCTTTGAACCACGCGCTTCTTACGAATAGACTTAATTCTATCGGGCATCTTTTCGAACGTGGTGTAATCCAGCCACTCAATTTTCCTGCCGACATCTTTCTTTGTGGTTGCATCGATATAGCGTCTGCGCCACTTCGGTTTTCCTCTTTGTATCCAGCGCCACATGATATCGCGCAGGTCATCTTTAAATACTTCCCGCAATGCGTAGATAACAGAGAGAACAAGAATAAACGAAGCGGTAATCTCGCCCAGATAATCGCGTGCCAATATGACCGCGGACGTTACGAATAACATCACAAGTCCAGTCGCAGTACCTTTAATAACCCGTTTGGTATTACTGCCGACTGAGGTTGATTTCTCTTGCAGCACAACAGGGTGTTCAATCAAACGACGCAACAATCTCATTTTATTGCTAAGACGAGTAGGGTCTTTACGAACTTTTTCGGAGTTATAGTTGTTAAGATTTCGATGTGCCTGTTCTTTCTCTACAATGGTAATAAGTCGATCTTTTAAAGGAGTGTATGTCTTACCGTTAGGGATATAGACCACGAGTTCGAGAAATTTCTGCCCGGTATACCAAGATAAGTAATTATCAATGTTGGCATAGTGACGTTTAAGGCTTTCTTCATAAGGAATCGAACGGCGCATCTTCTTAAGAATATCAAGAGCGAGTTCAATGACTTCATCTATTTCATCTGCGGTGACGTCTTCCTTCGCTGTTTCTTTTAAGGTTGCAACGGCTTTATCGAGAGCGATAACGTATTGGTAGGCGAATAGGCTCAAACTGACGCGGTATTGAGTATTAGAAAGGCGCCCTCGCTTTGCTAATCGCGAGTGAACGAGCGGCAGAAGTGTTTCATTACTGTAGTAGGCTCGCTTTTGCGAAATTGAATCGTAGTAGAAATCTGTTTCGGATACTAAATGTGACTTCATCCCTAGCTCGTTCGGGACGAATAAGTAAACATCCAAATCTAATCTTTTTGAATTTGCCATCACGTGTGCAATTTTGAGTGTAATGGCGTCTTGCTTGTCGACGGTGATCAAACAACTTCTCCGTGTGCTTTGATAACGTTAAGCATATCAGAACCAAGGTAAACTAGCATCTTAAAGCGAGTCAGGTATAATCGCGCCAATTACCCCAATAGAGATAAACACAATGATTAACGTAGGTCGTATCAACCAGCTAGAAGTAACGAAAGAAGCGGATTTTGGTTGGTTTTTAGACGGAAAAGATTACGGTTCAATTTTATTAACCAAGAAGCACGCTCCTGAGGGTGTAGCGGTTGGTGATGTTGTTGATGTTTTTCTCTATTTTGATGCGGACAACCAAATTGCCGCAACCACTGAAAAACCAATTGCACAAGTTGGTGAGTGGGGTCTGATGAAAGTTGAAGGCGTAAATAGTATCGGCGCATTTGCCAGTTGGGGAATTAAAGAGAAAGACTTACTTATTCCTTTTAGCGAACAGCGTGGTCGCCTGTCAGCAGGACAAACGATTCTTGTTTACGTGTACACCGACAAAGCATCCGGCCGTATCGTTGGCACCACGAAATTCAACAAGATTTTAGACAAAACACCTGCACAATATACAAAGAACCAGCAAGTTGATTTGCTCATCGCTGAACGCAGTGACTTGGGTTACAAAGCGGTCATTAATGGTGAACACTGGGGAATGATTTTCCCTTCGGATGTATTTGGTAAGTTGTTTATCGGTAAGCAGTTGAAGGGCTTTATCAAGCAAGTTCGTTCTGATGGTAAGATAGACTTGACGCTTCAAAAAGTGGGCGTTGCGAAAATGGATGATTTAAGTGAAAAAATCCTAAGTTTACTAGAGAAGAAAGGTGGCTTCTTACCATTGAGCGATAAATCTACGCCTGAAGCGATTTTTGCCACCTTCAAAACCAGTAAAGGTACATACAAGAAGAGTATCGGTGGTCTATATAAGCAAGGTAAGATCAGTATTGATAAAGATGGTATTCGTTTGATTCAAGACTAATCAAAACTAGCGACAAAAGTTCAGATCAAAAAGAGGCCCAAAACTGATCCTGATTTGGGCCTAGGGGAATGGCTCATGGAGAGCCTACGCTAACTGTTTTAAACAAACCTGCATTCAAGAATGCGTCGCTATGCTTCTTTATGTCAGTGCTTAGAATCTTTACTTTAAACGGCTATTGCGTTTAATTGCCTATGTGTTGATAACCTTTAAAGTGTAGTACAGAACAGGAAAAAAGCGATGTGACCAGCGGTTTTAGCTAGCTAAAACCGCTATGTATTTGGCTTAAAACAGGTTTTTGTCGCGCACCAACTCTCTTGGAAGGCCATTCTTTACTCTATTTCCAACCCATTTCCCCAAACCAATAATAAAACCGTTATAACTAACGAACACTTCACCTTTGCCAGATAAGCCCTCAGGCCTTACGTCTCTACCCATAAACCACTCTCTTGCGTCCTCTTTAGATAGGGGAACAGCGGTTGTATCAGTATTAGTCAGAGCCGTTGCGACTTGGTGTTGCCAGCGATAACCTTTTTTATGTTGTTCCGCGATCTTGATACCCATGCGCGAGAAACGAAACTCTCCCAACATTGGTTCTAGCGCTTCTGGGAATAACCAAATGTCATTGTCACGCTTCCATAATGTGCTGTGTTGTGGAACGGAAATACTCATAGCTTGCTGTAGTTGAGTGACAACGTCACTTGATTCTTTTCGAGTTAATGGCTGAAAAGGAAACTTACCGAGCCGTTTCTTTACCGTTGGAGCAGGATGAGTTCCTGTTTTCTTAAACTTGGCAATAAAGAAGCCTTCGCTGTCGTAGGTTTGCGGGAAAACGTGCAGAAACCCTTCTTGTGTTGTCGCTTTCTCTGCATCAGGGAACAGCTGTTGCAATGACGTGATTTCAACAGCATCTCCAAACGTTTGTGTGAGATGAAGAGCAACCTGTTGGTTTTCTTCTGGACTTAAAGCACAAGTAGAATAGACCAGAGAACCACCTACTTTTAGGGCGTGAAATGCACTTTCAATCAGGTCTTTTTGGGTTTGAGCAATATCTTTGGTAGACGCTAAACTCCAGTTTTTCATCGCATCGGCATCTTTACGAACGGTTCCTTCCCCTGAGCACGGTGCATCTAAGAGAATGGCATCAAACTGTTCTGGCAACCATCCGCCAAACACGCGAGCATCGTAGTTACTCATTGCAACATTACTGACGCCACAACGTTCGATATTGGCGTGCAATACTTTAACGCGGCTAGCGGCAAACTCATTCGCTACCAATACCCCTTCGTTATTCATCAATGCGGCAATCTGAGTCGTTTTTGAGCCGGGAGCGGCGGCCATGTCCAAAACGGCTTCAAATTTTTCATCACCACAAAATAAAGCACTAGGCGGCAGCATAGAACTGGCTTCTTGAATATAGAATAATCCGGCCATATGTTCGGCGGTGTTGCCAAGAGGAACGATGCTTTCGTCAGCATCAATCCAAAATCCCTCTTCACACCAAGGAATGGCCGTTAATGCCCAACCATTTGTCTGCGCTTTTTGTAAAAAGTCATCAATTGAGATCTTAAGGGTATTAACGCGAATACTCTTTCTTAAGGGTCTTTGACAAGCGGCGATGAAGTCTTCCATGTTGAGAGTGCTAGGGAGGAACGTTTCAACATGTCTTAAGAAGTCTTCTGGGAGGTAAACATTGGCGTGCAAAATGATGCCTTTCGATAGCTGTGTTTATTTAGCAGCGAATTATATACCTAGCGTTAATCAAAGCAAATAAAAGCCCGCTATTGCGGGCTTAGGAAAGGCGTCTTTTGTTCGATTAAGGAGTAGGGATCGGCGTGCGCCATTTTTTCCAGTTTTCTTCTGCAGAGGTGTTTAAATAAAACGACTGTCCAGCCTCTGCTTGAGGTTGAAGCTGCTTCCCTTCTGGAGTAGAGAAAGTAATCCCTCCTCGAATCAGGCTATCAACCGTACCAGCCTTGATGTTAGCCCCTGAGAGGCCAATTTGCACATCTAAACCAGATACATTCCAAAACACGCTATTGGAACGGACTAAATACGCATAGTGAGGATCAATTTGAATGGTGGAGACAACACGATCAGCGAATGTGCCAAGCTCGACCTCAGTGACACGACCTACTTCGATGTCTCGATATAGGATAGGTGTTCCTGGTTTAATTGAACCGCGAGTTTCACTTTGCAGCGTAAACTCAACGCCGTTCTCTACTTTAGGAAAATCGTTAAGCTCGAAAACCTTAGAAGATTTTCCTTTACCGGGTTCTACAGCTATGTATTGACTAACAATAGCGCCTAGATTCTTCACACCGTTAAGACCGATTTGCGGTTTCACCATCCAATAATAGGTGCCTGATGTCGTTAACTGATTGACATATTCCGGCAGAATCCTCGCTATTACTTCAACACGCTCTTTATCGAAATCTGGAACGGTAAGCATCACTTCACCAACTTTTACTCCTTGGTATTTTAGCGGCATACCTTTACTGACTTGTTGGTCTGTTGTCGTGGTATAGAGAGTAATAGATTGACCAAATTTACGAGCAGAGTTGAAGTCCTGATATAGTTTCCAGTTCTTTCCAGTTTTGTTGTCGATACCCGGCATACTATCAAATGCGATACCACCGTCGATGAGTGTTTTGAGTGGCGCAGCTTTAACATGGATCCCAGATAAAGAGGCTTCAACTTCAACACCAGAGCGGTTCCAGAATACGGTTTGTGGTGTAACGAGGTGCTTGTATTGGTTATCGATACTCGTTTGAATATAGACTCCTCCATCAGTCAATGAGTAGTTTGATACGCTACCGACCTGCATATTTCGATACAGAACGGGACTACCTTCTTGGATTGGTGGAAGTTCATTAGCAAATAGTGTCAAGCGCATTGAACCAGTTTGGTCATGTTTTGCTAACTCAGCCAATGATTTGGTTTGGAACAAGGCAAATTCTGCGCGGTCTGTTTTAGCACCTTCACTGACAAAACTGATAGAGCCTGTGAGAAGTTGTTTTGCAGGCGGGACAGTAACGTTGAGTCCCGCTTTAGTTAACTCAGCGGTGGCACTGCCTGTTACGAAAAAGCGGTTTTGAGAGCGAATCAGATCTTTGTACTCAATATCAATGGAGATATCCATTGCCACTTGGTCGTCCACTAGTTCCACGCTATTTAGCGTGCCGACAGGAATACCTCTATAAAGGACGCTGCTGCCAGGCTCAAGGCCAAATGAGTTCTCAGAAAGTAGACGTATAGAGATCGATTTCGCTTGAACGCGGTCGAGTTCGTCTTGTTTAACGGCTACAAAGTCACGTGCTTGTTCACCACTGCCAGGAACGAGCGTCAAAAAATTTCCAGTAATCAGATTTGATAGGTTTTCAACCCCAGACAACGACACTTTGGCTTCTTCCAATAAGAACAATGTGCCCTGATTAAGCATATCACTAAAGGCTGGCTCTATAGATGCTGAAGCAATTATAGAGTCTCGTTCTCCGCTTAGTGCTAAATTGTTGATACGACCGATCTCAAGACCACGATACATAATCGGTGAGCCATTGGCTTTCAAATTGCTGTTATCGGGTAGGGCGATGCGAATTGGAATACCGCGACCAGCGGTTTTAAGATCTTTGTACAGTCTAAAGTCTGTCCCAGCTTTGACTGGCTCACCGCCGTCTGGAGAGTCTACGGCTATGGCGCCTGCAAGAATGGCACTCAAGCTTTCAAGACGAATGTCGACACCTTGAAAACCAACGTTAGCCCCGATACCACTCACATTCCAAAAGCGGCTTTTGTCAGTGATGATATGACGAAACTCATCTTGAATAGATGCTTTGATAATGACGGTTTCAGCATCATTATCAAGCTTGAAGCTATAGACTTCACCTATTGGAATTTTCTTGTAGACAATTTTTGAGCCTACTGAAATGCCGCCTAAGTCTCTTGCTTTTAAAGTAACGGTTAACCCGTCGTTAACTGCCAGTTCTGGAGGTACTGACTCAAGAGCCACATATTTAGATTTCGCGCTATCGGATTCGGTAGCAGGGAATATCGATATGTAATTACCGGATACAAGAGCATCTAATCCAGAAATGCCAGATAACGACGCCGAAGGTTTTACCAACCAAAATTTAGTGTCTTCACCCAGTAATTTGGTTGCTTCAGGATAAATATCAGCATCGACATAGATGTTACTCAGATCTTCTGAGAGATTGATGTCTCGCACCATACCCACTTCTAAACCTTGATAGCGAATAGTCGTTCTACCTGCTATTAATCCTTGCGCATCAGAGAAGTAGATTTGCACTCGCTGACCGGCGTCATGAACGGCTTTTGCTAATAACCAACCCGCCAAGGCGATGGTCAAAACAGGCAAGATCCAGAGAGGAGAGATACGTCGATCTTTCTTAATCTCTGGGCTATAGGATGGTTGCTGTTGATTCTCGTTACTCATTAAAGCTACTACTCAACTTTGGTTTCAGGTTGCAAGGAAGGTTTCGAATTATGTCTGTCCCACAGTAATCGTGGGTCCAATGTTTCGGCCGCAAACATGGTTAATACAACCACTATACCGAAGGCAACGGCACCAAACCCTGGGGTGAAGTTCAAAATCTGGCCACGGTCTACTAACGTAAGCATGATTGAAATGACGAACAAATCAGTCATCGACCATTTTCCGATCCATTTAATCGCTCGGTAAATGCTCATTTCGACTTTGTGGTTTTTAACCTTGTCGAACTGAATGCAAAACATCAGATAGCTGAGGCCAATAATCTTAGCTACGGGTACTACGATACTCGCCACAAAGATAATAATGGCAATGCCGAGCATATCGTTGTTAATAAGCGAGGCAACCCCAGAAAAAATGGTGTCTTCTAGGCGTTGTCCATTGGTAATTAGGATTGAAATGGGCACAAGGTTGGCTGGGAATATTGCGACGGTCGCGGCAATAAGCAACGCCCATGTCTTTTGCATGGAGTTGGGCTTTCGATGGTGCAATGGATTGTGGCAACGAACGCAAAATTCAGCTTCGGGTTGTGACAAATGGCATGTGTGGCAGTGGATCTCTTTTGCTTCTACTGGCAAGGAGCTTTCTGCTTGCCAACTTTCCCAATAACGTCGTGTGCTCACTCGGTTCACTAGAACAATGGTAAGTACTTGTAGAATCACCAAACTATATAGTGCATTACCTACATAGATATCCGAATAATCTTGGAGCTTAAAACAGGAGATAGCGACACTGATCAGGAAGACATCCAACATTACCCAATGCTTACTGTGTGAAAGAATGCTGAGCGATATTTTAAGTGTATTGAACCAACGATACTTCAGTGCGACATGAGCAGTTAACACTGTGGCGCACATAGCGAGTGGGGCAATGGTGTGGCAAAACAGGGTTAACAAAGCAAGCCCAGGGTAGCCTTCCTTAATGAGCGCATAAACCCCTTCCATTAAGGTACCTTCAATCATCATTCCTACGAGTCGGATAGTTATAAAGTCGAAATAATGAGACGGTATAAACAGAAGTAAGCAGGTTATTGCTAGAGCGAGGTTGCCACCAATAGAGTAACTTTCGCTGCGATAGAGTTGAGTACCGCAACGAGGGCAATCAGCACTGTAGCCTTTTTTTAGGTCGACGATGTCAACAGGCAGCTCACAGCATTGGCACAAACGAACTTGGGTAGGCGTTCGCGCGTGAGAACAAGCACTCATCTTTTATTACCTATCAAAGATGAGTGTGTAGGTGTTGAGTTAACTTGCTGATTGCACTGAGCCATAAAGTGTCTGATACAGTCCTTCTGCTTCGACCAATTCGAAATGCGTTCCCGATTGAGTGACTTGCCCGTCTTCCAAAACATAGATGAGATCGGCCTGTTTTACCGCAGATAGTCGGTGCGCGACAATCAACGTGGTACGGCCTTTCAAAAACTCAGTCAATGCGGTGTGTAAAGCCGCTTCGGTAGCAGTATCGAGTGCAGACGTCGCTTCATCAAGGATGACGAACTGCGGATCGCTTAATATCATTCTAGCAATAGCAAGCCGTTGACGTTGTCCTCCGGACAACCGAATACCATTGCGACCAATTTGTGTTTCCAGACCGTCGACTAACTTGTCAGTGACGTCTTGTAGCTGAGCAACTTTGAGCGCATTCCAAATGGAGAAGTCGTCATACTCTCTGCCAAGTGTCAGATTATGCCTTAAGCTGTCATTAAAAAGTATAGGTTGCTGTAAAACAACAGCAATTTTATCTCGAATTATGTCGAAACCTATGTCGTCAGTGTTAACACCATTGAAGCGAATGATGCCACTGCGTTGTTTATAAACACCGATAAGTAACTGAATGAGAGTTGACTTGCCCCCGCCACTTGCTCCCACCAGAGCGACCTTCTTACCCGCTGGGATATGCAAATTGAGTCTATTGAGTACGTCTTTATCTTGATCATAAGAGAAAGAGACGTTTTCAACAGCGACATCAACCTCTCGATCAGCTTCGAATGGGTTGACTTTACTAATGGCGCGCGGCTCTTCTTCCAATTCGAGTAAGCTGTTGATTCTTGTCAGTGCGGCTTTTGCGCTATACCAAGAGAATTGAATGCCTAATAATTCCTGAACAGGGCCTAGCATGAACCACAAGTAACCGAAGACAGCGAAGATTTGCCCGATGGTGAGATCGCTAAATAACACCATAACCATTGCTATAGCTCTGAATAGCTCAAAGCCAATTAAGAAAAGGAGAAACGACAATCTACCTGCGGCTTCTGATTGCCACGCGTATTTATCGGCGTTACTGCGAACTTCATTGGCTTGTTCTTTGAGCTGCTGTAAGAAATCTCTCTCTCGATTGGCTGCTCTAAGTTGATAAATACCATCCAGTGTTTCAACTAGGCGGTTTTGAAACTTTTCGAACGCTTGGTTTTCTTGTTTTTTGAGATGCTTAACCATCCCGCCCAATTTTCGGGAGAAATAGACGACGATTGGATTGACCAATAGGATAAACAGGCCTAGACGCCATTCTAGCCATAGCAAGACGATAGCAGTACCTAAAACGGTTAGGAAGCTAATAATAAACTTGCTTAACGTTGAGCCAATGAATTGGTCAATGGTTTCAATATCAGTAATTAAATGCGCATTAATACCGCCACTACCGCGAGTCTCATATTGTTTGATGCTGATACGACCGAGCTTGTCTATCATCTTGCATCGGATTTTATAAGTAATGGTTTTGGAAACCAGCGTGAATTGGCGACCTTGCAGAATATTAAGACCTTGGCTGGTAGTACGCATAAGAACAACGAGTACTAAGGTAAGAGCGATGTAGCCGATAGGTGTCTGCCAACTGTCTAGCATGATCATGTTCATATACTGCAAACCAGTGGATGGCTGGTTAAGCAGAACTTCGTCGACCATCAGTGGCATCAATAATGGGATAGGGACGCTAATGAGTGTGGCAATAATAGCGATGATATTCGCTGCGATAAGCCGAGACTTATGATTTTTTACTTGAGTTATTAGCCAGGAACGGCTAATAGTGTCTTTCGTACTTGTCATGCTTTTGAGAATGGTTCCTATTACGATTTTTGGGCATTGTACTGGTATTGTAAGATATTGAAAGTGTTATTGATGGACATATCATGAATCTAGAAAACTATGAACGCTTGGCAAAACAGGCCACGGCACTCATTGAATCCGAAACGGATTTTATTGCTAACCTATCTAATATTAGTGCACTTCTTTTCATGGAGTTAGAAGATCTTAACTGGGCCGGTTTTTATTTAATGAAACAGGGCGAGTTAGTGTTAGGACCTTTCCAAGGAAAACCAGCGTGCGTCCGTATTCCTGTCGGCCGTGGTGTCTGTGGCACTGCAGTAGAAACCAACACCATACAGCGTGTATACGATGTACACGCGTTTGAGGGTCACATTGCATGTGATGCTGCAAGCAATTCTGAGATCGTAATTCCGTTTTCTATGGGTGGTGAAGTCGTCGGCGTCCTAGATATTGATAGCCCAACAATTGGTCGATTCAGTGAAATAGACGAAGAAGGACTACAAAACTTCATGAATTCGGTAGAAAAGGTGCTCAATTCACATACAAACGCGGCTTAAAATGAAATTTGCCTGTGGTTTTTCTAGTGCAGGTCACTATAATACCAAGAATATTTTTCTTAATGCTTCGCGGATAACCGCATTAACCAGGAACCCACATGGAAAACACTGAGAAGTTGAAGAACAGCAAAGAAATTATCGCGTATATTGCTGAATGTTTCCCTAAATGCTTTACTGTAGAAGGTGAAGCAAAACCACTTAAAATTGGTATCTTTCAAGATCTTGCTGAACGTTTAAAAGATGACGAGAAAGTCAGCAAGACTCAGCTACGTGCAGCGTTAAGACAATACACTTCTTCTTGGCGTTATCTACACGGTGTAAAACCGGGTGCAGTACGTGTTGACCTAGATGGCAATGAATGTGGTGAACTAGAAGCTGAGCATGTTGAACACGCGCAAGCTACACTAGCTGAAAGTAAAGCTAAAGTTGCAGCTCGTCGTAAAGAACAAGCTCAGAAAGCTCGTGAAGAAGGCAAAGCAAAACCTAAAGCTAAAAAGCCTCAAACACGTAAGCCACAAAACAATACTAAGAAACCAGCGAAAGTAAATACGCCAGTTGAAACGCGCGCTTTGAATGCAGATGAAATGATCATCGGTAAGCAAGTAAACGTAAACATGGGCAAAGGGAACATGGCTGCGACCATTGTTGAAATCAATAAGGAAGATGTGCGCGTTCAGCTAGTAAATGGCCTACAAATGGTTGTTAAAGCGGAGCACCTGCGCGCATAAAGGAGAAATTCCTACGCATGAAGTGCCGTTCAAAATTATCGATAGTTGCTGCTAGCCTTTGGCTAGCAGCTTCATCAGCTCACGCTTTGGAAGCGAAATTTGAAAAATCAGATATTCCTACCTTGGCTCCCGAAGTACAACATGAAACAGCCAGTAAACGCGTAACTTCTCGTTTTACTCGTTCTCACTACAAACACTTCACTTTAGACGACGAATTTTCAAAAGCGATTTTTGCACGTTATTTGGAAATGCTCGACTACAACCGAAATATCTTCACACAAGCCGACATTGACAAGTTCGCGTCTTGGTCGACTCAACTTGATGATCAACTTAAAGCTGGTAACAACCAAATTGCGTTTGATGTATATAACCTTTCGATGCAGAAACGTTATGACAGATTTGCTTACGCGTTATCTCTGTTAGACAAAGAGATGAAATTCGATGTTGATGAAAATATTACGTTAGATCGTTCAGAGGCGGCTTGGCCAAAGGATGAAGCGGAGCTTAATGAGCTTTGGCGTAAACGCGTTAAGTATGATGCATTGAATCTGAAGTTAGCTGGCAAGAATTGGGACGAGATAAAAGAAACGCTTGGTAAACGTTACAACAACGCAATCAAACGCCTAACTCAATCACACAACGAAGATGCATTTCAAATTTACATGAATGCGTTCGCTCGAGAAGTTGATCCTCACACTAGTTACTTATCTCCTCGTTCTGCAGAACAGTTCCAGTCTGAGATGAATCTGTCTCTGGAAGGTATTGGTGCCGTTCTTCAACTCACTGATGACTATACTGTTATTCGTTCTCTAGTAGCAGGTGGTCCGGCATCTAAGAGTAAGCAACTAGGTGAAGGTGATAAGATCATTGGTGTCGGACAAGATGGTGAAGAAATTGTGGATGTCATCGGATGGCGACTTGATGATGTCGTACAGCTTATCAAAGGTCCAAAAGGCACCAAGGTTAAGTTACAGATTCTACCTGATGGCAAAGACGCTAAGGCGACCGTTGTTGAAATCGTCCGTGACAAGATTCGTTTAGAAGACAGAGCTGTTAAGTCTGAAGTTATCGAGAAAGACGGTAAGAAAATAGGTGTTCTTGAAGTACCAAGTTTCTACGTTGGCTTATCTAAAGACACAGACAAACTAATTACAGAGCTGAAAGAAAAAGGCGTCGACGGCATTATTGTTGATTTACGCAACAATGGTGGTGGTGCCTTGACGGAAGCAACCGCAATGTCGGGTTTATTTATTGAAAGTGGTCCAGTTGTACAAGTACGAGACAGTTACGGTCGAGTTAATGTAAACAGTGATACTGATGGAAAAATCAGTTATCAAGGCCCATTAACTGTACTCGTTAATCGTTATAGCGCTTCTGCCTCTGAAATTTTCGCTGCTGCAATGCAAGACTATGGTCGCGCAATTGTATTAGGCGAGAACTCATTCGGTAAAGGTACAGTTCAGCAACATCGCTCACTAAACCATATCTATGATCTATTCGATAAAGAGTTAGGTTACGTACAATATACCATCCAGAAATTCTATAGAATTAATGGTGGTAGTACGCAGAACAAAGGCGTAGTACCAGATATTGCCTTCCCAACGCCAATCGATCCTGCTGAAACTGGTGAGAGTGTTGAAGATAACGCACTACCATGGGACAGCATAGATAAAGCGAAATATAGTGAGTTACAACGTAACGATGAGATGATCGCATCGCTTACGACTAAGCATGAAGAACGCATTAAATCGGATATGGAATTTGGATTTATTGCAGAAGACATTGCTAAGTACAAAGCCGAAAAAGACGACAAAACGTTATCCTTGAGTGAATCTGCACGTAAAGCGGAAAGCGATAACAATGATGAGCTTAGATTAGAGCGTGTCAACTTGCGTCAAAAAGCGGCGGGAGAAGAGCCTTACAAAACTTTGGATGATATCCCGAAAGATTATGAAGTCCCAGATGCTTACTTAGATGAAGCAGTGGCCATCATGGTCGATATGGTTAATGCTAAATCATAATCTCTTCAAACTGAACAAAAGCGAGCCTAGTGCTCGCTTTTTTAATGCTTGTTCTAGCTTGCCTCGTATTTGATACTCAAAATTAAAAATCGTGATTTAGATCAAAAAATTTCGCAATCTCGTATTAACCCACCTAAGCTTAATATAACTGTGAGGGGGATACATATGAGATGGATTACACTACTTTTATGTGTTTTGTCGTTTGGGGTGCTGTCGGATACACGTAAAGATAACAATGACTTAACTCAGTTTGACCAACCGTTTCTGTTGGGAGATTGGTATTTAGTAAACCCGAGTCCAGAAGAAGGACCGGACACCTTTTTAGCAATCAAGCTATCACTGGGTTCCAACTACACGTTTTCGATAGACATTCAAAAACAAGACTACAGTATTGAACATTGGGAAGGGCTGTTTACCGCCAATGATGATACGATCATTCTCGGCCTAAACAGTGATGAACCTCAGGTCTATAACTATAGCGGCAACCACAATATGCTCAATCTGAATGGAGTCGTCTTTACCAAAGCGTTGCCTAATGCACTTGCTGGTATCTGGTCTTCAGTGAGTGTGAGTGGTGATGACAAACATGCTCAAGAAATTGCGAGAATGGATTTAATTCTTCAGCCAGATTTTGTGTTTACGTTTCGTGTAAGTTCAAGCGATGGGGATGAAGCGATTCATAGTGGCGTTTACTACACTGAAAATGACCACATCGTGTTGCTTTATAAAGATGGTGAACACGATGCAACGTATACATTAAATCAGGATGAACTGACTTTAGAGGTAGAAGACGGTGATATGTTTGCTGTCCTCAACCGTATTCGCTAGCAACACAGGCAGTTAGTCAAAAGCGTCAACTTAGTTTGACGCTTTTTTTGTATCCAATTCTGCACAGTAACAGTTCTAAGGTATATAATCGTCGAGGATTAAGCTAACTATGCTAACGATAATAATATAAGGACAAAGGATGACCGAGTCAGCACCTAAAGCCAAATACCGTAGCGACTATCAAACTCCGTCGCATACTATCACAGATGTAAATCTTACTTTCGACCTTCATGAAACCCAAACTAAAGTGACCGCCGTTTCCCAAGTTAAGCAACTTGGTGAGGCAACAACCTTGGTACTTGATGGAGAAAATATCGAACTTATTCAAGTCAGCGTGAATGGAGAAGCCTGGAGTGATTTCATTACTACTGATTCCGGTTTGGAGATTTCAAATCTACCAAAAGAGTTTGAATTGGTGATTGAAAACCACATTTCTCCGTCAACAAATACTGCTCTTGAAGGTTTATATATTTCTGACGGTGCTTACTGCACTCAATGTGAAGCCGAAGGTTTTCGACGTATTACTTATTTCTTAGATCGACCAGATGTTCTTGCTAAATACACAACGAAAGTCATCGCAGACAAAGCGGCTTTCCCATATCTCCTAAGTAACGGCAACAAAATCGAAGAAGGTGAATTGGAAAGTGGTAAACACTTTGTTACCTGGGAAGATCCACATCCAAAGCCTTCTTATCTTTTTGCTCTTGTCGCCGGTGATTTTGATGTACTGCGAGATGTATTTAAAACACGTTCAGGTAGAGATGTTGCTCTTGAAATATTTGTAGACAAAGGCAATCTTGATCGTGCTAATCATGCGATGGTTTCACTAATTAATTCGATGAAGTGGGATGAAGAACGATTCGGTCTTGAGTATGATTTAGACATTTATATGATTGTTGCGGTCGACTTCTTCAATATGGGTGCAATGGAGAATAAAGGCCTAAATGTCTTTAACTCCAAGTTTGTTTTGGCTAACGACCAAACCGCGACAGATACTGACTACTTGGGAATCGAAGCTGTTATTGGTCATGAGTACTTTCATAACTGGACAGGTAACCGAGTGACTTGTCGTGATTGGTTCCAGTTGAGTTTAAAAGAAGGTCTAACGGTATTCCGTGACCAAGAATTTTCTTCGGATTTAGGCTCTCGCTCTGTTAACCGTATTAATAATGTTCGTATTATTCGTGGCCCTCAGTTTGCTGAAGATGCTAGCCCAATGTCACATCCAATCAGACCTGACAAAGTAATTGAAATGAATAACTTCTACACTTTGACGGTTTACGAAAAGGGAAGTGAAGTTATTCGAATGATGCATACGCTGCTAGGTGAAGACAAATTCCAAGCAGGTATGAGATTGTACTTTGAAAGACATGATGGTACTGCTGCTACGTGTGAAGATTTTGTTTCTGCAATGGAAGATGCATCGGGAATCGATCTGAAACAATTCCGTCTTTGGTACAGTCAATCGGGTACGCCAACATTAACGGTTACCGATAGCTACGATGAATCTGCGAAGACTTATACGCTTAACGTTTCTCAACAAACTCAGCCGACTCAAGATCAAACTGAAAAGCAAGCGTTACACATTCCGTTTGACGTAGAACTGTATGATGAGAAAGGAAATTCTCTAGAGTTACGTTGTAACGGAATCGAGTTGAATAACGTGTTAAACGTGACTCAGAGTGAACAAGAATTTGTGTTTGAGAACATACCTTCGAAACCAGTGCCTTCAATGCTTCGCGAGTTTTCAGCTCCGGTTCGTCTCGAATTCGATTACAGCGATGAGCAATTAGCCTTTTTAATGATCAATGCTAAAAACGATTTTGCTAAGTGGGATGCTGGGCAAATGTTGTTGGCAAAGTACATTAAGTCGAATGTTAATTCTGTTCAAAGTGGCAGTAGTGTAGAACTACCGAGCCTGGTGATTGATGCATTTAAAGGTGTACTACTGAACAAGGATTTAGAAGAAGCGTTTATTGCTGAAGCATTATCTTTGCCAAGCTTTAATGAGGTAGCCGGTTGGTATAAAACAGTAGATGTCGATGCAGTCTGCGACGTGTTGAAAGATATCAAGTCACTGCTAGCAGATGCGTTACAAGATGAGCTCTCTGCACTATACCACACGTTAACTCAAGCTGATTATTCGATTGAACATGACGCAATTGGTAAACGTTCGTTAAGAAATCTTTGTCTACAGTACTTGGTAAACGTTGATGAATACCAATATTTGGCTGAGCAACAATATCGCGATGCTAACAATATGACGGACACGATCGCCGCAATGACTGCGGCAAATAGTGCATCACTTTCATGTCGTCAGCTATTGATGGATGACTACAGTGAGAAGTGGAGTCATGATGGACTGGTTATGGATAAATGGTTTGCCTTACAAGGTGCCAATCCAGCAATCAACGCTTTAGAGAATGTTAAATATTGTATGTCACACAAAGCGTTTAGTTTAAGTAATCCAAATCGTACTCGAAGTTTGATAGGGTCTTTCTTGAACATGAACCCGCGTCGCTTCCATGATATCTCGGGTGAGGGCTATCAGTTTGCTGGTGAGATATTGACTCAGTTAAATGAATCAAATCCGCAAGTAGCGTCACGTTTAATTGATCCGTTGCTCAAGTTGAAAAAGTACGACGAGAAACGTCAGGAACTGATCAAAGTCGAGTTGAATAAGTTACGTAGTTTGGACAACTTAGCTAAAGACTTATTTGAGAAAGTCACAAAAGCATTAGAGTCATAATCTACAAACAGCCAATACTGTATATTTATACAGTATTGGCTGTTTTCTTTAATAAACCTAAGGAAAACCACCTAAATTGCGCAACATTCAAACAATATGAAACAGTACTGCTTCAATCTCAATATTTCATATCAGAATTACCTTTCTCATTATACTGGTTATGCATCCAGTATTTTGGTGGTGACCGATGAGCGTTTAAAACTGCAGCTTCCCGCAAGTCGGTTTCGACCGTATTTGACACAATTAGGTATTAAAGGTCGCTTTAGATTGATAACTGACCAGAACAACAAGTTTATACGGTTAGAATCACTGTAACTGCTCCAAATTATAGTGATATGAATAAGTGCATCAGTCACACTATCAAACATTTCCCTGAAACTTCTTCCATTTTTTATTAACTCTTTCTCAATAAAACTTTTACAATATAGAACAAGCCTACATCCCTCATAAAAACAAAAAGTGGAGCGTTTCTATGACCACGCGCGAACCAGTTGTTCCGGTTCTACTGGAGAAAGTATACAAGTTGATTGAATCCAAAGTAGAAGGGAGCAATCAGCCTTTAGTAACTAAACTCGCCAAACATATTTTTAGCAATGTTTCCCCCGATGACTTGCTACAGAGAAATGAATCAGATCTTTACGGTGCTGTTGTTAGTTTATGGCATCATCTCAATGAGAAAAAACACGATGAAGTATCGGTTCGAGTATTCAACCCGGCGGTAAGTCGTCATGGTTGGCAATCAACTCACACTATATTAGAAATCGCCGTGCCAGATTCTCCGTTCTTAGTTGATTCAGTAAAGATGGCTCTTAATCGAGTGGATTTGACTTGTCACATTATGCTTCATGGCCCGACTCAATTTGAGCGCGATGAACAAGGGCAGATAACATCAGTTAATGAAGGGAAAGGGCATTTACAATCGATTTTCCATATCGAAATCGATCGTTTAAGTGACAAAGCTGAAATGTCAGCGCTTAAGGATGAGTTGGTCTCTATATTCGAAGACACTAGTTTGGTCGTTAACGAATGGGAGGCGATGTCGGATAAGCTTAAGCAAATCACAAAAGATCTGGTTAAGAACAAGAAGAAACTTCCAGTGGAAGCCGATCGTTTTGATGAAACCATCGCGTTCTTAGATTGGGTTGGTAACCACAACTTTACCTTTATGGGTTACAAAGAGTTTGATCTCATCAATGAAGAGGGTGATTCCATACTCAAACCTACCGAAGATAAAGGCTTAGGCCTGTTCGCCAGTGAAGAACGTGTCCGTTCGGTAAAAATTTCTGAGTTTTCCGACTCGGCACGCCTAGAAGCGAAAAAGCCTTTCCTACTTATTCTTACCAAAGGTAATAAAGCAAGTCGTATCCACAGACCCGCGTATACAGATTACATCGGAATCAAGAAATTCGATGCAAATGGAAAGGTTGTGGGAGAACATCGATTTACTGGCCTGTATACATCAGCCGTGTACAACCAAAGTGTATCCACCATTCCACTAATTCGCGAAAAAGTTGATCGTATCTTGGATGCTAGTGGATACCGAAATGGATCTTATTCATATAAAGCGCTTCGTAATATATTAGAAAACTATCCGCGCGATGAACTACTTCAAGCAAAAGAAGAAGAATTGCTTGAGATAGGTATGGGTGTGGTTCAAATGCAGGATCGTGACTTGATCCGCTTGTTTGTTCGTAAAGATCCGTTTGGTCGTTTCTTTAGCTGCATGGTGTATGTTAGCAAAGATCGTTATAACACTCAGCTTCGAAAAGATACACAACGGATCCTTCAAAACTACTTTGGCTGTGAGCAAGAGGTTGAGTTTACGACTTATTTCTCCGAAAGCCCTCTGGCTAGAACCCATTACATCGTAAGGGTTGATAACAATAATATGGATATGGATGTGAAGGCGATAGAAAGAAACCTAATGGAAGTATCAGCGTCTTGGGATGATCGTCTTTCGGAAGCTATTGTTGCTAATTTTGGTGAGAGCAAAGGGCTACCGTTATCGAAAGTGTATTCAAGAGCATTCCCTCGTTCATATAAAGAAGACATGATGCCGACCTCTGCTGTGGCGGATATTGAGCGACTTGAATCCCTTGATGAAGATAATAAGTTGGGCATGCTGTTCTACCGACCACAAGAAGCGGCGGCGGATTCCAAAGAAGTTAAACTGAAGCTATATCATCGTGATGAACCAATACACTTATCCGATGTAATGCCAATGCTCGAAAATCTTGGTCTGCGAGTGATCGGTGAATCACCGTATGAGATCGTTAAGTCAGACGGCGGAACATACTGGATCCTAGATTTTGCGATGCTACATAAGAGTGATGCGGTTGTCGATCTTCGAGAAGCTCGCGATCGATTCCAACAAGCATTCGCTGCAATTTGGTCTGGTGGTTTGGAAAGTGATGGTTTCAACCGTCTGGTACTAGGTTC
Source organism: Vibrio barjaei (assembly GCF_001639065.2). Taxonomy (GTDB): domain Bacteria; phylum Pseudomonadota; class Gammaproteobacteria; order Enterobacterales; family Vibrionaceae; genus Vibrio; species Vibrio barjaei. Next base: position 311,445 of record NZ_LQXO02000033.1, read on the forward strand.
CGGTTTAACTGGTCGTGAAGTGTCAATCTTAAGGGCGTATGCGCGTTATATGCGTCAAGTCGGTTTCCCATTCAGCCAGCACTATATTGAAGACACTCTGAATCATTACCCAGATCTAGCAAAAGACCTAGTTGAGTTATTTGCACAGCGCTTTATGCCTTCTCTAAAAGGAAGCAAGAAAGGGCAACAACGTGTTATTGATAAGATCCACAAACAGTTAGATAAAGTAGAAAGCTTGGATGATGACCGTATTATCCGTCGCTATGTCGAAATGATTTCGGCTACGCTGCGTACAAACTACTATCAGAAAGATAACAATGGTGTTAACAAGCCTTGGTTATCTTTAAAGCTTGAGCCAAAGAACATTCCAGAAATTCCAGCTCCAGTACCTGCGTTTGAAATTTTCGTTTATGCGCCGGACATTGAGGGTGTACACCTACGTGGTGGTAAAGTTGCTCGTGGTGGTTTGCGTTGGTCGGATCGCCAAGAAGATTTCCGTACTGAAATACTTGGGTTGGTGAAAGCGCAGCAAGTTAAGAACACGGTGATCGTACCTGTAGGGGCAAAAGGTGGTTTTGTTTGTAAACGCCAACCACAACTTTCATCACGTGATGAGATATTTGCTGAAGGTCAACGCTGTTATAAACAGTTCATCAGAGCGTTATTGGATGTATCCGACAACATTATCGAAGGTGAAATTATTCCACCGAAGAGTGTTGTTCGACATGATGAAGACGATCCGTATTTAGTAGTAGCTGCGGATAAGGGGACTGCGACGTTCTCTGACTTGGCCAACTCGGTATCAGATGAATATAACTTCTGGTTGGGTGATGCGTTTGCTTCCGGTGGTTCCAACGGATACGACCATAAAGCAATGGGTATTACTGCCAAAGGTGGTTGGGAGTCAGTTAAACGTCACTTCCGTGAAATGGGCATTGATTGTCAGAACGAAGACTTTACTGCTATTGGTGTTGGTGACATGGCAGGGGATGTATTTGGTAACGGTATGTTGTTATCGAAGCACATCAAACTTCAAGCTGCGTTTAACCACATGCATATCTTCATTGATCCAAACCCACAATCTTCAGCGAAAAGTTGGGAAGAGCGTAAACGATTATTTGATCTCCCACGCTCGAGTTGGGAAGACTATGATCCGAAATTGATCTCAAAGGGCGGTGGTGTTTTTGCTCGCAAAGCAAAATCGATCACGTTAACTCCTGAGATCCAAAAAATGCTTGGGACCAAGAAAGCATCCATGGCACCAAATGATCTTATCAAGATGATTCTCTCCATGGAAGTCGATCTACTTTGGAACGGCGGTATCGGTACCTACGTCAAGTCTAGCGCTGAAACGCATACTGATGTAGGTGATCGCGCTAATGACGTACTACGCATCAACGGCAACGAATTGAAAGCCAAGGTAGTTGGTGAGGGCGGTAACTTAGGTATGACTCAACTGGGGCGTATTGAGTACGCTTTAACTGGTGGTCGTGTTAATACTGACTTTGTTGACAATGTAGGTGGTGTAGATTGTTCCGATAACGAAGTTAATATTAAGATCTTCTTGAATGGTCTGGTGTCTAACGGTGATCTGACGGTCAAACAACGTAATGAAATCCTTGAGTCAATGGAAGATGAGGTTGGCGAGATTGTACTAGATGATGCTTATTGCCAGTCAGAGTCTATATCAGTAACAGAATTCCAAGGCGTATCGTTAGTCAAAGAACAGATTCGTTTTATACATACGCTAGAAAAAGCAGGTCACTTGGATCGTGGTTTGGAATATATTCCATCTGATGAAGAGCTGATTGAGCGCGAGAAACAAGGCATTGGAATGACAAGACCTGAGCTCTCAGTGTTGGTGGCTTACGGTAAGATGGTATTGAAAGAAGAATTGGTGACTGATGAGATCGCGGCCGATGCGTATCATCAGCAGCAACTGACACAATACTTCCCATCTGAGTTACGCCGCAACTACATAGAAAGTATGTCAACGCATCCTCTGAAGGCTGAAATCATCTCTACAATGCTTGCAAATCAGATGGTTAACGAAATGGGATGTAATTTCGTGACTCGTCTACAAGAAGAGACGGGTGCCACAGTGGTTGATATTGCCAATGCATACGCAGCATCTAGAGAGATCTATGGTTTTGCATACACCTTCGAGCAAATACGTAAACTTGATAATATTGCCAGTTCAGAAGCGCAATATGAGCTGCTGTTTATTGTACGTCGCACATTACGCAGACTTGCCCGTTGGATCTTGAGAAATCGACCTGGCAAACAGTCGGTTGAGCAACTCGTTGCGCGCTACCGTGATGATGTTATGAAAGTAGAGGAAACACTTGAAACTTGCCTAGTAGCTGAAGAAGTAGCGGAACATCGTCTACAAGCTGAAAACTGGGTGGAGCAAGGAGTAGGGAAAGAGCTGGCCAATTATGTAGCTCGTTTATCTAGCTTACTATCCGCTGTTGATATTTCGGAAATCGCTGCAGAAGCTAACTTTAGTGTTGAGCAAGCTTCTAAACTATATTTCCATCTTGGCGATCGTCTATCACTGCATTGGTTCTTAAACCAAATAAACAGTCAAGGCGTTGATAATAATTGGCAAGCTCTCGCGAGGGCGGCATTCCGCGAAGATCTAGACTGGCAGCAACGTTTATTGACTGCGCAAGTCCTTAAATGTGGCTGCGGTGGCGATAACGAAGACGTTATCCTGTCACTTAATAATTGGATGGAAACTAATGCGAGTAGTTTGCTTCGTTGGGAAAATATACTCAACGAGTTCAAAGTAGGTAATGTTCATGAGTTTGCTAAGTTCTCTGTAGCACTCCGAGAATTGAGCTTGTTAAATTTAAATTGTGCAAACACACAATAAATAGATACTGCTAACCGGTTTCATTAAGTGATAAGCGCCTTTTATAGGCGCTTTTTTATTGTCGAGAGAATAATGAGTGACAATGTCACATAATTTGTGTCTTTATTCGCCTAATCGTTTGCGTTTTCGCGAGAAAACTAAAAACTTCATTGCATGTTCAAACAAATAAGTAAATAATACCACCCCGTTTACACGGGTTTTCTATCGGAGGCACAATGCTTTACCGTCTTGCCAGAACTGGCTTTTTCCAACTTGATGCCGAAAAGGCTCATGATCTCGCTATTCAGAACTTCAAACGTTTTACTGGCACTCCTCTTGATCTAGCATATCGTCAACAACTTCCTAATCGTCCTGTTGAATGCATGGGGCTGACTTTTAAGAATCCTGTAGGTCTTGCTGCAGGTCTTGATAAGAATGGCGAATGCATCGAAGCATTTGGAGCTATGGGGTTTGGTTTCGTGGAAGTAGGGACTGTGACACCTCGTCCTCAACCAGGCAACGACAAGCCTCGTCTTTTCCGTTTAGTTGAAGCAGAAGGGATTATTAATCGCATGGGTTTCAATAACCTAGGCGTCGATAACCTTGTAGAGAACGTAAAGAAAGCAAAATTTGACGGTATTCTAGGTATTAATATCGGCAAGAACAAAGACACTCCGATCGAAAAGGGTGCTGAAGACTACATTATCTGTATGGAAAAGGTATACGAGCACGCTGGTTATATTGCCGTAAACATTTCCTCTCCAAATACTCCGGGACTTCGCAGCCTTCAATATGGTGAAGCACTTGATGAGCTGTTAGAAGAACTGAAAGCGAAACAAGCGGAACTGGCTGAAAAACATAACAAATATGTACCTTTGGCACTAAAGATCGCTCCGGATCTTAGTGACGATGAGGTTAGCCAAATCTGTGAATCGTTGATCAAAAATAAGATTGATGGTGTGATCGCCACGAACACTACATTGGATCGTTCTATCGTAGAAGGAATGAAGCATGCGAATGAAGCTGGTGGCTTAAGTGGCCGTCCAGTTCAATCACGTAGTACAGAAGTAGTGCGTCTACTTGCTGAGAATTTGCAAGGTAAGCTGCCAATTATCGGTGTTGGCGGCATTGATTCTTATGTTTCTGCGAAGGAAAAGTTGATGGCAGGTGCAACACTCGTCCAAGTTTACTCCGGTTTCATCTACCATGGTCCAAAACTTGTCAAAGACATCGTTAAAAACCTGTAATTACTGAAAAGTTACTGGGTCTAACATAAGAGAAGGGGAAAATTGTTTTCCCCTTTTTTTTTGCGTAATCGTTTGTAGAATTATATTCAACTGACAAAAAAGGTAATTAAGCGTTTTACCTAACAGTCTGATTATTCTTTAAATATAAGAGACGGAACGATGCTTAAACCCAGCGATACATGGATCTGGTATATGGATGAGGACGAAGGTTCTCTCATGCTGGATTTGGGAGATGAGATGGTTTTTAAAACCAATCTTTCCCGAAAACTCCTTGTCGACTGCGCGATGGGTCAGAACAACTTTACTGTAGATGACGCATCCGCGTTCCAAACCTTTAAAGACCAAATAAGCATATTGGGGCTATCTGAGCCTCGACAGGCTGAACTCACACTCTATTGTGTTGCAGCCAAGCGCTTCCATAAGCCCGTTCAGCCAAAGAGTTGGTTCTTTGACCATCAAAATGGCAGCTATCAACCTCAAGAAGGCGATTTAGTCCGATTAGTTAATCAACATTCGGAAGGTTTCTTTATTGTCCTAGAAGTCGGTGAGAGCGCTAGCTTATGTGCCTTAGTAGATTTAGAGTCATTTAGTTTGACTCCAAGTAAAGGTGTTCAATTTGGCCAGAGCATTAAAGTCATGCATGACAGAATGGCTTGTGCGCACCAATTTATGAGAATTAACCAGCCCATTGCTCTTGTCGGTTAAGAGCTTAGTAGGGTAATTAGAGCGCAAAATGCGCCAAATAGAAAAAGCAGTGGCAGCTTTTAGTAGTACACAACGATTCCAAAAACGTTCCTCGTAGAAATTTATCGGCCTTCATGGCCGATTTTTTTTACCTAAATCCTAGAGGATACACCTCGTATTTCCCACCATCTTCCTATCTTGTCTCTAAGAAACCTATACCTTTGAATCCTATCTGGTGATATTTCGCATATTTTTTTATCTAAATAGTGACTATTTTTCTGCTTAAAACAGGGTGTTTTACCACTATAAATTCCTCCTTTAACTAAAAATGTAATAAAATTACACAGTAAAAAGCCGACTGGTATAGACCAATATTAATGTAAATAAGTATTCACTTCGTCCCTTGGTCAATAAATACGACTGGTATATTAACAATGACTAATGTAATGATGGTGACGGTGTTTATGAGTTTCATTCGGTTAAAGCTTGTTCGAATAAACGAATAACTAAGGGATTAGAGTAGGTTTGTTTAGTGAGAAGGCCGTTTGTCAGGTATAATCAACACCATTTTTCACAGTCAGATGAACACTATGAACCAATATCTTGCCGTTACTTCTAATGGACTCGAAAACCTACTGGCTCAAGAGCTTGAGCAATTGGGTTTAACTTCAGTAAAACCTGTACAAGCGGGAGTGAAGTTTAAAGCGTCAAATGAGCAGATTTATCGAGCTTGTTTATGGAGCAGATATGCTTCTCGCTTTGTTAAAGTGCTTTCGGAGTTTACTTGCCAAGATGATATGGACCTATATCTGGCTGCGTCTTCTATTAACTGGATTAATCACTTCCATAGCTCAAAGAAATTTATCGTAGACTTTAACGGTACCAACCGTGAGATTCGCAATAGCCAGTATGGCGCGATGAAAGTCAAAGACGCCGTAGTAGATTGCTTCAATAAGAAGAATTTGCCTCGCCCAAATATCAGTAAAGACCGCGCGGATGTGCGTGTTCATGTGCGCCTACATAGAGATAAAGCGCTTATTGGCTTAGATATGGTTGGCTCAGGCTTACACCAACGTGGCTATAGAACAGAAGCAGGCCGAGCGCCTTTAAGAGAAACATTGGCCGCTGCCATTGTTGCTCGTAGCGGCTGGAAAGAAGGGCAAAACATGCTCGATCCTATGTGCGGTTCTGGTACGCTGCTGATAGAAGCGGCCATGCTTGCTGCAAATATGGCTCCTGGTGTTAAGCGTCAAACATGGTGTTTTGAAGCACTTGAAGATTTTGAACCGGAGGTATGGGCAGAGGTTAAATCAGAAGCTAATGTCCAAGCTCGACGCGGTGTCAAAAAGACTGACAGCAGATTTTGGGGATTCGATAACGACCCTAAAGTGTTGAGAACCGCTAAAGAAAATGCCAAACGTGCAGGCGTTGAAGAGTTGATTAACTTTGAGCTTGGCGATGCGAGCCAAGTGACTAAACCTGCCGAGTTCGGAGAAGGTGTTGTGGTGTGTAACCCTCCATACGGCGAGCGCTTGGGCACGGAACCAGGGCTTATCGCACTTTATACCGAATTTGGCAACCAACTAAAAACTCAATTTGGCGGTTGCCAAGCCTCTATCTTCTCTAGTTCAGACGATTTGTTAAGTTGCTTACGTATGCGAGCAGAAAAACAATTTAAACTGAACAATGGTGCGTTACAGTGTCACCAAAAAAACTATTCAATTTCTCAACGCTCCGAAGACGAGTTAGTCGGCAATAAGGACGCACAAGTTGTAGCTCCGGACTTTTCTAACCGTCTCAAGAAGAACATTGGAAAGATTGGAAAGTGGGCTAAAAAGGAAGGCTTAGATTGCTATCGCATATATGATGCTGATCTACCTGACTACAATGTTGCTGTTGACGTTTATCAAGACTATCTGGTTATTCAAGAATACGCAGCTCCCAAAAGCATTCCTGAAGAGACAGCAAAGCGTCGATTAACGGATGTTATTCGTGCCAGTATCAAGGTAACCGGTGTTGATACCAACAACGTGGTTCTTAAAGTACGTGAAAAGAAAAAAGGTTCATCGCAGTACAACAAACTGGCGGCTAAGTCATCAAAGCTTCACGTAAATGAATACGGAGCTCAGCTAATCGTTAATCTTTACGACTACTTAGACACTGGCCTGTTCCTTGACCATAAAATCACTCGCCGTAAGCTTGGTGAAATGGCGAGCAACAAAGATTTTTTAAACCTATTTGCTTATACAGGATCTGCAACTGTTCACGCAGCATTGGGTAGCGCGAAATCAACGACAACAGTTGATATGTCAAATACCTACTTAGAGTGGGCGAAAGAGAACATGAAACTCAATGGCCAAGTTGGCCGTCAGCATCAATATATTCAAGCAGACTGCTTACAATGGTTAGAAAAAGCCAACGGTAGTTACGACCTTATCTTTATTGATCCACCGACTTTCTCGAACTCTAAGCGAATGGAACAATCATTTGATGTTCAGCGTGACCACGTAACGCTAATGACGAACTTGAAACGACTACTGCGCGAAGAAGGTACGATAGTATTTTCGAACAACAAACGACACTTCAAGATGGACTTGAAAGCGCTGGAAGAACTTGGCCTTAAAGCCGAGAACATTTCAGATAAAACTCTGCCACTTGATTTTGCTCGTAACAAACATATTCATAACTGTTGGGTTATTACTCACCAAAAGTAAAGGATTATGGAAAAGGAACTTATTCTATACAGTACTGAAGGATGCCATCTCTGCGAGATGGCATTTGAGCTCATATCTCATGTTGGATTAACTGAGCAATTACAAGTGATTGATATTGCTTTTGATGATGAGCTATTTTCTCGTTACGGCGTCACTATACCAGTTGTAAAAAGCGAACAATCTGAAATTAACTGGCCTTTTGACCTTTCTCAACTGAAACAATGGTTAACAGCTAATGGCATTACTTACCATTCATAATGGGCAACTAGCATTTGGTGATCATCCATTGCTAGACAAATCTGATTTCGCACTTCAAGAAAACGAACGTGTGTGTTTGGTTGGCCGCAATGGAGCGGGCAAATCAACGTTAATGAAAGTGCTTGCGGGTGAAATCGTCATGGACGATGGCAAACTGCAGATCACTCAAGATGTCGTGGTATCACGACTTGAACAGGATCCTCCGCGTGATCAGGCCGGTACGGTAGCTGATTACGTCGCCGAAGGACTGGCAGAAGTCGGTGAGTTATTAAAAACTTACCATGCTCAACTGGATTTGGTCGCGCAAGACCCGTCTGAGCGAAACATAAATCGATTGGCGAAAACTCAAGAGAGCTTAGAAGTTGCTGGAGCATGGCGCTTTGAAGACCGTATTAAGAATATTCTTGGGGCTTTGAAGTTAGATGGCAACACACTGTTAACTGACTTATCTGGTGGATGGCAGCGTAAAGCAGCGTTAGCCCGTGCTCTGGTTTGTGATCCTGATGTTTTACTACTCGATGAGCCTACCAACCATCTAGATGTAACCACAATCGAGTGGCTGGAAACTTTCCTAAAAGATTTTCGTGGCTCAATTATCTTTATCTCGCACGACCGCGCCTTTATTCGCTCGATGGCGACTCGCATTGTTGACCTTGACCGTGGTCAATTAGTTTCTTATCCAGGTAGTTATGAAACCTATTTGGTTGAGAAAGAGGAAGCATTACGCGTTGAAGAAATGCAAAATGCCGAATTTGATAAGAAGCTTGCGCAAGAAGAAGTATGGATCCGTCAAGGCATTAAAGCACGTAGAACGCGTAATGAAGGACGAGTAAGAGCGCTTAAAAAGCTGCGAGAGGAACGCCAAGGTCGTCGTGAAGTTCAGGGTAAAGTGAACCTTAAACTGGATGACAGTGCTCGTAGCGGAAAAATCGTTTTCGAAGCTAATGATCTCAATTATCAGATTGAAGGCAAAACCATAGTTAAGAACTTCTCCTTTAACATCCAGCGTGGTGACAGAATTGCGCTTATTGGTCCTAATGGTTGCGGGAAGAGTACTCTAATCAAGCTTCTCCTCGACGAATTACAGCCGACATCTGGAAAGTTGAAATGTGGTACTAAGCTAGAAGTGGCTTATTTCGATCAATATCGTGAAGCTCTTGACCCAGAGAAGACGGTGATTGATAACCTTGCTGACGGTAAGCAAGAAGTCATGGTAGGCGGTCGGGAACGACATGCTTTGAGCTATCTTCAAGACTTTTTATTCGCCCCAAAACGTGCCAGAACTCCGGTTAAAGCCTTATCTGGTGGCGAGAAAAACCGCTTATTATTGGCGCGTATATTCCTTAAGTCGAACAACTTATTGGTGCTTGATGAACCAACCAACGATCTAGATATCGAAACGTTAGAGTTGCTCGAGGAATTACTTGCTAATTATCAGGGCACGCTGCTTTTAGTGAGTCACGATCGTCAATTTGTTGATAATACTGTGACTACAAGCTGGATTTTTGAAGGTGAAGGGGTTATAGAAGAGTTTGTTGGTGGTTATCATGATGCCCAACAACAACGAATGCAGGTCATCGAGGCAAGAAAAGCTTATGAACCTGTGAAAGAGACTAAAAAGCAAGCAGTTGAGCCCGAAAAGAAAACAACTGCTGTGAACTCTAAGCCTAAAAAGCTGTCGTATAAGCTGCAAAGGGAATTAGAGGCACTACCTGCGTTACTAGAGCAGCTAGAGCAAGAATTAGAACAGCTGCAGGAAACTGTGAATACCCCTGAGTTTTTCACCAAGCCTGTGACTGAGACACAACCAATTTTAGACAGTTTGTCTGCCAAAGAGCAGGAACTGGAAATTGCCTTTGAGCGATGGGAAGAGCTCGAAGCAATGCAACAGGAAAGTTAGTCTTCATGAGTCGTATTAATTTCAAAATTTCATTAATTGCAGCCAGTGTTATGGCTGCAACTTCAAGTCAGGCAGCGTTGTATAAGGTTGTTGAGATTGGTCCTGCTAGTGGGTATGAAAAAGGGTTTGCTAATAACGTAGATGTCACCGAATTCTACGGGTCGGCTATTGGTCACAACACCGAAACTTCGAATGAGAAAGGTTGTTTTGGTGAAGTGTGTAATAGTGGTAACTATGTCTTAGCCGGTGATACTAGAGCAGGATCCGAAGGTCATTCATATTCGCAAGAAGTGCCTTTCAATTACGATCAAAGCTTTTTCCTGACTAGTAAAGGCAGAAATAAAGATTATTGCTCTGGTCAACTTGGCTATCAAACCTGTTCACCAGGTTGGATAGATAAAATGTGGTTAAGTTACAGTGATCATGGCGGACTCGAGCGTGAGCGAGATGCTTGGCTTTTTCCAGAATACCGTTCAAACGCGCAAAGTTTCATAAACTCAAGTATGATGGCACTAGGGCAGCCCAATACCGCCTATGTACCGAGTGGTTTTAGCTATCAGAATACCTCTAGCAACGTGGTAGTTACTGCTTTTGATGCCGTATCTGGAAACGCCATAGGTATAACTAGTAGTGGATACTACGGGAATGGTAAAAATAGTGCGCTTGTATATCGTCAAAGAGGTTTCTGGGGTAATGATGATAACCCAATCATCCTAAACCCCTTACAAACAAATGTAAGTGATACTCACAACATTACCAAGCTGATGGGCAGGACGATGGCATATGGTTCGTTGCTCTATCAAGGTACGACTTATGTATTTGGAAGTGCCTCTGTTGCTCCTTTTGATACCGATTCTGATAAGAATTACAGAGGATCAGTATCGAACTGCCTAAAAGATTCAACAATAAGCGCAGATCCAGCAGCGTACGCTGATTGCCAAAACTTCGGCTTTGCAACCAAAGCTGCAATCTGGGATACAACAGGTGCGATTGAACAAATTAATCCTTCAATGGTGCTTAACTGGAAAAATAGTTTTGATGAAAGCAATATCGATAAAAAGGCTCGACAAGGTAGTTTTAGAGCGGGAGTAGTGTCAGATACAATTAGTTTTAAAAACTTGCCTGTATTCGTTGGAATAAATACCACTAAAGATGGAAGTTCAAACTCGTTTCTACAAGCTACAGTATTTACACCTACTAACCAAAACCCTAGTCTGACAAACCCAGACGATTGGAAAAGTGAAACAATTTCACGAGCTACGATTAAAAGTGGCGATGATTTCGTGTATAGCAACTCTTTAGCCACAGGCATAAACAAAAATTTGGTGTTAATTGGTGAGGCCAAAAGGCGTGGTGATAAACGAGAAAATGGTGCTGCTCCTAACAGAATGTTCCTAGCTACTGTCGATGCTGACGGCAAGGCTTCCGCTTTGTATTTTGATGAACTGAACAATAACAACGGCATATTTTTTCGAGGTGCTGGTGGTGTGACAGGTGCTATAAACAACTATAACGAAATAGTTGGCCGTGTAGACGCCGAACAATCTACAGAGTATTTTGGTAAGCAGCGTCGTCAAAGAGGTTTTATTTACCCATACAATAATCTCGAATATGGGAGCAAGCAGTCTCGCCTAGATGTATTTGATGGTAAGCCTTGGTTACTAGATGATTTGACTAATGACGGACAAAAAGGTGGAAATAACCAGTACCGAGTTGTTGATGCCACTGATATCAATGATGATGGTATTATTTCTGGTACGGCATTAAAATGTGAAGGCGGCTATGATACTACTGGTCACAACTCATACTGCGGCAGTGGTCAAAAACGTGAGAAAGTAGTAGCAGTTAAGTTGATCCCGATCGCAAATGCAACATCTGCTGATATCCAGACTCGCGCATTAGAAGCTGCACCCGTAGAGCGTAAGGGTGGTAGTCTCGGTTGGATGGCAATGATTTTCCTAGGGTTCTTAGGGTTACGCCGTAACAAATAGTCACAAGTGACAAAAATCCCAGGTTCACACTTCTGAATCTGGGATTTTTTGTGCCTTGTGATCAGCGGAATAATGCGCAATTATTAAAGAGGAGTAACAAAAGCTCCACAAATCTTTAATGGTAGAAAGTCTGGGAGACTGGCTTTGTATAATGAGGACCGTACTATGAAGAGACAAAAACGTGATCGTCTAGAGCGAGCTCAATCACAGGGTTATAAAGCTGGATTGAATGGTCGATCGATGGAAACCTGTCCCTATCAACAAATGGATGCTAAGTCTTATTGGCTAGGCGGTTGGCGTGATGCCCGAGATGACAAACATTCAGGACTCTTCAAGTAAGTCGGGAGCAAAATTGAAGTACTTTAAGGCCTCATATTGAGGTCTTTTTTGTGGTTGTTACTTCTAATGCACTATAACTAAATATATATGGGTAAAATAAACGACTCCGGAGAGTCGTTTATTGAAAACTTCGATTTAGAAAGTTGATGTGTCTTTGAATAGGCCAACTTTTAGGTCTTTAGCAACATAGATCTCTTTACCATCTACTAGAACGCGTCCGTCAGCGATACCCATAACAAGCTTGCGATTTACAACGCGTTTCATGTGTAGCTCATAGGTTACTTTTTTCGCTGTAGGAAGGATTTGACCAGTGAATTTTAGTTCACCTACACCAAGAGCACGACCTTTACCTTCGCCACCAATCCAACCAAGGTAGAAGCCAACTAGCTGCCACATTGCATCTAGACCAAGACAGCCTGGCATTACTGGGTCACCAATAAAGTGACAATCAAAGAACCATAGGTCAGGGGTGATATCTAATTCTGCAACAATTAAACCTTTACCAAAGTCACCCTCGGTTTCTGACATTTTAGTTACACGATCCATCATCAGCATGTTTGGTGCTGGTAACTGAGGGTAGCCTTCGCCAAATAGTTCACCACGGCTAGAGGCTAGAAGATCTTCACGGCTATAAGATTCACGTCTGTTTTGCATTATTAAATTACTCCAAATTTTGGTATGAGCATCTTAGTGAACAGGTGTACGCTAGACAAGTCCGACCACGACTAGACAAACCAGTTTTTAACCCTTTCTAACAAAGTTTCCGGTAGTTCAAGTTTTTCAAAATTTTCAATACGTTCGGCTATCTTTCCAATAACGCTATCTTCATCTTCACTCTTGAAAGGTTTATTAAGAAGTAGAGGAACCACTTCGTCAACGTGTGTAGCTGACCAAATATGGAACTCACCTTGCTTAATACTCTCGACTACCTCAGTACTGAGTGCTAGGTGTTGAAGATTGGTTTTCGGAAGTACAACACCTTGTTTACCAGTAAAACCTTGGTGTTTGCATACGCTGTAGAAACCTTCGACTTTCTCATTGAGGCCACCGACGGCTTGAACGCGGCCAAATTGGTCGACAGCACCTGTGACCGCAATTTGTTGGTCGATAGGATAACCTGATAATGCACTTACAAGAGAACACAACTCAGCTAACGAAGCACTGTCACCATCAACCTCGCAATAAGATTGCTCAAACACAATAGAGGCAGAATAAGGGAGCGGGGCATCAAGGTCTAACTCGGAAGAAACGAACGCCTGCATAATCATCATGCCTTTTGCGTGGATGTTACCGCCGAGATCGACTTTTCGCTCGACATCAGAGACATCACCATCGCCAAAGTGCACTACGCAAGAAATTCGAGCTGGTTCACCGTAGGATACTGGGTGCCCAGGTATATCGATAACAGTTAATCCGTTGACCTGGCCAACTTGTTGTCCCTGAGTTTCGATAACAACTTGTCCCTCGAGAATATCGTCAATTGCACGTTCAGGAAGATAGGCTTCTCTGCTTCGTTTCGCACAAATCGCTTCCTCAATATGAGCGGATGTTATTACTTTGTCATGACTAAAAGATGACGCTTCGCCAAGCAGTGCTGAATGCCAATCGATGGACAAAGGAAGGTACTGTTTATCTTCTGTTTCACGAGCTCCAGCTTGAAGAAGGCGAAGGTAGGCTGAACTATCTAGGCTATACTCGGGAAGCTGCTTCTCTAGTAGACCGTTTACAAAACCGAAGTAAGTTGAGATAGTTTTTTCGGATACCTTTAAGTCACTCTCCAGTTCTGTGTATTGCATAAAGCCAGAACGAAAATCATTATCAGCATAATCAAATTCCGCTAGTTGGTCTCGGTCACCAAGAATGATCAATTTAAAATCAGATTGGAATTGCGGTGGAGATAAAACAGTTGACTGTTTATCAATGGCCACACTGTTGAGTGAAGCTCCTGATAGCAAAGCCTTAATATTGCCCCAAGCGCTTAACGTGCTTAATGAAGCTTGGGTTGAAGCCACAAGAAATCCGTTATTGGCTTGAGAAATCAATCCAGCGGAAACTTCAAGTTGGTTATCTACCTTTGCGTAATGATCAAACAGTAGCGCTGAGCTTGTATCTTTTGTAACGACAACATGTTTGCCTAATGCTTTGAGTGAATCAGCTATTAGTTCACGGTACTTTAAATTGTCACCATCTTTAACGACTAACACTTTAGATTTACAAGCTTGTGATGTGAAGAATTTAAGGGCGGCTTGTAAACGAGGTTGCAAATCAAGCAGCGATGCAGGTGCAATGTTCGGTGCTTGTTCAATAGTGGTTTGATAGTTGTTGTACTGCGGACAAACGTCTTGCCAAGGGACTAGATTCATTAAGATGCTACTTATTTAAAATTTGGAAGGAGTATACAACGAAACCCGAAGTAACGTTAGTAATAGAGCACGGTTAATCGGGAGCAGATTCTCAGATTTCGTGTTCTTTTATTGAGTTGTTACGTGACTTGGGTTACGCTGTCACTGTAAACAGAGTAGGGACGCAAACCAATGAAATACCAACAGCTTGAAAACCTAGAATGTGGTTGGAAGTGGCAGTATTTATCTAAAAAGTGGCGCGAGGGTGAAAACATCACTCGCTATATTGATACCAGTGAAATCGAGCAGGCCGTTGCGACTTTTAAATCATTAGAACACGAACCTACTCTGGTTCTTGATTGGATTGATGAGCATATGTCTGCAGAGCTTGATAATAAACTCAAGCAGGCAATTCGTGCCAAGCGCAAGCGTCACTATAATGCAGAACAAGTTCATACCAAGAAAAAGTCTATCGATCTTGACTACCGAGTCTGGGAAAAGCTGTCTTACCGAGCAAACGAGCTCGGATGTACATTATCCGAAGCGATCGAGTACTTGTTAAGTGAAGCGTCGCGCAGTGAGAAAGCGACTAAGACAGTGAGTAGCCTGAAAGAGGACTTAAGTAAGTTACTGTCTGATTAGTCAGGGAATAGGGAGTAGTTGCGATGTTATATGTTGTTCTGATAGGTGCACTTGTTGTTTTCTGGCTTGTTGCTGTTGACCGCCCAGTGTTAACTGTAAAGTTTGATAACGGTGAGCTAGGTAACGTAAAAGGTCATATTCCTCCATCTTTTCGGCATAACCTTAAAGATATTGTTGAGCGTGACCAAGCGACAGGTGTTTTAAAAGTCTACCAAACCCGCACCGGTATGAAGCTAAAATTTAGCGACTCAGTAGCGAAAGCATGCCAAC
This sequence comes from Vibrio barjaei, assembly GCF_001639065.2. Lineage (GTDB taxonomy): Bacteria > Pseudomonadota > Gammaproteobacteria > Enterobacterales > Vibrionaceae > Vibrio > Vibrio barjaei. The sequence continues at coordinate 326,689 of NZ_LQXO02000033.1, forward strand.
AACGAATTCGAAATGTATTCCCACATCAAGGATTCAAGTCAAAAGGCAAAAAGAAATCTCGATGAGATCCAATCGGTTTAAGTGTAGGCGCTATAAGTAGCGCCTTAATTTTAACCCATCTAATGCACTATAACTAATTTAATTTGGCTCGATAAAGATAAACAATTATCCGTGCGCCGCTATTTCTCGTTCATCCCAGATTTTCATTAGGGTACGCCTTGATTCAGAATCTAGCATTTGTATACGGCGACAAGTCCAGTTCTCCGCAATGTAATCAGCCATCTCTAGTGAGATAGGGTTGTTATCTGTTAGGTAGGTTTCTAAGGCAGCTTCTGCCTCCAATAATGATAACCCTTCGATATCCCATTTTTGAATTCGTGTATAGCTAGTTGTAAACCACTCAATAGGTAAAGACATAGAATATTCCTTTTCTAATAATTTTAGTTGCTCTCGTTGGTGAAATTAGAATTAAACATCTAAATCATTTTGTAAAGAGAATATCTTAGGAAAACACAATAAAAATCTATAAATATCTGAATCTATAACCAGATTCTATTTATAATAGTGTTGTTATATTTAAATTTGCCATTTTTCGCTATTGCTTTCGATATTGAATTTGCGCAGTCAATGGTTCGTTTCTACCATTGTCTCCAGTCCTGTGGCATGTAATGAATTCAAAGTGGCGTGAAGTATAAGTACGTATATATAATCTCCCTTTATCATTGCTGAATCTAATCGTTTTTCGTGGTTTAAATATAAATTAGAGCAATAATGGCGCTGTATGACACTAGTTATGGTGATATGTGCTTTTAAATACTCCAGTGATTTAAATTAAATGTTAAGTTCTCAGTTAATTTAAAAATATAATTGCAGCCGATTTATAATCGTCAATATATAGAGAATTTATTTAAATAGTGGATTAATTAAAAAAATTAGGGCGTTACACTCGCATAAAAAAGAAAGGTGTTGGGTTACAATTATCACGTTGTTAAGTGCATAGCTGCATTACAAATGGTAGGGTTGTTATATGAAATTTCTATGTATTGATTTATCACAAGCATCAGTAAATAAAGGCTTAGCGCTATTATTGGCGCGGCAGTTATTGCGGTCATTGGGGTGTGAGAAACGCTTCGCAATGAGTCCAAAGGTAAATAATGGCTATAGTAGAAGCACTTTTATTATCGGCGCTGACTGGCGGTGCGTCAGCCATGGCTACCGTTATTGCTCTTAAGGTCGATATCAAATGGATGCGCGATATCCTTAAAGACCACAAGAATAGAGGTGAATGGATCCAAATCAGTGCCTATAGAGGAAGACAGTTCATAGTAGATGACCCAAACCCAGTACCAGCAAGTGACGAAAAGTTAGATGATGGTTGGTTATATAGTTGGCTGGACTATGCAAGCAAGGTATCAAATGAAGAGTTGATTATGACTGCACAAAATTATTCCATGACAGACATTGTAGATTTAGCCCAAGACGTAAACGACTGGCTGATTTTCAAAATTTCGTAAACGATTCATTTACACGTTCTTTTAAAGAAGAGCTAAGTGCTGTGTTGATGGACAAAAGTGAAGAACTGCACAACGCACTAGAGGCTTCGAACTTCATAACACTGATAAAAGCTTCATCAGGCGTAAAATTCAATGACTAGGTAAAGAGCGTGAAACGTGAGAAGCTCGCTATATGGCGGGCTTTTTTGTATCTCATTGATACTAAACGATTACAACCTTAGTGCGCATTATGTATAAAGCGGTAAATCTGCTCTAAGAAGCTCTCGCTTCTTGTAATGCATTGATAAGGCGAGGGTTTGTGTACTTATCTTCGATTAAACCGTACACAACATTTTGGTCATCTTCCTCAAGAAGGTCAGCAATTCGAAAAGCTATATCCCAATCCATAGAACATCTACCTTTTCGCCAATGTCTCAGTCTTCCCTCGCCAACCTCAAGTTTTTGAGCGAGTTTGTACTCAGAGGTCAATTCATACCTAGCTTTGACCCTGTCCAAAAGTGCATTGGTGTAGTTCGTCATGTCATGGTTCCCCGAATGCTAATTGTTAAATTGTAGCGCTACATATTGTAACTTGCAGTACCGTAAGTCATTTGCGGTAGTAAATTATTTGCCGTATTGTTTTTTCGTGTTTATGTGAAACGGCTTGCGGAGGCTAGACCATGGAAAGACTCATTACTGACCCCATTCATTTGCCTTGTCCTGATATGGCAGGGTGCGTGAATCCAGACCCTAATCTAACCAAAAATTCTCTCGACATGGTCGCAAAGCTTAAAGCTAAGTTCGCACCATCTTTCCCTAAAAAGCGAAAAACCACTATTCCATCTCGTTTCAATCAAGCGTGTAGCCGTGATGAAGTTAAAGCACTCGGTCACGATGTTGAAGGGGGTGATTTATGATTGACTCACCAAAAGCATTTAGAAAAGCGGTGCTATACACCGAAAATCAATGCAAATCCGGCTCACTTAATGGCGCATGGAATATTCTGGATGAGATTAATAAAACCTTCGGAACCTATCATTTTCGTGCTGTGAACCTTTGCAGTGTTATCGAACGTATCATTCAAAACCGTAGTGGGTATTTAACGTTTGAGCAGCGTGCGGACTTGAAAGTTAGTCACCGCCTACGAACGCTTATCAAAGAACAGCGTAACCGAAATGAAACGGGTGATAGTTCGTTATCAGGACTTCGTAAGCAGATTCGAGAAAGCCACCAAATCCGCAAGCAAGATGAAGCGCCCAAAATGGGCGCGGATTCTTCAATGAAAGCGTTTGTCCTTTGCCAAGATTGCTTAAAGGTCATGCACTATACAGATGAACGCCATAACGAAGATGAGTTTTGCACTTGTGGCGGTCAATTGTGTGGTTGTGATGGTTGCCAAAGCGAAGCGGCAAAACGTGTCGTATCGGGCGCAAAGGTGTTTGTATGAGTCGCAACAAACGTTATGAGGCAAGGAAACGCGCTCAAGGCTTAGTCAAGGTGACGCTTTGGGTGCCAGATTCCAGAGAATCCGAGTTCAAAATGTTAGCTGACGCGTGTTGTGAGTTTCGTCATTTGACGTTTAACACGCTTCGAGACACCCAAAGCGGGAAGTACGTTTCCCTTGAGCGCTTATGATTACTGACAAAGACATTATCTTTGCAGCGTCCGTGGTTCAGGGCGCTGACAAAACAAGAAACAATATCGCCGCTCTTGATAGCGGTTTTTTTGGTTCGGTTGATAACGAATGGCCACACGACGAACAACGGAAACTTAAGAATTTCGAACAAGCTCATGTGGCTCGCACTAAACACCTTCGAGAAATCGGGCGCGAAGCGGCGGCGCAAGCCGAAAGTACTAGGCTCGTCAAAGGGCGCAAAAGTCGGACAACAGGTAAACACCGGATTGACCGCTTAAATGGCGTGTTGGCGAACCATACACGACGCACGCGCTCAGTAGTGGAAGTCGGTGAGCAAGACCATGTGACGCAAAGCGGCCAGTTATTCGACGTGTCAGGGCTGCATGATAACGGTCAATCTCGCGTGTATTTGATGCAAAGAGACTGGTCAAACGAATACAAAGTGCAAACCGTATATAAACCTGCGCCGAGTGAAGCGCCGAACGCCAATGACGGTGAACGTTATACCGACAATCTCACACCAAGAGCGGTGAAGAAAATCTTTGAGTCGGGGGCTTATGTAGCGGCGGTGCATGGTGGGTTTACTACGTTTTTGACCTTAACGTTTTCGCCAGAGCTGCGAGCGCAACTTTTTACGGGCGAGATTACGATTGGTAGTGAAGTGTCACGCTTTTTGAGTGGTGCTAAGAAACTGTATCAGCGCGGCTTTGATGTGGTTGTTGAAAGTGAAAGCGTCAATGCGTTACAAGGTCACATTGAAGAATGCGCCGAATGCCGTGAAATTGAAGGGCATGACACGCCATTTCATTACATTTGGGTGGCCGAATGTCCCGCTAACGAAGACGGTGAACCTAATCCCCATGTGCATGTATTGCTTAATTGGTCTGTGCCTCGCTGGGCGTTTGATACGTGGGCAAAACGCATAGAAAGTTTATGGGGGCATGGCATGGCGAACCTACAGCGAATCAAGTATTCCGAAGCGGCCAGCTCATACATTATCAAAGCGGTGGGTTACGCGGCCAAAGGTGGTAACGCCAATCAAGGGCTCATACGTGGTAACCGCTACAACATTGCTCGTGCTTCTCGTGCGCCAAATTGGGAGGTCTTAGCGTCATTCGATACCGACAACATGCACGCCATTATCAAAGAGTGTGGCTACAAGTTGGAACAATGGCGAAAACCGATTGAGCGAATGATACGAAGAAAGCAACAGGCTAAACAGCAAGCGATACGCGGCCTTGATATTGCCAAGAATAACCAGCAGGCCGTTAAGCAAATCAAACTTAAGCGTCTTATTGATAAGTTGTCGCTAGAAATCCGTGAAGCTAAAACCAAAATCAAAGAGCGTGGTTTGTTTGCCAGCTCGCGCCAACACTTTGCTCTCACGTTCAGTGGTGACGATGCGGCTACGCGTCTTGATAGTTTCTTAGTGTGGGCGGCTGGCGCTCGCGGTTGGTTTATGCAAAGCAAAGACATTGACGGAATCAATGAGCTAAGAGACTACGCCAAAGAGAAATACAGCGATGCGTATCAGGCTTACCTTGATAAGCGCTGTTACTGGCGAGCGCTGCTTCAACATGAGTTTATTGATTATGACTTGGATTATGTACGCAGTGAGGCAATGGCCGAACGCTTAGAGTTTTGTCAGTTCATGCGCTATGACGCATGAGTTTATTTAACGCCATGGCTAGGGGGAAACAATGGATAACAAAATCATTTCGGAAATGCAGAGTGAAGTGAAAAACGGAAACGCACTCAAAAAGCCGTTGGCATTCTTTCGAATGCTATTAGTCACACTCAAGAATCTAGATGAACGTTTAGAGCGTTTGGAAAAGGGCGCTTAAACACACTAACTAAACCACACCAACGTTGAGAAACAGGGGTAACACATTATGAAACGCACCGAAGCTGCATGTAACAGCGATTTAAAAGCACTCGACCTTGCTGAAAACCTAGAAACACAGGTCACTGAGGCTATTACGAAAATTAAAGATATGGACTTAAGTAAAATCGCGTCTACGTTACCGCGTTTATTGCTTGGTGGCGGTGACCCGTTCGCGGCATTAGGCTTAGACCCTAAGCTATTCGAGCAAGTTGAACGGCTTACCATGCTTAATCGTATCGCTCGCGATAAGTGCCGAGCGTTTGTTATGGAAGAAAAAGCCTCACTCGTCGATGAAATCGAAAACGCGGAGGTGGTAAGCGATGAGTAAAGTGCCTAATCCTGTTCGCGGTTATGTCACTTGTCCAGTATGCAGTGAAACCGCAACGGTTCATATGATTGGTGAAGGAAAGCTCTTAGCCGAAGGTGAACCGCCTAAAAACCCGCGCAATCTTGGCTTGCTGTATTACCGTTGTCCGAACTGCGGTAACAGTCAAATGTCGAAAAGCGTTAACCAATACATTACCGACCATATGAGCGAGGATGAGCCCGAAACGGCAAGCGCATCGGTAACGCTCGAAACCCATGCTGATAAGGCACAAACTGTTATTGATGATAACGCGATAAGCACTATTGAAGCGCCATTAATCAGCGCTGCTAACGATGATTTAAGCCCGTTACCCGTTGCAGCCAATGACGAAACCGCTGTGTCCGAAACACCAAAGGCAAGCGCACCGAAACCCGCACCGACAAAGTTAGGAATGAAACTCGCCATTGGTTTTGTGGTGGTGTTACTCATCATTATTGGTTTGCATGTAGCGCTTAAGACCAAAGCGGAGCAACAGGAGGCTAACGCACATGAGTAATGTTGAAAGTGCCGCAAGCTTTGATTCGATTGATATTGATGCATGGTCAGACTCGCTCAAGCAAACACAAGCTATAGAACAAGCAGAAAAGGACGCGCTATCACAGCCGCTTGAGGGTGAATCTTCGTTGCCTGGTCAAACTTCGGATGACTCATACGAAACCAAAACACCAGAGCAAATTGAAGGGGAAAAGGTATCAAGTGCGATGCTACTTAATGCGTTGTTTGCGGGTTTAGAGCAAATGACGGCTGCGATTGCTGGCGTACCTTTCCAGTTTGAACCAAGTTGCAAAGATGCGGTAGTTGAAGCTGCGTATCCAGTACTGGCGAAACAAGATAAGGGCGCATTGTTTGGTGGTTACGTTGAAGAAGCAACGCTGATTATCACCTTAATGACCTTGTTGGCCGTGTCGGTCACTCAAGTAAAACGATTGAAATCAGTGGAGGGCAAGACGAATGAAAGCACAACCGCTACCGCGCTTTCCAAATCCCACTAACTCGAATCCGTCACTGGATGCCGAGCATACGCTTTACCTAGCGGGTACGGGTGGCGGCAAAACCTCAGCCGTTAAGTACTTAGGCTTAGTGCCAAAAGGGGCACAAGCTTTATTCTTTGACCCGTACCGCAACTATGCAGGGGCGAAGTTTCACGGCCAGCAATGCCATGGCTACTCGGTTCGGTCTGAGTTTATCCGCGCTGCGGTGAACGCTCGTAAAAGTGGCAAACCGTTTAAGGTGGCGTACGTTCCTAAGCAGGGGGCTTGTATGAATGAATTGGAATTCTTCTCAGCAGTGGCGTGGGCGCTAGGCAATGGCCTAGCACCTAAGCTTTATGTTGTGATTGAAGAGTTAGCCAGTTGCGCGGAAACCTCTGCAAAACTCAAAGGTAAAACGGGCGAGTTGCTTCGTGGTGGCCGTCAATATGGCTTAGTGATTCATACCGTGTTTCAACGTGGTCAAGAAGTCCCGAAAACCATCACCGACCAATCAAGTGTGTGGTGGGTAGGGTCGGTCAACTCCGTGAATGATGCAAAGTGGGTAGCCGAGCGAAAGAGTGTGAGGGTAGATGAAATTACCGCGCTTAAATCTGCCAAGGTTAACAAAGCTCGTATTGGTAAGCCCATAGCAGAATATCTAGTGATTCGAGACGGTATAGGAAATGTAGAGCGAGCGGCTTTGAACTGTGTCACAGGAAGAAAGCTATCTAGAAAATACAATAATCTGTAACCTCTTGGTATAATGATTCATAAATCAGGAGGCTACATGTTAAAAGAAAACTCAAGTTTCATTAAAACCAAGCCATTCATATACACAACAATTGTTTTTTTATTAGTTTTTCTTATTCCGACATGTTCTATCACTATGGAATATTATGAGAAAATGGGGGTTAGCTTTAATTTCCAAAAAGAAGGTTGGGAAACCTTCCTAAATTGGTATGACATCCCGTCTAAGATTTTTGCAGCTTATCTCGCTGTAATTGGCCTTGTTAGCTTAAACCACCGCTCAGAGCAGACAAAGAATCAAATAGATGTCTCATTGCAACAAGTGATTGCAATGAGAGAGCAAATGGAATTGTCAAAAGCTCAAGATAGATTTACCAATCATTTCAGGCACCTAGAAGAGTTTGAAAAGTATGTTAGTAGATTGTCAGAAGGAAATAGATATAGAGATATTAGGGTTGTTCATTCAAAGTTATTTCCCAATCAAATTAACAACGGTTGTTTCACGATAGATAAAGATATATTACGAAGTTTTGCCAAGTCACTTCAAGATGTATTTGACAAGACCGAGGAATCAATTACTAGAGAAGAGGAGATAAATATTCTCTTAGCGAGCAAATACTGGGTTCTTAATTATAATATTTGCAGTATGACAACACTAGATAATAGCCTTGGGTCTATAGATGATATGGCGAAAGTTTTGGAGTCTCACAGAAATCAGGAGGTTTGGAGCTTAGAGTACCTTTTAGCTGCCGTAGCTAGTTCCTTAAAGGCGTACATAAATCTAACTAAGTTTGATGCTTCTATTGATAACAAAAGTCTACCTTTGGAAAAAATATTAGATTTAATAGTAGAGCGTTACGAGTCAGCCTCAGCACCTATTTCTCCTCTAAAAATACACCTTCAGTCACACGTTTACAAAAGACAAATGGATGAATACACATCGGATAGTGTCTTCTATCAGAGAGTACTCAGTGACTTCCTAGAAGAATACTAAAGCGTTACATTTAACCTATAGGTTATGGGTTAACCTATAGGTTTCACCTTCTTTTCTCTTTATATATTCCCTTATAGCTTGAGCTTGCACACTTATTTCTAACGTTGCGAAACAGGGGAAACCATGCAAGCAAAACACAAAACTATGTTGATGACCGTATTCGCGGTACTCGTTGCGCTGGCAATCATCAACAACGTGAGCGCGCTTAAGCCGCTTAAAGAGCAAGTTAACGGTGATTCAGGGTGGTTTTAAGCTATGGAACTACTCAATACACCATTTAACCCACGTCCACTGGATTTAGACCCTGTTGAGGGTGTGAATTGGGGCAACCAAGCAAGCCTTCGCTTGGTGAGTGGTCCTACTTACCAATCCATTGAACTGGTCACGAGTATTACTGACCCTGCCGATATTGAGCGTGTGCGTATCACGCTAAACGGCAAGGAAGTGTACAACCTGACAGGTCAAGATTTGGTAGACCTTCAAGAGCACCGCAAGCAATTCACTGCGGCGGGTCGCTATGTCATTCCATTTGCCGATTTAACGCTTCGCA
>NZ_LQXO02000034.1 GCF_001639065.2 Vibrio barjaei
GTCAGTGAGGACGCATTATAGAGATCCGGATCACATTGGCAAGCGTTTTTTAAAGAAAATCTTTAAAAATAGGTCATTTGTAACTTTATTGACCAATAAAGGCTAAAACAGAACGTTTTTTACTCATTAATCCTTTAACTTACCCCATATTGCATCTTGGTAAAGCCTCAGATGTCAGTTACGCATGCAGATTCAATAATAACTAACGAGCTTTATTGTCTTCGAAGTAGTAAGAAATTCGAGCTCGTGGGTTTAAATATTCCCGAATCTCTTCTGGCAGCCTATCAGGGTGAATCACGGATTCCACTTTCAGCTCTTTCTCTTCAAGTGGAATGATGGGGGCTTGCAGTTTAGGTACGGTGGGATCGTAGATGAGTACATTCGGGCACAGTAAATTACCACTATTAATAGAAACGACAAGCCCAACCATCTCATTGGAGAGTTTGACTACCGTACCAGGAGGATACACACCCATATACTTAATAAGAATGTTTAGGTTTTCTTGGTTATACAACTCCTTTGCATGCTTATATAGATAAGACAATGCGGTAAAAGGAATCTTTTTCTCACTCGGGATTTGGTGATGACATAGGTTATCAAACGCGTTGGCAACAGAAATTATTTGGGCGAACGCATCAATTTCATCGCCTTTGAGACCTAACGGGTAACCACTGCCGTCCAACAACTCATGATGTTGTTCGATGACGGTAATGACTTCTTGAGGCAGTGTATCCATCATACCAGCGATGTTGCTACCATACTTAGTGTGCAGTTTTAGGTAGTTAGCTTCTGGCTCCGTAAGTGGTGTAGTTTTTCTCAGAATTGCCGGTGGAATCTTCACTTTACCAATATCATGAAACAGTGCTGACAGCGCTACTAGTTTGATCTCCTCGGCCTCTAACCCTCTTGCCTTAGCAATCATCATAGACAGCACCGATACATTTAAACTGTGAAAGTAGATATCTTCAAATTCACTTTTACTGCCCATTAAGTGCAAAGTCACTTCATCTTCAGATAAGAGAGTATCGACGATATCATCCACTAACAAACGCGCTTCTTTCGTCGCTTGTTCTGGTCGACTTCTGAGTTTTGCCATCACATTTCTAATTCGAGCCAAAGAGCGATCAAACTCTTTTTCGCAACGAGAAACTCTTCTCCGATAAGCGCTTAGTTCTTCTATACGTCTTTGCTTTTCTTCCCAGAGTAGATCCGAGCTTGCTTGAACATAAGCATTAGGTTCTTGAGAGGCTTGTTGAACAGGAAGCGGTAAAACATCACTTAAATCAGGGTTAACGTGGACGTACTTCACCCCTAACTGCTTAATAATGTGTACCTGCTCTTCTGATTTAATCTTAAAAACATTAAATAGAAACGGGTGGTCATTCCATTTGAGGGGAAGCCGGACATGAAGTCCAGGCTGAATTCGGTCCACTGAAATCTTGATACTTGCCACAATCCAACTGCAACTGACTGTAAAACACTCAGCGAGTTTAAAGAACTTCGTGCGCTAATTCATCTAATTATTATTAAAGTGTGACCAAATAATAAATTTGTAAACTAGCGCCTTTTCTATTGAGGGGGTGCTACTCTTGCTCTTTTTCGCGATTACTAAGAATAGCCGCAACTCTAGGATCTAGCGATTTGCCATGTTGCTGCTCAAACTCTTCTCGCTTGAGGTCAACGAGGTTTTTCACAGAGTGCTGGGCAAGACCTTTTGGCACTTCTGTCACCAACTTACCCTTCTCTTGCAAGCTCATAGCCTCGCGATAAAACTCTTTAAAGCGACGGACAATCAGAGATTGTGGCAATCGGCGAAGCTCATAGCCCTTGTTTTGCATAATCCACTTTTCAAGTTGATTATTGGGCTCTTTATTAACTACTCGATTCAAAGCTTCTAAAGACTCTGATTCAGTAAGCTGAGTCTTGAGCAATGTCAATTCACCCATAATAGGCGGCCATTTTTCGCCTGCTTGAAGTCTCTCTCGGCAATGCTGCATGACACGCATTAACTCCGCTTCCGTTAAGCTATCCGCAAAATCGAGAAAACGTCCTGTTGGGCGTCGTCCGTAAGACTTAATCCACGTCGACTCATAGATACTCAGTAATGTTCCGAATATATAATTACACCAGTCACTAGGTTGACGTTCTTGTTCGACCTCATTGATGCTTAAAGCCTGAGACGATGGCGAATTTGTCGTCGAGACTTGAGTCGACTGCGGCTCACGGCGACCCTTATCAACTTTTGGAGTAACAGCATTAGAAGCCTTTAAGTGCTCAAGGCTACCATTGACTCCCATTTCTCTGAGTTTCTTTTCCATTGTGCCAAAATCAACGTTTTTTGGCTTATTGCTGTTACTCATGTCTATTACCTATATAAAGTGTGCACACTGCGAGTCTTAAAAGTTCGGGTTCTTACCTTGTCCTCGTAAGTACTCACGAAACTCTTCTGAAGGACTCACATCACCAGACTTATTTGACGTTTGGTAAGATTGGCGACGTCTTTCTTCTGCTTGCTTACGTCGATCTTCCGCTTGTTTCTCGTTAACAATCCACAATCTAAGTTTATTAAGCATTTGAGTGACGTTGGTGTATTCATTTGCTCGGGTTTTGTAGTAAACCACAAACTTTTCCCAGAACAAGTTAGGATCAATCTCAAGTCGAGAGAAAGCGATTGTCTGCGACGCCCAGTCTGGTATTTCAAACTCATTGAGATCATGAGTTGATAAATATTGGCTGTTGGTGGCAGGCTGCGACTCTTTCTTACTAGAAGAAAACCCACTATTTTTATCCTTACGATAATTGGGGTGCTGCTCGCCAATCACCGCTTGTAAACTCCCCGAGCGTTTCGAGTATTCTAGCCAATCTTCAAGCTGACGCGCCAAACGAGTGATGTTCGTGGTATTCGTCCCATGTTCACGTACAAAGTTTTGCCATACGCTGTCTCTGCTATTCGGCGGTACTTTATAGAGATCAAAAGAGGGTACCGCCCAACCTGGAGCACTCGATTCTTGCATCGTCGTAACGCGAGATGGCTGACGAACAACTGGAGCGGCACTTGAGGCTTCAATCACTGGCAGTCGATTTGGTTCAGAACTTGCCAACGTAAAGTGGTGCCTTTGCCCTTGAGGGGTAGATTCAACCTGACCTTTGGTCAACAACCCTTTATTAGCAAGCGCAGTGAGCACATCTGCTAGTCCAAACTCTCCTAGCAAGCACTCTTTAGCAACATCTGACAGTGCAAAAGCCACATTCCCATCATTGCCAGAAATATCCGCTAACTTTAATAGTACTAACTTCTCACTAGCTGTGATGTCAGTTTGTTGCCAAGCAATATGGGTAAATTTTGCACTCACAGTAATTCTCCTATCTGTTACCTAGATTCTAGCGCTTCGACTGTTCATAAACAAACAGAGAAAAAGTGGCCTTTGAGATTGGAACAGTATCAACGCTTATAAACGAGATCTATCGTCAATAGTTGGTAAGAGTTCGAAAAGAATGGGCTGCTGGATATGAGTCATCTCGCGGCAACATGTTGGACGTATCTCAACGTTTACATCTCGCAAAACGACGAAAGGCCGCTTAAATAAGCGACCTTTCTAATATGGTACCGGTGGGCGGACTTGAACCGCCACGCCCGAAGGCAACGGATTTTGAATCCGTCGTGTATACCAATTTCACCACACCGGCATCTTGGACTGACGTCCTTTGATGTTTGGCATTATACGTAAGCTCTCGTTGCGTGCAACAACAAAACGCTGAATATTCTATTGTTTGCTGATATTTTCGCCACAATGTGATGCTATTCGGGCAAATAGGCTTTCTTCACGTCGACAGAATCGCTATCCTGTGGCCAGTTTTGGTTATTAAATGATGTATTCAATGGAAACTCAATCTCTTCCACCTGCGGGCTTTTTCAGACGACTTGGGGCACTGTTTTATGACAGTTTAATTATACTTGCGGTTGTGATGATGGCCGGTGGCGTTGTTGTGGCGCTCATGGAAGCGTTGGTCGCGGCGGGGCTAATGAACTATGCACCGTATGCCGACGCTAGTGATTTTCTGGGCAACCATCCCTTTTGGAGCCCTGTTTATACCGCTTACCTAGCGTTTGCGTGGATTTACTTCCTTGTGTTCTTCTGGACTCGCGCCGGACAAACATTGGGAATGCGAGCTTGGAAGATTGAGCTGCAGAACTTAAAGGGTGGACGTATTACAGTGACCCAGGCGCTAATCCGTATCGCTACATCCGCATTTGGTTTAGCAAACTTGTCGGTCCCTATCGACCCTCAAAAGCGAGGATTTCATGATATTTGGGCGAAGACCAAGGTTGTTGTTTTACCTAAAGCAAAATAAATAGCGACGAATACAAAAAAGGTGCCTTTCGGCACCTTTTTTATTACAAACGGCTAAGCAGACAAAAGTTAAGCTTTGTATGCTTTAAATGCGTTGATTAGACCGTTAGTCGAGCTGTCGTGAGAAGTCACTTCACTGTCGTCAGCAAGTTCAGGCAGGATTTGGTTAGCCAGCTGCTTACCAAGCTCTACACCCCATTGGTCAAAGCTGAAGATGTTCCAGATAATACCTTGAGTGAAGATCTTGTGCTCGTACATCGCGATAAGGTTACCTAGAGTACGAGGTGTGATTTGCTTCACTAAGATTGAGTTCGTTGGACGGTTACCTTCAAAGATCTTAAATGGTACAAGATCTTTCACTTCTTCCGCTGTCTTACCTGCTTTAGCAAACTCAGCTTCAACCGTCTCTTGAGACTTGCCGAATGCAAGTGCTTCAGTTTGAGCAAAGAAGTTAGACATTAGCTTCTGGTGATGATCGCTCACTTGGTTGTGAGAGATAGCAGGCGCGATGAAATCACAAGGAATCAGCTTAGTACCTTGGTGAATTAGCTGATAGAACGCGTGTTGGCCGTTTGTGCCTGGTTCACCCCAAATAATAGGACCTGTTTGGTAATCAACTGCTTCACCATTGCGGTCAGTGAACTTACCGTTTGACTCCATATTGCCTTGCTGGAAGTATGCAGCAAAGCGGTGCATGTATTGGTCATAAGGCAGAATCGCTTCAGATTCAGCACCGTGGAAGTTGTTGTACCAAATACCGATAAGTGCAAGTAGTACTGGAATGTTGCTTTCTAGATCAGTTTCAGCAAAGTGCTTATCCATCTCATGAGCACCAGCAAGAAGCTCAACGAAGTTGTCAAAGCCCACAGCTAGTACGATTGATAGACCGATTGCGGACCAAAGTGAGTAGCGACCGCCGACCCAATCCCAGAACTCGAACATGTTGTCAGTATCGATACCAAACTCAGAAACTGCAGTTGCGTTAGTCGATAGCGCCGCAAAGTGCTTAGCAACGTGAGCGTCATCTTGAGCCGAAGCTAGGAACCAATCGCGAGCAGAGTGCGCGTTAGTCATCGTCTCTTGCGTAGTAAATGTCTTAGAAGCAACCAAGAATAGCGTTGTTTCTGGATTTACTTTCTTAAGAGTTTCAGCGATATGTGTACCATCTACGTTTGACACAAAGTGCATGTTCAGATGGTTCGTGTAAGGTGCTAACGCCTCTGTCACCATATAAGGACCAAGATCAGAACCACCGATACCGATGTTCACTACGTCAGTGATCGCTTTACCTGTGTAACCTTTCCAATCACCAGAAATGATGCGCTCAGAGAAACCTTTCATCTTCTCTAATACCGCGTTTACCGCTGGCATAACGTCTTCGCCATTCACCATGATTGGCGTGTTGCTGCGGTTACGTAGTGCAACGTGAAGAACAGAACGACCTTCTGTTTGGTTGATGGTATCGCCAGCAAACATCGCTTTGATTGCGCCTTTAAGCTCAGTCTCGTTCGCTAGAGCAAATAGGTTCTTCATTGTTTCGTCGTTGATTAGGTTCTTAGAGTAATCAACAAGAATGTCAGAGCCGAAGCGCGTAGAGAATTTGCCAAAACGGTCTGCGTCTTGTGCAAATAGCTCTGCTAAGTCCATATCTTGCGCAGATTCAAAGTGCGCAGTCAGTGCTTTCCAAGCTTCAGTTTGCGTTGGATTGATGTTTTTCAACATGGTCTCTATCCCAATTTTTAGTCGGTTTTATTCCCAATCCCCCCAAGGAAAAGGAACCCCCAGTTTAGCGAATAATAAACAGTATATTCTAAATACAGCCCAGTGCCTTTTTAGGTTCACTAGACGTTACAAACTTGTCTGTGGTTTACAAAGTGTAGACTTTGTTTTCGTAATAATTTTTCAGGCGTAATTATGAACCAGAGCCATTGCACTCACCTTGAGTTAGGTCACGTAACGGTTCACAATATAAACAAAATAGGTAAACACCCTACCATTAAGCAGCACTATAATACATAGGAGTGATTATGTGGCAACAAAAGACATTGTACCTCAGCGCTAAAGCGCGCGGTTTTCATCTGATTACTGATGAAATTGAACAACAACTGCCACAGTTAAAGGATTACTCTGTAGGTTTACTACATCTCTTTATTCAACATACTTCGGCCAGTTTAACGTTGAATGAAAACGCGGATCCGACGGTACGTAGTGATATGGAAAGTCACTTCAATCGCTATGTCCCAGAGAATGCACCTTATTACAAACATACGTACGAAGGCAGCGATGACATGCCAGCTCATATTAAGAGCTCTCTTCTTGGAGCGAGCGTGACCATTCCAATTAACCAAGGACAGTTAGCTTTAGGTACATGGCAGGGTATTTACCTAGGTGAGCATCGAGATTTTGGTGGAGAGCGGCGAGTTATTGCGACGTTGCAGGGGCAGATTTGAGGTAAGAACCCTTGCGATATCTATGATGGTTAACACCTTGTCTGCCTGTTGTAACGAGGCAGACAAAGGTTGGTTTGATAAACGCCGTGAGTAGATCCCTGCCTGCGCAGGGATGGTAATACTTGGTTTCGCTCTAATACTTGGGTTCGGGATTGAGGTTCAGTATCGAATAGTGACCGGCTTCACTTCGTACTGCTATAACTCATTTCGACGCGAGAAGTGAGCTTAGTCACCAGCTCATAAGCAATAGTGCCAATGTGCTCGGCGACTTCTTCAGATGGGAGCTCTTCCCCCCATAAGATAGCTTCATCGCCCACTTGATCTAAGGCATCTGGACCTAGGTCAACAGTAAGCATATCCATCGATACTCGACCAGCGATTGGTACTTTACGACCATTCACCAGTACCGGTGTGCCATTTGGTGCTGTACGAGGGTAACCATCACCATAACCAATCGCAATCACCCCTACTTTGGTGTCTCTATGGCTGGTCCAAGTCGCCCCGTAACCCACACTTTCGCCTTTCTTTACATCGCGCACAGCAATCAAGTGAGACTTTAGAGTCATGACAGGCTTAAAGCCCATATCGGCTGCTGTCTTATCTCCAAAAGGAGACACTCCATACATAATGATGCCAGGACGCACCCAGTCTAATCGACTTTGCTGCCACTCAAGTAGGCCAGCAGAGGCTGCCATAGAGCGCTCCCCATTGCAGCCTTCTGTTAGTGACAGAAACAGCTCTATTTGCTGTTGAGTCATGGTGTTATCAAGCTCATCGGCACAACCGAAATGACTCATATAACGCAGTGGTTTAGCCACGTTATCACAGCGATGTAAACGCTCGACGAACTCTTGGTACTGTTCTTCACGAACACCTAGACGGTGCATACCGCTATCCACTTTAAGCCAAACAACGACCGGAGTTTCTAGCTCTGCCTGCTCTAGCGCATCAAGCTGTTCATAACAATGCACCACTGTTTGAATATTATTGGTCACCAAGACCGGGAGGTCATTCGGTGAGTAAAAACCCTCAAGCAGTAGTATGGGTTTCACCACACCACTTGCTCTTAGCTGCAACGCCTCTTCGATGCGAGCTACACCAAATGCATCCGCACCCGTGGCATTTTTAGCAATGTGTCTCAAACCATGACCATAACCATTAGCTTTGACTACCGCCATGACTTTGCTATTCGGTGCTTTCTGTTTAATGCACGCTAGATTGTGCGCCAGCGCATCCAAATTAATATGCGCTGTCGCTGCTTTCATATAACTCATACGTCTGCCCTACTACTCTTCGTCAAACGCAGGACCTGCGTAGTTATCAAAGCGAGAATATTGACCTTGGAAGGTTAACCGAACCGAACCAATTGGACCGTTACGCTGTTTACCTAGGATAATTTCTGCAATTCCTTTTAACGCACTGTCTGGATGGTAAACCTCATCACGATAAATAAACATGATAAGGTCAGCATCCTGCTCTATAGAGCCCGACTCACGAAGGTCTGAGTTAACTGGTCGTTTGTCAGCACGTTGTTCCAAGGAACGGTTAAGCTGGGAAAGTGCTACTACTGGAACATTCAGTTCTTTCGCTAATGCTTTAAGAGAACGTGAGATTTCCGCGATTTCCAACGTACGATTATCGGACAGAGCTGGAACACGCATTAACTGAAGGTAATCGACCATGATCAAACTTAGACCGCCATGTTCACGAGCGATACGTCTTGCACGGGAACGAACTTCTGTTGGTGTCAGACCGGAGCTATCATCGATATACATGTTTTTCTTTTCCATGAGCATGCCCATGGAGGTTGAAATTTTAGCCCAATCTTCATCATCCAGCTGACCAGTACGAATTTTAGTTTGATCTACCCGTGAGAGGGAAGCCAGCATACGCATCATGATTTGTTCGGCAGGCATCTCAAGTGAGAAAATTAACACCGGCTTATCTTGAGACATTGCCGCATTTTCACACAAGTTCATCGCAAACGTCGTTTTACCCATCGATGGACGAGCTGCAACAATGATGAGATCTGAGCCTTGAAGACCTGCGGTTTTCTTATTCAGGTCGTTGAAGCCTGTAGTCACCCCTGTCACACCATCTTGCGGCGTTTTGTACAGGATTTCGATTCGTTCTAGTGTTTTTTCAAGTATGTTGTCAACATTCTGTGGCCCTTCATTTTCGCTGGTTCTGTCTTCCGCGATTTTAAAGACCTTACTTTCGGCCATGTCCAGTAGATCTTCTGATGAACGACCTTGAGGATCGTAACCTGCATCAGCGATTTCATTAGCAACGCCAATGAGGTTTCGGACCAAGGCACGCTCCGCAACAATATCTGCATAAGCGTTTATATTTGCTGCACTCGGGGTATTTTTCGCCAGATCGGCAAGGTAGGCAAATCCACCCACATCGTCCAACTGCTCTCGCAGTTCAAGGAATTCGGATAAGGTAATCAGGTCGAGGGGCTTGCTCTCTTCTAACAGAGCTTGAATGCCCTCAAAGATTAAGCGGTGAGGACGACTGTAGAAGTCACTGCTGATCACCTTCTCGGCAACGGTATCCCATCGTTGGTTGTCCAACAACAAACCACCCAGCACAGATTGCTCCGCTTCCAATGAATGAGGAGGGACTTTCACTGATTCCACTTGAGCATCTTTTACTTTTTGATTTCGGATATCCGCCATGACTCTACTCGATAACACATTATGACCAGACATTATATACTCAACTAAGTGTGGGCTAAAGCAAAGAAAACGCGACTAAAACGAGGATTACTCCATCAAAATTTGACCTATTGCTGACGATGGTCGAATATGCCACACATATAATCCCGAACCCCGTATCCGCCCTGTGAGGTTTTTGTGTCAAAGAAGTTACTTTTTGGTCTAGTGTTGCTTGCTTCGCCTGCGATCTATGCTGAAGAATTTCTACCTCCAAGCGACACGGAAGACTCGCCACCCTCACCACTTCAATCCGAGGTGGAATTTGGCTATCAAGCGCACTCGGGCAATACCGACTCTCAATCGCTAAATGCACGTGTTGCTGCCGAATATACCGAAGGACGTCACCGTACCAGTGGCGAATGGAAATATTACCAACTTTATAAAAATGGCGATGAAGATAAGAATCAGCAGAACTACTTACTTCAAACCGACTATAAGTTAGGCCCCAAAGCGTACCTATACGGAAACTATAACGGTTTTTCATCGCTCTACAGTTCCTATTATGAAGATCATACCGTCTCAGGCGGTTTGGGTTATCAGTTAGCTAATCAAGAGAACTTTCTCTTAGAGGTAGAAATAGGTCCTGGTTTTCGTTATCAAGAACCAAACCTAGATGAGATTGACGATAAAGATATTATCTTTCGAAATGTGGTTAAAGAAGCCATTGTTCGTGGCAACATCAATTTGATTTGGAAGCCTTTAGATAGCCTTACCGTTGGAACTAAGCTAACTACCACGGCAGGTAAGAGTAACACGCGTTTTGATACCGAAGTGAATGTCACGAATGCAATAACCGAAACTATTGCTCTCAAACTCTCTTACGACAGCCAGTACCACAGCAAAGTACCAAGCCCTACCTTGAGCAAACGCGACTCTATTTTTACCGTAAACCTATTATTCAGCTTTTAAGCTCCGGAAAAAATCAAAAAAAAACACCAGCCGAAGCTGGTGTTTTTCATTGTTCTTCTGACTGAGATTACTCAGCAGCAACAACTTGTAGGTTGATAGCAGCGAAAACTTCAGAGTGAAGTTGGATGCTGATTTCGAACTCACCAGTTGTGCGTAGAGCACCTTCAGGTAGGCGAACTTCGCTCTTAGCTACTTCAACGCCAGCTGCAGTGATTGCATCAGCGATGTCACGAGTACCGATAGAACCGAACAGTTTGCCTTCGTCACCAGCTTTAGAAGCGATAACAACAGCTTCTAGAGCGTTAACTTTCTCAGCACGAGCTTCAGCAGCAGTAAGTTGCTCGGCAACTTTAGCTTCTAGTTCAGCACGACGAGCTTCGAACATTTCAACGTTACCTTTAGTAGCCATTACTGCCTTACCTTGTGGGATAAGGAAGTTACGAGCGTAACCAGATTTAACGTTAACTGTATCGCCAAGACCACCTAGGTTACCGATTTTATCAAGTAGAATAACTTGCATTGTTTAATCCTCTATCTAAATAAACGGTGCCGATTACTGATGCTTATCAGTGTATGGCAGTAGAGCTAGGTAGCGTGAACGCTTGATAGCGCGCGCTAGCTGACGCTGATATTTAGCGCTTGTACCAGTGATACGGCTAGGTACGATTTTACCAGCTTCAGTGATGTAGTTTTTAAGAGTTGCTACGTCTTTGTAATCAATCTCTTGTACGCCTTCTGCAGTGAAACGGCAGAATTTACGACGACGGAAGAAACGAGCCATGGGCTATCTCCTGATCTAAATTAAAGTCTTGTTGTCGGTAATTGAATAATTACCAAGTACTAAACGAGTAACGAATTACTCTGCAGCTGCTTCTGGCTTAGCTTCAGTACGCTCTTCGCGACGTGGAGCACGCTCTTCTTTCTGCTTAAGCATGATAGAAGGCTCAGTGATTGCTGCTTTAGTACGCATAATCATGTTACGTAGAACTGCATCGTTAAAACGGAAAGCAGTTTCTAGCTCATCAATAGCTTCTTGTGGTGCTTCAACGTTCATTAGAACGTAGTGAGCTTTGTGAAGCTTGTTGATTGGGTAAGCCAGTTGACGACGACCCCAGTCTTCTAGACGGTGTACAGTACCGTTAGCTTCAGTGATAGAACCAGTGTAACGCTCGATCATGCCAGCAACTTGCTCGCTTTGATCAGGGTGCACCATGAATACGATTTCGTAATGACGCATAGGTTGCTCCTTACGGATTATTAGCTTCCACGAGTGGCTCGGTCGTCCAGAGGAAGCAAGGAACTAATGTAAAAGACCGAGAATTAAGGACCGCGAATGTTACAGAAAGGACGGAAAATAAGCAAGCAATTTTAAAGGTTTAAGGTGCTAGGCAGCAACACTCAATAGCTAGCCACCTAAAAAGCCTTGTTATTCATCAGCATAGATTTTTACAGTGACCTCACCATGGCAGTCTACCGAGGCGCGATACATACCGGAGCTATTCATACCAAAGTGAACATCGCCTTGAGCGTCAACGGCAATTAAGCCGCCCTCTCCCCCCATGGCTTTCAATTCACCCTGAATTACCGTTTCACACGCCGTATGAACATCTTCTTTTAAATAGCGCATTCGCGCTGCGACATCGCCTGCAACGGTTTTACGGATAAAATATTCACCCATCCCCGTAGTTGAAACCGCAACATTGCCGTTTTCAGCAAAAGTACCTGCGCCGATAATCGCAGTATCGCCAACGCGGCCGTACTTTTTATTGGTTACCCCACCAGTACTGGTCGCGGCAGCCAAGTTGCCATGGCTGTCCAGTGCCACCGCCCCTACGGTGCCGTATTTTTTGTCATCTGGATATTTCGATTCAGACAACGCAAACAGTCCTTTCTCTTTCATCGAAAGTAATTGTTCATAGCGACGCTCAGTAAAGAAGTAATCTTGCTCGGTATATTGGTGTTGATGTTCAAACGCAAACTTCTCTGCGCCTTCACCGATTAATAACACATGATCGCTATCGCGCATCACATCTCGCGCCAGCTCAATCGGGTTACGAATATGACGAACGCCAGCGATCGCACCTGCATCCATAGCCGCACCATGCATCACAGAAGCATCCATCTCAACCATTTCATCATGAGTTAATACCGAGCCTTTCCCTGCATTAAAATGTGGCGAGTCTTCCATCACTTTAACGGCTGCTACTGTTGCATCTAGCGCGTCACCACCCGCTTCCAATATCGCAGCGCCCGCCTGAACTGATTGAGTCAGCGCGGCCAATATCTCTTGCTTCAATGTCTCAGTCATCTGATCACGCAATATGGTTCCAGCGCCACCATGAATCGCAATTGCAAAAGGCTTAGTCATACCGTTCGTTCCTACTTCCCTACTGTTTAAAACCAAAAAGACCTCCCATAGGGAGGCCTTTCAAAACTAAACGATTAGTGAGAACCACAACCGCCGCCACCGCAGCAACCGTCTTCTTTTTTCTCACCATGGTCATCACCACCACAACAGCCACCTTCTTCACCGTGACCTTCGCCGCCACAACAGCCGCCGCCTTGGTGAATATGACCATGTTCAATTTCTTCTGCCTTAGCTTCGCGAATCGCAACCACTTCAACATCAAACGTTAGTGTTTGGCCTGCAAGCATGTGGTTACCGTCAACCACAACTTCGTCACCGTCTACTTCCGTTACTTCAACAGGGATTGGACCTTGGTCTGTATCCGCTAGAAAACGCATGCCGACTTCGATCGTGTCAACGCCTTGGAATACATTCGCTGGTACACGTTGTACTAATGCGTCATTGTGTTCACCGTAAGCATCCTCTGGAGAAACAGTAGCTGTGAATTTATCACCCGCTTCTTTGCCTTCAAGTTCCTTTTCTAGACCAACGATTAGGTTGTTGTGACCGTGTAGGTAATCTAGAGGTGCTTCTACTGTTGATTGATCAACGACAACACCGTCTTCTGTTTTTACTTGGTACGCTAGGCTAACTACTGCGTTCTGAGTAACTTTCATGTGAGCTCCAAAGGATTGGCCTTGAGAGACCATTAAAGCAAAGCCTATTTGCAAACAGCAAACCGACTCATATGATCATCTCATCAAAAATTAATCCGCCTTTAAGCGGCGTGTTCGCATATTATGGGGTCAGAAATAAGAAACTCAATCATTCAGGCTTAAAAATTCCGATTAATTCCTCATCACTGCGTTCAGTTTTCTCTACAGCTTTTGGCGTGCGTTGTTCTTTGAATTCACACTCTACACACTCCACCCACTCAACATTGTTGTCTATCCACCAGCGCAAACTGTCTTGCTGGCTACACTTAGGGCAGCTTGCCCCCGCAATAAAACGTTTCTTGGTACTGCTCATGTTACTTCCTAATTCCGATCTTCAACCGCAAAGGCTTTAACTTCAATGTTAATCCCAGAAATTACGCGATTGGCGATCATTTTCCATTTCACGGCCAAAGATTTCTTCGAGTTCTTTACGAGCTTCTTTCGATCTTTGTGCCAATTCTTTATCTTCACTGTGTTGAGGCAACAGCTCTTTGAGCATGGCATTATCCAGCTTTCTAAAGTGCGCTTCTGCGCGCTTTGCCTCATAAGGATGAAATCCTAGCTCCACTAACGCCTGTCGACCTAAATCCAGGGCTCCCAAAAATGTCTCTCGCGAATAACATTGCACGCCATGATTCATAAGCTGATAGGCCTCTACTCGACTTCGAGCCCTCGCTAAGACCCTAAGCTTAGGAAAGTGGTTATGACAAAGGTCTACCACTTCCATGATCTCCTCAGGAGAATCGGTACAGATAATAATAGCCTCGGCTTTATCGGCACCCGCCGCTCTTAACAAATCCACTTGAGTCGCATCACCATAAAACACCTTATAGCCGTATTTTCTTAGCAGGTGAATTTGGCTCGCATCACTTTCTAATACGGTAACTTTGACCTTATTGGCGTACATCAAACGACCGACAATTTGTCCAAATCGTCCGAAGCCAGCAATGATCACTCGCGGCTGCCTATCCTCAACATCCGTTTTAATGGTGGTTTCTTCCACTTGATTGAGTGATTTCTCAAACCATTTTTTCTGTCCCATAAGCAGCAGTGGTGTGGTTACCATCGACAAACTCACCACAACCAGAAGAAAAGCAGATTCTTGGGCAGGCAATAGCCCTTGTGCACTCGCCGCTGTAAAGATAACGAAGGCAAACTCGCCGCCTTGGCTCAAAATGGCAGCCATTTTACTGCGCGATTTCGGTCCGATACCAAACAAACGGGCCAGTACGTACAAGATAAGCCCTTTAATAATGACCAAAGACACCACAGCAAACAGCACAGCGAGTGGTTCAGAAATCAGTAATCCAAGGTTTACCGCCATACCCACCGCGATAAAGAATAACCCTAGCAGCAGACCTTTGAATGGCTCAATGGCAATTTCTAGTTCATGCCGGTACTCACTTTCGGCAAGTAACACCCCTGCTAAAAACGTACCTAAAGCCATGGATAACCCAAGCTTTTGCATAAAGGCAGCAATACCAATCACTAGCAGCAATGCGGCCACGGTAAACAATTCACGCACACCGCTCATGACGACATAACGAAATAGAGGACGAATCAGAAAGTGGCCGCCCACCAGCAAGCCTAAAACACCCGCTAACATCCAAATAATGTCCGCCCAGTTGCCTGCTGTGTTGCCCGCTAATAATGGCAGTAACGCCAACATTGGAATAACCGCAATATCTTGGAATAACAGAACAGCAAAGCCCGATTGTCCAGTCTCGCCGCCCCCTAACCCTTGCTCTTCAATAACTCGAAGGGCTATCGCGGTAGATGAAAGCGCAAGGCCCATTCCTATCGCCAAACTAGTTTGCCAAGAGAGATTAAATAAAGAAGCAATCGCAGAAAGAATCAAAGTGGTGACGACAACCTGTGCGCCACCTAAACCAAGAATGGGGACTCGCATCTGCCATAGCTTCTTAGGATTCAATTCCAAGCCAATTAAGAACAGCAGCAGTACGACACCAAATTCGGAGAAATGAAGTATTTCATCCACATCGCTAATAAGACCCAATCCCCACGGACCAATGGCAACACCAGCTAACAAATACCCGAGAACACTGCCCAATCCAAGGCGCTGGGCAATGGGAACCGCAACCACAGCAGCAGAGAGGAAAATAACACCGCTTTGCAAGAAATCGTTAGTCATCGCCATGTTCCACCTCCGCACCTTGCAGCGTGGACATCATCAAAGACTCATCAAACGGATGCATTAACCATTGGCGGTACAATTCCGCATGTTGATATCGATCCATATCGCCTACACGTCTCGACCAATACAGCACCAGCGGCTCCATCCACTGCATTTTGCACAAGGCAGCCGTTAGCTCGAAAGGCTGTAGAATCTGCTCTAAGGGGTACTTGTTGTAGCCTGATTGACTAAAAGCTGACGCTTTACCTCCGGTAGTAATGACACTGCGCCAGTACTTACCTTCCAATGCGCAATCATCACCAAAGGCAAAGCCTTTACCCAGCACACGGTCAATCCACTCCTTTAACAAAGAAGGGCAGGAGTACATATAGAGAGGATGCTGAAGCACAATCACATCATGCTCGAGCAAAAGCTGGTGCTCCGCTTTAACGTCAATAAAGAAGTCAGGATACAGAGCGTACAGATCTCTTAGGGTGACATTATCAAGAGATTGAATCTTCTTGAGCATGACCTGATTGGCAATCGAGTTTTGCGGCTCTGGATGGGCATAGATGACCAGAACCTTCGGGGATGTGTTGGTGCTTTCGAGTATGGAAGTCATTCCTAGACGTCTATCCTTAAACCTAGCGATACCCTTAAAGCTTAAGGGTAGATAGATATGATTGTTGATTAAATCATTCTATTTTTGTTATCAGTTTGTTCCATCATAACCCAAACTTACATCAAGGTGCAGGTTAGTTTGCGATGAGTAGGATCGGATAATGATCGACATTTAAACACTTTGCCCCTAGTATTCGTGGGTCAAAAACTCAATAACAAGCTAGCTGTATTCATATGATCACCTTCTCTGATATTCAATTGCTTCGAGGTGGTAAACCACTCCTCGATCAAGCCTCTGCAACCATTCACCCAGGTGATAAAGTAGGTTTAGTGGGTAAAAATGGTTGTGGTAAATCCACGCTCTTTGCTCTGCTAAAAGATGAGCTTTCCATTGATGCTGGCTCGTTTAGCCAACCTGCGCATTGGGAGTTAGCTTGGGTAGCACAGGAAACCCCTGCGTTAGATCGCAGTGCTATCGAATATGTCATTGATGGTGATAGAGAATATCGTGCACTAGAACAAGCTCTCGTTGAAGCCGAGAAGCAAGACAACGGCACACTAGTGGCAGAGCTTCACGGTAAAATTGAAGTGATTGGTGGCTACAGTATCCGTGCACGTGCGGCTGAACTACTTGATGGTCTTGGCTTTAGCCAAGCGCAAATGAGTTGGAACCTAACGCAGTTCTCAGGTGGTTGGCGTATGCGTTTAAACCTCGCGCAAGCTCTGCTGTGCCGCTCTGATCTACTGCTACTCGACGAACCAACCAACCACTTAGATCTAGACGCCGTCATGTGGCTAGAGCGCTGGCTGCAAAACTATCCGGGTACCTTGGTTCTGATCTCGCACGACAGAGACTTTTTGGATCCGATCGTTGGTCGCATTATCCATATCGAAAACCAGCTGCTAAATGAGTATACGGGTAACTATTCTTCGTTCGAAGATCAACGGGCGCAAAAGCTGATCTTGCAACAAGCGCAATATCAGAAGCAACAAAAGCAGATGGCCCATATGCAAAGCTATATTGACCGCTTCCGTTATAAAGCGTCTAAAGCCCGCCAAGCACAAAGCCGTATTAAAGCGTTAGAGCGCATGGAGAAGGTACTTCCAGCTCAGTTTGATAACCCGTTCAGCTTCGAATTTAGAGAGCCAGCCGCGCTTCCTAATCCTATTATTATGATGGATGACGTCTCGGCTGGTTACGATGATAACGTCATATTGGAGAAGATTCGTCTTAATCTCGTTCCCGGTAGCCGCATTGGTCTACTTGGTCGTAATGGCGCAGGTAAATCCACACTGATTAAGCTGCTCTCTGGAGAACTAAACGCAAAGGGTGGCGATCTCAACTACTCGCAAGGCGTGAAAATCGGTTACTTTGCTCAGCATCAGTTAGAGACACTTCATCCAGAAGAAACTCCTTTGCAGCACATGATGCAAATTGCGCCTCAACATACAGAGCAGCAGCTTCGTGACTACTTAGGTAGCTTTGGTTTCCAAGGCGAAAAAGCGCTGGAGAAAGTCGCGCCTTTTTCTGGGGGTGAAAAAGCACGTCTGGTGTTGGCTCTGATCGTTTGGCAAAAACCAAACTTGCTACTACTCGATGAACCGACCAACCACTTAGATCTTGATATGCGCCAAGCGCTAACTTTGGCACTGCAAACCTTTGAAGGCGCGATGGTTATCGTCAGTCACGACCGCTATTTATTGCGCGCGACCACCGATGATCTTTATCTTGTGCACGATCGCCAAGTGGCACCATTTAATGGTGATTTGGTGGATTACTATAAGTGGCTCACCGACCAACAGCGACTAGAGCGCAAAGAAGCGCAAGAGAACGAGCCAGAGAAAACCTCTAACAATAGCGCAGCAGCGAAGAAAGAGCAGAAACGCAAAGAAGCTGAGTTTAGAAAGCAAACTGCACCAATTCGCAAAACACTGACAAAACTTGAAGAAAAAATGGATAAGTTATCCGCCCTTGTCGCTGAGGCAGAAGAGCAATTATCCGATTCTTCTCTGTATGATGCGGAAAATAAAGCTAAACTCAATGAAGTACTTGCCAAACAGGCTTCTAGCAAATCCGAGCTCGAAGACGTAGAAATGGAATGGATGGCCCAGCAAGAAGTTCTTGAGCAGATGGAACAGGAATTTAATCAGTAATGACCACAGAGCACGTATCTTCCACACTCACCCTAGAACACCTTTGGCAATTTAGCCTGCAATATTACGGTGTGCGTGAAGTGAAAGAGGCGTGCTTAAATTTGCAAAATCAATTTCATGGTAATGTGAATCTGCTACTGTTGCTGAAATGGCTCGACGAACAATCGGTTCGCTTTCAATCTGAAGACTGGCACCTAGTCCAGTCTTGCTTAGGGCGAACCGAACAGCTCCTGCATCAATATCGAGATATCCGCCGCCAACTCAAACACAACGTAGTTGATAGCCTTTATCGTGAAGCCTTAGAATTTGAACTCAGTCTGGAAAAACAACAGCAGTCCGATCTTGTTGACTGTATCAATAGCCTTGCACTGATCCCCCACGATCACGAGCCGCTAGTACTGATCTATTGCCGACAACTTGGCGCCGAACACCTAGGATTGATCTTCGCCAAGCCCATTAGCGAACTCGCTACCAAATAAACACCACACAAGAAGCCGTCAACGCCGCCATGCTAGAGTTAAAACGTCGCCACGCAGTGGGAGTCGACAACCAACGACGGATAAAAGTGCCAAAGCCAACCCACACTGATGAAGTTTGTAGCTGAACCACTAGAAAAATCACCGAAATGCCAATCAAGGACCACCAATAATACTCACCAGCAATGGCAAATGAACTAACCGCCGTAACTGACATGACCCACGCCTTAGGATTCAGATATTGAAACAACATGGCTTCCAAGCATGTCATAGGCTTTGCCTGCTGAGCTCCCTCTCCTTTGTTAATACCAGCGGTTAGAATGCGCCAAGCCAAATACAACAAGTATGCGCTACCAAGCCATTTCAAAACTTCTTGCACGATAGGGTAAGTCTTAAACACCACACCTAAACCCACACCATTGAGCAAAATGAGGCTAATCAAGCCAAAACCAATACCGAAAAAATGAGGTATCGAGCGCATGTAGCCAAAGTTCGCGCCTGAAGCTGTCAGCATGACATTATTTGGGCCAGGGGTCCCAGTCATGACAACGGCAAAAAGTGCCACAGACAAGAAAAATGACCAATCCATATGATTCCTCCAAAAATTGTACCGATACAATTATAAAAATTACGTTGATTTATTGTTAATTAGCGACCAAAATAACCCTAACAAACGATCAAAATAGACGCAAAAGGTTTATTGTCACCATGACAATCGAGGCAATTACGGTATACAAACAGGATCCAACCCCGATCTACAAACAGATCGCCGATCAGATCGCACATCAAATTGAGTCAGGAGAATTGGCAAGCAACAGCAAGTTGCCTACCCATCGTTGGCTCGCTGATCAGTTACATGTCACGGTTGGTACCATTACTCGCGCCTATTCTGAAATCGAGCGTCGCGGCTTAGTAGAAGCTCGAGTAGGCGCCGGCACTTATGTGGCAGATACCAATAAACCCAGCTGGGCGTTTGAAGAAAGCAGTGTCGATCCGAATGAATACAATTTTGGTTATAATATCCCACCACAATTGGATCGCAGTGACATGCTGAAGCAAGCGATGCAGAGGATCTCCACCTCTCCGGCTCATTTGAATCAACTAATGATCTATCAGCCTCCTTCTGGTCTGGATGCGCATCGTTCAATTGTCACTAAGTGGTTAAACAGCAAAGGCATTAAACTGCACGCCCACAAGCTACTGTTTAGCTCGGGGGCCCAACACGCCATTCAAATGGTTTTAGATACGTTCACCAGAGCAGGTGATACGGTGTTGGTTGAAAAGTACACTTATCCAGGCGTCATTAGCCTAGCGCGCCAGAACCAATTGACTTTGAAAGGGGTTGAGATGGATGAGTTTGGTGTCACTCCAGAATCGCTTGAAGTCTGTTGTCAGCGCTATTCGCCGCGATTTATTTATCTCACGCCGACACTGCAAAACCCGACCACAGCTATCATGCCAAAAGAGCGCCGACTCGATATTATTCGTGTGTGTGAGCAGTACAATGTTTATATCATTGAAGATGAAATCAACGGATTGCTACTCGAGTCCCCACCAGCCCCTATGGTGAATTACGCCCCAGAACGAGTGGTTCATATTGGCGCTTTCTCAAAATGCCTCGCTCCAGGGTTGAGGGTGGGCTATGTCCATGCAGCAGAAAAACTGTATCAAAAGCTGTTGGTGACGCTACAAACTCATAGCTGGATGATTAGCCCTCTACTCACGGCACTAACCTGTGAAATGCTCACCTCTGGTGACGCAGAACGTAACTTAATGCTCATACACAGAGAGATGAAAGCGCGTATTGATATTGCGACACGTGCCCTCGATGGTTTTGAGCTAGGCTATCAAACAGGTGGGTTTCATATTTGGTTAACCCTCCCAGAAAACTGGCGCCTTAGTGAGTTCGTAAGCAAAGCCCAAGACATGGGTATTATCGTTAAATCCGGTGAACTGTTTGCCCCACCTGGTGGCTCGGTAGCACCAGCTGTGCGTTTGTCATTAAGCTCACCACAAACGATCGAACAGCTTCAAATCGGCGTAGACAAATTAAAAGCCCTGTTATTATCCAACACAGTCGATGAATTCACCTTATGAGTACCGCTAATTTTATTGCTGCCAAAGGACTTGGTAACCCGCACATACAAACATTGATTCCTCGCTTCGTAAGAAGAGAACCTTTGTTTGAACCAATTTGGGAAACGTTGGACACGCCAGATGGCGACTTTGTTGAGCTTGCATGGAGTGAAGACCCTCATTCATCAAGCGCGAAAAGCAAACCTGTTTTTGTTCTGTTTCATGGGCTAGAAGGCTGTTTCAATAGCCCCTATGCGAATGGCTTGATGCACGCTTTTGCTCAGCAAGGCTGGCTGTCTGTCATGATGCACTTTCGCGGCTGCGGTCCCAACCCGAATAGGCTCGCTCGAGCCTACCACTCTGGTGAAATTGGTGACGCTAGACAGTTTATCGAGCTTTTGGATCATCGTTACCCAAATGCCAAAAAGGCTGCTGTGGGCATTTCTTTAGGGGGCAACATGCTGACGAATTATCTTGCTCACTACCAGAATGACAGTAAGCTGGATGGTGCGACGATTGTCTCTGCACCATTGGATCTCGGTGCATGTGCTCGACGAATTGAGCAGGGCTTCTCCAAGCTATATCGCTCATATCTACTCAGCTCCATGAAAAAGAACGCGCTGAACAAACTGCATCTTCTCAGTGATGTATTAGGTCTTACGGCGGAAAAAATCCAAAACATGCGCAAACTGTACGAGTTTGATGACCTAATCACCGCACCACTGCATGGTTTTCGGGATGCTGAAGACTATTACAATCAGTGCTCTGGATTACAAAGAATGTGTGACATTACTGTCCCCACTCAGTTTATCCACGCAAAGGATGACCCATTTATGAGCCATGAAGTCATTCCAAACTTCGCCCTCCCAGCTCATATTGACTATCGCCTACACGAACGTGGCGGCCATGTGGGTTTTATGTCTGGCAGCCTGCGTCAACCTAAGTTTTGGCTAGAAGAAACCTTGCCAAACTACTATCACCACCTACTCCGCTCGTCCACATGACGGTATACTCTCCCGTATCATAGAGTGATGAGGTATTTATGATTATTCCATGGCAACAAATCGCAGCAGAAACGCTGGATAATTTGATCAAAGAATTCGTATTGCGTGAAGGTACTGATTACGGCGACACTGAGTGGTCATTGGACGACAAAGTGTCACACGTCAAAGCTCAACTAGAGAGCGGAGACGCTGTGATTGTCTTCTCCGAATTACATGAAACCGTCGATATTCAGCTACGTCGTTCGATGTAAATGACGTGAGCATGACAATCTAGTGCTATAGTAAAACGCTATTGAACCTAAATGAGCAAACAACGTCTAAATAGTTCATAGGGTTAGCAAAACAAAATTATAACTATCATTACACAGGAAGTGTTATGTCTGCAAAACACCCCATTATTGCGGTGACCGGCTCTTCTGGAGCAGGTACAACAACAACGTCAGAAGCGTTTCGCAAAATGTTCAACATGATGAGCGTGAAGCCCGCTTTTATTGAAGGTGACAGCTTTCACCGCTTTACTCGTCCAGAAATGGATATCGAGATCCGCAAAGCCAAAGAGCAAGGAAAACACATCAGTTACTTTGGCCCGCAAGCAAATGACTTCCCTGCGTTAGAAGAATTCTTCCGCAACTACGGACAAAATGGCACAGGTCAGTTCCGTCGCTACCTGCATACGTTTGATGAAGCTGTACCATACAATCAAATGCCTGGAACATTCACGCCTTGGCAAGATCTGCCTGAAAATTCCGATGTACTGTTTTATGAAGGCTTGCACGGTGGTGTTGTCGACGGAGAGGTAAACGCAGCTCAACATGTCGACTTACTTATCGGCATGGTGCCGATAGTCAACTTGGAGTGGATTCAGAAATTTGTTCGTGATACTCGCGATAGAGGGCATTCCAGAGAAGCGGTTACCGACTCTATTGTCCGTTCAATGGATGATTACCTTAGTTATATTACCCCGCAATTCTCACGCACTCATATTAACTTTCAACGCGTCCCTACGGTGGATACCTCCAACCCACTCAACGCCAAAGGCATTCCAAGCTTAGATGAAAGCTTCGTGGTGATTCGTCTACGTGGCATCAAAAATGTCGATTTCCCTTATCTACTGGCAATGATAGATGGCTCGTTCATGTCACGACATGACACCATAGTGGTACCGGGCGGTAAGATGAGTTTTGCGATGGAATTAATCGTCAGACCAATACTTCAACAGCTCATAGAAACTGGAAAAATAGGTTAGCTTTCACGCTTTAACCGTAGATGATTTTTTATACCGTGATCATGTGCACAGTTTTGTATAGAAAAATGGTCTGATGACACGATTAAAATCAAGAAAAATGGCGCAAAAAAGGATACTATTTCTAGGAAACAGAAGATCGCTT
Source organism: Vibrio barjaei (assembly GCF_001639065.2). Classification (GTDB taxonomy): domain Bacteria; phylum Pseudomonadota; class Gammaproteobacteria; order Enterobacterales; family Vibrionaceae; genus Vibrio; species Vibrio barjaei. The sequence continues at coordinate 23,348 of NZ_LQXO02000034.1, forward strand.
GCGCCATCTTCAAAGTGCTTTTATGCTAGTAAGTCTTAACCAACGGGCTTGCTAACAAATATGGAAAGCAGCAAGCATACCCTGCAGAGGAAGTAAGATATATGGTTCTAGGTAAACCTCAAACCGACCCAACGTTAGAGTGGTTCCTTTCACACTGCCACATTCACAAGTATCCTTCTAAAAGCACGCTAATCCATGCGGGCGAGAAAGCGGAAACTCTTTACTACATCGTAAAAGGTTCTGTAGCGGTACTGATCAAAGATGAAGAAGGCAAAGAGATGATCTTGTCTTACCTTAACCAAGGTGACTTCATTGGTGAACTTGGCTTGTTCGAAGAAGACCAAGAACGTACGGCATGGGTACGTGCAAAATCTCCTTGTGAAGTTGCGGAAATCTCATTCAAGAAATTCCGTCAGCTGATTCAAGTTAACCCTGATATTCTAATGCGCTTATCTGCTCAAATGGCAAGCCGTCTACAAGTGACTAGCCAAAAAGTAGGTGACTTAGCGTTCCTAGACGTAACAGGCCGCATTGCTCAAACGCTATTAAACCTAGCGAAGCAACCAGACGCCATGACTCACCCAGATGGCATGCAAATCAAGATCACTCGTCAAGAGATCGGCCAAATCGTTGGCTGTTCACGTGAGACAGTGGGACGCATTCTTAAGATGCTAGAAGAGCAGAACCTAATCTCTGCTCACGGTAAGACTATTGTTGTTTACGGTACTCGTTAATTTCTAGCGACGTTACTTTTACAAAAGCTAATAGCTAAAAAGCCACCGCGAGGTGGCTTTTTTATTATTGGTGCGTACTCTCAAAAATCTTATCCGCAGACGCCGCAACGAAGCCTTGATAGTAACTGCCATCCGCCATTTGATATCGCTTAGCAAACTCATAGAAGCCGCCAGGGATAATCTGTTCACCGTCAGTGAACATCACTGGCACTTTATCCGCCATTGTTGAGGACTGCTCAAGTAACACCTCTGGAGAACCTTTCACTTCTCCGCCAGATTCATTAATAGCAAAGCCGGCCTCACGAAGATGTTGGTTTACTTCCACGACTTCCTGAAAACGCTCCAGTTGATTCACGCTAACCGTAAAATGGTTAGCGCCATAACCGTGGGCAGCTAACCACGACGCGTACTCGCTCTCTTCGGCTAACGCCTGAAAATCAACGTAACTCAAATCCCATAGACGCCCACCATAAAGGAAGTCTGCGCTATCCAACTTGGGCGCTTCAACTTGAGCCACCAGCTTAGCGACAATATCTTGTAGCTGCTGCGAACACAGTTCGACTCTAAGCTCACTGATAAACACTTTTGGTAATAGAGCATTACTATGCTCTAAATGAATCGCAGAGAGCTTCTTAGCCTCAAACACATAATCACCAGAGACTTTGTAGCCAAGAGCGATAAAGTGCTTTGCCAACGAATCGATACCCAGCGGGCCGACATTAAAAGTACGTAGCGCAATGTGGTCATTAATCAGCGCTTCATCCTCTTTGAGCAGAGCATGGACTTTATCAGCAGAAGGGCAAAGACGGCTAATATAGTCTTGCCATAAATTGTTAAATAGAGCGTCTACAGTCATAACAGAAGTTCCTTAGAGTTCAATACCAGGGCTTAGCGTTGCAGGAAGCACGGTATTGTCTCCTTCCATGGACGCCATAGGGTATGCACAGTAATCGGCCGCATAGAAAGCACTTGGTCTTAGGTTACCTGATGCGCCAGGTCCACCGAATGGCGCATCACCACTCGCCCCAGTAAGCTGACGGTTGCGGTTAACGATGCCTGCACGAATATGGTCAACGAAGTACTGCCACTCTTCATCGTTTTGTGAAATCAAACCTGCCGACAAACCAAAGCGAGTATCGTTTGCCAGTTCCACTGCTTGTGGTAGCGTTTCGTAGCGTACTAGCTGTAACAAGGGACCAAAGTACTCTTCGTCTGGAAGCTGCTCGATATTCGTTGCATCAATCAACGCAGGCGTAACGAAAGCGGCTTGTAGGCGTTTCGCTTCCACTAAGCTCTTGCCACCTAGCTTCAAGAGCTCGGTTTGCGCAGCAATAATATGGTCAGCAGCCTGTTCAGATATTTGTGGCCCCATAAATGGTGCTGGCTCGGCGAAAGGCTCATCGATACGGATCTTACCAATTGCAGAAACTAAGCGTTCAACCAGTTGATCACCTTTTTGCCCAAATGGCACATAAAGGCGTCTTGCACAGGTACAGCGTTGTCCAGCACTGATGTATGCCGATTGCAAAATGGTATAAACCGCAGCATCAATATCCCCAAAGTCTTCACTGATCACCAGCGGGTTATTACCGCCCATTTCTAGCGCTAACATCTTGTCCGGTTGCCCCGCGAATTGCCTATGCAGAATGTGTCCCGTATTGGCGCTACCTGTGAACAGTACGCCATCAATGCCTTTAGATTCAGCAAGCGCAATGCCCGTCTCCTTGCCGCCTTGAACAAGGTTAATGACACCAGATGGAAGACCTACCTCTTCCCAAAGTTTCATTGCTAACTCACCGACAAGCGGCGTCTGCTCAGACGGTTTAAAGACCACGGTGTTCCCAGCGAGTAACGCAGGCACAATATGACCGTTAGGTAGGTGACCAGGGAAGTTATACGGCCCAAAGACAGCCATGACACCAAGAGGCCTGTGACGGAGGACGATTTGGTTGCCAGCGGCTTCACGTTGGGTCTCGCCGGTACGCTGATGATAAGCACGAATAGAAATTGCAATTTTACCAGCCATCGCTCCCGCTTCAGTGCGCGTTTCCCATAACGGTTTACCCGTTTCTTTGGCGATGGCGATGGCAATATCTTCACTACGTTCTTTCACTTTCTCTGCGAAAGCCAAAACGATGGCTTCACGCTCTTCAAATGGACGCTTCTTCCACTCGATAAATGCCTGACGAGCGGCAGAGACGGCGCTTTCAACCTGTTGAGCAGTGGCTGACTGACCTTCCCAAATAGTTTGATTGTTGTATGGGGATAGTGACTGAAAAGTGTCACCTTGGCCTGCAACCCAGTTACCTGCGATCCATTGAGTCATAGTGAAGTTCCTTAAATTGAATGAGCTAAGAGCAAGCAGAACTTCCGCTTCTCTTAAACCGTGGTGGTAATCGACCACCATCTTATTATTTGACTATTATTGAGCCAGCATACGCACCATATCGCCCTCGGCGACATTCAGTGCTTGTGCTGCTTCTGTCGTGAGCAATACCTTGCCACTTTCTGGGTCGTATGCCGCTTTGGCCGCCACCGCTCGGAAGTTCTCAAACGAGGTATTTGCCACCAAATAATCTTGAGAGCTTGAATGCTCTGCAATCGCTACTTGAGCTCGGAAAGAATCGCGAACCGCTTGAATATTGCGAAGGTCACATTCAACCGTTGGGCCTGCATCGAAAATGTCGACATAGTTACGGCAAGTAAAGCCTTCATTTTCAAGCAGCTTCAAGGCCGGACGCGTATTCTCATGCACCTGCCCAATCACCTCTTGCGCTTCTTTGCTGAGCAAGTTGATATAGATAGGAAGCTTTGGCATTAGATCTGCGATAAAACCTTTTTTACCAATTCCGGTCAGATAATCTGCCAAGGTGAAATCGATAGAAAAGAAATGCTCTTGTAACCACTTCCAAAATGGAGAATTACCTTCCGCATCGGACACACCGCGCATTTCAGCAAAAATCGTTTTAGAGAAACGTTCTGGGTGCTCTGCCATCATCAAAAAGCGGCATTTAGACATCAATCGGCCATTCAATCCACCACGGAATTCAGGGCGTAAGAACAAGGTACAAATCTCACTGCATCCAGTGTAATTGTTCCCAAAGGTCAGAAGCTTAACGACATTGTTGACGTTGAGTTTTGGCGACGAGTGCACCACCGTACTAATGTGATAAGAATAGAAAGGGACATCCCAGCCAATCGCACCTTCTATACCTGTGGTACCTGCCACTTCGCCAGTGTCTGTATCGACACCCACCATCAAATAACCTTCGTCGGTCGGCGTCGTCACATCTTGCTTGGCAAAACTGTATTCAGAATGGGTAATTCGGTTAGTAAGAAGCTCTTCATTCACAGGAAGAGAAGTAAAACCGTGTCCTGATTCTACTGCGCAAGTATGCAGCGCATCGTAATCAGACATAGAGATAGGACGAACAACAAGCATCAATAATCCCTCCTGACGCAAACTCTCCCGGCACATCCAAACATCCGAGAGAGTATTTAATTGCTAACTAAGTTTACGACGCTACTAACGTGCTGATCGCTTTATCTAGTTTAGCTAATCCTTCTTCAACTTCTTGCTTGGTAATCACTAGTGACGGGGTAAAACGAACCACATTTGCACCCGCAACCAAGACCATTAAACCTTGTTGGCCTGCTGCCACGAGAACATCACGAGCACGACCTTGCCACTCTTCATTTAGCGCAGCACCAAGAAGTAGGCCTTTTCCACGAATTTCGCTGAAAATACCGTATTTTGCGTTTATTTTTTGCAGACCATCGCGGAACCACGCTTCACGCTCAGCGACACCAGCCAGAACATCTGGGCTCGATACCACATCCACAACCGCTTCTGCCACCGCACACGCTAACGGGTTACCACCATAAGTAGAACCGTGCGTCCCCACTTTCATGTGCGCTGCAAGTTTCTCAGTCGTTAGCATAGCGCCAATCGGGAAGCCACCACCAAGAGATTTCGCCGTGCTCAAAATATCGGGAGTCACACCTAGACCTTGGTATGCATAAAAGTGACCAGTACGGCCATTACCCGTTTGCACTTCATCAAAAATAAGCAGAGCATTATATTTATCACATAGCTCACGAACCGCTTGAACAAATTCAGGCTGAGGAGAAACAATACCACCTTCACCTTGTAGTGGTTCCATCATCACGGCACAAGTTTTCTCTGACATCTGAGCTTCAAGCGCAGCGATATCATTATAAGGAATATGTGATACATCGCCCGGCTTAGGTCCAAAACCGTCAGAATAGGCGGCTTGACCACCAACAGTGACCGTAAAGAAAGTACGACCGTGGAAACCTTGGTTAAAAGCAATGATTTCTGACTTTTCAGTACCATGAACATCTGCCGCCCAACGGCGTGCTAATTTCAGCGCCGCTTCATTAGCTTCTGCACCTGAGTTAGCAAAGAAAACTCGCTCAGCAAAGCTAACTTCCGTCAGTTTTTTCGCCAAGCGCAGTGCTGGCTCATTGGTCATGACATTACTCAAGTGCCAAATCTTATTTGCTTGCTCAGTGACTGCATTTACCATCGCCGGATGGCAGTGGCCTAAACAACTCACGGCAATACCACCCGCGAAGTCGATATATTCATTCCCCTGCTGATCCCAAACTCGAGCACCCTCGCCTTTTACTGGAATCATTTCCATTGGGTTGTAGCAAGGTACCATTACCTCATCAAACCACTCGCGAGTTACCGCTTTTTCCGTTGTCATAACACATTCCTTCTCATTACAGCATGTGGGAGAAAGGCGCTTCACTCTTCCGTTTTTTGGTTAAGGACCAAGAGCGATCCCTCGAACTCATAAAGGAAGAAAAGATTTTCTATCGCTTTTCCACAGATGCAGCATTGTATTTACAATTATTTAACCATAGCAATAGTGAAAAATACTTTTTAAGTAGTCAAAGAACAAAATTCACCGCTGCCTCATGATTATTTATGCATCAAAAATGAATGGGAATGAAGCGTTTTTTCCTGCATTGGCTAAGAAAGTCAGCAAATAAGGTTTTGCTCACTTTGATATCAGTAATGACGAATAAACTTTCAATTTAATAAGTAAAACTTATGATGGATAAGAAAACAGAAAATAGTGATCAAGATCGACTATTTTTGAGACAGGAAATTGTTAAGAAGTTCGTGACCTTGTTCGGTTTTGATAGATTCTGGGTGGAATTGAACCGCATGTAGACAAAGCGACTTGTGCTGATAACCCATAATTTCGTCGAAATCGCCATTCTCTAACTCAGTCCAAGCCGTTACTTCAAAGCACTCTGGAAGCGACTCTTTTTCGACGATTAACGAGTGATAACGGGTAACGGTTAGTGGATTATTGAGGCCAGTAAACACACTTTTGTTGTTATGACGAATGGGTGACGTTTTACCATGCATCACTTCACGAGCACGAATCACCTTACCACCAAAGACCTGAGCGATCGCCTGATGGCCTAAACAAACACCAAGTAGTGGTAATTTACCAGAAAAGTGCCTGATCACCTCTAAGGATATTCCTGCCTCATTAGGTGTACAAGGCCCTGGAGAGATGACTAAATGAGAGGGGTTTAACGCTTCAATACCCGCAATATCAATTTCATCATTACGCACCACTTTTACTTCGGCACCCAGTTCAGAAAAATACTGAAACAGGTTAAAAGTAAAGGAGTCGTAATTATCAATGATGAGTAGCATAGCGCTCGCTGTGGTATTGAGTTTGCGAAAAATAAGGCGGTATTTTGCTACAAGATGGCAGAAAGGCAAGTAAAAATGGGGAGAAAAAAAGCAGCAAGGCTGTAAACACCTTGCTGCAGAGGTTAATTATCCTTGTTTACGTCGACGTAGACCTAACAGCAACATCGCTGATAAACCCACTAAGCCAACCGAACCACCACGCATATTCAGATCAATCACCGCTGGATCATGGTCAGAAGAGCGGTAATGGTCTTGATACTTAGGTAGATCACCTTTGTACTCATCGTTATAGTCAAACAGTGTCGACTCCGCCGCATTGATGTGCCACTCAGTGGCATCAACGACACGCTTTGACAAGCTTGGGCTTATAAGGATATGGTCGAGCGCGCCGACTTCATCATTGTATGAGTAACTCCAACCTTGTGGATGCATCTCTCCGAGTACGTTGACGTAACCATAGCTGTGGTCAATGACCGCACCGTCATCACCAAATTGCTCTTGCTCACCAATAAAGGTATTGCGAGCAGCACGAATGGTTTTGCCATACTTCTCTTGACTGTAGTCAGTCAGAATTAGCAGTGGATCTTCTTTTCCATACGCATTGAAGTCGCCCAAGACAATTTTATGTCCTTTAATCGCTTCCAAAGCATCACCTAACGCAACGGCCGCTGCAACACGGAAGTTTTCACACGACCCTTGTTGATCAGTATCTTTGCCTGCTTGACCACCTTCAGCAACCGGAGCTGCATCTTCCCAACATTTAGAGCCTTTCGATTTGAAGTGATTCACCGCTACCGTCAGCTTCTCTTTCGCCCCTTTCACCTTAAAGGTTGGTGCCAAAGTATTACGTTGGTAGTTCTTACCGTCTTCAATTACTTTACCATCGTCATCCAGCACTTCAGGCGCAACCTGACGAGGCATTTCCAGTACATTAACTTGTTTTAGTTTCACTTGCTTGGGACGGTAAATAACGCCAGTAGTAATGGCATCGCTACCCACTGCATCAAGCTTATCGATGACACCATCTTGATTGCTGTCCACCGAAACAAAGTCGTAGTGCAACTTCTTGTTATCTATACGAGCGTTAAGCTCGCTGACCAACTGAGCAATGGCTCCATTGTCACCAAAGCCGTTGTTCTCAATTTCCATCAAACCAACAATATCAGCATCTAGTTTGATAAGCGCATTGAGTATTTTCTCTTGCTGGACTTCAAACTCAGCAAAGTTGCTAGCACCACGATTGCTGCCGAAACGGTTTTCATCACCACCGAATGGTGAGGTAAAGTAGTTAAGAACGTTAAAGGTCGCAACACGTAGGTCTTTCTTGTTCCATGGCTGCTCAGCAAGCTCAGGGGCTTCCGTGCGCGGCGTATTACGAACGAAGTTATCAGCAGAAATAGTGTTAGTCACAAACAGGCGGTAATCACCGTAGCTATACCCAATGACCCCTTCAATATCGAACAAGGTATCGTTGATACGAATGTAATCTTCCGTGCTGCCATCTTGGTCCACATCGGTACGACCAAATTCTGGGTAGTACGGCACTTTGCCATTTGGTGCTACCGTTGGTGACTCAACAAATAATCGACGTAAGCCGTTGTCTTCGCTTTGCGCTTTAGCTTCATCGGAACCTGCGGCAAACTGCTGGTTTGGGTGCAGATTCACGCGTTCATGCGCCAGCACCATATTGTTGCGACGTGCGCCATAGTCATAGCCAAAGGTGCGACTAATACGCATATCAAGCGCTTTTGGTAGGCGCACTAGCATGCCTTCATAGCGCTCTAACGTCTGCTCAAAGTTCTCATCGGACTCAAGCACTTCAATTGCTGTCGCTTGTGGGGTGGCTTGTTCTCCTTGCTTAAACCAATCTTGTTCATTGAGCTTAAGCTGAGTCTGTCCATAGAACTCTTGGATTTGACCGCGAACACAAACCACATCGCCAACAGATAGGTTTGGACTTGCTTGAGTGTAAACATACAAACCATTGGACGTGAGCGGGTTATGATCATCCTGCAATGCCTCTAAATAGAAGCCTTGATTAATACCCGTGCTTACCGCCGAGACCACGCCTTGAACAAAATACTGTTCACTAGTGATGTATGGGTAGCCATTGATATAAGGAGAACTGCTACCTTCACCCTGAATCGCTTGAATGTCGGTAAAGGATGGCGCAGAACTGTTGTCGAGACATTGGAATGGTTCAGGTGGTGTTAGATCATCCAGCTGACCTAAACCGGTAATATCGTTCTTACCCAGCGTTGCCCATTGCTCTGGTTGGTAAGTCACAGATGGTTGATGATAAGGCGTATAGCGCACTAAGGTTTTATCTGCACCAAAGTTGTCGCCCATCGTGCCAATCATATCGATGATTTGGCCACTGCTGTCCATCAATGCAATCGGGTCGTCACCATTAAAATTCAATACTTGATCAGAGGTTGAAAGCGTTGCGACACCCAGAATGGCATCGTCTGCGCGAGAGTTTGCGAACACAAGTACTGACTTAGCTGGAATGACATAGCTAGAGAGATCTAGTGTGCTCCAACTGCCGTTACCATTTGGCGACTTAGCCAGTTGGTAACCCATCAACTGAACCTCTGAGTCACCAGAGTTGGCAACCTCAACTGCCTTGTTATAACCACTTCCCTCCACATATTGCGAAAGAAAGATCTCTGCGTTGGCACCTCCGGCTAATGCGGACGCTATCGCTAACGCTAACCACTGCTTTTTATTTGTGCGTGTCATCATTCACCTCGAATTAACTGGCAATGTTATCCCTTGCCTTTATTGCACTTTATTGAATATAAAAATGATTATTTTCGAGACGAGTGTTGTCATTTAGAGTGCAAATGAACAATGAATATTCAGTTAACTGAGATGTACCTCTCATTCAAAGTTTGAACAATTTAGCCTGTGCCAAAAATTCAACAGGAAACGTTAGTAAGCGAATGCAGTGCGATAACAAACAAAAAAGCCCTTTGGCGAACCAAAGGGCTTTTCAATATCTGGAGTATCGCTTGTGTTATGGACGAGTCACAAAGCCTACCGCTTTGTAGGCTTCAGCCAGTGTCACTGCTGCACGAGCAGAGGCTTTTTCAGCGCCTTGGCGCATGACTTCATCCATATAAGCACGATCGGCACGAATACGGTGGTATTCCGCTTGAATTGGCTCAAGCATAGCAACCAGCGCTTCACCTACATCTTTCTTAAATGGACCGTACATCTCAACACCAGCATATTGCGCTTCAATTTCTTCAAACGTTTTGCCTGTTGCAGCAGAGTAAAGGCCCATTAGGTTAGAGATTCCTGCTTTGTTTTCCCAATCGTTAGCAATGCGTGGTGGTGTCTCAGCATCGGTTTGCGCTTTATTGATCTTCTTGATGATCGACTTAGGCTCTTCGAGCAGAGTAATCACGTTCTTACGGTTATCATCCGACTTAGACATTTTCTTCGTCGCATCTTGTAAGCTCATTACACGAGCGTTCACCGTTGGGATATAAGGCTCAGGAATGGTGAAAATCGGCGCTTCAGGGCTGTAGATATTGTTGAAGCGAGTCGCGATATCACGCGCTAACTCTAAGTGCTGCTTTTGGTCACTACCCACAGGTACTTGGTGTGCACCGTAAAGCAGAATATCCGCGGCCATTAGCACTGGATAATCATATAGACCAACGTTAACGTCATTGGCGTAACGCTGTGATTTGTCTTTAAACTGAGTCATACGATTCAGTTCGCCCATTTGGGTATAACAGTTAAGAAGCCAACCAAGTTGAGCATGCTCAGGTACGTGTGACTGTACAAATAACGTGCTCTTCTTCGGATCAACACCAACTGCAAGGCAGATTGCAAGTGCGTCGAGTGTTGCTTCATGTAGTGCTTTAGGGTCTTGACGAACCGTAATAGCATGAAGGTCAACAACGCAGTACTGGCAATCATAATCGTCTTGCATCTGTTGCCATTGACGTAGAGCACCCAAGTAGTTTCCGATACTTAGTTCACCTGACGGCTGAACACCACTCAATACGATGGGTTTGCTCATGATAATGATTCCTTCGACTTCTTAACGAGATAATTAGGATAATGAAAAACCGCGTAATTCCTTACGCGGTTCTAGCAGTGTACTCATTGGCGAGTATATTTCTAGTACTTTGCTTGGCTTTTCACTCAGCAATGTACTTTTTGTCGCGATTTAGCCGTCAATTCCTACGGCTTCAAGCACGTTCGACACGATATCAGCAACAAAGTCAGGGTTCGCATTGGCAATAGGTTCACCGTGGTTGTAACCATAAGTGAGTCCAAACGCTAAGCAACCTGCATTGCGCGCCGCCAAGATGTCGTTTTTAGAATCCCCGACCATCAACACTTGTTCGGCAGATAACTGCTCTTGCTCCATCAACCAATGTAATGCAATCGGATCCGGTTTGCGTTTCGGGAACGCATCGCCACCCAGTACATGCTTAAAGTACTTATCGAGCTTATGTTGCTCTAGCAATTCTGGAACAAACTTCGATGGTTTGTTAGTGAGCAGAGCTAAAGTAAAGCCATTCGCCACCAAGGTATCCAAGGTTTGATGTACAGCTGGATACAAGTGACTTAGCTTATGCCCACTGGCTTTATAAAAGTCATCAAATAAAGTACGAGCTTTTGCAAGCAACTCTGGTGATAGCTTAGGGTCAACAATGATACTTTGGCTTAATGAGCGACCAATTAAAATATCGGCACCGTTACCTACGTAGTCACGAACTTGCGCTTCGGTGACACTCGGATAACCTAACTCTTGAACCGCCTGATCAGCCGCTAATGCCAAATCAGGTACGCTGTCGAGTAACGTCCCATCTAAATCAAAAACAACGAGTTTAATTGCGCTCATGTCTACTAATTCCAAATCTATTTGCTGTTTTTTACTTTTGCCAGTTCAGCACGCATCTCGTCGATAACTTCTTTATAGTCTGGACGATTAAAGATTGCGCTACCAGCAACAAACATGTCTGCGCCCGCTTCGGCGATTTCTCGAATATTATCGACTTTCACGCCACCATCAATTTCTAAGCGAATGTTACGACCAGAGGCATCAATGCGTTTACGAACTTCACGTAACTTGTCTAGCGTCGACGGAATGAAAGATTGACCACCAAAGCCAGGATTCACTGACATCAGTAGAATCAAGTCCACTTTGTCCATGATGTAATCGAGGCACGAAAGAGGCGTTGCTGGGTTGAGTACTACACCAGCCTGACAACCGTGTTCTTTGATAAGCTGCAGTGTACGATCTACGTGCTCAGACGCTTCAACGTGGAAAGTAATCATACTCGCGCCTGCTTTAGCAAAATCAGGAACAATGCTATCGACTGGTTTAACCATTAAGTGAACATCGATTGGAGCGGTAATGCCGTAGTCGCGTAGTGCTTTACAGATTGGTGCACCAAATGTCAGGTTAGGAACATAGTGATTGTCCATCACATCAAAGTGAACCACGTCAGCACCCGCAGCGAGTACTTTTTCAACGTCCTCACCTAGGCGAGCAAAATCTGCAGAGAGAATGGATGGAGCAATTAAAAAGTCTTTCATACCTAACCTCAGTTGAATTCAAAGCAAGCGAGTATCGCCAAGTTCGCGCAATTCTACCGAAGCGGTTGATTAAATCCTAGCCCTTACCAAGCAGTTATTGATCTTGCGGCTCAAATAACGCCAATAATTCGTCAACCTTATTACGACCTGCACCATTACGGCTGATGGTTCGCTTAACCTTGACCACGTTCAGTTGCGCACCGTGATACAGGCGACGTGTCAAAGTGGTGTCGTGGTTAGAAATCAGCACCGGAATGCCACGATCAAACGCAGCGTGCTCAGCAACGTCAGCAAGCGCAGCTTGGTCATCAAGACTAAACCCATTACCCGCGTAAGAGGTAAAGTTGGCTGTGTTCGATAGTGGTGCGTATGGCGGATCGCAGTATATAACGCTGCCTTTGCGCGCTCGTTTAAAGGTGTCGTGATATCCCTCACAGACAAACGTGGCTTTCTTCGCTTTTTCAGCAAAGAAAATCAGCTCATTTTCTGGGAAATACGGTTTTTTATAAGAGCCGAAGGGCACATTAAAGCCACCTTTTTTGTTGTAACGACACAAGCCGTTAAAACCAAAACGGTTCATATAGAGAAAGGCGACAGAGCGAAATAACACGTCGTCAGTCTGATTAAACTGGGCGCGAATATCCAAATACACTTCTTTGCGATTATGCTCAGCAGTGAATAGGCGCTTTGCTTCAGCGACGTAGGTCTCGGGATCTGTTTTTAACAGATTATAGAGGTTTATTAAATCGGGATTGATATCGGCAAGTAGATACTGATCGTAGTCAGTATTTAGGAAGATAGACCCTGCACCAACGAAAGGCTCTACCAGCTTTCTTGCGTCTGGCAAATGCTTTTGAATGTCTTCAACCAAGCCATATTTTCCACCAGCCCACTTAAGAAAGGCGCGTTGCTTTTTCATTACTTGCTCTATCTACTGCCACCCCAAAAATTAAGGCTGGGGAATATATCATAATTCAATTTGTTATGTTGACCTTTCTAGCAGAAAGGTCCGTGAAAATAACCCACAATGCTCACCGGAAGGTTACTCTTTCCAACGAGTAATTTCTCGCTGCACTTGGCTAAGCGATTTTGGCCAAGGTCCAAGGGACTGGATTTCTTCCGGCAACGCTTCCGCTGCATCACGTGCCGTTTGAATACTTGGATACACATCGTAAGTCACAATGTACCACTTTTCATCACCACGCAACGTTGGATAAACACGGACTGGTTTGTCAAAAGTGTGTTGGTTCAAAAACAGCTGAACGTCTTTTAGCTCCGTCATCGCGGCAATTTGTAACGTATAGCTGTTTGCAGGCAAGGCATTGAGTTCCTCACGAGCGAAAGAAAACGTAATTGGGGTCTGCAGTTTTTGCGCATTATCCACATCAACTACTTTCACTTTTGGTGTGACCACATTTTGAACCTCAGCAGCTTTTGCCACAGCGACAGCAGTATTGTCATCTAATAAGGCATCTACGACGTCCGAGGTAATCACAACGCGCTCACCAGACTCGGCTACACCGACACTCGCAGTTTCTGACGTTACCGAAGGCGGTAGCGAAGCGGTATCATCCGTAGGCTCTAACTGGGACGGCATTTCTTTGTTCGCCCCTTCCGCTTGTTCTTCAGTAGCGGCATCGACTGGTCCATCTAAGGTAGGAATCACCGTTTGCTCAATCGGTACTTCGCTAGGCTCTGTGCTCTGTGGCGTTGGCGATTTTAGTAGCCAGCTGTAACCTAAAAATAGCAGCAAAACGATAACTGCCACTGTTGCTGCAATCTTGGCAGGTGAACCAACCAATGAACGAATAATCACCTTCTTTTCCATTTTTTGCTCTCCTAACGCCAAAATCTCACCCGGAAGCGGTTTAATGCTAGTAAACGCGCTTTTGACTCTTTTTTCAACGCTTTCATCAATATAGCGCAGTACCAGAGTATCAAAAAAACGCTCAGCTTCCGCGTCGGTCAGCTCATCAACATCCAGCTCTACTGGTTTACTATCAAGACCATGACTTAATCGCGACAATCGAGAACTGAGCGAATCGCTAGCACTGAATAACACGATACTGATGTTCTGTTTAGTGACATGCAAAGAGGCGGTATACAGTAGCCATAGCTCGGCAAGCAAGGCTTGTGATATGTGCTGAGCATCATCGACAACAATCACAATATTGCTCGCCTCACCCTCTAAAATACGCTCAACGCTGTCATGCAGTGAGTCAGTAGCGCTGTACATTGAATGAGGAAAGAGTTGACGAAGAATGTTACTGCGGTTCACTTCATCATCTTGATTCGCAAAACAAGTAATCAGTGATTGGTTTTTGCCATGTGCCCAGGCTTCGAGATAGCGGTGTGCAAGCCAAGTTTTTCCGGCGCCAGATTCACCTTTTATGACGACAAAACTCGACGCAAATTGGGTCAGTAGCTGCACGCGCTCTAGTAGTTGGGTCTGCGAATCTAATTCCAATACTCGCAGCTCATACGACAAACTCATTCTGATCCTATCTACCTAGTCATTAAACCTAAAAAAGGCCCCATTACGGAGCCTCACATCTAACTTACTTTCATAGCATCGACAATATCGAACTATTGTCGGCACAAGTCGATAGCTTGTTTGATGATGTCACTCGGAACGTCAGAAACCACCTGAGCAGTACCAACAGACGTTGGTAGCACAAGGCGTAACTTACCCGACAAGACTTTTTTATCACGCATCATATGCTTGATAAAGTCTTCAAAACTCATTGATTCCGGAGTGTGTACAGGCAATTTAGCGCGCTCTAGCAACGTGATAATACGAGCTACTTGCTCTGCGGTTATATCGCCAAGCAAATGCGCGGTATGGGCGGCCATGGCTGTACCGGAAGAGACTGCCTCTCCATGTAACCATTTACCATACCCTAGTTCTGCTTCAATCGCATGACCAAATGTATGACCTAGATTCAATAACGCGCGAATACCCGATTCTTTCTCATCTTGAGCCACAACCTCGGCCTTAATCTGACAGCAACGAGCAATAGCATAAGTCAGAGCTTGTTGATCCAATGCATAAAGCTTATCGAGATTTTGCTCTAGCCATTCAAAGAAGGCTTCATCATAAATGACGCCGTACTTGATCACCTCAGCAACACCCGCGGCGAATTCACGCTCAGGTAAGGTCTTAAGACAGTTGGTATCAATGATGACAGATTGAGGCTGATAGAAAGCACCAATCATGTTTTTGCCAAGCTCGTGATTAACGGCGGTTTTGCCGCCCACAGATGAGTCGACTTGGGATAATAGCGTGGTTGGGATTTGAACAAAATCCACACCACGTTGATAGCAAGCGGCAGAAAAACCGACAAGATCGCCAATCACACCACCACCAAGGGCAACAACCACTACATCACGACCATAGTTACCTGACAGTAAATGTGTCATGACCGTATTGAAGGTGTCTAATGTCTTGTATTGCTCACCATCAGGCAGTTCGAGTAATGAGGTTTTGCAACCTTTGTTATCAAGCTGCTTAAGAATAGCATCAGCGTAGAGGGGGGAAACGGTGGTGTTAGTGATAACAACCACTGATTTTCCATCTGGAATTTGGGCAAATTGAGCCGAGTCATTAAATAACCCGGCACCAATTGAAATTGGGTAGCTACGCTCACCAAGTTCGACCGTAATCCGTTCCATGGTTTGCTCTCCTATTGAAGAAAGAAAGTTAGACTTGACCTTCTTCTAGCATTTTTACGATCTGGTTGGCTACCACTTTTGCACTTTGATCATCAGTACGAACCACGTAGTCCGCCACATCTTTGTAAAGATCATTGCGCTCGTCCGCTAGAGACTCAAGTACTTCACGCGGGTTGTCCGTTTGAAGCAGCGGGCGTTTTTTGTCGCGATTTGTGCGAGCAAGCTGTTTTTCGATGGTTGTTTCAAGATAGACAACAATACCACGCGCAGAAAGGCGATTACGGTTGTCTTTACTTTTAACTGAACCACCACCTGTAGCAAGTACAATACCTTGCTGTTCGGTTAGATCATTAATAACGGTTTCTTCGCGTTTGCGAAAACCTTCTTCACCTTCAACGTCAAACACCCATGCGATGTCTGCGCCTGTGCGCTCTTCAATTACTGTATCAGAGTCAACAAACTCCATATGTAGTTGTTGAGCTAGGTGTCTACCGATTGTACTTTTGCCGGCACCCATAGGGCCAACAAGAAAAATATTACGTTTCTCAGCCATGTTTAGCATTAATTTACAACGTTAATTCAATGACATCGCCACAAGAAAAGACCGAAAAGGAGCCTCGGAAAAAGGGCTTGTGGCACCAATTCCTCACAGATAAGTCGTGATAAGACCCGAAATTATCAAGGTAAGGTGCCTTGAATGCAACTTTATTTTTAGCCATTTTAAATTATTCGATATTTTACAAATAGTTACTGCGAAATAATCTTAGGAGTCACGAAGATCAGTAACTCATTCTTACCGATGTTTTCATAGGTTCGTCTAAATAATGCACCCAGACCCGGAATATCGCCAAGAAGTGGCACTTTATCCACCTTGCTGGTCATGGCATGTTGAAAAATACCGCCTAGCACCACAGTTTCGCCATCGTTAACCAGAACTTGAGTCCCTATCCTTTGAGTATCAATCGCTACAGTTTCACCTTCTAGGGTTTTCAGCACTTCACCAACTCTATCTTGAGTCACATCTAAGTCGAGAATAAGACGATTGTCGGGCGTGATCTGCGGGGTCACCGTCAAAGAAAGCACCGCTTTTTTGAACTCAACCGCTGTCGCTCCACTTGATGTCGATTTCAAATAAGGAATTTCAGTTCCCTGCTCTATATACGCAGACTTTTTATTGGTGGTGATAAGACGAGGGCTAGATATGATTTCTGCCTTCGATTCACTTTGTAGTGCGGACAACTCTAAATCAAGTAACGTATTTGAGCCGAGGCTTGCCACCTGAAATGCGATACTGGCGGCATTGTCAGACAATGCACCCAAGTTAACATTAAGGAAATCATCAATGTCGACCTCTCCCCCACCGATACCAGAGGAAGCAAGGTTCCCTTCTATCGTACTGCCGATCGTGGTGTCACCATTTATCGATGTATAACCCCATCGTATCCCCAACTCTTCAATATTACCCTCTTTGATAGTAACCACTCGCGCTTCAATCTGTACCTGTTTCACGGGTATATCGAGTGAGGCAATGATCTCTTTAATTACCCGAAGATTTTCCGGCAGTTCCCGCACCAGTAACGCATTAGTTCGTTCATCTATGGCGACTGAGCCTCGTTCAGACAACATGCTGACACTACTTTCGCCACCTATCATCGCTGCCACATCCGCCGCTTTGGCATAGTTGATGTTAATGATTTCCGATTTAAGTTGACCGATTTGCTCGGCCAAGCGACTCTTTTCTAACGCCTGTTTCTCTTGCAAATCTAACTCTGCTTTTGGAGCCACCAAGATGATGTTGCCTTTTACCCGTTTATCTAACCCTTTTACTCGCAGGATAATGTCGAGTACTTCCGTCCATGGCACACCATCTAAACGTAAGGTTAAGTTGCCTTGGACACTATCGGAAGCCACTAAGTTAAAGTGGTTATAGTCAGCCAGAAGCTGCAATACACTGCGTACAGGAATGTCTTGAAAATTGATTGAAGTGAGCTTGCCACGATGACGACCAAACAGTTTTTGTTCATCACTTTGTTGCTGAGACAGAGGTAAAATTGTCACTTTCAGCTGTTTACCATGCATCGTATATTGATATTGAACTGACGTGGCCGTCTCGACAAAGATCCGAACATCTGGACTGTCATCGAATAGTTCTATTTGATTCACTGCTGTAGAAAAATCCTTGACATCCAAAATCGCTAACTTGTCTGACGCTATTTTGGTTTGCTTTACCACAATCTTTATTCCTTGAGACTCGGCGCTAATATCCACAACACTGCCAACATGAGAAAGCTCAACAACGAGTACTGCACGCTTCTGTTTATCTAGTTCAAATGAGACATCAACAAGTTGATTAGTTTGGGGAGTGGCAAGCAAGTCAGTACTGATGAGCAACACCCATAAATAGACTGCCCCCCTCCAAATGGACAACATTTTTCTCGTCACTATTTGTATCTCCATTACTTCAGTGCCAATGTGATTTGCCTTTGACGCCAACACCCTAATCCATCGGGAAGCATCTCATGAATAATTAGCTTATCTGCTGTTATCCGCTTAATTAGGCCACGGTTTTCACCTATGTATTGTCCCACGCTCACTGTCACTATTCGATTTATAGGTAAAGCCACTAGTCCTCTGCGCTGCTCCCCTTTCCCCATTACTCCTTTCAATTGCATATCATTAAGCGAGTAACGCTCTAAAGACACTTTGCTGCGGACCTTAGGCTGCCAGCAGGATAAGTTGGCCACAGATTGAGAATGATTCTGAATCATTGCAGGCAAATCAAAGGGGGAGCTCCGATTTGTGGGCGTAAACTTGATGACCTCGATAGTAGGGAAAAGCGGCATATCAGCTTTTGTTGTTTGCGCCTCTCGCAACACCTGAGTGACGAACTCGTTCAATGACTCCTGTTTTGCTCGGCAACCTATTAACACTGCAGTGCTGATAAGCATCAAACTAATTCTTACCAGCATCACCTCTCTCCCCAAAATCCTCACGCAGTTGATAGGTTGCAGCTTGTACGCGGAAATGTAATACACTGCTTTCCTGACTCACTCGCTGCCACTCGCCATCTTCGATAAGCACCATCCTAGATAACTCGGCAATAGCCTGACTAAAGTGACCTATGTCGTTGTAATTTCCGGTGAGTTCTATATTTATTGGCAGCTTATAGAGAAAGTGTTCTGAAGCTCGCTTGCCCCAGTCAATTCGAGTGAAAGTGAGTTGGTTGTGCAGCCCTTCTTCGTTAACACCCGCAAGTAACCTCGCGAGTTCTTGTTGGACCGGTAATAAATGAAGTAACCGTTGATAATGACTTCTCATCAGCTCAAGTTGCTGCTTTTTATTAGGTAGGCTCGCGGCTTGCGCGACCGCTGTTTTTAACTCTATTTTTAACCGCTGTTCCAATTGCACAGCTCGTTCTAAGTCATCAGAAGAAGACTTTGCAGTAAACCAAAAACATGCATAACTCGATAACATGAAAACCAATAAACCGATAATAAGCTGGTGTTTAAATGGCCAATCTTTTATGTCATCCAGTTCAAAGTCCAACACTTGTCGTTACCCCACTTCTTTCGACTGAGACGTATTTGGTGCTGGCGACAACAAGGTCCTCAGAGACACTTGAAACGAGAGCTCAAATGCTTGGTAGCTTTTATCAAACCGCTGACGCCCATGAACAATAGAGTGAATTTCGACATAACTAACAGTGGGTTCCTGTTCAAATCGTTCCAGCATTTCGGCAAGCAGCGCTGTATTTTCACTGATACCAAACAGTTTAAAACGCTGTCCTCGCATACGAATCTTATCGATATACACACCTTGGGGAATCAGCGTTGGAATCAGATTCATTACTGCTGTCGTTTTTCCTCGTTCCACTTGCAGTGTTTGCACCAACTCTAGACGCTCCAGCAGATTTTCGTATTGAGTAGCGACATCCGATAGCTGATTCATCCGTTGCCTTTGTTCAGTAATAGCTTGCTGAAGATAGGCAACACGCTGATTCTGAATCGCCACCTCCGACTCGAGATGGTGGACCGCTAATGTGGAGACAAAATAGCCACCTAATACAGCAGTGATGATCAATACTACAAAGCGCTGTCGGTGATGACGACGGCGCTGCTCACGCCAAGGCAGTAAATTAATCACTGACATTTAGTGCTCCTGAGTCCAGTGAATCGCGTTAAGCGCAATACCCAACGCGGTAGCATAAGCACTACCTAATTTATATGGGTTATCACTCAGTGAGGTGAGATAGTCATTGATGCACTCAACGTTCATATTGGTGCGGGTGGTAATCAAGCCCACCACATCACTGTCTTGTACATGACCTCCAGTAAGGAGCAACCCTCCAACTTGGCGCCCTTCAAGCATGGAACGGAATAATTGTAATTGCGCAATCACTTTATGCAGCACCGACCCAAAATGTGTAGAGATAGCGGAGTTATAGGGCGATTGAATAGTGAGATGAGCATCTTGATCGCACGTTATAGCCCAAGCTTTGTGCAGCTCCAAAGGCAGTTGAAGCGGAGGCAGCAGTGACACCTTGGTTTGCCCTATATCCAATAATGCCCAATTACTAAACTGTGGATAGGTCGTCAACACTAACGTCTGAACACTGCGCAAAGCATGAATATTGGTGCTCATCAATAGTGGTTTAAAACCAAGCGCTTTAACCACTTGAGTCCAGTTATTAATGATATTGTGACGCGCTACATGAACTTGGTAGGCTGCTTTTTCTTGATTGGGATGTGGCACAGCGACATAGTCAATCGCTAAAGCCTCTGAATCATACGGCGTTTGATAGCTCATTGCTTGGTGAACGGCGTACTCAAGTTCATCATTAACAAGTCTAGCGTCCAGGTTAATCACTTTGCTCACCACGGTACTTTCTGGAATCGCTATGGCTGCCTGTTTACGGAAAATGGGCACGATCTTTCGGAGAATTTTAAGTTTCTTAACAGTTTCTTGATGTTTGAGCGTATAGGGATCAGCGAAAATGGCGGCGCAACCATTAAGCTCTAGTTGGTTTACAATTTTGATGTCAGAACCTTCATACGTCAGCACGACTGCTTTCGTACTGTGATGACCGATATCGATACCTGTAATCCATTTTCTTGCCATTTAAATAACCTCAACGAATGCATTAACAACGTGAAAAGGTTGAGATCGACGCTCAAATAAGCGTTAATTAACCCTAATAGGTAAATTTTTGGTCTAGAGTACAAGTAATTGCCTACCCATAACCTTAATTAATCAGGGAATCTCCGGTGAAGTTCATAAAGAGACTGTTGGTTTTTGCATTGATTTGCATGCTGCTTGGAGTCGGTACCATCTTCGGGTTTTACTACTACGTAAAACCTGAGTTACCCGACGTTGCAACGTTAAAAGATGTACAGCTACAAACTCCAATGCAGGTGTTTAGCCAAGATGGGAAGTTGATCGCACAGTTTGGCGAAAAGCGTCGTATTCCAATATCTTACGATGAGATCCCTCAAGAGCTTATCGATGCGCTGATTGCGACGGAAGATAGTCGCTACTACGACCACTATGGTTTTGACCCAATTGGTATTACACGTGCTGCAGTAGCCGTCATTGCTTCTGGTAGCGCGTCTCAAGGTGCGAGTACCATTACCCAACAGTTAGCTCGTAACTTCTTCTTATCTAACGAGAAGAAGGTTATGCGTAAAATTAAAGAAATCTTTATTGCGGTACACATTGAGCAATTGCTGAGCAAGCAAGAGATCATGGAGTTGTACGTCAATAAAATCTTCCTAGGTTATCGCTCATACGGTTTTGGTGCAGCAGCACAAGCTTATTTTGGACGCGACCTTAAAGACCTAACGCTAAGTGAAATTGCCGTACTGGCTGGCTTGCCTAAAGCGCCATCAACAATGAACCCGATCTATTCGGTCGAGCGTGCAACGCAGCGCCGCAACGTGGTGCTCTCTCGTATGTTGTCAGAGAAGTACATCACTCAAGCGCAATTTGATGAAGCTCGTAGCGAACCTATTATTTCTCAATATCATGGTGCAGAAATCGAACTCAGTGCACCTTATGTTGCGGAAATCGCTCGCGCTTGGATGGTAAATCGTTATGGTGAAGCCGCGTATGAGTCTGGTATGCGCATCACTACAACCATTGATTCTAAGCTGCAAAAAGCGGCTCATATTGCTGCCATCAAAAACTTGCTTAGCTACGATGAACGTCACGGTTATCGCGGTGCTGAAAAAGTACTTTGGAAACCAGGCCAAACAGCAATGAGCCAAGAAGAAATCGCCAAGCATCTTCGCAGCCAACCAACGTATGGCGAGCTACGCCCCGCCGTTGTTGAGAAGGTCGAAGGTAAAACAGCTACGGTATACGTTAAGAGCTACGGCGAGCAGACCATTGATTGGGACAACATGAAATGGGCACGTAAGTTTAGAACCGATGACCGTCAGGGTGATGCACCAAAAACAGCGTCAGATATCGTAGCGGTTGGTCAGCAAATTTGGGTACGCGCTGCCGATTTAGACGGTACGCCAGATGTAGCTCCTGAAGATAAAGAAGTACAAACCGAAGAAGGTGAGGCACCAGAACCCGTAGCGATTACATGGCGCTTAAGCCAGGTTCCGAATGCAAATACCGCTTTCGTCGCTATCAACCCTGAAAATGGTGCTGTGCTTTCTTTAGTTGGTGGTTTTAACTTTGTTCACAGCAAGTTTAACCGTGCTACTCAGTCGGTAAGACAAGTTGGTTCTAGTATCAAACCATTTATCTATGCTGCTGCATTGGATAAAGGGATGACACTTGCAAGCCTAGTCAATGATGCTCCAATTAACAAATGGGACAAAAGTGCTGGTACCGCATGGCGCCCGAAAAACTCACCACCGACCTATACAGGTCCTACTCGTCTAAGAATCGGCCTAGCACAATCTAAGAACGTCATGGCGGTACGAGTATTACGTGAAGTTGGCTTAGATGAAACTCGTGATTACCTGACTCGTTTTGGCTTTGATAAATCGAAGCTACCACGTTCAGAAACGATTGCTCTAGGTGCAGGCAGTTTGACTCCAATCCAGATGGCACAGGGTTTCTCAGTGTTTGCCAATGGTGGCTACTATGTAGAGCCTTATTACATCAGTAAGGTTGAGGACCCATTTGGTAAGGTCGAGTTCGAAGCGAATCCAAAAGTAGTGTGCCACCAAGACTGTCCACAAATGCAAGCACCAGAAATGAACAGTGCAAGCAAGGATGACAGTGCAGCACCAAGCATTGAAGAAGCGACAAATGCGACAGAGCTTACGCCAGTCGACATCGCTCAGTTCAATGAAGAGGACATGAACTCGGACGAACCACGCTATGCACCAAAAGTTCTGTCGGAACAAACTGCGTTCTTAACTAGAGAAATGCTCTACAGCAACGTCTGGGGTGGCGGTAACTGGCGAGAAGGTACTGGCTGGAACGGCACTGGCTGGCGTGCTCAGAAGCTCAAACGTCGTGATATCGGCGGTAAAACCGGTACTACCAATGACTCGAAAGATGCATGGTACAACGGTTATGGTCCAGGTATTGTTGCCACTGCGTGGGTTGGCTTTGATGACCACCAGCGTAAGCTTGGTCGCACCACCGCAAACCCGAACTTAGGTAAAGACCAAATTACTGGAGCTGAAGCTGGTGCTAAGACTGCGCAACCAGCTTGGGTTGATTTTATGCATATTGCTTTAGAAGGTCACCCTCAACAAGCGAAGCAAATCCCGAATGACATTACCCGTGTTCGTATTGATCGTGATTCCGGAATGCTAACCAATAAGACCGATGGTTCTACCATGTTTGAATACTTTAAAATTGGTACCGAACCAAAAGAGTATGTACAAGACAGTCTCACTGACACTTTGTATTCAAGTGATGAATCGGGCGGCGATAGTCTGTTCTAAGTTTGAACGATAAATTAAGAAGAAAGGGGCGTTTACGCCCCTTTTTGATATCTGAAAATTGTCATTTTAAGCAATATCAACACAGCTAGGCTGATCGTTAACCTAAATACTCGGTAATTGCCTTCGCTAGTTTCTCAAACCTTGCGCGAAGCGGCGATCCCGGTCGATACGCAAGAACAATGCTTCGAGAAGGCGTTGGATTAATGGCAGTCACATAACAAACACCATCTTTCACTTTTTCAGCCGGTAAGGAGAGTTCTGGCAATAAAGTAATACCTGCGCCAGCTGCCACCATATTTCGCAGAGTCTCAAGGCTCGTCGCCTTAAAACGCTCATCATCCCGAGCACCAGCAGCAAAACAGAAACCTAATGCTTGGTCGCGCAAACAGTGTCCATCGCCTAATGAGAGTACGGTCTGGCCGTTCAACTCTGCCATTTCGATTTGGTCCTTGTTAGCCCATTCATGATCACAAGGTACAGCCACACTCATTGGCTCGTTATACACTTCAATTTCTTTAAAAGGTGCCGTTTCGGGTACCGAAGCCAGAACTAAACAATCCAGTTTACCTTCTTCCAACTGTCTTACTAGCTGATGAGTTTGCGCTTCATGCAAATAAAGCTCTAGCTCCGGAAACGCATCTTTCAGCTTAGGGATGATCTTAGGAAGTAAATAAGGCCCAACGGTTGGAATGAAACCAATATGCATAGGCCCAGTCATTTCACCGCTCTGCCCTGCCGCCATCTCACAAAACGTTTTCACTTCTTTTAACACGCGTTTAGCCTGTTCCACCAACTGCAAACCCGCATCGGTGAATAACACTCTTCGACTGCTGCGTTCAAGCAATGAGGTACCAATTTCATCTTCGAGTTTACGAATTTGACCACTTAAGGTTGGTTGACTGACAAAACAAGCCTCAGCTGCCTTACGAAAATGCTTGTGTTCCGCTAGGGCGACGAGGTACTCAAAATCGCGAATGTTCATTGCTGACTCCGATAGATTATAGCTATCGATACCATAACAATAAACGATTAGAACTATCAATCCATTTTTTCGATAATGGTCCCAACGAAGCACAGCAGTAACGCTAAGCTCACAGAGATTTTCAAGTTAATCGAATTTAAGATTCCATAAGGACAAGATTATGTTTGCATCCAAAGAAGGCCAAGCTGTTCCTCAAGTAACATTCCCAACTCGTCAAGGAGAGGCATGGGTTAATGTCACCACTGATGAACTGTTCAAAGGTAAAACGGTTATCGTATTCAGCTTGCCGGGTGCTTTCACACCGACTTGTTCTTCTAGCCACTTACCACGTTACAATGAACTGTTTCCTGTATTCAAAGAGCATGGCGTAGATGAAATTCTTTGTGTATCTGTAAATGATACATTTGTAATGAACGCTTGGAAGAACGACCAAGAAGCAGAGAACATCACCTTCATCCCAGATGGCAATGGTGACTTCACTGAAGGCATGGGTATGCTGGTTGATAAAAACGATCTTGGCTTTGGTAAGCGCTCATGGCGCTACAGCATGTTGGTGAAAGATGGCATCGTAGAAAAAATGTTCATCGAACCAAACGAGCCGGGCGACCCGTTCAAAGTCTCTGACGCAGATACTATGTTGAGCTACATTGCACCTGATTACCGAACTCAAGAATCAATCACAGTATTCAGTAAGCCTGGTTGTCCATTCTGCATGAAAGCAAAACAGAACTTGATTGACCACGGCTTGCAATATGAAGAGATCATTCTGGGTAAGGATGCAACAACGGTAACCCTGCGCGCTATCTCTGGCCGTACTACGGTTCCGCAAGTCTTTATCGGTGGTAAACACATCGGCGGTAGCGAAGAGCTAGAAGCCCATCTAGGCTAAGGCTTCTTACAGTCAAATAGATATTAAAAAGCGAGCCCCATTTTGGGCTCGCTTTTTGGTTTCATATTAGGGCAGCGTTTGGCTTACTTTGTCTCAATTTCAGCAGCAATAACAGAAATCTCTACCAACAAAGCTTCGCGCGCCATATCGCCGGTCACACAAGCACGAGCTGGAGCAAAACCAGCTGGAACCCAAGCATCCCATACCGCATTCATTGCTTGGAAATCTTGCATGTCTTTTAGGTAGATAGTTGCAGACAGCATGTGCTCTTTGTCACTACCTGCTTCCAAGAGCAATGCTTCAACCTTATCGAGCATGGTTTGTGTCTGCTCTGTAATATCTTTCGTCGCGTCTGCACAAACCTGACCACATAGGTAAATAGTACCGTTGTGCTTAACAATGCGGCTCATGCGCTCTTTCGTATGGATGCGTTCAATCATTCTTCTCTTCTTAGTCTCAGAGGACGGCTTATAGTGAAACAGGAAAGCGTATTCTAACGGATTCGATAGCAGTTCAACACGGCTACACTGTGACATGCTTGGCGATAACAGAATTCAATCAAGGATTAGCCGAACGGCAGAAAGAAAAAAGCCCCGTAGTCAACCTTGACTCGGGGCCTTCTTAGATTCTTCTAAGAAAAAGCAGTGGTACTTTAATAGACCGCGCCTTTTCTTATTTGTTCCCAGAAAAATGATCTTTTTTTAAAGTTTTTTCGATCTTTTTCTTACTCACTTATTTTTCAATAAGTTAGGCAACATTCATCTTAGTAATTATTTGCTCGACTAAGTTAACTTCCAACGCTACCTCATCACAAGCATGCTGTCTTGGACACTGATCACAGTCTTTCAGTACTTTCTCAGGCAATAGCGTCTTCGACGTTGGAATGAAGTCATGCTTCATAAAGAACTCTGGCGTACGGGTCAGCACAAAGACTTTCTTAATCGCCATCTTACGCGCTTTCTCAACAAGGTGTTGCACAATAGCAGTACCTTGTCCTTGACCTTGCCAACCTGCTTCGACACCTAGTGAGCGAATTTCAGCCAGTCCTGAGTCATACACATACAAGGATGCACAACCTGTCACTTCCCCATGATGCTCTGCTACCGCAAATGAGCCAATGTCACGCACCAGTTCATTACGACTGCGCGGTAAGTTCTCTCCAAGGTTGGCCCAATAAGCCACCATGCTTTCCAACGCATCGATATCAGTGAGTCTTGCTGAACGGACTTTCACCGCCGAGTTATCACGAGCACTTAGACGCTTCTCTGCCTGGTCAACTGCATAAGCCACTTGCTGAGGCGCAACACCACCTAAGGCACTACGTTTCTCAAGACAACTTTCAATGGTAAGAATGTCATACACGTCTTGTTCAATAACTGGAGAGAACTCTTGCAGCTCAGCAATAGATAATTCTTCTAGAGCACAGCCTTTAGCAATTGCACTCACGACCGCAACGCCAACAATATGGTGTGCCTCACGGAACGGAATACCTTTAGCAACCAGATAATCAGCAAGCTCGGTCGAGTTTGCATAACCTTGCTTCGCCGCTTCAAGAGTACGTTCACCGTTTACCTTGATACCATCAAAACACAGTGCTGCCATTTCCATGCAGTCGTTCCAGGTATCTAGTGCATCGAATAGACCTTCTTTGTCTTCCTGCATGTCTTTGTTATAAGCAAGCGGCAACGCCTTTACCGTCATCATCATGCCAGCCAATGAACCATAGACACGCCCCGTTTTACCACGAATTAACTCTAGCGCATCCGGGTTCTTTTTCTGTGGCATTAGAGAAGAACCAGACGTCACTGTATCAGCGAGCTCAATGAAATTAGATTCACCAGAATTATAGAAGATCATGTCTTCAGCGAGACGAGATAGGTGCAACATCGATATAGATGCTATCGACATCAGCTCCATAACATGGTCACGGTCTGAGACGGAGTCCAGACTATTACGTGTTGCTCTTCTGAAACCAAGGTTATGAGCCAGCTGCTCACGATCCATCGGATAAGCCGTCCCAGCAAGTGCTCCAGAGCCTAATGGGCATGTATCCAGACGCTTGATGGCATCTTCTAAACGCGAATAATCACGCTCAAACATCTCTACGTACGCCAAACACCAATGGGCAAAAGTCACAGGTTGAGCACGCTGCAAGTGAGTATAACCAGGAAGCACCGTGTCTTGATGGACTCTCGCCACCTCAACCATTTGCGATTGCAGTCTGTCTAAACCGAGTAATAGTTGTTGACCTTGCTGACGACACCATAACTTTAAATCGGTCGCTACTTGGTCATTACGGGAACGTCCAGTATGCAGTTTTTTGCCGAGGTCGCCGACTTTGCTAATAAGCTGTTGTTCAACCCAGCTATGAATATCTTCCGCATCAGAGCGTAAGATTTGCTTAGGGTTCTCCATGACCTCAAGCTTAAGTTCGTTTAATGCCAACTCAAGCTTTTGCTGTTCTTCCTCAGTTAATACATCCACCGATACCAACGCTTTTGACCAAGCAATTGAGCCAACAATGTCTTGCTCAGCAAGTCGGTAGTCAAAGCGCAATGAATCATTAAAGTCTTTGAATCTCGTATCTGCTGCTTGGGTAAATCTTCCGCCCCATAATGCCATCGTGTCTCTCCTAACTGCTCAATCTTCACTGCTTTGTTCGGCTTGAATCTGATGCAACTCAGTTTCTTTATTGTTAGGGTTCAACTTACGGCAAATTGAATTAAAAATAAAGTAAAAATTCATTTATTCCACATAAATATTCAGAATAAATCAATTTAGTGACTGACGCTGCGGCAAAAAACAAGAAACCCATTTGATATCAAATGGGTTTCTTTATTTCAATCAGTATAGCGAAGCATGAGATCTCATGCAGAGTGATATAAGATTACTTTCTCTTCACTTCGTTAAGAGCACGGATACGGCTTGAAAGTGAATACAGGCGGATAAAGCCTTCTGCATGACTTTGGTCATACACTTCATCTTCACCAAACGTAGCAAACTCTTCGCAGTATAGGCTGTTCACACTGCGCTTTTGCGTCACAATCGCTTGACCTTTGTATAGTTTGATAACGACTTCGCCGTTAACGTCTTGAGCAAGCTCTTCTGACGCCGCAAGAATTGACTTACATAGCGGCGTAAACCAACGACCATCATAAACAAGGTGCGACGCTTTTATGCCTAGCTCTTCACGAAACTCAAACGACGTTTTATCCAAAACAAGTTGCTCAACCGCACGCAGCGCTTCCATCATAATAGTGCCTCCCGGAGTTTCATAGCAACCACGAGACTTCATGCCAACTAAACGGTTTTCAACGATATCAATACGACCAACACCGTGCTTCGCGCCTTTTTCATTTAGGTACACTAGCGCATTGTATGGCGTCATTTGCTCACCATCGACAGCAACGACTTCACCTTGTTTCACTTCTAAAGTCACATACTCCGCTTCGTTTGGCGCTTGCTCTGGGTCAACAGTCCATACCCAGCAATCTTCATTTGGCGCATTCCAAGTATCTTCTAGAACACCACCTTCTGTAGAGATATGCCATGCGTTCGCATCACGTGAGTAAATCTTAGTTAGAGAAGCAGTACATGGAATATTACGTTCAGCCAGATAGTCTAAGCACTCCTCACGGCTAACGAGATCCCATTCACGCCAAGGTGCTATCACTTTTAGGTCAGGAGCAAGCGCTGCAAATGCACCTTCAAAACGAACTTGGTCATTACCCTTACCTGTACAGCCATGACACAGTGCGTCCGCGCCTACTTTACGTGCCACTTCAACCTGAGCCTTCGCAATGATAGGACGTGCCATTGACGTGCCTAGTAGATATTTGCCTTCGTAATACGCGCCCGTTTTTAACGTAGGGAAGATATAATCTGCGACCATTTCTTCTTTAAGGTCAGCGATATAACACTCTGATGCACCCGATGCTTTGGCTTTTTCTTCAATGCCGATAAGCTCTTCTTCGCCCTGACCAACATCCGCCACGAATGCCACAACTTCACAGTCATAGTTTTCTTTTAGCCATGGAATGATCACAGACGTATCCAGACCGCCGGAATAGGCTACAACAACTTTTTTTACAGATGGTTTGCTCATGTTTCTCTCCTTGTCCGAGCCTGATTTTGGCGGTCAGTGCCTCGGGTTACTCAACTATTCAGATAACTGTTTTAACAAAAATCAATTGGGTACGAACTGGGTGCCGATACTTTTACCGGCAAACAATTCGACTAACTTATTCGGATAACGCCACGTGGCGACTTCAATTGGACGGCCAAGATCGTTCGCCGCTTCCAGAGCAGCTTGAACTTTAACGATCATGCCGTCGGTAATCACTTTGCCTTCAATCAAGGCATCTGCCTCTTGCTGAGTTAAGCTCGGCAACAAATGACCTTTGCCATCTAATACTCCACTTACATCAGAGAGAAGGACTAATTCCGCATCTAATGCACCTGCTACAGCGACAGCCGCTTGGTCCGCATTAATATTCATTAGCTGACCTTGGTTATCAAGACCGATGGAGCTAATGATAGGCAGAGCACCGGTTTTGAGGACAGCTTGTAATACCGCAGGGTTACCTGGTTTCGCACTACCAACAGCACCTAGCTCAGGATCCAGCTCGCTCACTTCACACAAACCACCATCAGCAAGGCTCAAACCTACCGCGTTAATACCCGCTTTGATGGCATCACCTTGAAGCAACTTGTTGGCAGTACCAGCCAGTGCACCAGCAATCAATGGAATTTGGTCGTAAGGAGTAACACGTAGCCCTTGCTTTTTTACTGTTGGAAGATTCAATTGCTTCATTAAATCATCCACCAGATAGCCACCACCATGAACAATCACAATCTCGCGTTGCGCTTGTTTCTGATAATCAGAAATTGCTGCAAACAGTTGCCCCAGAGTCTGTGAACAAGACAGCGCAGCACCACCTAATTTGATAACTAATGGCGTATTTTGATTACTCATACCGCTTTCCTCGCTCTAGATAAGTGCCGTTAACTGGGCAAACTGGTTTTTAATGTTTAAGCACTGCATTGCTTGGCTCGATGCCCCTTTTAGCAAGTTATCAATGGCTGAAACAACGATGATATGTTGACCCTGTAGCTTCCAACCTAAGTCGCAGAAAGGGGTGTTCTCAACATCTTGAATTCTTGGAATCACATTACCTTTAACGCGTACACCAGGCTGTCCTTGATACGCAGACGCGAATGCAGCTTCCACTTGTTCCTCAGTCACACCCTCATTGAGCTTCATGGTAATCGTTGCAAGGATGCCACGTTTAAAGTTGCCTAAATGAGGCGTAAAGATCACATCACAACCCAAGTGCGTGGCAATCTCTGGCTGATGCCTGTGATTGAACAACCCGTATGGTTGCAGGCTCACTTCACAAAAGCTATTGGTCATGGTCGCTTTGCGGCCCGCACCTGTCACTCCACTGGTTGCGTTAATCACTGGCCACATTTGGGTATCGATAATGCCAGCTTCCAGCAAAGGCTTAATAGCCAGTTGCGAAGCGGTTGGATAACATCCCGGAACAGCAACCAATTGAGCTTGCTCGATATCTTGTGCATTCCACTCAGCTAAGCCATACGCTGCCTTGTCCAACCAGCTTTCATTTTGGTGCTCAAAGCCGTAGAACGTGGTATAAAAATCGTCGGCTTTAACGCGATAAGCACCTGATAAGTCAAACACTTGGCAACCTTGAGCTAAAAACTCTGGCGCCAAGTCATGACTGACTTCATGCGCTGTGGCAAGGAAAACAATATCGCATTCACTTGCCGCCTTTTTGACGTCGTTTAATGGTTGAACCGACATATCGACTAAGCCTGCAAGTTTGCCGTGCAATTGTGAAATCGGCTTACCTGCATCCACACTATTGGCGGACACGTATAAACCTGATAGCGTGAGTTCAGGGTGTTTTGTGACCATAAGAGCGAGCTCCGCTCCTGTGTATCCCGTTGCGCCAATAATGGTGGTTTTCAGCATTTCTCTACATCCGTTAATGAGTCTGTTGAACTAGGCTTGTTATATCGGTTTATGAACATGGCAATTAATGACTATAAATATAAAAAAAAGCTCATTAATTGATTTTTTATTCATTAATTTTGATTTAATATGTGTTTTACCGTCTTAAGATTAATCTGTCAACAGTAGAAGCGAAGATAATATGCAATTACCCAGTTTTTTAGAGGTCTACAAAGGCCTAATTAGCACTCCTTCGATCAGCTCCACCGATCCTAGTTGGGACCATGGCAATGCAAAAGTCATCGAAAAGCTGGCGACTTGGATGAAGGATCTTGGCTTTGACGTTGAAGTGGTTGAGGTTGAGCCGAATAAATTCAATATGATTGCGAAGAAAGGCCAAGGTGAAGGCGGCTTACTCTTAGCTGGCCATAGCGACACCGTACCTTTTGATGAGGGCCGCTGGAGCTTTAACCCTCATGATCTAACCGAAGCCAACAATCGCTTCTATGGTCTAGGAACGGCAGATATGAAGGGCTTCTTCGCCTTCATTTACGAAGCAGTGAAGAAAATTGATTGGAGCAAACAGACCAAACCTCTTTATGTCTTAGCGACGTGTGATGAAGAAACCACAATGCTGGGCGCACGACACTTTACGGATAATGCACCTTTCAAACCTGATTATTGCATTATTGGCGAACCAACCAGTTTGGTGCCTATCCGCGGTCATAAAGGGCATGTTGCTAACGCCATTCGTGTAACAGGAAAGTCCGGTCACTCGTCAGATCCTGCGCTTGGTGTTAATGCGATTGAGATTATGCACGAAGTGTTGTTTGCCATGATGAAACTGCGTGACCGCTTAATCAAAGAATACCACCACCCTGGATTTGCGATACCTAGCCCAACCTTGAACCTTGGACATATTCACGGTGGCGACAGTGCCAACCGCATTTGTGGCTGCTGTGAGCTGCATTATGACGTCAGACCGCTACCGGGAATTAGCTTAGATGGACTGGATAATTTGTTACGAGATGCATTAAAAGAGGTCGAGGCTAAATGGCCAGGCAGATTATCTATTACTGCGTTACATGAGCCTATTCCCGGATACGAGTGTGATCACCATCATCCGTTTGTTGCTGGGATGGAGACACTCTGCGAAACCCCGTCAGAAACCGTTAACTACTGTACTGAAGCGCCATTCTTACAGCAATTGTGCCCTACTTTGGTGCTTGGACCTGGCTCTATTGACCAAGCACACCAACCTGATGAGTTCTTGAGTTTCGATTTTATCGATCCAACCATCAATATTTTGGCTAAATCTATACGCCAATATTGTTTCGAGTAGCTTACAACCTGTAATAAAATTTCAACAATTTAATGAATAAAGTTCACTAAGCGTGCGGATTTCGTGCCAACACGATAAACGCAAACTTGGTTTACTTTATTTGACTCGCACTAGCATTTTTAGCTAGATTGTGAGGCTGAGAAGGAATAATGGATGTAGTTAAATTACAAGGCAGGACGACTATGAACGAAAAATATGCCCCATTGAAGAGCAATGTTAGGATGCTAGGGCACTTGTTGGGTAACACCATCAAGGAAGCGCATGGAGACGAGATTCTCGAGAAAGTAGAGAAGATTCGTAAGCTTTCCAAATCCGTTGTGCGTGCAGGCAATGAAGCCGATCGTGAATTACTAATCGAAGAAATTACCAACCTGCCGAATGAGCAACTCACACCTGTCGCTCGTGCATTCAACCAATTTCTAAACTTGACCAACATTGCCGATCAATACCACACCATTTCACGTAGCTGTGAAGCAGATGTGTGTGAACCGGATCCAATTTCGTCACTATTTTCAAAACTAAGCCAAGAAAACATCAGCAAGCTCGATAGCGCTCAAGCGGTTCGTGACCTTAATATCGAACTTGTGCTAACGGCTCACCCAACCGAAATCACTCGTCGCACCATGATTAACAAGCTGGTGAAAATCAATGAGTGCTTATCCAAACTAGAGCTAAACGAACTTTCAGTTAAAGAACGCAAAAGAACTGAGCGTCGTCTTGAACAATTGATTGCCCAGAGCTGGCACTCAGACGTGATTCGTCAGCAACGACCAACGCCACTTGATGAAGCAAAATGGGGCTTTGCGGTTGTTGAAAACTCGCTATGGGAAGCAGTACCAGAGTTCTTACGTGAATTTGATGAGAAGCTGAAAGGCTTCCTTGGTGAAGGTCTGCCAATTGATGCCCGTCCGGTGCATTTCTCATCTTGGATGGGTGGTGATCGCGACGGTAACCCATTTGTGACTCACAAGATTACCCGTGAAGTCATGCTTCTCTCTCGCTGGAAAGCGGCAGAACTTTACCTGAAAGATTTCCAAGAGCTGATCACTGAGCTCTCTATGGTCAAATGTAACGACCAAGTTCGTGAACTTGCAGGCGAACAACACGAACCATACCGTGCAATTCTAAAACCAGTACGTACGTTGCTAATGAATACCCTTGAAGTGATTGAAGCACAAATCAATCGTCAAGAGGTGCCAAACAAACCGATTCTCGAAGATGCCGACCAACTTTGGCAACCGCTAATGGCGTGTTATAAGTCACTACGTGAAAGCGGTATGGCTATCGTTGCTGACGGTTCGTTGCTGGATACCCTGCGCCGTGTTAAAGCGTTTGGTGTTCACCTAGTACGTCTCGATATTCGTCAAGAAAGTACTCGTCACTCAGACGTTATCTCTGAGCTTACACGCTACCTAGGTCTAGGCGACTATGATCAATGGAGCGAGCAAGACAAAGTATCTTTCCTTATCAATGAGTTGAGCTCTAAGCGTCCACTACTTCCTCGTGATTGGGAACCATCAGAAGACGTTCAAGAAGTCTTGGATACTTGCCGTGTTATCGCGTCACAATCTCGCGAAGCCTTCGGTGCCTATGTGATTTCTATGGCACGTACTGCCTCTGATGTACTGGCCGTACACCTGATTCTTCAAGAGTGTGGCTGTAAGTTCCGTATGGACGTGTGTCCGCTCTTTGAAACGCTAGACGATCTGAATAATTCTGAAGCTGTTATGAAGCAGCTGTTCGATATCGACTGGTATCGCGGCTACATTCAAAACCATCAAATGGTAATGATTGGTTACTCAGACTCCGCCAAAGATGCCGGTGTTATGTCGGCGGGCTGGGCGCAGTACAGCGCTATGGAATCCTTGGTCGAAGTAGGCGAACAGGCCGGTATCGATATCACACTCTTCCATGGTCGTGGCGGTACCATCGGTCGTGGTGGTGCACCTGCACACGCAGCCCTGCTGTCTCAACCACCTAAGAGCCTGAAAGGCGGCTTACGCGTAACTGAGCAAGGCGAGATGATCCGCTTTAAGCTTGGTTTACCAGAGATTGCCGTAAACAGCTTTAACTTATACGCCAGCGCGATTCTAGAAGCTAACCTTCTGCCACCACCAGAGCCAAAACAGGCATGGCGTGATCTAATGGAAGTGCTCTCTGAAGTGTCTTGTGAAGCTTATCGTAAGGTAGTTCGTGGTGAACCTGATTTTGTTCCGTACTTCCGTCAAGCTACCCCTGAACTTGAGCTGGGCAAACTACCACTAGGTTCTCGTCCTGCGAAACGTAACCCTAATGGCGGCGTAGAAAGCTTACGTGCGATTCCTTGGATTTTCTCATGGAGTCAAAACCGCTTAGTTCTGCCTGCATGGTTAGGTGCCGGAGAAGCAATTCAATACTCCATTGATAAAGGTCACCAAGCTCTGCTGGAAGAAATGTGTCGTGAATGGCCATTCTTCTCGACTCGTCTTGGCATGTTAGAGATGGTGTACACCAAGTGTAATATGGAAATCTCACGCTATTATGACCAACGCTTGGCTGCGCCAGAGCTATTACCATTAGGTGATAAGCTTCGAACTCAACTGCAGCAAGACATCAAAGCAGTACTTAATGTAGAGAACCATAACCACCTAATGCAGAGTGATCCTTGGGGTCAAGAGTCGATTCGCTTACGTAATACCTATGTCGAACCACTCAATATGCTTCAAGCTGAGCTGTTGTATCGCACTCGTCAAAGCGAAGACACTGAGGTTGAACTAGAAGAAGCACTCATGGTAACTATCGCTGGCATCGCAGCAGGCATGCGAAATACCGGTTAGGCGATATATTATTTTACAAAAAAGACAAAAGGTCGCACATTGCGGCCTTTTATTTTTAGTGGCATACTTATTGAGAGTTTTGTTAGTTTTTTGAAGTGGTATCACGTTCTATTCCACTTCTTGCTTATAGAATTCGATATACTTACTTACCACTGTTCGATAAAACAAAAATACTATTATATCGACAGTGTGGGTCACGTGATCACGTGGCTTCCTAGGTGACAAAGGCTTAAAACAAGGTTACACGTGCCAACAAGATTGGCATTGCTCTTTTGCGCGAGTTTCCTGGAATCATATTTAAATTCCAAGGCGCTTTCGCAGTCGTACATCTGCGACGTGGAGCAACATAATTATTATTACGTTATTGACCATTTGGACTTAAGACATGTCACTACCACACGTAATCCTTACTGTTCTTAGCACTCGCGATGCGACCGGCTATGACATTACTAAGGAATTTTCTGCGAGCATCGGTTACTTCTGGAAAGCAAGCCATCAGCAAGTTTATCGTGAGCTAAACAAAATGGCGGACAAAAAACTGGTTACTTGCAAACTTGAACCCCAAGAAGGCAAACCAGATCGTAAAGTTTACTCAATCACTGACTCAGGCCGTAGCGCGTTAGGTGAATGGTTTGAGCAACCAACTGTGCACCCAACCGTGCGTGATGAATTCTCTGCGAAGTTAGCGGCCTGTGCGGTACAACCATCTGCTGCATTCCGCATTCAACTAGAAGAGTTGATCGAAGAGTCGAAAAAGCTTGTTGCGCACTACCGTGAAATTGAAGCGGCCTACTACGCAACACCAAACACATTAGACAAACACGCTCGACTCGAGCGTCTAACACTGCGCCGTAACCTACTTGCTCGTCAAGCTTGGTTAGAATGGGCAGAAGAAGCGCTGTCTGAATTAGAAGCGTTAGCGTAAAACAAGTAGACAAGCTAGGGTTGCTATCGACCTAGTTTGGTTCTTGAGTTCAAAAAAGCGTCAGGAGTATCGTAATACACCTGACGCTTTTTTGTTGTAATTGAGGAAGTCTTAAGAAATCACTAAACCTGAGGACGTACACCTAATGTATGGCATAGTGCGTAAGTCATTTCAGCACGGTTTAGCGTGTAGAAATGAAAGTCCTTGACCCCTTCACGGCTCAATACACGAACCATATCAATCGCCTGACTCGCACCTACTAACTGGCGAGTCACAGGGTCGTCATCCAAACCTTCAAACTGCTTCTGCATCCAACCTGGTACTTTTACTTTGTTCATGCCAGCAAAGCGTGACGCCTGCTTAAAGTTTGAAACAGGTAGGATACCCGGAACGATTTCCACATCGATACCAGCGGCCACACAACGGTCGCGGAAACGCAGGTAACTTTCTACATCAAAGAAAAACTGAGTAATCGCACGGTTTGCACCTGCATCCACTTTACGCTTGAGGTTCAGTAGATCCGCTTGAGCACTTTTCGCTTCTGGATGCACTTCTGGGAAAGCCGCTACCGAAATATCGAAATCATGACGCGACTTTAGCAGTTCAACCAGATCCGAAGCATACATATCCGGTTGGCCACCACCCGCTGGAATATCACCACGTAGCGCAACAATGTTCTTGATACCGTTGCTCCAATAATCCTCAGCAATATCGATAAGCTCATCACGAGACGCATCAATACAGGTCAGGTGCGGCGCTGCGACAAGTCCAGTCTCTGATTTAATTTCTTTGATAATTGAGTGAGTACGGTCTCGCTCGCCAGAGTTCGCCCCATAAGTCACAGAAACAAACTTAGGCTGCAGCGTTTTTAGACGGTGCACAGACTTCCAAAGGGTTTCTTCCATTGTTGGCGTGCTCGGTGGAAAGAACTCAAATGAAACGTTGATATTGTCAGAAAGCTCAGCAATATTCTGGTTCAAAGCATCGATGTGTCCAGCGTGTGTGTATCCCATGGTTCTCTCCCTAAATACCAAGATTGGTTATCCCATCCAACCTTAGATAAAACCTGTCTGTCTATATCTGAATTTTATGTTTTGACGTTTAGACGTCTATATGTCTACAGAATGAAATGAATGGCATTTAAAGTCAATAGAGTCATTATGAATTTTTTTCATGTGCTTAGTTAAGGAAACTAAAGCAGAGTCGCGCGTTTCAGGAGTTCTTCACTTTCGAGAAGGTGGTACATACTGGGGTAAAAAGGGACATAAGGAAAAAGTAACAAATAAAAAGGCTAGCGGTTACCGCTAGCCTAGAGATAAAACGAATTCAAAACCAACAATTTGCTGTGCGTTAGAAGAAACTCGACATTAGGTTTAAATCTGACTGAATCGCACCGGCAGTTACTTCACGTCCAGCTCCCGGACCACGAATCACTAAGGGGTTATCTTTATACCACTTACTTTCTATAGCAAAGATATTGTCACACGGCAGCAGATTAGCAAGCGCATGCTCTTTAGACAAAGCTTCAATACCGACACGAGCTTTACCTTGGCGATCAAGGCGCGCTACATAACGCAGCACTTTGTCTTCACGCTGAGCCTTCTCTAGACGTTCTTGTAAAATTTCACTCAGTAGCTCTGCCTTTTCAAAAAAGCCATCCAGAGACAACTCCTTAAGCTCCTCCGGAACCAGTGACTCCACCGCTACAGCATCAGGCTCAATATCTAACCCAGATTCACGAGCAAGAATAACCAACTTACGCATCACATCTGAGCCATCCAGA
The DNA here is from genome assembly GCF_001639065.2 of Vibrio barjaei. Classification (GTDB taxonomy): domain Bacteria; phylum Pseudomonadota; class Gammaproteobacteria; order Enterobacterales; family Vibrionaceae; genus Vibrio; species Vibrio barjaei. The sequence continues at coordinate 61,647 of NZ_LQXO02000034.1, forward strand.
TCGGCGCGAGGGTCCGGTTCGGTCAAACCTTGTTGCCAAGCCAAATCCACCAGCTCACTGAAAGGCACGCTGCCATCAAATTGCTGGAACAACCAAGATAACGTCCCGGAGAAAATACCGGAAATCGCCACAATATCGTCACCGCTTTCACGCAGATCGCGAACCGTATGGTTAATCGGTAACCCTGCACCTACCGTCGCGTTATATAGCCAGTGACGTCCTGTTTTCGAGAATGCATCTTGCACTGCGTGATAACTAACACTTGGTGCAGAACCCGCTACTTTGTTGGCCGAGATTAGATGCATGCCATTTTCCGCAATATTCTGGTACTGCTCTGCTAATGCAGGACTCGCCGTCACATCAAGAACAACAACTTCATCGTAACCTTGAAGATTAGCAAGCTGTTGTAACCAAACATCGCCTTGGTACGCCACAGCTTCATCCTCGTAGCGCTCCAGCACGGTTTGCTCATTAATGCCTTGGTCATCAAGCCAATACGTTTGACTATCCACCACGGCAACTAAGTTGAAACTCATTCCACGGCGCTTTTCTAGCTCGCTTTTCTGCTCTTTAAACAACGCCAGCCAACTAGAGCCAATATTACCCTTGCCACATAAGGCGACAGCAACACGTTTTTGAGCTTGGAACAGCTGGGTGTGTACTGACTTAAGCAGAGGTTGAATGTCAGACTTTCTCAATACAGCAGCAAGACTTAACTTAGATTCTGCTTCGGAGAAAAACTCTACCGGCGCATGTTTAAGTTGCTGATAAAAACCAAAACAATGGTTGGCATTCTTAGTCACGCCAGCCCCTACAGCGGCCAGCATGGAATACCCTTCTCTTAGCTTAATCTCCGCTTCAATTGCTAGGTCTTGCAACTCATTGAGTGCCCCCGACGCAATTTCTGCAGTATAAGCAAGGCGCAAACGTGCTTGATCAGACTGCGCTTCAAACGCTAGTGGCTCAAGCTGTGCTCGCTTCAAACCATTCAGCACTTCGTTTTGCGCGCGAGCAAAATCATGACCACTGGCGAATGCGAGGTCAATCAACAGCACTTCATCTAACGAGGTAATGATCTTAGCACCGCGCCCAGACGCCAGCACTCGTTCTATACGGGTAGAGCCTGACTCAGGTTGATAACTGCAACGTAAGTTCAAATCCATAACGCTTTGCGCCACAGGTTGAAGCGTGCGGCTATGTAGCACAGGGGCGGCCAAACGAGCCAACTCACTGGCTTCATCCAGCCTTAATAATGGTAGAAGACAGGCATCGCTCACCACACGGGGGTCAGCGCTATAGACCCCGGCAACGTCACTCCAAATTGTCACGCAAGAGACTTCGGCAAGTGCTCCAATCACAGTCGCCGAATAATCAGAACCATTTCGCCCAAGCAACACCGTCTCACCTTCATCGCTTTGCGCCATGAAACCGGTAATCACAATACGATGATGAGCATGCTGAGCCAACACGTCTTTAATCAAGGCATAAGACTTCGCACGATCCACTTCCGGCTGCGTGCCAAATTCTGCTCGTAAGAAAGCGCGAGCGTCTTGCGCCACCGCAGGCAAATCAGATTGACGTAAAAGCGCCGCCAGTAATCTAGAGGACCATACTTCACCGTGACCAAGTACGGCCGCACGCTGCGCCTCACTCAAGGGATAACCCAGTTCACCTAATGTACTAAACTCATCACTGAGCAGCGATTTAAGCTGTTCAGCTTCATCACCTCGCAACAGTTCATCAATGAGCTCGATTTGGAACTGTCTTAAAGACTGAAGATGTTCGTGAGCAATACGACCGTCTTTATTGAGCGCATCGAGAAACTCAATTAAACGGTTTGTGGTTTTGCCTGCAGCAGACACCACAATAAGATCTTCATTGTGTGAGTAATCTTTAAGAATAGAAACGACACGACGATAACACTCAGGATCCGCCAAGCTACTGCCGCCAAATTTATGTAGTTGCTTCTTCGCCGGAGCGGGTGTGGTACTCATAACTCAACTTATCCTTGGAACGTTATCGCTTTATCAAATGCTTGCTGTAAATCGTCAATCAGATCGGAGGCATCTTCCAGCCCCACAGACAAACGCAGTAATTGCTGAGAAACGCCCGCCTCTTCTAAAGCTGCTTCTCCCATAGCTCGGTGTGTCATAGAAGCGGGGTGACAAATCAAACTTTCGACACCACCTAGTGATTCAGCCAGTGAGAACAACTTGAGTTCACCCACAAAGTACTTCAACTGTTCAAAGCTTCCTGCAAACTCAAAGCTCAACATAGAGCCAAAACCAGACTGCTGTTTCTTGGCAATGTCATGCCCAGGATGTTCAGGCAAGCTTGGGTGATAAATCACTTTGACCAGTGACTGCTGTTTTAAGAACTCGAGAATATGTTGAGAGCTCTCTTCATGCACACGCATGCGAGCACTTAACGTACGAATACCACGTAGCGTCATATAACTATCAAACGGTGTCCCCGTTGCTCCAATACAGTTGCCCCACCACGCAAGCTCTTCCGCGTGTTCTTCTGTTTTGGTGATCACAACGCCACCAATCACATCAGAATGACCATTAATGTATTTGGTGGTTGAATGGATAACAAAGTCAGCGCCCAGCTCTAAAGGCTTTTGGTACACGGGTGTCAGAAAGGTATTATCAACCGCCACTAGTGCACCAACTTGTTTGGCTTTTTCGCAAACAGCAGCGATATCGACGACACGAACCAACGGGTTGGACGGCGTCTCAAGTAAAATGAGTTTTGGTTTCGCTTCAAGTGCAGCAGCTAACGCCGCCTCGTCGCTTTGGTCGACAAACTGAACTTTAAAATCACCCTTTTGCGCACGAGTATTGAATAGTCGGTAACTACCGCCATAGCAGTCATGTGGAGCCACAATAGTGTCTTCAGGCCCTAAGAAAGCCGACGCCCACAGGTTCAGCGCAGACGTACCACAGTTAGTAACAACGGCTCCTTTACCAGATTCGAGCTCATACAGTGCTTGCTCCAGCAAACCACGATTTGGGTTTCCAGAGCGGGTATAGTCGTAAGTAGGCACTTCTCCAAACGCAGGGAAACCATAGTTAGTAGAAAGGTAAATTGGCGGTACCACAGCATGGTGCTGGGTATCTGATTCGATACCAGTACGTACGGCTATTGTCGCTGGCTTCCGATTGCTCATAGAAACTTCCTTTATCAAATCGCATTGGGCTGAAGGGCTGTTATTCAGTGTCTACTTTTGTCAGTGAATATGGAACCAACAAAAGCGGCAAACATTAAAAAATTAACATTGCGTTAAAATGAATGTCCACTTTACTTTCCATTTTGTGAGACGTCAACACTTCTAGACGTCTATATGTCTTTGCTTATGGCAGTAAATCCCGCTAAAATTGCAGCATTCTTATTACTACTACTTATGATTAACATAGCGAAGGTGTGCAATGGCAGATTGGAACGGCGAATACATTAGCCCATACGCGGAGCACGGTAAAAAAAGCGAACAGGTAAAAAAGATCACGGTGTCTATTCCGTTGAAGGTGCTAAAGGTATTGACTGATGAACGTACTCGTCGCCAAATCAATAACTTACGCCACGCAACCAATAGTGAACTATTGTGCGAAGCCTTCCTACACGCCTACACAGGTCAACCGCTTCCAACCGACGAAGACTTGAGAAAAGACCGTCCAGACGAAATTCCAACAGAAGCTAAAGAGCTGATGACAGCAATGGGAATTGAGTTTGAAGCGTTCGATGAAGAGTAAATTCTGACAAGAATGAAAAAAGACGGCATGAATGCCGTCTTTTTTGTTTGATCGTGTATGAGAAATTAAGCCATATAATTTTCTGGCATCTCAATTCGCGCAACACCTGAATCGACTGCGGCTTGAGCAACCGCTTTGGCTACACGTGGCAGCAAACGTGGATCCATTGGTTTTGGAATGATGTACTCTTTGCCAAAAGTAAGTGATTCTACACCAGCCGCTTTAAGCACCTCTTGAGGCACTTCTTCTTTGGCAAGCTCACGAATCGCCTCAACCGCTGCTAGCTTCATTTCGTCATTAATTTCACTTGCACGTACATCAAGTGCACCGCGGAAGATAAATGGGAAACACAGAACATTGTTTACTTGGTTAGGGTAATCAGAGCGCCCCGTTCCCATAATCAGGTCATCACGTACGTCATGAGCAAGTTCAGGTTTGATTTCTGGATCTGGGTTTGAGCAAGCAAACACAATTGGCTTGTCCGCCATCAGCTTCAGAGCTTCTGGTTCAAGTAAGTCAGGGCCCGACACACCTAGAAACAGATCCGCACCTTCAATGACGTCTTCCAAGGTACGCATGTCGGTGTTGTTAGCAAACAGCTCTTTATACTCGTTCAAATCGTCGCGACGAGTATGAATTACACCTTTACGGTCAAGCATGTAGATCTTCTCACGCATCGCGCCACATTTAATCAATAGCTCCATACACGCGATAGCTGCAGCACCAGCACCAAGACATACAATGCGCGCTTCTTTCAGATCTTTACCTTGTAGTTCAATCGCGTTCAGCATACCTGCAGCCGTTACAATCGCGGTACCGTGTTGGTCATCGTGAAACACCGGAACATCACAGCGTTCAATCAGGCGACGTTCAATCTCAAAGCAGTCTGGGGCTTTAATATCTTCTAGGTTGATACCACCGAAGGTATCAGAGATGTTTGCTACCGTATCAACAAACTCATCAATCGTGCGATGTTTCACTTCGATATCAATAGAGTCTAGACCAGCAAAACGCTTAAACAGTAACGCTTTACCTTCCATAACAGGTTTCGACGCCAGTGGGCCTAAGTTACCTAGCCCCAAAATCGCAGTACCGTTAGAGATGACCGCAACCATGTTGCCTTTGGCTGTGTACTTATAAACATTTTCAGAGTTTTGTGCGATTTCACGCACTGGCTCAGCCACACCTGGGCTGTATGCTAGGGCGAGGTCAGCTGCTGAGTCAGCAGACTTAGTCAGAGCAATTTCAATTTTTCCAGGGACGGGGTTGGCATGATAATCAAGCGCCTGTTGGCGAAATTCGTCGATTTTTTGGTCATCGGACATGGTGGCAATCCTGCTTATTCTACGAGTATTAAAGACTGAATGTGTGAGTATAAACCGCTTTGTAATTATTAGCTTTGCTTCTAAAGGGTTACAGACTCAACAGAGTGGACAACACGAACGGGGATACTGACGCATGGTCTGTGTGACAGTGGTTCGTCACTCTGATTTATTAATACTACGCTAGATAGTTAGAATTTTGAATGGATTGTATACAGAATTGTTTTATTTTTGCCTCAAAACAAAAAGGACGCCGAAGCGTCCTTTTCTAGAATCTGCAAAAGTAAGATTACTTCTTGCTAGATAGAGCACCGAAACGCTTGTTGAAGCGATCAACACGGCCGCCTGTATCAACGATACGTTGCTTACCAGTGTAGAATGGGTGGCACTTGTCACATACGTCTAGGTGGATAGAATCTTTACCTAGAGTAGAGTTGAATTCGAATGTGTTGCCGCAAGAGCAAGTTGCTGTTACTGCTTTGTATTCTGGGTGGATACCAGCTTTCATGGGGAAACCTCAAAGTTTAGGCCGTGTCGCCATCCGATTCTAAGCCGGACACCACACGTAGTTTAATAAAAGACTTATGATATCGCTGTTACTGCAATAAATGTAGAATAAGCCATACCATCAAGGCGCAGTATAGTAATGAATAGTGCCTTTAGGATCAACTAAAATTGCCACTTTTTTCGCCACCTTTAGGTGGATTGACTCAGTTTATTCAATTAACGGTTTCTCCTAACGGACATAGCTAGGTAGAATGGCGCTCTCTTTGAACAATATCGATTCCACTATGCGCCCAAACGTAGCTCGTGTTGCACTGCCAGTGCCGCTGGATAAACAGTTCGATTATCTGGTCCCAACGCACCTTTTCCCTGTGGAGGGTGGGCGAGTATCTGTGCCTTTTGGACGCCAAACCTTAGTCGGTATTGTCACTCAATTCAGCCACCAATCAGACTTCCCTATTGATCAGCTCAAACCCATTAAAGCCGCACTTGATGCTAGCCCCGTATGGCCAAAACCATTGTTCGAGCTAATCTCTTGGTGTAGCCAATACTACCAACACCCATTGGGCGACACGTTAAACAACGCTCTCCCCTCGTCGTTACGCAAAGGGAAACCCGCAGAGTTCGCAGCTACCGTTGAGTGGCGTATTACAGAAGCAGGCAAAAATCAGCTCATGGCAGGGTTTGGACGTGCTGTGCAACAAGCAAAAGTCATGCATATGCTGGAGTCCGGCCCTTGTGCTCATCAGGCGTTCATTGATAATGAAGTCAGCTCTAGTGTCTTAAAAACACTTACGGAGAAAGGCTGGATTGAATCGCATGAGAAGCTAGCCCCTACTCCACGTTGGCCAGAAACGATGACTAACCCGCCGACAGAGCTGAGGCTGAATGCTGAACAAGCTGTAGCGATCGCGTCAGTGAATAGCCAAACCGAATTCGGCTGCTACCTGCTGGAAGGGGTGACAGGTTCGGGGAAAACCGAAGTTTATCTGCAAATGATCGCACCAGTACTTGAGCGCGGCCAGCAAGCGCTCGTCTTAGTGCCAGAGATTGGTTTAACACCACAAACCATTAACCGCTTTAAAAAGCGTTTCAACGTGCCTATTGAAGTAATTCACTCAGGGCTTAACGATACCGAACGGTTGAATGCATGGTTGAGTGCTCGTGATAAAGTCGCGGGTATTGTTATTGGCACACGCTCGGCGTTGCTCACACCATTTGCTGATCTCGGCATTATTATCGTCGATGAAGAACACGACACATCATATAAACAGCAAGATAGCCTGCGTTACCACGCTCGTGACGTAGCCGTCATGCGTGCCAATAAAGAACAGATTCCAATTGTACTTGGTTCTGCAACACCATCGATAGAAACTCTGCAAAATGCACTGAGTGGTAAGTACCATCATTTGATTTTGAGCCAACGAGCAGGTCTTGCTGTGCCAACGACCAACAAGGTTATCGATGTCAAAGGGCAATACTTAGAAGCAGGCTTGTCCGCTCCCCTTATTGCTGAGATACGTCGCCACTTAGAGCTGGGTAATCAGGTAATGCTGTTTCTTAACCGTCGAGGTTTCAGCCCAGCATTGATGTGTCATGAATGTGGATGGACCGCTGAGTGCCGTCGCTGCGACGCCTACTACACCTACCATCAATCTAGTAATGAGATTCGCTGCCACCACTGTGGTTCACAGCGACCCACTATTCACCAGTGTGAAAGCTGTGGCTCCAATCAGCTTGTTACCGTTGGTGTGGGTACCGAGCAGCTTGAAGCACAGCTTGAAAGTCTGTTCCCTGATTTTAATACCATTCGAATTGATAGAGACAGCACTCGTCGTAAAGGCAGCCTTGAGAGTGCGCTTGAGGCGATTAAAAAGAATGAATACCAAATACTGATTGGTACGCAAATGCTCGCCAAAGGTCACCACTTCCCGAACGTGACCTTAGTAGCATTATTAGATGTGGATGGCTCGCTATACAGCAGCGATTTCAGAGCGTCAGAAAGACTGGCACAGCTCTTCATCCAAGTAGCCGGCCGCGCAGGCCGAGCGAGTAAGCCCGGTGAAGTGCTGCTGCAAACGCACCACCCTGACCATCCTCTGCTGCAATCACTACTGCATAAAGACTATCGTCATTTTGCAGAAACCGTGATTGAAGAGCGTAAGTTAGCTATGCTGCCACCGTTTAGCTTCCTAACTTTGATTCGTGCCGAAGCTAACAACAGCAATGACGTTGAGGCGTTTTTACGTCAAGTGAGACATTCACTTGAGGCGCATCCGTTATTTGATCATCATTCGATGGTGTTAGGTCCTACACCAGCACCTATTGCTAAGCGAGCAGGGAAAGCGAGATGGCAATTGATGCTTCAAGTACCCATGCGTCCATTGATGCAGAAAATCGTCACCAGCGCTAAGCCCGTCATCGCACAACTGCCACTAGCAAAGAAAGTTCGCTGGTCGATGGATATCGAGCCACAAGATCTCAGCTAAACGGTAAGAATTGATTAATTTCAAAACTATAACTAGCTCTAGTTGTGATAAGCTTCACAATTGCAATGCAAAATATGTTAATCAGCCCGTAACTTTCCGTAGATAAATGAATAATATTTATTAATAGTTCATCATTAAAGCAAACGTTTCATTCGCGCTATTTATTAGATAAATGAAACATTTAACCAAGTTATAACCCGTTAGATTGCATAACAAAACATAATAAGTCGCAGTCTAATTAGTCACACTGAAAATAAGAGGACTCACGTTTATGGCGACAATGAAGGATGTTGCCCAGCTTGCAGGCGTCTCAACGGCTACGGTATCAAGAGCATTGATGAATCCCGAGAAGGTCTCATCATCTACTCGAAAGCGAGTCGAAGATGCCGTTCTCGAAGCTGGCTATTCTCCTAACTCTCTGGCGCGTAACTTACGTAGGAATGAATCCAAGACGATCGTTACCATAGTGCCAGACATCTGTGACCCGTACTTTTCGGAGATCATTCGTGGTATCGAAGATGCGGCAATGGAACATGGGTATTTAGTCCTACTAGGAGATAGCGGACAATCGAAAAAACGTGAAACCTCGTTTGTGAACTTGGTCTTCACTAAGCAAGCGGATGGCATGCTTTTACTCGGCACCGACTTGCCTTTTGATATAAGTAAGCCAGAACAGAAAAACTTACCTCCCATCGTTATGGCCTGTGAGTTTGCCCCTGAACTTGAGCTCCCTACCGTTCATATCGACAACCTGACCTCAGCCTTTGAAGCGGTAAACTATTTGTCGCAATTGGGCCATAAGCGTATCGCACAGATTTCAGGACCTGACACCGCATTTTTATGCCGCTTTAGACAGCAAGGTTACCAGCAAGCATTGCGAAGAGCCGGGCTGCAAATGAACCCTGCTTATACGGTGAAAGGTGACTTTACCTTTGAAGCAGGTGCGCGTTTGATTCGCAGCCTACTTGCCCTGCCGGAGCCTCCAACAGCCATTTTCTGTCATAACGACATCATGGCCATTGGCGCGATGCAAGAAGCGAAGAAACTGGGACTGCGAGTTCCTCAAGATCTTTCCGTAGTTGGTTTCGATGACATTCAGTTCGCTCAGTACTGCGATCCGCCGCTTACTACAGTCTCACAACCTCGTTATGAGATTGGCCGTCAAGCCATGTACATGATGTTAGAAGTACTGAAAGGAGCTGATGTTCGAGCGGGATCGAGGTTACTTGATACTGAACTTGTGATCCGCGACAGTGCTGCTCCTCCAAGAATCCTATAGTTAGCACGATACTGACTTGCAACTTGACCTTGTGGTATTTACCATGAGGTCAGTTATTTAATTCAATTTAGAACCTATCTTCGTGGCAAACCGAGACTATGTAAGGCGTGGCAAAGGCACCAGTCGCCGACCAGCAAAAAAGAAACCTTCCGGCAAAAAACCATGGCGCAGTGGGCTATTGGCGATCGTGCTCGCGGGCGTTTTTGGCTATGGTCTTTACACATTAAGTAATGACCCAGAGCCACCAAAACCAACACCAGCAGCGACAAAGCCAGTCACCAAGCCAAAGTCTAAACCTGCTAAGCCAATTCCACCTCCGCCAGAAGAGAAGTGGGACTATGTCGATACCCTGCCGCAGCGCGAAGTTGAAGTAAAAGCGAAAGAGCAAGTGGTTTCGAAAATTCCGTACATCATGCAGTGCGGCGCCTATAAAACCATGGCTCAAGCCGAAGCACGTAAGCTTGATATAGCTTTCCAAGGGCTCTCAAGTACCATTCGCAAGAAAGAAGGTAGCAGTTGGTTCCGAGTGGTTTTAGGCCCTTACCCACTCAAACGTGACGCTGAGCGAGACAAACACAAATTGCAACGCGCTAAAATAGAGCCGTGTGCGATTTGGAAGGATTCGCAGTAGCTTACTCCTAAACGCGACAGTTCCTGCCTCCTGTGAAAGCAGGGGGCTACTTTCCCCACGCACCAAGCCTATAGAAGATTCCTGTATGCGCAGGTGAACAACCAGTGGAATAACAAAACCTATAGAAAGCAATTCTCTCTTAGGATAACCCCACTTCCCCTTGAAATCCCTTTTCCTCGTCCACATATCCCTTTCATACCCGAATTGAAACCAATATGAGGCAAACGTCGTGACTACTATTGTATCTGTACGCCGAAATAACAAAGTCGTGATCGCTGGTGATGGACAAGTATCCCTGGGCAACACTGTAATGAAAGGGAACGCTCGCAAGGTTCGTAGACTTTATAATAACCAAGTATTGGCAGGCTTCGCTGGCGGTACGGCTGACGCGTTTACTCTTTTTGAGCGCTTTGAAAGCAAACTACAAATGCACCAAGGCCATCTAACCAAGGCCGCCGTTGAACTGGCGAAAGATTGGCGTAGTGATCGTGCGCTGCGTAAACTGGAAGCGTTATTGGCCGTGGCTGATGAAACCGCATCACTGATCATCACTGGTAACGGCGATGTGGTTCAGCCAGAAAATGACCTTATCGCGATTGGTTCAGGCGGCAACTTTGCTCAAGCAGCAGCAACGGCATTACTTGAAAATACCGATTTAGATGCACGTGAAATCGCAGAGAAATCCCTGAAAATCGCTGGCGATATCTGTGTATTTACCAACCATTATCACACTGTTGAAGAACTAGAAAGCGACGCAAAATAACGTCCAAAAAACAAAATAGTGTCTGAATTTTTGTAAGGAATTAATTATGTCTGAGATGACTCCACGCGAGATTGTTCACGAACTAAACCGCCATATTATCGGTCAAGATAAAGCAAAGCGCTCAGTAGCGATTGCACTACGTAACCGCTGGCGTCGTATGCAGCTTGAAGAGAGCTTGCGTGCGGAAGTATCACCGAAAAACATTCTAATGATTGGCCCAACAGGCGTCGGTAAAACCGAAATCGCTCGCCGCCTAGCTAAGCTTGCTAACGCACCGTTCATCAAAGTAGAAGCAACTAAGTTCACCGAAGTGGGCTACGTGGGTAAAGAAGTTGAAACCATCATTCGCGACCTTACTGACGTCGCGATTAAGATGACGCATCAACAAGCCATGGAAAAAGTCACCTTCCGCGCTGAAGAGCAAGCAGAAGAGCGCATTCTTGATGCCCTACTTCCACCAGCTCGTGATGCTTGGGGCCAAAACGAACAGCAAGATGAGAGCTCTTCTAACACTCGTCAGGTTTTCCGTAAAAAACTGCGCGAAGGTAAGCTAGACGACAAAGAGATCGACATCGAAACCGCAGCCCCACAAATGGGCGTTGAAATCATGGCACCTCCTGGCATGGAAGAAATGACCAACCAGCTGCAAAGCATGTTCCAAAACCTGGGTGGTGATACCAAGAAAAAGCGTAAGCTGAAAATCAAAGATGCCTTCAAGGCACTGACTGAAGAAGAAGCCGCTAAACTGGTAAATCAAGAAGAGCTTAAAGAGCAAGCGATCTATAACGTTGAGAACAACGGTATCGTATTTATCGATGAGATCGACAAAATCTGTAAGCGTGGCGAAGCCTCAGGCCCTGATGTGTCTCGTGAAGGTGTGCAGCGTGATCTACTGCCTCTGATAGAAGGCAGCACAGTATCAACTAAACACGGCATGGTTAAGACTGACCATATCCTGTTTATCACATCTGGTGCATTCCAAGTGGCGAAGCCATCAGATTTGATTCCTGAACTGCAAGGTCGTCTCCCTATCCGCGTAGAACTGGAAGCACTGAGCAGCGATGACTTCAAACGCATCCTAACCGAACCTAAAGCGTCATTAACAGAGCAATACATCGCTCTTATGAAGACTGAAGAAGTCGATGTAAGCTTTACGGAAGACGGTATTCAGCAAATTGCTGATGCAGCTTGGACCGTCAACGAAACCACAGAAAACATCGGTGCTCGCCGTCTACATACTGTTATGGAGCGCTTGATGGATGAGATTTCGTTTGATGCCACAGATAAACCAGGCTCAAAGCTCACTATTGATTCAGGCTACGTAAAGTCGAAGCTTGGTGAGTTTGTAGAAGACGAAGATTTAAGTCGCTTTATTCTTTAGATTTAAGCAATCTTAAGTTTGATGAGGTGTCATCTCCAAAAAGGCGGTGACACCTTTTTTTGTGCTACATTTCCCGTATACTAAAACGAACTGAAATTAGAATGCTTGGCTATGAATCAATCTGTTCGTATTTGGCTCGATGCAGCCAGACCTAAAACACTACCACTCGCTTTAGTCTCCATTATCACAGGCAGTGCACTCGCTTTCTCTACTGGCAACATGTCTTGGAGTGTCGCTATACTCGCTCTGCTTACCGCGACCCTGCTGCAGATTCTCTCTAACCTAGCCAATGATTACGGCGATGCAGTCAAAGGCACCGACAACGACAACCGCTTGGGTCCGATGCGGGCGATACAGTCAGGTGAAGTGTCACAGCAAGAGATGAAGAAAGCCATCGTGCTGAATATCATTCTGACTGTGATTGCAGGACTAGGTTTAGTCTTTCATGCGCTGGATTCAATGCAAAACATTTTGGCGTTTATCGGACTCGGTGTATTAGCTATCATCGCTGCCATTGCCTATACCGTCGGCAATAAGCCCTACGGCTACGTAGGACTTGGCGACATTTCAGTTTTCATCTTCTTTGGCCTGCTTGGTGTCTCTGGTACCTACTTTTTACACACTGGCCATATTGACTCTCTACTCTTCTTACCTGCTGTCGGCTGTGGATTACTCGCGGTTGCCGTACTTAACGTCAACAACATGCGTGACATCGAAAATGATAGCGCCTGCGGTAAGCGTACTGTCGCGGTGAGACTGGGTGAGCACAACGCTAAGGTTTACCACTTCACACTGTTATTATTCGCAGTCATCGCCTTTGCAGCTTATCTCGTTCTACAACAATCACCTTTGTGGATCAGCCTGCCTTTTGTCATCAGTCTTATCGTTGTCATTAAACACGGTAGAGCGGTTTGGCACGCAACACAGCCTGCGCAAATTGCCCCTATGATGCCGATTGTGGTGAAGTGTTCATTAGTCACTAATATCCTGTTTTCAGGAGTGGTTATAGCTCAAACTCTGATGACTTAATTGAGCCTTGTCATTGCATTGACCTATTCACCCGATATACTCGATTTATACCTTTTGTAAACTGCAAAGAAGAGTCGCCATGGAATACAGTACTTCAGCCCTATGTGATATCTACCTAGACCAAGTAGACGTTGTTGAACCAATGTTTAGTAACTTTGGCGGCCGAGCCTCATTTGCAGGTCAAATCACTTCGGTTAAATGCTTTGAAGACAACGGGGTTATCCGTGAGATCTTAGAACAAGACGGCGTTGGCCGTGTTCTCCTTATTGATGGGGGCGGTTCACTACGCAAAGCCCTGATTGATGCCGAAATTGCACAATTGGCAGAAGATAACGAATGGGAAGGTCTCATCGTTTATGGCTGCGTGCGCGAAGTGGATGAGCTGGAAGACATGAACCTCGGTATCCAAGCGCTTGCTTCTATTCCGGTAGGTGCTGCTCAATCCGATGTTGGGGAAGTGGATGTGCCAGTTAACTTTGGCGGTGTAACCTTCTTACCGGAAGATTATGTATATGCAGATAATACTGGTGTAATACTTTCTCCAGAGCCGTTGGATGTGAGTTTTGAAGATGAAGAGGCGGTTGAATAACTGTCATAGTACTTATCAGAATAGTGCTCGCTGAGGCAAGCTCCCTACCCGCGCAGGGATGACGGCAAGGTTGCTCGGTGACCATCGGTGGTAAATAGCAAATATAAAAAAACGAGAACTCTAGGTTCTCGTTTTTTTATTCAAATCAGTAACAGTTAGTCATTACCAAATAAGTCACGCGTATACACTTTGTCAGCAACATCAGCCAACTCAGGCAACATACGATTCGAGATAATCAAATCGGCTTCTTGCTTAAACGCATCGACATCTTGAATCACGCGAGAGTGGAAGAAGTGCTCTTCTTTCAGTACAGGCTCATAAACAATGACTTCAATACCTTTCGCCTTAAGACGCTTCATAATGCCCTGAATACTTGACGCTCGGAAGTTATCTGAACCTGACTTCATGATAAGGCGATATACACCAACAACCTTAGGCTCACGCTTCAAGATAGATTCAGCAATAAAGTCTTTACGAGTACGGTTAGCATCAACGATCGCACCAATGATGTTATTTGGTACTTCTTGGTAGTTAGCTAGCAACTGCTTAGTATCTTTTGGTAAACAGTAACCACCATAGCCAAAAGATGGGTTGCAGTAGTGGCCACCTATACGTGGATCCAGCGCAACACCTTCAATGATTTGGCGAGTATCCAATCCAAGTGCTTCAGCATAAGAATCTAGCTCATTGAAGTAAGCAACGCGCATTGCAAGGTAGGTGTTTGAGAACAGTTTCACCGCTTCAGCTTCAGTTGAGTCAGTAAATAACACATCAATGTTCTCTTTTTGAGCCCCTTCCACCAATAGGTCAGCGAACACTTTTGCACGTTCACTGCGCTCACCGATAATAATGCGAGACGGGTTCAGGTTGTCATAAAGGGCGCTACCTTCACGTAAAAACTCTGGTGAGAAGAACACGTTCTCAGTACCCAGCTCTTCACGAACACGAGCGCTGTAACCAACGGGTACGGTGGACTTGATAACAATGACCGCATCAGGATTAATCGCCATCACATCTTTGATCACCGCTTCAACAGAGCTAGTATTAAAGTAGTTAGTTTGCGGATCATAATCTGTCGGTGTAGAAACAATCACATAGTCCGCACCAGAATATGCTAACTCTTTGTCCAGAGTAGCCGTAAAATTTAAGTCGTCACGCTTCAAAAATGCTTCAATTTCACTATCAACAATCGGCGATTGTCCATTGCACAGCATGTCCACTTTTTCCGCGTTAATATCAACCGCTACTACCTCATGGTTCTGAGCCAGCAACATCGCATTTGATAGGCCTACATAGCCTGTTCCTGCAACCGCTATTTTCATAGTTTCATCTTACAAATTGATTATCATTTTTAGCTGGTTATCTAAGGCATCATTATTTATGTGGACACACTTAGTAAAGTCACCAGTTTCTCTAACTCTGTATTATTGACAGCGAGCGCTAAGCAATCAAGTAACACTTTGTCTCACTTGTTATTTAGACGTGCTTGGCTAACGTATACGATCTCCAGCACCCTTACCAATGGCTGTTGCGATAATTAGCCTAACGTACTGAGATAGTGAGTGGTTGCTTATCATTCTGGCATCTACTTGTGCTAACTTTTTCGGCTCAGACATATCGATGCCATTTACCTGAGCCAACCCAGTAATGCCAGGCAGTACTTTATCCACACCTAACTCGCGTCTCTCTTCAATAAGTTCTTCTTGATTAAACAAACAAGGCCTAGGACCTACAAAACTCATTTCACCTTTAAGCACATTAACCAGTTGAGGCAACTCATCAAGCTTAGTTTTTCGAAGAATAGACCCCAACTTAGTGACCGATCGAGCATCTACCATATGCGTCGCTACCGATTGTGTTGATACCACCATCGTTCGGAATTTGTACAAGGTAAAAGCTTTTCCTTCTTTACCAACTCGCGTCTGGCTGAAAATCGGAGAATCACTATCCATTCGGCCAACAAGATAGACAACAAGCATCACTGGCCATAAGAGACATAGCCCTGTTATTGCAAATACAAAATCTAAAAGTCGTGTTAAAGGTGTGTTCATTGCGCTTCGCTATCCTTTACTAATTTTAATATACCTTGCTTAAAAGAATATGGAGGGGTCCAGTTCAAAGTCTGCTTTGCATGGCTGATGTCAAACTGAAGGCTACCAAACATTCGTTCAGCAATATTCTCCTTCCCTAGTACTTTAAGCAATCCACCTAAAATAGAGGTGGGAATAGGGAGCAGCTTGATGCGATTTTCATAGGCATTAGCCAACTCTATTATCAGCTCAGTAGTAGAGACATCATCATCGTCCGAGACCAAAAATGTCTGATTAGCTGCTGAAGGGTGCTCAAGACAACAGCCAATAATATCAACCAAATTTTCAAGGGAGATAAGGCTTCGCTGATTATTGATGGCCCCGAATGGCAAAGGCAGAGCGGTTTGACTCAATTTCATTAAAGCAGCAAAGTTCGCTTTGACTCCGGATCCATAAACCAAAGGGGGACGTATGATCACAATTTCCATACCAGTCTCTTCCGCAAGTCTGGCTAGCGCAATCTCAGCTTCATACTTACTAATCGCGTATGGATCGATAGGAGACTTAACAACAAACTCCGTCATCGGATGTCCTAGTTCACTGCGTTCGCCATTCACTTTAGCAGTGCTGATGAATATGAATCGCTTTACACCTGCGGCCGCGGCTTGTTGAGCCAATCTAATTGTCGCATGTGTGTTCACTTCCCTATATTCGTTTATCGGACTCTGAGCCGTATCATTCAGAATATGCGCACGAGCAGCGCAATGAACAAGCACTTCTACTTGTTGTTCACGTAAAGCTTTCTCTACTTCAAACGAGGTAGATAGATCTATTTCGATTGTATCGTTAGCACAACCCTTTCGTATCATTGGTATTGGAATATACCTAGGAGATTGCTTTAACGTCCTCACCAGAGCTTTACCCAAAAAGCCAGAGGCTCCAGTAACTGCTATATTATTCACACCCGCCTCGCTCATTGACTACTTTGCTGAGTATTATGCCTCAAAATCAGGAATTTGCTTAACTAAGTCCTAAATCATTGAAGTTAAATGCATTTGTGAACCACTTCGTACTTCTACCTGCCCCGTAACTGCTATCATCTAGCTAGTTTGGCTGACAACAGGTAGAATATAGGAAAACATCATAACCAAAACACACTCGTTAGCGGCTAGGTTTATCATGCTATCTCACACGCCTTTCAATTTTCTCCTCTCGGCTGACAGAAAGCTAAAGCGAGCAATAACAATAACATACGACATTATTGCTATTGTTTTTTCTTTATATTTGGCAATCGCACTACGCCTAAATGAGTACTTTTTTGAACTACATGTTTCAGAAGTTCTCAGCCTTGTTAGCACCGTGATTGTTACCATTGTATGTTTCATAAATTTAGGCATGTACCGGGCAGTATTGCGTTATATGATGCTGCCTGCGTTGAGCAATATTTTCTTTGCTGTTTTCCTTTCGGCAATGACCCTTGCCCTCTCTGGTTTCTTTTTTCACACCTTTATTCCAAGAAGTGTTCCTTTTATCTATGCTGGCTTAGCTATTTTAACGCTTGGCGGACCACGAGTACTCATTCGTTCTGTGTATTATCAAGTCTACAAACGTAAAAAACCTAACGTCTTCATCTACGGCGCAGGAGCTGCAGGCCGAGATCTTGCGAGTGCACTAATTCAGGGTACTGAATTTCACCCAGTAGCTCTTCTTGATGATGACCCAGAAAAAGTTGGGCAGATATTTTACGGTGTGCGTGTTTACCACAGCTCTGACTTTGATGATTTAAAGGGGCTATATAGTCCAGTAAAAGTACTATTAGCTGTAAATAACATAGGAAAAGGTGAGCGCTTAAGATTACTCGAAAAGGTATCGCACTGGCCGGTAGAGATATTGTCCGTTCCATCGGTGGAAGATATAGCGATGGGGAAAGCAGACTCGACAGAGGTCAAGGATTTGGATATCGCGGACCTGCTTGGCCGTGAAGCTGTTGAACCTGACATGACACTTATGGCAAAGAACATTGAGGGAGCCAGTGTCATGGTAACAGGCGCTGGAGGCTCGATTGGCTCGGAGCTTTGCCGCCAAATCCTTCGCCTGAAACCTCGTTCACTGGTTATATTTGAGCTTAACGAATATAACTTGTATAAGATCGATCAAGAACTAAACAGTATCAAAGAACGTTTAAACCTCGATGTAGCTATTATTTCAGTATTAGGGTCAGTCCAACGCCAGAATCGTTTAGAAAAAACCATGTTAGCTAACAAGGTAAATACCGTTTTTCACGCAGCTGCCTATAAACATGTACCACTTGTCGAGAGCAATATTGTTGAGGGGGTGCGTAACAACGTATTTGGTACCTTATATTGCGCTCAAGCAGCGATTAACTGCAATGTGCGACATTTTACCCTGATCTCTACTGATAAAGCGGTTAGACCAACAAACGTCATGGGAGCAACGAAGCGTATGGCTGAGTTGGTTCTACAAGCACTCGCTGACAAACAGCATGGTACCACCTTCACCATGGTGCGTTTTGGTAATGTACTAGGTTCATCAGGGTCTGTGGTACCACTGTTTAAACAACAAATTCGTAAAGGAGGGCCTGTTACAGTGACCCACCCAGATATCATTCGTTACTTTATGTTGATTCCAGAGGCAGCACAACTAGTTATTCAAGCCGGTGCTATGGGTCATAATGGGCAAGTATTTGTCCTAGACATGGGAGAGCCCGTGAGAATTCTGGATCTTGCCAAACGGATGATACACTTGATGGGCATGAGAGAGCACATTGATGAATGTGGTCAGGAAGGCGATATCACTATCAAGTTTACTGGTTTGCGCCCTGGCGAAAAACTGTATGAGGAACTGTTGATTGGTGACAATGTGGAAGGTAGTGGACATAAAAAGATCATGATGGCCAAGGAAGAGATGCTAACGTGGACCCACATGGAGCCGCTTTTATTAGAGCTTGATACTTACTGTCATAATTTTGATGAAGAATGTATCATACGTATCCTCTTAGATGCGCCAACTGGATTTACCCCCAACAAAGAACCAGCTAATTGAGAACCAAATGAAAGTACTACATGTTTACCGCACTTGCTATCCTGAAACTCGCGGTGGAGTAGAGCAAGTTATCCGCTACATTACTCAAGGATGCCAACAGTATGGTGTAAAAAGCAAGGTACTTTCAGTATCCCACAACGAAAGTTATTCTGTAGACGTGCAGGGAACAGAGGTTATCCTATGCAAGGCAGATATGGAGATCGCTTCAAACAGCTTTTCTTTTCAACTCTTTTCAGAGTTCAAACGACTAGCTGAATGGGCCGACATTATCCACTTCCATTACCCTTGGCCTACTGGCGATCTGCTTTCACTTATCAACAAAGAAAAGCCTTCATTAGTAACCTACCATTCGGATATCATTAAGCAGAAGTGGTTAAAGAAAGTTTATAAACCCCTCGAGACTTTTTTCTTGTCTAACGTGGATGCCATCGTTGCCACATCACCGCAGTATCAGGCTCAAAGCGCCAACCTACTAAAATACAGCAAAAAAAACCATGTAATACCACTAGCTGTGGACCCTGAAGACTATATGTCTCCCAACACAAACTGGAGTAGCGACGATCAATATCGTTTTCTGAAGAGTGATTATTTTCTTTTTGTAGGCGTTTTGCGGTATTACAAAGGACTGCACTACCTATTGGACGCTGCAAAAAAAACGAATGCTACAATTGTTATCGCAGGTGACGGGCCACTCTACGGAGAGCTGAAGCAGAGAATTGCCAATGAAAGTATACAGAACGTAATACTAACTGGTTATATCAGTGATTCAGAAAAACTTAAGTTGCTAGCAAATTGTAAAGCTTTTGTCTTCCCGTCTCATATGAAATCAGAAGCCTTTGGCGTATCACTTATAGAAGCTCAAATGCTAAAAAAGGCAATAATTAGTTGTGAGATATCAACTGGCACCAGCTACGTAAATATTCATGGCGAAACGGGATTAGTTGTTCCTCCAGGAGATGCCGAAAGCCTGACAAGTGCAATAGAAGAACTCAATAAGGATTCTCATAAAAGAAGTAAACTCGGCCAAAACGGCTTTAATAGGGCGCTATCACTATTCACGATAGAAAAGCAGGCACAACAATATCACCTACTCTACTCAGCAATTTCAGGAAAGTCTAAGCATTGATGAAGATAGGAATAGATGCACGTCCTTTGAGCCATAAGCTCACTGGTATTGGACGTTATACATACAACGTTCTATTAAATCTAATTGAGCTCTATCCTGATGTGGAATGGTTCTTATACTCTGACCGCCCACTACTAATGGAGTTTGATTATCCAAACGTACGCTTGCGTACGGGTAAAAATACCAGCTCTTTGACTAGTACGATATTTTCTCAATCAATTTTTCCATTTTGGGCAATAAATGACAAGCTGAACACATTTTGGTCGCCCCGTCACCACTTACCTCTTTTACTTTTTTTCATAAAAAATATACACAAAGTAGTGACAATACACGATATAGTCTGGATAAGACACCCAAAGACAATGTCCAGATTTAGTCTGATTTTGGAAAGGTTGCTGTTTCCAATGTCTGTTAAAATAGCCGACATAATTATTACCGTCTCAGAATTTACAAAAAGCGAACTTTTAGGAGAGTTTAGCTCTACATGCAATAAAACATACCCTATTCCTCTGCAAAGCTTTATTAAAGATACAGATATCATTAATAAGCCACCAAGACTAATAGAAGACAGTTATATTCTCTTTGTGGGTACTCTAGAGCCGAGAAAGAACTTAGAAAATCTACTTCGCGCTTTTCGCATAGTGCTCAAAAATAATGGCGATCTGAAGTTAGTAATAGTCGGCAAAGATGGCTGGGGAGACACTAAGATATCTGACCTAGTAAAAGAGCTTGGGTTAGAGGAGTTCATCATTATCACAGGCTTTGTCTCCGACAAAGAACTTTTGTCTCTGTATATGCACTGTGATATCCTTGCGATGCCCTCGCTCTATGAAGGTTTTGGACTTCCAGCATTAGAGGCGCTATCGCTAAAAAGAAAAGTCGTAGTAAGTCAAAAAAATGCGATAGCTGAGACTAAGGGTGACAATGTTTTCATCACTGATTTAGACGACAAATCCATCGCCAATACACTTGAACGAGCCCTAAGTCACTCCTCGAACAACTATGCAAATGTAAGCAATGATTGGGCTATGGTCGCAGAAAGTACATTTAAAAGATTGAAATCAGAGCATTAACTTTTTAAAGTTCACTACCTAATAGTTTTCTTATATTAAACGAAAACTATTAGGCCTTACTCTTTAATAAAATCTTGAACCTCTCCAGTGCATATATAAATAAAATACCTATTAATAAATACTATAGAAAGCACCTAAGCTAATTAATATCACAAAAGACAAACCAATTTTACGCTATTTCAAATCATCTACCTTCTCGCCTACGGCGAGACTTTTCAATGTAAATATACTACAACCACGAGAATTACTAAAATCAATTCTCAAATAGTTGATACCCAATGGAGAAATAATATTTCCCAAAGAAATTTGATTAAGACCTTCTTGTATTTCCACTCTTAAACTTGAGTCTTCTGTGAAATGCTCTTCCTGTGTTTTCCAGAAAACTTGTATTGGATATGACTTATTAGCACTAAGTTCATCAATACATTGAAAGTCTAATTGTAAGTAAGAACTGCTTTGATTATTAACTATAGGTTTGTCAACCTCATAAATCAATAAAGGGTGTTGTCCAGATAGCTCAAACTCTATTGAATTTTCAGAATTGATAGAGTGAGATTTTGTCAATGATAAAGAAGAAAGAGAAGACAATGTAAGATCATGATAAGCATAAAGCGGTGGTTTTACAGTGAATACTTCCTCTAAAGAGGATCTTTCCACTATGGTATAAAGAACAAGATCCGGCTTCCAATTTAATATTAGTTCCGGATAATGTAGACTTCCCAACAACCTGTGACCAATGCTGCTTTAGTACACTACTAAAAGTACCTGTCATATACGGTAATAATGCATCACCAAATGAATCACTTAGCCATAGCACTTTCATATTATTGAGGGCATCTTCGTTCTCAATTAAATTGAGGAGGTGATTGTTCCCAAAGTTATTCTGACTTCCGGAATATATAATATTACCTTCATTGTAACTATACACTGTATGCTTTATATTTTTATTGATGCCTGTAAATACTTCAATATCACTAGTTACTGCCTCAATGCCAAGAAACCTTGATAAATCCCCCCCCCTTTCTTAAATTAGTGTAAGAAACTTTGCTCCAAGATGCGGGTGGGATATTTATGTGAACATCTTTTACCAATTTATCTAAATAATTCTCAAATGCTACACTTGCCCCATAATTATTCCAATGTGTATCTGTCCGGTAATATGGGTCTGCAGTATTCCTCGCATGTCTCAGATCATCGATGGAGTTGACATATATAGGACTGTTGTATAGGTGGTGCGATAAGGAGTAGTTGGGGGTTCTAGCCCACAAGGGTAGTTTGTCAGAATAAACCGTACTTTTATTTGGACCTAATATGATAGAAAAATTTTTAACTCCTTCTGTTCTAAAAAACGAGTCCCATTCTTCTAATGATCTAATGATACTTTTGGAACGTTCGATTACTTCAACATGATCTGAGCCAAGTCGATTATTCGAAATTGTTGATGCGTATTGGTCGCCCAAAAATAGCCAATTATCATAACCTACAACAACAGAATCAGGGTTAGTGCTGATTCCAAGCTCTACCAAAATTGGATTAATTCGGGACAATATATTATCTAGAGAAAAAATTGTTTTACAGAGCGTGAGTTTAGTTCGCTGAACATATTAGAATTCAGATAAAAATTAAAAGCTGGTAATATAGCCAACGTAATAAAGACTACAAATATAAATCTAATTATCATCATATAGTACTTAGAAATTAAAATAGAGAAACACCGAACTGGTTGAAGTAACAATCATATATACTGACAATGAAAACATGACACCACAAAGCAATAACTTAGTATTGGTTAATTTGTCTCCAATCAGCTCGACAGAGTT
This sequence comes from Vibrio barjaei, assembly GCF_001639065.2. Classification (GTDB taxonomy): domain Bacteria; phylum Pseudomonadota; class Gammaproteobacteria; order Enterobacterales; family Vibrionaceae; genus Vibrio; species Vibrio barjaei. The sequence continues at coordinate 84,498 of NZ_LQXO02000034.1, forward strand.
TTTCTGCGCGATGATAATAAAAGATAACATTATTAACAAAACCGCACTTAAATTTGCTGCCAATCCGAATGGAATGAATTTGCTTAGTATATCTACGTTTGTTCCCAACCAAGACAGTTGACTTGCTGGAACACTACTTCTATCTGACAACATCGAAGATATATCAAACATACCATTAATAACATTGAGTGCAATATCTATATTTTCAGCTCTGAAAAATATCCAAGTAAAACTGACAAAGAAGAATGTAATTGTCCACGCTAGATAGGAATTTAAATTTCCACCGTATCGTTTCCAGGTTCTATGGACTACCAATGCTCCACCATGCAGAGCTCCCCAAAGCACGAACATCCAACTAGCACCGTGCCATAGACCTCCGATTAGGAATGTAATGAATAGATTGAAGTACGTACTATTACCTCCCTTTCTTGAACCTCCTAATGGAATATATATGTAATCACGTAAAAACCGTCCTAATGTAATATGCCAACGTCTCCAAAACTCCTGAATATCTAACGATTTATACGGAGAGTTAAAGTTAATAGGCAATCTAATATTAAATAATAGCGTGGCTTCCATAGCCATGTCACAATAACCACTGAAGTCAAAGTACAATTGAAATGTATAGCTAAGACTAGTCACCCAAGCATCATAAAATTCAAGCTGAGAACCCGAGGAAAATCCAATGTCAGCCCAACTTGCGAACGAATCAGCTATGACCACTTTTTTAAATAAACCAAGAGAGAAAATTAAAATACCAAGACTAATGTTCTTTAGCTAGGTTTAAGGTTATGCTTTGACTCAAATTGTACCATCATTTCTTTATGATGAACGATGGGCCCGGCAATCAATTGCGGGAAGAATGTAACGAAGAGAGAGTAATTCAGAAAGTTATATTCTTTTGCTTCGCCTTTATTGCAATCGACCAAGTAAGCTATCTGTTGAAATGTGAAGAAACTAATGGCCAGCGGAAGTATTATATAGTCAACAGACCATTCTAGATTAAAAATATAATTAACATTATTAATTAAAAAGTTTGTATATTTATAATAGCAAAGTAATATCAAATTAAAAGCTATTCCAACACAAAACACAGCTTTTCTCTTAGACGATTCAATATCATCTTTCATTCTAAATAACATTGAGCCTAAGAAATAGTTAACCAGCATAGATATAACTATAATACTCAAATAACTTACTTTCCAATATCCATAAAAGAAAAGGCTAGTTATAACTAACCAAACCTTGCCTTCTGTATATTTTTCATACTTCAACAGGGTAAAATATATGACAAAACTTATTAGCAAAAAAAGGAAAATAAATTGCCAAGAACTAAATAACATTGTGAGTAAACTTCCAAAACTTTACATACCTGAAACCATGCCAACACAATAAAATAAAGCTCTAACATGATTCCAGAGCATTATATATGAAGACTCAAGAACAACAAACCTTCAATAAATTAGGCTTTGTATCTTGAATGAAAAAGTCCACATATCAATTTCTTGACATCAAAGTACTGAGCGCATCAAACCAGTGCCTCGTATAATAACCAAACTCTGTTTCGAGCCTATAGTTTACCGCAGACTCATTACTAGATACTGGAGCGGGCCGAACGAAATTAGCCTTCGGTGACGGTTTGACTATCTTACCATCTGATATAAGATCAACAATTCTTTTAACATAATCATATCGTGTAGCGACACCTTGATTTACGCAATTTATCGTACCAATAATGTTTTTATTTAAACAAAACTCCAAGCAATCTACTAGAGTTGATACTGATGTAGGATTTCCTACTTGGTATATACTTGAAGTAATTACATCTTTATTAAGAACTTCTTTCTTAATTGCTGAAATAAATCCTTTATCACTTCCAGGATCAAACAGCCATCCAGTTCTAACCACTAGGTTATTTGGATCTTTAAGAATTTCCTGTTCGGAAATAAGCTTATGTGTATGGTGGATTGTCGTAGGTTTAACTTCATCACCTTCGGTATATGGTGTGTTTTTATATTCACCATATACACCAGTGCTCGATATGTAGATGATTCGCCCTTTAAACTGATCAATTAAACACTTTGTCAATTTCACATTTGCTCTATAAGAATCATCTTGATGAAGCTCACAACGGTCGACATTTGTTAAAGCAGCACAATGAATTACAACATCTAACTCTTGCAATACCTCATAGGAACTATTATTTAAAATGTTCTCGTATTCCAACTCAGTAACTGAGTACTGAGAGTTTCTCAATTGCTTAACAAGGTATGACCCAAGAAGGCCATTGTACCCCGTCACACCTATTTTAGTTGTCATTTACCAAAGCTCCAACTCTTCTAGACTTAGATGCGATGCCTCTTCAGGATCATGAGCAAGATCTGCGATATTAAGCAATAGATTCGTACCTTCTGTTGCTCCACGAAAAGCCACCCAAATCCCTGGAGGAACAGTGAGACGGCAGTAGTCGGCATCTGCACCAATGGTAATAGAGCGACGATGTCTTTTATCAGAACTGTAGCAGTAAAAAGTGATAGCTCCCACGGGAACTATCAAATTCATTGTCATTTTATTGTGACATTTCCAACCTTTTACACAATCGAAGTCAACCATCGAAAAATAAGCTTCACCAAAGCCAGTGAAAGATTCTTCGGAGGCCTTCAAAGCATGCATAACATCCCCGTTAGGTACTGAAATTCTTCTCAAAGGCTCTACATCAAGAACTAGATCTGAATATACTACCTCGTCCATATCAAATTTCTCTCGGTTGCAAGTTGTTCGTATCGCTCTATTTGGGCATCAGTTAATATACTGGCATTTTCTTTATTACTATAAAAGTCAGCATACCAAGAGCCTACAAAGTCTACGCATTCTTTATAATACAAGTTAGGTTCCCATTTTAGGTGGAACAGAGCTTTGTCACAGTTTAGTTTTAATAATCCTGCTTCATGGAAAGGAATATTGTCTGTCACTTCAAACGGTAAGATATCCTCATTAAAGTTCCAATGCTTGCTTAAGTCTTCTATCAACTCAGTAACTTTACGATTTTGCTCAGATCTAGGTCCAAAGTTAAATGATTCACCGTTGGGTAAGCTTGATGTTTGATATAAATGTTGACCTAAGTGTAAATATCCACTTAATGGCTCTAATACATGTTGCCAAGGTCTTGTTGCATTCGGAGAGCGAATCTGCACTGTTGAATCTAAATTCCAGTTTTTAAAACAATCAACAACAATTCGGTCCTTAGCCCAGTCACCTCCTCCAATAACGTTACCAGCGCGAGCGCTTGCTATTGAGATAAACCTATGGTTTTTGAAAAAAGACTCTGAGTAAGAATGAAATATAACTTCGGCCGCTCCTTTAGATGCGCTATAAATATCTTTGCCTCCGACGGCGTCAGTTTCTTTATAGCCCCAAACCCATTCAACGTTCTCATAGCACTTATCAGAAGTAATTATTATTACCGCGCATTTTTTCGAAATACTGCGGATGCTTTCAAGAACATTGGCCGTGCCTAACACGTTAGAGGTTATGGTATCAATAGGCTCTTCGTAAGACGTAGATACTATTGGCTGAGCCGCCATATGAAATAAAAAATCAGGTTGAAAATCGAGAATTTTGGAACGTAGCTCATCTAAGCTTCTAATATCAATAAAGTTATGATCGATCTTATCCGCTAATCCGAGTTCCTCAAACATTGAAGGTTGAGTAGGTATATCTTTTGAGACACCACAAACTTGAGCTCCAAGTTTCAGAAGCCAAGACGTTAACCAAGAGCCTTTAAAGCCAGTGTGACCAGTTACTAGTACTTTTTTACCTTTGTAAATATTAGCGAACATTACCATACCTTCCACGCTGCTTCGTTGTTGTCCCACATTTCCTGCAATTGTTGCTTGTCACGCAACGCATCCATCGGTTTCCAAAAACCCTGATGCTTGAAGGTCATCATATGGCCCTCTGATGCTAAATTTCTTAATGGTGCTTGTTCAAATACACAAGTCTCATCTTCATCCAAGTAATCAAATACCATCGGTTCACAAACAAAGTATCCAGCGTTAATCCAAGAACCATCGCCCAACGGTTTTTCTTGAAAACTATTTACTTTCCCACTCTCAGAAATATCGATAGAGCCGAATCGACCCTCAGGCTGGTAACTTGTCATAGTAATACCGCATTCAGATTTTCTATGAAAATCCACCAACTCATCAATATTAATATCTGCTACTCCATCGCCATAGGTAAGTAAGAAAGTCTCATTGCCAATATGCTTTTGAGCTCTCTTAATTCTAGCACCTGTCATTGCATTCAATCCAGTATCCACTAGTGTTACATTCCAATCTTCACTCTTATTTGAGTGAACAGTCATATCACCTGTTTGTGTATTTATCGTAACATCACTTTGATGAAGAGAATAATTTAAAAAGTACTCTTTAATATAGTAACTCTTATACCCTAAAAGAATGACGAAGTCTTTTATACCATACTCAGAGTACGTTTTCATGATATGCCACAGGATTGGTTTCCCTCCGATCTCGACCATTGGTTTAGGTCGAACATCAGTTTCCTCTGCCAGTCTAGTACCAAAACCACCCGCTAAAATTACTGCCTTCATATTTCCTCACGAATTCTTAATTGTCTGAATTATTTTCTTTGGTGCCACCACCAATAGCCTGCCTAGATTAACCAAAACTCTTTTATACTTGCTTGATTCTTTTGCTTGTCCCCTATATACATTTAGTTCGACAAGTTCATTTAAAAGTGGACTGGTATGTAGGTTTGCTCTCCCTTTTAAGTATTCTGAATCCGCATCGTGCCACGAGCAGCTGAAGTGATGGCAGATCGCAGTATTTTTTGTATAACTATTTATTGTAAATGTTGAGTTACCATCGTTATCTTGGCAAGGAGTAAGTGGACTTAAATAATCTTGAGGATATACTTTTACACCCGATATTATCGTAGGCTCATTTAGACTAGGTGAGGTGCCCATTCCATCTACATTATGTCCATTCCAACTAAAGTATAAGGACGTCATCTGAGGTGACATAAAATAGAATATTTTCCTTCTCCAAACAGAGACATTACCTAAACCTTCGTACGTTTCACACATGAACTCAGCCAAAGGACTACCTTTGATACAGCCCATTGAGTGGCCGGTATACCACCCCCCCTCTTTATTATCGATGCCGATAAAAGAGTGAGTTTTATCATCGAGCTCTGATACCATTTTATCTAATAATTCGCCCGAAATGACTTCAATATCTGCATCGAGATAAACACCACCATGTTCTCGAAGAACCCACCACCTGAAGTAATCGCTCAGAAACGCATGGTCCCTTGCTTCAAACATTAACTGAGAAAACTTACAGGCATCCAAAGGCAAGTTTTCTGCATTCCAATGCATTATTTTGTATTCTGGAAGCTGTTCTTCCCAAGTCTTCAAATATCGCTCATACGGGTCTGGTTTTCCATCAAAACCGAAATAAATTCTATGTAAAATCTTACTGGTCATTAAAACCTCTCCTTAACTTTTTTAAGGAAATAAACTGGGTTTGTAATCATTACTTTAAGAGCTTTTTTCACAGAAAGCTGACCACTTTCATCTCTAAACCTGTATTTTGATGCAATATTTTCTTCACCGCAAACATTGATTTTAGCAAGATAATCACAGTACTCATGGAACCTCATAGGTTTCCTTCTGTGTTTTTCAGACTCAGGGTCTACTTTTTCAACATTAAGATTTGAGAATAAATGGTAAATGCATGTGTTTTCGCTTACGTTCATCTGTACACCCGTCGTTGTGAACTTAGGTGAGAAGTAATCCTGTGGATAGATCTTTACCCTGCCAACAATAATTGGCTTTTCTAGTTTGGTCAAAAAACCTTTAGTCTCTTCTAGGCCGTGCTCTCGAAAATATAAACTCATCAATTGAGGGCCTATTAGTCCCCTTTCTTGTCTCCAATGCCATAAAGGCCCAGATAAAGTTTCACTGTACATATTATACATAAAATCAACTAGATCTGACCCTTTTTTGGCGGCCATAGTCTGTGCTGTTGGATGACCATTATGAAACTCTTCTACACCAACGAATGCATCGTATTCATCAGAATTTTCTAATTCACGAACCAATCGATCAAAAACTTCACCATTTAACACTTCACAATCTGCATCAAGGTATACGCCTCCATATTCTTTCAGCGCATTCCACCTTACGAACTCACTCATAAAAACAGGGTCATTCTTATAATGAGACCTCTTCATCCAATCATTTGCGCCAAAGTCTACGTTTGACTTATTCCACTTTTTTATTTCATACTGGGGTAGCTGCTCTTCCCACGTTTTCAAATAATGTAGAAACGGGTCTTCGTAAGGAGGTAAATGCTCAAAGTAGCAACGGTGTAATATTTTATTCATCGGACATTCCTAAATAGACGTGCTATAAAATCAATGAGTTTTATAGATTTCCTTTCTTTAAAAATATTGAGTTCGTTAGTAATTCTCTTAGAGTTTTCGCGCTCAATGTTATTCAAACTTTCCAATTCAGCAATTTTACTTCTAGCAGTATCTAAATCAACTTTATATGTCGATAACTGTGTCACCAATCGGTTGTTCTCAGTTTCCTGTTCTAAATAACGGTTATCTTTTTCGTTCAAACAATGTTGAAAGGTAGTTGATAATAGCCTAATCTCTTCAATAAAGTACGAAAGCAAGCTATTATTTTCAATTAGTTCACTGTTTTTATTAATGCAACGCTCCTCTTCTAAATCTTTAATAATACGAAGAAAAAGTGTTTTATCCTCATAGTTTCTAAAGTTATTTTCAAGAACGTTACATATAGAATTCGGGACACTATTCAAGTTTAATTTAAATGTTCTTACTGGATCAGGTTCACTTACCTTACCAGAGAAGATCTCTATCACAAATAGAACAAAAGAGGCAAATATAGTACTAGGATTTGAGCAATCTTTCATTTCACTGCTAATTGCTCCATAATCAATTAATCTAGCTTCTAAATTGTCAGAAACTATTATATTCCAAGGTCTAAGATCATTAACATAGAGCCCAAGTTTCTCTAGTTCAGACAATTCACCTAGAATATCATCAAAGACTTTCCACCTCTGTTCATTAGTAAGATCTCCGATGACATCACTCAAAAGTTCCCCATTGTAAATTGTTCTTTTTAAGTACATTTTATTAGAATCTTCTTCAAAGCTAATCAACTTTAGAGCTTCAAATCCATTGTTATTTAAATAACTAAGCTTATCCTTTTCATTCAACAGTTCGGTAACATTAATATTGAGGCTATCTAATCTTTCCTTATCAAAGACCTTCATTATGTAATTATCAGCTAAAAAGTAGGTACGACTAGCACAATGAGCCCCATACTCAAACTTATGCGATTGCGTCAGAACTTTGTTAAAACGCTCAACACCATTACGATCCAATGTATAAAAGTTACTTGCAAAATACATCGGCCGAGAAATATGAGATAAGTGAGTTTCGAAACTTGATATTAGCTTTGTGAACCTGTATCTATTAAGGGTCTGTCTCTCATCTTTTGGTAAAGCCTCAGCCCAATACACAGGCTCTTCTTTTACAGCCAGTTCAAAAAAGGAAAATTTGGTTTTTTCGGCCAAAATCCCTAATAGTTCTTGAACAAATGATAGACCTTTCTCAGCAATTAAATGATGAAATAGTGAAAATCCTAATACAATATCAAATTGGTCTTTTTCAATTCCATTAATAAATTCAATTGCATCCGCTTGTAAGAACTGAATATCGTACTGGCTATTTTCATTAGCGAGAAACTTACAAACATTAATATTCTCTTCAAGAAAATCAACACCTGTGACATCATAACCAAGTTCAGCAAGGCTTAAACTAAAAAAACCCTGGGCACACCCTAGGTCAAGGATTTTTATCTGCTTACCTTCATCCCCATTTAATGATTTGATTATCTCGGAAATTTCTTCTAACCGATCTAAACAATTTCTGGATGTCACATCATACTCTTTATGTCCAAAAATAGGCTGGTAAACCTCTGGTAAGGATTTAATCAATTCTTTAATTTTCATCTATTCAACCAATTCTTTGAAATTTGCTTTTAAATCAATAATCCCCCAAAACTCATCCATATTCGTTACTTGGATAATTATGGAATCATAACGCCTATCTAAAGGAATCAATTCCCCCCCCTCCTGACTGGAAAGTCCAAGGGATAGCATATAACTGCCCTCATTTAAACTAATTGGCAAATCAAATTCGTACTCATTTGTTGTATTAGTAGTCGCGCTGATAGCCTCTCCATTGATAATTTTTGAATTAATGCCATATAAGAACTCTCCGGAAATTGATTTTATGAGAAAACCTACTACTAATTCACCTATGTCATCAAGAAAATCTGCTGTAAGCTTTACTTTAAGTCTTTCATTTGTTTTAAAATTATTGGTTTCAACATTGTTACTATTACTTAACTTATAGTCACTTATTTTAGCTCTACGATCTCCCCAACGATACTCTTCTTTTCGATAACCTACTCTATCGTGATATTTCTCATCCTCTTCTATCAACGCCAAATCTTTGATTTTCTCTTTTTTTCCAAATAAAGCATCCAAGTATTTATTGATAACATAATCTGACGCTCCGTAAGCATCAACTTTGCCATCTTTTAAAAATAGTGCTTTATTACAATGCTTAGTAATATCACCAGCATTGTGGCTTACTAAAAGTAATGTTGTACCTTGCTTTCTAAAATCTGAGATACGTTCATAACACTTCGCTTGAAAATACGCATCACCTACTGATAACGCTTCATCAACTATAAGGATATCAGGTCTTGCCATAGTAGCGACAGAGAATGCGAGCCTAACCATCATTCCGCTAGAATATGTTCTAACTGGTTGGTCAATATACTCTCCAATCTCAGCGAATTTTTCAATTTCATCAAACACACTAGAAATAAATTCGTTACTATAGCCCAAAATATTCCCTGCCATATAGACATTCTGCCTCCCAGTGAACTCTGGATGGAAACCCATTCCAAGCTCCAGAAGCGCAGAAACCTTCCCTTCTAAGCTAACCTTGCCATGGGTAGCATGAGTTGTGCCAGTAATGATTTTAAGCAGGGTACTTTTTCCAGCTCCATTTACACCAACTATTCCTAGAGACTCTCCTGGTTCTACAACAAAGCTAATATTTTTTAATACCGGAATAGAATTATGTGAATTTATTCCGGTAAATAGCTCAAACAGCCTCTTGTACTTGCTATCATAGGATTTGTACTCCTTTGTCAAGTCATCAACTATTATCTTTCCCATTACAACTCGTCCACTAATTCTTTATTACAGCGTAAATAAAACAAATAACCAAATATACCAACACCGATTGTTATGATCAGTACTGGTGTAAGAAATGAATAGTCTGGCATTTTATTGTGAAGGAATATTTCTTGATAACAGTGAATGATTCTAGCCATTGGGTTTATGTATATATGTTCTTTAAAGGCCACTGGTAATATTTCTGCAGAGTAAACAATAGGGGTCGCCCAAAAACCTAACTGTAAGACTACGTCAATAAATTGTCCAACATCACGAACAAATACATTGAGAAGCCCAATAAAAAGCCCCAATGCAGCACTAAATGCCAACTGCAATATTAATACTGGGAACATATACATTAACGAAAAAACATTAAACTTCCCGATTATCAATAGAAAAAATATAAACAAGGAAAATATTATTGCAAAGTTAACGACGGCAATTGACGATACAATTATAGGTAGACAAATCCTTGGAAAACTCTGTTTCTTAAGCAAATTGCTGTTTTCAATAAACATACTTCTACTGCGTAAAAGAACTTCGCTGAATAACCCCCAAGTGAGCAAACCAGAACATAAGTAAATACTAAATGCATATTCTCCTAGCTCCCCCGGTAATCTAGCCTTCATGAGATTAGAAAATACTAAAGTATAGACAGCAATCATAGACAAAGGCTGCAAAATTAACCATAACGCTCCTAAAAAACTAGACTGATACCTAGATTGGAAATCCCGTTTGATTGAACCCCAAATAAATGAACGATGGGAGTAAATTGGTTTAAAGAGGTCTAACATCCTTTAATCATCTCCGTGATAGTCGAGACCAAGTTATCTACTTTCTCTTTATCATTTCTTGATTCAACATTTAGTCGAAGTAGGTTTTCAGTGTTTGATACTCTGATATTCAATCTTGTATCTGATGTTGAAATACTGAGTCCATCTACTGTATCTATAGTTTTCTTAGTTTGTTCTAGTAGATTCATAACCTTTTGGGTCACCATCTCTACCGAAGCACCTTTAAAATTAATCTCACCACTACAAGGAAATTTTCTAAGCCTTTCATGAACTAAGTTAGATAGGGAGAGTCCCTTTAGGGACACTAGTTCAGCAACAAGCAACCATGGAATCATACCGGAATCACAATACGCAAAGTCTCGAAAATAATGATGTGCGCTCATTTCACCACCATAAATAGCATCCTCCTTACGCATTCTCTCTTTAATAAAGGCATGCCCTGTTTTTGACATGATAGGAGTACCACCCGCTTTTTCTACAATATCAACTGTGTTCCACACTAAACGTGGGTCATGTATTATTTTGGCTCCTGGCTCTTTTTGGAGAAATGCTTCAGCTAATAAGCCTACAATATAGTAACCCTCGATGAAGTCACCCTTTTCGTCAAACAGGAAACAGCGATCAAAGTCTCCATCGAAGGCAATGCCCATATCAGCTTTATGTGCTTTCACCGCGTTTGCTGTATCTTGCCGACATTCTGGTAGTAATGGGTTTGGAATACCGTTCGGAAAATTGCCATCTTCTTCATGATGGACCTTTATAATTTCCATAGGAATATTCAAAGCATTAAAACGTTTTTCCAGAGAGTCAATGACATGACCAGCGGCACCGTTACCCGAGTTGATAACTAACTTCATCGGTTTAATATTTTCTGGGTTAATGTATCCCATTAAATGATCAGTATAGTCACTAAGAATATCAATATTCGTGTACGTACCTTTTTCAGAGACATCAGCAAACACATTCTCTTCTGCAAGAGTCTGAATATCTCTCAAGCCAGTATCGCCACTGATAGGCTTAGCCCCTTCACGTACAAGTTTCATACCATTGTAATCCATAGGGTTGTGACTGGCCGTCACTTCAATGCCACCATCAACACCTAGATGAAAAGTGGCAAAGTAAACTTCTTCTGTTCCCGACAAACCGATATCTAACACGTTAACACCAGCATCCATTAAGCCGTCGCTAAGAGCCAATTTAAGTTCTTCACTTGTCAGACGAACGTCACCACCAACAACAATCGATTTCTCGCCTTCGCTATCGCTCTTTAAGAATTGCCCGTATGCACGACCAATACGATAAGCGATATCATTGTTTAACTCTTCACCTAGTTGACCACGGATATCGTAGGCTTTAAAACATGTTAACTTCGTCATTACTTACTTTCCTCTAAACGTACAACATCATCTTCGTTTAGGTATGAACCTGATTGAATTTCGATTAGTTCCAAAGGCATTTTACCTGGATTTTCAACCATATGGCTGACGCCAACCGGGATATATATTGATTGATTTTCTGTGATGATTTGCTCGTTGCCATTGCTACTCACCTTCGCCGTACCAGAAACGACAACCCAATGTTCTGCGCGATGATAATGCATCTGAAGAGACTGTTTTTTACCCGGCTGCACAGTGATTCTGTTCACTTTATAACGGTCACCGCCATCAATAGCATCTGACTTACCCCAAGGGCGATATACTTCTCGGTGTTCACGATACTCAGCTCGGTTTTCAGCTTTCAAATGCTCAACTATGTTCTTCACTTTTTGAACGTTATCTTTGTGAGCAACCAGCACTGCATCTTTGGTTTCTACAACAACAATATCCTTAACACCCACAGAGGCAACAAGCTTATTCGGTGCGTAGATGTAGCAACCCTCTGTATCTTCAATGATCGCGTCGCCATGAATGACATTTCCTGCGCTATCTTTTTCTGAAACTTCCCACAGCGCAGACCAAGAACCGACATCGCTCCATCCTGCATCCATTGGAACTACAACGGCTTTATCTGTGCGCTCCATTACCGCATAATCCACAGAGTCGTCCGGACATTTCAAGAATTCGCTCTTTTCCACGCGAATAAAGTCCATGTCTTCAACAGCACCCTTTATAGCCTTTACGCAGCAATTGTAGATTTCTGGTGAGTACTTCTTCAGCTCTTCGAGGAACACACTTGCTTTGAACATAAAGCAACCGCTGTTCCAATAATACTCACCACTGGCGACATACTGCTCGGCCACGTCAAACTGAGGTTTCTCTACGAACTGATCAACAACATAAGCAACATCACCTTGATTCTCTCCGCGCTTAATGTACCCATACCCTGTTTCTGGTGCGGTTGGAACGATACCGAATGTCGCTAGTTTGCCCTCTTCGGCAACGACTTGCGCTTTACGAATAGATTTCTGGAAGGCTTCTGTATTTTGCACCACATGATCAGCAGCTAGAACAAGCATGACAGGATCGTCACCGTGAATCACAGCTTGCATCGCTGCCAAAGCTATCGCCGGAGCTGTATTTCGACCAGCTGGTTCCAATACGATTCTCGCTCTCTGCCCATAAGTACGAAGCTGCTCCGCTACTACGAAACGATGGTCTTCATTGGAAATGATGATTGCTTCTGATGAAGACATGCCGTTAATTCGCTCTAGTGTCGACTGCAACATGGTCAGTGAATTGTGATTATCTAGTGCTAAGAATTGCTTAGGAAATGCAGAACGAGAGAGTGGCCATAGACGTGAGCCAGATCCCCCAGCCATAATGACAGGTATAAACATAGAATTTTGCTTCTTAATTGTTGTAAATTGCACTAAAAATCCATGAACACCCGCACTAGATCGAAATTGAAGGTTAGGCAGAAATGTTGTTCCTGCCACTAAAAAAGAGTCGTATAAAACCGAAAGCTATAACTTTTTTGATTACAGTACAGTCAGCCTTACGTAAATATACTAATCTGAAACCCGAGGTTCTCTCTGTTGACTCTTTTTTGAATTACCGACAATCCTCCTAGAATGGATATGTCCGTGATTTTTCCATGACGTTCTTTAGAATTTGGATACGCTACCGCCCTTGAGTCAAGCCCTCAAAAGCTTAGTCTTTATATTTTGGGTCCTCATGACACAAGGGCCATAAAGATAATTTGCGGAGATTATATAGGAAACCAAGTTGATTCGCGATAGCACCAACGTTAAACCCCAAGATAGGAAAACAGGCTCACATAACGCCAATGAATACTACTTATTAACTTTCGAATGAAGAGAGGAGAGAATTACATAACTAGCTACAACTGACTGACATCATTTCAAGCTCAAACGCAATCATCCTTCTAAGCTCGCTCTATCGCTTGAGTTTTTCCTTCTGGGCAATTGGCACTTGTATGCTCTTTTCGCCCTCAAATTTCCATTTCTGCGAGTATTGTTCATTAAAAAAGGCGCAAGATAAAGATAAATCCCTCTCTCTATATAGACTGGCTTTATGAAAGTATGAGGTAGTTCAAATTTACACAATTATGACATTAAAGCATAAAATCAACACGCTGCTGTCATTAATGTAGGCCAGAGCAAGAGTCTGATTTATATATGATGTTCATTTAACCACTTCCACATTCAATAGTTCTTTTTTGAGCAACCGTGCAAAATCCGCTTTAACTTCACTATCTCCATGAATCAGATGCAATTGTTTTAAGTACTCCCTGCAACCTTTTACAAACATTATGAGATCATCTCTATCGGCGTGCGCTGAATAACCTGATACTGTATGGACCATTGCATTCATTTCGATACTAGTCCCGTCTATCCAAACTTGTTCCTTACCTATTTGAATATCACGACCTAACGTTTCGTTCGCTTGATAACCACAGAACACTATGTCTGTTCGTCTGTCTGGAAGTAAAGCTTTTAGATAATCAACTACTCTGCCTCCTTGGCACATACCAGATGCCGAGATGACAATCGCAGTCTCTCCTGTCGATGCTAGTCTATTCACCACTCGACAATGTTCTTGATGACTTTCAATAACTACACACTGCGAAAAATTCAAAGGTTGGCGACCTTGCTGAATCTTCTGCTTCGCTTCTTTAGACCACAACTTACGATAACGACGATAAGCCTTAGTGACTTTGGCTGCCATGGGAGAGTCAACAATGATAGGAATCGTCGATTGCAGTTGGTGATGATGCAGTAGTGACTCAATGTCAAACAACAACTCCTGTGTTCGGCCAACACTAAAGGCAGGCACAATGATCGCGCCTCCATCTTTTAAACTTCGTTTAATAATGGCCAATAACCTTTCAGTGCGTTTATCGATCGATTCATGGCATTTGTTACCGTAGGTAGATTCTAGAAATAGGTAGTCAGCACGTTTGGGGGGAATGGCGTCTGGTAGTAATGGCGTATGATTAGGTCCTAAATCTCCAGAGAATACCGCTATTTCATCTTTTGGCAGTTTTAACTCAATATAGGCACTACCTAAAATGTGTCCGGCGGGATTGAATCTTACATAAGTGAAATAACCTCCATAATTCGACTTAATAGGTGTCCATTCTGAGTAGTTTATAGGTTTCAGATGCTTAAAAATTAAATCAATGAATTGCGTTCTTTTGCTTTTAGATAGATCCAGCGTTAGTTTAAGACCATCGGATAACATTAATGGAACTAAATAAGCCGTTGCCTGGGTGCAATAAATAGGCCCACGAAACCCTGCGGCAAACAACCACGGTAACCTACCAATATGATCGATGTGGGCATGCGTCAGAATCAAAGCACGCACATGCTTTAAGCTGAAATCGATCTTCAGCGTCTGATTGTAAGAATCCGCTCCTTGAAAAAGCCCACAATCAATTAGCACAGATTCACCATTTATTGCCAATTCATGACAGGAACCTGTCACTGTGTCTTTGCCTCCATGATGTGTCACTTCTACATTTGGTGCTAACTGCATACCTATCTCCAGTTGTCATGCCTATCAACATAGACCTACTGTAGGCCGGTAGCGAACGTCAATGCTCTAGTTCATAACATTCTAACTTCTGTCGCATAGAACCAAACAATTGTCAGTCTCAGAGTAGAACCTGCGTCAACATGCTTTAGAAAAGCATTAATTTCTACTCTGGTACTTCCTGAGAACTTAGTTCCCTTGCTTTGAAGCTACGTGGAAATCTTATATACTCAACTGAATTATCCTATTCAAATGGAACCGTTTTATGATCATTGTAACTGGCGGTGCTGGCATGATTGGCAGCAACATTATCAAAGCGCTTAACGAAGCAGGCTTAAACGATATTCTGGTAGTCGACAACCTTAAAAATGGACGTAAGTTCAAAAACTTGGTTGACCTTGATATTACTGACTATATGGATCGCGATGACTTTTTAACGCAAGTTATGGCTGGCGATGATTTTGGACCTATCGAAGCGGTATTCCACGAAGGAGCATGTTCAGCTACGACAGAGTGGGATGGTAAGTATGTGATGTTGAATAACTATGAGTATTCAAAAGAGTTACTTCACTACTGTCTAGAGCGTGAAATTCCGTTCCTTTATGCCTCTTCTGCGGCAACTTATGGTGAGACGACTGTATTCAAGGAAGAGCGCCAGTATGAAGGTGCGTTAAATGTTTACGGTTACTCCAAACAACAGTTTGATAACTATGTCCGTCGTCTAACTGCTGACGCGGAAGCACACGGCGAAAAACTGTCACAAATTACTGGATTCCGTTACTTCAACGTTTATGGCCCACGTGAGCAGCACAAAGGCAGCATGGCTTCTGTGGCATTCCATTTGAATAACCAAATGAATGCTGGAGAGAATCCAAAACTATTTGAAGGTAGCGCCCAGTTTAAGCGCGACTTCGTTTATGTTGGTGACGTAGCTAAAGTAAATCTGTGGTTTATGGAAAATGGCGTTTCGGGCATTTTTAACTGTGGTACCGGCAATGCAGAGACGTTTGAGGCTATTGCCGAAGCGGCGATCAAGCATCATGGTAAAGGGGAAATTGAAAACATCCCATTCCCTGACCATTTAAAAGGTGCGTACCAGGAATTTACCGAGGCTGATTTAACCAACCTGCGCGCTGCGGGTTGCGATGTGGAGTTTAAGACTGTAGCTGAAGGTGTTGCTGAGTATTTGGCGATTGTGAACGGTAAGTAGCAGGGTCATATCGTTAAGCGATGTGCAATGACCACTCTCTACGTCATTCCCTTGAAAAAGGGAATCTCATAAAGCGCGCAGTGAAGTAATATGACCTTGCGTGATTCAGTCTTATTCAACAAATTCACTTGCTGTGGGAGATCCTCGCATTCACGAGGATGACGCAAACGTTAACAACATAGAAGATATTTATTAATGAACATTCTGATGGCCCTTTCTCAACTTGAGGTGACTGGAGCTGAGGTTTATGCGACAACAGTCGGAAACGAGTTAACCGCTCGGGGTCATAATGTGTTTTATGTCTCTGATACGCTAACGAAGCCCTATGATGGGCCCTTTTTCTCATTGCGCTTTAACAAACGCAGTGTGCCACGCCGTTTTTGGCATGTTGGTTATCTTATTTATCTAATTAAGAAGCATAATATCCAGTTAGTGCATGCTCACTCTCGTGCATCAAGCTGGAGCTGCCATGTAGCTTGTAAGCTAACTGGTACCCCTATGGTAACAACCGTGCATGGTCGTCAACCCGTGCATGCTTCGCGTAAAAAGTTTCATGCTATGGGTGATAGAGCGCTACCTGTTTGTGAGGCGATTCGCGATCAACTACACAACGATTTAGCAGTCCCTTTAGAGCAGATGGAGGTGAGTCGCAATGGTATTGAGACTGACAACTTCAAATGGGTTGAAGCACCTTACAACGCAAAACCCGTGATTACTATTGTGGGTCGTTTGACGGGGCCGAAAGGTGACTTATGTTATCGTCTGCTTGATGAGTGTTTAAACGCTGACGAATACGACATTCGTGTGGTCACTGGCTCTAAGTTTGAAACGAGATTCGAAAAGTTTAAATCAACTGTCAACTTTGTTGGTTATACCAATGATGTACCGGCAATGCTAAGTGAAGCTGACTTAGTGATTGGAGCTGGACGCGTTGCGATGGAATCCTTGCTTTGTGGCCGCCCTACTCTGGCTATCGGTGAAGCGAAGTGCATTGGTATGGTCGACGAAACAAATGTTTCAGAGGCGATGGCCACAAACTTTGGCGATATAGGGCCAAAAGATCTCGATATCGACTTTGGCTCGATTTCTTCCTTTGTAGAGCAAGGACTCACGACTGCACATTGCTCAACGGCCACCAGCGATACTATACGCGAACACTATACTCTCTCTTCGATTGTTGACCAAATAGAGAGCATTTATCAAGACGTCTATGTCACTACACTAAAGCGTGAAATGCCTGTAATCATGTATCACCGCTTTATTAAAGATGACAGTGGCAAAGGCGTTCACGGTACCTACCTGCATATCGATATGTTTGATAAGCATATGGCTCTATTGAAAAGGATGGGATTTGAAACACTGACGTTTGAGGATCTTCAGGATGGGCGTTTAATTCGCAGGCTCGAAGCGGGTAAACGTTACATCATGTTGACGGTCGACGATGGCTATGTTGATAACTTAGATCTAATGCTTCCTGTTTTACAAAAGTACGACTTCAAAGCTGTAGTTTATGTGGTGACGGGTGAAACTTTTAACCGCTGGGATGTTGAAAACCCAAGCAATCCTGAAAAGTCTGTGCCATTAATGAACAGTGAGCAAATATTACAGCTCGCAAAATCTGACCATATTGAAATTGGCGGACATACACTTTCACACCCAAAACTTGATACGCTGAGCGATGAACAGCAGCGCCACGAGATTGTTGAGAATAAGCGAGGGCTAGAATCCATCTTAGGTAAAACCATAACCTCTTTTGCCTATCCTTTTGGTGAGCATAATCAAGCCTCAAAAGATATAGCTAAAGAGGCCGGTTATCGATATGCGGTTGCGACCAATTCAGGGCCACTGCAGTTTCATAAAGACCCCTATCAAATCCGCCGTATTGCTATTTTTCCAAAAACTGATGTGTTTGGGTTATGGCGTAAAGTTCGTGGAAACTATCTATTTAGAAAGGTAAAGCAATAATATGAGAAAGCTTATCTCTCGCTTACAGCTTTTAAGAGATCAAATTCGACGCCATTTAGGGGTGATGTTGTTTGATAAAACACGGCAAACTTCGGCTGTACAGCCGGATTCCTTCAAGCACATTGTTTTTTTGCGTACCGATGCCAAGCTAGGCGATGCTTTTGTCTCCTCCTTTGTGTTTAGAGACATCAAAGCTCACAACCCCAATATCAAGCTCACCGTCGTAACAACACCCAATATGCGTTCGCTTTTTCAAGAACATCTAGGCGCCGATAACGTTATAGAGCTAAAAAAGCGACCAAGTTATAGCGAGATAACCAAAGCCTGTATTGCAATTGGGCCTTGCGACTTGTTGGTTTCACTCAACCTAAATCCAAAAATGAAGGATCTGTTCTTTCTTAGCCAATGTAAGGCAAAGCATATTGCAGGGCTAGATGACTCACTACAAATAGTGGACATAAAGCTTGGAGAAAAGACTCGTGACTTACATTTTGCTGAGCGATTTGCAACACTCCTTAAAGAGATTGGTATTGAAGCACATCATCAGAACTATATTATTCCACAAACGACTGAGTCTAAACAAACCGCACAGAATTTCATCGAAAGGCATGGATTAACAAATTTTGTCATCATTAACGCTTATGGTAGTGGCAATTCTCGAAAACTGAATGCTCAGTCTATCGAGAGACTTGTTGGCATAATTCATCAACATGCCCCTGAGCTCATTATTGTTTTACTTTCATCGCCAGAAACTTATCAGCAAACTAAACAAGCTATCGAGAACCATAGTTTAATAGCCATCCACTATGACACGAGCAAAAACATCTTTGATGTAGTAAGTTTGGTTGCTCGTGCGAAATTTACTGTTTCAGTGGATACTGCCATAGTTCACATGGCCACAGGGTTGAAGGTACCACAGCTAGCCTTATATAATCCTGATCCTGAAAACTTCGCACAATGGCATCCAAATTCTGTTCAAGCTTTGACGAGTAAAGCAAACCATAGTTCAGTACCTGATATTAATAGGCTAAACTGGCCAGATGTAGAGCAAAAGCTATTGCAGCTTATCCAAGAGAAATAAGATTTATAACTATGAAAATCCTTGTTATAGGCCCTTCCTGGGTAGGCGATATGGTAATGTCGCAAAGTTTCTATAAAGAGATCAAACATCGCCATCCAAATGCAGTTATAGATGTTCTTGCCCCAGCTTGGTGTGAGCCTATCCTTTCTCGAATGCCCGAAGTTAATCGCTCGCTAGAAATGCCAATTGGTCATGGCGCCTTTGATCTAAAAGGCCGCTGGAAGATAGGTCGAGAACTTAAGTCTGAAGGCTATACTCATGCGTATGTCTTACCTAACTCTGCAAAATCAGCGTTGATCCCACTTTTTGCTGGCATCCCACATCGCATTGGTTGGAAAGGTGAAATGCGTTTTGGGTTATTAACAGACCTTCGACCAAATAAACGTATATTCCAATATTACGTCGAACGCTTTGTTGCTTTGGCTAGCAGCAAAGAAACAATGAAACAAGAGGTGCAATTGGAACATTGTCCTCGTCCTGAACTAGAGGTAGATGAAAGCTTACAGAAGCAGACTTTCAAAAAATTCCAGCTCGATATTTCCCGCAAAGTTGTTGGCATGTGTCCTGGCGCAGAATTTGGACCAGCGAAGCGCTGGCCAGACATGCATTATGCGGAAGTAGCTCAACATGTTATTGATAGTGGCTATCAAGTCTGGCTGTTTGGTTCGGGTAAAGACCGAGAAGTAACAGAGAAGATACGCTCTGCACTGACACTCGAAGCCCAACAATACTGCTTCAACCTGGCAGGCACTACCTCACTTATCGAAGCGGTGGATTTGTTGGCTGCCTGCCATACTGTTGTGAGTAATGATTCTGGTCTTATGCATATTTCAGCAGCAGTAGGCTGTAACGTAATAGCAGTGTATGGTTCAAGCTCACCAGATTACACGCCTCCTCTCACTGATAAATTACATATTGTTCACACAGATATAGACTGCCGGCCTTGTTTTAAAAGAGAGTGTCCTTTGGGCCATCTAGATTGTTTACAAAAACTAAACCCACAACGTGTTATCGATTGTATTAATAGAGAAAATCAATGATAAGTAATCGTCTTTACTCTCGCTTGACCTGCTTTACGGTTTGCTTCACTTTCCTCACTTTGTTTACCTCCAAAGCCGGGGTAAACATCGCTTTTGCACTTATTTTATTAACAGCAATCGCAGGTGGTGTAGGTAGGCAGCCAATTCTCTCTAAAAATTCAATGTTGAGAAGAATCTCTTACATGAGCTTTGCATTATATGCGTTGGGCCTGACTGTTACTTTTGTTACTCCTTTTGGCTTTATGGATCTATCATGGTTTGCTCGAAAAGGTGCTTTTTTTCTCTTAATTCCACTTTTATTTCCGATGTTGGAAACTCATCACCAAGAAGCTATGAAAGCCTTATTATTAGGCGCTCTTGTTGCGATGGCCTATGCCCTTTATCTTTATTTAACCAATCAAGAAACTATCTCTGGTAGGATCAATAGTTTTTGGGATATAGGTCGCTGGGGAGAAATTCTTACCTACCTTTGGGCTATTTTACTCCCCTCCATTTATTTCAGCGACTTAGAACATAAGAAAAGGCGTATAGTGTTAGCTACTATCGCTGTCTTCACCTTAATTGCCTTGCTCGCTACTGGCTCACGAGGGCCAGTGCTTTTCGCGACATGTTCAACTCTATTATTCTTGTTATTTACCAATAGAAAGCTATTTTGCGGAGTAGTGGTTCTTGGCATTATTTCAGTGTTGCTGATGAAGGATTCCATCTACTTCCACTCAGCTTATGAGAAAATCGCAAGTATTACAGCGAGCAACAATGACTCAAACAACGCACGATTTGCGATGTGGCACTATGGCCTAGGTATGACCGGGAAGCACTTGGAGACGAACATTCTCCTTTTTTTGTTTGGTACAGGTGACACCGAATTGCCAACTATATTTACTCACTATCTAAACAGCATTGTTTCACTAGAAGCTATCCAACAATCGGTTGGTAATCAAATGTCTTACAGTGATCTTCATAGCCTCTATATTGATAATTTAGTCCGTATGGGATTGGTATTCAGCTTATCATATTTAGCTTTTATTTCTTTTTTACTGTATCAAGCTATTAAACTTGCCAAACGAGGCTCTCGAATAGCTTGGGGAATGATCAACCTAATTACCACATATTTAGGGATCGGCTTGGTCTATAGTAACAATCTTGAGTTCCAAACGGCCATATTCTTCTTTATCTTAGCTCTCTGTTGGGTTAAATGCGTTCAGAATAAAGAACACAAAGAGGCCAGCTATGATTCATAACGTAGAGGTTATTATGGCTGCATACAACAATACCAAAGATATGAAACTGGTATTGGATGGTTACCTGCGTCAAACCGACAGTGCCTTCAGTGTGTGTATTGCTGATGACGGTTCTACCAGAGAAGTGGCTGACCTAGCGCGCTTATATGCCAACCTAGGACTGTCTATCCGACATATCTGGCAGGAAGATAAGGGATTTCGAAAAGCAGAAATCGTAAACAAAGCAATTGCAAGCTCAGAAGCTAGCCAAATAATCCTAACGGACAATGACTGCATTCCTTCTCGACGCTTTATTGGTGACTACAAGAAAGTCTTCTCTGAAGACCCAGACAAAATTATATTGGGACGTCGAGTTGACATGTATGACGGTTCAAGCGCCTTGTTTCGAAGTGGAACTGTATCTTTTGAAAGTCTCGAAAACCCGTTTTGGCTCCTATCCCAAGCGGCAAAGAAAGGACTGAAACGACCAGAGATGGCCATTCGCTTCCCTGAATGGATTTGTAATATTTGGAACAAAAAGAAGCGAGGTGCCATTGGGGCTAACATGGGCGTGCCCAAAGAAGCCCTAATGAAAGTAAACGGCTTTGACGCAGATTTTCAAGGCTATGGTATGGAAGAGACCGACTTGCTTAGAAGACTTAATGCTGCTGGATACCAAAATCGTACGGTATTGGGTCGATGCGCTTTATTTCATCTCTACCACGTCGAAAAAGTACAAAGTAATGAAGCCACCGTTATGTTTGTTGAGAAAAGAACGCAAGGCAGCATTGTGTGTGCTAATGGAATAAAAAAGTACAAAGCCAACGAATAATACTAACGCCGTATTCATTGATGAAAGCTCCGATTAAGCTATGTTTGAATAACGGGGTAAGACTAACGAATCCATCTTCATCGCTGAAGCGGCCTCTCTACTAACTAATTAATCAAAAATGTGTATTGGAAAAGAGTGTATTTGAAATGAATCCGTCGAGTGTTGTTCAAAACCAAGAAATGCGAATTTTTGTCATCAGTCTTCCCGATGCAACTGAGCGACGTGAACGAGTAAAGCGCATATTTAGTGAAACAAACTACCAGTTTACCTTTTTTGATGCAATCAATGGCAGGGAAGGCTTGCCTGAGCGACTAGAAAGAAGAGTCAATGACACATATCGCAAAGTATTCAGAAGCAGACCTCTGTCTCCAGGAGAGAAGGGGTGCTTTGCTAGCCATCTACTACTCTGGGAAAAATGTCTAGAGCTCGACGAGCCTATTGTTCTTCTTGAAGATGACTTTCTACCAACAGAGAGTTTCGAAAACGCCTTTAGTCAATTACCATTACTTATTAAGGATATAGAGTACTTAAGGCTAGAAAAGAGGACTTCAAAGTGGTTCCCTATAAACTCTGTTGGTGGCTTTGAACGTCGATTTTTGTTTGATAACTCATGTGGAACAACAGGGTATGTTCTTACTCCACAGGGGGCACAAAAGCTTCTTCAGCACAGTGAAGAATGGTTGTGCGCAGTCGATAATTATATTTCAGAATCTTTCCGTCATGGTATGTACAGCTTCAACATTTCCCCACCAGCTATTGAAGCCCCTCATGATATGGGTTCCCTTATTCAATGCGAAGAAAAGACTCGTGTTCCTTTGTACTTCAAACTCACAAGAGAGTTGAATCGTTTCTATAGATTCGTACGAATGACAGTAAGCAATAGACAATTTATTAACAAACTTCAAAATAAAGTGTCTGATTAGAGCAATAATAACGCCTGACTCTATGTGTTATTGATTGATAATGAAACTTACCAGCAAGGCATTAGCATGTTGACCAAGAATTTAAATAACAATCCAACCATTTCCATAGTTTGCCCTTGCTATAACGAGCAAGAGGTTTTAGGGAGCTTTATGAAGCGTATCAGCCAAGTCCTAGCTGATACTAGCTACTCGTACGAGGTAATACTAATTAATGATGGTAGTACAGATAGTACCCTAAAGGTCATGAAGCAGCTTCATGAACAGTACCCACAAGTTAGAGTTATTAACTTATCAAGAAACTTCGGTAAGGAGGCAGCGCTGACAGCTGGAATAGATGTCGCTCGCGGCGAAGTGTTGATTCCAATTGATGCAGATTTACAAGACCCACCGGAGTTGATACATGATTTCTTGCAAGAATGGGAAAAAGGGTTTGACGTAGTGGTAGCTAAGCGAGTCGATAGAAGTACCGATTCGTGGGCAAAAAAGCTAACTGCTGAGCTGTTTTATAAATTTCACAACGCCGTAGCACAAGTTGAAATTCCAGAAAATGTGGGGGATTTTCGCCTTATCAACCGTAGAGTGGTCAATGCGATTCAATTGCTACCCGAAAACCAGCGTTTTATGAAGGGCATCTTCTCATGGGTTGGATTTAAAACTTCAGTAATCGAATACAAGCGTGAGGCTCGCGAGGCAGGTGAGACTAGTTTTAACGGTTGGAAGTTATGGAACTTCGCCTTAGACGGCATCACTAGTTTTAGTACAGCACCTTTGCGAATCTGGCTTTACATTGGTTCGTTAATTTCAGCTCTTGCATTTATTTATGGGAGCTTTACCGTAATTAAAACATTGATGTATGGGATTGATGCACCGGGTTATGCGTCTACAATCACTATAGTGCTATTCCTTGGTGGCGTGCAATTAATTGGCATAGGTGTCATGGGAGAATATATTGGTCGCCTGTACATGGAATCAAAGCGTAGACCAACTTATATCATCGAAGAAGACAGCTACCTCAATAATACGCCAACCAATAAAAATAGCAAAAATGATGTCCACTCTGATTGAGCGTCTATTACAGTATAGGCTTGTCCGATTCGCATTGACCGGTGGCATAGCGACTGCTATTCATGTTGGCGTTGCTTTTATGTATTTGCACCTCATGCAAGATAACGTATTTGTCGCAAATGTCTTTGGGTTCAGTTTAGCGTTTGTTTTTTCGTATTTTTCGCAAACTCTACTGGTCTTCAAAAATCGCATAAACTTTGGAAACGCACTACGCTTCTTCATAGTTCAATTTGGTGCATTACTAGTGGCTCAAGGAATCAGTGAAATGTTCTCTGACCTCAATAGTTATCTGAGAGTAATTATGGTTGTGTTTATCCTACCAATCGTAACCTACATCATCCATAA
Source organism: Vibrio barjaei (assembly GCF_001639065.2). Classification (GTDB taxonomy): domain Bacteria; phylum Pseudomonadota; class Gammaproteobacteria; order Enterobacterales; family Vibrionaceae; genus Vibrio; species Vibrio barjaei. The sequence goes on from NZ_LQXO02000034.1 coordinate 109,221, forward strand.
GGTTTGGACATTTTCAGACAACCAGCCTTCACAACACACTAAATAAGTGAGAACAATCGAATGTCGTTAAACTCAAAAGTCGATCGCGCTTTTACTTGGCTTTATGCATTAGGATTTTCTCTAGGTCTGCTTTTTTGCTTTATGTACGCTCAAAACCAGATCATTACGGGCGACCAAACCCAGATGCTCTACAAGGGCTATTTGGGCGTCTACCAAGGCACCTGGCTAAACTTTGGCAATGCAGCAAGCGCTGTAGGGAACGTTCCAGGTTCACTATCTACTTGGTTAATTGGAGGTCCATTATTATTGTGGGATTCACCATGGTCGCCTATGTTCCTCTTAATAGCTTTACGCGTTGTTTCTTTGATATTGCTTGATAATGTTATTAAAAATACGTTTGCCGGTAAACACTGTCAGCTTGCCCGACTAATATTTCTGGCCTTATACTGGTTAAACCCTTGGTTTCTTTACGATAGCATTCTTTATAACCCTTCATACCTCTGCTTATTTGCTGCCATGCATTTATGGTCAGCTTCCAAAATGAGGATAACCAAATCTTTTGGTTATACATTCATACACGTCCTCTCTATCGGCCTTGCAATGCAGCTCCACTATTCTTGGCCAATTTTAGCAGTGATATCGGGTTATCTTCTGTATCGTGATATGGGAAAAGTCTCTTGGTTTGGCGCTATTGCAGCAGTTCTTACAATTGCAGCATCACTGATACCCTACTTACAAGAAATTGCGAATCAGAGTTCCACCTCTCATGAAAGTGACCGCTATATCGGTTATGGCCTAGTGCATGTTTACCCAGTCCTTAAAGCTATACTCTATTGGCTACGTTATGGTTCAATGCTGTTTTCTAACAAAGTAATTGCTTATAGTGAGTTTGATTGGTTGACACAGATTGAACTCCTTAAACTGACCGCCTTAACTTTGTGGAAAGTATTTATATTCTTGGTCGGCGGTATCAGTGTAATTGTTTCAGCTCGATTAAATTGGCTTTGGTGGAAACGGATAAAACCAATTATTCTACGTTCGAAAGATGACATCACCTCGATCGCTTGGCTAGAGCTTTATGCCTTTGGGGCAATTGTTGGGGTCATTATAAGCGCAGCGCTCTCTCCAATCACTTTCTCATACTGGCATCTAATTCTTGTTTACCCATTTGCGATTATTCCTATTTCGAGTGGCGTTTTCAGATTTCTAACCCAGCAAAAGCGAGCAAACATAGAAAAAGTTTACTCTGACTCGAAGTTCTCACGTTGGGTTGAGCGGTACAGGTTTACTAGAGCAATTCGAGACACTTTCTCAAGTGATAAAAAGCTGCGAATTATGCTAATAGCAAGCTTCGGCTACTTACTAGCACTTAACGTGCTAGCCTCTCAAGATAGCCTAAAGTATTCATATAAGAGTGACTATGTGTCTCAGGTAAACAATTACTTGCTCAAAGAACGGTTATTACCTAACAGGAAGTAATATATGCTACGTTTTATATATACCGTACTGTTAACTTTGGTCTCTCCTTTTTTCTTATTTAGTTTATTTAAGAAAAAGCACGGCAGGCCGAGTGTAGGAAAAAGGTGGCGTGAGCATTTTGGCCTAACGCCACCATTGACAAACAAATCGTTTCAGCCCGTAGTTTGGTTTCATGCTGTCTCGGTTGGGGAAGTTTTAGCTGTTACTCCTTTAGTGCGCCAATACGCTTCCGAGAATCCAGAACATAAGATCCTCGTGACTACAACAACCCCAACAGGCGCAGAACAAGCGCTCAAACTTTCATCCATTGCAGAACATCGTTATATGCCGCTCGATTTTGGTTTTGCTATTCGTCGTTTCTTGAGAGTAGTAAAACCGATTAAATTGGTGATTATTGAGACAGAACTTTGGCCAAATACACTCACCGAAGTGAGCAAAGCCGATATTCCTATTATTGTGATAAACGCAAGGCTTTCCGAGCGTTCATATCGAAGCTATAGCAAAGTTCGCCCTTTCTTCTGGTTAGCCGCTCAGCACATTACTCGATTGTGTTGCCAGTTCAAGGAGGACGCTGAAAGATTCCGGCGATTAGGAGTGACATCAGACAAAGTATCTATCACCGGTTCAATTAAATTTGATATAAAAGTCAATGAACACACGCTTTATCAAGGAAAAGAACTACGTACAATTTTGGGTTCCAATAGACCAGTTTGGATTGCAGCAAGTACCCATGAAGGTGAAGATATTCAAGTGCTGGCCGCTCACAAAAAGATACTAGAAACAAATCCTAATATATTGCTTGTTTTAGTACCCCGCCACCCTGAAAGATTTAATGACGTTGAGCAACTTTGTAAGAAACAAAATCTCTCAGTAGTACGACGCAGTCAACACCTACATAAACTTCCAGAACACGCTCATGTGTTTTTGGGTGATACCATGGGTGACATGATGATGTATCTCGCTGCAAGTGATGTATGCTTCATGGGAGGAAGCTTATTGGGTAATAAAGTAGGAGGACATAATCTCCTTGAGCCCGCAGCAATCGGAGTTGCGACTGTTACTGGGCCTAGTTACTTCAACTTCTCTCAGATAGTAAAAATGTTATTGGAAGTTGATGCTCTAGAGGTCATCAATGATGAAGATGAGCTAGCGGAGAGTGTTGAGAAACTGCTCAATGATGATAGCCTCCGTCTAGGGCGAGTAAACGCAGCAAATAAAGTTGTAGAAGAAAGTGTCGGCGCACTTAACAGTACCTTGTCATACATTAGAGAAATGCCCTAACTTGCGGTAAATGATACAGAGCTACTTTTCAGTCCTGTATCATTGCACTTCTTTAAGTAGCACAGAAAAACAATCCGGAGCAAAGTGTATACTTTCCCTAGCCACTTCCTTATCAAAGGAACGACGTAATCTTCTCAAGTTATCCTGCTTCCAGGTATTACCTGATTGTTGGCGACATTTATCAAAGTCAATAATCCAAATTCTCCCCTGATCATCAATTAAGATATTATGGATATTGAGATCTGTGTGATTCACCTGTGCTTGATGCATCTTGCGAATTTCTTTACCAATCTTACGATACATTGACTTTGGCAACGCCTGCTCCCGCAAAATAGAAACAAGATCTCGAGCATTGGGGATTCTTTCACTCAACAAATCAGCTTTGTAATAAAAGCCTATTTTAGTTGCCTGTGCAGCGATCGGTCTTGGCACATTGACCCCAGCTTTAATCAAGGTTTGAAGCAATTGAAACTCTTGATAGCTGCGAGTTTTGTCCCAGCTCGAAAACCAATACTGGTCTTTCACCAATTTACCGAACAAGCCTCCACGGCGATAATGACGCAGCGCTCCCTCAATAGTTTGTGTTTCTACAAACCACGTTGTTCCGCGCCCTTGAGCGCTACCAATGACTCGGTTATTGTCTTGCCAATATTTAGGGTCAAACACCTTTTCGATAGGCTCCTTTAGCAAGCTTTCATCAAACCAGTAAGTTGTGTTGTTGTTTTGAACTGTTTTCAATTTCTTGCTCCAATATAAGGGGGCTACATGCAGGTGGAGAGTCATTTTCCATCCATCTGATTTTACATTCATTCCGCCCCCCTGCATAATCTTTACATCTGTCTCTAGCTTTGCGATTTTATGGCACTTTTTGATACCCCACCTCAATCTATCTGCGTTTTACGCCTGTCTGCCATTGGTGATGTCTGTAATACCATTGCAGCCGTGCAAGCCATTCAGACCTATTGGCCCGAGACTAAAATCACTTGGATTACTGGTAAGCTTGAGGCTCAGTTGTTAGAGAGCATTACTGGTATCAAGGTTGTTGTATTTGATAAGAAAGCTGGTTGGCAAGGCTACAAGCAGCTTTGGCAGCAATTGAAAGGACAGCAATTTGACGCTCTGTTACACATGCAATACGCATTTCGCGCTAGCATTGCGACGCTAGGCATCAAGGCAAAATATAAACTTGGTTTTGATGGAGAGCGTGCGCAAGACTTTCAAGGACTGTTTACTAATGTAAAAGTGCCTTCCCCAGGAAAAATGCACGTTCTTGATGGACTGATGGCTTTTGACGAAGCGCTGGGTATACCAGCCACAGAACCTACATGGCAACTTCAATACTCTGAAGACGATCATGCCTGGGCTAAGCAATATATTGCTAATAGGCGCAATTTGGTCATCGTGCCCGCGGCAAGTAAAGGCTATAAGAACTGGACCGCCGAAGGCTATGTGGATGTAATAGAACATGCGATACAGTTAGGCTGGAATGTACAACTCGCGGGGAGCCCTGCTCAGATCGAAATTGAGCTTAGTGAAAAGATTGAGAAAAGCCTCTCATCGCCTATTACTAATCTGGTTGGTAAAAGTAGCTTACTCCAAATGCTTGCCCTTCTTGATCTAGCCGATTTAGTTATTGCGCCAGACACTGGCCCTACTCATATGGCTAACGCCATGGGAACTCCAGTTATTGGCCTGTATGCTCACCATAACCCTAAGCGCACTGGGCCGTATAACTATCAGGATTATGTAGTGTCTGTCTATGAAGAGGCGATTTTAGCTGAGACGGGAAAACCTAGTGCAGAACTGAGTTGGCGGGCTCGAGTTAAGGATAAGAAAGCAATGCAGCGAATTTCGTCAGATAACGTGATTGAAATGTTCGATCGGGTTATCGAGGCGGAAAGATTAGGTTAATCCAAGGAGTAAACCCACTGTCATCCCCTTGAAAAAGGGGAACTCATGAAGCGCGCTGCGGAGTTGAGTACGCTTTAATTACTATGCCGTTAATCACGTAGTCGCTCGCTTTGGGAGATCCTCACTTTCGTGAGGATGACGAGATAATTGGGGACGGCGAAAATTTACGAATTACATTATCCCTCTATAATAACCGGGGTACAAACCAAGGACCATTACCGTGACCAAACCAACACTTGCTGTCGCAATGATTGTAAAAAACGAATCCAAGCACCTGCGTGCCTGTCTCGAGTCTGTGCAAGGCTGGGTGGATGAAATCGTCATTATGGATTCTGGTAGTACTGATGATACCGCGGAAATAGCAGCGGAGTTTGGTGCGAAGTTTCACGTAAATCCTGAGTGGCCAGGATTTGGACCGCAACGACGTTTGGCACAAAGTCATGTAGAGTCAGATTTTGTATTCTGGCTTGATGCCGATGAGCGAGTCACGCCAGAGCTTAAGCAAAGTATTGTAGAGGCTGTAGAAAAGAACCTACCCTCCACTATCTACCAATTTGCCCGCCTTAGCTGGGTATTTGGGCGCTTTATCAAGCATTGCGGCTGGTATCCTGACAAAGTATTGCGTCTTTATCCAACCAAACTAACTCAATACGATGATTCTTTGGTTCACGAAAAAGTTGAAACAAATGGCCACATGCAAGTTGAGACGTTGAAAGGTGACTTAATCCACTACACCTACGATGATATCCATCATTATTTAGTCAAATCGGCTGGCTACGCAAAAGCTTGGGCAGAACAACGAGAGAAACGCGGAAAACGCTCAAGTATCTCCCAAGGGATTATTCATGCCATTGCGTGCTTTGTAAAAATGTACATTATTAAAGCCGGATTCTTGGATGGTAAGCAGGGATTTTTGTTATCAATTTTGTCAGCGCACTCCACCTTTGTGAAATACGCTGACTTGTGGGTTAGGACAAGTACTGAGCCGCCCAAGGATTAAGTTCAGCAATCACCTTAACTAAATCAATGCGAGTCATATTCTCTTGGCTCGCTTTGTCCTCAGCTTTAGGTGGGCAGAAAGCAATGTGCCTACCGTCTGAGTTTAAAGGTTTCCAACGCAGCGGAGTTGCCGAACGCTTCGCAGGGAAAAAGCCGACGGTTGGAACGTCAAGAGCAGCCGCGATATGTAACGGGCCTGTAGAGCCTGCGATAAACAAACTCGCACACGCGAGTGAGCATGAAAAGTCCACCAGCCCATCATTTTTGTCATAAACAACACTTCGAATACTGTTGCTCGCAAGCAGCTGTTGCAGTTCTCTTGCTTTGTCTTGCTCTCCAGGACCCGCTGTCAGCACGATTTCTGCACTTTGTTCGATACTAGTAATCAATTCACAATATTGATCTAGAGATAGATTATTGGCTGAGCCACCACTTCCCGCATGTACGTAGATCCATGGTTTAGCTTTATTTAGTTCTAGCTGAGAAGAGAGCTTTTCTTTTTGCTTAGCTAACGCATCGAGGGAAAAAGAGAAATACGGCGCGCGTGGTTCAACAATTTTGATACCTTGGTCTGTCAAAAACGCTCGGATAAGGTCTAGGTTGTATTCATATTCTGGCTTAGCACTTTGCGAGCGCTTTTGTTTGATACGTTTGTTATAGAAGATTTGCGCCAGCTTAGTTGCAGGGGCGAGTCGGTATGGGATTTTTGCTTTCCAAACCAATAAAGCGTTATATGTCGTTGAGAATAAATTAATCGATGCATCGAACTTCGCACCTTTCAAGGTATTCACGAGTGTCGCCTGAGTGCGTTTATCCGCCTTGTCTCCACAATCAATAATCACTTCATCAATCCACGGACAAGCTTTGGCTAAAGCGACAGTATAGCTTGGTACAAGCGCAGTAATACGGCATTCCGGCATAGACGCTTTGAGCATCGCAAAGCTCGGCCAGGCCAACATAAAATCACCGATTTTATCGTTTCGAACTACCAGAATGTTTTTCATGTGATCTTTCTCTTTATCTCGTATACCTAGCGACTCAAGGATAATAGCAAGTCATTGGATTAATGATAACTGTTGCGTGTCTGTTTGTTCGCATCTATAAAATGTTACACTGAACAAAATTTCTTACTAGAGCAAACATTGTGACCCAAAAGCGTTTATCTCGAGTTATCTACCCTGGTACATTTGACCCTATCACCAATGGCCACCTTGACCTTATTGAACGAGCGGCCACCATGTTTGATGAAGTGATCATCGCGATTGCCGCAAGCCCGAGTAAGAACACCATGTTTACACTTGATGAGCGTGTTGAATTCGCCCAAGAGGTGACCCAGCATTTGGACAATGTCTCTGTCAAAGGGTTTTCCGGCCTCTTGGTCAACTTTGCTGAAGACGAAAAAGCCAATGTGCTTATTCGTGGTTTACGAACCACTGTCGACTTTGAATATGAGTTCGGGTTGACCAATATGTACCGACGTTTGCTACCTGGTTTAGAGAGTGTATTTCTTACACCAGCAGAAGAGCATGCGTTCATCTCTTCGACCTTGGTTCGAGAAGTGGCCATACATGGTGGCGATGTCAGTCAATTTGTACCACCTCTGATTGAAGCTGCACTTCAAACTAAGAAAGTCGTTTAACATTTGAATTTTGTTTATAAAATTACACTCCCTAACAATAGATTGATTGCCAATTTATTGACCTACACTTAAAGAATGTGTGAGACTTCGTGAGTTTTTATTTGGCAGGATGATATAGCTATCATCCTGTTTTGTTTGTAACAGAAATCCTGTTATCTGTTTTGGCGACAAGTTGGAGCTAACAAAATGATTAATAAAGAGCGAGCGCTGTGGACCTTGCTGATTGGTGCGTTGCTCATCCGCCTACTTTCTCTTGGACTTTATCCTCTTATGGATACGACCGAGTCACGTTATGGAGAAATGGCGAGAATGATGGTGGAAACCGGAAACTGGTTAACACCTCTATTTGATTATGGCGTGCCTTTCTGGGGCAAACCGCCGCTATTCACTTGGATGAGTGCTGCGAGCGTTGAGCTGTTTGGTTTGTCTGAGTTTACGTTACGTCTTCCACACTGGATTGCTGGTGTGTTAGTGGTCTGGGCAGCAGCTTGGTTTGCTAAAAAGAATGGTTATAATCCACTTGTTGCAGCCGTTGTGTTATCGACAACTCTAGTATTCTCTATATCTGCTGGCGCTGTGATGACGGATATGGCGCTCACTGTAGGTCTAACACTAGCAATGATAGGCTTCTATCAATGCTGGCGCGGTGAGACACTATGGGGTTACGTTGGCTTTGTAGGCTTAGCGATAGGTTTGCTAGCTAAAGGGCCGGTTGCCATCGTATTGTTTGGTTTGGCTGTGTTCCCTTGGATGGTGATTCAGCACGGTATTATCGGTGCATTTGTTGAACTATGGCGTCGATTCCCCATCATAAAGGGCACATTGTTAATGCTCGCTATCGCCTTACCTTGGTACATCATGGCAGAGCGTGCTACGCCAGGTTTCATTGATTACTTTATTGTTGGTGAGCACTACAAGCGTTTTGTAGAGCCTGGTTGGACGGGCGATCTTTACGGCTCTGGTCATCAAGAGCCAAAAGGTAAAATCTGGTTCTTCTGGTTGCTAGCGGTTTTACCGTGGTCGATCATTCTGCCAATTTTGATGTTGGTTCGCGCTAAATTTGGTTGGGAACAAGCAAAGCAGAATCACGGTTTTACCAGTTTTGCAATTTGGTGGGCGTTGTCTCCGCTGATTCTATTTACTATGTCGAGCAATATCTTGCCAACCTATGTTCTCCCAGGCACGCCAGCTATCGGTCTTTTGTTGGCTATTTTCTGGAAGAAAAAGGACACCATTTGGTTAGCTATGGCATCACTAATCGTTCCAGTGGCGCTGATTGCAGCAACTTACATGTTGGCAACAGGAAAGGTTGCTGATAATAGTGATAAGGCGATCTTTGAAACTATCGATCCTAATGTACGTACTTTCTACGTCTACCCAAGGTCATACTCAGGTCAGTACTACAGTAACGGTCAAGCTAAGGTGTTTGAATCGGATGACCAAGTGAAAGGGTTAAACGAGTTCTACATCATTTCATTCAAAGATAGGCAACGTGACTTTATTCCATTTAAGGAAAAGTACGACTGTAGCAAGCAAGCTGTAGCCGAGAGTCACGATAGAATGGCGTTGCTTTGTAAAATAAAGCCAAGTAACTAAAAATAAAAAGGGTCGGTATGCAAACATACCGACCCTTTTTTAACTTTGCTATTGGTTAGATACCGTACTCAGCACGATAGGCTCTCACCGCCTCTAAGTGCTCAGCGTTATCACCTTTCTCTTCAAGGAAGGTCACAAGGTCAGTTAAGCTTACAATCGAAATGACCGCACAACCGAAGTCACGTTCTACTTCTTGAATCGCTGATAGCTCGCCTTTACCCTTTTCTTGACGGTCAATAGCAACAAGTACGCCTGCTAGATCTGCGCCGTTAGCTTTAATGATTTCCATCGACTCGCGAATCGCTGTTCCGGCGGTAATTACATCATCAACCAACATAATGCGGCCTTCTAATGGGCTGCCAACCAAGTTACCACCCTCACCATGGTCTTTTGCTTCTTTACGGTTGAAACAGTATGGAGTATCCACATCGTGGTGGTCAGCCAGCGCAACTGCCGTCGTTGTCGCAATAGGGATACCTTTATATGCCGGGCCAAACAGCACGTCATAGTCAATGTCAGAATCTGCTAACGCTGCTGCATAGAAACGACCTAAACGTGCAAGGTCGCGGCCAGTATTGAAAAGCCCAGCGTTGAAGAAATAAGGGCTTTTACGACCAGATTTAAGGGTAAATTCGCCAAATTTTAGAACTTCTTTTTCTAGTGCAAATTCAATAAATTCACGCTGGTATGCTTTCATTTTTCTCTCTCTTTAATTTTATTCACAATGTACGTCGCGTCACCCACGCAGTACAATCGTCATCCCCTTGAAAAAGGGAATCTCGTGCAACAAGTGACTCACATAATTTGAACACAGCACTCGCAGACAAAGATCTTCACTTTCGTGAGGATTACGTTTTTTTGATTAGTGTTTTCTTTACTCAAAAAAATAGCCCCCTTACGGGAGCTATCAATCAATCTTCTAATGCCAGCTTCTGAGCTGTCACGATCTCGGCAATACCTTTATTTGCTGACTCCAGCAATGCCATTAATTCTTTGTGGGTGAACGGTTCGCCTTCAGCGGTCCCCTGAATCTCAATCATTCGGCCGTCTTCAGTCATTACCACGTTCATATCAGTATCAGCAGCAGAGTCTTCGGTGTACTCCAGATCACATAGGATATCTTCGCCTAAGATACCAACCGATACCGCAGCAACATGGCCTTTCATTGGGTTCGCTTTTAGTTTGCCTTTAGCGACTAAATGAGCGAACGCATCCGCCATTGCCACACTTGCACCCGAAATAGACGCCGTACGTGTACCACCGTCTGCTTGAATCACATCGCAATCAACAGTGACCATGATTTCACCCATAGCCTCTAAATCAACAACAGCGCGAAGGCTGCGGGCGACTAGGCGTTGGATTTCCATAGTACGGCCGCCTTGCTTACCACTTGCTGCTTCGCGACGCATTCTCGAATGCGTTGAGCGTGGTAGCATGCCGTATTCTGCCGTTACCCAGCCTTTACCTTGGCCTTTTAGCCAACGAGGGACATTTTCCTCAACCGTTGCATTACACAACACTTTGGTATTGCCGAACTCGACTAATACAGAACCTTCTGCATAAGCGGTATAGTTGCGAGTAATTTTTATTGGGCGCACTTGGTCTGCTGCGCGATCATTTGGACGCATGGACATTACCTTTGTTGGGGAAGAGGATTTGGTTGGGCGAGGATTATAGCGAAGATGGCTTTACGGGTCTAGCATCCTAAGTGCTAGGGACAATTCAAAACATCTACCATTGGATATCTCAACGTGTATGACTTAGCGCACCTCACTATGCTAACATGAAGACAGTTTGAACAATTTATCAATCCAAGGAAATCAATCCATGATCTACAGCATGACCGCATACGCGCGTAAAGAAGTCAAAGGTGACTGGGGTAGCGCAGTATGGGAAATCCGCTCAGTAAACCAACGTTATCTAGAAACTTACTTCCGTCTTCCTGAGCAGTTTCGTGGTCTAGAACCTGTACTTCGTGAACGTTTCCGTAAACGCCTAGCACGCGGTAAAGTCGAATGCCACTTGCGCTTCGAAGCAAACCCTGCTGCAAAAGGTGAGCTAAGCATCAACGAGACACTGGCTCAGCAAGTGATTGGTGCAGCAAAGCAAGTTATGACAATGACAGGTGAAGATAGCCGCCTAAATCCATTCCAAGTGATGCAATGGCCAGGTGTAATGGAAACACCAGAGCAAGATATGGATACCATCAATAAAGCACTGCTTGAGGGTTTCGAACAAGGTCTTAGCGACTTCATCGATGCTCGTGCTAGTGAAGGTGAAAATATGAAGGCGCTAATCGTCCAGCGTCTTGAAGCGATCGCTACTGAAGTAGTTAAAGTCCGTGCTCGCATGCCAGAAATCCTTGAGTGGCAACGTGAACGCCTACTGAGCAAGTTTGAAGAAGCAAAAATCGAGCTTGATGCCTCACGCGTAGAGCAAGAACTCATTCTACTGGCGCAGAAATCAGACGTTGCTGAGGAACTGGATCGCTTAGACTCTCACGTAAAAGAGACAACCAACATCTTGAAGAAAGGAGGCTCTGTAGGTCGTCGTCTTGATTTCATGATGCAAGAGTTCAACCGTGAGTCGAACACACTGGCGTCTAAATCTATCAGTACAGATATCACCGCGTCGGGGGTTGAACTTAAAGTTTTGATTGAGCAGATGCGTGAACAAATTCAAAATATCGAGTAATATTAGCTTAAAGCTGACCCCATAAATAAACAGGCACAGATAATGAAAAATGTAGTTTACTCCACCACCCGTCAGTGGAATCCGGGAGATGAGTTTATCCTAATGGGTACCCAGTACTTACTTGAAAAGGTTATCGGTAAACACAACCCAATCATTTTTAATCGTAACCCACAGATTAGACGAGCTCGAAAATACGATTTCATCAAAAAAATCGATAACACCTTAGGCAAAGACTTTGTTGAAAAGTTTTTAGATAACTCGGTAAAAGATCGTATGCCTATGGACTACGCTGACTTTGCTGTCTTCGCAGGTTCACCAGAATGGCGAGGCTTAAGGACGAGAAAACTGTATCGTTCTATTTTAGAATATGATGTGCCAACCCTTTTTATGGGATTAGGTACAAGTAGTCCCGTTCACTTTGGAGATGAGAGCTTCTCTGAGGACGAACAAAAAGTCTTTAAGAAGGCAAAATTAATTACTTGTCGTGATAATGATAGTTACAACGGACTTAAAGAAATTGGCGGCCATCAATTACCATGCCCTGCGCTCTTTTCAAGTCGAGATTATAGAAAAGTAAACAAGGTCAAGAAAATTGGCATACTTTATGGTACAGCAAGTGCAGTTGCATGTAACAATGTCTCTCAGACAACCTATGATTTCATGATGAAGAGTTACCGAGCTATTCTAGAAAAGTATAGTCAAGATTATGAAATCGAGTTTGTAGCGCATTATATTGATGAGCTTTCCGAGTTTAAGAAAGATTTTCCTAATGAGACCCTTAGATACTCGTTTGATGCCAAAGACTATCGCGATATCTTCTCTGAGTACGACTTGATGATTGGCTATCGTGTTCATGGCATCGGAATGTGTGCCTCACAAGGTACTCCAGGAATTATGATTGCGCACGATCCACGAGCAAGCACTGTTAAAGGTTTTCTAGCAGAAATGGTTGATCTGAGTATCAGTACAGATGACTTCCTCAAGCTTATTGATTCTACAATAGAGAATATCGCAGATAAGAGTGAAGCATTATTGAAACATAGACACAATGTCGAAGAACAATATATCCAGCTCTTGACTAAGGCAATAGGCACAGAAGCTTAATCGATATCGAAAAGTCCCAGTTAACCAAAACGCCCTTTGCCCGCATAGGGCGTTTTGACATATTGAATTTGATTTGACAATAATTGAGCGAATCCTGTCTATTGTACTAAATCTGAGAGCTTAGTGTGCAGCATCCTCCCTACAACAGACACTTCTCTTTTTTCGATATTTCCACACCATAAGTGGAAATTGTTGTGGCCCACTCTCCTTTGTTTTCACTAAGAGCATATGAAACGAGAAAATCTAGATATCCGATTCCACCCCATAAATTGGTTTATGAATGGGACATTACTCAGCGCTATCGTGCGGTCAGTTTTTGTGAGCCTATTATTGGTTATTGCTGAAGCACTAGTAAGAGCCCATTATGATATTGTTCCAATAGGCGAACCTTACAATATCCCTTTGTTTGTTCTTATATTCGGTTTACTAATTAGCTACTCACGCTCCTGGTTTGCTGCAAGCATTTTAGGTGGATTCTTATTTTTATCTTATGCAATTCAGCTATTTAGCATCTCTAACTATGGTTATTTCATAACGCCAATAAAGCTGTGGTTGTTATTCGAGAAATTTCTGGAAGTACTAATATCTGGAAAAGATGCGGCTAAAACGATGGGGGTAACATTCTTCGCTATCTTTCTAGTCTTTTCGGGACTCGTTTTGTTATTTATGGGTCGTAAAAATATCCAAAATAAGAAACGCTGGGTAAGTATCATTGCAGTTGCTATCGTCCTTTTTTATCCCGTTCGACAGAGCATTAACCAATCTAACACTCTCGGTAGATTGCCAGTTATGTACCACTCCACTATAAAGAGCTCATTTTACACTTGGGGGTATTTCGCCGCCCGAGTGGTGCCAGAAGAAGTTTTTGGACTTTCTAGAGTAAAACCGTTTAAAAGCGAAGCACCGTCCTATGTTTCAAGCGGCAGCGCTCATAATATAGTCGTTATTATGGGCGAAAGTCTATCATCCGAATACATGAGCGTTTACGGCTATTCGGAACCTACAACACCATGGCTTGAAGAACAATCGAAGCAAACTAATCGCTTCATTGCAGAAGGTTACTCTGGAGGGCTCTTTACCGACGTTAGCCTGCCATTTTTCTTTAATGCTATAGCCAAACCGAATGGTGTGAAACAAATTGGTAGCGGCGATACCAACATCTTCCGTCTAGCAAAAGAAAATGGTTACCACACTCACTTCTATTCTACACAGGCAAATTATGGCTTAAGTTTAATGTCTTTACTTGGTAGAGGTTGGATCGATCATTATGATGACTCTTACAGCATAACGAGCAACAGTTATAAAGGGGTACTGGACGACGAATTATTGAATTGGTTAGATGGTGTGGACCTAAATGAAAAGAACCTCATTATTCTTCATCAAACGGGTTCACATATGCCATATGCAGAGAGAACGCCAGACAGCTACAAGCCTTTTGGATCTGATACTGACTATGCAGAATATATGAATAGTGTTCATTATACAGACGATCTGATTAAACAAATTCAAACTCGCCTAGAGCAAAAGGCTCCCGAAGATTGGGTACTTATCATGACATCAGATCATGGTCAGTACGTGACTAAGAGCACTGCTGGTCACGGAAACTTTAACCACGAGTCTAATTACAAAGTTCCAATCTACATTTCCTCAGATAAAAAGAGCAATATTGACTTGGCTGAAGTAACCTTAGCCAAATGCGATAGAGTCTTTCAGATTCAACTTTCTTACTATCTAACTGAGATGATAGGTTATAGCTATCCAGCCCCTCCGAGCTGTTCAAAAGGTTACGTTGCAGGTTCTCGTTTGACTGGCGATAACGGCTTCCTTAGAGTTGACAACAAAGGCGAGGAAGAATCAAAAATCGTGTTTGAGTAAACACCATCGAACCAACACATTATTTAATTAACAAAGCAGGCGTAATTGCCTGCTTTTTTTGCTAACTATGCTTGAAGAGTAATTATAACAACACCAAATACGCCATAAACACCACAGACAACACATAAATCACAGGATGCACCTGTTTCCCTTTCCCTGCCACAACCATACTAAATGCATAACTGATAAAGCCCATCGCCATACCGTTTGCTGGTGAGAAGCTTAATACGGTAAACATAATGGTGAAAAAGGCAGCGATGCGAGACTCTTTCTTTTCCCATTTAATATCGCCTAAGCGACCAATCATATAGATACCAACCACGACCATAGCTGGCGCTACCATTGCCGCAGAGAATAACGAGAACAACGGGTATAGGAAGAGTGATAACAGGAACAGACCCGCTACAACAACTGCCGCTAAGCCAGTTTTTGCACCTTGCGATGAGGCAATACCAGACTCTGAGAATGCCGTGACTGATGTGGTACCAAACATTGAACCCATTACTGTACCACCTGCATCAGCAATTAGCGCTGAGCGTGCATTAGGCACCTTACCGTCTTTATCAATGATGCCCGCATCACGACCTACCCCTACGATAGTACTGAGTCCATCGAAGAAATCGACAATCAAAAAGATGATCATAATAAACAGCAGATCAAACATCTTTTCTGCGGTAATTCCTGAGAAATCAAAGATGGCACCAAAGCTGCTCGCCATGCTTGGTGGCATTGCCACGAGTTGCTCTGGGATCGGTGCATTGTTGGTTCCCATAAAGGTATCAGCTAGAATCGTAAGCACGATGGCGGACACAAAAGAGATAAATGTCGCCAACTTAATATCGCGAACCATACAGCCTAATGCGATAAAGATACTGATATACGCGATGATGACTTTCGGATCAGAAATATCGCCCATACTGACGAGAATAATTGGGTTAGATATGATAATGCCCGCATTCTTGAGGCCAAGAAACGCAATAAACAAACCAAGAGAAACGGTAATAGCGAGTTTCAAATCTTCTGGAATCGACTCAATCATTGCTTTGCGTATTTTAGTTAGCGATAAAATGAGATAGATAACGCCCGAGAAGAAGATGCCAAGCAGCGCTTCATGCCAAACCAATGCCACTGAACCACTGAGCAACATACCTTTAAAGAAACCGTTCATGCTCATGCCGGGGGCAAGCATCACTGGGTAGTTACCGAAAATACCCATGATTAGCGTAGCGAAGGCCGCAGCCAAAGCCGTTGCCGTAAATACAGCGCCACGCTCCATTCCAGGTATATCACCCAAAATGGCTGGGTTTACCGCCAAAATGTAGCTCATAGCAAGGAAAGTGATAAAGCCAGCGTATACTTCGGTACCGATAGTGGACTTACGCTCACTCACTTTGAAGGTGGATTCGATGATAGAAGGGCTAGCTTGGCGTTGCCCGGTTAATTCTGCACTCACAGTAGGACCTATAGCGATAAAATGGGGGACGCAAACGTATGCGCGATGAAAATATTGGCGCGAATTCTAATCAGACTCAGGAATAAATCAATGCTTTTGTGAGTTATTTTTATCTCTTTAAAAACAAGGTGTTGATATTTAAGCAAACGTTTGCCCGCCAATCAAAAAGCACAGCATGCTTCTGCGATGTTATGCTCCCTTTTTAAATGCAGCCGCTCGTTACCTGAGCACTCACCGGATGACTTGTCGAGCTCCTAGTAAACATGATACTCTTCGCCTCCATTTTTCTGGCCGATTTTTAAACGTTTTGGTCAGTGAACGTATAGAATAGAAGTATCAAAGAACGATATTCTCTACCCCTTCAACCCAAGATGTGGACTCTGAAAAATGATAGGTAAAGGTACGCTTTATATCGTGTCAGCACCAAGCGGCGCTGGTAAATCGAGCTTAATTTCAGCAATGTTGGAAAAAAACCCGACATACGCAATGAAAGTATCAGTGTCTCACACGACTCGTGGTATACGTCCTGGTGAAGAAGATGGCGTTCATTATCACTTTGTTGAGAAAACCGATTTTGAATCGTTGATCGAGCAAGGTGCGTTTTTGGAATACGCCGAAGTCTTCGGAAACTATTACGGTACCTCTCGTCTATGGATTGAAGAGACACTAGAAAAAGGCATCGATGTATTCTTGGATATCGACTGGCAAGGTGCTCGTCAAATCCGTGAACAAATGCCAGAAGCGAAAAGTGTCTTTATTTTGCCACCATCTAACAGTGAGTTAGAGCGTCGCTTGAACGTACGTGGCCAAGACAGTGATGAAGTGATCGCCAAACGCATGAGCGAAGCGAAGTCAGAAATGTCTCACTACAATGAATACGACTACGTCATTGTCAACGACGACTTCGACGGCGCACTTGTCGATTTTAAAGCTATTTTGCGTGCTGAGCGTCTTAAACAAGACAAACAAGCGGTGAAATACAAAGGTATGTTGGACGCCCTACTCGCCGAGTAAGGTGGTTTTAACCACTTCCTTGCAAAGTGAGGCTCGAAATAGGGCCTCACCCTAAGCAAATAATGCAATAAACCAGAAGTAACAGTAGCTAATAGGATCATTTGTGATCTAGAATCTAAACGTAATAGCCTGTATACTTTCTCGTCATCAAAAATTTAGTTAACTATTGGAGTTCTTATGGCACGCGTAACTGTTCAAGACGCTGTTGAAAAAGTTGGTAACCGTTTCGACCTAGTTCTTATTTCGGCTCGCCGCGCACGTCAGATGCAAATCGGTGGTAAAGATGCATTAGTGCCAGAAGAAAATGATAAGCCAACGGTTATCGCACTTCGCGAAATCGAAGAAGGCTTGATCACTAAAGAAGTACTAGATGCACGTGAACGTCAAGAGCAGCAAGAGCAAGAAGCTGCAGAACTAGCGGCAGTAAGCAGCATTGCTCACACCCGTTAATTTCTAGTACCTAATCAGAGTTCCATCGACTTTCGGGCCTAAAATTTGTACCTATTCGATAGCCTTAAAGACGTTGCCCAAGAATACCTAACAGAGCCTCAAATTGAGGCTCTGCGTCAATCTTATGTGGTAGCAAGAGATGCCCATGAAGGGCAGACCCGCTCTAGCGGTGAACCATACATCATCCACCCAGTTGCTGTAGCTCGTATCCTCGCGGAAATGCGTCTGGATATTGAAACGCTACAAGCGGCACTGTTGCATGATGTTATTGAAGATACGGAAGTCACCAAAGAAGAGCTAGAAGAACAATTCGGTACGACGGTGGCGGAACTCGTCGACGGCGTATCTAAGCTCGATAAGCTTAAATTCCGCGATCGTAAAGAAGCCCAAGCAGAGAACTTCCGTAAAATGGTTCTCGCTATGGTGCAGGACATTCGCGTTATCCTTATTAAGCTGAGTGACCGTACCCACAACATGCGCACGCTTGGGGCTCTTCGTCCTGACAAGAAGCGTCGCATTGCTCGTGAAACCCTTGAAATCTATGCGCCACTTGCGCACCGATTAGGTATTCACAACATCAAAACCGAGCTTGAAGAGCTTGGCTTTGAAGCGCTTTACCCAAACCGTTATCGCGTACTAAAAGAAGTAGTGAAATCGGCACGTGGTAATCGTAAAGAGATGATTCAGCGAATCCATAGCGAGATTGAAGGACGACTGAATGAAGTTGGCCTCAACGTTCGCGTATTGGGACGTGAGAAAAACCTCTTCTCTATCTACAACAAGATGAAAACCAAAGAGCAGCGATTCCATACCATCATGGATATCTATGCTTTCCGCGTCATCGTAGATACTGCAGACACTTGTTATAGAGTTCTTGGTCAAGTCCACAGCCTGTATAAGCCACGTCCTGGTCGCATGAAAGATTACATTGCGGTACCAAAAGCGAACGGTTATCAATCCTTACACACCTCAATGGTGGGCCCTCACGGTGTTCCAGTAGAAGTACAAATTCGTACTGAAGACATGGATCAAATGGCGGATAAAGGTGTAGCAGCACACTGGGCATACAAGGGTAATGGCGACCGTACTGGCACCACTGCACAAATTAAAGCGCAGCGCTGGATGCAAAGCCTACTTGAGCTACAACAAAGTGCTGGTAACTCCTTTGAATTCATTGAAAACGTAAAATCGGATCTGTTCCCAGACGAAATTTACGTGTTCACACCAAAAGGTCGTATCGTTGAACTGCCGCTTGGCGCAACCGCAGTAGACTTTGCTTACGCCGTCCATACCGATGTGGGTAACACCTGTGTGGGTGCGCGAGTGGATCGTAATCCATATCCACTTAGCAAGGCACTGAAAAACGGCCAAACCGTCGAAATCATCAGCGCCCCAGGGGCAAGACCTAATGCTGCATGGCTTAACTATGTGGTGACTTCACGTGCCCGCACTAAGATCCGTCAGGTTCTGAAGACAATGCGCCGTGAAGAATCTGTAGTTTTAGGACGCCGCCTGCTGAACCATGCTCTAGGCCGTCACTCTGTTGATACTATCTACCCAGAAAACATCAACGAAGTGCTGACCGATCTCAAACTGGGCAGCATTGATGACCTGCTAGCCGCTATTGGTCTTGGTGAGTTGATGAGTATCGTTATTGCTCGTCGTCTACTTGGCGATACCGATGAACTGACACAAACCAGTTCAGTGCCAACGTCGGGTAAACGCTTACCGATCCGTGGTGCAGAAGGTATCTTGCTGACATTTGCGAACTGCTGTCACCCTATTCCAGATGATCACATCATCGCACACGTTTCTCCGGGCCGCGGCTTGGTGGTACACAGAGAAACTTGCCCGAACGTTCGTGGTCACCAGAAAGAGCCAGATAAGTACATGGCGGTTGAATGGAGTGACGATTACGAGCAAGAGTTTACTGCTGAGCTAAAAGTTGACCTGCAGAATCACCAAGGCGCGCTCGCAGAGCTGACCAACGTGATTGCTAAGACGGGCTCAAATATTCACGGTATCTCTACAGAAGAACGCGATGGCCGTTTGTACACCGTCACTGTACTGCTGACGACCAAAGATCGTGTTCACCTAGCTGGTATTATGAAGCGCATTCGCGTGATGCCACATGCACTGCGTGTTAGACGTCGTAAGAACTAGCACAACTGCTTGATCTAATACGGGTTCGATAATTATCGAGCCCGTTTTATTTGGAACCTATTGATGAACTTAGAACGCTACACTCGTATCCAAGAAGTGCTTAAGGCACGCCAACCTGACCTGACTTTACTGCTAGAACAAGTCCATAAGCCCAATAATGTCTCAGCGGTCATTCGTACTGCCGATGCTGCTGGGGTGCATAAGGTTCATGCTGTTTGGCCGGATGAGAAAATGCGCACTTTAAGTCACACCTCCGCTGGCGCTAGAAACTGGGTTGAGGTTGAAACTCACGATACTGTGGCTGATGCCGTTCTCACGTTAAAATCTCAAGGTATGCAGGTACTGGCCACTAACCTTTCCGAAAATGCTGTCGACTTTCGTGATATCGACTACACCAAGCCAACCGCGATTATTCTTGGTGGTGAGAAGCACGGTATCACTCAAGATGCGCTCACCGAAGCGGATCAAGACATCATTATCCCTATGGTAGGCATGGTGCAGTCCTTAAACGTTTCAGTCGCCAGTGCACTGATTTTGTTTGAAGCTCAAAGACAGCGCCAGAATGCCGGCCTGTACGATCGCGATGTCAGTGCTCTGCCCGAAGAAACAATCCATCGAATCCTATTCGAACGCGGCCACCCCGTACTAGCGAAAGTTGCCAAGAAAAAACGCCTCCCTTATCCACCACTCGATGACCAAGGCCAAATTGTGGCGACAGAAGAGTGGTGGCAGGAAATGCAGAAAAAATAGAACTGAGTATGGTTTAAGGCTGGTTTTATAGTTCCTTTGAAGCGCTTCGGCAATCACACACCAGACCTCGCTAAAAACTGTACAAAAAGACAGTAAAATGCTTGAATATCTGCATATAACATTTTGATGGATGGTAAATATGGCTCAGCTGTTATCGGCAATTTCTCTTTCTTCGCTTTCTGGCGTAGGAGCTAAAGTCGCTGAAAAACTGGCGAAAGTCGGCTTACACTCGGTTCAAGATTTACTGTTTCACTTACCTCACCGTTATGAAGATCGTACTCGTATCTATCCGATCGTTCGTTTGCATCCTGGCCTTTGGGGATCGGTGCAAGGGAAAGTCATGAGTAGTGATGTGGCTTTCGGGCGTCGCAAGATGTTGACGGTTAAAGTGAGCGATGGCAACGGTACTATTACACTACGCTTCTTCAATTTTACCGCAGCGATGAAGAACAACTTCTCTGAAGGTCGCCTTATAGTCGCTTATGGTGAAGTAAAGCGTGGCAACCATGGTCTTGAAATTATCCATCCAGAATACAAATTTCAAACCGAAGGTAAAGCACCAAAGTTAGAGCAAACCTTAACCCCTGTTTACCCAACCACAGAAGGATTAAGGCAGCTCACACTGCGTAATCTCACAGACCAAGCGCTTGAGCTCATGGACAAAGCAGCAGTAGACGAATTGCTTCCAAGTGGTCTGTATAACCAACAAATAACCCTCGCCGAGGCGCTACACACCATCCATCGTCCACCACCAACGATTAATTTGGACGACTTTGATGAAGGTAAGCACCCTGCTCAGCAGCGACTGATTATTGAAGAGTTGATGGCGCAAAACCTTTCTATGCTAGCGGTGCGCAGTAAAGGTCAACAAGATACAGCCATTGGCTTAGCGCCTGTTGAAAAACTGAAAGATCAACTTCTTGAACAATTGCCTTTCTCCCCTACGGGTGCGCAATCACGAGTGGTGCAAGAAATCGAAACTGACCTTGCTAAACCTATTCCCATGATGCGCCTAGTTCAAGGTGATGTGGGTTCAGGTAAAACCTTGGTAGCTGCGCTCGCTGCTGTTCGTGCGATAGAACATGGCTATCAAGTGGCTATGATGGCACCGACCGAATTACTTGCAGAGCAGCATGCCATAAACTTTGCAGGTTGGTTTGAAGCCATGGGGATACAAGTTGGTTGGTTATCAGGAAAACAAAAAGGCAAAGCTAAGGAAGCAGAGTTGGCACGTATTGCCAGCGGTGAAGCTCAAATGGTCGTAGGGACGCACGCCCTATTCCAGGAGTCGGTTGATTTTCACAACCTTGCGCTGGTTATTATTGATGAGCAACACCGTTTTGGTGTCCACCAGCGCTTAGAGCTGCGTGAAAAAGGTGCTAAACAAGGTTTCTACCCTCATCAGTTAATTATGACTGCCACGCCAATCCCAAGAACCTTAGCCATGACGGCATATGCCGACTTGGAAACCTCGGTAATCGACGAACTGCCACCGGGAAGAACCCCAATTCAAACCGTCGCCATTCCAGATACAAAACGCGACGACATCATTGAGCGTGTCAAAAATGCTTGCTTACACGAGGGTAAACAAGCGTATTGGGTTTGTACATTGATCGACGAGTCAGAGGTATTGGAAGCACAAGCGGCCGCTGAGACCGCCGAAGATCTGCAACGTAAACTGCCTGACCTGAAAATCGGTCTGGTTCATGGCCGAATGAAACCGGCTGAAAAACAACAAGTGATGAAGCAGTTTAAAAACAACGAACTACACCTTCTTGTTGCAACCACCGTCATTGAAGTCGGTGTGGATGTCCCTAACTCCAGTTTAATGATCATCGAAAACCCAGAGCGCCTTGGTCTCGCTCAATTGCATCAGCTACGGGGCCGTGTTGGCCGTGGTAGTGTGGCAAGTCATTGTGTACTGTTGTATCACTCCCCACTCTCTAAAACCGCTCAGAAGCGCTTAGGCGTACTGAGGGAAAGTAATGACGGCTTTGTTATTGCCCAAAAAGATCTAGAGATTCGTGGCCCTGGTGAGCTACTTGGCACCAAACAAACTGGACTGGCTGACTTTAAGATTGCTGATTTAGTGCGGGACCAAAGATTAGTACCGGAAGTTCAACGAATTGCGCGACATGTGCACGAACAGTACCCCGAGAATGCCAAGAAAATTATAGATCGCTGGTTAGGAGACAGAGAGTTTTACGCCAAAGCATAAGACGCCTGCTCTCTATATCATCGCCACTCTACAAAATAACGCCGTCATCCCCTTGAAAAAGGGGATCTTCTTCAGCACGCCGCTTACGTAAAGCAAACCTTCTGCACAACCTAGAAGTCCTCTACCTCAAACCATTCTTAGCTACAGGGAAACTTACTTGTGCCTTCAGTCCACCAGCACTGCGATTCGAAATACTCACTGAGCCGTGATGCTGACTAATAATCCGCTTCACAATCGCCAGCCCTAGACCTGTCCCTTCACTGCCTCGTGCGGTATCACCTCGTGTGAAAGGTTCGAATAGACGACCTATTTGGCTCTCTTCGATACCAGGACCATTATCTTCAATAGTGACCCAAGCCAGTTTGTTGTCCGCCGTCATACCTGTGGTTACTTTCACCCAACCATTGCCGTAACGAACCGCATTAACCACCAAGTTGGTAATAGCACGTTTAATCGCAATTGGACTGCCTTCAATATCTTTGATAGTTGCCATTGGGGCATATTCTATCTGGATCTCATATCCGCCTTCTGATGAGACAATATCAGAAGAAATGTCATTCAGGCTCATCGGTTCAAATGACTGAGTATTAACCGGTTTTAGGTAATCCATAAACTGGCCAATGATTTCATTACACTCTTCAGTGTCGCTGATGATGCCCTCTGCTAAATAGCTGTCTTCGGGCGACATCATTTCTGTCGCAAGGCGAATTCGCGTTAATGGGGTGCGAATATCATGGCTGATGCCCGCCATTAATAAGGTACGGTCTTGCTCAAGCTCTTGAATACCTTTTGCCATTTGGTTAAAGGCTCGCGTAACTGAGCGAATCTCCGACGCCCCCTTCTCAGGCAAAGGTGGCGGGATTTCCCCTTTACCTACCAAATTAGCGGCATTTTCGAGTGCGGTAAGTGGCCGGTTTTGCAAGCGGATGAATAGCCAGCCACCCGCAATCACCAATAGAGCCATAATCAAACTGTTTCTAAACAGCGGCGCAAAGTCTTCTTCCTGCAACTCTGACAGCGGAATGCGTATCAACGAGTTGGGTAGTGCATCTATCTTCATCCAGAGGATGTAGCTTTCAGCTCCAAGAATCAGCCTAACCTCAGTTTTTGAATCCAGCTCATCACTCATCTCCTCGCTCATCAGGTCGATAGGCATCGCATGGTTAAACTCGTTCGCCATCGCGCTGTCATCAGCATGAATAGTGACACCCAACTGCTCCA
The DNA here is from genome assembly GCF_001639065.2 of Vibrio barjaei. Taxonomy (GTDB): domain Bacteria; phylum Pseudomonadota; class Gammaproteobacteria; order Enterobacterales; family Vibrionaceae; genus Vibrio; species Vibrio barjaei. Next base: position 133,068 of record NZ_LQXO02000034.1, read on the forward strand.
ATACACGTCGGCGTAAAGGAGCATCCATTTCAAGCTGCTCATCAATCGCTTCATTGTCTTCCAAGAAAAACGATAGCTCATGCGCCAGTATCTTATTGAACTGCTGCAAACTAGGTACAAGAGCGTAGTTGTACACGGCGTAATAAGAAAAAACTTGGCTAGCAATCAAGAGTGTAAAAAACAGCAGAATGGATTGCGTGAAGGAGCTACGAAATCGCATAGGTTTTCCTTAGAGAGCGAAGATGAGAAGAATCTGAGGTAGATAATAAACAAAAGGCCCTGAATCCATCCAGAGCCTTATCGACATTTCTGATTATGCTTCTTTGCCGTCCGGCACAAACACATAACCTAGACCCCACACTGTTTGAATGTAGCGAGGTTTGCTTGGGTCGATTTCCAGCATGCGACGCAGACGAGAAATCTGTACGTCGATAGAGCGTTCCATTGCCGAGTATTCACGACCACGAGCCATGTTCATCAGCTTATCGCGGGACATCGGCTCACGTGCGTTGGTCACCAAGGCTTTTAGTACTGCAAATTCACCAGATGTTAGAGGCATTGCCTCTTCACCACGGAACATTTCACGTGTACCCAGGTTCAAACGGAAATCACCGAACTCAACCACTGACTCTTCTTGGCTTGGCGCGCCAGGAGCTTCAATAGTTTGACGACGTAATACCGCTTTAATGCGAGCAAGTAGCTCACGAGGGTTAAATGGTTTCGGTAGATAGTCATCCGCACCGACCTCTAGGCCGACAATACGGTCAACTTCATCACCTTTGGCTGTCAGCATCAGAATCGGCAACATGTTGTTGGCGTTACGTAAACGACGACAAATCGACAGGCCATCTTCACCTGGTAGCATTAAATCCAATACCATAAGGTGAAAGTTTTCACGGGTTAACAGGCGGTCCATCTGCTCACTGTTAGCAACACTGCGTACTTGGAATCCTTGCTCTGATAAGTAACGCTCTAGTAATGCACGTAGACGTGCATCATCATCAACAACTAAAATCTTGTGATTTTCTTGCATATTCGATTCCACCACTAAAAAGCAATTTACCGACCCCTCCGTCAACAAAAAGTGTGTCAGAAGAGTATCTGCACTAAATGTAACATTTCATGGCCAATAATTGCGCAGAGAATTGTTAACGTTTATTAATTATGGCTCATATCAGACACATTCGTCACTGCTCTAAGTGATATAAGTGATGTATATCTAATGTTGCCTAATTTTACTTGCTGCAACTTCGTTAACCTGTACGCTAACTATTCAACGTCTACTAACCCTTTGTAACGTTTTAAAATATGCTTTTGTGCGCCCCACCAAGCCCATGTCATATAACCTAAGTAAACTATCACTAGTTTATCGAGCTCAAGGAGAGATTATGACATTTGAAGCACAATCAGAGAGTCCGTTTTCACGCGATAACTTCGCACAAGCACTGAAGTATTGGCGCAATTTTAATGGCATGTCTCAATTGGAACTGGTTGAAGCGCTGAGCTTGTCCCATCGAGCATTTCAAGGGATAAACCAGCCAATGCTCAGTAAGTGGGAACATGGCAACGGACAGCCTTCATTGATGCGCCGAATCGGGGTCGCTACGTTTTTCCAGCAAAGTTACCATTATTCAGAAGATGAACGTCGTATCATTCAAGGGGTCGAAAAATATGACGACTTCTTTAGAGGGTTTGACACACTCTACCCTTATACGATTGATACATATGAAAACTATCGTTGGGATAATCTGCCAGAGCTTTATCGAGAGCAAATCGTCTACGCGCAAGAGCACTATCGCTTTATCACGTTTCAAGAGCTGATAGACGTCATGTCCATTCAAGAGATCAACGTGGTTCTTGCTAAGCACCGGGACGCAGTGGTTGGTCATATTGTGCATGGTAAGGATATAAACGGGCAGAACTGCCTACTTAGCTATGTCGCGCTTAATAAAGACTTGCATCGATTAGTGCATAACTACGCGTGTGAGTTGTTTGAAGGTAAAACCTTACTGATCACCGCGATCAAGCCTTACGCTAAAACTCTGATCTCGGATATCTATATTCCTGAAAAGTACCAAAGCGGTCATATTACTGTGTATGAATGCCAAGTCGACACGCTAGCCGCCAATCCGTTTTTCGACCAAATTCACGATGAAGGGCGAATCCTAACGTTACTGAGCCATCATCAGAAGATTCAACGTAACCGCCGCTCGGCACCCACACACAAAACGGACGAGTTAGCTTTGTCATAAATCACAGCACGCAATTTGAGCTCTCAAAGACATACCACTTTAGGAGCTCAAATCGCTCTATCTATTCAGAATGCTGTTGGTAAGTGATGGAGTTAATAAACCACTCTCTGTCTCCTTGAGGGGTCTTCACTACTACCTCATCATCCACTTGTTTTTTTAGCAGCGCCCTCGCCATCGGAGAATCAATCGATATATAACCTTTTGCATCACCGTAAATCTCTTCGGGACCAACAATCCGGAAATGCATGGTTTCACCTTCTTCATTTTCAATCTCCACCCAGGCACCGAAAAAGACCTTCCCTTCTTGTTGAGGTGAATAATCAACGATGGTGACCTCAGGTAAGAACTTGCGCAGAAAGCGAACACGGCGATCGATTTGGCGAAGCAAACGCTTATTGAAGGTATAGTCGGCGTTTTCAGAGCGATCACCTAGACTCGCCGCCCACGTCACTATCTTAGTGACTTCAGGACGTCGCTCATTCCAGAGGTAATCATGTTCTTGTTTCAGTTTGTTGTAGCCTTCACGCGTGATCAATTTGGTCTTCATTTTGCTCTCTATTAATAGCAACTGCTGCTGAGAGATTATAACGAACTATTTGACTTTGTATGAACCCAAAATCCTCCCTCCTTGTACACCAGCGAATTGCTGAAATGATAGTAAACCGTCAAAACACCATTTTAAACCACCTAATTATCAACATGGTTACCCAATGATTTATATCGTTTTTATTTTTTATTAGGACTTATTCTTTTACTTACCCCCTTGACTAATACCAATAATGAATTCTCAACGCATCACTTTCGAACATTCACTGTTAAGGAAAACATCATGTTTAGAAATAAAGCCTCTTTTCTACCTCCACTTAAACTTACCAAAAGAGATCTTCAATTAGAGGATATGGAGCAATTAGGCGTACATTTTGTTCATGGCACTAATTCAAGCGCTTTAGAAGGGTTGGTAAAATTCCGAGCGTTATTATCGGCTGAGGATATAGACTGTACCCCTTGGTTCCATCGAGCCGACGGACCAAAATCTGGAGAAAGGGGGAATACATTTAACAACTTGTATCGCAATCAACCCATAAGCCAAGGGGTTAGCCTTCATTACACTCGCAACTACCACGAATGTCTTAATCATTATGCCAAACTCGGATTACTCGGCGAGGACAACTATGAAGTACTAATCGGTTTAGACTCATTTGTCCCGCTGCGTGCTAAGTTTACCTCACATCCCGTTAGTATCGGTGGTATTAGCATAATGCGAATCTGCGCAATTTATGTTCCTGCACAATATGTTTCAGACGTAAGAGAGATGTTCCAAACAATTCCCTCTTTAGTCACCAAAGTACGAAGTTTTAGATAGTTGACCAACACTTTCGTGAAGATAAACCCCATAGAGTGCTGAAGATATCACTTCGCTTGGCACTCTTTCTTAAAAAGTCATTGACTTCTTTTTATTTATCAACTTTAGAAGCATCTTTCAAATAAACCCGCCAACCAACAACTAATCCAATTGTTGAAAAACCTCTCATATCAAACCACAAACTAATACCAAATTCTAATATTTAACTTTCAGTAGTTTCTCTCTCAAGTTTGTTTATTTTAGTGCAATAGGCTCTACAGCTGGCGAAAAGCTCAACATCAACAAGAATTAGTGCTGTATAAAAATACAATAGAAATTATAACCAACTGATATAGCTAACTTTTTATTTTTTATAATCATTTATTAGTTAACTAGGTTCCAAAAAAACAATAAATTCCATCTCGAATCAGAACACACTGACATTCATATTTAACTCATCTCAATTAACAAACTATTTAATCTGGAAAATAACTTATGACTTTCAACCTAAAAAAACAAACTCTAGCTAGCAGTGTTGGCCTTGTACTAGTGCTAAGTACATCATCAGCAATGGCTGTAGACCAATATGCGTTCAAAGAAGATTTATATGGTTCTCACGACAAAATAAATACTCGAAACGAGGAAAGTAAAGACATTGAATTAAACATCACAGCAAATGTTCAGTATGAAGGCGCTATTTGTTCATTTGATTTTGATAGTGGTGCCGGATTTGATGTTAATTTTGGCGATGTGACACTCAATAATGGAGAAGACAATACTCTTGATACTCGAGAAACAGGATTACAATTAACTGGTAATGGCTGTGAAATGGCATTTTTTAATATTGAAAATACATCAATGAAAGGAAAAAGTGCAGAAGAAGGGAAATTCGCCTGGCCCGTTGAAAATGCCTATTGGAAAGAAAATGGTCAGACTTGGTATGCACTAGGGGACGATATTGGTGTCTGGTTTACAACGGTTATCAAGAAACAAGACAGCGAGATTACAGCATCTATTGATGGCAATAAAAAAGTCAAGATTGAGAATGGCTATAAGATTGTAAAAGCAGGAGAAAAATCAGAATGGCACCGACTGAAAGACTTTGCTAAAGATAACACTCTTACATTAACAACGATTATGCATATTGACCATAGAAAGTACGCTATTTGGAATCACACGGCAGATAAAAAAGTCGATAAAGTGATGTCTTTTACTGCAAAGATTCAATAAAACTTATTTAATTCCTATCTTTGGAGTATTTATATACTCCAAAGATATAGAGATGTAAAAAATGAAAAAATATATATTACTAATGCTAATACTACCAAATATTTGCTGTGCTATTGCTATTCCCGGATCCAGGGTCGTTTATATTGAAGGGAATAAATACTTTCAAGGTGAAATCGTTAATAACTCAGATTCTGCGACATTAGTACAGCTTTCTATATTAGATGACAGCTTTGATGAAGAGAAGCTGCCGATAATAACACCGAATATCATTCTATCTAAAGCAGATAGTCGCTCAGGATTCAGAATCTATAATTTAGAGTCAGTAATGGACTCTAATGAAGTAGAAACATATCGGACTCTTAGTGCTGTCTCTATAAAAGAGCAGTCAGACACTCCATCAGATGTCGTTGCTGGCATGGATATGCATTACAAGTTATTTATCAGACCGAAATCTATTGCAACTCTAACCATGGCCGATGCAGTAAAGAAACTCGTCATTAACAAACAAGGCGATGATTTTGCAGTAAAAAATGAGTCTCCATTACACATCACGCTCATCTCTATTGAACAAAGAAAAGAAGAGACGATGGTAGTACAAATGATTGCCCCTTATCAGGAGATTACATTTACTAAACGTAGCAATTTTAACCCCAACAATTCTTTTGAATTAAATTACATCGACGACATTGGGTTACTTGCTAAAGATAAACGCTCGCTATAGATATATTACCCATGTTACGTTCCTTAATTCTGTTCATTCTGACTGCTCCCTTACTATCTTTTGCGGGAGGTTTTGATCTTTCTCTCCTTAATGGCATCTCTAAAGATGCCTCTCTCGGCAGCTTGGTTAATCACATCCCTGATGGTAACTATGACTTTAAAATTACCGTCAATAAAAGGCGAACGTATTTTGAATCCATTCTCTTCTACAGCAATGAGCAAGGAGAAAGCACGCCATGCTTCTCAGAACAACAATTAAGTGAGTTCGGCATTAAACCGGATATCAACTTAACACAAGGCGCATGTGTGCTAAGCAGCGAAATTGGCTTGGATATTGATTTTGGCAGTTTCGAAATAGCCATGAACATCCCTTCCAGATTTTTGCTGTCAGAAAAACAGTATGCTCTGACTCATTATGATGATGGCATCACAGCATTAATGTTGCCATATTCGGCTGGAATGACGACTAAGTTTGACGATAACTACAGAGCTTACGGTTCAGCAAGCCCACAATTCAATGTGGGACGGTTTCGCTTCAAGAGTAGCCTCTCGGCTTCTATGATGAATCAAGAGACGACAGTATCCAATGGATATCTCTATGGATATACCAACATTCCTTCACTGCGCAGCAAGTTTATGTTTGGTGAACTAAGTCAAAGCACAGCAGTCATGGGGGCGGTCGATATGCAAGGCGTTAGCTTGAGCAGTAATAGCCGTTTATATCAATCAGGGCAAATGACGGACACCACAACCATTCGTGCCAATGCGGAAACGAATGCCGAAGTGCGTGTTTATCAAGACAACGAACTGATTCACACTGAATACGTGGCGGCCGGCGAATTTACTATTAACGATATGAACATTCGCTCCAATAGTGATTTCGTGGTCAGCATTAAAGAAGAAGATGGACGTGAAGCGGTTTTTTCAGTTCCTAGTCAATTGGTACTCAGTGTCCTAAAGCAAGGCACTAGCGAACATAGCTTATTTACAGGGCTACAACGAACCAACTCACACGCCTTTTTAGGAGGAGAGTTGGTCTATGGTCTGACGGATACTCAATCTTTAACTACTGGGCTTTTCGTCGAGCGCGACTATAGCAACCTATCTGTGGCTAGTACGATGAATTTCGACCTATTAGGTGGTGTTCGCTTGTCGGCTGCCCATTCTACTTACCTTCCAACGGGTCAATCGGGGACTAAAATCAATTCAAGCTTAACCAAAAGCTTGCCATTCTGGTCGCTGAATTTTCAGACCTCTCTGAGTCATTTTTTGGGAAATGGGTACCGAGATATCAATAGTAGCCATATTGCCGATATGGTTAGAAAAGGCTATCAGTTTTCTACGTCAGCGAGTAGCGGCCTGCCCTTTCAACTTGGAAGCGTCAGTCTGTTTCAGTCTCTGGGAGGATCAGACAAAGCACAATTCCAAAGCTTTGGCTTAGGATACTCATTTGGTAATGAACACTATCGGTACTCCGTTAGCGCACTAAAAGCCTATTCTAAAGAGAGTAATCAGAATGACTTTGCCGTCGACAATCGCCTCTCGATGAATTTTTCGATGCCACTCAACTGGGGAAAATCGCGCGTAAGCCTATCTCGCTCACACAGCAGTGGTCGCCCTGCCAGTACCTCGTTGTCTAGTGGTATGCGGTTCGGCGACAGTAGCTCCGTATCAGGCTCTCTGCGTTTCGATGATAAGAAGGGCATTGTTGGGCATGGTTTGTCTTTATCAAGCAATAGTGAATATAACGATTATTCTCTGCAATACTCAAACTCTCAATCGGGTTCACAGGTTAGAGGCACCGTAAAAGGTGGCTTGGTCGTTGCTGAAAATACCGTGCTTCCAACTCGGCGTCTCTCCGACACCAATATATTGGTCAGAGTTGACGATGTTGAAGGGTTAAAAATAAGAAATGCCGGTAAAACAAACGCGGATGGCTTTGCGCTCATCCCTTCAGCCTCTGCGTACAGTCAAAATCGAGTTTCAGTCGAATCCAAGTCGATTCCTGATGGAGTCTACCTTGACAATACCGTCGCAAATACGATTCCAAGTGAAGGCGCTCTCACCTTAGTCACTTACAACGTTAAAAAAGGGCGCGACACCATGCTTAAGCTGAGGCAAGAGGTTTCATTAGGAACTAAGCTTTATAGTAATGATGCCCCGATTAGTAGCTACTTTGACAGTGATGGCCGTGTATTTATTGCGGCATTTGACAAAAATGAGGAACACCTAAGTGTTCCTATGCTCAGCTGTGACGTAAACATTATTGAAGACAGCTATATCGATATGTCTGGCTTAGATTATTATGAAGCCGAGTGTCTGTCCCCAAGTAATAGAAGCTAAATCATGACACCAACCACAAATATAACCTTGAACCCGAATAATGGTCACCTGGCGGAAGACGGGCTTACTATCGCCAAATTAAACAGCAGTGAGCGACTTATCCTAGAAGCTCTTTGCAATGCCCAAGGGCACCCATTAACCAAGCAACAGTTATTGGACGTTGGCTGGCCTGGCAAGATTGTTGTCGCTAATTCGCTCAATGTCGCCATCCGAAATATTCGGACAGCGTTGGATAAAGTTGGCTTAGTGATGTGCTTAGAAACCGTTCCAACTATTGGTTTTCGGTTAGACCCTAATGTCATTTTGATCACCAATGACGTGCCTTTTGTCAGCGTGAACGTAGGTTCAACCAACGCTAAGGCTAATGATGCTAGCTCTTCTGAACTAACCGCTCAGCCCGTCGAAGAATGCCCTTCACCTAACGACGCAGTTGCGACACCAACTCGGTTTGAGTTAGTCAAAAAGGTGCCTTTAATGGCACTTTATGCCGCCTTGTTGTTTTGTGCTTTAGTGATTTTTTACGTGTCATCGATAAAGCCAAGTATGCACACCTATAAGCGTGGCGACACCACTTTAATCGGTTCATTCTCTCTGCCAGATAACACGGTACACGCCCTGTCTCAAGAGACGGAGGGTCATGTGGTGTATTTTCGGGATACTTCTGATGAAGATGGCATTATTCGCTTGGTCCCAATAACACACTGAACCGAGATTTTAGCTTCGAATAGTAAGGAATACTGAATGCGCTCTACCAATGCTATGGCCAACCTGCGAACAATAGCGACATCAAAATGCTTCGTTGCTTTGCTGCTAATGGTTTCTGTTGTTTGGCTATTGTATCCCTTCGTTAATGGCTTGGGATGTAGCTATAGGTTTACTCATGATGGTGAGCTCAATTTGCAAAAAGGCAAATGCCGCTCAGGCGTGTTGTCTGTGTATATTGAAAATAAAGCCAGCGGGAGGGTCATTAATAAAACCATGCTTTGGGGTAAACGAGGGTCGGAGATTTACACGTTGTTTATCAGTCAGAGAGAGGTAAAACCTGCAGTGGCCGTCGATAATCAAGCGCTGTATGCCGATACGTTTTATGATAACCAGCTGTTGATTGTTGGGCTGCTGCTCGAGACAAAACAGCCTAATCAGTACGTCTCTGTGTTTGATTACCCATTTGATATCGGCTACGACATCGCCTTGTTTGGCAAGACCAGTTTTTTTGATTAAGACGAGAAGGTATTGAGTTTAGTTTGGTCGTTCTCAGGCTGGTCGTGGAAAACTTACCTGAGAACGCACTTTTCTATCCTGAAGGCGTACGCTAGATACTTACACCAATGTTACTGACTCCCTCTTCCTTAAGCTCAAGGCGAAGATCTTTAATCAGCTCTATATCACGCTCAGTGCAATCACGTAGTGGACGGAAAATAGCCCACTGAACATCCCACTCTTCACACACAGCTTCGTTTTCTTTTTGGTTCTCATTGGTGATTTCCACACCGGTTTCTGCTTGTTCAAGCTGAGCCACAGTCGCGACAGACTGTTGACTGATCTTAAGCGTTGATTCCAGTAAGTAATCACGATCGAGCAAACCATGCAATAGAGTCGATAAGGCAAAACACGCATCAATCGCTGGATAGACGCCGTAGATATCGAAATCTTCCGAATTCGGAATGACCTCTTCTAGCTTTTCAAGCTGCTTTTCGAAGTTGATTTTGGCGGTTTTCACCGTCAGCAGTTCCCATACTGCATCCAAAATATTGCGGTACACACGCGCTTCAGCAAACTCGGTTTGCTCACAGAACATAGCGAAGTTGGGGTACATACGCTCGCACAAACAGGTCATAAAAGTGATATGCTGCCAAGGCTCAAATTTTTCGATACGTACCTGAATAGGGTTCTTTAACATGGTCGCTCTGCCGTAGTGAATATAGTCTGCGGAAGTGTAACCAAACGGATAGGGAATAGCCAGAAATGACGACGCAAAAGCATCGCTTAGCACTTGTGACAGACAACAATGAACACTACCTGCCACTGCTCGAAGCAAGACAATTGCCTGATTTGGAGATTATCTCTGAGTTGAGTAATGCCACTATTGTGCTGGCAGCGCCGCCAAAGCTTGCTTCCGAACTCGATAGTGCTGAGCAGTTACAGTGGGTTCAATCTACCTATGCTGGCATTGATGCCTTACTTGGCGAATCTCTGCGTAAAGACTACAAGCTCACTAACGTAAAAGGCATTTTTGGTCAGCAGATCAGTGAGTATGTGCTGGGTTACGCCATCAATTACTTCCGTCATTTCGATCTCTATAAACAACAGCAGCAAAAACGTGACTGGCAGCCACACAGCTATCAATCGCTGATTGGCAAACGTATGGTGATTTTTGGTACGGGTGCGATTGGTAGTCATCTGGCGAATACCGTCAAAGTACTGGGTATTGTGCCTATCGGTGTTAATCGCACTGGCATTCCTCCTCGCCAAAGTGCGTTTGCAGAAACTTTTCATATCAATGAAGCAGAAAAAGCGCTGGAGCAAGCGGATATTATCGTCAATACCTTGCCCAACACCCCGACGACAAATGGACTGTTCAACGAACAACTCTTTGCAGCCTGCCGTCATGCTTTATTCTTCAATGTTGGTAGAGGCCAAACCGTTGATAGTAATGCCCTGCTTAGTGCGTTGGATAAAGGTCACTTGGTCCACGCTTTCTTGGACGTATTTATCAACGAGCCTATTTCTCAAGAGTGCCCTTACTGGCACAACCCAAATGTCACCGTAACCCCACACATTGCTGCAATCAGTTTTCCTGAGCAAGTGGTCGAGATTTTTGCCGAGAACTATTTGCGCTGGCGTGATGGGTTTCAGTTGCAGAATTTGGTGGATTTTGAGCGTGGGTATTAAGGGGGGATGCTTTAGTTTTATCAAGCATCATTCTCAAAAAGTTGTCACTCCTGCGAAGGCAGGAGTCCTCTCAACGCACGCACCAAGCCTCAAGTAGATTCCTGCCTGCGTAAGCGCACGGCTAGTGGAATGACGTAAGCTGTTGGTTCATCAAAGTCAAAATAGTCGTCACTCCTGCGTAGGCAGGAGTCTTCTCAACTCGCGCACCAAGCCTCTAGTAGATTTCTGCCTGCGCAGGCGCACGGCTAGTGGAATGACGTATGTGGTAAGCCCACCAGCCACAGATAAACTATCTCGTAGGGTATTCTTCAAACATCTTGTGCACCTGTTCTTGCACAAACACATTTCTATCCGCTGGCTCCATGGTTTCGGTCAATTGGCGCTGTGACACCGAGCGCCACACCACATCGTTCGATTTGGCATCAATAAGCTCAACGCTCAGTTTACCGAACTTCTTCTCTTTCACTCGAGTTGGCGTCCTTACCCCTACTCCATAAGCACTGTTGTACCCACCTGACCCGATACCGATACCGAAACTTGGCCCGTCCGCTAACAACTCTGTGCCCTCTAGGATGTCATAATGCACCAACACATCGGCATCTTTCTCCACCAACGTCAGTCCTCGCAATGCCATTTCATTGTCGACCGCTTTTTTGATGCGAGCTCCATCAAGGCTAACAGGATCTGCACTGTTTTCTTGATATTGATAAGTCTTGAATGCTGAGAAGTTAGTACTTGAGTCGTAATCCGTCGCCACGTCGGAGGCGCAACCAATGAGGAAGAACAGCGAAGTAAGGAATGGGGTGACCGCTTTAAACATAGTCAGTCCTCTTAACGAGTGCCTCTGTTTAGCTTAGTCAAAAATAGAAAAAAAGCCGTCATCTACTTAAGATGACGGCTTTATAAAAAACATTAACTCGATTTACTTGTGATACGGTTTAGATAACTCGTGCACCGCTTCAACAAATACACCTGCATTTTCAGGTGGAACATCTAGATGAATACCATGGCCTAAGTTGAAAACATGACCAGTGCCACCATCACCGAAGCCTTCCAGAATGGTCGCAACTTCTTCACGAATGCGCTCTGGCTGAGCGTAAAGCATTGATGGGTCCATGTTACCTTGCAGTGCCACTTTGTCGCCGATACGTACTTTAGCGTCCGCGATATTGATCGTCCAGTCTAGACCTACTGCATCACAGCCTGTTGCTGCGATTTGTTCAAGCCACATGCCGCCATTCTTAGTAAATAGTGTCACTGGAACGCGACGACCGTCGTTTTCACGAATAAGACCATCAACGATCTTGTGCATGTACTGTAGTGAGAACAGGTTGTAATCACGAGGCGTCAATACGCCACCCCATGTATCAAATACCATGACCGATTGCGCACCCGCTTTAATTTGGGCGTTAAGGTACTCAATAACACTGTCCGCTAACTTATCCAGTAGTGCGTGCAGAATTTGTGGCTCTGCGTACATCATCTTTTTGATCTTCGTGAAGGCTTTCGAACTGCCCCCTTCAACCATGTAAGTTGCCAGCGTCCAAGGACTGCCAGAAAAACCGATAAGTGGTACATCACCATTCAGGTCTTTACGAATTTGACGCACTGCATTCATTACATATTGCAGCTCGCCTTCTGGATCAGGTAAACCAATTTTGTCGACGTCCGCTTTGCAAGTAATAGGACGTTCAAACTTAGGACCTTCACCCGCTTCAAAGTGTAAGCCTAAACCCATCGCATCTGGAATAGTCAGGATGTCAGAAAACAGAATGGCAGCGTCGAGTGGGAAACGACGAAGCGGCTGTAGCGTCACTTCAGATGCTAACTCGGCGTTCTTACACAAAGACATGAAGTCTCCAGCCACAGCACGTGTTTCACGATACTCAGGAAGGTAACGTCCTGCTTGGCGCATCATCCATACTGGTGTGTAATCTACAGGTTGCTTTAACAACGCTCGAAGATAGCGATCGTTCTTTAATTCCGTCATTCTTTTTTCTCCAATTCGAAAGGCGTTAGTTTAACGCTAATCGTTGACCGTGTGCAGCCATAGATAACAATTCTTTTACCAAAATTTGAGGGCTATCCGGTCTTATGCTTGAACGCTCAAAAAAGAGCCACTTTGCAAGCCAGATCATATTATTAATGACCAATCTAATAGTGAATTTGCAACCCGTTAATAGGAATGTTAAAAGTTTGTTTGCTAGCGAAAATTACAATAATACAACTGAGTATCGCACTCAGCATCTCATAACGACATCTTACTTACCCCCTCCGCTTGCGGAGGGTTTTTTTTATCCTACTGAATTTGCTCTGCCGTGGCATTGATCAATGCTCGGGCAATGGTCCCTTCTGGCGCCACTAGAGGCAGTGCACTGGTTTCAAACCACTGCGCATCTTTCAACTCAGAGAAGTCTGGTTTAATCTCACCACTCTCATAATCGGCCAAAAACGCCATCATCATGCTTGATGGAAACGCCCAAGGTTGGCTGCCGAAATAGCGAATGTTACCCACCTTAATGCCCGTTTCCTCTTCTACTTCGCGTGCGACACATGTTTCTAGGGTTTCGCCCACTTCTAAAAAACCAGCAATCACGGTATACATGCCGCCAGCATGGCGATTATGCTGAGCTAATAGAATCTGCGACCCTTTGCGGACCGCCACAATAATGCATGGGAAAATTCGTGGATAGTGTAGAGTTCGACAGTCTTGGCATTGCATAGCCAGTTGATTGTGATTGAGATGATTTCGTCCACCACATTGAGGGCAAAAACGCATCGACTGACTCATGTAGCCATATTGGATAGCTTTGGATAACTGGTAAAAAAGCGCCTCTGGTAGATGCAGTAACTCACGTAGAGAAGTAAGTGATCGCTCACCGTCTAGATCTGAATCATTGAGCCACATTACCGGTGTACCTTCAAACTCTCCAACCTGAATAGCCTGGGTCGCTGGGAGTTGAAATTGCTCCGCCGAACCTTGCGGTACCTCACCGTCTACAAGCCATAGTTCGCTCCCTGACACCACACACCAATAAGCTTGATGAATGTGGCTTTCACTTTTTTTTAACATCATGAATCCTCATTGCTTGCAGTTCGACCATTTTACTGGCAATCTAAATTCATACCAGCTAGAAAAACGAAATTCTAATTCTGGTACCATGAGAAACGATTTCTCAGTAACTCTTTGTCATTACAAAGCTAGAGACCGCCTATTGCGGTCCCGATCATGAGGACATGGTCATGTTAAATAAATTCAAACAAGTACAAGAACAATGGGGTGGCTCCAGCGAAGTCATCGACCACTGGCTAGAAACTCGCCAAGCGCTTATCGTCGAATATTGTAAGCTTGGTTCTCTGCAACCTTCTCAAGCTCAATCCAACGTCGTCGAGCTGCCTTCTCCTAAAGACATCGGTTCCTTTTGCGATCACCTTGTCGACTATATCTCTGAAGGGCATTTTAAGATCTACGATATGGTCATGGATAAGTGGAAAGCGACTGGCTTCAAGACCAACGATGAGATTGATGCAGCTTACGCCAAGATTGTCCTGACCACTGATCCACTGCTTGAATTCAACGATAAGTACAAGAAAGTGGATGATGAGATGCCTAGTTTCGAACAGGACATGTCAAAAGTTGGGGAAATCTTAGAGTTACGCTTCGCGGTAGAAGATAAGCTGATCCAACTGATTGCCGATAGTTTAGCGATTCCACCAGGGGCATAGAGGACGCTATTGTAAGCAGCAATAGGCTATACTATAGCTTTGACAGACCCGCAAGCTGGGTCTGTTCTGCTGCGTATTCTCCGGCTATACCATCGTCATCCAAGACTCTCGTCCCCCGAAGACAAGGGTCTACCCAACATGAATCACCAAGCCTCAGCTAGATTTCTATCTACACAGGAATGACGATAGATTACAATTTCAGATACAAAAAAGGCGCCTTTCGGCGCCTTTTTTCATTTCTTTCTACGATTACTCGTCAGAAGAGAAACCTGCGTTTAGTAGCGCAGCTAGGTTATCCGTCGCTTGTTCAGCTGATGGACCTTCCTGAGCTTCGTCACGCTTAGCTTGACGGTCTTGGTGATACGCAAAACCAGTACCAGCTGGGATCAGACGACCCACGATAACGTTCTCTTTCAGACCACGTAGGTCATCACGCTTACCAGATACCGCAGCCTCTGTTAGTACGCGCGTCGTTTCTTGGAACGATGCCGCAGAGATAAACGATTCTGTTGCTAGAGATGCCTTAGTGATACCTAGTAGGTCACGTTCAAAGCGAACCAGTTCTTTACCTTCTGCTTCTAGAGCACGGTTAGCAATCTTAACTTGAGAATACTCAACTTGCTCACCAGGTAGGAACTCAGAATCACCTGCATGCGTGATTGTACACTTACGTAGCATTTGACGAACGATAGTCTCGATGTGCTTATCGTTAATCTTAACACCCTGTAAACGGTATACTTCTTGAACTTCGTTCGCGATGTATTGAGTCACAGCGTGGATACCACGTAGACGTAGAATGTCATGCGGAGTTTCTGGACCATCAGCAATAACGTCACCACGCTCAACACGTTCACCTTCGAACACGTTAAGCTGACGATGCTTAGGAATCATCTCTTCGTAGTTGTCACCACCATCACGAGTGATGATCAGACGACGCTTACCTTTCGTTTCCTTACCGAATGAAACGGTACCCGAGTGCTCAGCAAGAATTGCAGGCTCCTTAGGCTTACGAGCTTCAAATAGGTCAGCAACGCGAGGTAGACCACCGGTGATATCTTTGTTACCGCCAGATTTTTGAGGAATACGCGCTAACGTATCACCCACGCCTACTTCAGCACCATCTTCGATGTTTACAATCGCTTTACCAGGTAGGAAGTAAAGTGCTGGCATTTCAGTACCAGCGATCATTACGTCTTTACCTTGCTCATCAACAAGCTTGATTGCTGGACGCATATCTTTACCTGCTGCTGGGCGAGCGGCTGCTTCAGTCACTTCGCTTGAAGATAGACCTGTTAGGTCATCAGTTTGGCGAGATACTGTTACACCATCGATCATGTCAACAAATTGGATGCGACCTGCTACTTCAGTGATGATAGGTAGTGTGTGCGCTTCCCAGTTCGCTACTGTTTCACCAGCTTGAACTGCATCGTTGTCACCCTTAGTTAGCATCGAACCGTAAGGAAGTTTGTGCTTCTCTTTAGTACGACCAAACTCATCGATAATCGTCATTTCTGACGCACGAGAGGTGATAACCAGCTTCTTGTCTTTGTTGATTACGAACTTAGCATTATGAAGTTTCACAGAACCTGTGTTCTTCGCTTGGATGCTGTTCTCTGCTGCTGCTGTTGATGCCGCACCACCGATGTGGAACGTACGCATCGTAAGCTGTGTACCCGGCTCACCGATAGACTGAGCAGCGATTACACCTACTGCTTCACCTTGGTTTACTAGGTGACCACGTGCAAGGTCACGGCCGTAACACTGCGCACAACAACCGAAGTCCGCGTCACAGGTAACTACTGAGCGCACTTTCATGCTATCTACAGAGTTATCTTCCATGATCTGACACCACTTCTCATCAATCAGAGTATTACGCGGGATCAGAACATCTTCAGTACCTGGCTTAAGAACGTCTTCTGCAACTACACGACCTAGTGCCAACTCAGAAAGCGCAACTTTAACGTCACCACCTTCGATGTGAGGCATCATGTCAACACCTTCATGGGTGCCACAGTCATGTTCGTGAACTACAACGTCCTGAGCAACGTCTACTAGACGACGAGTTAGGTAACCCGAGTTTGCTGTTTTCAGTGCTGTATCCGCAAGACCCTTACGAGCACCGTGCGTTGAGATAAAGTACTGAAGAACGTTTAGACCTTCTTTAAAGTTCGCGGTGATTGGCGTCTCGATGATTGAACCATCTGGACGTGCCATCAGACCACGCATACCAGCAAGCTGACGAATCTGAGCTGCAGAACCACGAGCGCCCGAGTCAGCCATCATGTAGATGCTGTTGAATGACTCTTGTTGCTCTTCTTCACCTTCACGGTTAATAACCGTTTCAGATGATAGGTTGTCCATCATCGCTTTCGCTACGCGATCGTTGGTCGATGCCCAAATATCGATCACTTTGTTGTAGCGCTCACCCGCGGTTACCAGACCAGATTGGAACTGATCTTGAATTTCGCGAACTTCTTCTTCTGCTGATTCGATTTCGTCGTACTTCGCTTGAGGTACCACCATGTCATCGATACCAACCGATACACCAGAAAGTGCAGCGTATGCAAAACCTGCGTACATTACTTGGTCAGCGAAGATTACTGTGTCTTTCAGACCCAGCTTACGGTAAGCCTCGTTCAATAGGTTAGAGATTTGCTTCTTACCTAGCTTTTGGTTTACCAAGCTGTATGGAAGACCAGCTGGAACGATTTGCCATAGCATTGCACGACCAACAGTCGTATCGACCATCTTAGTCTCAGTTGTGCTGTTGCCGTCTTCGTCAACTACAGTTTCAGTGATACGTACTTTTACGCGAGCATGAAGCTCTGCGCTCTTAGTACGGTATGCCTTCTCAGCCTCTTCAGGGCCAGCAAGGTACATACCTTCACCTTTCACGTTGATCTTGTCACGTGTCATGTAGTACAGACCCAATACAACGTCCTGAGAAGGTACGATGATCGGATCACCTGACGCTGGCGACAGAATGTTATTTGTCGACATCATCAGTGTACGAGCTTCAAGCTGTGCTTCTAGAGTTAGAGGCACGTGTACCGCCATTTGGTCACCATCGAAGTCCGCGTTATACGCCGCACACACAAGTGGGTGTAGCTGAATCGCTTTACCTTCGATTAGTACTGGTTCGAACGCCTGAATACCAAGACGGTGAAGTGTTGGTGCACGGTTCAATAGTACTGGGTGTTCGCGGATTACTTCGTCTAAGATATCCCAAACGATCGCTTCTTCGCGCTCTACCATCTTCTTAGCGGCTTTGATTGTCGTAGCCATGCCACGAGTTTCTAGCTTGCTGTAGATAAATGGTTTGAATAGCTCTAGTGCCATCTTCTTAGGAAGACCACACTGGTGCAGACGAAGGTATGGACCTACTGTGATTACAGAACGGCCAGAGTAGTCTACACGCTTACCTAGAAGGTTCTGACGGAAACGACCTTGCTTACCCTTGATCATATCAGCAAGAGATTTCAGAGGACGCTTGTTCGAACCTGTGATCGCACGACCGCGACGACCGTTATCTAGAAGGGCATCAACAGACTCTTGCAGCATACGTTTTTCGTTACGTACGATGATGTCCGGAGCCGCTAGCTCTAGAAGACGCTTCAAACGGTTGTTACGGTTGATCACGCGACGGTATAGGTCGTTCAGATCAGAAGTCGCAAAACGACCGCCATCTAGAGGTACTAGAGGGCGTAGATCTGGCGGAAGTACCGGAAGCACAGTTAGGATCATCCACTCAGGGTTGTTACCTGATTGGATAAATGCTTCAACTAGCTTCAAGCGCTTAGTGATTTTCTTACGCTTAGTTTCTGAGTTAGTAGACTCAAGCTCTTCGCGCATCATCTCTGCTTCAGCGTGCATGTCCATAGTAGACAGCAGATCTTTGATCGCTTCTGCACCCATCTTAGCAGTAAATTCATCACCCCATTCTTCTAGACGATCAAGATACTCTTCTTCCGTTAGCATCTGACCTTTTTCTAGATCCGTCATACCCGGCTCAGTTACTACGTACATTTCGAAGTAAAGAACACGCTCGATATCACGTAGCGGGATGTCCATTAGCAAACCGATACGAGATGGTAGCGATTTTAGGAACCAGATGTGAGCGACAGGAGACGCAAGCTCGATGTGGCCCATACGGTCACGACGAACTTTAGTTTGCGTTACTTCAACGCCACACTTCTCACAGATAACACCACGGTGTTTCAGACGCTTGTATTTGCCGCAAAGACATTCGTAGTCTTTAACTGGGCCAAAAATACGCGCACAGAACAGACCATCGCGCTCAGGTTTGAACGTACGATAGTTGATCGTCTCAGGTTTTTTAACTTCACCAAAAGACCATGAACGAATCATGTCTGGTGAAGATAGACCGATTTTGATTGCATCAAATTCTTCGGTCTTATGCTGTGCTTTTAGAAAGTTTAATAAGTCTTTCACAATCAGCTCCTGTAAGGAGTTTAAAAAGGTGCTCGCTTGGTCAGCAAACCTGCGCGAGCCCCTTTTCTACCAGATAATCCTGATGGATTATTCGTCTTCTAGCTCGATGTTGATACCTAGCGAGCGGATCTCTTTCAACAGTACGTTGAACGATTCTGGCATGCCAGGTTCCATGCTGTGGTTACCATCGACGATGTTCTTATACATCTTCGTACGGCCGTTAACGTCATCAGACTTAACCGTTAGCATTTCTTGAAGCGTATATGCTGCACCGTATGCTTCTAGTGCCCATACTTCCATCTCACCGAAACGCTGACCACCGAACTGAGCTTTACCACCAAGTGGTTGCTGAGTTACTAGGCTGTACGAACCAGTTGAACGAGCATGCATCTTGTCATCAACAAGGTGGTTCAGTTTCAGCATGTACATGTAACCTACAGTTACAGGACGCTCAAACGCATCACCAGTACGACCGTCAAACAGAGTTAGCTGACCAGATTCTGGTAGATCACCCAGTTTTAGAAGTTCTTTAATAGACTTCTCAGACGCACCGTCAAAGACAGGTGTAGCAATCGGTAGACCGCCACGTAGGTTCTTAACCAGAGTACGTACTTCGTCATCAGACAGTGATGCAATATCAACGTTCTGACGAGTACCACCTAGATCGTAAACCTTCTGCAGGAATTCGCGGAATTTCGCTAGTTCTTGCTGCTCTTTCACCATCTGGTTGATCTTGTCACCGATACCTTTCGCTGCCAGACCTAAGTGAACCTCAAGGATCTGACCGATGTTCATACGCGAAGGTACACCCAGTGGGTTAAGTACGATGTCGACAGGTTGACCCTTCTCATCGTAAGGCATGTCTTCAACAGGGTTGATCTTAGAGATAACACCCTTGTTACCGTGACGACCCGCCATCTTATCACCAGGCTGGATACGACGTTTAACCGCTAGGTAAACTTTAACAATCTTAAGAACGCCAGGCGCTAGGTCATCACCTTGAGTGATCTTACGACGCTTAGTTTCAAACTTCTTATCAAAGTCTGCACGTAGCTCGTCGTACTGCTCTGCAAGTTGCTCAAGCTGAGATTGCAGTGCATCGTCTTCTAGCGTTAGTTCTAGCCACTTCTTACGATCGATAGTATCTAGTTTAGCGTCAGAGTAACCACCTTGAAGTAGTACAGCTTTCACACGGTTTAGAAGGCCACCCTCAAGAATCTGGAATTCTTCAGTTAGGTCTTTCTTCGCTTCTTTCAGCTGCATTTGCTCGATTTCTAGAGCACGCTTGTCTTTCTCTACGCCATCGCGAGTGAAGACTTGAACGTCAATGATGGTACCTGAAACAGAGTTAGGTACACGTAGTGAAGTATCTTTAACGTCAGATGCTTTTTCACCGAAGATCGCACGTAGTAGCTTCTCTTCAGGAGTTAGCTGAGTTTCACCTTTAGGCGTTACTTTACCAACTAGGATGTCGCCACCCTTAACTTCAGCACCGATGTAAACGATACCTGACTCGTCTAGTTTAGACAGAGCAGACTCACCTACGTTTGGAATATCCGCTGTGATCTCTTCAGAACCCAGCTTAGTATCACGTGCCACACAAGAAAGCTCTTGGATGTGGATAGTCGTGAAGCGGTCTTCTTGAACTACGCGCTCAGATACTAAGATCGAGTCTTCGAAGTTGTAACCGTTCCAAGGCATGAACGCGATACGCATGTTTTGACCAAGCGCTAGTTCACCAAGGTCTGTTGAAGGACCATCAGCAAGAACGTCACCACGTGCTACTGGCTCACCAGGTAGTACAGTTGGGCGCTGGTTAATACAAGTGTTCTGGTTAGAACGCGTGTATTTAGTCAGGTTGTAGATGTCGATGCCTGCTTCGCCAGGGATCAGCTCGTCTTCGTTAACTTTGATAACGATACGAGAAGCATCTACAGACTGAACTGTACCGCCACGTTTAGCTACTGCTGTAACACCAGAGTCAACCGCTACATTGCGCTCGATACCAGTACCAACTAGAGGCTTGTCAGCCTTAAGTGTTGGAACAGCCTGACGTTGCATGTTCGCACCCATCAATGCACGGTTCGCATCATCGTGTTCTAGGAACGGGATAAGCGAGGCAGCGATAGATACTACTTGGTTTGTCGCAACGTCCATGTAGTTAACATGGTCGCGTGGGTGAAGACCAGATTCACCTTTTTGACGTGCAGTGATTAGCTCGTCAGCGAAAGTACCTTCTTCAGTTAGCGCAGCGTTAGCCTGTGCGATAACGAATTGGCCTTCTTCGATTGCTGATAGGTAATCAACTTCGTCAGTTACTACACCATCTACAACGCGACGGTATGGCGTCTCTAGGAAGCCGTACTCGTTACAACGCGCAAACGCAGATAGCGAGTTAATTAGACCGATGTTCGGACCTTCAGGTGTTTCGATAGGACATAGACGACCGTAGTGAGTTACGTGTACGTCACGTACTTCGAAGCCAGCGCGCTCACGAGTAAGACCACCAGGACCCAATGCAGAAATACGACGCTTGTGCGTCACTTCTGAAAGCGGGTTGTTCTGGTCCATAAACTGAGATAGCTGTGAAGAACCGAAGAATTCTTTAACTGCCGCAGAAATAGGCTTAGCGTTGATTAGGTCTTGAGGCATGATTGCATCAAGGTCACCTAGGCTCAAACGCTCTTTTACTGCACGTTCAACACGTACAAGACCAACACGGAATTGGTTCTCAGCCATTTCACCTACAGAACGGATACGACGGTTACCTAGGTGGTCGATATCATCAACTTCACCAATACCGTTACGGATCGCGATAAGCTTCTTCATCACTTCGATGATGTCTTGCTCATCAAGCGTACCCTGCTCTAGGCCATCTTCACGACCGATAGAGCTGTTAAACTTCATACGACCAACAGTCGATAGATCATAACGCTCTTCAGAGAAGAATAGGCTTTCGAATAGTGCTTCTGCAGCTTCTTTTGTTGGCGGCTCACCAGGGCGCATCATACGGTAGATTTCTACTAACGCAGAGATGCGGTCTACCGTGCTGTCGACACGTAGTGTGTCAGACATGAACGGACCGTGGTCTAGATCGTTCGTAAATAGAACTTCTAGTTTCTTAACGCCTGCCTGAGATAGGTTCGCTAATGCTTCTAGGCTGATCTCTTGGTTTGCACCAACGATGATCTCACCTGTCGCTTCATTGATGTAGTCTTTAGACGCTACTTTACCTACGATGTACTCGACAGGTACTTCAATGAACTCAACGCCATCTTTTTCAAGTTGACGGATGTGACGAGCAGTAACACGACGACCTGTCTCAACATAAGTCTTGCCATTGCCTTCGATATCGAATGAAGCAGTCTCACCACGTAGACGCTCAGGCACCAACTCCATAAGTAGAGTTTGGTCTTTTACTTCGAAGTTAACTTTTTCGAAGAAGATATCGAGGATTTCTTCCGACGTCTTACCTAGTGCACGAAGAATAATCGATGCTGGTAGTTTACGACGACGGTCAATACGTACGTATAGGTTATCTTTCGGGTCAAACTCGAAGTCGAGCCATGAACCACGGTAAGGAATAACACGTGCGTTATAAAGAACTTTACCTGAAGAGTGAGTCTTACCCTTATCGCTGTCGAAGAACACGCCTGGGCTTCGGTGCAGCTGGGATACGATAACCCTCTCGGTACCATTGATAACGAAGGTACCATTGTCTGTCATAAGCGGAATTTCGCCCATGTAGACTTCTTGTTCTTTAATGTCTTTTACAGTACCTGCCGGTGCGTCTCTATCAAAAATAACTAGGCGCAGTTTTACGCGTAGTGGTTTTGAATAGGTAACGCCACGAATTTGACATTCTTTAACGTCAAATACTGGCTCACCAAGACGGTAGCTAACGTATTGCAGCTCAGAATTGCCGTTATAGCTCTGAATCGGAAATACAGAACGAAAAGCAGCTTCAAGTCCATATTGTCCTTCAGGATCCTGTTCGATAAATTTGTCGAACGAATCGAGCTGGATCGATAGCAGGTATGGAATGTCCAAAACTTGTGGACGAGTACCAAAGTCCTTACGGATGCGCTTTTTCTCGGTATAAGAGTAAACCATGGGGTTCCTCAGCTCGCTGATAAGTGACCCAAACTGCCCGTCCATCCTAGTTACTTAAGGTGGAGTATGGGGCAGTGACTAACAACTGTTTACTGTAGTGACGTTAACTCAAGCGTCGAGCAACGTTTTTTGCATGGTGCGTAGATGCTTAAACAGCAGGAAAATTCATCTACGCCCTACAGCGCAAAAAGGCCGGTGGTCAATAAACCACCAGCCATTAGCCTGTTAGGCTAAGAAATTAAGTAATAATTACTTAACTTCAACAGAAGCACCAGCTTCTTCTAGCTGAGCTTTAAGAGCTTCAGCTTCAGCTTTGTCAACGCCTTCTTTTAGAGGTGCTGGAGCTGAGTCTACAAGACCTTTAGCTTCTTTAAGGCCTAGACCTGTTGCGCCACGTACCGCTTTGATAACAGCAACTTTGTTACCGCCAGCAGCAGTTAGGATTACGTCGAATTCAGTTTGCTCAGCAGCAGCTTCGCCACCAGCAGCACCGCCAGCTACAACAGCAGCTGCAGCAGATACGCCGAATTTCTCTTCCATAGCTTCGATAAGCTCAACAACTTGCATTACAGACATTTCTGCAACTGCGTCTAGGATTTGCTCGTTAGTAATAGACATAACAATTCTCTTTTAAGTCAACAATAAGTTTATTTTGCAACCAGTAAAAAGCAAGCTGATTAAGCAGCTTCTTCTTGCTTCTGGTCGCGTAGTGCAGCGATAGTACGTACCAGCTTGCCTGCAGAAGCTTCTTTCATGCACATCATTAGGCGTGCAATTGCTTCGTCGTAAGTTGGTAGTGTCGCTAGTACTTCAGCATCAGTAACCGCGCCTTCAAATGCAGCAGCTTTGATCTCGAATTCTTTGTTCTCTTTAGCGAAGTCTTTGAAAAGACGCGCTGCAGCACCTGGGTGCTCGTTAGAGAATGCAAGTAGAGTTGGACCAGTGAAAGTGTCAGTTAGACACTCATACTCAGTACCTTCTACTGCACGGCGTGCTAGAGTGTTACGAACAACTCTCATGTAAACACCCGCTTCACGCGCTTGTTTACGTAGAGAAGTCATCGCGCCTACTTCAACGCCACGAGAGTCAGCTACAACTGCAGAAAGTGCACCACTGGCTGCTTCGTTGACTTCAGCAACAATTGCTTTTTTGTCTTGAAGGTTTAAAGCCATCTTGGATTTACTCCTGGTTGTTTTTACACCACCCGAAATCTTCACGATTTTGGGAGTTCATACGGTGCTTTTTCCAGAAGAAAGATAAACGTTACGTTCAACTTCCTTTCAGTCTGGCACCATCTACGTAGGTATGATTAAGTTCTTTTCAGAACGCCTACGGTCTTGGACGGAGGCTAAATTCCTTAAGGAGTTTCAGCCCCAACCACAAATTTGATAGGCGCAAAATTATACATAATTTTTGCGCCTATGCAAGCAATTAAGCTTGAGTGTTTAGTGTAGATTGATCTACAGAAACACCAGCACCCATAGTAGTAGAGATGCTTACTTTCTTCAGGAAAGTACCTTTCGCTGAAGACGGCTTCGCTTTCTTAAGCGCAACTAGTAGAGCTTCTAGGTTCTCTTGTAGTTGGTTCGCTTCGAAGTTCACTTTACCGATAGTAGTGTGAATGATGCCGTTTTTGTCGTTACGGTAACGAACCTGACCAGCTTTAGCGTTCTTAACTGCTTCAGCAACGTTAGGAGTTACAGTACCAACTTTAGGGTTTGGCATAAGACCGCGAGGACCTAGGATAGTACCTAGTTGACCAACAACACGCATTGCATCTGGAGAAGCAACAACTACGTCGAAGTTCATTTCGCCTTTCTTAACTTGCTCAGCAAGATCTTCCATACCAACGATGTCTGCGCCAGCTTCTTTAGCTGCTTCAGCGTTTGCACCTTGAGTGAACACTGCAACGCGGATTTCGCGGCCAGTACCGTGAGGTAGTACAGTTGCACCACGTACGTTCTGGTCAGATTTACGAGCATCGATGCCTAGGTTAACAGCAACATCTACAGACTCAACGAATTTAGCCGTTGCTAGTTCTTTAAGAAGAGCTACAGCTTCGTTGATTTCGTATTCTTTAGTTACTTCAACTTTTTCGCGGATAACGCGCATACGCTTAGTAAGTTTTGCCATGATCTTAACCCTCTACCACTAGGCCCATTGAACGAGCAGTACCCGCAATAGAACGCTTCATCGCTTCAATGTCAGCACCAGTCATATCAGCAGCTTTAGTTTCTGCGATTTCTTGGATTTGAGCGTCAGTCACTGTACCCACTTTTTCAGTGTTAGGACGACCTGAACCAGACTTAACGCCAGCAGCTTTCTTAAGAAGAACAGCAGCAGGTGGAGTCTTAGTTACGAACGTGAAAGAACGGTCGTTGTAAACAGTGATAACTACTGGAGTCGGTAGACCTTTCTCAATAGATTCTGTTTTTGCGTTGAACGCTTTACAGAATTCCATGATGTTCACACCGTGTTGACCTAGAGCAGGACCAACCGGTGGACTTGGGTTTGCCATACCAGCTGCAACTTGCAGTTTGATATAAGCTTCAACTTTCTTAGCCATGATATTTCCTAATTTTGGGTTCAAACGCTATCCGAGTGGAAAGCTCCCCGTGTTTTGATAAAACTTTCTACAGCCAGTGCTGTAAAAAGGCGCGAAATTATAAGCATAATTCGCGCCCTATTCAACCCTAAAAAGGTGATTTTTTATACTCTTTAAAATCGAGTATTAATCAAGCTTATCCACTTGACCGAATTCAAGCTCAACTGGTGTTGCACGACCAAAGATCGATACAGACACTTTTACGCGGCTCTTATCGTAATCCACTTCTTCAACAGTACCGTTGAAGTCAGCAAATGGACCTTCATTGACACGTACCACTTCACCCGCTTCGAACATTGTTCTTGGACGAGGAGCTTCACTAGCCTTCTCTAGACGATTTAGGATAGCGTCAGCTTCTTTATCAGTGATAGGTGCAGGACGGTCAGAGGTACCACCAATGAAGCCCATGACACGTGGCACACTGCGTACTAAGTGCCAAGACTCATCGTTCATGATCATCTGAACAAGAACGTAGCCTGGGAAGAACTTACGCTCGCTTTTACGGCGTTGGCCTGCGCGCATTTCCACAACTTCTTCAGTCGGTACTAGCACTTCGCCAAAGTACTCTTCCATTGCGTGCATTTTGATATGTTCGCGAAGAGACTGAGCCACACGTCCTTCAAAACCAGAAAAGGCTTGAACTACGTACCAGCGTTTTTTCGGAGCTTCACTCATGAATTAACACCCTCTATAACCCGGTTATGAATGCAACAAGACGAACCATAATGCCGTCGATACCCCATAACGCAAGCGCCATTACAATACTTACTGCAAGGACAATCAGCGTAGTTTGCATTGTTTCTTGGCGTGTAGGCCAAACTACTTTGCGAACTTCTACGCGAGCTTCACGTGCGAACGTGATCGCTGCCTTACCTTTTGTTGTTGTAGCTGCTACACCAAGTGCCGCAGCAATCAATACAACTACACCTGCAGCGCGAAGAACTACAGAAAGTTCTCCATACAGGTAATTACCCACAACAGCGGCGGCTAGCAGAGCAAAAGCGACAATCCACTTCATTACATCTGCTGCATTTGAGCTATCAGGAGTTTCAGCGTTTGCTTTCATAAAACCAACCTGTGACAAGTCTAACTAGACGACAACAACCCCGCTGCTGCAGGGCTTATTCCTTTAATGTTGATTAAATTTGAGTCAAACCAACATTTTAGCCAAAGGCTCAGGTAGAAATTACTTTCCAACTCAACCCTTAAAATCCTTTCTAAATTCATACAATGAGCAGTCACTGAATGAATTTTGCGCCTCTATATATAGTAGCGCAGAAAAAGGGCATCAAATGATGCCCTTTTTAGCATTGCTTAGTCAAATCTTATTCAAAGATTTTCCCAGAGCTTGCGACAATTCTAAGAATTAGTCGAAGATCTTAGCAACAACACCAGCACCTACTGTACGGCCACCTTC
>NZ_LQXO02000035.1 GCF_001639065.2 Vibrio barjaei
CCACTCCGCCACTTATTAGAAAACCCGATGCGAAAGCGTCGGGTTTTTTATTATCTAGAGTTTAGTAATTCCCTTTCCTAGTACCGTTTTTATCGACTTAAACGGGTTTTTACCTCTAGTCGCTGCAGTCTCACGGTTGTCATAGTTTTCATATAGCTATTCAAGTCTACATCCACATCTATCAGTTAAGTTAATTGCAAGTAATTGAGAATCATTATCTAATAGATCAAAAAAGGACTATTAGAATGAATCTATCTCGCCGTACTTTCTTAAAAAACTCATTATCATTTTCTGCTATTGCCGCTATTCCGGGGTGTTCACTAACAAAAGTGTCTGAGTCACATGATCGCATCATTTATGAACTGATGGCGCAACCTACGACTGCAGAACTTGTTCCAGGATATCAAACTGAGGTCTTAGGCTTTAACGGCCAGATTCCTGCACCTACAATTCGCTGCAAGCAAGGACAGAAGGTAGTAATTCGTTTCACCAACAACCTAGATGAACCCACGACGATTCACTGGCACGGACTTCGAATACCTATCGAGATGGATGGCGTACCTTTCCTAAGTCAGCCCCCGATAATGCCTAATGAAACCTTTATCTATGAATTTACGCCGCCAGATGCCGGAACCTTTTGGTATCACCCTCATATGAATAGCGTAGTTCAGCTCGGCAAGGGATTGGTTGGAGCGCTTATTGTTGAAGAGAACAAGCCTTTAGAATTCGATCATGACATGGAGTTAGTGTTAAAAAACTGGCATGTAGACAAACAAGGCAATTGGAAGCAGCTAATGATTCCCCGTTATAGCGCACGTATGGGCACTCCTGGTGAGTGGGGAACAGTTAATGGTACCAATGAACCTAATTACAAAGTTCGTCCTAACGGGCTTATTAGAGCGCGTGTGATAAATGTTGATAATACCTTAACTTATAAACTTGCAGTAGAAGGAGCGACGGCTTGGGTGATTGCTATCGATGGAAACCCAATATCCACTCCGTATAAGCTTACCAACCATAAAATGGGCCCAGGTATGCGTCTTGATTTGGCCATAGTTGCCCCTAAGCAAGATGGTTCTACAGTTTATGTTCGCCACCTAAAGGGTGATTTTCCATTTCCTCTTTGTACTTTCTCAGTCAAAGGTGAGAGCGTTGCTAAGGAACAAAAGATACCATCCTTACCATTAAACCCAATTCCAAAGCCTGACCTATCGAATGCCATCACCAAGGACTTTGTCTTCGAGTGGGAAGGGGCTGTTACTCCAGCAAGTAAAGATGGCAAGGCTATACCTAATTTCTGGTTAATGAACAAACGAGCCTGGGAAGGAATGAGTAAAGTTAAAATTCCAGATCCTATTGCAGAGTTGGAGTTGGGCCGTACTTATATTTTCGATCTCAGAAATGTCACGCAGTATCACCATCCTATTCATCTACACGGTCACACTTTTACAGTGCTTGAACTGGATGGCCAAGAGGTCGAGCCATTTCATACCGACACTGTGTTACTTGGAAAAAACGGCAGAGCAAAAGTTGCATTTGTTGCAGATAACCCTGGAAGTTGGATGTATCACTGCCATGTTATTGAACATATGAAGACAGGACTAATGGGATACGTCAAAGTTAGCTAAAAGTGACTCCTGTAACGTTTTAAATTTTGACCACTAACGATAGACTATCTGTGTCTTATGAAAACATAATTTTCGCTGACTTCTGTCGAAATCATCAAGTGTTCGTATACTATTAGCTCTATAGGCATTTTATTTTTAGGTACTCGATGATGGGTCAGTTTGCAGTTTTAGGTTTTATAGCGATAGGTGGTGCTTTTGGTGCATGCTCACGCTACTTAGTTTCAGAACTATGTATTGTACTTTTTGGTCGTGGGTTTCCTTATGGGACACTTACCGTTAACGTAGTTGGTTCGTTTATCATGGGGTTACTCATAGCTGCTTTTGAGACTGAGATCCTGGCCCCAGAGCCATGGCGTCAAATAATAGGTCTTGGGTTTCTTGGCGCTTTAACGACATTCTCTACGTTTTCCATGGACAATGTACTCTTGATGCAACAGGGAGCATTTCTGAAAATGGGGCTCAATGTTCTACTCAATGTGGTTCTAAGTATCTCGGCATGTTGGATAGGGTTTCAGTTACTGATCAAAAGTTAAACAAAAAGATACATAGTTTGGTTGAAAAATCGGAACTAATTATTCTATAATCGCTTCAATACTTGTCGGAGTGCCTTAGGGCTGAGACCGTTAATTCGGGATCCGTTGAACCTGATCTGGTTAGTACCAGCGAAGGGAACAGGAGAAATAAAATGGAAACCCTCCCTCTTTTATTTATCAAATAGCGCAAGCTATTGTGGTTGATACCTCTTGTACTCACACATCCGTCAAGCATTTATCTTTTATAACTATATGATATATAAGGAAATGCTATGTCGACACGTAAGCAAAGTAGACTGGAAGCAAAAAACTTCATCGATACGCTATCGGTGACTCCCTATCCAAACTCTCAGAAGACCTATATTCAAGGTAGCCGCAGTGACTTACAAGTCCCTATGCGTGAGATATCGTTGGCCGATAGCCTAATTGGAGGCAGTCAAGATAACCCTATCTATGTTCCCAACGAACCTATTCATGTCTATGACACGTCCGGTGTTTATACCGATCCAAACCACCATATTGACCTCTATTCAGGCCTACCAAAGTTAAGAGAACAATGGATTGATGAACGTTCTGATACGGAAGTATTAGCCGGTGTGAGCTCTGAATTTGCCAAAGAGAGACTTGAGGATGAGACGCTTGACGAGCTTCGCTATGGTCAGCTTCCCCGTATTCGACGGGGTGTAGAGGGCGTATGTGTTACTCAGCTCCATTATGCTAGGAAAGGCATCATTACCCCTGAAATGGAATACATCGCGATACGCGAGAATATGGGACGTCAAAAACTCAATGATGAAATGCTCACCCAGCAGCATCCGGGTCAACACTTTGGTGCTAATCTACCTAAAGAGATTACGCCAGAATTCGTTCGAAAAGAGGTAGCTGAAGGGCGCGCGATCATTCCTTCCAATATTAACCACCCCGAGTCAGAGCCAATGATCATTGGACGCAATTTCTTGGTGAAGGTTAATGCCAATATTGGCAATTCATCAGTAACTTCATCGATTGAAGAAGAAGTAGAAAAACTTGTTTGGGGCACTCGTTGGGGCGCCGATACGGTAATGGATTTGTCGACGGGCCGTAATATCCACGAAACCAGAGAGTGGATATTAAGAAATAGCCCAGTGCCAATTGGTACGGTTCCTATGTATCAAGCCTTAGAAAAGGTGAATGGGGTTGCTGAAAATCTTACTTGGGAAGTTATGCGTGATACGCTTATCGAGCAAGCAGAGCAGGGCGTTGACTACTTTACTATACATGCTGGCTTACTTCTGAGTCATATTCCGATGACTGCTAAACGTGTTACTGGAATCGTATCTCGCGGCGGATCCATTATTGCTAAGTGGTGTCTTGCCCACCACGAGGAGAGTTTCCTCTATACCAACTTCAAAGAAATCTGTGAGATATGTGCACGCTATGACGTGGCTCTTTCCTTAGGAGATGGCCTACGCCCTGGCTCTATTGCTGATGCCAATGATGAAGCTCAGTTTGCCGAACTACGCACACTTGGGAAACTCACTAAAATTGCTTGGGAACACGATGTACAAGTAATTATTGAAGGTCCAGGCCATGTTCCAATGCATATGATCAAAGAGAATATGGAAGAGCAACTGGAGCATTGTCACGAAGCACCATTCTACACGTTGGGTCCACTCACAACAGATATTGCACCAGGATATGACCACATTACGTCAGGTATTGGTGCGGCTATGATTGGCTGGTACGGGTGCGCTATGCTGTGCTATGTCACTCCAAAAGAACACCTCGGTCTACCAAACAAAGACGATGTAAAAACTGGGCTTATCACCTATAAGCTCGCCGCTCACGCTGCCGACTTAGCTAAAGGGCATCCTGGTGCACAAATTCGGGACAACGCTTTGTCAAAGGCTCGTTTTGAGTTCCGTTGGGAAGACCAGTTTAACTTGTCATTAGACCCTGATACCGCGCGTCAATTTCACGATGAGACCCTCCCTCAGGAGTCCGGAAAAGTCGCTCACTTTTGTTCTATGTGCGGACCTAAATTCTGCTCAATGAAAATATCTCAAGAAGTTCGAGAATACGCCAAAGAGCAGCAAGGGGCTGAGAGCATCGACATCAAATTGATTGATGATCCATTGGAAGGTATGCGTCAAAAATCTAAAGAGTTCAGAGCTACGGGCGCCGAACTCTATCATCCAGCCGTAACTGAAGAGTAAGCGAAGGAGCTTCCGTTGACACTTTTAATCCCATCTAATCATCAAGATCTTATTGAACGCGTTCGTCATGTTCTGTCGTTAGCGCAGAGTGTAGGCTTTGATATCGACGATATTCAGATATCAGAAGTCAAAGATTCGGATGTTATTCACATTGATGACTCTGAACGTCGCCAAATCATCAGTTCTGATCTGCTATCAGTGCAAATGAATAATGAGGCGGACTATCGACTTCACTATCACCATGGTTTTGTAGAAAGCGATTTCCCCAAGGTGATGCAGTCAATGACGCTTGGAGACGTTTATATTGATGTTCATTCGGAGTTTGAACGCAAGGATATATGGTCTTGTCGTGAAGAGGTGATTAAGGCGTCATCGGGAGCGCTATCGTTAGCTGATGCTCAAGAGCACTTAGCTTGGTTTATTGTCTCTATTGTGTTGGATTTTCCTCTTGAAGATGCTGTTATGTTGGCTAGAGCTGGAAGTGTTTCACGTGAAACATGGCCATCAACAAGGGAGCAGTTCTTCACTCCGGTGATAGAAAACTCTCATCTAGCTATTAAAGTGGGATGGGCAGTGAGAGCGGCCACATCCGTATTTCCCACGTTATCTAAAAGCAGTCTGGGGCTGTACCCGGTTGTTGATAACGTAGAGTGGATTGAGCGCTTACTGAAACAAGGTATAAAAACGATTCAATTAAGAATCAAAGACCCTGATTACCCTAATCTTGCTCAGCAGATTCAGAAAGCCATTCAATTGGGTGAGCAGTATGACGCGCAAGTATTTATCAATGACTACTGGCAATTGGCTATTGAGTATGGCGCCTTTGGTGTACACCTAGGTCAAGAAGATATCGAGACTGCAGACCTTACCTTGTTAGCATCTAATAATATCGCGCTTGGTCTTTCTACCCATGGTTATTATGAACTGCTTCGTGTGGTCCAAATTCATCCCAGCTACATCGCATTAGGTCACATCTTTCCGACAACGACTAAAGTCATGCCATCAAGACCTCAGGGATTGGTACGACTCGCTCTGTATCAGCAATTGATCGACTCTATTCAATATGGAGAGAAGCTTGGTTACCCAACAGTTGCTATTGGCGGTATTGATCTGCAAACCGCTAAACCTGTTTGGGATTGTGGTGTTACCAGCCTAGCGGTAGTGAGAGCTTTAACATTAGCGGCTGATACTCAGCACGTTATCGATGAGTTCTCACTAATAATGGCAGGAGAGCGTGATGGTCTCCGATAAACAGTTTCAACAATATCTAAGGCAGTTGAGCTTGCCCAATGTCGGTGAAAACGGCCAAGCGGCGATTTGTGAAAGTCATGTACTAATTGTTGGCTGCGGTGGATTAGGAACAGCAGCAAGCATGTATTTAGCTGGAGCGGGAGTAGGAAGAATCGTTATCGCTGATGATGATGATATCGAGCTGTCGAACTTACCGAGACAAATTACCTATCGTTCAAATGAGGTTGGGCAATCCAAAGTAAAAACTCTGGCTGATTTTCTCAAGGCACAAAACCCAGACATTAATGTTAGGACCATTAAGCGTCGTTTGCACGGTAGCCAGTTAGCGCTCGAGGTGTCCTTGGCAGATGTTGTGATTGACTGCACTGACAATATAAAAACTCGGCAGGCAATAAACAAAGCCTGTGTTGAGAATCGCAAAGCTCTAGTGACTGCCGCCGCGATAGGTTGGAGCGGTCAATTGTCGGTATTTCAATTCTCTAAACTAGCCACACCTTGTTATCACTGCCTCTATCCATTCGAAGAACTCGACACGGCAATGAAATGTTCAGAGTCGAGTGTAATGGGACCGGTAGTAGGGATGATGGGCGTCTATCAAGCATTAGAGGCACTAAAGGTTATTACAGATTTAGCTAATAGCAGTCACCCAGAGTTGAAGCTGTTTGATGGCTTAACTGGACAGTGGCAGTCCCTCAAGATTTCTCGTGATGAGACGTGTTCAGTTTGCCGTGATTCGAAGATAACAACAGGAATCAAAAATGATCCAATTTACCGTAAATAACGCACCGAAAGAAACCTCTCACGAGCTTAACCTCATTAGCGTATTCAAAGAGCTAGATATTGAAACGCAAGGCTGTGCGGTAGCAGTAGACGATGAAATTATACCAAGAGCCAAATGGTCAGATTTCACAGTCAAATCCAACATGTCCATCAATATTTTCCAAGCTATCGCAGGAGGCTAATATGCTCACTATCGCCGGAAAGACCTTTAACTCACGTTTGTTTACTGGAACGGGAAAGTTCGCCGATAAGTCACTTATGATTGCAGCTATTGCTGAAAGTCAGTCAGAGTTGGCAACCATGGCACTTAAACGTGTTGACCTAAACCAACAAGATGACGACATTCTTAGTCCACTTATTGCTAATAACGTAAACCTATTACCTAATACATCTGGGGCGAAGAATGCAAAAGATGCCGTCTTTGCTGCGCACTTAGCGCGCGAAGCTTTAGGCACAAATTGGCTGAAACTTGAAATTCATCCAGACCCAAAATACTTGCTACCAGATCCTATTGAGACCTTGAAGGCGGCGGAGCAGTTAGTAAAAGATGGGTTTGTTGTGCTTCCTTACTGCCACTCAGATCCTACGTTATGCAAGCATCTAGAAGAAGTGGGTTGTGCTGCGGTGATGCCTTTGGGAGCGCCTATTGGTAGTAACAAAGGTTTGGTAAGTCGTGATTTCTTAGAAATTATAATCGAGCAGGCTAACGTACCAGTGGTCGTTGATGCCGGAATCGGCGCGCCTTCTCATGCTGCGTTGGCAATGGAAATGGGCGCAGACGCTGTGTTGGTGAATACAGCGATTGCGGCGGCGGCAGATCCAGTTCAAATGGCTCGTGCATTTAAGTTCGCGGTTGAAGCTGGGCGTCTGGCTTATGAAAGTGGGCTAGCCGGAACAGTAAACCATGCGGTAGCATCCAGCCCGCTAACAGCTTTTCTTGATTCAATGTGAGTTTGATAGATAAAGGTGAAACAATGAGTTTTGTTGAGGAACACGCTAAGTACGACTGGGACGACGTTCGTCTATCAATCTACTCCAAAACAGAAAGAGACGTTCAGCGCGCTTTAAGTAAAAAAAAGTTAGACCTTGAAGACTTTAAGGCGTTAATCTCTCCGGCAGCAGAACCGTACCTAGAGCAATTAGCGCAGCGTTCTTTTGCTCTCACGCGCAAACGTTTTGGGCATACCATGTCGATGTACATTCCATTGTACCTGTCTAATCTCTGTGCCAATGCTTGTACCTATTGCGGCTTCTCAATGGAAAATCGCATTAAGCGCAAGACACTCTCTGAAGATGAAATCAATGCTGAATGCAATGTGATTAAATCTATGGGATTTGACAATATTCTATTGGTAACGGGAGAGCATGAAAACAAAGTAGGGATGAAGTATTTCAAGCAAGTTCTTCCAGCAATCAAAAAGCACTTCAGCTACCTAGCAATGGAAGTTCAACCTTTGGACCAAAATGAGTATGCTGAGCTAAAGCATAGTGGTTTGGATGCGGTTATGGTGTATCAAGAAACCTATAATCGCAGAACCTATGCCGAGCATCATTTGCGCGGCAACAAGATGGATTTTGATTACCGGTTAGATACACCTGATAGATTAGCGAAAGCGGGTATCGATAAGATAGGCATTGGCTCGTTAATCGGCTTAGAAGAGTGGCGCACGGACTGCTTTTTTGTAGCGGCACACTTACAATATTTGGAAAATCGATATTGGAAGTCTCGTTACTCAATCTCTTTTCCAAGGCTAAGACCTTGCGAAGGGGCATTGCAACCAAAATCTGTGATGACGGATAAGCAGTTAGTTCAACTAATATGCTCCTATCGATTATTTAACAACGAAGTTGAGCTTTCGCTATCGACACGTGAATCTCCAACTTTTCGAGACCATGTTTATCCATTAGGAATCACTAGTATCAGTGCCGCATCAAAAACTCAGCCTGGCGGCTACGCCAACGAAGAAGAAGAGCTCGAGCAGTTTGCTATTAGTGACGAACGTAGCGCTCAACTAGTTGCGGAATCTGTTAAGCAGGTTGGAATGGAGCCGGTTTGGAAAGATTGGCACCCATCCTATTCTGGCTAAACCGTCGTAGCTTATCGAGTGTTTCACGTGAAACAAAAAAGGAGCTGGTGAACAGCTCCTTTTTCATCTCTCATGTAAATTAGTGAACAAGCGGTGCGCAGGCTTGTTCTAACCAATCAAGCGCTTCCCCTTCAACGAGTGGTGCTACCTCATCAAACACTTTACCGTGATATGAATCCAGCCAGTTGATTTCTTCATTCGTTAACAACGAGCTAACGATGTTTCGCTTATCGATAGGGCATCGAGTCAACGAATCAAAACCAAGCATGCTAGTATCACCTTGTGTCGATTTCTCGACAACCAGTTCCAAATTCTCAATGCGGATGCCAAACTCATCAGCGCGATAGTACCCAGGTTCATTTGACAGAACCATACCGGCAACGAGTGATGTGTTGTTTACTGCTTTAGCAATACGTTGTGGTCCTTCATGAACACTTAAGAAATGGCCAACACCATGGCCAGTGCCGTGGTCATAGTCAAAACCATTTGCCCACAAATGCTGACGTGCCAAAACATCCAATTGGTGACCGCAAGTCCCGTTAGGAAATAGAGCGGATGCGAGAGCAATATGACCTTTCAATACCAATGTAAACTGGCGCTTCATTTCTTCTGAAGGCGAACCAATAGCGATTGTTCTTGTGATATCGGTAGTACCATCAAGATACTGGCCGCCTGAGTCAACCAGATATAGCGTATCCTTAATAATCGCACCAGGGACTTCTTGGTTTTCATGGTTGTAGTGACACATCGCGGCATTTCCTGCAGAGGCGGAAATCGTGTCAAAGCTAAGGTCGACGAGTGAGGTATCGAGACGACGGAATGACTCTAGCTTATCGGAGAGAATAGCTTCATCATAGAGATTTCCGCTAGCCACTTCTTTATCCAACCAAGAGAGGAACTTAACTATCGCCGCACCATCGCGGATGTGACAAGCTTTCATTCCTGCTATCTCCACATCATTTTTAGCTGCTTTTGGCATCAGACACGGGTCGGCAAGCTGTAACTGTTTAGCTCCGAAAGCCTCAAGCTTTAGTTGGAACCAAGCATTACTGGTTGCTGGGTCTAAGGTGACTTTTTTACCAGATAGCGCTTCAAGTACTTGCTCTAAATCGCTAGGGCTACATACTTCAACACCGTTGCCCACGTGAGCGTCGAATGCCGCACGGTCGTCAATTCGTGACTCATCAATAAAGAACTTTGTTGAGCCATCGGAGTAGAGGATAGCATGGGCTAGTAATACTGGTAGACGAGACACATCAAGTCCGCGTACGTTCAGAAGCCAGCAAATCGAATCTAACTCAGTAATGATAGCGGCATCAGCGTCAGAAGCCGCTAGTGATTGTCCTAGAGCTGTACGCTTGTCTTGACTACTTTGTCCGACTTTTTCGATAGACATTAAACGAACTTGGCTTAGCTGAGGTTCTGGGCGATCGATCCAATTAATGTCTATTGGGTTTTGTTCTGTTGCGACCAGTTCGAACTTACCGCCTAATTGAACTAAGGCACCTTGATACCAGCTGCCACGATGCATACGTGGGTCAATACCAATACGAGAACCTACAGGAAGTGTTTCGGTTACCCATTTAATCGGTGGCTGCTCAATGAGGTGGCAGTATTCAAAAATACCATCAGGTACTTGCTTTCTTACTTGCACCGTATATCGGCCATCGACAAAAATGGCCGCATTGTCGCGAGTTACAACAGCAGCGCCTGCTGAACCAGTAAACTGCGTTAGCCAATGTAGACGCTCATTATGAGCGGGTACATACTCGCCCAAGTACTCGTCTTCGTGTGCGACGATAAACGCATCAAGATCATTTGCAACGAGCCAAGCTTGAACCAGCTCAACTCGGCGAGAAATTTGTTCCTGCATCTGTTATTCCTTCATCATGGCGAAACAAGTCACCTGGTAGTATTTGCCCTATAACCTAGCGCTTTTGTCGCGTATATACAATCGATTCCGATGACTGCGAAATAAGGTTCCAACAATCGCAATCCGATGCTACAGGTCAAACGGGTTATCTTAGGTGCAATGTCTTCTGACGGATAATATCAATCAGCCAAGTTAACGCTGGATCGCGGTTTCTGTCCTTATGCCAAAATAGTGTGTACGCCATCGGAGGAAATTCTAACGGCAAAGGAAGCACGGTTAACCCCATCTGCTCCGCGACTAAGTGTACAAAGTGGCGAGGCGCGGTGAAGACGAAGTCGGTGTAACTGCAAAGTGCTGCGGCATTATTAAAGTCAGGAACGGTGATGGCGATATCTCGCTCTCTGCCCATATCTGAGAGTTTGTAGTCTAATAACCATCGATCACTACCATCACAACGAACTTGTACATGGCGCAGCGATAAGTAGGTTTCTAAATTCCAAGGCTTAGATAACACAGGATGATTTGCGCGGACCAAACACATTTGGTTGTCACGATACACTTCGAGTTCTTGGATATCATCAGGTGGATACATGGTTCGAACTGCATCTCTAATATCGATGTCTTTACCTGTAATCCCTAAATCAAGTTCACCTTTTTGCATTCTCTCAAACGTCATCTCAGTCCAAGAGTGGGTGCTGATGCTGAGGTTTGGTCCTTGTCCAAAAATAGCTGGCAAGAAGTGCGGCATAATAAGCGGATAAACGCTTTCTACCGCCGCAATATGGAATCGATATTCACTGGTAGTAGGCGAGAACTCGGGTGGTTCAGTTATCGATTGCATGTGAGTCACTAGAACTTCGAGCTTAGGTTTGAGCTGCAATGCCCGTGGGGTAGGCAACAGACCATGCGCATGGCGAGTAAATAATGGGTCGCCGAAAAGCGCTCTGAGTTTGGCAAGTGATTTACTTACGGCCGATTGACTTAGGCATAAGCGGTTCGCAGCGCGAGTCACGTTACATTCTTCAAGCAACACATTCAGACACAACAATAAGTTAAGATCAATTCGGCT
Organism: Vibrio barjaei; assembly: GCF_001639065.2. Taxonomy (GTDB): domain Bacteria; phylum Pseudomonadota; class Gammaproteobacteria; order Enterobacterales; family Vibrionaceae; genus Vibrio; species Vibrio barjaei. Next base: position 11,417 of record NZ_LQXO02000035.1, read on the forward strand.
CAGCTTTTCGAGATTCATGTTAAGACATTCCTATTGGGAATAATGCTAATGAGTATAAACCATTTCTGTTCATATCATAACAAGACTAAACTCTGCGCAAACAATCTAAAGTTATCTTATCTGTAAGAGGCAAACACCTTGCAAACGGCACCGTCAAAAATCCAAATCGCAGCGTTAGTTATGTTGGTATTCTTTAGTCCACTAGCTATCGATATTTATCTTCCAGCGCTAACACAAATCTCTACTGCTTTCGATGTAGAGCATACGTTAGCGCAAGATACGATTACGTGGTTTCTATTTGCTATGGGTGTAGGACAAGTGTTTGCAGGTCCCCTTGCGGATAAACTTGGACGTCGAACGGTTGCTCTCGGCGGTATAGCTATCTATGGATTGAGTGCTTGCTTGGCGTGGGCGGCTCAATCAATTGATTGGATGCTTGCTGCTAGGTTGCTGCAAGGCTTAGGTGCGTGCGCGACATCTGTGGCAGCCTTTGCAACCGTTCGCGACATGTATGGGCCAGAGAAAAGCGGCAAGGTGATCAGTTATCTTAATGGCGCTATCTGCTTCATTCCTGCGTTAGCACCGATCTTGGGGAGTTATCTAACCCAACAATATGGTTGGCGTGCTAACTTTAGCTTTATGGCCGGCTTCGCGTTGTTCGTTGGTGCGCTAGTGCTATTCAACATGCGGGAAACCAACCCTAAACAAGAAGGACAGCAGTACTTTGCGCTGTCGCGCTACATCGATGTACTGCGAACTCCGACGTTCGTTTTCCATGCGTCGTTATGCTTATTAGCCATGGGTGTTATCTTAGCTTATGTCACCTCAGCCCCAGTGGTTCTGATGGACAAGATGGGACTAACGATGAATGAGTTTACCTACTGGTTTGGTCTGAATGCGGTCTTTAACATTGCGGCATGCATGCTAGCGCCTAAGATTATGGATAAAATCGGTACTCACAAAACACTACAATTAGGTATTACCACACTATTAGTTGCCGGTGGGTTAATGGCGTGGGGTGCACGGTTTGCAACGCCAGCATCGTTTATGCTTCCAGTGATTATGTCGTCAATTGGCTTTGCGTTGATTCTAGGAGCTTCCGCAGGTAAAGCGTTGGCACCATTTGGAGATAAAGCGGGTACAGCCGCTGCATTGTTGGGTCTATTTCAAATGAGTGGCTCTGGATTACTTGTGGGAACGATGCAAAGAGCGGGTCTTGATGCGCCGTATATGATCGCAATGCATATGTGGTTAGTGTTGCCTGCATTATTTATCTTGAGTTCTAAAGTAGGTAAAGGATGGCATCAAACTGTAAAAATCGGCTAATTAAAAAACGATTTTGTTTTCCAATTAAAGAAACAGGTGTATATTTAGCAATATACACACCGTATTAATTATTAACTGGATAAACGCAGTAATGTCTTTGACAACTTACGAAATGGCTCGCATTCTCGAGCAGATGGAAGAGTCTCCAGAAAAAATCATGTTTGGTAAATTGCTTAATGAGTTAGGCAATCAGAGTGAAGAGCGAATCCGCAGCGCGGCTAAACAAGTGCCAATCCACATGTTGCGTGATATCGTCTATCAATTTCAGAGAGTCATCGAATCTCGCAAAGGTGAACAAGTTCAGCTATTAGCGAAAGAACTTGCTGACCAAGGTATTTCCCCAGAAGAGCTTAAAGAGTTTCTGGCGAATAAATAAATCACATTCCCAAATAACCCCGCTTAAATAAGCGGGGTTATTTTTTCTATTCTCATTAATGCTAATTAAATTTAGAACGGATAAGTCTATCTGTAGATATTGATCCCGGTCCCCAAACGACGACGATCAATATCATTAACCCCCATAGTTGATGATCATAAAAGCCCTTTTCCCAAAGTAGTGGGTAAGAAACAACCGCAATGATATTAAACACAAACAATATTGCTGCCATGGGACGGGTGAACAAACCGAGAACCATAAAGACAGGCAATACCAATTCTGCCGCTGTTCCCATATAAGCCGCCAGCTCCCAAGGAATAAGAGGGACGTGATACTCATACTCAAACAAGTAGAGAGTACTGTCCCAGGAAGCAATCTTGGTGAGCCCCGAATTAAAAAATACCCATGATACCCAAAGCCGACAAAATACTAATAGTAAGGGAACAAAGCCGCGTTGTAGCGCGTCGATAAGGTTGTCATAAGTCGTGAGCCAGTGTGTTACTTTCGTATTCATACCATACTCCTTGGATTGCTTTCGTTGAATAGAGTGAACCCGGCTACAATATCCAAAGTAAGCAAGTTTGGTAGTTCAGATAGTAGAGCAGGATTAATTTTTCTTAGTGGATTGCCGTCGCTTATCTCGACCCATAGCTGTTGAAGTTGATTATTCAGAATGTGTAGAGTTGGTTGAGCAGAACCTCGTTTAACCATGAGTAGCGTTTCGGCTTTGTTAATGTCTAGATGATCGAATTCGTTGTCTTTCACGGCGTGGAAAAGACTACCGATGGCATAATCTGAGTGTATTAAGTGACTAGAAGGTTTCACATGAAACACCAAGTCTGAGTGTTGGCTTTCTGGAACGGAAGTCAAATTGGTGACAGGTTCCAGACCTTGGTTTAAGGGAACGTCTTCTGCTCTTTGTAGTTCGTCTAATGACCATTCAATCGACATCACATCCAGCAGATATGGCACAGCAAGCGTGATGTTTTCAAGTTGGCTCACAGAGTCAGCAAACCCGGCTCCATAAGTCATAACATTACCGGAAAGTGGAGGATGTTGGGTAATATGGTGCTTTGCCATCGAATCAAAACACTCATCGCCAACCAGCTGGCGTGTTATCGGATAGCAAGCTGCTAGTACCTCAGATAAACTAACAACAAAGTTATTTCGGTAGATTTGGATGCGATCAATCGCGGAAAAATGATCGGACAAAATGTCACAGTCCTCTCCGGTGCTTTGATAGCGTAATGCCTGACTGAATCGCTGTTGGAGCTCGTTAAGCATCATTGTTATGCACTCCTTAGCGTTTGAGAAGAGGGGGCTTCAAGTAAGATGTCTATGGCTTTATTGGCTTCTTCTAATAGCACTGGTGGAGCGGGGATGTCTAAATCCCACTCGATCAAGGTTGGAACTGGTGTATTAACGCGATTCCAGTCTTCATAGAGCTGCCAAACCTCATCAGATACACGAGCACTGTGTGTATCAATCCAAATCTCTCCTTGCTCTAATTGCTTACGAGTAAATCCGGCTAGATGAATTTCGTCGACAGTGGAAGGGTCAATAGCCGCCAAATACTGATTAGTATCGTATTGATGGTTGAAGCAGGATACGTGTACATTGTTTAGATCGAGCAATAAACGACAATCTGTTTGCCGCTGTACTTCTGCCAGAAACTCCCACTCGGGAATCGTCGAATGATTGAAACGAAGATAACTAGACGGATTCTCTATTAACAGTGGGCGTTGAATGGCGTCTTGAACTTGCTGCACATTACGACAAAAAAGTTGCAGTGCTTCTTCAGTGTAAGGCAGAGGTAATAGGTCATTGAAATAGTGACCACCATGCTCACTCCAACTTAGATGGTCGGAAACAACGAACGGCTGGATTTCACGGATTAATTGTTGGAGTGACAGTAAATGCGATTGGCTGACTTTACTGGTAGAGCCGAGTGACAAGCCAATACCATGACAGCTGATCTCTACCTGTTCTCGAATGGCCAGTAACTGCTGATACTCCGCACTGTTTGTTTGGAAGTAATTCTCACTATGAATCTCTAGCCAACCAACTTGATTAGCGTTGTGTTCGAAGTAGTCGAGGTGAGGTGTACGTAAACCCACACCGACTAATTGAAATGCCTGACTTCGATCCATTGTGATCTCCCTGATCTGTTGTGTATTGTGAGTAAGCTGTAGAAAAGTGAAAGGGCGTTCGATAACGCCCCTTCGTGTAGCTTGTAACTTGAAAATGGATGAACAAACAAAGTTACAAATAAGCTAAGCTGCAAGCAGTATTGCTTTCGGCTTTGGAGGCTTTCTATGCAGATTCAGTACTACCACCTGTAAGCTTGCCACATAGCCCTTTTGGTACCACGACAAACGCGTCTTTTTGATTATCTTCTTTGGCTGTACCAGCACATGAGCTTGTTTTTGTAGCACAGTCATTTTTACCTGCCTTTGATACACCGTAGCATTTCTCTTTTTCCGCAGCATGAGCTGGAGCGGCAGTAAGCATAGTGCCACCCAGAGCGATTAGACCGGTAACTGCAGCAGTGATAGCTAGATTTGTAGTTTTCATAGTAACTTCCTCGAGACTTGATCCTTGTGGTTTCTTTTCACAAGCGCTTAGTTGCGACTTGCTTATTCAATAGGATAGGAAGGGCTTCGAAAATCTTTCAATTTATTCACAAAATATTTAAAAAAGTGTTAAATATTATTTTATTTACTTGATTTTAAAGAATTTAAATCAAAATAAAAAAACTGATATTTTTCTGAAACCAGAACACTGTTTGAGTTATAATCAATCGATATGTATAAATAACCAGTAGCTAAGTATCATGGACCCATCTCTTCTTCTCGACGGCCTTAATGACAAACAACGTGAAGCTGTTGCAGCTCCTTTAGAGCATATGTTGGTGCTAGCTGGTGCTGGTAGTGGCAAAACTCGTGTACTTGTGCATCGTATCGCTTGGTTAATGTCGGTGGAAAATGCCTCTCCGTTTTCCATTATGTCAGTGACGTTTACCAATAAAGCTGCTGCGGAGATGAGAGGGCGAATCGAAGAGTTGATGATGGGCAGTTCGTCAGGGATGTGGAATGGCACTTTCCATGGCATTTGCCATCGCATACTGCGCGCTCATTATCTTGATGCTAAACTGCCAGAGGACTTTCAAATTCTAGACTCTGATGATCAGCAACGCTTACTGAAGCGATTGATAAAAGCGCAGAATCTAGATGAAAAACAATGGCCTGCACGTCAGGCTGCGTGGTGGATCAATGGTAAAAAAGATGAAGGTTTAAGGCCTCAGCACATTGATTGCTATCAAGATCCTGTAACGAAGACCTATTTGCAAATCTACACCGCCTATCAAGAAGCGTGCGACCGAGCAGGGCTGGTGGATTTTGCCGAAATCTTGCTGCGCGCTCATGAGCTGCTGCGTGACAACAAGTTTGTTCGCGAGCACTATCAAGCTCGCTTTAAACATATTCTGGTGGATGAGTTCCAAGACACCAACAACATTCAGTATGCTTGGCTACGAATGATGACGGGCCCTGATTGTAAGGTGATGATTGTCGGTGATGATGACCAGTCTATTTATGGGTGGCGCGGCGCTAAAGTTGAGAACATCCAAAAATTCCTCGATGAATATTTGGGCGCGACAACCATTCGTCTCGAGCAGAACTATCGCTCAACCAAGACCATTCTTGAAGCTGCCAACGAACTGATCGCCAATAACACCGAGCGTATGGGTAAGGAGCTTTGGACAGATGGTAATGAAGGCGAAAAAATTTCAGTTTACTCTGCTTATAATGAGTTAGATGAAGCGCGCTTTGCGGTCAATAAAATCAAAGAATGGCAGGAGACAGGTGGTAGCCTAACGGACTGCGCCATGCTCTATCGAAATAACGCTCAGTCTCGAGTTTTAGAAGAAGCGCTTATTCAAGCTCAACTGCCGTATCGAATCTACGGTGGTATGCGATTCTTCGAGCGTCAAGAAATCAAAGATGCACTTGGTTACTTACGGTTGATTGCCAACCGCAATGACGATGCTGCGTTTGAACGCATCGTAAATACCCCAACTCGTGGCCTTGGTGATAAAACGCTGGATACCATTCGTTTTGCTGCGCGAGATCGCGGTGCGACATTATGGGAAGCGAGTAATGCATTGCTGGAAGAGAAGGTGTTTGCTGGGCGCGCAGCAGGAGCGTTATCGCGTTTCATCGAACTTATTAATGCATTAGAAGACGATACCTTTGAATCGGCACTACATGAGCAGACCGACCATGTTATCAAAACCTCAGGTTTGTTCTTGATGTATGAGCAGGAAAAAGGTGAGAAATCCAAGGCACGTATTGAAAACTTGGAGGAACTGGTCACAGCAACTCGTCAGTTCGAAAAGCCGGAAGAGGCTGAAGATATGACATTGCTGACCGCATTCCTAACCCACGCCGCCCTCGAAGCGGGTGAAGGTCAGGCAGATGAGTTTGATGATGCAGTACAATTGATGACGCTCCATAGTGCTAAAGGGTTAGAGTTCCCAATGGTATTTATGGTTGGGGTAGAGGAAGGCATGTTCCCTAGTCAGATGTCAGCAGAAGAAGCGGGCAGGTTAGAGGAAGAGCGCCGCTTGTGTTACGTAGGCATGACGCGTGCGATGGAAAAACTCTTTATAACCTATGCAGAAATGCGTCGTCTGTACGGTCAAGATAAATACCACAAGCCATCGCGATTTATTCGCGAACTGCCGGAAACATGTCTGCAAGAAGTACGGATGAAAGCACAGGTCAGCAGACCAACAAGCTCGGGGCGATTTAGTCAAACTGAGGTGAAGAACAACTTCAATGAAACCGGATTTAATTTGGGAGCGAGAGTGAAGCACCCGAAATTCGGTGAAGGAACGATTATTAACTTTGAAGGTAGTGGGCCGCAAAGTCGAGTTCAAGTAGCCTTTAATGGCGAAGGGATTAAGTGGTTGGTTACGCAATACGCGAAGCTTGAACAGCTTTAGGTTTCCCATGATCCAAATACTAAAAAAGCAGCTCAGGCTGCTTTTTTTATTCGTGTTTTACGAGTTCAGTTCTAATCTGGGATACAGATACAGATACAGATACAGATACAGATAAAGAAAAACCCCGAGGGCTTACGCCCTGCGGGGTTATGGTCTTACTCGCAGCAATCCGGCTACTATAGGTGCTCCATGCATCTAATCCTTGATAGTGTGCTGTATTCCTTCAGCGTATTCCTTTCGTCGCCTTCCTAGCGGTGTCCATTGGTCTTATCCTGACCTGCTAACAATCCTCGTTAGCGCACTTCACTTGATCCCTGAGCGGTGTCCCTGACATCTTCCTGATGTTAAGTCCTTGCCTCATCCAGAGGTGTCCATTGTCTTTCCTTAGTAGTAACCATCCTAGTTACTATTGCGTCCATTCAATGTCCAATTCGCTTTCCATGCCGACCATTCATCCTGAATAACCGTATCTTCTTCCTGAAGATGCCCAAATCCCTGAGCGTTTCCTGTTCCGTGTCAGAATCCTTCCGACATGGTTAATATTAAACGATACTCGCTTTAGAACAATCGCGTTGAGGCGAAAAAGTCCCGCATCTTATCAATGAGAAAAATCGACAATCAAAGTAAATCAATGACTTATGATTAATCTTGGTCTAAGTCTTGGAGCACAAAGCGATAATGACCTACCGCTTTGTGAGAGATCTCTTACACGAAGAGTGTCGAATGGAGTAAGTTACTCTTACAGCGACAGTAGAACCTGCAATAAGATCGTCAAACCAATACCAGAAAAGAGCAGTCCACACAAAGCATCAATGTAGATTGAGGCGGATCCTAACTTACGTTGCATACGTTTTGTCGAAAGTGCCCAAGCTAAAAACGAGAACCACGCAAGAGATAAAGACCATAGAATGGCTAACGCCATCAACTTACCTGGAACCGACATGGAAGATGGCACCAATGTCGACATTAAACTAATAAAAAACACCAAGGCTTTAGGGTTGAGGATATTGGTTGTAAAGCCTCGAGAGAAAGCTTGTCGTCGACTCGACAGCAATAAACTCGGATCATTAGCTAACTCCGCCGGCTGGTGGCGCAACCCCCAGCGAGAAACAACAGAGCGTAATGCTCCGATTCCCAGATAAAGCAGATAACTACCACCGGCGATTTGGACCACGGCAAACAGTGTTGGGTGTTGGTGAACGACATAGCTCACACCAGTTAAACTTAAAATGGAATGCAATAAGATGCCAAATGACAAGCCTAAAGCGATGTAGAAGCCAGTCTGACGACCAAACCGCGTGGCATTTTGTACCACTAAAGCAAAGTCGGGCCCAGGACTCATGAGGGCAATGAAATGAACTGTTGCCAGTGTCATCAGGATTGTGATTTCGTTCATGTTGGATATAGCTTGTTAGTTGATATGGGAAGGTGAAATGCCGTAGACGCTACGAAAAGCCTTACTAAAGTGTGCTTGGTCATAAAAGCCAGTTTGCAATGCAACTTGAGCGGAAGGCTGACCAGCTTTAACTAACGCCATACTTTTTTCCAAGCGAAGGCGAGTTAACCAAGCATGTGGAGACATGCCCGTCGCTTGTTTAAAAAGGCGCTGGAATTGCCTTTCACTGAGGTCGCACAATTTAGCCAACTGCTCCAAACGGATTGGTTGGTCAAGATGACTCATCACATAGTCACGAACTTGCGTTAGCTGTTTAGTACCAATAGGTTGTGCATAAGCACAAATAGGCTTAGCGTGCCTATTAAGCAGTTGCTCAAAGCTTTCATGCGGTAAACAATCATGCGCGAGAGCGCTGATGTTTTCATCACTCAACGCTAAGTGGGTGTTAAGTAAGGCACGAAACAGCATTGGCTCTTGAACAATTGGACTGTGAAAGCCCAATTGGCCTTGGTGGTTGCTGGGTTTGAGTTGTGATAACCAGTGTGGCGATACAGCAAGCACTTTGACTTCATAGCCTTCATCAAAGCGAGCTTGGCCATCGTGCAATTCATCCGGTGGCATCAATACCAAGTCTCCGGGCCCACTAGTATAGCTTTGGCCTTTTAAATGAAATTGCTGTTGACCATTGACGATCAAGCCAAAATGATAATCGAGATGATAGTGTTTCTGAAACGCAAACTCTTTGTAGTAACCACTGATTAAATTGATATCAGGGATTGGCGAAGACAGGTAACTAATCTGCTGCAAAATAACCTCCTAATATCAATCCAATGGTGTCAGTTTATCGTTCAGAGACATAAGGCGTCTTGTAAAAAACGGCCACCTTATAGGATTACTGAGCGTTAGTTCTTTTGTTGGTTCGGCTGGTTTTAATGCCATCAAAACTGAACACGACCAGTGCACCCCAAATAAAGCCGAACGTCAGTGCCTTGTCTAGAGTGAACGCTTCACCGTAAATCAACACGGCTAACAAGAACATCAAACTAGGACCGATGTACTGGAAAAAGCCGAGTGTTGATAGCTTTAGACGTGTCGCCGCACCTGTGAAACATAACAAAGGCAGTGTGGTTACAATACCAGCAGAAATCAACAGTATGTTCAGTGTGGCTGGATTCGCCAACATGTTTGAGGTTGGAGTACTGGCAATGAACAGCACGTAAATTGCGGCGGCTGGCAGCATGACTAAGGTCTCGATAAACAGTCCCGTCTGTGCATCCAAACTGACCTTCTTTCTTAATAAACCATACAAACCAAAGCTCATCGCTAGTGCAAGGGCAACAATAGGTACCGAGCCAAAGGCAATGAGTTGGATTAGTACTCCGATGGTTGCCAGAGCAACCGCAAACCACTGTAGCTTTCTTAGTCGCTCTCCTAAGAACAACATCCCTAGAATTACATTAATCAATGGATTGATGTAATAACCAAGGCTAGCATCAAGCATGTGGTTTGCATTTACCGCCCAAATAAAAATCAGCCAGTTCACACCGACGAGTAAAGCGGTCGTGATCAAATAGCCCATCTTCTTTTTAGAACGAAATACGTCTCTCACACTGCGCCAACGACGGCCAAAGTGCAGTAGTGCAGTCAATAAAAAGAACGACCAAATAACACGGTGACTTAAAATCTCTAGCGGTGATACTTCAGACAGCGCTTTGAAGTAAATAGGGGCAATACCCCACATGGTATAGGCACCGATCGCTAATAGTACGCCTTGTTTGGCTTTTTGTTGTTCTTCTAGTGACATGCAAATTTTCTCAAGAGCGGGCCATGAAGGCCATAAAGGGAGGAAAGGTCTTCAGTATAACGTGTTGTCATCCATTGGACTAATTATTGGGCGTTTGGCGGACGTTTTTTATTAGTGTTGGCTATGATTATGAGTTTCTTTCCCATAGGAACATCTCTACAATGTAGCGTTTTCGACCTACCATTTTCTCGGGATATTGCATGACCGCTGTGTTACTTGCTGAACAATCTGAATCTCAACCAAGTTCACAGTCTGTTTTGGAATCGGTGTTTGGCTATCAAGAATTTCGTCCCGGACAGCGGGAAGTTATCGATAGCGCCATTGAAGGCAATGATGGTCTGGTCATTATGCCCACGGGTGGTGGTAAGTCTCTGTGTTATCAGATTCCGGCCTTAGTTCGCGGTGGTATTACGCTGGTGATCTCTCCACTTATTTCACTAATGAAAGACCAGGTGGATCAGTTAAAGGCCGATGGCGTTGCTGCTGAGTGCATTAACTCAACCCAATCTAAAGAAACCTTGATTGATATCTACCGCCGTATGAATAACGGTCAACTGAAGCTGATTTACGTATCGCCAGAACGAGTGTTAATGCACGACTTTATCGAGCGTCTAGAGCATCTTGAGTTGTCGATGATAGCGGTCGATGAAGCGCACTGTATTTCCCAGTGGGGACATGACTTTAGGCCAGAATATGCAGCCTTGGGTCGATTAAAGGAGTGGTTTCCTTTTGTTCCTATGGTGGCGCTGACTGCCACCGCAGATGATGCAACTCGTAAAGACATTATCCACCGTCTTAATCTCAATAATCCCCATGAATATCTTGGCAGTTTTGACCGTCCTAATATCCGCTATACGCTAGTGGAGAAACATAAGCCAGTTTCTCAGATAGTGCGCTTCTTGGGGGAGAATAAAGGAGGCAGCGGTATCATCTATTGCGGCAGTCGTAAGAAAGTCGAGATGTTGACCGAGAAGCTGTGCGCCAACCATGTACGCGCTGCAGGCTATCATGCTGGCATGGATATGGATGAAAGAGCCTATGTCCAAGACGCGTTTCAACGTGATGATATTCAAGTGGTTGTTGCGACAGTCGCCTTTGGGATGGGGATTAACAAACCCAATGTACGTTTCGTCGCGCATTTTGATATTCCCCGTAATATTGAGTCTTACTACCAAGAAACCGGGCGAGCGGGGCGTGATGGATTGCCAGCAGAAGCCATGATGCTCTATGACCCTGCTGATATTGGCTGGTTGCGTCGAATGCTGGATGAAAAAGAAGAAGGTCCGCAAAAGCAGGTCGAAAGTCATAAGCTCAACGCTATGAACGCGTTTGCTGAAGCGCAGACTTGCCGACGCCAAGTGTTGCTGAATTATTTCGGTGAGTATAGTGAGAAGCCATGCGGCAACTGTGATATATGTCTCGACCCCCCGAAACATTTTGATGCGACGCAAGAAGCGCAAAAAGCGCTGTCTTGTGTCTATCGAGTCAATCAGAGCTTTGGTATTAGCTATGTGGTTGAAGTGTTGCGTGGTATGTCGAACATTCGTATTCGTGAACATGGGCACGACAAGCTGACGACTTATGGCATTGGACGTGATCATAGCCATGATTACTGGGTGAGCATATTTAGGCAGCTCATACACAAAGGTTTGTTGAGCCAAAATATCACCCGAAACTCGACATTGCAGCTGACCGAAGAGGCTCGTCCTCTGTTACGTGGGGAAAACAGCCTAGAGTTGGCAGTGCCTCGATTGGATACGGCTGCACGAAGTGCCAAATCCGACAAACTTGCTTCTAAGCACTACGATAAGAAGCTGTTTGCTAAACTGCGTAAGCTACGTAAATCGATTGCCGACGAAGATGGTTTACCTCCTTACGTCGTCTTCAGTGATGCAACCCTGATTGATATGGCAGAAATACTGCCCACGTCTTACGGTGAAATGCTGGCGGTGAACGGCGTTGGTGAACGTAAGTTAGAGAAGTATGCTGACCCTTTCCTTGATCTAATACAGGAGCATTTGACTCAACATGGCTGATTTTGGTTTGCGAGATTATATCGAAGCGGAAGGGAAGTTGGTGCTTGTTACACCAAGCTTTGATTTTGACAGTTTTGATACTATCGCCAGTTCTTTAGTCGCTCAGTTATCTGCCACTGTAGTTGAGAAACAATGGGATGCGGATATTCACACGTGGCTGGTGGATTTTGAAGGCTGCCGAATGTTATTGAAGGGCGAGCATTACAGTGAACTCATGTGGTTTGAGGCGTTAGATATTACTGGTAGCAAAGAAGAATTTGATTTTCTTGCGAGTATATTTCGACGTGGATTCTAAGCTATTTTCATCAGTAAACGTTTGCTCTAGAGCGATATGTTGCACCTAAAATTGATTAATGTATAATCGCCCGCCGCTACCTAAGTAGCCAACAAACACTTAATTTTAGTAACCAGAGGCTGTGCCTCACCTTGGGTTCCCTCAACCCCAAGCAAAACGAAAAAGGTACAATATGAGCCCGTTTTCTCCTGCGCAACAGCGCAAAGCCCTAACATTTTTAGTTCTCTTTCACCTAGTGATTATTGCGTCCAGTAATTATCTAGTGCAGCTACCCTTTACTATTTTTGGTTTCCACACCACGTGGGGCGCTTTTACTTTTCCTTTTATCTTCTTAGCGACCGATTTGACCGTCCGTATTTTCGGTGCTGGGTTAGCGCGTAGAATCATTTTCCTAGTCATGTTGCCAGCGTTGGCGGTGTCATATGCGCTATCGGTACTGTTCTTTGAAGGTCAGTTTCAAGGATTGAGTCATCTGGGGGAGTTTAACTTGTTTGTCGCGCGTATTGCGGCGGCAAGTTTTATGGCATATCTATTAGGACAGATTCTTGATGTTCATGTATTCAACCGCTTACGTCAAATGAAGCAATGGTGGGTGGCACCGACCTGTTCGACACTATTTGGTAATGCGCTTGATACCTTAGCCTTCTTTGCTATCGCGTTTTACCAGAGTCCAGATCCGTTTATGGCTGAACATTGGACAGAAATCGCCTTAGTCGACTACGGCTTTAAGTTAGTGATCAGTCTTGGCTTATTTGTACCTATGTATGGCGTGTTATTGAACTTCTTAGTGAAGAAGTTAACAGCGGTAAACCCGAATATTTCGGTTACCGGTGTGAACGCCTAGTCGGCAAACAAATAAAAAAATCCCGAACCTGATGTTCGGGATTTTTTTTAATCTTCGTACGATCTGTTATAGCGCTTGAATGTCGAGCGGCCAGCCCATGTCGGACTGACGGTTCGATTCAATTTCCAATTCTGCAGCAGACAATGGGTTTTGCTCTAGCCACAGTTTATCTATCGAAAGGGTAAGTCGGTTATCTTTGCACGCTACTGAGATATTCGGCTGCAATTCTCGCTTACGTCTATGAGTGATAATCACCGCTAAACGTAATAGTCGTAGCACACGCTCGGCACTTTTATTTGAGAGCGCATGTTGTGCTGGTAAAGGACTAAGCTGATCCTTATAACGACGTACAACTTCGGCCAACAGGTGTTTTTGTGCACGAGTAAAACCCGGTAAATCCAAGTTGGTTAGTAAGTACGCACTATGTTCACCAGCCTTTTTGAAATCAAGAGTAAGACCAATTTCATGAAGCTTAGATGCACATTCAAGCAAAGCTGGTGCTTGTGGCTCCTCAAGCCAGGTGTCACCACCACAATCTTTGAGCAGTTGCAGAGCCGTAGTTGCGACTTGTTCGCCGTATTCCACATCTAACTGACAGCGCGATTGAACGCTACTGATGGTTCGAGCACGGATGTCATCTTGTTGCAACTCTTCGACCATGTCATACACCATGCCTTCACGCAGTGCGCCTCCGGCCAGTGTCATAGAGTCAATGTTAAGCAGTTCAAAGATGGCGATCAGAATGGACAAGCCACTAGGGAATACTAGCGCGCGTTCTAGAGTCAGGCCGTCGATATCAAGCTCTTCCAAATGATCGGCTTGCATGGCTTGTTTTTGAAGACGCTTTAGTTTGGCATGAGTAATGACTTCATCCATACCTTGAGCCAGCATGATCTCTTGTAGAGCTTGCACGGTACCACTAGCGCCAACACACACATCCCAACCAATATGCTGGTAGTTGTCCAGAATCGGTGCGAGTGCTTGCTTAGCTCCTTCAATGGCACGTTCAAAGTTTGCTTTATTAAGTTGACGGTCTTTGAAGTAATGCTCAAGCCAGGTCACGCAGCCCATTTTTAGACTGGTGAGAGCTTTAGGCTCAAACCCTTCACCAATAATAAGCTCCGTACTTGCGCCACCAATATCGACCACCAATCTACGCCCGGTCCCACCCGAGGTATGGGCGACACCTTTGTAGATGGTTGCAGCTTCTTCTTCACCACAGATGACTTGTATTGGATAACCAAGAATGTCATTGGCTTTCTTTAAGAAAACATCCACATTGGTCGCGGTTCTCAGAGTCGCGGTCCCAACGATACGGATATTTTCTTTCGGGATGTCTTGTAGCCTTTCTGCAAAGAGGCTTAAACACTCCCAACCGCGTTGCATCGCTTCTTGGCTAAGCGCCAACTCGGCATCTAGACCAGCGGCTAAACGAACTTTCCGTTTAATTTTAGCCATCGTTTGAACACTGCCATCAATATGACGAACCACCAACATATGGAAACTGTTGGAGCCTAAATCAATGGCAGCGTAGAGTGGCGAAGAATTCACTGCGAGACTCATAAATACTGCTTACTTCCTGTTAAGATCGTTGCGCTCTTGGCCTTCTTTGAGGCTTTCTGTTTGACGGTCTTGAGCCACCAGTGTTGGTACGGCGCTGACCTGAGTTACGGCTTTTCAGAACGAGTGGCGCGGGCAGTTCTGTAAGTAGTGCACTGGAATCGTAGTCAGAGACTGGGATCTGGTGCTCAATGTACTCTTCAATCGCTGGCAAATTGATCGCGTATTCTTCACAAGCAAAGCTGATGGAGTGACCACTTGCACCAGCACGGCCAGTACGGCCAATACGGTGAACGTAATCTTCGCAATCGTCAGGCAAGTCATAGTTAAATACGTGGGTTACTTGTGGAATATGCAGACCACGAGCTGCCACATCGGTAGCAACCAGAATATCGACATCACCACGAGTAAATTGCTCTAGGATTTTCTCACGCTTCTTCTGAGGAACATCGCCAGTCAGCAGGCCGACACGGTGGCCGTCGGCAGCTAGATGCCCCCAGACCTTCTCACACTTGTGTTTAGTGTTAGCAAAAATAATGGCGCGATCTGGCCACTCTTCTTCTACGAGTGTTTGTAGCAGAGCCATTTTTTCATTGTTCGATGGGTAGAACAGTTCTTCTTTAATTCGGTGACCAGTTTTTTGCTCTGGCTCGACAACGACGTGCTCAGGGTTGTGCATGTGTTCGAATGCCAGCTCTTGAACGCGGTAAGACAATGTTGCTGAGAACAACATGTTCAAACGGTCTTTTGGCTCAGGCATACGACGGAACAAAAAGCGAATGTCTTTAATGAAACCAAGATCGAACATGCGGTCGGCTTCATCCAAAACCACTGCTTGAATGTTGTTGAGGTTGAAAACACGCTGTTTGTAGAAGTCGATAATACGGCCACAGGTACCGATAAGGATATCGACGCCTTCTTCGATCTTAGCCAGCTGCTTATCGTAGCTGTCGCCACCGTAGGCGAGTGCAGTCTTTAGCCCTGTACTCTCAATCAACGGCTTGGCATCGTTTTGGATCTGGATAGCAAGTTCGCGAGTCGGTGCCATGATAATCGCACGCGGTTGGTTTGGCTTGCGGCCATCATGTTCTGGCGTTGTTAGTAGGTGATTAAAGGTAGCAGTTAAAAACGCAAGCGTTTTTCCAGTCCCGGTTTGGGCCTGTCCTGCAATATCTCGGCCGGCGAGCAGTACCGGCAACGCCAAGGCTTGGATAGGGGTACAATATTCGAACCCTTTTTTTTCCAATCCTTCAATGATTTGCGGCTGCAAATCTAATTCGGCGAACTTTTGCTCTGTGATATGCGTCTTTTTCATCGGTATAGAATATCAGCTTAAGCTTGCAATACGAAGGTAAATACATTCCAATAGGAGATCTAATTGTTGGTGATTATCTCATCAATACAAAAAATATCGGAGTGAAAGATGAGTGAAAAGATTTTGCAGCTGACGGATGACGGTTTTGAAACTGACGTAATTAACGCTGCAGGCCCGGTTCTTGTTGACTTCTGGGCGGAGTGGTGTGGTCCTTGTAAAATGATTGCCCCAATCCTCGATGAAATCGCAGATGAGTACGAAGGCAAACTCACTATCGGTAAACTTAACATTGACCAAAACGCTGGTACTCCACCTAAGTTTGGTATTCGCGGTATCCCAACGCTACTTCTTTTCAAAGATGGTGGCGTAGCAGCAACGAAAGTTGGTGCGCTATCAAAGACTCAACTTAAAGAGTTCTTGGATGCGAATCTATAATGAAAAGTAACGAAAACCGTGTATCTTAACAAATACACGGTTTTGTTTTTTTCAAAGCTAGACTAGACTCAGTTTTAGTGATAATTTATCGCACGTTAAATAAACAAGTGTTCACTTCTTGGTCGATCCTGAGACCAAATCCTTCTTAACAACAAAACAGATCCTATTTTGACTAAACAAACATCCACCACAATGAACTTAACAGAATTGAAGAACAGACCTGTTTCTGAGCTCGTTAAACTTGGCGAATCTCTTGGTCTGGAAAATTTAGCTCGTCTGCGTAAGCAAGACATCATTTTCGCCATCTTAAAAGCCCATGCGAAAAGTGGTGAAGATATCTTTGGTGACGGGGTCTTAGAGATTCTTCAAGACGGTTTTGGTTTCCTGCGTAGCGCAGACAGCTCGTACCTTGCGGGTCCAGACGACATTTATGTTTCTCCAAGTCAGATTCGTCGTTTTAACCTTCGCACAGGTGACTCAATCGCTGGTAAAATTCGTCCACCAAAAGACGGTGAGCGCTATTTTGCTCTGCTAAAAGTTAACACGGTTAATGATGACAAACCTGATAACGCACGTAATAAGATTCTATTTGAAAACCTAACACCTCTGCATGCGAATGAGCGTATGACAATGGAGCGTGGTAACGGTTCAACAGAAGATATTACCGCTCGTGTTCTTGACCTTGCATCACCAATTGGTAAAGGTCAGCGTGGTCTGATTGTTGCTCCGCCAAAAGCGGGTAAGACAATGTTGCTTCAGAACATCGCTCAGAGCATCGCTCACAACCACCCTGAATGTGAATTGATGGTTCTACTTATCGATGAGCGTCCAGAGGAAGTAACAGAGATGCAGCGCCTAGTTAAAGGTGAAGTTGTTGCATCGACGTTTGATGAGCCAGCGTCTCGTCACGTTCAAGTTGCTGAGATGGTGATTGAGAAAGCGAAGCGTCTTGTTGAACACAAGAAAGATGTGGTTATCCTACTAGACTCTATCACTCGTCTAGCGCGTGCATACAACACCGTAGTACCTTCTTCTGGTAAGGTTCTTACTGGTGGTGTTGATGCTAACGCATTGCATCGTCCAAAGCGTTTTTTCGGCGCGGCTCGTAATGTAGAAGAAGGCGGAAGCCTAACTATCATCGCAACAGCACTGGTTGATACTGGTTCTAAGATGGATGAAGTTATCTACGAAGAGTTTAAAGGTACAGGTAACATGGAACTGCACCTAAACCGTAAGATTGCTGAAAAACGTGTTTTCCCTGCGATCGATTTCAACCGTTCAGGCACACGTCGTGAAGAGCTACTGACTAAGTCGGACGAGCTACAGAAAATGTGGATTCTGCGTAAAATTGTTCACCCTATGGGTGAAACAGACGCAATGGAATTCCTCATTGATAAGTTAGCAATGACGAAGACGAACGATGAGTTCTTTGATGCGATGCGTCGTCAGTAAGACATTTTAAGCTGACAGCAAATCTCAGATTTAAAACGTCACCCAATATGGGTGGCGTTTTTGTTTGCACTTAACCTCTTTCCAGCGCACAATATCAAAAGTGTTAACAGGAGGTTAATATGCTACAAGGATGGTTAGCGTCTCTTCTCCTAGTATTTGCTGCGTTGTTGTCGCAGCCAGCATTCGCGTCGAAGGAGATGACGCAACAAGAAGTCAATCAATGGATCAGCAATCCTATTGTTCAGCAGAAAGTAACTGAATATATGGATTTGGTGATGAAGGATGATATTGACGGACTAAAATTTGCTCTCAATCGTTTAGCTTTGCCTCAACAAGAGGTAGCACGGTATGTGCTGTTGCAAGAAATCGAGCAGCGCAGCATCATCTTGACGCCTAAAATGGCGATTTTCGTTAGAAGTCAGAAATCTCTTCCTACCACCTATACCATGCTAGAGCGTGGCGATGGTTACGAGTTTTCAATACCCGCCTTTAATTATCCCGCCATCTCTGCACGTTTGATTAAAAGTTGGAATAGCGATCAAAAGACCTTGGAGTTCATACTACAAGTCGAGCGAGAAGAGCTCGACTTGCGAGACTGGTTATCTGACGGGACGGATTACGATAGACAAATTCGTGAAGATCTATTGGTTCGTGAGTTTGATAGCTTGTCACCAGAGGCCAACACCTATTTGACCAAGCAACTGACTGAGGCAACGATTACAGAATGGCTACCTTCAACTCGCGTGTTGGTGCGTATGGCGCAGGTCAATCAGGATGAAAAGTTATATGAACTGCTGTGGAAAATGCGTGCGGACTACCATAGCCAAGCTGAACTTGAACGTTTGGCCCAAGTGAAGTCTCCATTTGCGATGCAACAGATCATGTTAGCATCCCGTAACCCTAGCTTAAAACAACAAGCCATTACAGAATTGGCAAGCATTAATCCATTGCCTGAAAACGTAAAGAACTTTCTGGTCGCCCGTATGACAAGTGTTGATGATGCCAGTTTCGTTGCCACTCAATTAGCGCAAAATGGGCATAGTGGTTGGGTTAGAGATGTCGCTTCATCAAACAGCCAAGTAAAAGCCAGCTTAATTTTGCAAGCGTTGTCCAACTAGTATCGTTCATTGTTTGAAGCGCAAATTTCACTCATAGGTGGGTTTGCGTATATAATGCGTGCATCTTTCAAGGCGATGTTACCCCTATGAATTTTAAGGATTTACGAGATTTTATTCAGCACTTGGAAAGTCAAGGGCTACTCAAACGCATTTCTCACCCTGTCGACCCAGACTATGAAATGACTGAGATCAGTGACCGCACATTACGAGCGGGTGGTCCGGCATTGTTGTTCGAAAACCCTATTGGCTATGATGTTCCTGTGCTAACGAATTTGTTTGGTACTTCTGAACGAGTAGCTATTGGGATGGGGCGTCAGCAAGTCTCAGAGCTTCGTGAAGTCGGTAAGTTATTGGCTTACCTAAAAGAGCCTGAGCCACCGAGAGGGTTTAAAGATGCTATCGATAAGATTCCTGTCTTTAAACAAGTCCTCAATATGCCAGTTAAAAGACTACGCAAAGCAAAGTGCCAAGAAATCGTTTGGCAAGGTGAAGAGGTCGATCTTGATAAAATTCCAGTGATGAGCTGTTGGCCAGACGATGTTGCGCCATTACTTACTTGGGGCCTGACCGTAACAAAAGGGCCAAATAAGAAGCGACAAAACTTAGGCATCTATCGTCAGCAAAAGATTGCTAAGAATAAAATCATCATGCGTTGGCTTGCTCATCGAGGTGGAGCATTGGACCTGCGTGATTGGATGGAAATCAATCCAGGTAAACCTTTTCCAGTATCGGTTGCCTTCGGTGCTGACCCTGCCACTATCTTAGGGGCGGTAACTCCTGTACCTGATACCTTGTCAGAGTATGCGTTTGCCGGTTTATTACGGGGTGAAAAAACCGAAGTGGTCAAATCTATCAGTAACGATTTAGAGGTTCCGGCGAGTGCGGAGATCGTTCTTGAAGGCTACATTGACCCGAATGAGTTTGCAGATGAGGGACCTTATGGGGATCACACGGGTTACTACAACGAAGTAGAAAAACACCATGTGTTTACCATTACTCACGTTACTATGCGTCAGAATCCTATCTATCACAGCACGTATACTGGACGTCCACCTGATGAACCTGCCGTATTAGGTGTGGCGCTTAACGAAGTCTTTGTGCCAATTTTACAAAAGCAATTTCCTGAAATAGAAGATTTTTATCTTCCACCGGAAGGTTGCTCGTACCGCATGGCAGTGGTGACAATGAAGAAACAATATCCCGGTCATGCTAAACGAGTGATGATGGGAGTGTGGTCATTCCTGCGACAATTTATGTATACCAAGTTTGTCATTGTGTGCGATGAAAGTGTTAATGCTCGTAATTGGACTGATGTCACTCAGGCCATGAATGAGCATATGTTGCCAGGTCGAGATACGTTGATGATTGAAAGCACCCCCATTGACTCGTTGGACTTTGCCTCTCCGGTTGTTGGGCTTGGCTCCAAGATGGGATTGGATGCGACGATAAAGTGGGATGCAGAAATTGCTCTTGGTGAGAAGAAGTTTGGACCTTCAGGTACCATCGAAACCGCTCATGCATTTGACGAAAATGCATTGAAAAGCGAGATAGTTGCTCAGTATCCTGAAGTTATAGATTTGTATGTTGCGCCTGGAACAGGTACAAGTCGTATGGTGTTACTAACATTAAGTAAGCAACGCGCGGGCCAAGCTGTGGAAGTAATGAAGGGTATTGCTGATTTGGCTGCTCGCTACTTTGACGTTAAGTTTATGGTTGCGTGTGATGAAGACGTCAATGTTAGAGACTGGAATGACGTAATCTGGGCAATTACTACAAGAATGGATCCTGCTCGTGATACTGTCATGACCAACGATGTGAGTTATCGAGCACTATTAGATGCCACCAACAAGCTGGAAACAGAAGTTGAGCGGGAATGGGGTATTCCAATAAAGAAAGATCCGCAATTGGTCGAGAAGATAGACGCTATTTGGGATCAGCTTAATATCTTATGACCAAGCATGTACGGCTAAAGCCTCAGAATCTTGAATTTACGGTGAGTGATGGGGAAACCATCTTAGAGGCCGCGCTCAACCAAAACCTCGCGCTTCCACATCGATGCCGAGTAGGGGCCTGTGCTTCTTGCTTATGTCGAATAGAGTCAGGGCAAGTCAGTTATGACTTAGAGCCAATGTTAACTGAGAAAGAAAAACAGCAAGGTTGGATATTCTCTTGCCTTGCTTATGCTGAAAGCGATCTGGTGATTACTTTCAGTGACGAATAAAAGAGATAAAACATGACAATAAAATGTAAAGTAAAGTCGATTGAGCCTTTAGCAGCAAACACCTATCAAATCTTGCTGCACCCTGAGCAACCAGTGAGCTTTAAAGCTGGTCAGTATTTAATGGTGGTAATGGGAGAAGCTGATAAGCGTCCATTCTCTATTGCTAGTAGCCCTTGTCGTCACGAAGGAGAGATCGAACTTCATATTGGTGCGGCTGAGCATAATGCTTACGCTATTGAAGTCGTCGAATCAATGAAACAAGCGCTAGCAAACGGTGGGGACATCACTATTGATGCACCTCATGGTGAGGCTTGGATTCGTGAAGATAATCAGAGACCTATTCTGTTGATTGCTGGAGGTACTGGGTTTAGCTACGTGCGCTCTATACTTGACCACTGTATCAGCCAAAATATCGACCAGCCGATCCACCTTTATTGGGGGGGGCGTGATGCAGCCCAGCTTTATGCCAAAAAAGAGCTGATGGAAATTGCTGTGCAACATCAACGTATCCAGTTCATTCCTGTTATTGAAGAGCCGTCGGCGGACTGGTCAGGGAAAAAAGGTAATGTGTTGCAAGCCGTGAGCGAAGATTTTGATACGTTAGCGGATTTCGATATCTATATAGCGGGCCGATTTGAAATGGCCGGTGCCGCACGCGAGCAGTTCACGCAAACCAAGCAAGCAAAGTCCGATCATATGTTTGGTGATGCTTACGCATTTATCTAAATGTTAGAGTTTTGTGGCTAAAAGGAGAGTTTTTATACTCTCCTTTTGCTTTTATGATGCAATTTTCAGCAAAAGCACTTTTTTTCCAAAAAATATTAAAAAAGGGGTTGCGCCAAAAGAGGAACTCCCTATAATGCGCACCACCAGACGGAAAGGCAGCAAAGCAAGAGCCTGAAAGGTCTGGAAGGGCAAAAGCCTTAACAAAAATAATTTGAAAAAGTGGTTGACACGACAAGTTATCTAGTTAAAATGGCCGCCCACTTCAACGGAAAGCTGAAAAGCTTAAAAACAATAGTTTAGTCCTTTGAAGTACTGTTCTTTAACAATATAAACCTATCAATCTGTGTGGGCACTCGTTGATGATA
>NZ_LQXO02000036.1 GCF_001639065.2 Vibrio barjaei
CGAGGTATCTAATTTGATTATCATCAACGAGTGCCCACACAGATTGATAGGTCTATATTTTTAAAGAACATTTTCTAACTCTCAAGCCGCTTTGCGTCTCGTCGTTAGGGGTGCGTATCTTACGCTTCCCGTTTTGAGAGTCAAGCGTTTTTTTCAAACTTTCTTTTCTCTCTCAACCGACGCTGCTTTGTGACTTTCGTCTCACTCCGTGTCGGTGAGGCGGCATTATAGAGATCACTCAAACTATGACAAGTGTTTTTTTGAATTTATTTTCCGTTCGCACAAAAAGCCATCGATACGGTGTTTTTTCGATAAAAATTCAACATTTGAAATACATCACACCAATTAATTGGAAAAATCACACTCAACTACGTAATATTCTTATATCTATTTGTTAACGATAGATGCCATTATTCGTAAATAAAAAAGTAGTACTTTAATATGGACTCCAATAAATCTCTTTTTCTGGTAGTAGCGATTGCTATATTAGGCGGTATTGTATTTTCTCAATTCGCTGACGTGCCACCAGCTGTTGCTTTTGTCATCGGTGTAGTAGCCACCTTTTTTGTTGTTAAGTTTTCTACTGCTTCACCTACACCATCTGCCGAAACTACAAAGTCGACCAAAACTCTCTACGTCGGCAATCTTCCTTATAAAGCAAATGAATCTCACGTAAAGGAGCTCTTTGCTGAGCACGGTGAGGTATTTGCCGTTAGATTAATGAAGGACAAGCGCACGGGTAAACGACGTGGGTTTGGTTTTGTTGTGATGGCGAGCTCCGACGCAAAAGCGGCAATCAAAGCTCTAAATGAAAAGGATTATATGCAGCGGACTTTAAAAGTACGTATTGCTAATGATCCGAAGCACCCTGAATCGGCAACAACTGAACAGGAGTAAAACAGAGTTGTCGTAACGTTTTATTTAGTGCTTCTTCTTCAAAAGGAGGAGCACTACTAAACACCTCCATGGTTCCCTGCCCCAAAGATGCCTCTTCTATCTCCAATAGACTTTCTACTCTTCTTGCAATTGCGGCCCCTGAATCAACTAACTCAACACAGTTTCCCAATACCAATGCTATTTCTTCCCTAATAAGAGGAAAATGGGTACAACCTAATACTGCTACATCAATTTTTCCTTTAATAGGAGAAAGTATGAGTTCCAGCTCTTGAAGATCGACCCGCTCATTCCTCAGCTTCTGCTCTGCCATTTCAACTAATCGACTATCACCTATCAGCTTTACTTCTTTATCAGTAGCAAAGTTACGAATTAAGTCATGAGTATATTGGCGAGTAATCGTTGCTGGTGTAGCAATCAAGCCAACTGCTGTTTTAGAGAGTAGTGAAGCTGGTTTAATGGCAGGGACGACGCCTACCACAGGAATGTCTATTCGTTTTCTTAAATGAGGGAGCACAATGGTACTGGCCGTATTGCAAGCAATAACAACAATATCGACCACTTTGCGCTGCATCATTTGTTGTATCAGTGTACAGGTGCGGTTTACTAGTGTTTCAGGTGCCAATTCACCGTAGGGATATGCCTCATTGTCGAATAGATAGATATAGTTTTCTTTAGGTAAGCGTTGGACTATTTCTTTAAATACAGAAAGTCCACCCACACCAGAGTCAAATATTAGTATATTTTTTCGATTCATTGATTAACGTATCACGCTCACTACTAACCTGTTCGCCAACATAATACTCATAACCCTATTGTCGGTAAACTTATCCGCGAAGTTCTGACTCAACGCTGTATCTTAGATGACTGAATCTCGGCGCAGATTCAATTTCAACCTGTTGAATAGAAATAGGGTGACTAAAATAGTTCGAGTTACAGACTAAGGTATGGAATTCCCCATCTTCTCCGCAAGGGTCAACGTTATTAGGTAATTCTTGAATAAGCTCATCGGTATAAACTTTCCCACACAATGTTTCCGAAAGTACATTTCTATCTACGGTAACCAACACCGTCTCAATCCCTCTGGCAATGATCTCCTGTGCAAGCTTTGCGCTGCTTTCACCAACCAAAGGAAAAACCGCTTCTAGCCCCGCAGGTTGGACATAGCTTTTTCTATATTCAACAATTCCATTACAGAACATGTCACCAAATGCTATCCCATCTACTGCCAAGCCAGAAGACTTTACCCCCTCAATAACGAGCGATTGGTAAACATCGTTAGGTGGGAAAACGGCAGGTAGCTCTATCGTTACTAATGGCATCCCCAATCTATCTGCTTGCAATTGAACGACTTCTAATGGGGTCACTTGAAATGGAACCTCACCGTTGACATGAGTTGTGTAGAGACCAACGACATTATAATCCGGAGATTCCATTAATCGTTCGAAAGTAAGGGTTGAATCTTTGCCAGATGACCAACTGATGATGATGTTTTTCATTTAGGATTACCTATTAAAAACGCCTCCTAATTGGAGGCGCTGTTTGCTATTAGAACTGGTACATGGCATTCACGTAGTAATTACGTTCTGGTGTCTTATAGCCACTCACCGTTTCATACTCTTCATTGAATAAGTTGCCAACTTTCGCACCTAGACTTAGGCCGTTATCAAAGTAGTAGGTGCCGGCAATATCAACTAACGAATAAGGGTCTAGTACTTGAGTATTGGCTGCATCATTATAGCGTTTCCCTTGATATAAGTAGCTCAGCTCGAATCTCCAAGAAGCGATGTTATATGAGGCATTCCACTTTCCGCTATTGCGAGCGCGTCTTACTAAGTCCTTACCTGTGCTTTCGTCTTTAGCATCTAGATAGTCGTACGACACCTCATGCTCAATCGCTCCGGTATCAAAACGAGTTACTAGTTCAATACCTTCAATCTTAGCTTTGTTGATATTAACGTTCGTAGAACCATTACTGGCAATCATCTTATCCACATTACTGCGATAAGCACCTAATCTAAATCCTAATAAAGCAAACTCACCTTCTAAAGCAATTTCAGAGGTTGCTGACTCTTCAGGAACTAGATTTGGATTACCTTCATAGCAGCCCCATGGACCACACTCTTTAGGCCAATACAGTTCATTAAAAGTAGGCGCCTTAAATGCTGTTCCATGCATGGCTACAACCTTTAATTGCTCCGTGACGTTCACACCACCACCTAACTGGTAAGTGGTGTAGTTTCCATAAGCACTATTGTCATCATGTCGAACATTAGCCTCTAGTGATAGGCGCTCTTGATTATAGAGCGCACCTAAAAAGATGGCTCCATTGTCTCGGGTGTCTTTAGTCATGGCTTTAGTTGTGTTATCAACTTTATCTTTGTACCAATCAATGCCGCCCAAGAAACTCAATTCATCATTTACTTTTACGTTGTTATTCCAGTTCACTGCAACGCGATTGGTCGAAATGGTCCCTTCAGGAGCTCCTTGACCATAAGATTTCGCTTTATCTTGATTCGTAGTCAGTGTCAGCGACGAATCAAAGTTATTGCGCATATAGTCACCAGCAACACTAAAGCTGTACAAGTCACTATCCGACTTATCTACGCCAGTCCAAGGGTTATCAAATTCAATATTGTGTTTTTGGTAATAACCATTGGCCTTTAGTTGCCAATTTTGATCCAATCGTTTACCCATATCGAGGACTAGATATTGACTGGTATAGCCATCGTCATCCGCATCTATTGGATTAGTGCTGGTCGGTTGGACATTGTAGCCATTACTAGACTGATGAGTAGCTGTCAGATTGAGCCATCCATTCTCCGCATCACCTAACGATAATGTGCCACCAAGGTTATAACTTCCAAAGCTTCCCGCTCCAGCTTTAACTCTACTTGGAGAGCCGTTTTTATTAGTGGTGATAATATTAACCACACCACTTACCGCATCAGAACCATATACCGCAGCACGGGCACCACGGATAATTTCGATACGTTGCACACCATCAAGAGGAATGGCTGACAGATTCGCAGCGCCTGTTGTTGCACTACCAATTCGAACACCGTTGATTAATACCAAAGTGTTCTTACTAGAGCGACCTCGAATGTACAGTTCAGCATTTTGACCAATACCACCTTGGTTTGCGATCTGTACGCCGGGTAAACGTCGTAATATCTCAGAAACTGATTTGGCTTGAATAGCGTCAATTTGCTCACGATCAACAACTTCAATTGGAGCAAGAACATCTTTCAGTTGCTGTTCAACACGGTTCGCTGTTACGACCATGGTTTCATTTGCGAGTTTACTTTGTTCACTTGGGTTCGTTGCTTCTGCCAGTGAAAAAGAAGCATAAGAAGAGAGCGATGCAGCCACTGCTATCGCCAAAAATGATTTGTTCATTTGTTATGTTGTCCTAAATCGCGTAAGTCCTACCAAGCTACCGTTGTCATTGGTTAACGAAGCTTGGCTGCTGGCAGGTATTCGGACTCAAGAGCTTAAGGATCACAGTGAACCTAAACCTACTGCCTCGACTTCCCGTAACTCGTACAGTGTCATTTGAGGGGTCGTTCTCTTTTACCGCTGCGCGTCAGTTCTGGATTTACACCAGATTCCCTTTTCAGTGAGATTCCATTGTCATTCTCACACCAGCTAGGCGGAATGGTATTAACAACATGGTAATTTGTCTATAACAGATTGAACTAAGCTATAGATATCCAGCCATATTGAGAGACAATTCTGGGAAAAACTGGACAACGACGGGAGATTGAATAAAATCTGCCCTCCTTTTAAAAACTCATTACCGACGATAGGCGACCACAATGGCAAATCTCGACTTCACAC
Organism: Vibrio barjaei; assembly: GCF_001639065.2. Taxonomy (GTDB): domain Bacteria; phylum Pseudomonadota; class Gammaproteobacteria; order Enterobacterales; family Vibrionaceae; genus Vibrio; species Vibrio barjaei. Next base: position 4,735 of record NZ_LQXO02000036.1, read on the forward strand.
CAGAAGGCTACCAAATTCAGCTCGACGAAAAATCTCAACGATTGATCGATATGATGGCGCCTTATTCTGCTCCTGAACTCGAAGTATTTACTTCTCCAGAGAAGCACTATCGCATGCGTGCAGAATTCCGCGTTTGGCACGAAGGAGAGGACATGTATTACATCATGTTCAATCAAGAAACTCGTGAAAAGTACCGCGTGGACCAATTTCCAGCAGCAAGCCGCCTCATCAACGATTTGATGCCATTGCTTATGGATGCAATGAAAGGTAATGACGTTCTGCGTAAGAAGCTATTCCAAGTTGACTTTCTTTCTACACTCAGCGGTGAAATTTTGGTTTCGTTGCTGTATCACCGTCAATTAGATGATGCTTGGAAAGCAGAAGCAAAAGCCCTTAAGCAACGCCTTAATGATGAGGGGTTCAAACTCAACCTCATTGGCCGAGCTCGTAAAATGAAAATCGTCTTAGACCAAGACTATGTGCTAGAAACCTTGCATGTAAATGGTCAGCCTTACCATTACCAGCAAGTAGAAAATAGCTTCACCCAGCCAAATGGTCCCGTAGCTCAGAAAATGCTGGAGTGGGCGGTGGACTGCACTCAAGAAAGCAAAGGTGACTTGCTGGAGCTTTACTGCGGTAATGGCAACTTTTCACTTGCATTGGCGCAAAACTTTGAACGCGTTCTCGCGACAGAGTTAGCGAAGCCTTCAGTTGACTCGGCACAATTCAATATCGCTGAAAACAAGATTGATAATGTACAAATTATTCGCATGTCTGCTGAAGAGTTCACTGAAGCGATGGAAGGAAAGCGTGAATTCCGCCGTCTACAGCAACAGAATGTCGATTTGAAGAGCTACAACTGCAACACGATTTTTGTCGACCCACCGCGTGCGGGCATGGATATTGATACGTGTAAAATGGTGCAAGGTTACCAACGTATTCTGTATATTTCGTGTAACCCAGAAACACTGAAAGACAATTTGGATGTATTGAGTGAAACTCACACTATCACTCGATTTGCGCTATTTGATCAGTTCCCGTTTACTCATCACATCGAAGCCGGTGTGTTGTTAGAACGTAAAGCGTAATCCGCCACAGCGTAGACAAAAAAACGAGCCCATAGCGGCTCGTTTTTTATTCGCGTACATTAATAATGCCTATTAGGCTTCTTTCATAATGTAGCCAAGTTTCTTACCAATCCAGAACAGCAGAACCAATACAACGATGATCGCGAAGAAGTTGGAGCCGGCATCTGGGTACTGGGCTTTAGTGAAAGCCGAATGACCAAATGCGCCAACAAAAAACGCAGCCAAACCTACCATCGGGAAGTCTTCTGGAATTGGGTTCTTTAGATACTCTTGATATAGCGCTTGAACAGATAGAACAAGAGCTATCAGAGGGAAAATAGAGAATGCAACTTCGCTAACGGTTAGCCAAGACAACATTGCATTACCACACATACCAGCGATAAGCGCTAGCACTAGGGTTTTCTTACCGCTATTACGGCTTTCGGAGGATACTTCATTGGACATTAGTTCAACCCTTCTTTTTGACGGTTTCTTTCACGTTCTTTGCGATACCAGTGTGCGCCTTTGGCAACTATCCTAAGTTGGACAATTAACCTTTCTGCCAGTTCATATCTTTCTTTCTTATTAAGATCGAGTGCTTCAGCACCAGAACTGAATACCAAGATAACCGAAGCCTCAGCCTGAGCGATAGCTTCATCACGGTCCATGCCCGTACTCACAAGGTATTCGGTTAATTCTGCTGAAAAATGCTGGATCTCACGAGCGACTGCGGCTCGAAAGTCAAATGACGTACCCGAACGCTCTCGCAACAATAAGCGAAAAACGTTAGGACTACTTTCAATGAACTCCATAAAGGTTTCAACCGAAGTACGAATCACACTGCCTTCTTTGACAATACGTTGGCGTGCTTGTCGCATCAATTGTCTGAGCAACAAGCCTCCTTCATCTACCATGGTGAGTCCCAATTCATCCATGTCTTTGAAGTGACGATAAAAAGACGTTGGTGCAATACCAGCCTCTCGTGCCACTTCGCGTAAACTCAAATTTGAAAAGCTGCGATCAGCACTTAACTGGCTAAAAGCAGCATCGATCAATGAACGACGCGTTTTCTCTTTTTGTTGTGCACGGATACCCATTGATTTCATGTTTTACCTAGGTTTACTTGTTGACTACCATTCATACGGTAATTGAGGGAGTGCTGGTAATATAGCGCGAATAGCCTGTTTGTATAAGCCTATGCAAAAGGATTTTTAATAAAACACTTTGTAAGTCTCACTTCACTTTACAACTCAACACATTCTATAAAATTGGCAGCATACAAAGGCTAAACCACGTAAGGTATGGCAACTTAAGACAAATCTCGTGATCTTTCACACCCTATCACGGCAACTTGGTTTACCAAGGTTAATAATCCGTTAGAATCTCGCTAACAAGAATTTAAGTAATGTTAACGCCGCAATACCTGCTGTTATGCCCAAATAGGCAAGCCCAACTGGAGGTCTTTTGCGTGATGCAGTTAGGTACAACGAGGATATACACTATGAGTCGCTCCAAACATTTTGATGCCATCGTGATAGGAAGTGGACCCGGTGGTGAAGGTGCTGCTATGGGACTGACTAAAGCAGGACTGAACGTTGCCATCATAGAAAAAGAAAGCAGCGTTGGTGGTGGATGTACTCACTGGGGCACTATCCCATCAAAGGCACTCAGACATGCGGTTAGCCGTATTATCGAGTTCAACAGCAACCCACTGTTCTGTGGCAATAACACCAGTCTCCACTCTACCTTCTCTAATATTCTTGGTCATGCCAAAACCGTGATAGATAAGCAAACTCGATTGCGCCAAGGGTTCTATGACCGTAATGAGTGTACGTTACTGTTTGGCACAGCTCGCTTCGTCGATTCAAATACACTGGAAGTCACGAAAACCGACGGTACCGTCGATACCTACACAGCCGATAAATTTGTTATCGCGACAGGCTCTAGACCTTATCGCCCAGACGATGTTGACTTTAGCCATCCTCGTATCTACGACAGTGACTCTATTTTGTCACTAGAACATGACCCAAGGCACATCATTATTTACGGTGCGGGGGTTATTGGTTGTGAATACGCCTCTATCTTCCGTGGCTTAGATGTCAAAACAGACCTTATCAATACTCGTGAGCGTCTGCTGGCATTTTTAGATAATGAAATGTCTGACTCACTGTCGTACCACTTCTGGAACAGCGGCATGATGATTCGTAATGATGAAACCTACGCTAAAATTGAAGGGACCGAAGACGGCGTCATCATTCATCTGAACTCTGGGAAGAAAATGCGCGCTGACTGCATACTGTATGCGAATGGCCGAACGGGTAATACTGATGCGTTGAACTTATCTGCGGTGAGCCTAAGTGCTGATTCTCGTGGACAACTGAAAGTCGATAGTAACTATCAAACCGACGTTGACCACGTGTATGCCGTGGGTGATGTGATTGGTTACCCTAGTTTGGCTAGTGCTGCTTATGATCAAGGCCGTTTCGTCGCCCAAGCCATCACTCAAGGTGAAGCGGACGGTAAGCTGATTGAAGACATTCCAACAGGTATCTACACCATTCCAGAAATCAGTTCAGTCGGTAAAACAGAGCAAGAACTTACCGAAGCAAAAGTCCCTTATGAAGTGGGACGTTCATCGTTTAAACATCTTGCTCGAGCTCAGATTGCTGGTAAAGACGTGGGAAGCTTGAAGATTTTGTTCCATCGCGAAACCAAAGAAATCTTAGGTATCCATTGTTTCGGTGAGCGTGCTGCGGAAATCATCCACATCGGCCAAGCGATAATGGAGCAAAAAGGTGAAGCTAATACCATCGAGTACTTTGTTAACACTACCTTTAACTATCCAACCATGGCTGAAGCCTACCGCGTAGCGGCGCTTAATGGTTTGAATCGCTTATTCTAGTGTTTAACGAATGTATAAAAAAGGCGGCTTGATAGCCGCCTTTTTTATGCTTCGAGGAAGGTTTTGCTACGCCATTGATGCAAAAAGATCATGGCTAACCCAAAGCCTCTTATTCCCATAAAACTCAGCATAGCTAACCAAAGTGCATGGTTACCCATTCCACTTGTTATATAGAAAATGGCAAAGAAACTACAGGTCGCAACAAACATGCTGTTTCTCATATCTCGACCTTTGGTAGCTCCAATAAAGATGCCATCAAACAAGAAACACCACATCGACACCAAAGGCATAGCAACCAACCAAGGTAAGAACACCATCGCTTGTTGCTGGACATCGGGAATACTGGTAATTGAACCAATCAAATTACTGCCCCACACCATAAAGACCACCGTCAGACCACTACAAATAATCAAGCTCCAGAAGAAGGTAGCAAGCAGCGACTCGGTCAGCGCCGTTCGACTCTTTGCACCGATCGCCTTACCGACCATGGCTTCCATCGCATAAGCAAAACCATCCATGCCATAAGAGATGATCATTAAAAAGCTCATCAACACAGCGTTAGCAGCCACAATGTCATCACCAAAAGCCGCACCTTGGAAGGTCATAAAGCTAAACGTCGCTTGTAGGCAAAGAGAGCGTAAGAAAATATCTCGGTTCAGTTTTACAAAACGACCAATATCACTTGCGACATCGGACAGCAAAGAGCGTATAGCAGGCAACTTGCGGTGACTCCAAGTGCGCCATACACACCAGAGTCCGAAAGCACAACCCGAGTAATCGGCGATCACAGATGCTAACGCCGCCCCTTCAACTTTCCAGCCCAAGCCGATAACAAATAGAACATCAAGCACAATATTGACAACATTGGTGATGATTACCATCCACATCGGTGCTTTGGCATTTTGTGTGCCTAGTAACCAACCTAGTAGTACAAAGTTGAGTAGTGACGCAGGCGCACTCCAAGCACGGATCGAAAAATACTGGTGACCATAGTATTTCACATCATCACTGGCGCTGCTCAATGAAAAAACAAGGTCGGCGATAACGCTGTGCAATAATAAGAATACCAACGCAAAGCCCAACGCCATCAGTGTGCCCTGCAAAAATACTAAGGCGAGCTGTCGATTATCCTGAGCACCAAAAGATTGAGCAGTCAGTCCAGTTGTCGACATTCTAAGAAAGCCGAGTAGCCAAAAGGTCACACTGATCATCGTACTACCGAGTGCCACGCCACCGAGATACCAAGAATGCTCTAAATGACCAATAACTGCGGCATCCACTAACCCCAGAAGCGGCACGGTAATATTCGAAAGCACCATGGGAATGGCTAATAGCAAGACACGGCGATGAAGTTCAATATTAGACAGAATAGAGAAATATTGTCGAAACACACTGACCCCAAAAACAACACCACCATAGAAACTATGGTGGTGGTTAAAAAATAGTTGGGGCTATAGTAGCGTTAATTGACCTTAGGTTCCTACTCCTACCATTCAACATTGATCACGTTCGGTGTTAATCGGTGCTTATAAAGTGGCAGCTTGGCGATAATACGTTGCCACTTAGACCAGCGCTGACAATGTTGGTCGATGGGTGAAAGGAGTGACACTTTATGAATCCACGGCAACCAATTCAGCAATTTCTGAGTTGGGCGGCGCAGACCATGTTGATAACGCTCGCCTCCCATCCTTTTCCCCAACCGCGAGGTCGTCAAATCACCGGCCAACACCACACACGCCTGAGCATGTTGAAAATAGCAACCGATCGATTGGATAAAGTGCGCAATGCGATTTTCTCTTCTTTCAAGTAGTGCTTGCTCACAAACCACCAGTACAGGTCTGTCATTTGGAACCGATAAAGATTGTAGCCAGCTCATATCATCAATAGATCCGCACCTTAATTGATAACGTTCACTTTTATGGAACAATCGTTGTCGCCAAACAAGGTGTTCATTGGTATCGACTTCAACCCAATGGCAACGACCATTATCAAGGCGATAGAATCGGGTATCGAGCCGAGCTCCAACGTTGATAACCCAACCATCAGGGTTGGTTTCGAGAAAACGTTTTACTTGAAGGTCACAAATTTGTGTCAGAGTGGCATGGAGAAGCTGACTTTGATCTACATTACCCGTGAGGCAATCGGGAGCGAGATGGCAACGACGACAAGCATGAGCTGCAATAGGGTCATAAATAATGCCATCATCTAATAGGCTTTCACGACTTCGAAACCAAAGAGGTCGAAGCAACTTAGTTGGCACATCAAAATGCTCTGACTCACGACTCGTTTGATTTTTCATTTCCCACCCTCCGAAAGAGTGCAAATGATAATCGATATCAATTAACTTCACAAGACAAATGATAACTAATGTCATTTATCTTGTGAGCAGACGTAAAAAAAGCGACAGGAAGACCTGTCGCTTTCTATCGCCATACGGCGAAACTGTTAGCATCTTTTGATGCTTCACAAATATCCGTTTGTTATTTGTGCTTCCACTGCTAATTCTTGTTTGTCATCATCCTGATGCGTTTTCGCGTTCCCTAGCAAAGCCATTTGCGCGAGTTCTTCCTAAACCCTGTCCGTTTAAGTTCTCATCCTGAGAAAAGCTGACCATCCCTATCCGCCTGCACTCCTAGTACAAGCCAATCCGTTGTGTTTCCTCTAACCTTCCTAGTTAGACATCCTTGAAAACCATCTTGGTCTGAAATCCCTGTGCCTACTTCCTGTCGACAAGGAACAATTTACCCGAGGGAGGATTGAAAACAACCTGCAGAGCGCTTTTTTCATGTTTCTTTTACAGAAAAATTAATAAAAAACATTAATTTCAAAAACTTATGCTTAATTAATGGCAATTTAGTGACAGCAAGTATGGCAAATATCTCACAACCTCATCAGCCAAGTAGAACAATGAGAGCAACACGCTTAACAAGCAACTAGTGAGATAAGTCACCAAAAACAACAATGCCCCTTCATTCGAAGGGGCATTGTTCACTCGGTTTGGCGTAAAGAAACTATTGTTGGGCTGCTAAGTTGTTGCAACGTTGAATTGGATTAGTGTAGACCGCCTACATACTTAGATAGGGTGTCGATATCGTCATCATTCAGCTTCTTAGCGATATCACGCATCATAGCGTTCATATCGTTAGCACGGTCACCACTACGGAATTTCTCTAGCTGAGCTTTAACATATTCAGCGTGTTGACCAGAAATTTTAGGGAAACCAGAAAGTTCCGTACCGTTACCACGAGGGCCGTGACAAGCAATACAAGCCGTAATACCACGTTCTGCATCACCAGCCATGTAAAGTACTTTACCTTGGTCAACGACATTCTCTGGAGTACTGTTTGGTGCTAGAGGCATTGACGAGTAATACGCAGCAAGATCCGCCATATCTTGCTCAGATAGCGGCATTGCCATACCACTCATCACAGGATCGTAACGACCTTGTTTACCACTACTCGTCATACCGAGCTTCAGATCTTTTAGTTGTTTTTCAATATATTTGGCGTGTTGACCAGCAATACTAGGGTACATGGTTAACTGACTGTTACCATCAGCTCCGTGACACGCAACACAGGTTTGGGATTTTGCTTTACCAGCTTCAATATCGCCTTGGGCCCATACTGAGCAGCTGACTACAAGACTCAAGATTAGCGCTAATTTTTTCATGACATTCCATTATAATTATCAAGCTTCCAGTACCACTACACGCCTCGCGAAACCCAACAGAATGGTGCCAAAAGGACAAAGTGAGGTAACACGGGCAATTAATACCGTTCATGGTACAATGTGTGGCCATATGCCGAGCACGGTTATTTTACACAATTTCACAAAAAAGTAATCAATCGACTACACAAAGTCGAGATGGAGTTAACAGTGAGCGTAAAAATTCATTATCAAAACACGCATTTCATAACAAGTGCACCTGATATTCGTCACTTGCCAGAAGATGAAGGAATCGAAATCGCGTTTGCAGGACGCTCCAATGCAGGTAAATCGAGTTCACTAAACCGTCTAACGAACCAAAGAGCTCTGGCTAAAACCAGTAAAACTCCAGGCCGTACTCAACTTATTAACTTATTTAAGGTTGATGAAGGTTGTCATATCGTTGACTTACCAGGATACGGCTTTGCTCAAGTCCCCCTAGAAATGAAAAAGAAATGGCAAAAGTCACTGGGTGAGTACTTACAGAAGCGCAAATGTTTAAAAGGTCTTGTGGTCCTAATGGACATCAGACACCCAATGAAAGATCTCGACCAACAGCTTATTCAATGGGCGGTAGAATCTCATATTCCGGTACAAGTGCTACTGACTAAAGCAGACAAACTAAAGAGCGGTGCTCGTAAAGCGCAGGTTCTTAAAATTCGTGAAGCTGCACTGGCCTTTGGTGGCGATGTTCAAGTAGATGCGTTCTCTTCTTTGAAAGGAATTGGTGTCGATCAACTGCGCAGCAAACTTGATACTTGGTTTGCTCCAGCATTTGAAATGTTAGAAGACGATATCAGCGACGATATCGAAGAGTAAGCCCCCAGAAACAAAACGCCCCGCCATCCTGGCAGGGCAATGGGAGAGAGAAGATTTAGTTATTGTTTGCAAAAAGAATCTATCAAGTCCGTTGATAATTCAATTGCCTACCACGCAAAATGTGAGCTAGTCTTCTCTACCACCCCAAATTCCTCTCGTAGCAAAACCCATCCTAATCTTTACTTTTCATATAGTTACGCCTAAATTATGAACCTCTAAAGATGGCTTAGTTCTATGTGTAAATTATCAATACTGTGAAGGTCGTTAAATTACAAATTGGATGGGAAATGGGCGTCAAAACAGAAGAAAAATGACAAGGCGTCTAAGAGATGATGCGATAGGGAAATTTTCTTTGCCACAAGAAAAAACGCCCCAGTCAAATACTGACTGGGGCGGCTGAATCAGCCTAATCCAATAACGTGAAACAAAAGGTCTGAAAGATAGAACATCTTACCTCTGTACCCTACGCGTTCTAATGTACAACAACTGATCAGAAAATGAAACCGTTTTTGTAGTTTTTTTTCATGAAAGTTTTGTTAATAGACATAACTGTTTTAGATATAAAAACTTTTTTAATGACAAAAAAAAGCCAACGACTGTGCGCTGGCTCATGTTAACTTGCTCAAATTGCTCAAAAATTGTCTAGTGAGCCTGATCCCAGTTGTCACCATGACCAGCTTCAGCAACCAATGGAACCTCAAGCTCTGCTGCTGATTCCATCAATTTTTGTATTTTACTTTCAATTTCGCTCAAAGATGACGATTCCACTTCAAATACCAGCTCATCGTGTACTTGCATAAGAAGCTTAACCTTACCCTCGCCTTCCGCTTGCACCCACTCATCAACGAGTAACATCGCTTTCTTGATGATATCTGCAGCAGTACCTTGCATAGGCGCGTTGATCGCCGCTCGCTCCGCTGCTTTACGACGCATACCATTACGCGATTTGATTTCTGGTAGATGTAGGCGACGACCAAAGATGGTTTCCACGTAACCTTTTTCAGCCGCCAACGAGCGCGTGTCTTCCATGTACTGCATCACACCTGGATAACGCTCAAAATAGGTATCCATATATTGTTGTGCTTCACCACGAGGAATACCCAACTGCTTAGATAAGCCAAATGCACTCATGCCATAGATAAGACCAAAGTTAATCGCTTTTGCACGGCGACGTTGTTCACTGGTCACCTGATCAATATCGACACCAATGATCTCTGCCGCCGTTGCCGCGTGGATATCTTTACCATTTTTGAACGCATCCAATAGCGCTTTGTCACCAGACAGATGGGCCATGATTCGCAGTTCAATTTGAGAATAGTCGACAGCAAGAATCTTCCATCCATGCGGCGCAATAAACGCTTGTCGAATACGGCGTCCTTCTTCATTACGAATTGGAATATTCTGCAAGTTTGGATCAGTCGACGACAAACGGCCAGTCGCCGTTACGGCTTGGTGGTATGACGTATGAACACGGCCTGTTTCTGGATTGATCATCTTAGGAAGCTTGTCAGTATAAGTCGACTTCAGCTTAGCTAACCCACGATATTCCAAAATCAGCTTTGGTAATGGATAGTCTAGCGCTAGCTCTTGTAGCACTTCTTCATTGGTAGAAGGCGCACCGGATGGTGTCTTCTTGATTACAGGTAAGCCCATCTTCTCAAAGAAAATGGTTTGAAGCTGTTTTGGCGAGCTTAAGTTGAACTCTTGTCCGGCAATCTCAAACGCCTTTTGCTCCAGCTCATCCAGTCTTGCTGCAATTTCCTGAGATTGCGCGCCTAGCAACATATCATCAATCAATACCCCCGTACGTTCAATACGAGACAAAACTGGCACCAGTGGTACTTCAATATCTTGGTAAATACGATTCAGCGCTTCATTTTTCTCAAGCTCTGCATTCAAACGCTGATGGAGTCGGAAGGTCACGTCAGCATCTTCAGCAGCATAAGGCGATGCTTGCTCAAGATCGATCTGGTTAAAGGTGAGCTGCGCTTTACCTTTACCTGCAATTTGTTCGAAAGAGATACAGCTATGTTGCAAGAAACGCAAAGCAAGGCTATCCATATCATGCTTACCACCAACACTGTTGTAGACGTAAGACGCCAACATAGTGTCAAATTTGATGCCTTTAAGCTCAATATCGTAGCGAGCTAATACGCTGGCATCGTATTTTAGGTTTTGCCCAACCTTAGCAATCTCATCATCTTCTAATAGCGGCTTCAACTGCTCTAAAACCCACTGACGATCAAGCTGCTCAGGCGCACCAATATAGTCGTGAGCTACAGGGACATATGCCGCCACCCCTTCTTCAATCGCAAATGACAGACCAACAAGGTTCGCCACCATATAATCTAGACTGTCGGTTTCAGTATCAAAAGCGATAACAGGAGCAGACTTCAGTTTCTCTAACCAGCTGTTGAAGCTCTCTTCGGTGAGGATGGTTTCATAGGCACTGCGATCAATAGTGACTTGTGACGTGTCCATCTCAGATTGTTCGTCACTTTGAGATGCACTGGTGGTTTTTCTTGCTGCGCTCTCCACCGCTACAACTTCACCAGTACCGCCTTCAAGTAGCTCATTTAACCACGACTTAAAGGTAAGCTGACCGTACAATTTTGTCAGTTCATCCACGTTCGGTTGCTGCTTTAGAAGAGACTCTGGTGTGCAGTCTAACTCGACATCAAGCTTAATCGTCGCTAACTCATAAGACAAAACTGCATTATCTTTATGCTCTGTAAGTTTCTTAGCCATGGTTTTAGAACCACGGAAACCAAGCGGTGCGATATCATCTAAGCGTTCGTAAAGATCTTTGATCCCACCAATGCCTTGAAGCAATGCCGTCGCGGTTTTATCGCCGACGCCAGGGACACCTGGAATGTTATCCACTTTATCGCCCATTAGAGCGAGATAATCGATGATAAGCTCTGGAGGAATACCAAACTTCTCTACCACACCTTCTCGATCCATCACTACGTTAGTCATGGTATTGATCAGCGTAACATTATCATCCACAAGCTGAGCCATATCTTTATCACCCGTACTAATAAGCACAGGCATACCTGCTTGCGATGCTTGATGTGCCAGCGTACCGATAACGTCATCCGCTTCCACGCCAGGTACACAGATCAATGGCAGACCCATTGCTTTAATCACATTATGCAGAGGCTCAATCTGACATCTCAAATCATCAGGCATTGGAGGACGGTTTGCCTTGTATTCCGGATACATATCATCACGGAAAGTTTTACCTTTCGCATCAAACACCACCGCAATTCGCTCAGAAGCAAATTGACGCATCATGCTTCTCAGCATGTTCACTACACCGTAAACCGCATTGGTTGGTATTTCACCATTGCTCATCGTTTCTGGGTAGGCGTGGAAAGCTCGGTAAAGATAGGAAGATCCATCAATGAGAATCAGTGGGTTGTCTGGTATATGAGCCATGTCTAAGTATCCAAGATTGCAGGTTATAAGCTATAAGAATGCCACGTCTCATGGCACTATGCCACGACCTTTCACTGGCTATATACACAGCTTAAGAATAATATTGGCGATTATGGTATCATCTTCTGTGGATAAGTCTGTTTATATAGTTATTTTAAATCGAAGTGGATAACTGAAAAAGAACAAAAACTTTAAATTAAGTCATTGTTTTATATGTAAATATATTCAGATCTACATGTATAACTATGATCCTTTCAGGATCAAGCCATGTGGAAAACCTTCTTTTACAGAAAGCAATCGTTGCAGAATTATGTTCTATTTATAACCGCTCAAATAATACTCAACCACCAGACAGAAAAAAAGCGACATCATGGATGTCGCCTAGCAAAAATAGGAGGAAGTTATCTCATTATCTGAGTACATCTAACCGACCAAAAAGCTATAAATACACTGGAAGCAATGTGAGCAATGTCGTGTCAAAAAGAACCAAGCTTGATTGAAATCTGGTCACTAGTGCGACTGAAGTAATCAGAACCTTTTTCCTTAGGACGAGTTAATAGTAATCATTCTCATTTAAGTCGTCAACAACTAATTGAGAATTTCTCTCATTAAATTTTTATCACCATCACCCATCTTCCATTTATTTATATTTTACAGATACTTAATAAACTTAATTCTGGTTTCAATCACTAACGGCTTGGGCTCACAATCATAGATAAAGTATCCATTTTTTATCAGCAGCCTTAACATGGATGGAAACTGATTACGCGATTTAACCGTAATGTGTTGGTAACCTTGTTGCTTCGCCCAGCGTTCTTGGTACTCCATCAGCACTTGAGCAACACCCTGTTTTCTTGCCACAGGAGAGACTCCGCCGAACCAGCTGTAAAAATTAGCCTCATCAATCTGATAACCAATTTTAAAGCCCAATAAGACTCCTGCTTTTTCTGCCACTAATATCAGATGCTTGTGGCCATTCAAACGTGCTTGCAGGCTTGCGATGGTTTCTTTGTGAGCAAATTCCTCGATAAGTTCAACGATACTCACCACCTCTTCAAGCGTTCCTTCACGAACCAACATATCATTCACTCCTAACTATTATCGGCAAAACTAAAAAAGCCGGTTGATACAACCGGCTTTTCACACTCAAGAATGTCGCTAATCAAAGTTAACTATTTCAAGAAGGTCTTTGCTTGACCATTTTCTTCAGCTAACCACTCCGCGACATCTTTAGCAAAGTAAGTAAGAATACCATCTGCGCCAGCACGCTTGAAGCAAAGCAAAGACTCTAAGACTGTCTCGCGCTCTTTCAACCAGCCATTTTGAATTGCAGCTTTGTGCATCGCATATTCACCGGACACTTGATAAGCAAAAGTCGGCACTTGTAGCTCACTTCGTACGCGACGCACCACATCCAAATAAGGCATACCTGGCTTCACCATCACCATATCTGCGCCTTCATTGATGTCCATTGCTACTTCATGCAAGGCTTCATCACTGTTGGCTGGATCCATTTGGTAATTTTTCTTATTACCGCCCTTCAAGTTCGATGCGGAACCAACAGCATCTCGGAATGGACCATAGTAATTTGACGCGTATTTTGCAGAGTAAGCCATGATTTGTGTGTGAATATAGCCAGCTTCTTCAAGCGCTTCACGAATTCGGCCAATACGCCCATCCATCATGTCAGACGGAGCAACCACGTCCGCACCAGCTTCTGCATGAGATAACGCCTGTTTAACTAGTACCTCTGTCGTCTCATCATTTTGCACATAGCCGTCTTCATCGATGATGCCATCTTGACCATGCGTGGTAAACGGATCGAGCGCCACATCGGTAATCACACCCATTTGGGGTACATTCTGTTTTAGTAAGCGCACTGCACGTTGCACCAAACCTTCTGGGTTATGTGCTTCAGCTGCGCAAAGACTTTTCGCGTCTTGGGTGACGACTGGGAAAAGAGCAATGGCAGGAACGCCAAGCTGAGCCAAATATTCCGCTTCTTCCAGCATCAAGTCTATAGATAGACGCTCGATACCCGGCATAGAATCTACCGTCTCTCTGCGGTTTTTCCCCATAAGAATAAACATTGGATAGATCAAATCATCCACCGACACTTTATTCTCCGCCATCAAACGTCGGCTGAAATCATGCTTGCGCATACGGCGCATACGTCGTGCTGGGAATTGACCTTGAATCGATACAGACACCTTTCTCTCCTTGTCTGGACAAATGCGAAAACCAAGCATATCACTCTTGTTTCATCATGCTAGTAGTAAAATTGGAAAATGCTAAATCAGAAACGATATACTCAACCTATTATTTGATCAGTGAAACTACAATGACGCGACTATGATAGATACACACGCTCACATCTACGCTACAGAATTTGATAACGATCGCGACGAAGTCGTACAACGAGCTCGCGCTGCGGGCATCGAACACATCCTGCTACCCAACATTGATTTAGAGTCTATTGAGCCTATGCTAGCCACTGAAGCCGCCTACCCAGAGATGTGCCGCTCAATGATGGGGCTTCACCCTTGCTACGTGGATGGCGACGTCGAGCAAACCTTAAAAACCATTTACTCTTGGTTTGATAAACACAACTTTATCGCCGTTGGTGAGATAGGCATAGATCTATATTGGGACAAGACCTATCGAGCGGAACAAGAACACGCCTTCATTACCCAGCTAAACTGGGCGAAAGAACTCAACTTGCCGGTTGTTATTCATACCCGAGACTCAATTGAAGAAACCCTAGCTCTGCTAAAAGGTGAGCAAGATGGCAACCTTTCTGGCGTATTCCACTGTTTTGGTGGTAACTTGGATGAAGCCAAAGCCATTAATGACCTAGGCTTTCATCTTGGTCTTGGTGGCGTATCAACATTCAAAAACTCCGGCATGGACAAAGTGATTCCAGAGTTAGATCTGAACTGGGTAATTCTTGAGACAGATTGTCCTTACCTAGCGCCCGTCCCACATCGTGGTAAACGAAATGAACCGGCTTACACTGAGTTAGTCTTAAAGCGTATTGCAGACGTTCGAGCGATGAGCGAGCAGCAGATTTTGGACATCACGACACAAAATGCTAAATCACTATTTAGATTATAAGCTTTCGTTTGTTCATCTCAAACCGTGCCATTGCTTCAACTTTGACATGGCACAGTTGCATCTCCAAGAATAGAGTACGTGACCGTACAATATGTCAACGAGTTAACAATAAAAAAATAGCGGCCAAAGTAGCCGCTATTTTTTATTGTTTTTGAATGGTTATGCGTCTTCTGCTTCAGACTCTTCCTCGTCATCTTTGCGAGTATAAAATCTTGCAAAGAACAACCCTACCTCAAACAGCAAACACATTGGTATGGCGAGCAAGGTTTGAGAAATCATATCTGGTGGCGTCAGCATCATACCGACAACAAACGCACCAACAACAATGTATGGTCGCTTCTGCTTGAGACTCTCTACCGACGTCGCACCTGTCCAACACAATAAGATAATCGCGACAGGCACTTCAAACGCGATACCAAACGCCAAGAAGAGTGCGAGTACAAAGTCGAGATAGCTCGAAATGTCCGTCGCAAATTCCACCCCTCCTAAGGAAATGGCAGTAAAGAAGCCAAACACTAATGGGAATACGACAAAGTACGCAAATGCCACGCCACAGTAAAACAGCAGCGAGCTTGAGAACATCAATGGCATCACCAGCCGTCTTTCATGCTTATACAAACCGGGGGCAACAAACGCCCATACTTGATAAAGGATGAAAGGAACAGCAATAAAGATGGACGCAATGAGTGTCAATTTTAGTGGCGTAAAAAATGGCGAAGCAACGTCAGTTGCTATCATCGTTGCACCTTCAGGTAGTCGTTCTACCAAAGGCTTAGAAACGAAATCGTATATATCGCCGGAGAAATAAACCAAAGCCAGAAAAACCACTAACACAGCCGCAATCGCTCGCAGTAGTCGATTTCTTAGCTCAAGCAGGTGACTGATCAAAGGCTGTGTCTGTTCGACGCTAGACATGAAAACCTCGAATAAAATAAAAGTGCTAAGAGAAGGTTAATCTCATTGGCACTTTCGGAATGAAAACGATAAGGGCTGAAGCTCAGCCCTTATTAAGATCTTTTTCTGGAGACTCATTCTCAACAGGCTTTGCCACTTCAGCAGCAGGTGCTTCTGCACTGGCTTCCGATGTCGACGCTTTTAGTTTGTCACTCGCATAAGGACGAGTCACCTCTTGCGCGGCCTGTTTCAGTTCCTCCACCGAACTTTTCAGTTCAGGAGAGAGGTCTTCCATGCCCATTTTCTCAGCTTTTTTCAGGTTCTCTTGAAGCTCTTGCACCTTGAGTTCGTGTGAAAGCTCATCTTTGACATTATTTGCCATAGCTTTCGCAGAGCTGATAAAACGAGAAACACTTCGGATTGCAGTTGGTAGGCGTTCTGGTCCTAGAACAACTAGACCAACTACTGAAATGAGTACCAGTTCCCAAAAACCGATATCAAACACGAATTATGCCTGCTCTTTATCTTTCTTCGCTTCTGTCGATGCGTCTGCTGTTTGCTTTTGCTCGATGTTCTTTGGCTCAAAATCAGCATCTTTCGTGTCTGATTTCGCCGTTGTGTTGTCATCTTCACTCATGGCTTTCTTAAAGCCTTTCACCGCACCACCAAGATCGCCACCGATACCGCGTAATTTCTTAGTACCAAACAGCAAAACAACGATCACGGCAATAATAAGAAGTTGCCAAATACTAATACCACCCATTCTTTCTACCTCGGGTCTTGATTAACAAATAAAAAATTAATACGAGTTTATCGCTTAACGTCTGTAAGTACGCCAACTTAACAGCCAAAATGTGATACCAACAGCGCCTGACAATGCAGATAACTGCTGATATGGCCCTCCCAGTAATATGGCAGAGCATACGATTAAAGTTGCACCAACGCCAAACAAAAATTTACCTGTACCTTGTTGCCGTTTTGTTTCACGGTATCCTTGATACAGCATGTCCATGCGTTGATTCATAGCCTTACCTTGTTTAAGGCTATCGTACAGCAACTCTGGTAGTTCCGGTAACTTTTCTGCCCAAAACGGAGCGCGTTCTTTAATTCCGTTTATAACAGCTTGCGGCCCTACCTGGTTCGCCATCCATTTTTCTAAAAATGGTTTCGCCGTCTCCCATAAGTCTAGCTGCGGATAGAGCTGTCTGCCTAACCCCTCAACATAGAGCAAGGTCTTTTGCAGTAAGACAAGCTGGGGCTGTACTTCCATATTGAACCGGCGCGCGGTATTAAACAGATTCAGTAACACATGGCCGAAAGAGATTTCGCACAAAGGTTTGGCAAAAATTGGCTCACACACCATGCGAATAGCAAACTCGAATTCATCGACGTTAGTATCGGTTGGCACCCAACCGGAGTCGACATGCAGCTCAGCTACCTTACGATAGTCACGGTTAAAGAAAGCAAGGAAGTTTTCCGCCAGATAACGTTTATCTTCGCTATTTAACGTGCCAACAATGCCGCAATCTAAGCCAATCCAAAGCGGATTCTCTGGGTGCTCATAGCTAACAAACACATTGCCTGGATGCATATCGGCATGGAAAAAACTGTCACGAAACACCTGAGTAAAGAATACGCTCACACCACGTTCCGCTAACAGCTTCATATTGGTGCCATTCGCTTCAAGTGTCGGAATATCAGACACTTGAATACCGTAGATTCGCTCAGAGACCATTAAGCTTTCGCTACTAAAGTCCGGCATAACCTCAGGAACATAAAGCTCTTCACTGCCTTCGAAGTTGCGACGCAATTGAATTGCATTGGCCGCTTCACGTCTTAAATCAAGCTCATCCAATAAGGTCTTTTCGTATTCGCGCACCACTTCAACAGGTTTTAACCTGCGAGCGTCCGGCAGAGCTTTCGACACTATCCTAGCCATGCGATACATCAGCTTAAGATCTGCATCAATGACAGGACGAATATCTGGACGAATCACTTTCAAGACTACTTCTTGCCCAGTGTCTTTCAGCTTAGCAGTGTGAACTTGAGCAATTGAGGCCGATGCCAAAGGTTCAATATCAAAATCATCAAACCATTGTTCAATAGGGCCACCGAGAGCCAGTTCCATTTGCGACTTGGCTAAGTGTCCATCAAATGGCGACACTTGGTCTTGAAGTAGCGCAAGTTGATCAGCAATATGCGGAGGGAATAGATCCCGACGCGTCGACATCATTTGACCAAACTTAATCCATACTGGACCCAGCTCTTGCAGTGCCAACCTAAGCCTTTCACCAAGCGGTTTGTCTGGATGTTTATTCTTCATCCAGAACAAGGATTTGCGCGCTAACAACGGTGCTTTGGTGAGCTGATGCGTAGGCATCAACTCATCTAAGCCGTACTCTAGCTGAACCTTTATGATTCGATAAAGACGTTTGATTTCACTTGGAGTCATGCGCGCTCCGCCGATGCATCATTAGAATCACCGCTTGATGTCGCTTCAATTAAACGCTCCAAACGCACACTCAGTCTATCTGCTTGGCTACGCACTTCATCAACGTCGTCACAAAATGCTGCCACCGCTAACGGTGGCGGAGCAATTTTCCACTCTTCCGTTAATACTTGACCAAAATGGTCTTGGTGCTTTGCCGCTTGTGAAGCGAAAAAGGAAAAGAGCCCTTTCGCTCCTTGAACCGCAGTATGTGCCACCACATCACCAGTTACACGGGATAACCACTCTTCTAGATCTGGTTTGCAATCGGTTAGCAGAGCAGAAAACTTCTGAGCCAGCTGAATGTCACCTTCCAACTGCAACTTATCCTGTTTGATAAGCTTGGTGATATTCGCCTGCTCTTTTAGTTCAGGAAGTACCGAAAGGTTCAAAGACAAATAACAGTCCGGCTCACCCTCATAATTGGAAAGGACATCCAACTGATGACTAAACACAAAAGTGAGTGACTTATTAAATTCACGCAGATGAACTTGGATAATCTGACCTTTAAGACGTGCAACGCGCTTGACCAACGCATCGTCGTCTTTGATTAAGGTATTGAGCGTGGTTTCCACCACCGCGGTGACTAATGGGTCAAAGGGCATAGCTCAGTCCTTAGAATTTGTATCCACGATGCAGCGCAACAATACCACCCGTTAGGTTGAAGTATTTAGTCTGCTCAAAGCCAGCGTCTTTCATCATGCCTTCCAGAGTCTCTTGATCTGGATGCATACGAATAGATTCAGCAAGATAACGATAACTTTCTGCATCGTTCGCCACCAGTTCACCCATTTTCGGCAACAGATGGAAAGAATACGCATCGTAAACTTTAGAAAGAGGATCAAGGATAGGTTTTGAAAACTCAAGTACCAGCAAGCGACCACCCGGCTTCAGTACGCGATACATAGAACGCAGCGCCTTGTCTTTATCGGTCACGTTACGTAGACAGAAACTGATAGTAATACAGTCAAAGTAATTATCTGGGAATGGCAGCTCTTCAGCATTAGCCTGAACGTAATGAACGTTACCGACAATACCAGTATCACGTAATTTGTCGCGACCCACATTCAACATGGAGTTGTTGATGTCAGCGAGAATCACATGGCCTTTGTCACCAACAATACGAGAAAACTTAGCCGTCAGGTCACCAGTACCACCACCAAGGTCAAGGATACGTTGGCCCGGTCTCGCACCACTGCAATCAATAGTAAAGCGCTTCCATAAGCGGTGAACACCACCAGACATCAAATCGTTCATGATGTCGTATTTTGCCGCTACCGAGTGAAATACCTCAGCAACTTTTGTCACTTTTTCTTCTTTTGCGACTGTTGTGAAACCAAAGTGTGTGGTTTCGTCTTGTTGATTAAGCTGATTTGATTGCACGTTACTATCCGTCATTATTCTTCCTCTTAGGCGGCGCAACATCACCTACGCCGCAGACGGTCAGTTTACTTTATCCATGTCTGGTTGTCTTTCCACCAACGCATCATTTTGTGCAATTTCTGTCAGAGAAGAAGAAATGGAGCGTTTCACTTCCACACCGAGTTGCTTAAAACTCTCCGCTTGACGGATCGCATTGCCCCTTCCGGTGGCCAATTTGTTCATTGCACCTTGATAACTTTGGTTCGCTTTATCGAGTGCGCCGCCCAGCCCTTCCATATCATCAACAAACAAACGCAACTTGTCGTAAAGCTTGCTCGCCTTGTCAGCAATCACCTGTGCATTCTGATTCTGGCGGTCATTGCGCCAAAGGTTATCAATAGTACGCAGCGCTACCAGCAAGGTCGTTGGGCTGACCAAAATGATGTTGCTCTCCATCGCCTCTTTCACCAAACTCGGATCGGCTTGAATCGCCACTTGGAATGCAGGCTCTACCGGGATAAACATCAAGACGTAATCGAGCGAACGGATACCTTTTAGTTGATGGTAATCTTTTTGCGACAACCCTCGAATATGATTACGTAGCGCAATCAGATGATCACTCAATGCACGATCGCGTTCGGCGTCTGTCTCAGCATTAAAGTAGCGCTCATAAGCCACCAGCACCATTTTCGAGTCGATAACCACTTGCTTCTCTTGGGGAAGATAAACAATCACATCCGGCTGATATCGTTTACCCGCTTCATTTTGCAGGCTGACTTGGGTTTGATACTCGTGACCTTCTCGTAGTCCTGATTCAGCCAGCACGCGTGCCAGCACCACCTCACCCCAGTTGCCTTGCTGTTTATTATCACCTTTTAGCGCTTGGGTGAGGTTCATCGCCTCTTTGGTCATCTGATCGTTAAGGCGTTGTAGGTTCTTTAGTTCATGAACCAAGGTATGTCGTTCTTTGGCTTCCTGGCTGAAACTGTCGTTTACTTGCTTTTTAAACCCTTCTAACTGCTCTTTGAGTGGCGACAGGATGCCTTCTAAACTTTGTCGGTTTTGTGCGTCAACCTTGGCCGTTTTGGCTTCAAACACTTGGTTGGCTAGGCGTTCAAACTGCTCTTTTAAACGCAGTTCAGATTGCTGTAGTAGCTCGAGCTTTTCTTGGTCAGAGCGCTGTTGTTGCTGATAGGTCGCTAACTGTTCACGCAGCTCAGCTTCAGACTGAGCCCGCTGCTGCTTCACATATTCAAGGTCAGTCGCATACTGCTGACGTTCTTGCTTCACCGCTTCAAAGTAACGCAGCTTTTCCATTGCCGCCATGACTTTGCCATGCGCTTGCTTAAGCTCAAACGCCGATTTATCTCGTTCGTCATCCAGTTCATCAAGCTCTTGCTTGGCGTCTTGAAGGTCGTGGCGTAAGCGTTCAATTTCTTGCTCTAAAGCGGTCTTTTCTAATTGTGCTTTTTGCTCAAACATCTGCTCCATCTGACGTGATTTAAAGTACAGAATTGCAGCGACGGAAAATCCGAGACAAGTTGAAATAGAAGTGATTGAAAGTAGGAGGGTTTGGTTATCAATTATCCATTGCATTGTATACGTGCCATCAGCCTAGGTTCTATAGCTAATGGTAATTTATACTGGATAAATGTCCAGATATTTACAAGGCACGCCGCTTGATACGTGAGTTGATGATATCTTCGATAAGCTTCTGTTCACGCTTTGCTTTTTCGTAGTTTTGTTTTTTACTCCAACGATCCAGCACTTGCTCTAATCCATGTACTCTTGCCGCTTTTTGTTGCAGCTGTTTCTGAACCGACTGACACTGCGCTTCCATTACGGCTTGCTCATGCTTTTGATGATTCAGCATTTTTTGCAGCATTTGGTCGACAAGGTTAAGGTTCATCAGCCCCATGCTGTTGGTTTGATTTGAGCCACTGTGATTTAACGTTTTCAGTTCAGACAGCGCCAGTAGCTGCTTCGCCAAATGCTCATTTTGGTTACGCATTGACTCCAAGCGTGCGCCAATCTGATCACGTCGTAATTCCTCAACTTGGGTTATTTTACCGACTGCACGAATTTTACTGTCCATAGTTTGTGGCTAGCGTTTGGCTTCCTGCTTAATTAGGGTTTTGAAATAGCTGCGCCAGTTCCGTTAACGATGTCTGAAAATCCACCGCGTCATTGGCCGCTTGCAATAGATAGTTTTTAAGTTGGGGGTGCATCGCCACCGCTTGGTCGAGTTCAGGGTCTTGGCCTGGCTGATAACCGCCTAAAGGAAGCAGCTCTTTCACTTGCAAATAGTTGGAATAAAGCTGACGAAATTGATTGGCAAGCGTACTGTGCACTTCAGGAGTACATCCTGACATACAACGGCTGATCGACGCATTAATATCAATTGCCGGATAGTGCCCTTGCTCGGCCAGTGAGCGAGATAGCACCACATGACCATCTAGAATCGCGCGCGCAGAATCCACCACAGGATCTTGTTGGTCATCTCCTTCTGCTAAAACCGTGTAAATGGCCGTCAAACTGCCATCGGGATGCTCACTGTTACCCGCACGTTCCAACAGCTGAGGCAGCACACTAAATACCGAAGGTGGATACCCTCTTGATGCCGGAGGCTCACCTAATGCTAACGCAATTTCGCGCTGCGCCATGGCATAGCGAGTTAAAGAATCCATCAGCAACAACACATCGTTGCCTTTGTCTCGAAAATACTCGGCAACTCGATGACAAAGTAATGTGGCCCGTAAACGCATTAATGGCGACTCATCCGCAGGAGCCGCAATAATAATGGCTTTCTTACGCGCTTCTGGCGTCAAATTACGTTCAATAAACTCCCGCACTTCACGACCACGTTCACCAATCAAGCCAACCACAATGACATCGGCTTCGGTGTTTTGAGTAATCATCCCCATCAACACACTTTTACCCACACCGCTGCCTGCCATTAAACCAATGCGCTGCCCTTTGCCGACGGTAAGCAATCCATTGATCGCTCGTACGCCCACATCCAACGGCGTATCAACGGGACGGCGTTTTAATGGGTTTATTGGTTTCGGCTCTAAAGAGACACGATCGCCCCCTTTTAGCACCGCACCATCATCCAATGCTTCACCAAGCCCATTCACCACACGCCCTAACCAATGACTGCCCAAATTAACCGAGCTATCACCATCAAGCGGTATGACTTTGGCACCAGCAAATAATCCTCCCAACTGACGAACGGGCATCAGGTAGGCAATATTATGGTCAAAGCCCACCACTTGCGCTTCAATCATACCGCCTTCATCAGTCTCAACCAGACATCGTTGCTCAAGCTTAAATCGACACCCAACCGCTTGCAGCATTAAACCGTTCACCTTCACTAACCTTCCCGTGACTCGCGCAACAGGAACTAAGTTAAGTGACGCAATCGCATCGTTTAAGCGGTCATGGAGTAGAGGGGAGGAAGCACTAGTCATCGTCACTCGCTAAATCAATCGGTGTCACTTCATCCAAGAGGTGCTCTTTCACTGCATCCATACACGACTCCAATCGAGAGTCGCAACTGGCGTCAGCTTCGGCATCTTCCGTCACCAAATGACAACCACCAACGGGCAGCTCTGGCTTAGCGACCAACTTCCAACCATCTGCTAACTCAGGATTAATCTGGGTAATACGCTCTAGGTCTTGTGGGTTTAGGTGTACCGTGACCTTTTCGGTTTTACCCGGCATGGCTTCCAGTGTCTCATCGACTAATGCCAGAATTTGCTGCGGCATCAGCGTCAGCTCAGCACGAATGACTTGCTGCGCCACTTTTTGTACCAACTCACAAATGATATGGCGTTGTTGCTGTTCTTTTTCTTCCTGCCAGCGAGACAGTGAAACGTAGATGTCATTAACGGGTTTAACGGCATCAAGGAACGCTTGCTTTCCCGACTGTTCACCCGAGACAAAACCTTTTTGAAAGCCCTCTTTTTGACCTTCCAATAAACCCTGTAGCTTACCTTGCTCAATTCCTTGGTTTAAGCCTTCTCGATGACCACGCTCTAGCCCTTGTTGAAAGCCTTCTTCAAGGCGTTCTTGCACATCGATTTGTGTCGGTGCGTCATCCCAACTGAGTTCAGCAGTAAACTCATCCACAGCCGAAGGCTGTGCCAATGGTGGGAAGCGGTGTTGTCTATAGCCACTTGGCGGCAAGGTAAAAATCGCTTTTTCCTTCATGGCTTACTCCACCGTCTGCTCTTGGTACAGTGACAACTCGATTTCACCCGCTTCCGATAGCTCTTTGATGATCTGCATAATGTCATTGCGAGCACGCTCAACCGCACTAACAGGCACTGCGCCGCGCAATTGCATATCGTCTTCCAATGCTTTTACCATACGTTGTGGCATCGAGCGCTTAATTGCCTGTTGTAGAGTAATTTCCGCCCCTTTTAACGCCACAGCCCAAAGCTCAATTGGTACTTGCTGAACCAACGTATCCATGGTGTCTTCACGCTGCCTACCTAACACCATAAAGTCGAACATGTTCTCTTCAATCTCACTGACGACGTCTTCATCATGCAGTTTGAGCATTTCCATTAACATTGCTCGGTCACCCGAGAAACGGTTGATAATGTCGGCTACTTGTTTAACGCCAGACATAGGTGCACTTTGACTTACTGAGACCTGCTCAATACAGCGTTCTATTAATTCGTTAAGATCCGCTGCCACTTGATGGTCAATATCTTGTAAGCGAGCAATGCGATACAGCAACTCATCGTGATAATCCGCAGGAAGGTAACTAAGTACTGCAGAAGAGGTCTCTGGTGGTAAATAGGCTAAGAATATAGCCTGCATCTGAGGGTGCTCTTTCGCTACAAATCTCGACAAGATCTCCGCATCAACCCATTGCAGCCGCTGCATGTTATTGCGAATTTCATCACCATACAGGTTGTTAAGTAATCCCTTAGCTAAATCATTACCCAGAGCTTTACGCAATGTGTTTGACAGGTATTCTTTTGAGGCACCACGAATACCGCTGTGCTGCCTAAAGTCCTCGAAGAAATGTTGAATCACCCCTTTGGCATTATCACTTTTGATGCCACTTAGGCGCGCCATCGCTCGGGTGACACGCTGTGTTTCATCGCGAGAGAAATGACGCAGCACCTGAGCCGCGGCATCCTCCCCCATACCTAAAAGCACAAGAGCGGTTTTCTCAACATGACTAAGCGTTGCTGGCGTTGACTGTGCTGTTTTCATTCACATTTACCCATTGTTTAAGTACTTCCGCTACGCGCTCAGGCTCTTCATTGGCAATAAGCTGTAGATGTTTAAGTTGAATTTCCAACGGCGACCCTGGAGGGGGCAGCATGTCACTGCTAGCATCAAGGCCTGAAGAGGTGGATTCAATGCCTTTCTCAGACAATCGACGATTCAGCATCTCTTCACGTTCGCGCTCTTCACGAGTCTGAATATTCTCTTGGTATTCCTCTTCTTGAGGCTCAGCGAATTCAAGTTCGTTGCCACGCTTATCCGCTCCCGTTAGGTGCATAATCAATGGACGAAGTACAAAGAAGATCATCGCCATTCCGAGCATACCGCCAATGACATAACGCAGAGGCTGTTGCACTGTTGGGTCTTGCCACCACGGCATAGCCGGTGGCGCTTCGATTTCGATTGGGGTGAAGTTAAAGCTCATTAAACTCAAGCTGTCTCCACGATCGGCGGAGATACCTACAGCATCGGTGATCATAGTTGATATTTGTGCGCGTTCGGCTGGTGTCCATGCCGTACCATTTGGCGCTGCACTTTCATTAAGTAGTACAGAGACACTGAGCTTAGAAATTTGACCTTGCTGATATTGGGTACGACGTACGCTGCTGCCTACCGCGTATTGACGATTTAGCTCACTGCGCGCATTGGTATTTTGGCTATCATTAGTTGGCACTTCACCTGTCACTGGCGGCTGATTACTCAGAGAGCCCGGAATACCAAGTGCTATTTTATCAATGGTATTGTTCTGAATGCTGTGCTCGTTGCGCACCACCGGGTTGGTGTCGAGGATTTCTTGTGTTTCTTCCACTCGACTGAAGTCCATATCCGCCGCAACCTGAACACGATAGTTACTCGGGCCTACAATCGGCGTAAGCATATCTGCCGCACGTTGAATAATCTGCTTTTCAACGTTCTTTTGATATTCCAGATATTTCGCATTGACCTTGCCCGCTTCTGCCGAACCGACATCAGCACTCAACAAACGGCCATATTGGTCAATAACCGAAACAAACTCTGGTTTCATTCCCGTTACGCTACCCACCACCAAGTTGATGATGGCTTCGACTTGGTCAGGTTTCAGGTCTTCGCCCGGCTTAAGCTCAATCATCACCGACGCCGACGGCTCTTCACCTTGCTGGCGAACAAACAACGTCTGTCTCGGAATGGCTAAGTGAACACGGGCATTAGAGATAGCATTAAGAGAGATGATGGTGCGTACTAACTCACCTTCGAGTCCATGACGATAACGAGCATTTTCCATAAACTGACTCGTTCCCAAAGAACTGTCTTCTTTGAGTGAGTCCAATCCGGTTGGCAGTTGAGCTTTAACGCCCTTTGCTGCCAATAACATACGGATTTTCGCCACTTGACCTTCTGCGACTAACACTTGACCGTTTTGCTCTTGCAGTCGATAGGCAATACCTTCGGACTCCAATACTGATACAATTTCACCAATATCAAAACGTTCTTGCTGGCTGTATAGCGGACGATAACTTTGCGAAGAGCTCCACAGCGCCACCACAATAATGGCTGCAACAATAGCGGCCAGTACTGCTGACAATACCAAGTTACGCTGCGAGCTTGACCACAGCTGCTTCACCTTGGCGTTGATATCGTTCATATTTGAGGAGTTTGCTGTTTTTGGGGCAATATCAATTGATCCCGTTGCCGCCACAGTTTGAGGTGCTAATTCTGACATGTTCTACACCGGCATCTTCATAATATCTTCAAAGGACGCAACCACCTTGTTGCGAACTTGCATTAGAGCAGAAAACGATAAGCTCGCTTTCTGGCTAGCAATCATGGCTCCAACAAGGTCATCACTCTCTCCGGTCTCTACTGCCGTAATTTTCTGTGATGCCGTAGATTGATGCTGGTTCACCATATCGAGCACATTTTTCATTGCCCCGGAAAATGCCATCGGTTCATTAACCTTATTCACATCGATTTGGTTATTGGACACCACAAAATCAGGCTGCACGTGCTGCTGCATTACCTGCATTTTTGTCAGCATTAATTGCTCTGCGGATAACGCGTTATTTATAGGTTGCATCGCCATCAAATTTCTCCTTTACGCAGCCGAGCCAATGGCTGACTGTAGATCGATTCCTTGCTCTCGCATCGCGGCTAATTTGTAGCGCAGTGCTCGTGTAGAAACCCCTAGAGCGTCCGCCGTTTTAGTTCGGTTTCCGCCAAATTGACGTAGTTTTTCTAAGATAAATTGGAATTCCGCCTGCTTTTTGACTTCCACGTGTCCCATTAGGTTTTCATTGGACACCACAGGATTGAAAGCAGGGATCTCAATCGGCAACATCAAGTCGTGAGCCGTAATATAGTCGCCGTGGCGCATGACGAGCGAACGTTGAATCACGTTCTCCAATTCACGAATATTGCCAGGCCAGTGGTATTGACTAAGCGCTTGCTGCGCATCCTCAGATAAGTAGCAATTGGCTTGCTCTTTGTATTTATTAATAAAGAATTGGCTAATAGGTAGGATGTCATCTTTGCGATCACGAAGTGGCGGCCAATGCAGCGGCAATACGTCTAAGCGGTAATATAAGTCTTCTCTAAACGTCCCTTTTTGAACCTCTTCGCGAAGATCTTTATTGGTAGCCGCAATCACTCGAATATCTAAAGCAATCGACTTATGGCTACCCACGCGCTCCACTTCTCTCTCCTGAAGCACTCGCAATAACTTAGCTTGAACGGCTGGCGACATTTCGCCAATTTCATCCAACAAAATTGTGCCACCGTTAGCTTCTTCAAATTTACCAGTTTGCGAACCCGTCGCACCGGTAAATGCACCTTTCACATGACCAAACAATACGGCTTCTAGCATGGATTCAGGAATAGCGGCACAGTTAACAGCCACAAAAGGCTGCTGTGTACGAGGCGATTGATCGTGGACGTAACGAGCGAGCACTTCTTTACCTGTACCCGATTCCCCTGTAATCAACACACTAGCACTGGTGCACGCCGCGCGATGCGCCAGTTGCAAGACTTGTTTGCTACGCCAAGACTCCGCCACAATATTGGCCATTGGCTTCTCAAGTGCCTCTACTCGGCGAATCAAGTTGACCAGTTGCGCTGCTTCAAATGGACGCAGCAAGTAATCCGTCGCTCCCGCTTTCATCGCTTCAGCGGCGACTAGGCCTTGGTCTTGCTCAACAATGGCAATGGCCACGCCAGGATTAGTTTTTCGCTGATGACAGGCAATCCACTCACGAATACTCATATCGGGCAGATTAGAGCTGACTAAACTGATGGAACTTGAAGCGGTTAACAGCGCCGAACGACCAGTTCGAACATGCTTTACGCTAAAGCCCTGCTCCGTTAATAGGTCGATAATAGGTTGAGCGTTTTGCTCACAAGGCTCAACGTAGAGAATATCCTTTTTCATTTACTGAACCTCCGTCTTCAGATCCGTTGAAGACGCTGTGTTGGTGGAAGGGTGACGAACCACTCGAACAGTGACTCGGCGGTTCTTTGCTTGACCAAACTCAGTCTCATTACTGCTGACTGGGTAACGAGCACCATGGGCTCGTACTTCTATCAGCTTGGCTGGCGTCCCTAACTCAGTGAGTACACTGGCTACGTCATCGGCACGTACTCGAGACACCTGAAGGTTGCTCAATGACGAACCGACATTATCCGTGTGTCCATCCACCAGCACTTTTGATATGTAACCATCTGCTTTGATATAGCTGGCTAATGATTGCAGTGTTTGGCGTTGTTCACTGGTGACCACTCGCTGGCCAAAATCAAACTTCAGCACCACATCTCTCGCTTGGCTGTAGTTCATTTCAGGTAATTTGGAGCGACACTGATTGAAGCTAAAGTACGCCGATTCAATTCGAGTGGAGGGCAAAACAAAGGCGTCACCCACTTGATTAGCAGCTTGCACAGAGCTCACTCTGATCCAAGATCCACGAGTGATGGCAGCTAATAAAGCGTCAATATCGACATCAAAGATGGCGTAGCCACGCGTTGTTTTCGCGGCGTCATCAATCATGGTGTGTTGCACAGGGGTATGCCATGGTGCAGACAATTGGAATAGCTGTGCTTGTTTGATGTTATTGTTAGGTAAATGCAGAACTGCCGACAGTTGATTATTAGGTTCCGCATGGAAGTAAAACTTCCCCCTATTATTTGGCAAGGTCTGAACAAGCTGGCACTCAAATTCTCCCTCTACAAATTGCCAATTAACCAAATCCATCGGAATATTTACTTCCGCTGCGTGTGAGATCTTAATCCCAAAAAATATCCCCATTAATAACGCTAATGGATACATCTTATTAACAGTGAAAGTGTAAATTTGTATTTTACATTCTCTTGACCGAGAAAAATCTCGACATAATGAGAAATAATATTTTTTAACTAAGCCATAGATCATATTGCTGTCCATCTATATCTCTTTCACATAATACATAGAAGCCTACTTTCATATGAGAGAGACGTTTTATAAAATCCCTTGATAGACGTTATAAAACATAAATTTAGATAAAATACTCACTCTGATTGTTGCTATATATGGGCTGCGTGCAATATTTAACCGCTACTTTACCCATCAAATATAATTATTATTTAATTAAGCTACCTGTATTTATTTTATATTTAAAGGTGCTTTATATAGCGAAAACAAACATATGAACCAAGTTCACAAATTTACATAAGAGGGCTAAAAATAAATAAAAAAACCAGAGTAGACTGACGAAAAATGACGCTTTGTTATTAAATGGCAACACATAATTACAAATGAAACCCACTCAGATTACGTTTGGTAAAGATATGGATATGCAAAAAACAGAGATGCCTGAACAGGTGCAAACTCTTAATGTGGAATTATTAGGTAAACCCATTCATATCATTCGCAATAAGCTCGAAGAGTTATTGATTAACTCATGCCAACAGTTAAGCCTTGAGCTACAAGCTTGGTTAAAAACACAACAAGTGTTAGTCGAATTAGACCATGTTTCGCTTACTGACCTACCGCAAACCAACGTAAACTCAACTAGTGTTTCAGTGCTCAAACACAGCGATGACGGCATGCTCTATGTGTCGATGGAACCCACTATGCTAATGCGCTTATCTGACCAATTTTATGGCACTAGTATGGAACGAAGTGGTGGGGAACTCACCAATAGCGACTTACGACTATTGCAGCGTATTGCCAAGTGCGCCTCGCAGTGGATAGCGCCAGAAACCGCATGGAAACAAAATGAATTTGAGGTAATTCCAGGTATTGGCATTACTGCCACCCTATCCATTCACGTGCGTAACCAACAAGCTCTGTTGGCCGTCACATTAGATAGCGCACTGATTCAGACGCTGATTGATGAACTGGAATTAACACCCAACCCACACATGGCAAGTGACTTCAATCATGCCTTGCATAAAACCCCGGTCCGCTTGAACGTCCAACTGAGTAAGACCGTGTTGCCTTTAACACAAGTACTCAAACTCAAAGCTGACGACATTCTCCCTATTGAACTGCTCAATAACGCTCCGGTAAATATAGGTAAAGAGACCCTATTCACTGGACGTGTGGCAGAGCAAGAGGGGCAACTCGTTTTAATTTTAAATGATGATAAGGAAACCAACCGATGAGCGATTCGCCAGAACAAAGTGTCTTCGACGGTGACGAACTGCGCTTCGATGACTTTCAACTTGAGGACTTTGATACCGACGCCCCTATGGCTGCTCCAGTTCAATCAGAGCGAGATCTTAGTTTCTTCAAAAATATCCCCGTCACCGTGACTCTTGAAGTCGCCAGCAAAGAGGTTGCGCTAGGCGATCTAATGTCTGCTGGTGAAGGCAGTATTATCGAACTTGATAAGCTAAACGGCGAACCTTTGGATGTAAAGGTTAATGGTTCTCTTATGGGGCATGCCGAAGTCGTCGTCGTCAACGAAAAGTACGGCCTGAGACTGATTGATGTTGTTGATTCTGCTCTCACCTCTATGGGTAAGTAGCTCGTGAAACTGCGTTTAGCTGGTATCGCTTATCCTTCGAACCTACGCCTGCTCCTCATAGGCCTGGTCATCGTCATGCTCGGTTTGTTTGCTCATCCTGCTTTGGCGGATAATGGACTGACATTTCTGACCGTTAACGATGGTCAATCAGAACAAGAATACAGCGTCAAGCTGCAAATCTTGCTCTTGATGACTGCTTTGAGCTTTCTGCCTGCGTTCATTTTGATGGCCACCAGTTTTACTCGCATCATTGTCGTGTTAGCGATTTTGCGTCAGGCTTTGGGCTTACAGCAAAGTCCCCCCAACCGAGTATTGATTGGTATAGCACTCAGTCTGAGCATCCTCATCATGCGTCCCGTTTGGAGTGATGTGTATGAGCACGCTTTCGTTCCTTATGACCAAGGCGAAATCACTTTGATGCAAGCTTTTGCTACCGCAGAAAAGCCGGTACGCAATTTTATGCTCGCACAAACTCAACGTAATTCACTCGAACAAATGCTGCGCATTGCCAACGAACCGGTGGATTCAAAGGTGGAGGATATTTCCTTTGCTATTGTTCTTCCAGCCTTTGTGATCAGCGAGCTGAAAACCGCTTTTCAGATCGGCTTCATGCTGTTTATTCCTTTTTTAATCATAGATTTGGTAGTCGCAAGTGTCTTGATGGCAATGGGTATGATGATGCTTTCGCCATTGATTGTCTCATTACCATTCAAATTGGTGGTGTTCGTTTTGGTTGATGGTTGGGCGATGACAGTCGGAACCCTATCCGCCAGCTTTGGCAGTGGATGAGAGCGTGAATCATGACTCCAGAACTGACCGTTACTCTGTTTTCAAACGCCGTCTGGCTCATCATCAGTATCGTGATGGTACTGGTAGTGCCAGGACTGCTTGTGGGTTTGGTTATCGCGGTTTTTCAAGCTGCGACTCAAATCCAAGAACAAACACTTAGCTTTTTACCTAAATTATTGGCCACCCTGTTGATGGTCATTTTTGCCGGGCATTGGATGCTACGCAAAATCATGGAGCTGTTCGACTTCTTGTTCCATAACATTCCAGGGATGATTGGTTAATGCAGATTACGTTCGCCGAAATATCTCAATGGTTAGGTCAGTTATGGTGGCCCTTTTTCAGGATTGGGGCTGCCTTTCTGGCCATGCCATTTTTCGGTGATGCGTTAATTCCAGTATGGGTCAGAGCCCTACTTGCCTTATCAATTGTGGTGATCACGGCACCACTTATGCCTGCAATGCCTGCCGTTGATTTGCTGTCGATGACCTCACTATTTTTGGCCTTTGAACAGGCTATGTGGGGACTTTTTTTCGGACTCATACTGCACCTTTTTTTCACCATCTTCACCATGCTAGGGCAAATCGTCTCGCTACAAATGGGGCTTGGTATGGCGATCATGAACGACCCGGTCAATGGACTCTCCGTTGCCATTTTGGGACGAATTTTCTTGCTACTGTGTACGCTATTATTCCTTGCACTCGAAGGGCATCTTCTGGTCATTGATATTTTGGTGCAGAGCTTTGTGGTATGGCCGGTCGGCTCTGGCATCACCATCGCCTCTTTAGACAATATTGTTTCTTTGTTTGGTTGGATGTTTGCTTCAGCCTTAGCTTTGGCGTTGCCAGCCATCGTCTCCATGCTATTGGCGAACATCAGTTTTGGTGTCATGAACCGAGCGGCACCCAGCCTAAACGTTTACGCCCTTGGCTTCCCAATGACCATGTTGCTTGGTTTGTTTAGTATCTTGCTGACCGTTAGTGGCATTCCTAGCCGCTATACCGCGCTGGTACACGAAACATTGAGTCAACTTAACCTGTTTATGGTGGGGGGCGCATGAGCGAGCAGTCCAGCCAAGATAAAACCGAAAAGGCCTCACCTCAGAAGATCAAAAAGGCGAGGCAGGAAGGTCAAATTCCTCGCGCCAAAGAGTTCACTACTGCGGTGCTTTTTCTGATTGTTGCCATCTATTTTTATAGCCAAATAGGTCGTATTTGGGAGCACATTTCTGGTGTATTTCGCTTCAATATGGCACTGACACGTCAGGACCTAGAGAACCCTAAACAAATGATTGAGCAACTGGGTCAAAGCCTTGGCATCATCATCGAATTACTGCTACCCATGTTTATGGTCATCGTCATTGCCGCTATCGGCAGTAGCATGATACTTGGCGGTTGGATGTTTCGCCCAGCGAATATCCAACCCAAGTTGAGTAAGCTCAACCCCATTTCCGGTGTTGGACGTATGTTTTCAACACGTTCATTGGTTGAACTGCTGAAGTCGTCGCTCAAGGTCACGGTGATTTTTGCCTTGCTTTATACCTATTTGGATAGCAACTTTTCTCAGCTACTTGGCATGCAAAAGCTCACCCTATCGCAAGGCATCACTATGGTGATGACGATATTATTTGAAGGTTTGTTACTGATGGGCGTGGCTCTGCTTATCTTTGGCGTGATTGATATTCCTTACCAACGTTGGGAGCACCTCAAGCAGCTTAAAATGACCAAGCAAGAGCTGAAAGAAGAGTACAAAAATAACGAAGGGCGTCCGGAAGTAAAACAGCGTATTCGTCAGATTCAACAGCAGTTTGCGCGCCGAAAAATCGACAAAGCCGTCCCCAAGGCCGATGTGGTGATCACCAACCCAACTCACTACGCTGTCGCTCTAAAATACGACACCTCTTTGTCAGATGCCCCGTTTGTAGTGGCAAAAGGTATCGATGAAACGGCGATGCACATTCAACGCATTGCTCGTGAAAATCAGGTGGAAATCTTACACTCGCCGCCGTTAACGCGCTCTATCTACTACACCACTGCCATAGAGCAAGCGATCCCTAGCCAGCTCTATATCGCCGTGGCACATATTTTAACTTACGTGATGCAATTAAAGGCGTTTCGCCAAGGCTCGGGAGACAAACCGCTACCTCTTCCCGTGTTCTCAATACCTAAACATTTGCAGCACTAACGGATAATTAGAACAAGTAACAAAGGAACTCTCATGTTGAATCGTCTTAAACAATTTAGACGCTCAGGAAAAGGCTATATTGGCATCCCTATTGTGTTGCTGATGATTTTGGCTATGGTGATTTTGCCATTGCCGCCTTTGCTACTCGATGCGTTGTTCACGTTCAATATTGTTCTGGCTATTTTGGTGTTACTGGTCAGTACCACCGCCAAAAGACCGCTCGACTTTTCCATCTTCCCAACCATTTTGCTTATAGCAACCCTAATGCGACTCACCTTGAACGTGGCCTCGACTCGTATCGTTCTACTCGAAGGCCATAATGGTGGAGACGCGGCTGGTAAAGTTATCCAAGCCTTCGGTGAAGTCGTGATTGGTGGTAACTACGTCGTAGGTATGGTGGTCTTCATCATCTTGATGATCATTAACTTTGTGGTGATCACCAAAGGTGGTGAACGTATTTCTGAAGTCTCGGCTCGATTTACCCTTGATGCGCTACCAGGCAAACAGATGGCGATCGATGCGGACTTAAACGCGGGACTGATTGATCAAGAAGCGGCAAGACAAAGACGTAAAGAAGTCGCCAACGAAGCTGATTTCCACGGTTCGATGGATGGTGCCTCTAAGTTTGTGCGTGGCGATGCTATCGCAGGTTTAATGATTCTGTTTATCAACATTATCGGCGGTATCAGTATCGGTGTGTTTGAACACGGCTTACCCGCTTCTGAAGCTTTCAAGACCTATGCACTACTGACCATCGGTGATGGCTTAGTGGCACAGATTCCATCACTGTTACTGGCAACGGCAGCGGCCATCATTGTTACTCGCATCAATGACAGCGATAACGATATGACCGATACCATGCATAAGCAGTTATTGGCGACGCCAGCAACCTTATACACGGTTGCTGCCATTATGCTGATTATTGGTCTAGTGCCAGGCATGCCACATCTCGCTTTCTTCACGTTTTCTGGTGTACTAGCGTTCGCAGGCTGGCGTCAATCCAAAGCTCCTGTGAGCGATCCGCAGCTTGATGAAGTTGAAGCGATTTCTGCTGCTATGCAAGCAGACAATGAGCAACCACTATCTTGGGATGATATCCCGCATGTACATAGCTTATCGCTAGCCTTGGGTTATCGATTGGTGCACCTAGTGAATAAAGAGCAAGGTGCGCCGCTGACACAGCGTATTCGAGGTGTACGTAAAAATCTCTCAGAACAAGTGGGCTTCTTAGTTCCAGAGGTGAGTATTCGTGACAACCTGAGTCTAAAACCTAACCAATACACCTTATCGCTTAATGGTGAAATCATCGAAGAAGGTTTTATCGAACCCGATCGTCTGATGGCGATCGCTGTCGGTGAAACTTATGGCGAGGTGGATGGCATCTTAGGCAGTGACCCTGCTTATCATTTACCGGCGGTTTGGATCGAACATAAAGACAAAGCCAAAGCGCTTAATATGGGCTATCAAGTCGTCGATGATGGCACCGTTATCGCCACACACATTAGTAAGGTGATGAAGTCGCATTTAGCGGAGTTGTTTACTCATGATGACGTGGATGCAATGAATCTGCGCTTAACCCAACAAGCACCTAAGCTTTCCGAAGCGCTCGGTGCAGCTTTAAACCCAGCACAACAGTTAAAGGTGTACAGGCAACTACTGCTCGATCAGGTGCCTCTTAAGGATATTCGCACCATTGCTAATACCATGCTGGAATCGGCAGAAAATACTAAAGACCCTATTCTTATTGCTGCCGACGTACGTTGTGCACTGCGCCGAACCTTAGTTAATCTTGTAGCTGGGCAGCGTAAAGAGCTAAGCGTGTACGCGCTTTCTGATGAGCTCGAACAGATGCTGATGACCTCACTACAACAAGCTCAAGCCAATGGCAGCGTCATGTTAGATAGCTTCCCAATTGAGCCGAATATCCTAAGTCAATTCCAGCAAAACTTGCCGCTGATAAAACAGCAGCTTAAGCAACAAGGGCTTGCACCTATCTTATTGGTCATGCCACAGCTAAGACCCTTAATCGCTCGATATGCCCGCACCTTCTCGCAAGGATTGGCGGTACTGTCTTATAACGAAATCCCAGAAAACAAACAGATAAACGTGGTAGGAAACCTTGGATAACTTAACTTCAAACCAAGCGCTGTATCGCTACCTACATCAGCTAGTGGAGCAGCATGTCGTTACGGAAGACGACCAGATTATTTTTGACGCTTTTGAAAAAAATGACATTCGCCATGCCTGCCAGGCCATTCGCGACACCAAAAACGGGGAAGTCGAGTTTCAGCATTTGACGCTACGATTCGGCAGCCAAAGTGAGCAAAGCGTCTACCAGTTTGACCTTTCTGATACGATGCGCTTTTGTCTAGACTTGTACAGTTTGTATCTCGCCTTGCGCCAAACCAAATTCCAAATAGAGACCTTTCACCCAGATCTCACCAGTAATGTCGTGGTGCCTGTTAGCAGTGATGCCCTGCTGTGGGAACCAGGCGAGCACTTTCTCAAACAAGTGATTCGATACCACGCAGGCGCGTTCTACCATATTATCCCATCACTGCAACTGAGTGAGACCACCCCTTTGCATGAGCGGGTTCATCCATTAACCGAAACCCTCAAAGAACAAGCTTTCGCATTATGGTTCGACGTTGACCCGAGCCAAGGTATGTTCGAACAGTTACTGCCCTTCGAGCCCGATGCACTCAAAGTAGCGGCAACGTTAGAAAACAAACAAGACCGAACACGGTTATTACCTTTGGTGAAATTCTGTCGTAATCATAAGTTAGCTTGGGTGGCAGGACGAATCAGTAATCAAGATGAACTCACTCAATTTAAGCGCCTTGGAGCCAGTCATTATTTTGGCTACTTTAGTGATATTCCAACCTCAATGTCATTTAAGTCATTCGGTGATGCCGGTAATGATGAGTACTAACCAAGCGCTTATTTAAACCACATCGGCGCCTCTCCTTTCACTCTTTCTTGATGAAAAGAGAGGCCGATTTCCCTAACAAAATCGCTATTTTTCGGAATAAGCCTCACACTTTCCCACCCAAAATCAATAATTTCCAAGTTTTTTTCATTTTCCAATTAATCCTAGAAATTAACCGACCGCCTCTTGTTAGTGAGCGGGGCGAATGTCCCACATTGATATAGATTCAAGGAGAATGACAATGGCTTTATCGATGCACACTAACTACGCTTCGCTAGTTACACAAAACACACTGAACAACACAAACGGTCTGCTAAACACAGCGATGGAGCGTTTGAGCACAGGTTACCGCATTAACTCTGCAGCAGATGATGCAGCAGGTCTTCAAATCTCTACTCGTTTAGAATCTCAAACCCGCGGTATGAACGTTGCAATGCGTAATGCACAAGACGGTATCTCAATGATGCAAACTGCTGAAGGTGCGATGGACGAGATGACAAACATCGTTTACCGCATGAACGACCTAGCAACTCAGGCATCAAACGGTTCTGCTTCTACTGCTGACAAAACGGCACTGAACAAAGAATTCCAACAGCTTAACGAAGAGCTAGTGAACATCATGGATTCAACTAACTTCGGTGGTCAGAAGCTGTTTAACACAACAGGTTTTGCAGCGGGTGCAGTTAACCTACAAATCGGTACTAATGCTGGTGAGCAACTAGCAGTTGACGTATCTACAGACATCACAGCGCTAAACACAGCAATCGGTGCAGCTGGTGGCTTTGCTCTGGGTGATATCTCGACAGAAGCTGGTGCTCAAACTGCACTTACTACTCTAACAGGTGCAACAGGTGACGCAGGTCTTCTTGCTGATATCGGTACTACACGTTCAAGCTTTGGTGCGAACATCAACCGTCTAGAGCACACCATCGTTAACCTTGGCAACATGGTTGAGAACACATCGGCTGCGAAAGGTCGTATCACTGACGCTGACTTCGCGGTTGAGTCTTCAAACATGACGAAGAACCAAATGCTAATGCAAGCGGGTACAACAGTTCTATCGCAAACTAACCAGCTACCTGGTATGGCGATGTCACTACTTCGCTAATAAAGCAAGCATCCTTAATAATTGGTGCGGTGATCGCTACCAGCCAACCGCATCGGTTATTTTTGGATATGATGAATTTTCCTTCGTTAACTATTCATCCGTCCTTTTAACCTCCCTCGGGAGGTTTTTTCATTACTAGGTGGTGCTTGATGGGATGTAAAGAGATGAGAACAGAACTAACTCTGAACCCAGATCTCATATTTCCACTTATCTTATCACCAGCGATTAATACCTCTCAGCATCAAGTCGCCTTAACCCTCTGAGTAATAGGCAGTTTACTGGTGGAAAAGCGGAACTAGCACAATGGAAACCCCGCTTCCGCCCACGAAATAAAACTATTCTAACCAATTGAATTTTAATGTTTTAAATCATGGCATACATCTTGATTTAACCCACTAAGAATACTGTGCTGTCCATCCCTATTGCACGGCGAGCAGCAAAACTAAGGAGCACTCCAATGAGTTCGTTTGACCCAATCACTATGGCGACCAACCTTGCCACTTATGATGTGCAGCCATTTCAGCAGCGTTATCAAATGCAAGCGGATAAGTATCAGGCTCAAATTACTGCACTAGGTAAAGTGGAATCGGCATTACGTGAGTTCCGAACTGCCGTAACGAACATGAACAGTAGTAGCTCGAACATCATTAAGAATACGGCAACGGTTTCACAAGAAGGTTTCCTTTCTGCAACGGCCAATGCCAGCGCCATGGCGGGCAGCTATCAGGTGTTTGTAGAACAAGTTGCCACCGCACACCAACTCTCAACGGGTATGCCAGCCGACCTAGATGCCAACACTGAGATTCCAACAACAGGCACGCTCGATTTAACGGTTGACGGTAAAACCTTATCACTCGACCTATCAACAGTTGATACCGACGGCGATGGCAAAGCAACCATGGCCGATTTGGTTTCCGCTATTAATAATGACCCTGATAACCCAGGCGTCAATGCCACTCTGGTTCGTTCCAATGGTCAGACGCACTTTATGTTGTCGAGTACTGAAACGGGTGTTGCCAATACTGTAAACGTGTCTGCTTCAGGCACTGGGGCAACGTGGTTTGAAGATGCCTTTACTAACACCAGCGACATCAGTACACCGCAAGATGCCGTCATTTGGCTAGGCGCTGAGGGTAGCGGTCTAAAACTCACCAACAGTAGCAATACCTTTACTGGCGTTATTGATGGTGTTGACCTGACGGTCAGCAAGGCGCAGGTCTCGGGAGAGCAACCGCTGACGCTGACCATTGGTGCCGATGATGAAGCGACAAAAGAACAAGTTAACGCCTTCATTGACGCTTACAACACTCTGATGTCTACCATGGACGAATACACTGGTATAGGCGGGGAAGATAAAGCACGTGGCGTGTTAGCGAGTGATCCAACACTTCGCTCTATTGAAAGCCAACTCACCAGCATTATTCGTGGTGAATACAACGGAATGCGCCTAAGTGAAGTGGGTATTGAGATTGATCGCAGCGGCAAGATGACACTGGATGCCACCAAGTTCGAAGAGGCGCAGAAAAATAACAGTGCCGCGCTAGAAGCCATGTTTAACGGCGACGGTAATCTTCTGGATTCCATCGACACCATGGTTGACCCATTTTTGAAGTCGACCACCGGTCTTTTCAAAACCCGTAAAGACTCCCTACAACAGAACATTTCGCGCATTGACGACAAACAAGCGACGTTAGAGCGCAAGTACGACATGGCGTACAGCCGCTACCTCAAACAATTCACTCAAATGAACACCTTAATGACACAAATGAACCAAACCATGAGCATGTTTGGTTAGGGCTAGGAGGACAAAATTATGCTAATGGATTCAGGCTACGACTCATATCAGCAGGTCGATTTAGATGCCCAAGCCGCCGCCGCAAACCCACATCAACTCGTGGTGATGCTGATCGACGGTTTACTTAATGAGATTGAACGTGTGCGCGGTCATATAGGCGCAGGGCGCTTAGCGGAAAAAGGCGATGGTATCAGCAAGTGTATGAACATTCTTGTCGGCCTCGATAGCGCACTTGATGATGAAAATGGTGGCGAAATCGCCGAGAACTTGCACCAACTTTATGACTTCTGCCAAATCGAACTCTATCAAGCCAGTATTCACAATGACGTGGAAAAGCTCGCCAGTGTAGAGCGTGTGATGGGCAATATCAGAGAAGGATGGTTGAATTTTGGCAATCAAGCATAAGGTGTCCCCTGAGCGATTCCGACACCTCAGTAAACTTATTGAAATCGCGACAAAAACGGAAGATTGGCACGCACTAAAACGCTACGACGTACAACTTCGTGAGCTTTTGGACACCCATAGACCTTACTTAAAGGACCCTAGGTTAGCACCCGAAATTCGCCACGCTAGACTGACTCATTTAGCGGCATACGAAGCTTTGTCCGTTGCAACCAGTGAGCTCAAAAAACGCCTCCACAGTGTGAGCGAGGAAAAAGAGCGAACGGTGGCTTATCAACTTGCGATGACATTGGAGTAACCCCATGCTAACCATGACCAATATTCAAAGTGGTGACAGTTCGGCGCGTGTTAGTGATGGTTCATCAAACCAGAACATTAATGCGGCAAGTACCTCATCACCTAAGGACGCTGCTGTCCCTTTTGGCCAACTCGTCAAAGTGCCAAAACAACACGATCAATCCTCGGTTGATGACCCTCTGTTAACCAACGAGGCAGATAACGCGGACGAAAGTGCTGTGCACGCTACACTGGCAACCCTGATTACCGAGCCAGAGTTGCCTCAAGGTTCTGCCGTTGCAACAAGCCAAACGCCTG
The DNA here is from genome assembly GCF_001639065.2 of Vibrio barjaei. GTDB lineage: Bacteria > Pseudomonadota > Gammaproteobacteria > Enterobacterales > Vibrionaceae > Vibrio > Vibrio barjaei. The sequence continues at coordinate 45,544 of NZ_LQXO02000036.1, forward strand.
CAACCTCACTGCAGCAACAAGCTTCCGAGCTACTTAGTCAGTTTGTGGTCAATGCCAATACTCGCCATTCCGCAGCACCTCAAGTTGAGGCAAATGTCGCTCACCCATCATTAGCGATAGGCAAAGAAAGCTCACCACGTAGCTCGCTCAACCCTACTCAGTTGATAGCACAAACAGCGCCAGACAACACCGTCTCTCGCCCCATTAATGCAGAGATAGCTAACTTACTAACAAACGTAAGTAGCCAGACCTCGTCAGCCCAACAAACTCATGGTCATCAAGCCACTCCTGCATCAGTGTCCACCACACCACCCACAACAGAATGGGCACCGGTACGCGTAGACACTCAAGCGGGCAAATGGGGAGAGCAAATGCTGCAGGTGCTCAACGATCGAGTCACCCTACAAGCTCAACAAAATTTGCAAGAGGCTCGGATCAGATTAGATCCGCCTGATCTTGGCAAATTGGATCTTATGGTTCGTGTTGAAGGCGATCGTTTAAGTGTGCAAATCAATGCGAACGCTGCTGCTACACGCGAGGCATTAATGCAGGTCTCAGAACGTCTTCGATTTGAACTGCAAAACCAGAACTTTATGCATGTTGACGTTCAGGTCGGTACTGGAGAAGGCCAACACGAATCACCGCAGCATAGTCAGGAGGAAGAGTCGACGGTTCTCGCCTCTCGTCGCTTTGATGATGACTCTTCATTTCAATCCACATTTACCACTGCTGAACACTGGCTAAGTACGCAAGCCTAGTGCTTTGCACTAAGTACCTCATAGGGAAATAAATTATGACTAAACCGCAACTCTTCGCCATGTTCATCGCCATGATAGTGACCAGTGCCTTGGTCTCTGCTGCTACTGTGTTTGGCGCAGCCTGGTATTTAAAGCAAGCAGGCGATGACCGCAGCATGATTGAAGACACTCCGCTGTCGTTTTTGACCCAAGACAACCAAAGTAGCCAAGGCCCAAGCTTTCAATCATTGGACAAGGTTGTACTGAGTGTCAGAGGCAAGAAGCAAACTCACTTTGTAATGATAGAGCTAGCGGTAGAAACTCGCCGTCCAGATCGACTACAGAACATCAATGACTACATGCCCATTGTCCGCAATGCCATGCTCAACTTGTTCAGCCAAAAAACTTATGAAGACCTTCACGGCGAACAAGCCCTTGCATCGCTACAAGACGAAGTAAAAAACACCGTGATGATGGCGTTTGCTAAAACTGAGGTGATACGCGATATCGACGATGTACTGCTTACCAAATACGTCGTGCAGTAGAGGCCGCCTATGTTGGATATGAATTACACGGACAGTTATGGTGTCGCCGACGAAGTGAATTCGCCAACGACACCTATTGATGAAAATCGTCTTCTGAGCCAACACCAGATTTTGGTGAAACGAGTGGTCAATCAACTGCGTAACCATGCTACTACCCATTGCAGCATCGAAGACATGCAGCAAATAGGTTTGATAGGGTTACTGGAAGCAGGGCGTCGCTATGGCAATATCGACGACCCCAACTTCCCAGCATTTGCTGTGTGTCGTATTCGAGGCTCTATTTTGGATGAGCTACGTCGACTTGATTGGCGTTCACGTAAAACACGCCAGCAAGCCCATGAGCTCAACGATATCACCCGCGATCTCACCAAAGCACTAAAACGAATGCCGACGGAGCAAGAGATCATTAAAGCCCTCGGCACCGATCAAGCGGATTATCACACTCGGCTCAGCGCCTCAATGGCTGGCGAGATGCAAAGTCTCGATCAGTTGATAGAAAAAGGGCTGGAAGGTCAGGTGGATAGTGCCTATGAAGGCATGAGCCATGAGCATATTCGCCGCAGTCTAGAGGTCGCTCTCGCAAAGTTGCCAAAACGAGAACAACTGCTGATGACACTGTTTTATCAGCACGAACTCAACCTACATGAAATCGCCTTGGTACTCGAACTGACACCACCACGGATCTGTCAGCTCCACAAACAAGCGCTAAAACAACTCAACCAATTACTATCTTCTTAGGAGTCACATATGCAAAAGTTTATGGGCGCAATCATTATTCTGATATGTGTCTTCGGCGGTTACGTTTGGGCCGGGGGAAGCATGATGGCCATTTGGCAGCCAGCCGAATTTCTGATCATCATCGGTGCCACAGTCGGCTCATTGATCATAGGTAACCCTCCGCAAGTCTTGAAAGAAATGCGCAGCCAGCTTCGCTCTATTATGTCACCTCATAAGGACGAGCAAGCGTTCTACATGGAATTAATGGCATTACTACAAGTCTTGTTGGAAACCGTTCGCAGTGGTGGCTTCAAAGCACTCGATAAACACATCGAGAACCCAGAACAAAGCCCGATTTTCAACCGTTACCCACTGGTTAGCCGTGATTATCGTCTTGTTTCTTTCATTACCGACAATTTGCGTTTAATGGCAATGGGACAAATGTCGCCTCATGAATTAGAGGGACTACTAGAGCAAGAGATTGAAGCGATTGAATCGGACCTGCTGCTTCCATCTCGCTCAATGCAACGTACGGCAGAAGCTCTACCCGGTTTTGGAATATTGGCAGCCGTTGGCGGCATCATCATTACCATGCAAGCTATTGATGGTTCCATTGCCTTGATTGGCTATCACGTTGCCGCCGCTCTAGTAGGTACATTTTTAGGTATTTTCGGATGTTACTGCTGTTTAGACCCAGCTAGTAATGCCATGGCTCAGCGCGTTAAGCGTGATATGTCAGCCTTCGATTGCATCCGCGCGACACTGGTCGCCTATGTAGCGAAAAAGCCGACGTTGCTTGCGATTGATGCTGGCCGCAAACACATTCAGCTCGACATCAAACCTACCTTTAATCAAATGGAGAGGTGGCTAGCTGAACAGGAGGGATAATGCAAAAACAAGAGCAAGTCGTCTTTAAGCGTTCAGGACGCCGCCATGACCATGAGTACCATGGCGGTGCTTGGAAAGTCGCCCTAGCCGACTTTATGATCGCGTTAATGGCTCTGTTCCTCGTGTTATGGGTCATGCAAGTGGTCGACAAAGAAGAGCGCAAAGCGATTGTCGCCCACCTACAAATGGCCAGTGTATTTGATAAGAGCACTGGCAGTCTTTTCGATACTTCACAAAGTATCTCCCCTATTGATCTTGCCTCCGAATCATCGGTGACTAGCCGTCATGATTCAGTGCATACCGTGACCTCTTTTTTCCAAGGAGATCGCGACGGACCAGAATCTGACTCACTGATCAACGGCACCTTTGATACCCAGGAGCGCTTGGAAGCCTTGGCTAAAGTGGTCAATGAAATGATGCGCCAGATTAATGCAGATGGGAACGTTGACGTCACGGTCACCCCGCAAGGCTTAAGAATCGTGCTGCAAGATGACTATAAGCAGAACATGTTCCGACGAGGTGGTTCAACACTTACCCCTTTCTTTGAAGACCTGTTATTGGCATTAGCGCCGGTATTCCAGCGCGTTGAAAACCCGATGATCATCAGTGGGCACACAGATGCAACGCAATACCGTAAAGCGTTCAGTAGCTCCTCTAACTGGGAACTGTCCTCGTCTCGAGCCAACAGCGCCCGACAGACCTTGGTCGCTGGCGGTATGCCAGAGCTGAGAGTGTTACAGGTCACCGGAATGTCTGACCGAGCGCTGCTCAATCAACAGGATCCTAAATCGAGTGAGAACCGCCGTATTGAACTGTTTATCTTGACCACTCCAGCTGCCGAAGTGATCAGCACCTTATTTGGCGAACAGCCAACTAACGAGGTCGAAAAGGCACGTGAGAAGGCTCAGTTTAATCAACCTGTGTTCCGAACCGATACCATTCGCTTTGAGTCGGAAGGCACCTCTTCCGTAGAGCCACAAGCACTTTAGCTTGCGCGCTTAATAAGGTGTTCTATGCTTAGGTAGAACACCTAAATATGCTAATAATTTCTTATTGATTTCATCGAAGTAGAGCGTGTTATGCGTCAAACTCATCCTCACATTGCAGACAGCAAATCTGACCCGCTTCAAAAAGCATTTTTGTGGCTGATCATTATTGATTACGCGTTGCTTGCTCTGTTTTTAAGTCAGTTATCCACGCTGTCTTTAAAAGGAGGAACGGGGATCAGCTTACTGCTGGTGGTCTACAACGGCCTACTGACCTTCCTCTGCTTCCGACGCACCAATAAGCGCGATGCCTATATCATCTACCCCACGCTTTCCGCCATGTTGTTGGCATTTATCTGCTTTTTGTATTTTTTCTTTTTGGTATGACTTGAACCCTATTTAGTAAGTCATTTACCTCAGGTGTCATCCCCCCAAAAAAACGTTCGTCATTCCCTTGAAAAAGGGAATCTCATACAGCGCATCGTAAACCTAAATAACATGACTTACTCTTTAATTTTCAGTTATCTACGAGCTTTATAAGTTCTTCGTTGTCACGAAGATGACGGTCTATTTGAGATTGCAAGAGACAGGATGCCGCCGTGACCATTCTGTTTTCACGGGCAGCTGCAAATCCTCACATCCGTGAGGATAATGATTTGTTTCCGAGGTTTTCGAAGGGATTATTTAAGCAACGCAACTACAGTATGACGACGAACATTCGCTTGAGCGTTGAGAGCTTTAAATGTAGTGGTGAAGTCTTGAGAGAGCTGAGTGAAGTCATTGAGCTTTTGGGAAACTTGTTCTGAAGATGGCACATTAGACTGGCTTTGAATGCGCGTCATTTGGGTATTCAATTGAGATTGAAATTGTCTGGCTTCATTTAAGCTTACTTGTGCTTGCTGTAAATGTTGATTGACCTTAGCAATGGACTGCTTGATGCCATCTCGAGACGTTAAATCGAATTTTAGCTCCGCCATGCCATCAGGCTCTGCCTGAATATTGAATGCGTTCGCTTGTCCGGCAGGGAAACGGTGTCCTTGCCCAGTAACCAACACTTGTTGCTGCATGGCCGCATATGCGGATTCATGAACATCAAATAAAATGCTGCCATCCTGCGATAAAGAGGCACGCATGCCCATGGGAATTAAGCTGCGATCGAGCTGTTTCACGGTTCGAACACCGTCAGATTGGCCATCAAACTGCAGCACAACCGAACCACCACTTGGGAAATCAAGTCGAACTTGCTCGGCTCTTTCGCTCATGCGATGGACATTGAGTCCTGGAATAGAGAAACGGCGCACATCGGCGGTATCGAGCTTAAGGTTCAGCTCATTATCCACCACTCGCTTGCCATCAAACCGCGCTTGATTCAATGTCGCCTCAATCGTGGCTTTAGAGCGCGCCAACGAATCAGGCATGGTATTGTTAACACCATGCGAAAGCGCTTGGGTCAGTTGGCGTTTAGCTTGGGTGAGCTCTTTACCGACACCTTGCAGTGCCTTAGTGGCAATCTGCACTGAAGTAGCGTGTTGCTGACCTTGTGTCAGCAACACGCCTGAAAGTGAATAAGCTGACGTAATGTCAGCTTGAGGTCTTAGCAGGCGCTTTGACAGTGAGGTACTGGTATCAGTGGACGCTTGTGAGGGCGCGATGCTGGCCGCTTCTTGTCCTGTTAGCTTGATACTACGCGGTCTAACTTCAACCGTACTTACTGCCATAACACCTTTCCTTGTTACCTAATTCTTAGACCTAAATACGGTCGAAAAGCGAGAGATCGTTAATTTTTACATAGCTGGCTTGAGTCGCTTGTAATGCCGCCATGTAGTTGCTGAGACGAACAGATGCTTCGCCGTAATCCAACGCAGAAATATCACTGGTCACTTTATCAACGAATAACTTGTTTTCACCGTGTGCGCCATCCATCAAATCAAGGTTATTGTGTCGACCACCAATCTCTGTCATCGCCCCAAGCACGTTACCCAAGGTATCATCTATGGCGTTCAGGCTAGCATCAACTTCAGCTTGGAAATTTGGACTCGGGTTCTTAAATTCGACAATCAACGCGTCGATTTGATTAAGTACGTTGTTTCCTCCGCCAAGCTCAAGAATATCCTTGGCCGTCATGTTCGACTCCATGGTGACACCTTTCGCAACCGTCACCACTCGCTTATCGCTGTTACCATCGACGACATAACCTGCCCCAGAGTTTGATAGTGCTGGCGTATCAGTTTTGGTGCCCGAGAACAAATAGTGCCCTTCTTCATCCTGAGCATTAAACGAAGACTCGATGGAATCACGCAGACTTTCCAGCTCGGTGATCATGCCGTCGCGGTCTTCGTCCGTCAGCGTGCCATTGGAACCCCACAGCACCAATTCGCGCATACTTTTTAGGCTCTCATTAACCGAATCGAGATAAACCTCTTGGCTTGATAGCGTGGTTTTCACATTGGCGATGTTGCGTTGATATTGATTAATCGCGCTGCCTTCACGGTCGAGGTTCAACAACTGAATCGAAGCCATTGGGTCGTCAGACAATTTAGTCAGCCGATCACCCGTCGCCATTTGTTGTAGCACTTTGCCAAGCCCAGCATTATTGGTCTGCAAGCTTTGCAGCATCATCTGGCTAAATTGAGTATCACTGATTCTCATACTAACTCCTTAAAATAACTGCAAAACGGAATCAAACAGTTGGTTAGCTGTGCTGATCACCTTCATATTGGCATTGTGCGCATTAGCAAAGGTCATTAGGTTTGCGGCTTCTTCATCACTGTTGACGGCACTGACGTTATCGCGCGCTGCCACCGACTGTTCAAACATTGACTGTTTCGCTTGGTAATCTGATTCCGCTTGGCGAGCTTTGATTGCCGTTTCGCCGACCATCGCAGTAAACGCGTCATTCAGCGATAGGGAACCAAAGCCAGTGATGGTCACTGGTTTATTACTGATGGCAATCAAGTCTTTGAGGTTATCACTGTTACCTGGGTTGCCATCGCTCGAAAACGCTAACTCATCTGCCTTAATGTCGGTGATGGTTAAGCTGGCTGCTGGGTTCGCTGGGTCGTAGCTAAATAGGGCCTTACCCGCATTGCCATTAAGGTCCTGACCAGCCGCCAAGACCGCATTCATTTCATCCGCTAAACTACGCGCCATATCATCGATGGCATCTTGATAAGGTTTGAGTACGTCCACTTGATAGTCATGAAGTGAGCCTAACTTACCACCAAGATCTCCTTTAGCGGCAAAGGTTTGGTTACCAAACTCAATATGGATGTCGGCAAGATAGGGATCGCTTGGGTCAGGAATCGCCTTAATCACACTGGCATCGCTGCCCATTACCAAGGGCTGCCCTGAAGCCAATGAGACTTGAATACTGCCATCCGCTTGATCGGTGGTCTTCACTTCCATCACTTTGGAAAGCTCTCCGACAAGCGCGTCACGCGTGTCCATCAACTGCGCAGGGTTACCGCCCGTACCTTGCATTTCGACAATTTGCTTATTCACTTCCGCGATATTGGACATCAAGCTGTTTGCATGAGAAATAGCGGCGTTACGCTGGTCATGTACATCTTTATGTTGATTGTGCAGCGATTCGGTCAATGTATTGAAGCGGCGAGCTAAGGCCTCTGACTCATTAATCACCTGTTGACGCAGTGGGGTTGATTCCGGCTTTGTCGTCGCATCGTTTAGAGCTGCAAACAGAGAATCTAAGCCCGCCGACAAGCTAAACCCATCAGCCCCTAACATGTTTTCCAACTGACTCATGGCGCTGGTATAACCCGACGCATAGTTAGCGGCACTGGCCGTTGACCACGTTTGCTTCACCAAATATTGATCGGTCACTCGGCGAATACTGGTCACTTCCACCCCCATACCTGGGCTGGTTTTATCGTATTTCCCCCCAGCCAACGACGCCATCACCGCTTGCTGACGGCTGTATCCCGGCGTATTAATATTGGCGACGTTTTGAGCGGTCACATCCAATGCCACTCGGTTGGCATTCATGCCTGAAAGCGCAATATTGACGAGGTTCATAACTAGAGCTCCGTTGTTCTAATAAGAGGCTGAGAAAACGCCATGGTCGTGGCCGCCTCGCTTGGGGACTGAATAGAGAGGGCGACGGAATGGTCGATGCCATTAATCACATCGTCACTATGAAGCGAAGCTGTTGTGCTAACCTGTGAACTTGCTTCCATATCGTTAGCCGAACCTAGGGTACGCGTTAAACTAGGGTCGAACTGCACCTCGAGATTCGATGCCGACGCTTGAGTAGGACTCAGCTGTTTCACCAGCATATCGGCAATGCCAGAATTCTGCTTTTTGGAAAGTTCGATCGCCAATTGTCCGTCATGCATATCCCGAAACACACCATGTTGTTGCGAAGAGAATGGGCTATCTTCATCTGCCAGTACGTCACTACTGCTGCGCATTTGGCGCAGTACCATCTGCAAGAACATGGCTTCGAACTGCCCAGCGACTTCTTTTAATGCGCCTTGATCATCGGCACTGTGTTTAATGTTGGTCAGAGCGGCATTGTCGTGATAGAGCATGCTATTAATTCTCGTGCTGTCATTCATCGCGTCGATTTTCATCACACTCTCCTAGATCACTACTAACTCGGCATTGAGCGCACCTGCTTCATGCAAGGCTTGTAGAATGGACATCAAATCGGTTGGGGTTGCCCCTAAACTGTTGACAGCATTCACGATGGTGTTGAGCTCCGTGCCTTCGGGCCAAATCACCATTTGCGCTTGGTCCTCACTGATATCAATTTTCGATTGATCGACCACAACCGTATCGCCGTCAGCGAAAGCATTCGGTTGACTCACTTGTTGAGACTCAGTAATCGATACCGTTAGATTGCCATGACTCACCGCGGCTTCCGTCACCTTAACGTTTTGGCCGACGACAACTGTACCGGTACGCGAGTTAAAGACGATTCGAGCAGGTTTACGTCCCTCTACTACACTCATTTCTTCTAGCATCGACATCATGGTCACACGCTGCTGAGTGTCTTTCGGCGCACGCATATCGACGCGCACTTTGTTAATCGCTATCGCCACATCTGGACCAAACGTACCATTGATTTCACGAGCGATATTTTTTGCCGTGGTGAAGCTGGCTTTACGCAGGTTCAACGTGATTTGAGAGCGAGAGTTAAAGTCCGACGGGATCTCACGTTCCAAAGTGGCGCCATTAGGCACTCGTCCCGCAGTGGGAGTATTCACAGCAATTTTAGAACCGCTGCGTCCTTCCGCAGACACACCACCAACCACCACATTGCCCTGGGCGACTGCGTAGACTTCACCATCCACACCTCGCAATGGCGTTAAGAGTAACGTGCCTCCACGTAAACTTTTGGCATCACCAATTGACGAGACCACTATATCCAACATTTGGCCAGGGCCTGCCATCGGATCCACCGAAGCCGTGACACTCACCGAAGCGACGTTACGCAATTTTGGATTCGCATCATCACCGATTTGTACCCCAAATTGGCGCAGCATATTGGTGATAGACTGAGCGGTAAACTTCACTTGGTTGCGGTCACCTTGGCCGTCGAGACCCACAACCAAACCATAACCAACAAGCTGGTTAGTACGCACGCCCTGTACGTCCACCAGATCCATAATTGGGATTTCCACCTCGGCTCTGGCTGATGACATCATACCGAGAGAAAATGCCAGTAGAATTGAAGTAAAGAAATAGCGTTGTTGAGTCATTAGAACGGCATCCATGGGCTGGTGAAGAACTGAGTGAGCCAGCCAGCAGAGTTGCTGTCAGCTAAAGCACCACGTCCAGAGTAGGTGATACGCGCATCCCCTATCCGATGGGAAAACACTTGGTTGTAACGGTCCACGTCGTCGGCACGAATAATGCCGGTGACGCGAATAAATTCATCGCCTTGGTTAAGACGAATCCATTTCTCACCACTAATTTTAAGTACGCCATTGGGCATCACTTCATGTACCGTGACCGTAATAGCACCTTCTAACTTATTACCTTGGGAGCTAGCGGCACTGCCATCAAAAGCCCGACTGCCATTAAGGCCCACCGCCGTCTCGTCAAACGTGTTTCCACCAACGGTTGCCGCACCAAAATCCACTTTAGACGTCTTGCCGAATTTGGTATCCGCTTTCTTGCTCGATTGCGTTTCTTCCACCAGCAAAATCGTCAGAACATCACCCACTCGGTACGCTCGACGGTCTTGGAATAAGGTTAAGTTATATTGGTGGCGATAGAGGCTTCCTCCCGTTGCTTGTGGCAGCGCGTAATTGAGCTCAGGCGGCGCATACTTTTGTTCATCCGGCTCTGGCGGTACAAACTCTGGTCGAGCTGCACAGCCAGTAAGCACGAGTAGCCCAATTACCACTCCCCAGCGAGAAAGCCATTTCATACCACTTATCCCTTTTCCGTTAATTCCCAACTTTACTGACCTACACCGCTTGTGCGACGAACTTCAGCATGTCATCGGCAGCCGAGACTACCTTGGCGTTCATTTCATAAGCACGTTGGGTGGTGATCATATCGACCATCTCTTCAACTACTTGCACGTTTGAGCCTTCTAATGCGCCTTGCTTGATACTGCCCGCCCCTTCTTCACCAGCAATCAGCTCTTCCGCTTGTCCACTGGCTTCGGTCTCTTTAAACAAGTTACCACCAATGGCCTCTAGGCCGGCGGGGTTAACAAATTTCGCTAGGGTGATTTGTCCTAGATCCTGTGGTGCAGGACCGTCAGCCGTGGTCGCCGTCACCGTGCCATCCACACCAACAGAGAGTGTCAAAGCGTTATCGGGAATCTGAATTTGTGGCTCCAATGGCAAACCTTGGCTGTTTACCATCAGACCTTCTGAGTTGACATGGAACTGACCATTTCGGGTATACATGATCTGGCCATCAGAGTTTTCAATTTGGAAAAAGCCTTGTCCCATCACAGCAAGGTCTAGATCTTGACCCGTATTTTGCGCACTGCCTTGAGTAAAGACTTTTTGAGTGCCCACAACTCGCACACCACTACCCAACTGAACCCCAGTTGGCAGTTGGTTCACTTGGTCGACTTGCGCGCCTGGCTGGCGCTGAATGCTATAAAACAAGTCTTCAAACACCACTCGATCGCGTTTGAAACCTACGGTATTTACGTTGGCAAGGTTATTGGAAATCGCCGTCATTTTTGTATCTTGGGCGGCCATCCCTGTTTTACTGACCCATAATGCTGAATGCATGGTTTACTCCTTGGCGCGAGCGATTAGCTCGCGCTCATTAATTTGTTGCCGGATTGCGCAAGGGTTTCCGCTGTTTTCATCATGCGGATTTGCATCTCAAAGTTTCTGGTAAGTGACATAACGCTAAGCAGCTCATCAATGGCTGACACGTTACTGCCTTCGATATGTTCAGGGGCGAGGTTTACCGTTGGATCAGCAGCAAAAGGTTGACCATCAAGGCTATGCAGCAAGCTATCGCTTTCCTTTTGCAGTTGATTCATATCCGGTTTGACCAACTTCAATGTGCCCACTTCCACTTCGGCACCACCACCTGGAGGAATCACCGAAACACGACCACGTTCACTGATCTCTACCTTTTGGAACTCAGGCAGCACCATCGGGCCATTATCACCAACCACGGCAAAACCATTGATGCTCATCGCACCCAGTTCATCGACTTTGATGTTACCGGCACGAGTGTATGCCTCATTGCCGGTAGGGGTTTGTACACTGATATAGCCTTCGCCCATGATGGCAATGTCTAGCGCTCGACCCGTTTTCACCACATCGCCAGCATCAAAGCGTGTCGCAGCCGAGTTGGTGACCACCATAGTGCGGCCATCAAAACCAGAACCTTGTAGGGGAATGCTTTTAACGCGTTCCATATCGGCGCGAAAACCTGCAGTGTCCGCGTTCGATAAGTTGTTGGAGCGAACGTGTTGCGCTTTGAGTACTCGGCTCGCCCCTGTGGTTGCTGTGAATAACAAGCTATCCATGCTCTACACCTTATACTGCGTTAAACAGAGCTTGAGTGAGCTTGTCAGAGGTTGAGATGGTTTTGGCGTTAGCTTGATAGTTGCGCTGTGCTGTCATCAAGTTCACCAACTCTGAGGTCAGGTCAACGTTCGAGCCTTCTAATGCACCCGGTGTCAGGTCACCTAACACACCAGAGCCCGGAGTACCCATAACAGGTGCCCCTGAGCCATAGCTTTGAGTCCATGCGGTACCATTGGTTTTTGCAAGCCCCTGAGGATTAGCAAAGTTGGCTAACACCACTTGTCCTTGCAACTGAGATTGACCATTAGTGTAGGTCGCAAACACCATACCGTTATCTTCAACGCGCACGCCTGCTAATTCACCTGAGGTGTAACCGTTGGGATTGTTGGTACTCACACCAAATGCCGCGCCAAACTGAGTGCTGCCTTCAAGGCTAATATCGATGCTCATGGCATTCGCACCTGCCGCAGGGAACGCAACGTTAAAACTGCCCGTTGGTGAGGCTAGTGTGCCATCCGGATTGAAGGTAACCGGAACCGTTTGTGCTGGCGTGCTGCCACCGTCAACCTGAACATTCACTTCCCAAGTATTGTCTGCAGTCTTAGTGAAGTACTGAGTCACCGTATGAGAGTTGCCTAAGGAGTCGTAAACTTTGGAAGTATAAGACGAGTTGAAAGAACTTGGGTCTGCTGGGTCAAATGGGTTCACCGTTTGATCGACCACTTTTGAGCTGGCGTCAAAGTTAGCCACAAAGTCCAATTTATCAGTCGCTTGTGCTGCTAGTGATGAAGTACTGATCTTCAAATCACCCACTGAACCCGTCAGTAGATTATTGTTGCTATCAACACCATAACCTTGCAGTTTCGCCCCCGTATTACCGACCACATAGTTGTCTTTATCGGTACCAAATACGCCCGCACGGGTATACAGCGTTTGCCCCATGTGGTCTTTAGTGACGAAGAAGCCATTACCATTGATGGCCAAGTCCATTGCACGACCTGTTCCAGAAACCGAACCGTTCTTATCAAAGTTTTGCGAGATGGATGCGACTTCTACCCCTCCGGCTTGCATACCGTTATACACCGCAGAGAATTCTGTACGCGCTTCTTTAAAACCGTAAGTCGATGCGTTAGCAATATTGTGGCTAATGGTATTAAGCTGAGTGTTAGTAGCGTCCAAGCCACTTAATGCGATATCAAAGCTCATAATGTCCTCTAATTCTGATAATGTGTCTCAGCACGTTGTTGTGCGATGAGCGTAGGCGCTAGGCACCAAACTGACTGATTTGATAGAAAGGCACGTTGCCAACACCAGCGATATTCACCATGGCTGCGCCTCCGTTACTTGGAATTCGTACTTGCTTCACTTCACCGGCAAGCAATAAATTAGGATCCGCTTGACCCTCTTGAACCTCTACCGATAGCGAGTACTTACCGGGTTTAAGACCCAACTCTTCAGGGTTGATGGAAAAGTCCACGTCTCCCGCAGGATGCGCGCCAAGCGGCACTTTGGTTTTCTGACCGAACTCGTCTTCTACCACTAAGGTCACTTGATTGGATGAATGCGCCAGCTCAACGCGGCCGTTTTGTACCCCGTCCGATAGCTCCACTTCATTACCACTGACATACACGGTTTGCCCCACCAGCCCTGCGGTTGAAAGCACTTGCATGTTATCCAACAGCACCATGCTGTTTTGCATCAGCATCGACATGTTCTCGGTACTTTGTACCTGAGAGAACTGTGCCAATTGGCTGACATACTCAGTGCCGTCTAACGGGTTCAGTGGGTCTTGGTTTTGAATCTGCGCCACCATCAAGGTGATAAACTCATTTTGCAGTGATGTTGCGCTGTTCATATCTTGTGGGTTGGCAGCGATACCAGCATTACTTTGACTCGGAGCCGGCGTGTCCGTATCCAGAGCGGTAAATTGCGCGATACTCATTAGCGTCCTTCTCCTAGTCTCAACAAGCCTTGCTGCATGCTTTTCACATTAGCCAGCACTTCAACGTTGGTTTCAAAGCTGCGAGTTGCCGACATCATATCGGCCATTTCCGCCACCACATCGACACCTGGGTAGTACACATAACCTTCTTCATTTGCCAGCGGGTTGTTCGGTTCAAAACGCTGATCGGCTTTGGCATCACTTTGCACCACATCAACAATGCGCACTTCCGCATTCGGATACACATTTTGTCCTGCGGCAAGTTGAGTTTGGCTGTATACCGTGGCAAATACTGGCTTTAGCGCTTTGTAAGCATCATCGGGGTTAGCCGACACGGCATCAGCGTTTGCCAAGTTACTTGCCACCGTGTTCAATCGCACAGTTTGCGCTGTCATCGCAGAGCCTGCGATGGAATAGATATCAGTGAATGACATGATTAGCGTCCCTCTATCGCTTTAGCCAAACCACTGAATTTCATATTCATAAAGGTCAGACTGGTTTGGAAATCCATGTTGTTTTGGGTGAACTTGGCTTGCTCTACACCGAGCTCAACGGTATTGCCGTCTTTACTGTTTTGGTAAGGCACTGAGTATTGCGTCGCAATGTCCAATTTTGGTGTTGGCGTATGCACACCATTCGGATTGGCTTGCTTCATCACGGTGGTAAAACTCAAGTCTTTGGCTAGGTATCCAGGGGTATCGACATTTGCTAAGTTACTAGCAAGCACCTTGGTACGCTGAACCCGAAAGTTGAGTGCCTGTGGGTGAACTCCCAATGCACTATCAAAACTGATTGCCATGTCTCTTGTCCTTAAATGGGCGAAGTACCAAGGGAAATTACAAGATATGTGCCAATTTTTTTATAAAACAAAAACAATGACTTACATATTTATCAGGAAATGGAACTTCCGTTTTACGGAAGCAAGACGTGAGATGAGGAAGTGGCTAGGAAGTGCTTTTTTTCTGCTGCTAACTTTACCTTCACAAGCCGAAACTCCGCAAAAAATGACGCCACAAGATGTGGAAATGGCAGTACAACAGTCAGTCTTGGCGGAGATCGAGCGCACCGCACAGAGACAAAACTGGCAACACTACGAGACCAATCTGGTGATGTTCGTTCCAGAGTCAGCAAAACATTTAGCGAAATGCCAAGCACCACTGATTATCACCAGCCGAGATAGTCAAGCACTGCCTGTAGGCAACTTAAGACGCAGTGTGCAATGCCAAGATGGTCACAACGATTGGCGCATCAACACCAGCGCCAAAGTGACCTTATCGCTGCCTGTCGCCGTCGCCAGTCAAACATTAAATCGAGATACTCAGATCACCGCTGCATCGGTACAACTGGAAACTCGCACTCTCAGTCGCGCCGTTCACTTCGTTGCCGATTTATCACAAATCATTGGCAACCAAGTCTCTCGCCGCATGCGAACAGGGCAAATTATTGATGCCAGCTTCGTGGTCAAGCCCCCGCTCGTCGAAAAGGGCAATGAAGTCGTCATCATTGCAGCAAAAGGAAAATTCAATGCCAGCACGAAGGGCATTGCGTTGGAAACTGGTGGAGCAGGTGAGCAAATCGAGGTGCAAAATAGCCAATCGAAGAAGGTGATTCGAGCTATTGTCTCTGGACTCAATCAGGTGCATACGCAATTTTAATCTTATCCAGACCCAATGCTCACAACTCAATCCATAAGTCCTATCAATACATACCGTCATTCATGTTGTAAATTGCGATATTCGTTCAAAAATCCAACCACCACCTTCTATTTACGCGAGCTATCGTAAAAAGAAAAACAACAGAATTATCCATAAAACAAAAAGTGGTGGTTATGAAAAGATCAACCTTTTCTAGGTGCAATGCCATTGGGTTACTAACCCTACTTGCACCATTTTCGCATGCTGCAAATACAATTACCGTTGAGTTTGAAGACTATGACTCAGGGGGCCAAAATGTCAGCTATTTTGATAGCAGTACAGGCAATTTTGGTGGTAAATACCGTCAAGATGACGTTGATATTAGAAGCAATGGTTCGGGCGGCTATGCTATCGGCTGGAGCGACAATGGCGAATACCTAAATTACACGGTGAACATAGAACAAGCGGGAAAATATCGATTAGACGCTTTAGTCGCCGGTAATACGACCAACTCCATAACACTGAGTTTTCATCTGACCGATGGCAGCCATCTTGGCACTCTAACCTACATACCCAATGTCGCCGATGTGCGCAGCTTTCAAAACGAAACTCTCTCTGATATCTGGCTTCCACAAGGTGATGTTACGATTCAAGCTCGCTTGCATGATCGAGCCTTGTCATTAGATAACTTTATGCTCACTTTGGAGCAAGCCGCCTCTCCCGCAGACACTCAATATGGTCCCGGTTCTAGCCTTGTCAATTATGCTAGATTACCTGGCCGCTTTTTCGCCGCAGATTACAGCGAATACTTCGATACAACCGAGGGCAATTCAGGTGGAGGTTATCGCCAAGAGGATGTTGATATTCGAGTCAGTGACCAACTCCCCTTGGTGGGTTGGACTCAACCTCAAGAATATCTAAGATTTGAAACGGCGGTCGCCAAAAGTGGGGCCTATGACGCTGTCTTTTACTTAGCATCTGACAGCAGTAAAGATAAAACTCTCACCTTGAAAGATGACACGGGTAAAACGCTTGGCAGTCTAGCCTTTAACACCCAAGGTGCTGGTGCCTACAATTTTCAGCCGTTTATTCTGAAAGGTCTAACCCTACATGAGGGCCGTCAACAATTAGAAATACAATTTGCCTCCAATGGTTTTCGAATTCGGGATATTGAAATTAACGTCTCCCCTGATCGGGATGGAGACTGGGTTGGTGATAATACAGATGCCTTCCCTGATGATCCTGCTGCCAGTATTGACAGCGATGGCGACGGTTACCCAGATAACTGGAATGAAGGGAAAACCCAGCAAGACTCGACCACTTCGCTAACACTAGATGCCTTTCCAAATGACGCCGATGAGCAGCTCGACTCAGATAGTGATGGGGTGGGAGACAATGCCGACATTTATCCATTACTTCCCGATCTCTGGGTAGACCCAGTAATGCCAGTGCCAGGCAACATGCAAGCCGAGCATTTTCAATACGCTGAAAATGGCGAAGCGTACTTTGACTCAACCGCTGGAAATTCAAAAGGCCAGCATCGTTTGGATGTGGATGTCGATATTCAAAACAATAATCAAAGTGATGCGATAGGAAACCCGACTTATGGAGTCGCTAACACCGCTGATGGTGAGTGGCTCATATACGACCTTAACGTAAAAGAGAGTGGCTTGTATCAGCTCGAACTCATGGCTGGCAGTGGTCAAGTCAGCAAACCCGTGGAACTATCAGTTCACATTAACAACATTTTTAACCTCGACTATACGGCCAATGTAGCTAACCCGCGCCTATACCAAGCCGTCATTTTGAACGCCGACATCCCATTATCAGCAGGAAACCATCAATTAATGCTGCGTTTTGATGACGCAAACGGTGCATCGCTCGATGCCTTCTCATTAACAAAGCTTGTCGATATGGATGCCGATGGTAGATCAGACGGTCGAGATGCTTTCCCAAACGATCCAACAGAATGGCTGGATAGCGACGGGGATGGTGTAGGTGACAACAAAGATGCCTTTCCAAATAACCACGCCGCCAGCGTAGATACAGATAGTGACGGCTACCCTGACAGTTGGAACGAGCAATGTAATCTCCAATGTCAACTCGACTCAGGGTTAAGAGTCGATGAGTTACCATTCGATTCCGGAAACTATCGCGACAGCGATGGCGATGGTATTGGTGATAATGATGACCAAAGCGACCAACGCTTCAAACATACTTCATTTGCCACTGAAACCTTGTTGTTTAATCGGTTTGAAATCCAGACCCAATCTAAAACAAACGCGCAAGTCATTGGCCGAATTCAGCCAGTAACGAATCGCTTTGCTCCAGAGTCTGCGCCTGATGCTAATCTCGCCTTTGTCCTGACCCGCGATAATAGCGATCTTTTTGAGCTCACTAATGTTAGAGACAGAGATGGGCGATTATTTGGGGTTCTATCTTTGAAAGACAATGGAAGTGTAAATTGGGATAACAACCACCTGGTAGAGATTGAGTTACAGGAAGATGGTATCGCCATAGCCAGAGTAGAAACCCTTGTGGAAGTTCTCAACAAGACGGCTTGGCAGCAGTTTTTTGACCAGTTTTATATCTATGCAACAGACGAAGCGTATCGCCTGCACAGTGGTAGAGACTACACCTATGAACTGGTAAACCAACAAATAAACGAACTGAGTGCAAACAATTATCAAGTCCGTAGCGGCTTTAAAAACAGTGGTTCAGGATGGATAGAAGACACCAGTCTTGCCATTAATTTTTACGACTACCCAAATGAAGACGATCTGGCCGATTACGGCAAGCAAGTCGTCACACCTTCAATCTTAGCGGATGAGCTTGAACAAAGTGCATTGCACCTAGCCGCCCTGTCTCGCGCTTACACGCACTTGTTTGAATATCAATTTGGTTCAGAGCGCTCTTCATTAAAGACGACGTTGCTGAAGGCATTGGAAGCCTGGCTAGATGCATTTCCAAGTTCCGACTTTGGTAATTTTACCGGAGTAGACTACAACGATACGACCCATGCTTGGCGCTTCACTGATCCCATTTCAGGTGTCCTTATCGCATTAGCGAAAGACATTCATAACGGCATTGGAGAAGAGCATAGCCTATCTTTAAGAGTCTTTGATAAAGCCAGTGAATTTCTATCTGAGGTTGCTTTCGACTTGCCTAATAATGAAGCCTCCATCGATTACTTCCGCTATTTTAATCCCGACGATTTAGCCGCGTCTTCTGGAGCTTGGTCAGATGCCAACCGAGCTCACCGCTTAAGAACCTGGGCTGCTATGATTGCTTTCTTTAAAGACTATAACCGCCCAATTACCTATAACGCATTGTGGTATCCAGATTATGAAGGCGACCAACCTGGATTAGGATGGCAGTCCGCTGGCACCACAATTTTACCCGGCTGGAGCCCTCGAGGTAGTTTTCAGGATTTCAAATTTTGGATTGATAGTAACGGTATTAGCGCGCAAAAATATGGGCAGTCAGGGTTACTTCCTGATGGCACCATGAGTCATCATGTAGGGTTAAGACAGGATTTAGCTATGTACGCCTACGGCTATGAGTGGCTAACCGAAGAGCCTATTGTATTCGCGTCCTATTTAAAAGGGACTGCTTTCGAAGCATCCAAAACACCTTATGAGTTTTCGCTAAATGTCTTAAATTACACAATGCCATGGCTAATCTATGGTGAAGCCACTGATTTTCAAGCAACTGGAAGAAGTCACTACCAAGCTCATGTCAGTGATTTCGGCAGCTACATACTATCAAAAGATGCTGAGCTACTGACCAGTTCTGCCCCAAGCTCAACAGATAACAATATGATTACCACGCTTACACAAATGACTGAGAACATTTTAATGAACTCTCATCAACAATTAGGCGCTAATGCATTCTGGTCAAATGACTATCTGGTTCATCGCAAAAGTAAGTGGGATGCTACTGACTCACAAACTAAGGAGTGGTTCAGTTCGGTCAAACTTGAGTCGCAGCGAACTCGAGGGGCAGAAAGCTTCTCAGAAAGTTCATTTGGATTCATGAATGGTCGCGGAGTGCTGCAAATCAAAACCAGCGATAAGGACTACAGTAATATCCGCTACGATTGGGATTGGCATCTCCTCCCCGGAGTAACCGAAGCTTGGAGGCAAGACAAATTGCCATTGCAATCCAGCGAATCGGCGGGCAATCCATCGGCATTTTCATCCGTGTTAACAAACAGCTATCAAACCCCTGATGAAGCCTATTCGATGGCGGCATTCAAGCATGCCAGTGATCACAGCTATACAAGCGTCACGGCGAATAAGTCATATTTCTTCCTTGATGAGCTAGTCGTTGCCATGGGTAACCGTATTTATCGGGTACGCGATGATTTGTCCACTACAGGGGCTAACTCGCCAATACTCACGGTTATTGACCAAGTCAATTGGCAGACACCTTTTGTCTACAACCCTGGTCAGGGAGAGAGTGTTGGTGTAGGTGGTAGAAAGACTACTCAAATACAAACCAGTTGGTCATCCAATCCAGCCAGTGACCCTACCCTTAGTCTAAGTGACCAAGTAATGTGGTTCCATCAAGGAAACAAAGGCTACATTGTCTTACCGCAAAACGGACAAAAAGTCAGAACTTACTTAAGGGGCGGTGACAGTATTCCGGATTCAGACCCGACGAAACCTGGTACAGAAACAGGTGAGCGCTTAACGCCACTGCTTATTGCAATAAACCATGGAACAGAGATTGAAGGGTCAGGAGAAAGAAGTCACTACACCTACCTCACATTACCTTTTGTCACTGCAGATGAGATGCCACAACGAGTTGAGGAAATCCTTACTCAGTTAGAAGTCCATCAATCACCAGAGCAACAACGAGAAGCTATCTACTACCGGGCTAGCAGTTCTTCACACGAGGTTGCACAAATCGTCTTTAGGGCGGCTGGAACACAAGTGTTTAATAATGGGTTAAGTGTGACGAGTAATAAGGCAGCCTTGGTACAAATGGTCAAACTCAATGACGGAGAATGGAGCGTGACCGTTACCGACCCCTTTGCGCATGATGATCCAAATGTATCGGCTCCCACAAAACATTTTCAACATATCGCTTTGACAAGCCCTAATGAAATTGTTTTGAACGTAAATCTCAAGTTTTCACCGGGGACATACTCATATCTGACTCAAGGTATCAAAAAGCAAGCACTAGCCTCGCAACAGGTTTTGGTTTCAAGTATCAATGATGGCACTGAACTGACGTTCCAACTACCGGATGAGGGCGATAGTAGCGACTATCAAGGAAGGGAGAATCTCTATCTAGGTATGCCAGCAAGTATCCGCGTCAGCGAGATTAACTAAGACAACCTCATAATAGGCAAACAAATTGTTTAATACTTTTTGTTTGCCTGTCGCCCTATACTGTTAACGACAATGTAGACAGGAATTTTGTGATGAAAATCGATAAGGTGGCCGGTGGGCACGTCCCCCAAACCAACTTTAATCAATCTAAAACACAGACCACTGAAGCTCCGACGCGCAAGACCGTTTCTGAGTCGGCGTTTAATGCCAATACAGCAGCATTGGATAAAGCCCAAGCCGAACTTGCCGCAATGCCGAATGTCGATATGGCAAAGGTTGAGGCGGTTCGTAATGCACTGGCGAAAGGTGAGTTGGGACTAGACGTCAAAGCGTTATCACAAGCAGTAATGCGTTTTCATACAGGACATGAGTCTTAGCCGTTATTAAATGGGCTATGTCTCAGCAAGAGGACAACTAAAT
Organism: Vibrio barjaei; assembly: GCF_001639065.2. Taxonomy (GTDB): domain Bacteria; phylum Pseudomonadota; class Gammaproteobacteria; order Enterobacterales; family Vibrionaceae; genus Vibrio; species Vibrio barjaei. The sequence continues at coordinate 66,728 of NZ_LQXO02000036.1, forward strand.
GGCAGCAACAAGGACAGAGCTAGTCCAGCAATTTGTGCTTTCAATCTCTGAAGACATCAAGCTTTATCGCAAGCTATTGGCGCTGCTACAGCATCAAAAAGCGCTGTACTTAAAGTTTGATGGTGAGGCATTGAGTAACAACATTCATAACCAACTGCCGATTCTCAAGCAATTAGGAAGCAATGCCAGTAAACGCAGCTACACGTTGCAACAACTGCAATTGCCATGTTCTGAAAACGGAGCTAAAAAGCTCATTCGCGCTCTGCCAGCCAAACTATCCGATACTATTGCCAAGCAGTGGCAAATTCTAGAGGCGCTGATTAAAGAGTGTCAAAAGTACAATCATGACAATGGACAAAGTTCGGCCGCCTTCCATGAATTGCTCGGGGAGTTAACAGGGCAAGAACAACACTGTTATGGGGAACATGTCAGGTAACCTGAACCGCAACATATACTGTTACCACTTACTCTTATGGGTGGGACTTATCTTAGCGTGTCTCTGGTTTCGTCCTAGCTATGCGAATAGTCGCCCGTCAGAGAGTGCAATTCAGCCCCATTTAGACACTCTAAAGCCTTACCAGAAACAGATCATGAAGAAGTTTGAAGAATTCAACCCTTTGGTCGATGAGATCTTCAAACAGCTCTCAAAACGCTCTCTGCCAGACAGTTTGGTTTTAGTTCCCATGCTTGAGTCCTCCTATAACCCTAAAGCTATTTCACCTGCAAAAGCAGCCGGGCTTTGGCAGCTAATGCCGGCTACTGCGAAACGTTTTGGGCTCACGGTGACTCAGCAGCACGACCAACGTTTTGAAATAGCGCCGAGCACACATGCGGCGATGCAATATCTCGACTTTCTGTATAACAAGTTTGACGGTGATATTAACCTGACTCTTGCCGCCTACAACGCAGGCGAAGGGCGTGTACAGCGAGCCATCAAAAGAGCGGGTAGTCGGCAATTTTCAGATTTACGGCTACCCACTGAGACCACGCACTACGTTCACCGGTTTTATGCTCTACTGGCATTAGTCGACGTGAATTCACTAAGACAAGATCGCGTGACGACAATGTGGCTATTTGCCAGCGAAACCCATTGGCAACAAGCACCACTTATCGACTTAACACCACTGCCACCCTTGATTTCGCTGTGACTAAGCTAACAATCTAAAAATTGCTTGTTCCCATCACCTTATTCACTGGTAAGATGCTGACATTCTAACCTATTCACCCAGACTCACTTTCATGCATAACGAACGCAAGGCAATCATCTTCGGATTGTCCGCTGTCCTCCTGTGGTCAACAGTCGCGACGGCATTTAAATTGACTTTAGCTGAATTCACACCAGCACAAATGGTCGCGGCAGCCTCATTCGCTTCTACCCTTGCTTTAGTCGCAGTCTGCGCATTTCAAGGTACCTTGTCGCAAGTAAAGACCACCTTTGTCTCAAACCCATTTTATTATCTGCTACTTGGTTTGATTAACCCGCTAGCGTATTACCTCATTTTGTTCAAAGCTTACGACTTGCTACCAGCTTCGCAAGCTCAGCCCATCAACTACAGTTGGGCCATTTCCTTAACCTTAATGGCCGCGGTTTTTCTCAAGCAGAAAATTCGCCCTCAAGACTGGTTTGCATGTGCGCTGGGCTATTTAGGGGTTGTGGTTATCGCCACAAAAGGCGATGTGCTGGGATTACAGTTCGATAGTCCTGCTGGCGTCGGTTTAGCCCTGCTTTCTACTCTACTTTGGGCGGGTTATTGGATCTTAAATACTCGCAATACCGCCGATCCTGTTGTCGGCGTGTTGCTCGGTTTTTTAGTCGCACTGCCGTTTGCCTTTGCCGTTGCACTTTATGAAGGCGCAGCGTGGTCAACCATCAGCATCAGAGGTTGGCTGGCCGTGTCCTATGTGGGCCTATTTGAGATGGGCATAACCTTTGTCTTATGGCTAAGTGCGCTGAAACTAACACAGAACACCGCTCGTATTAGTAACCTTATATTTGCGTCACCGTTTATTTCATTGATGTTGCTGGCATATGTTATCGGCGAAGACATTCATCCATCCACGTTAGTTGGCTTAGTACTGATTGTTATCGGACTGGTTGTTCAGCAAATCAAACGCAAAGCATAACCTCATTCCGCTTCTCACCTGCAGTAAACCAAACGTTTTAAACGCTTGGTTTACTGTGCCATCAGCCGTTTTTTTCATACTTTTTTTACCTAGTTCTCAAAAACGAACCTTTTTCGCCCTTCTTTTTATTAGCATAAAATTCCAGAAAAAGTCACTCATACAAGCAATCACTCCAAATTGAAAAATGACATTGCCTTTTCGGCATTGCATCACTCTAAAAAACCTGTAGAAATGTAAACGCACTAAATAAATTAATAATTAAAGTGTAAACATTTAGATACAGCCCAACACTCCCTCTATGGATAATAATGACAAAGGAAATGCTTTATGGATAACTCCATTCCTTCATCCAGTGCCGCTCGTCCCGGCATCTCTCAATTAGTTCGTTCACTTGGCCCCGGTATCATGATGGCTGCCGCAGCCGTTGGCGGCTCGCATCTCGTCGCTTCAACCAAAGCAGGTGCTATTTATGGTTGGCAATTGGCTGCACTCATTCTGCTCGTAAACCTCTTTAAATACCCATTCTTCCGAGCAGGTGTGCAATATACCGTCGGTACTGGTGATAGCCTTATTCAAGGCTACGCGGGGCTTGGTCGCGGCTACCTTTGGGTCTTCACGATTCTCAATGTTATTTCCGCAGTGGTAAACACCGCTGCGCTTCTACTATTCAGTGCCAGCCTACTTGGCTATTTCTTACCTTTTGAACTGCCTTCGTTAGCTCTATGTGGCGTGGTCTTAGTTACTTGTGTAGCAATTTTGTTTGCAGGGCACTACAGAGCATTGGATGGGCTGTCAAAAGCCATCATGGCAACACTCACCGTCGCGACGGTTACAGCTGTCATTATCGCCGCTTCTAACGGCAGTGTAGCTCCGGCAGATTATCAATCCCCTTCTCCTTGGACGATTGCCGCCATTGGCTTCATTGTGGTTACCATGGGTTGGATGCCTGCTCCAATTGAGATTTCTAGCATCACATCTATGTGGCTTAAGAGCCAGTGTAAGAAACAAAAAGTGACTGCAGAGTCTGCATTGTTTGATTTCAACGTCGGTTATATTGGTACTGCGGTATTGGCGATTGTTTTTGTCGCCTTAGGCGCTTTGGTGATTCATGGTTCTGGTACTGAGCTTTCAGCATCAGGCGTAGGATTCTCCCATCAGTTGGTGAGCATGTATGCCTCGACTATCGGTGAATGGTCTCGCTATCTCATTGCGGTTATCGCCTTCTTCTGTATCTTTGGTAGTACAATCACGGTGATCGACGGTTATTCACGCGCCATCGCGGAGTCACAACGTCTACTACAAAATCAAACGGAAGAGAATCCGAAGACTTATCAAGCCTGGGTTATCGTGGTCTCTATTGTCGCGATCTCTATCATTGCCTTCTTTGCTCAAGCGCTAATGCCAATGCTCAACTTTGCGATGATCATGGCCTTTGTGACGACGCCTATTTTTGCTCTTTTGAACTACATTCTTGTCTCCAAAACTGAGCTACCGACAGCTCTTCAGATGGGCAGCAAGCTAAAAGCACTGTCAATTCTAGGCTTAATCTATTTGTTCGGTTTCCTCGCCTTATTCATTTGGTGGAAATGGATAATGTAAAACAACAACGCCGAGCTCAATGCTCGGCGTTTTTTAGACTAGCGTCTAACTATGTACTTGATTACAAGAACGCTAAAAATGGAGAGATACAAAGCAGGACGCCCGTTATGATAATCATGTTGGTTGCCATGCCTTTGTACTTCGCTAAGTGCGGGACTCGATACACCAAGTAAGCCGGAATCAAACAGCCCACCAAACCAAATACAGGACTACATATCGAAGTGAACGATAGGATTGGGGCATTGATGGCGATAGCACCCCAAGCAAGTAAAATGATGAATACGGTAACCAATTTGCTGATCAATTTAGCATCTACTTGGGACTCATCGTATTTACGCAGTATCACGTTCATCGCCAAACCAGTACACGCTTCCTTAAATGCCAAGAACACGCCGAAGAAAGACGTCACTACCGCAAAGATATTAATTACGATACCAGCAATTGTCGCCCAGCTGCCTGGGAAATATTTAGCAATAATCGCTAACGCAGAAATGTTTTGATTCATTGCATCGGCCGCTTGGTCTTGGCTGATAGCAAACGTAAAGGAAACGGCAAAGAAAAATACGATAACAAAGAGAACCGCGAAGGCAATCTTCATCGCACGAGTCGCTTTATAACGCGCAACTTCGATAGACTTCTCGTGAGATCGATAAGAGATCACCATCGGGCTAAGAGATTGGATGAATAAAATTGAGGTCAGCGTAAATGGTAGTGTAATGATGGCATCTTTAATCATAGGGCCTATATTCCCCACTGCTGGAATATTATTGAAGTCCCATCTTGCAACCAAAAGCACCCCCATTAATGCAACCAGAGAGAGGACCGTTACTGCCATAAATCCAGACAGTTTAAACAACAACTTTTCGCCTTTAGAACCGATAAAAGAAAGCACACAAATAAGCGCTAGACCATAAAAAACATTATCGCTTAACTTTGTTTCTGTCACTCCAAATGAGTGCAGGTATGATGCACTGTCATTGGTCACTGCTAAAGAATAAACTAACACCCAAATAACCAGCATGATGAAATATAGTGCACCTAAAGCCATACCCCAGTTCTTGCCTAAATAGCCAGTAATGACTCCCGGATAGTCAGTACATTCTTTTGATTCAGCCAAGGTATTAATGAACAACTTCTGGAATAAGTACATGGCAGGGTAACCAATAACCGAAGAGAGTAAGAAAACCCAAAGTCCCATTACCCCAACTTGAACCGGAAGAAATACGATACCAGCACCAATAGCCATACCAATACTCATCACAATCCAACCAATATCTACGCTATCGAATTTAATGGCTTTTTGCCATTCTTGCAGCGACATTCCTGCTTTTTCGTAAGGCGTTTCTTGCTCTCTTAGCTCGATGCCATCACTAATCTGTGTCATTGTACGTCTCCGTTTTGGAATTAATTATTGTTCTATTTTTTGTTATTTTCTAAGTGGAACTCAGATGATTTTTAGAGAGTACATTAACAATATGAGAAAAATTTTTTCCTTTTCTTAAATTAAAACAGATAATTAGAATATAATTCTACTCATAGAGACACCGCACAAAAACAATTTCTCACTTTGATTACAATCAATAAAACCAAACTTTAATCAATGCATATTTGTGACATAGCACAATATTTAACAACAATAAAAACGTTAACTAATATTTTCGTCAAGTTGAACAAGATCACACAATGGGAAATAAAATAACCACGAACAATTAACCGATCTAATTTTATATCTTCATTAATAATAAATAACAATATATAAAAAGCCTTTTATTTCAAATAAGAATAATAAACCATTTTATGATATTTATTCTAAGCGCTCCTTATAGATATCTCTTTGCAATATAAATTCAACAATTACACAAAAAATAACGTTAATGACAAATATTACTAACATGCCATTAAGCACGAATATACGTTCCATAAAGAGAGGAAAGAAGGTGGTTTTAGGTTGAAGAAAACAACCCTACAAGAAAAGTAAAAAGGCCAATGAAACATTGGCCTTTTATTGTATTCAATTTAGCTTATTTTTACCTGTCAACACATAGAGCAATTTGGGCACCAAAGAGCGTTACTTGTTCACCATGATCTCTAGAATTTGAACATCAGTCTGAGTCATCGCCCCATTTGCAAGACTAGAAAGATTGCGAATAGACTCATCCACATTTTCTGAGACAATACCTTCATTTCCTGTTACGCGAATGCCGTCCAGCGCCATCAATGTCGCCTTAAAAGCAGCACCAGCAGAGGAGGAGACCTTCATCGCGCAACTGGTTTTTGCACCATCGCAAATCATGCCTGCCACGTCACCAATCATGCTACATATCGCATCGCTAATTTGTTTGAAGTTACCACCAAGAAGCCATGTCATTCCGGCCGCAGCTCCCATCGAAGCGGTTGTCGCTCCGCATAGTGCCGACAATTTATGTTGATAGCTCTTAATATAGACTGCCATTAGATGGGATAACATTAGCGCTCGAATCATGGTTTCTCGGTCAGCATGCACATGCTCAGCTACCACCACAACAGGCATTGTTGCTGAGATACCTTGGTTTCCCGAACCCGAATTACTCATAGCTGGCTTCATCGCACCATCCATACGAGCATCCGACGCAGCCGAAGTGCGACAAAGTACGTCCGTCATCAAGCTATTAGCAAGCAAACCTTTATCGACATTACGCTTAAATGTAGCGCCAACTTGCAAACCATAGTCTTGGCTTAACCCCTCATGGGATAGGTCATTGTTAAGCTGATAGGCTTGCTCAATAAAGCTGATGCTTTCTAAAGGCGCATTCAGGGCAAAATCAAAAATGTCCTGTGCACAAGCATCTTTCATTGGACTTTCTGTTGGCTCAGAAGCTGTTTTTGCCTCTTGCTCTTGTGCATGGATGTAAGTGGTTAAGCCGTCTTCTTCAATAGACATTACACTAGTGTGGCTGTCTGCAATGGTCACAGCAACGCGATGTTCACCGTCACTGACCACCACTTTGGCATAAATAATGTTGAGGACATCGGCCACTTCGACCGTCACTGCACTTTGCAATGATTTCGCTTGAGTCACATCGTCTGGCGTAATATTTTTGAGAACTTCAAGTCCAGCCTCTGGCTCGCCTGCCACAGCGCCGATAGCGGCCGCGATAGACAATCCAACCATTCCCGTTCCCGGAACGCCTACACCCATGCCATTTTTCATTAGGTTGGGGGAAACATGGACAGAGATCTTCTGGATATCTCCATCAAGCTTTTGAGCGGCAATCGCACTCGCTAGTGCAACCGACACCGGCTCAGTACAACCTAATGCAGGTACGACTTCTTTTTTAATTAGGCGGGTAAAACCATCCCAAAGTTCAGTTCTCATAAATACACCTATACTCACCAAGCCTCAGAATTCCAAGACCAAAAATTATGAATTTCAGCCCGTTCAACAAGCGTTTCAGGCTGATATGCTTTTAAGCGAATAGGTACACTATACGAGCTTTGTTAGAGATTTTTTTTACCTTATTTACTATCAAAAACCAAAATTGGAGAATTATTTTCTCCAATTACCACTTAACAAATAAGGTCTTTTAAGCGCATCACATTTTTAGATAGGAGAAAGCGGATTGAAGAGGATAGTAAGAACATGACGGGCTTCTCCAAATGTGTAGAAGCCCAGCGAGATAGAATGTTGAATAAGGTTGGCTAATTAAACGTGCTGACCGGCCACAAAACCGGAAGACCAGCACCACTGGAAATTGTAGCCACCAAGCCAGCCTGTGACATCCATAACTTCGCCAATAAAGAACAAGCCTTGGATCGATTTGCATTCCATAGTTTTAGAAGAGAGATGATCGGTGTTCACGCCGCCAAGCGTCACCTCCGCTGTTCGATACCCTTCAGTGCCATTCGGTGCGATTTTCCAGTGCTCTAGCGCTTCGCGAATCGCCACCAGCTCTTTGGAGTGGTACTGCTTCAATGGTTTGTCTGCAAATACTTTGCGCTCAATAAGCACTTCCACTAAACGTTTAGGAAGCACACGAGCCAGAGTATTCTTCAAGCTTTGATTTGGGTGCTTCTCCAACGAACGGGCAAGCAGTTCATCAATATCCGCTTCTGGAACTAAGTTAACCGACACACTTTGACCTGGTTTCCAGAAAGAAGAAATCTGTAGCACTGACGGTCCAGACAGACCACGGTGAGTAAACAGCAAGGCTTCTTTAAACAAAGTACCATCATTAGCGGTAATCTCCGCAGGTACCGCAATACCCGATAGCTCCGCGAAATCCTCTTTGTCTTCCTTGTGCAGAGTAAATGGCACTAATCCCGCAGTCGTAGGTTTTACTTCGAGACCAAACTGCTCGGCAATCTTATAACCAAACGGGGTCGCCCCCAGCTTAGGCATCGACAATCCACCAGTAGCGACGACCAATGATTCACATTCAATAATATCGGTATCAGCGTGCAGAGAGAAACCTGATTCCCTCTTCTCAATGCTGTGCACATCGGTTTGATAGCGGAAGCGAATATTCGGCGTTTCACATTCTGACAGCAGCATCTTGACGATATCTTTTGCCGACTCTAAACAGAACAACTGACCGTGATCGCGCTCTTCAAACTCAATACCGTATTTGCTCACCATGGCAATAAAGTCCCAGTTGGTATATTGCGACAGTGCCGATTTTACAAAGTGTGGATTGCTGCACAGGTAATTATTGGCTGACACGTCGTAGTTGGTGAAATTACATTTACCACCACCAGAGATAAGAATTTTACGACCTGGTTTTTTGGCGTGATCAAGCACGAGCACACTGCGCCCACGTTTTCCCGCTTCTGCTGCACACATTAAACCTGCCGCACCAGCACCAATAACAACCACATCTACTTTTTGACTCATCACGACGTTCCGACAAGAATTTCAATAAAAAAAGGATGTGCTTATTGCACATCCTTTCGACAATTTGGCGCTATTCTAGCGACTTCATTAAATAAAGCCAACTCCCCGATGCCTTTAGCCCGGTTTACAACTTCGCCTCTTCCTTGTGTTACCTCAAGCGCACCCTAAAATAGGTGCCGCAGCGCTTTGTCGTTAAAGCAAAAATCCAGCAAACAAGGTCACACCAATAAGCGCACAGCAAAGTACAAATAGCTCACGAACTCGGTCGCACTTTCCGGTAAACACTGGATCGTGGTGATGGAGGTATTCTTTAGTTTTGAGATAGTGATACAGTCTCACTTGCTTCGACATATTGCCGTGCGCCGTAAAGAAGCCTCGTCCATCCACTTGCTGATAGAGCAATGGGTGTGCTTCACGCATGATGAATATAAGTGCGCGTAGTGCAGTCAAATACCTCGCCATATTGACTGAAGTAATGAGCATCAATGCTAATAGAATAGTGTCTCCACTGATCATCTTTTCCTCCCTACATCTTCCTAGACACCCAAGAGAAAAAGACGAACAGTCGACTTTTAGACGCTGAGATTACTCAGCTGGGGCGTCCATAATGGAAGAAGAACCCTCTTTTGCTAACACTGCTAAATCTTTGTCGATAAAGAATAGCGCCTGACCATTCTCACCTACGAGTTCTAGCTTATCTAAGATCCCTTTAAACAATTTTTCTTCTTCATGTTGCTCCGCAACATACCATTGAAGAAAGTTAAACGTTGAGTAGTCCTGAGCGGTGAACGCCACATGAGCAAGCTTGTTGATTCTTTCGGTAATCATCTGCTCATGCTTATAGGTTTCACGGAACACATCACCTAGGCTTTCGAAATCATGTCTTGGAGCTTCGATGCTACCTAAAATCGGTAACGCACCAGTCTCACTGACATAAGTAAACAGTCTGTGCATGTGCTGCATTTCTTCGTCAGCGTGTTTACGAAGAAATAGCGCCGCGCCTTCAAAACCTTTGTCTTCACACCAAGCACTCATTTGTAAGTATAGATTGGATGAGAAGAATTCGAGGTTAATTTGCTCATTCAGATGCTGAACCATTGCTGGAGAAAGCATTCTAGACTCCTAATTTTATTTCAAAAGTTAACGCCACTATAACATAACTTATTGAGGAGTCTCTGATCTCAAACCCAAACTCACAACCTGCTGGATACTCAATCGCTACTTTTGATTCTAGAAAACTTTGGCGACTTTGCTCACAATTTATTGTCTTGTTGCTGAGAATTAACTTTTTGGACTCCACGTTTCCATCACTACCTGACACAAAACAGGGTCTCTGTTCGAACGTGATATGTCTTCACAGGATCACGAGTGCCCGCCTGAAATTTGTACTTTGGATAACGATTTGAGATCACATCAACATAATTTTATGGAGGAAAATGCTATGTTTTCCATAGTACTAACGTCAGGAGGAGTGCGTTATGGGTTATAAACATATTATGGTCGCATTAGATCTCTCAGAAGAAAGCAAAATGCTCATAGACAAGGCGGTCTCTCTCGCGAAGCCACTGAATGCAGAGGTTTCATTTATCCATATTGATGTCAATTATGCCGAGTTGTACACCGGGCTGATAGATTTAAACATGGCCGAGACGCAACATCAGGCGATGGAAGCCTCGATGACTCAATTAAGAGATTTCGCAGAATACGCAGGCTACCCAATTAAGCATTCTTTAGTAGGTAGCGGTGATTTGAGCAACGAGCTGCGCGATACCATTGGTGAATACAATGTCGACCTTGTGGTATGCGGTCATCACCAAGATTTCTGGAGCAAAATCCTGTCTTCGACTCGCCAACTTATCAATACCTCACCTGTCGATATGTTAGTGGTTCCGATTAAGGACTAACTTGCAGTAAAAGGCTTCGAAAGAAGCCTTTTTTGATCCGATCTGTATTGATTCACAAAGATGTTACAATAACTCCATCATTCACATTAACAACATGTTTAAGCAATGGGTTATCTTTATTCTGTCACTCTGCTTTGGGCTTTTTCTTTTAGCCTCATCGGAGTCTATCTAGCGGGTCAGGTGGATTCGTGGTTCTCAGTTCTAATGCGTGTGGTGTTAGCCGCATTAGTCTTCCTGCCTTTTACTAACTTTAGACAAGTGCCAGGAGCCTTAAAAGCCAAGCTGATGGCCATTGGTGGTATCCAACTAGGCCTGATGTATTGCTTCTACTATCAGTCCTTCTTATTGCTATCCGTACCTGAAGTGTTGCTGTTCACTGTTTTTACGCCCATTTACGTGACACTTTTCTATGACTTCCTTAAAGGACGCTTCTCTCCTTGGTATTTAATCACCGCCGCCATTGCGGTAGCTGGCGCTGCCTTTATCAAGTTTGCGGGTATCAACGACAACTTCATCACGGGTTTTCTCGTGGTTCAGGGTGCCAACCTCTGTTTTGCTATCGGACAGGTTGGTTATAAGTATGTGATGGAACAAACGGACGTCGAGCTTCCACAGCATAGCGTGTTTGGTTACTTCTACTTCGGAGCAACCGTCGTGGCGACGATTGCCTTTGCGCTGTTTGGCAGTTTTGACAAGATGCCAACCACCAGCGTGCAATGGGGCGTGCTTATCTACTTAGGTGTAATTGCATCGGGCTTGGGGTATTTCATTTGGAACAGAGGGGCGTGTCTGGTCAATGCAGGAGCGCTGGCCGTGATGAATAACTTGTTGGTTCCTGCTGGGCTTATCGTCAATATCGTAATTTGGAATCGCGATGTGGATTTAGTAAAACTATCGATTGGAGGCGGAATCATTCTGCTGTCATTGGTGGTCAATGAACTGTGGGTGAAACCGAGAGCGGAAGCCCAGTTCAATAACGCTTAGGACTTCCAACTAGAGAAAACTAGTGCAGCTGTTCTGGCTGCACTTTAACAACCTGCTTCTCAACCACATTGGCCGCGAGCTGATACTTCTGTTCTAACTTACTCTGTTTGCGAGCGAGCTTTTGGCTCTTCTTGAGTACTTTCAGCAATTTCTTCTGAGCTTTTTTCTGTGCCTTGAGCGCTTTCTTGGCACGCTTTACTGCTTTTTTATCCACCACTTCCATCATCTCTGAATCAATCAAATTCGCCTCTAACACTGATGTTTTGCTGACATTTGTCTCAGAGAGCTTATCCAGCTTAACAGGGCGAACTTGAGGTAAAGCTTCAGCAAGAACACCACATTGATGTTGCTCGTGAACTGGCTTACTTTGACAAGAGGCAGGAGGAATCGCGGCAGGCTTGCACAGCGTTGACTTGTCCACAGAAGAACGGGAACAGGAGCGGCATAAGTATTTAGGCTCAGTGACTAAGCGGTGTATTTCACCGAGGTTGTCGCTAATATCACGACGATTTAACTTACACAAACGCTTACTCATACCACTCTCCAACACTCAGACAACGAAAACAGGAATGATTCTTAGTTAGATATAACGTCTAATGCGGGCAGTTTCAAGTAACTTGCTCCAGTTACATCGAGCAAATTACTCAAATAAACAAATGAAGAGCGTTAACTCATTGATGCGTTGACATAAACATCAAAACGATTTTTTTTGGTTTCAATCGCCATTGTCGGTTTTTTCTCATCCAGCCAATTGGCGTAATCAGGACGTTTCACCACGACACGCTTAGTCGCAAGCTTTAAAGCTGGCTCCAGTAACCCATCGGCATCAGTATCGGCACCGACCAAAGACTGGAAAACACGCATCTCTTTTTTTACCAGAGCAGACTTTTTCTTGTTTTCTGGGTGCGGGTACATAGGGTCAAGATAAACGATATCGGGGCGTTCAAACTGGCTGTCATCGGCGAGGGAATCCAAAGCTTCCAGACTTGATGCGTGCAGCAGAGACATTCGCTCGCTGACCCAATCTCCGATCTCTTCATCTTGCTTAGCACGTGCAAGTCCGTCATCAAGTAAAGCGGCCACTACCGGGTGTCTTTCTACCATTTGTACTTTACAACCCAGAGAAGCCAGCACAAAGGCATCTCGGCCCAGACCTGCCGTTCCATCAAGAACAGTGGGTGTCGCACCTTTATTTAACCCTGCTGCTTTAGCAATAGCCTGTCCCTTGCCACCACCAAACTTACGACGATGAGCCACCGCACCACCGGCAAGATCAACAAAGATAGCACCTAGCTTAGGCTCATCCAACTTGCGTAGTTCTAGCCGTTCTTCTGTTAAAACCAGAGCGAACTCAGACGATTGGCACGCCGTTAAGCCCCAGCGACTGGCAAGTTCCAGTAACTGTTGTTGGCGTGGCTCATGTTCGCAGATAAGTTGGATTTGCAAGATAGGCTCCGAATAAGGCTAAGGTATAGCGCGCAAGTTTACCTCAAGTCGCAACGGTGACCAATAACCGTGATCCGCACAAAGACGACCAGATGGAAATAGTGATAAGCTTTAGCCCCATCAATACGACGATAACCTAGGACTCGATATGCATGCCACTAATGGACTTGATGACCTCGACAAAGCGATCCTAAAAACACTGATGGAAGACGCCCGTCGCCCTTATGCAGAGATGGCAAAGCAATTCGATGTCAGTCCTGCCACTATCCATGTGCGCATTGAAAAGATGAAAGCCGCTGGGATTATCGAAGGTACCGAAGTGGTCGTGAATACCAAAAAACTCGGCTACGACGTGTGCTGTTTTATCGGTATTAACCTTTACGCTGCGCGTGACTACCACTCTGCACTAGAGAAACTGAATGCCTTAGATGAAGTGGTTGAAGCCTACTACACCACAGGGGCTTATAACATTTTCGTGAAGCTGATGTGTCGCTCGATTGAGGAACTGCAGCACGTGTTAATCGATAAGCTGCAAGCGATTGAAGAGGTGCAATCGACGGAGACATTGATCTCATTGCAGAACCCGATTAGTCGGAATGTGAATCCTTAGGGGTGGTGTGCGCCGTATGTAGATTCCTGCCTGCGCAGGCAGGGTCCACCAAACCCAAAAAAGGCGCTCTTTAGAGCGCCTTTTTACTATCTCAAGTGAGAGATTAAACCCACTTAATCTTAGTAGCCTCTTTCACTGCAGACATAACCAGCGTCGGTAGTGATGCTGCCATAATGACACCGAATAAGTGACCTGCTGCTAGTGCTTCTGTGTTGAAGATTAGCTGACCTAGACCCGTGTAGATAACCCCTAGCGATAAAATCGCTGACACCGCTACTGCACCTAATAGGTACGGGTTGGTGAATGGGTTTCTGCGGTATAGCGACGTAAAGGTACGTGAGTCAAATAGATGCCAAAGCTGAGCAAACACCAACATAGCAAATGCCATTGTCTGTGCGTAGTTCGCTGAGAAACCGTTCGTCAGTGCCCAATTAAACGCCATGTAGCTCATGCCACCTAATGCCAGACCACGAGTCAGGATACGAGTACCTAAGTGGTCGCTAAAGAAGCTCTCGTTACGTTTGCGAGGCTTACGCTCCATCAGATCTTTCTCTTCTGGCTCAACACCAAGCGCTAGTGCTGGTAGACCGTCCGATACCAAGTTGATCCATAGAATCATTAGCGGTGTTAGCGGCAAGATAGCCTCTGGGCCCATCATTAGGAACGCGAACAGGATAACCGATACTTCACCAACGTTCGCTGTCAGAGCCTGACGGATGAACTTACGAAGGTTATCGAAGATTTGACGACCTTGGCGTACCGCTTTCACGATAGTGCTGAAGTTGTCATCCAGTAAGATAAGGTCACCTGAGTCTTTCGCAACCGACGTACCGGTAATACCCATGGCAACGCCAATGTCTGCGCGGCGCAGTGCTGGTGCATCGTTAACACCGTCACCTGTCATCGCAGCGACTTCGTTGTTGAACTGCTGAGCTTGAACAATACGTAACTTGTGCTCTGGCGTTACACGGGCAAATACCGCAACTTCTGGACAGATTTGACGAAGCTTGTCATCGTCCATCTCATCGAGCTCTGCACCCGTCACAACTAAGTCTTTCTCACTACGGATGATACCGATATCACGAGCAATAGCCGCGGCTGTTAACGCGTGGTCACCAGTGATCATTACCGTTCTCACACCTGCTTGGTAGCAGCTTTCAATGGCATCGCGTACTTCTGGACGCGGTGGATCCATGATGCCGTATAAACCAAGCACCGTAATATCTTGCTCAAGCTCACTATGGTCACGCTCAAGATCAGCTTCAGTTAATGCTTTATAGCCAACCGCTAACGTACGTAGTGCATCTTGAGCAAAGTTCTCAATCGCCGCTTCATAGTTCGCCACAATCTCTTCGCTCGGGCTTGCCGCTAGCGCTAAGTTGCCGTCTGTCGCGGTTGGTGTGTGCTCTACTGGCATACCATCAACCATAAAGCCTGCAGCATTGCGAAGAATCACATCTGGTGCACCTTTAATCGCAAGGAAATGGTTACCCTCTGGATCTTTAACAATCACCGAGGCCATCTTACGAGAAGAGTCAAATGGGAACTTCTCAACAATTGAATAGCCACCTGAAGTCAGCATCTCTGATTGGTTGAGACCCGCCTTCGCCGCGGCCACTATCAGTGCGCCCTCTGTTGGGTTACCACGAACCGTCGACTTGTCGCCATCCATGATGTATTCAGAGTCATTACATAGTGTTGCAACCACTAAGCCTTTCATCATCTCTGGGCTGTGTTTTGCATCTGTGCTGTGCGATAGCGGCTTAAATTGACCTTCAGGGCTGAAGCCTTTACCACTTACTTCCCAATAGCGACCGCTCGCATCATACGCCTTCATCACCTGCATTTGGTTTTGAGTGAGCGTACCTGTTTTATCTGAACAGATAACCGTGGTAGAACCTAATGTCTCAATCGCAGCCAACTGCTTAGCCAGAGCATTATTCTTCACCATACGAGTAGAACCCATGGTCAGAACAATAGTGATTACCGTAGGAAGACCTTCAGGAATAGCGGCTACCGACAGTGAGATACCTGTGTTTAAGATCTCTAACCAAGGCATGCCATAATAAAGACCAATTGCACACACCACTGCTACTACGCCAAGCGCAACTAGCATCAATGTCTTGGCGATGGTGTCCATACGCTCTTGCATTGGTGTCTTAGTTTCTTCAGTGTTCGCCATCAGGTCGGCAATGTGACCTACTTCGGTCTGCATACCTGTTGCCACAACTAAACCTAGACCCGTGCCCGATGTAACCATGGTCGTCATAAAGCCCATGTTTAGCTGGTCACCAAGGCCTACCGTTTCGTCGTCAATCACTTTAGCCGTTTTATCTACTGGCTCAGATTCACCGGTCAGCGCCGCTTCGTCGATAGACAGACGGTTGGCTTCTAAGATACGAACATCAGCAGCTAGGATGTCACCTGTGCTGATTTTTAAGATATCACCAGGTACGATGTCGCTGGCTGGAATATCAATCCATTCGCCATCACGCTTCACCTGTGCAGATGGTGCGGCCATTTGGCGTAGAGCTTCCATTCCTTTCTGGGCTTTGAATTCTTGCCAGAACGCGATAAGTGCATTGATAAAGATGATCGCAGTAATAGCGATAGCATCCACTAAATGCCCGGTGAAATAGGAAACAATGGCACCCACACCAAGAATGAAGATCAGTGGGTTTTTAAATTGATGAGCAAAGAGTTCAAGCGCAGATTTTCCTGCCTTTTCTTGAAGTTCGTTTTTACCGTACTGAGATTGACGCTCTGCCGCTTCTTGTGAAGACAAACCTTGCTCTGGCGCTACACCCATCATCTGCTGGGTATTCTCAACGGTTTCAGTGAACCACTTTTTAGTCATAGGGGATACTCCGAATAATAAATTCAGTCGACACCGGTAGAATGACAAACCGATAAAAAGCAATCGCTGAATATAAATTTTTAAAATCTCAACGCTGTTTGCATGTTTATTAACAATTAATGCGTAAGCGATGAGTAAAAATAAATTACCCGAAACCAAATAGGCTTGTAATTAACTTTCGGAGTGCTTACATGCACTCTAGGACGATTCTTTGACTTAAAACAAACTAGTTTTTTATTCAGAGCATAGAACTAATTATTCATTGTAAGCAGTTTTTAATAACACCTAATTTTCACTGAAATAACACTTCTGTTTTTTCGAATATTGAAACTTGGTTACATGACGGACCTTGCTGAAGGTCAGAAGGTTTTGATGACAAATTATCGGTTATCAATCACTATTCAATAGTTATTCAATTAGGGCGATATATCATCTTAACGATTTTTTCTACCAACTTAGCTATTGGCTCAGCCGGTAAAATTCGCTTTCTCAACATAATAAAAAAGCCCTCAACCAAAGGTTAAGGGCTTCAAATATTACTTCAATTGGATACTACGCACTGATGCCAGAATGACGCAATAACGCATCGATCTCTGGCTCACGACCACGGAAGCGCTTAAATAGCTCCATTGGTTCTTCACTGCCACCCATTTCAAGGATGTTATTCAAGAAGCTTTGTCCTGTTTCCTTATTGAAGATGCCTTCTTCCTCAAAACGTGAATAGGCATCGGAAGACAACACTTCTGCCCACAAGTAGCTGTAGTAACCCGCGCTATAACCACCCGCAAAGATATGACCAAAGCTGTGTGAGAAACGGTTCCACTCAAGACTCGGAAGCACAGCCACTTTCGACTTCACTTCTGCCAAGGTCTCTAGCACGCGTGCACCGATGTCTGGATCATATTCCGTGTGCAGCGTGAAATCGAACAGACCGAACTCAAGCTGACGCAAAATAAACATCGCAGACTGGAAGTTTTTCGCCGCTAGCATTTTGTCGAGCATCTCTTTAGGTAGCGGTTCGCCTGTCTCATAGTGGCCTGAGATAAACGCAAGTGCCTCTTCTTCCCAGCACCAGTTCTCTAGGAACTGACTTGGCAGCTCAACTGCATCCCAAGGAACACCGTTAATGCCTGACACTGCACCCGTATCAATCTTCGTCAACATATGATGGATACCATGACCTGTTTCGTGGAACAGAGTCACGACTTCATCGTGAGTGAACATGGCAGGTTTACCACCGACTGGTTTATTGAAGTTACACGTGAGGTACGCCACTGGTGCTTGCAGTTCACCGTCAAGATCCGTGCGTCGTACACGACACTCATCCATCCACGCGCCGCCACGCTTGTGTTCACGCGCGTACAGGTCAAGATAGAAGCTACCACGCAGTGTGTCAGTGCTGTCAAAAATATCGAAGAAGCGTACTGACTCATGCCAAGTATCCACCCCTTCACGCTCTTTAATCTGCATCCCGAATACGCGGTTTAGCACTTCAAACAGCCCGCTGACCACTTTTGATTCCGGGAAATAAGGGCGCAGCTCTTCATTAGAGAATTGGAACAGGTGCTGTTTTTGCTTTTCACTGTAGTAAGCAATATCCCAAAGGTTTAGCTCAGTAACGCCAAACTCTTTTTCAGCGAACTGACGCAATTCCTCGACTTCACGCTCACCTTGAGGTTTAGCTTTAGTCGCAAGATCATTCAGAAAGCCAAGCACTTGAGCTGGACTTTCTGCCATCTTGGTCGCCAGTGACTTTTCACTATAAGTACCAAAACCAAGCAAGCGCGCGATTTCATGGCGCAGCTTAAGTTGCTCAGCGATAATCTCGGTATTGTCCCATTTACCCGCATTTGGGCCGCGATCCGAGGCGCGCGTGACGTAGGCTTCGTACAGCTCTTTTCGTAGCTCTTGGTTATCACAGTAGGTTAGAACTGGCAGGTAAGATGGGATATCCAATGTCAGTAGATAACCCTCTAACTCTTTCGCCTCAGCTGCCGCTTTCGCCGCCGCTAGCGCCGATTCCGGCATACCCGCGAGCTCTTTCTCGTCGGTAATGTGCTTGGTCCAACCCATGGTGGCATCAAGTACATTATTAGAGAATTGCGAGCCTAGCTCAGACATACGCTTGCTGATTTCTCCATAGCGGTGCTGCTCATCGGCTGGTAGACCAATACCAGACAACTCGAAGTCACGCAGTGAGTCTTTGATGGTTTTTTGTTGCGCTTGGGAAAGGGAGTTAAACGCGTCACTGGCTTTGAGCGCTTTGTACGCTTCATACAGCCCCTTGTGTTGTCCTACCCAAGTGCCGTACTCAGAAAGAATTGGCAGGCAGCTTTCATACGCTTCACGCAATTCATCACTGTTCATCACTGAGTTCATATGACTCACTGGTGACCATAAGCGGCTAAGCTTGTCATCAATCTGCTCGATTGGCGCAACGACATTGTCCCAAGTCGGATTGGTGTTACCTTCAAGCACTTCGTCTATTTTTGCTCGACATGCCTCAATCGCTTGTTCAACGGCTGGCTTCACATGCTCAGGCTTAATTTGAGAAAAAGGAGGTAAGTCGGTAAACGTCAGTAGTGGATTTGCCATGCAGCGTCCCTTTTTAGTTATTGGATTCCCTCACTTCATTGGAAGGCAAGTGAGCGTAATTAATAGATAAATGTAGTCTCGAAAGAGAAATTTCAATCCTTCGAGATTCAATTACGATGATTCAAAACACCAACACCTCTGCCGCTTCTGGTCAGAAGAGGTTATAATCCGTCCATTATTGTTAAACAGAGTCTTTATTTTGCTGAGCTATCGTCACAGTTTTCACGCGGGTAACCATGCCGATGTGGTTAAACATATAGTACAAAGTCTTATCCTTAATTCACTAAAAAACAAGGAAAAGCCATTCGTTTATCACGATACTCATTCGGGCGTAGGCCGTTATGACCTTACACACGAATGGTCTGAGAAAACTGGTGAATACAAGCAAGGCATCGGCCGTATTTGGGGCAATGCCGACATTCCTGAAGATATCGCCAGCTACATTGAATCGATAGAGACACTGAACAACAGCGACACACTGCGTTATTACCCTGGTTCTCCTCGTGTGGCGCGTGCCCATTTGCGTCCTCAAGACCGTATGGTATTAACAGAATTACACCCAAGCGACTTTCCATTGCTTGAGCAAGAATTCCACCGCGACCGTCAAGTCAAAATCTTTAAAGAAGACGGTTTTAAGCGCTTAAAAGGCAGCTTGCCACCAGCAGAACGCCGTGGTTTGGTCTTGATTGACCCACCTTATGAACTCGCTCGTGAATATCGTGATGTCGTGACGGCCATTGCCCAAAGTTATAAACGCTGGGCTACGGGTATTTATGCGATTTGGTACCCTGTGGTCAATCGCTATGATATCGACGATATGATTGAAGGCTTAGAAGGTCTTGGTATTCGCAAGATTTTGCAAATCGAACTTGGTGTTTCACCAGATACTAACGAACGCGGAATGACAGCATCGGGCATGATTGTCATCAACCCACCGTGGAAGCTAGAGCAGCAAATGAATACCATTTTGCCGTACCTTAAAGACAAGATCGCTCCAGCAACAGGCCACTTTAAAGTAGAATGGATTGTCCCAGAATAATTTTTGGGACATACTTTCAATCCCAAGAAGAGGCGTAATCACTTGTTTTAAAGCAATATTGCGCCTTTTTTAATTGCGCTTTTTTTAGCTCTCCAGAAAATATTTCGACTTTATTGAAATTATTTTCGTCTTTCTCTCTCCTCCCACGTCTTACTAGTGAAAGTACCGAAGCCATGTGCAATGTGTACACCCTAATAGCCTAGTGAGGAAAACCCAGATGATTAAGATTGTTAGCTTTAAGATTTGTCCTTTTGTCCAACGTGTCACTGCTGCACTAGAAGCAAAACGCATTCCCTACGAGATCGAATACATCAGTTTAAAAGACAAGCCGCAATGGTTCCTAGATATCTCACCCAATGGTCAGGTGCCAGTGATGGTCACAGAATCGGGTACAGCTTTGTTTGAATCAGACGCCATCATTGAATACATCGAAGATGAATACGGTCCAATTGAGCAAGGCGTGAGTAACGAGCAGCACGCACTCGATCGTGCATGGAGCTATTTAGGCTCAAAACACTACCTTGCTCAATGCGGCACAATGAGTAGCAAAGATAAAGAGACCTTTGAAGAGCGTGCGGAAAAACTGATTAAGGCATTCCAAAAGGCAGAGAACCAGTTATCTGGCAACACTAAGTTCTTCAAGTCAGACGCGTTCAGCAATGTTGATATGGCGTGGTTACCACTCTTGCACCGCGCTGCGATTGTAAAAGCGCATTCCGGCTATGACTTTTTCTGCGGACTGCCAAAAATGCAAGCGTGGCAACGCAACATCATGGAATCAGGGTTGGTTGAGAAGACAGTTTCTAGCGACTTTGAAACGCGGTTTGCTGATTTCTACCTAACTAATACCTACCTTGCTACCGGAAAGGACGTGCAAGCTCAACAAGATTGCTCAACATCGAGTTGTTGTGGCTGAGCGACTTTTATAGAGGGCGTAATGCCCTCTTGTCCCGTCATTAATCGTTATTACTCATAATTAACTCTGCTTTTTCCCATTGGAGAAAGTTGCTAGACTCGATTTATAGTATGGATAGCGATTCTTAACAAAACATTGCGATGATATTGAGTTCCCTACTCTTCACCCCAATGTACCTGTTATTAGCAATCATAAAATTAATAAGCTCTCGGAGAACGTAATGGCAACGCATTTTGACTATATCTGTATTGGTGGTGGCAGCGGCGGTATCGCATCTGCAAACCGTGCGGCAATGTACGGCGCGAAGGTCGCGCTGATTGAAGCTCAAGATCTTGGCGGTACCTGTGTAAACGTTGGCTGTGTGCCAAAGAAAGTCATGTGGCACGGTGCACAAGTTGCTGAAGCGATGAACCTGTACGCAGAAGACTATGGTTTTGATGTCGACGTTAAAGGCTTCGATTGGAGCAAACTAGTCGAGAGTCGCCAAGCATACATTGGCCGTATTCACCAATCTTACGATCGCGTGCTTGGCAACAACAAAGTTAATGTCATTCGCGGTTTTGCTAAGTTTGTTGATGCGAAAACTGTCGAAGTGAACGGCGAGCACTACACTGCTGATCACATTCTTATTGCCGTTGGTGGTCGCCCTACCATTCCAAATATTCCAGGCGCAGAATACGGCATCGATTCCAATGGTTTCTTTGAGCTAAACGAGCAACCAAAGCGCGTTGCGGTTATCGGCGCGGGCTACATTGCAGTAGAGATCGCAGGTGTTCTACACGCACTAGGTACTGAAACTCACCTGTTCTGCCGTAAAGAATCACCTCTACGTAGCTTTGACCCAATGATTATCGAGACGTTGGTTGAAGTGATGAACACCGAAGGCCCAACGCTGCACACTCACTCCGTGCCTAAAGAAGTGGTTAAAGAGGCGGACGGTAGCCTAACGCTACATCTTGAAAACGGTGAGAGCCAAAATGTTGATACCTTGATTTGGGCGATCGGTCGTCACCCAGCGACAGATGCCATTAATCTTGGTGTTACAGGTGTGGCAACCAACGAGCGCGGCTACATCAAAGTCGATGAGTATCAAACCACGAATGTAGATGGTATTTACTGTGTTGGTGACATCATGGAAGGCGGCATTGAGCTCACTCCAGTTGCTGTTAAAGCAGGTCGCCAGCTTTCTGAGCGCCTATTCAACAACAAACCTGATGCGAAGATGGACTACGACCTAGTACCAACTGTGGTATTCAGTCACCCACCTATCGGCACCATCGGCCTAACCACACAACAAGCGGAAGAGAAATACGGCAAAGATAACATCAAAGTCTACACCTCTGGCTTCACTGCTATGTACACGGCAGTAACGAAGCACCGCCAGCCATGCAAGATGAAACTGGTTTGTGCTGGTCCAGAAGAAACGGTTGTTGGCTTGCACGGCATCGGCTTTACTGTTGATGAAATGATTCAAGGTTTTGGCGTTGCGATGAAGATGGGCGCGACCAAAGCAGACTTCGACTCTGTCGTGGCAATTCACCCAACGGGTTCTGAGGAATTCGTTACCATGCGCTAACGCATACACTCCCTTTTCAAAGCCCAGCATCTCATGCTGGGCTTTTTTGTTTTAGAGCCATTGCACACTTCAACGAGAGTTTCACCTTAGTCACTCAAGCAAGGTTTGAAATGCCTCGCATAGAGAAAGCATCAAGCACGAAATTCGTGGGTTCCACAACCAATCTTCCATGGCCTTTTCTATAGTTTGTTGCGCTAGAAAGTAACGTCTCCTCACTACAGGTGAATCTATCTAGCCAAGATAAATAATATTGAAAAGGAACGTCAGATGAAAACCTCTCGATGGCTTATAGCAGCGAGCACTGCCTGCTTGAGCTTACCTGCCCTTGCGGTAAACCCGCACCCCGATCCACAAAATCCAACCGGATATATTATTGCCCGTAGCGACATACAAAATAGTGAAGCAAGCAAAACCAGCAACCCCATGTACACTGTGTGGGCTGAAGCATTGCAGACAGCCTCAAACTCTGTCGTGGATTCGATTGATGCAGGCTTGGCAACCAACCCAAGCAACGTAAAACGGGCTGAGCGAGTCTTCCCACGTGATGAGTGGGACTTTCTCACTCATATGGCTGCGCCAGAGTACACCTATCAGCGCTTTTTGCAGGCTATTGGTAAATTTCCAGCGTTTTGCGGTGACTATAGCGACGGTCGAGATGCCGATGCTATTTGTAAGCGTTCCATCGTGACCGCCTTCGCTCATTTTGCCCAAGAGACCGGAGGCCATATCGCCAAGGATAACTCTTGGGATAACCCCTTAGCTCTCGAAGAATGGCAGCAAGCACTGGTTCATGTGCGCGAAATGGGTTGGTCCGAAGGACAACCAGGCTATACCACGGGGTGTGGTCAGAATGATTGGCAAAACAAACGTTGGCCTTGCGCCGCCAACCAAGGCTATTTTGGTCGTGGCGCCAAACAACTCTCTTACCACTTCAACTATGGCCCTTTTTCTGAAGTGATGTTTGATGGTGATGCAACGGTGTTACTTGATAACCCAACGCTTGTGGCTGACTCGTGGTTAAACCTCGCCTCTGCTATCTGGTTTTTCTTAACGCCACAAGCACCAAAGCCCGCCATGTTGCATGTGATTGATAGAACCTGGGTACCATCTCAGCGAGAAGTGGAGGCTGGTATTGGCTATGGGTTTGGTACCACCATCAACATCATTAATGGCGGTATTGAATGTGGGGAGCAGAATAAAAACAAAGGGCAGCCAGTTAACCGAATTCGTTACTGGGAAGGGCTAGCTGCACACTATCAGATTCCTATTGAAGCCGATGAAAGCAATACGTGTTGGCAACAAACCCCTTATGGCAGCTTGAACTTAAACGGCGCGACAGATGTACTTTACACTAACTGGGAAGCCAGCTGGACTTATCATGCAGACCGTCCCGGTGGTGTCTCTTTTGAATGTAACTTGGTCGGCTACCAAACTGCCTATTCTGCTCTCGTACCCGGTGACTATGAAAAGTGCGTCACCAACTTTTATGGCTCCCACGCCAATTGGCCAGAAGTGCGAATTGTGGACACTCTTCCCTCAACAGATAACGGCAACGGAGGTACTGGTGACGGCAATAGTGGTGGAAGCACCACCACGCCACCTGAAATTAATCTAATTACTTGGGTTCCGGGTAGTACATCTGTCAGCAATGGCGATATCGTAAGCTACCAAGGAAAGTGTTTTATTGCCAAGAACAACCCTGGTGTATGGGAGTCACCCACACAATCAAACTGGTTCTGGGATGAAGTCGTTTGCCCTTCAGCGTGAACAAACCACTCAAAACTGCTCTGTATGGAGCAGTTTTTACACAACTTTTATCTAAGTACTCTTCCCGCATCTGATTATATTTCTTATAGTTTCTAAAGACTGTAAGGAGTTATTAATGGATAAAAAGCACATATTTTTCTTCGATGCCATGCGCTGTGTGGCGGCACTCGCTGTCATCATTATTCATGCGCTAGGCCCTTACCGTCATGAACTCGGGCAGATCCCTATGGGCGAATGGATTACCGCCATCACCTTTAATGGCTTCAGCCGCTGGGCAGTCCCGGTGTTTATTTTGATAACCGGCGCCCTCATGCTTAACGACACGCGACCGTTTGATATGAAATATTATCTGTCTCGTCGTCTCGGCAAAGTGCTGATTCCATTTATCGCATGGTCACTTTTCTACGCTTACTTATCCGGATGGACCATTGAAGGCTTTAACGGTAATACGGTTAAAGAAGTCTTGTCTGAGAGCTATCACCATCAGACCTATTACCACCTTGGGTTCTTTTACTACTTTATTCCGCTGTATGTGGCGATCCCGTTCTTGCAGGTGTTCGTTCGCAAGTTTGATGACAGTGCACTTTACGCATTTACCGGCCTTTGGTTACTCACTACGCTCTTGTTCTTATTAAGAGTGGATGGGCCTTGGAGCGAGCAGTTCTGGCTTTATATGGGCTTGTTGCCATTAGGCTATATCCTGTATCAAAAACTGCCAGCAAGCCGAGGTGTGGTTACTGTGTCCATTATTCTGGGTGTTGGTGCGATGGCGCTGAGCAGTTATATGGTGGTTCAAGGAAGTATTGAAGAAGGTCGTTATTATGTTGGACGCTGGTTCTCTTACAAGACTCTAAATACCGTCCTAGCGGCCAGCATGATATTTATTGTTTGCAAAGCCCACGCCGACAAGCTTTGGCCAAGAGCCAAGAAAGTGGTGAGCTTTATTAGTAAATACAGCTTGGGTATTTATATTCTTCACCCGCTATTCTTGTGGCCGATGAACGAACTCGGCCTACATCAAGGTCACCCAATCTATATAATTCCATTTTGGGTTATTGTCAGCGGCAGTTTGGCATTAGCAACCAGTTGGTTGTTGTCACTCAGCAGTAAGACTCGTTGGTTATTGCCTTAAAGGTTATTTACCCACACACACTACATTGAGCAAAGTATTGCCTTTTAACGGTGATACTTTGCCATTAGTAAACAGCCCTTTCTGACCATCTCCCCAATATGGCATTTGTAGTGGCCAGCGATTTTTCTGCATCACTTGTGATTTTACCAAGGCCTGCCAGTCTTCATTACTTGCCAAATGCATATCAAGGTCACTGCATACCTTTATGGCAGACTGATAACTCAAGCGGTTCCACGCTTTATCATGTTCCATATAGAACTGATGACTACTATTAGCGATATAAGGCACGTTATAACGCTGTCCATTAACTTCAGCATTTAACCGAACACTCAATGAAGCCTTAGCGCTGGTCGCAAGAGGCGTTATCTTCCCAGCTTTCTTTACTGGTTCCTCAATCGCTTTTGCCACTGGCTTAGCGGCTTTAGCGGGTACTTGCGGCGTCACTTTGGCAGTACGTTGAGGTGCATTGGCAGAAGCGTTTCGTTCCACTTGGCGGATAAAGGCATCACGATAACCAGATAAGGCTTTGACTTGAACAAGCTCTTGCTTGGCGATCTCAGCGTCGCTATATGGCCCAATCAGACAACGATAGCTGTTTTTCTGGGGTAGCATCCACACATCGGTGGTGATTTTAGCGTACAAGGTTTTCGCTTGAGTTAGTGCCATAGGTGCATCAAGAATGCCGCATTGAATCCAATAAAGCGATGTCGCGCTCACAGGAACGTCATGGCTCCAAATCCCATCTCCAATCGGACAGGATTTATCTAAAACCGGCAGTTCATTGATGGAGGGCTGGGAAGCGTCACACAACGTATCCTCAGCATAAACTGGTAAAGGAGCCACACTACTGGTTAACAACAAGGTGCCCAACAAAGCACTAAACGAAAAACAACCGAATCCCTTTACACCATTTAAAGAGCTCATAAACATCCTCTGAACACTCTTGGCTATCGTTATCAGCGGCACAAATAAAAAGAGCCGCAATTATCTGCGACTCTTAGTGTAGTGACGATCGGGATTAAAAATCAATCACTCTGGATCACCCTTTGTAGATTTTCGGGTTGAATACATCACGTAGCCAGTCACCTAGTAGGTTAATAACCAACACTAAGGTAATCAGAACGATGCCTGGGAACACGGTAATCCACCACGAACCAGAGAAGATGTAGTTAAAGCCGATACTGATCAAGGAGCCCAATGATGGCTGGTCTACTGGCAAACCAAGACCTAAGAACGATAGTGCCGCTTCGGACATGATAGCGTTCGCAACCTGTACCGTTGAGATAACCAAAATTGGCGACAAACAGTTAGGCAGAATATGACGGAACATGATACGTGGTGCTCTAAAGCCCATCACTCGCGCAGCTTCTACATACTCTTTCTTTTTCTCTGCAAGAACCGAGGCACGGATAGTACGCGCATACTGCGGCCATTCCGCCACACCAATGATCACGACCAACATGGTCACGGCATATTGGCTATAGAACTCCGTACCGAAGCTGGCCTTAAAGATAGCAGAGACAATGATCGCAACCATCATGGTTGAAAACGACAACTGAACATCAGCAAAACGCATCAAGAAGCTATCGATACGACCACCGAAGTAACCCGCCGATAGGCCAATCACAATACCTAGGAATAACTGTAAACCTACCGCTAGGAAACCAATGGTCAGAGACAGTCGAGAACCATAAAGAATGGTGGATAAAATATCACGACCTTGGTCATCGGTACCTAATACGAAGTTCTCGTCACCGTCTTCCATCCAAGATGGCGGCAGCTCCGAGTCCATAATATCGATAGACGATAAGTCATATGGGTCAGAAGGGGCGATGACGGGCGCAGCTAGTGCCAACACCAAGAACATCATAAAGACCGTAAAACTTGCCATAGCGACTTTGTCGCGCTTGAAGTAATACAAGAAGTCCGAGTTTTTAAAACGCTCCCACACTGAAGGAGCAGCGGCTACATTTACTTGGCTCATAGTTATGCTCCTTTTCCAGTTAGGTTTACGGTTGGGTTAATCAAGCCGTACAACAAGTCAACGATAGTGTTCGTCACCACGAAAATAAGGCCAACGAAAATAACGTAAGCGGTAATCAATGGTGTATCCACACGGTTAATCGCTTCAAGGAAAAGGAAGCCTGTGCCAGGCCACTGGAAGACAGTTTCAGTCAGGATGGTATACGCCACCATAGTACCGATCTGAACACCACCAACGGTCAAAACAGGTAACATCGTGTTTTTAAGGGCATGTTGATAGTAGATTTTTTTAAGAGGTAGCCCTTTTGCTTTGGCAAATTTGATGTATTCGGAGCTCAGTACTTCTAGCATCTCAGAACGAACCAAGCGGATGAAAAGTGGCAACATAATCGATGCCAGTGCGACACATGGCAAGATAAGGTGCTTAATACCATCGATCGTGAAGAACCCAGACTCCCAACCGAGCACATTCGCGGTTTCACCACGTCCGAAAGACGGTAGCCAGCCTAACTCAATAGAGAAGACATACATCAGCATGATCGCCGTTAGGAAAACCGGAATCGAGATACCAATACTACTGCCAGCCATCACCAATTTGGTAAAGAAACTTTTTGGATGAATTGCCGAGTACACACCGAGTGGTATCGATAAACAAATAATAATAAGCGTCGCGCCGAATACCAGCTCTAGTGTTGCCACCAGCTTATCGAGAATAACCTCAACGGCAGGACGTTTGAAAAAGTATGAAGTGCCAAGATCGCCTTGCAGCGCTGCACCAATAAAACGAGTGTATTTTGTTACGAAAGGATCGTTGAGGCCCAACTCATCACGCAGTGCTTGACGCTCTGCTTCCGAAACCGACTGACCTACAAGCTCACGCAGCGGGTCACCCAGGTTATCCTGAATGGCAAACGCCACCAAACTGATCACAAACATCACTATCAGTGCCTGAAACAGGCGCTTGACCAGAAACGAAAACATTCCTTGCCCCTTAACTATCCATAGATCTCATTGAGAGAGAAACATTCAGTCTTAATAACCGCTCAATCCGACTGAAATAAACTGAGCAGAGTAGAGAGAATTGAGGAGGGGAACACTCCCCTCCTACACCACAATCACTTGTGATTATTCAACCACTAGATCGCCAAAGTAAGGCATTACCATAGGGTTAACAATTGCTGCTGCTTTCACGTTAGACTTCGCGCCCCACGCTTCACTTTGCCAGTGTAGCGGTACAAATGCTGCGTCGTTGTATAGTGTTGCTTCAACGCCTTTCAGCATTTCAGCACGCTTAGCAGGATCCGTTTCTACGTTCGCTGCTTCAACAATCGCATCCATTTCTGGGTTTGAGTAGTGACCACAGTTGTACTGACCACGACCAGTTTCTTCGTTACGAGTCATTGTTAGGAACTCATTGAAGTTCGCTGAATCTTCAGTATCTGAGTGCCAACCGATCATCATCATGTCCGCTGCACACACATCAAACTCTGGCCAGTATTGCGCTTTAGGCATGGTCTTAAGATCAACTTTAATGCCGATCTTAGACAGCATCGCTGCCGCTGCTTGCGCTACTTTCGCGTCGTTCACATAACGGTTGTTAGGTGCCATCATCGTTAGCGTGAAGCCATTCTCATAGCCAGCTTCTTTCATCAACTCTTTCGCTTTTTTCACGTCGTAACGTGGAACAAGCGCATCGTTGTGACCAACGTAGCCTGTTGGGCTTTGCTGACCAGCAGCGGTTGCGAAGCCTTTCATGATTTTCTTAACGATACCTTCGTTGTTGATTGCGTGAACAATCGCCTGACGAACGCGAACATCTTTCAGTGCTTCGTTGCTTTCTTGGTTCATTTGGAACGTGATGATACGCGTACCAGGTAGCGTCACTAAATCAACACCTTCAGCGCTAGCTACACGTTTGTGGTCGTTTGGCGCAACTGGGTGAATCATATCAACACCACCAGAAAGAAGTGCTGCTACACGCGTCGCGTCTTCTTTAATTGGTACTAATGTTAGCTTGTCTACGTTACCTTTGGTTTCTTTGTCCCAATAGTCAGCGAAACGCTCAAATTCAACCTTAACGCCTTGCTCACGAGCTGTGACGATGAAGGGGCCAGTACCAGAAACATGCGTCGATGCAAAAGAGTTACCGTGCTTAACTAGCTCAGATTTGTCTTTGCCATCTGCCGTTTTACCTGAGTAAAACTTGCTGTCCATAGGGAAGATGTACGTCGCTGTTTGTAGTACAAGTGGGTAAGGACCTTTAGTCACTAGGTCAAACGTGTAGTCATCAACCTTAACGATTTTCTCGTACGGGTCGAAGATAGCTTTAAAGTCAGGAGAGCTTTGAAGACGGTTAAATGTCCAAACAACATCGTCTGCTGTTAGGCCATTACCAGAGTGGAACTTAACGCCTTCACGTAGCTTAAAACGAACCGTTGTGTCATTCACACGTTCCCAGCTTTCAGCCAGACGAGGTTCGAAGTCCATTTCTTGGGTGAAACGAACGAGTGGGTCAAATACCATGTGTGACATTTGCAATGTGCCACCAGACAACTGCTCATGCGGGTCTAGAGATACTGGGTCAGCTGCATAGCCAACTTTGATATCTGCTGCCAGAGTATTAAAACTTAGGCCCGCTGCCATTAGCGCTACTGCTAATTTGCTTTTCATGGTTCTCATTTGCATAACTCCTTCATGCGGGGATCCGGATCCCTTGTTGTTGTGTTTGCTTCTGTTATCGAGTCCCAATAGGGAATTGTATGGCTTACGCCGTTTTTGCTACATCATCTCTTAAGCCTTTGAATTCAGGCATTAAGGAAATTAGGTGCTGACTGTATTCATGCTGCGGATCAGTAAATAGCTGCTCCGTCGGTGCCACTTCCAATAGCGTACCCATTTGCATCACGCCCACTCGGTCACACATTTGACGAATTACAGGCAAGTCATGACTGATGAACAGCATGGTCAGGTTAAGTTCTTGTTGTAGATCTTTGAGTAGGTTAAGTATTTGAGCCTGAACCGATACATCAAGTGCCGACGTTGGTTCGTCACAAATCAACAAACGTGGGCGCGTTGCTAGTGCACGCGCGATAGAAATACGCTGACGCTGACCACCAGAGAACTCGTGTGGGTATTTCACCCCCGCCATTTTTCCTAAACCTACGTGCTCCAACAGGTCTTCGACGATTCGTTTAGTTTCGGTCTCGTTTGCCGTCAATTTATGGAAACGAATTGGCTCTGCGATGATGTCGTAGATTTTCATACGAGGGTTCATCGAAGTATACGGGTTCTGAAACACCATCTGCATCTGGCGACGCATCGGGCGACGCTCTTTCTCAGACTTCAGCGACGTAAGGTCAATACCTTCAAACGTGACTTTGCCAGAGTTAGGGGCATATAGACCCGCAATCACACGTGCAATGGTCGATTTACCCGATCCCGATTCACCCACTAATCCAAACGTTTCACCTTCATGCACTTCGAAGCTAACGTTGTTTGACGCTTGAACGTACTCACGTCGGCTTTCAAATAGCGAATCTTTCGTAACGAAGCGTAGGTTGACGTTTTCTACGTTAAGAAGCGGACCAGTATAATCACGGTGATCCTGGCTTTGACCCAACCAGTGGTTCTTAACATCTAAAGGTTCCATCTCATGTGCTTCTTCGATGTAGCTCACGAGAGGGAAACGATCGAGTTTCATGTCTGAACGCGGTACTGCTGAAATCAGGCTACGTGTGTATGGGTGATCGGGTTCACCCAGTACTTTTGCCGTTGGCCCAAACTCTACCAAGTCACCACGGTACATTACCGCTACGCGATCCGTTACGTTAGAAACCACACCCATATCGTGCGTCACCAACATACAACCAACATTGTTCTTGATACACAGATCGCGAATCAAACCTAAGATTTGATCCTGAATCGATACATCAAGTGCCGTCGTGGGTTCGTCTGCAATGATAAGATCCGGTTCGCCGGCAAGCGCGATAGCGATCACCACACGCTGACGCATACCACCAGAGAATTGGTGAGGGTATTGCTTCAAGCGGTTTTCTGGTTGTGGGATACCCACTTGATTCATGAGATTGAGCGCGCGTTGATACGCTTCATCATCCGATACCTTCATATTGGCATGGATGGTTTCTTTTAATTGTTGCTCAACAGTGAATAGTGGGTTGAGAGAGGTCATTGGGTCTTGAAATATAAACCCGATTTTTGAGCCACGAACTTTGCGCATCGCTTCTGGCGTTAAACCAGAGACTTTTTCTCCATCTAGGAAAACCTCACCACTAGCAATAACGCCAGGAGGTGAAAGCAAATCGATAACAGCGTTACCTACCGTTGATTTGCCCGCGCCGGACTCCCCAACCACACCAACTATTTCGCCGCGTTCAATATTGAACGACAAAGATTTAACCGCGGCATGTACCCCATGGCGTGATGGGTATTCGATACGAAGATCTTTTACTTCTAATAGTGACATTACCAGACCTCTACTGCTTTGGCAGCTTTCTGCCCCTGTCTGAAAAATTGAATCCATTCTTAGGCAGCATTTTCTGCTGACTATTTATAAGGGCATCAATTTGGCAAATCTTTCACAGAAAAGCAACAAAAATAGGATAAAAATTCGAAATTGAGCAAATCTAAAGCAGTATAAATAAATATATATGCAATTTAAGTACATATAGTAGTGATACAAGTGGCATGAAAAGTTGATGTACACTCAGAAATTCGTGCTAGACAACGAATATAAAACGCCGAACTTCACGTTATCGGCAATATTTATGACTAATGCCACTCGCATATTTATTCTGATGTAGTTTTAACACTATAGAAACATAAATTTTGTAACATGACAGAGTGCAGCACCAAACTCTAGATCTTCGTCACATTTAATACACTGATCACTTTGATAAGTCGATTGCACAGTATTTTCCGCTATTGTGATTTACAACAAGTCACAACCCTGCATATTGAACAAAATACTGGCCATCGTGCGATCGGTAGAATTTAGCTCCAATTCTTACTCATGAAGAATGGGGGAAATGTTATTCAATGGCTGTTCTCATAGACGAACCACTGAAGATTTAGCCGTAACAATGGCACTTAACAGTCAAAATCACCTATCAAGCGCCACAATTACGTTTTAGTGAGGTGTAGTTGTCGGTTCAAAACGGAAAATAGCTTCTATTTTCCTCCACAATTGTTCGCCCGCTATAAATATCGCCGCTACAAAGGTGATATCACAAGCCAGTGCTATCACCTTTCTATGCTCTATCCAGTCCATACCAAAGGTTGGAAAGTAAAACAGCACCATATTCATAACAGGGCCCGCCACTACCATCAGTAGTAATCCCATATAGTAGCCAAATCTTGTAGAGTGGCGACTAGGCTTGAGCTTCAGTAAATGTCTAACAAACCAATTTCTGATTTGCTGTAGGCGCTCCTTGCCTAACAAGCACAGAGCGACAATAGTCGCCACTTCAGGTACACCAAAAATCATTGCACCGCTGAGTAACGCTTTTTTACTGCTGCAAATCTCCATTGAACTAATCAAGGGAATAAGTAACGGACTCGATAAAGCGAGCAACAACGACATTATGCCCAAGCTAACCCGCAAATAAGCTAATGCTGAGCGGAACAAAACGCCAAAATCTAATTTCATATAAGGAACACCCTGTTACCCCTCATATAAAATGAGGGGGATAGAAGGGAAAACGACTAGTGTATGTCTCTGCGGAGCACCGAGGTCTTACAGCGCATTCCACCACAAAGCTTCGCGTGATGAGAAAATGGAACGGTCACAACCGTTAATCCTTTTGCTTCCAGTTTTCGATTGAGAGCTGGGGTCTCTTCTGGCATTAGGATGTGGCTTTCATCAAGCATCACTGCACACGGCCCGGTTGCCAGCGCTTCTTCTCTGTTTGCCCATACCACATCAAAGTCATCCATAAATTCAGGTAAACCGTTTGGAAAGGCGTCTCGATAAGCGATCACAAGTTTAGGACCGGCCACACACATAACAGCAAACAAGTGATGGATTCCGGTATCTTCCACTTCTGTGATACATACTTGGTAACCATCGTGTTCTAGCATGCGCTTAACCCACTCAGCGCCACGAGCATTAGTTGATGAAGGACCTGTTGCCACCAGTATTCTTCCATCACCAAGGTTGAGCACATCTCCCCCCTCATAAATGTAATCTCGATTTAGGGTCGGCCTTGGTGCCGTGTAATGTAGAACGTGGTTATCACCATCAATAAAGGGGAGATGGAGTTCTCGCACTGGCGCTATAGAAGCCCAGCTCATATCGCTTGCCCAGACATTCTCCAAAACATTTCGACCTACCACCCAAATAGGTTCTGCAGCGAAGATTTGGGTAAAAACATTCGTTCTTTGGCACGCGGCTATTTCTTCTTCAGACACTTCCCTAGCCTGATGAACCTTTATACCAAAGTCCTGAAATGCTTTGATCAACGCGTCATTCTCACGCTCTAGGGCCGCAGAAAATGATGGAGAAGCATGAGAAAGTAACTGCCCTCCCGCTTTTTCACAGAGATCATATAGGTCGGGCTGCAGTACACTCTGATATGTTGCTTTTACCTCTTCTGTTAGCACCGGCAGGCGGAAGTTCTGGCTGTAACCCACAGCCACCTCTCGGAGCTTTCCATAAAGGTTAAACTCTCCATAACTGTGTCTAGTTGCGGCTGGTACATAGACTTGGTGTTGTGTTGTGATTTTCGACATAGGATTACTCCCCAAATAAGTTAGAAAAAGAGAGTCCTTTCTCCGATGAACAATTTGAGGTTAACCTAATAGGCTAAAGTGCAAAAAACACTCTACGCAGTGAAAGGCTTTCACTTTGGGGGGGAATACCATAAGATAACTGAAACAGAGGGCTAGCGCGCCCTGACCACCACTCGATAGGAAACCACCCCCTCAACTTCAACACCCGCTTCACTACCAATGTAAGTCGACATGCTGGGCAATTGCAGTTGATTCGAGTTTAACGGCTCACTATTACTTTGCTCGATTATGGTGTAATGCAAGTCGGCAATATTGTTTGCCACTGACGACTCGCTGACCAGGAACACGCGAGTATGCTTGTCTTTTTTAATCAACTTGCTTTCTCGCAACCCAATGGTGACATCACCACGAAACACGTTCACAACATTGAGTTGCAATTCAGCGACATAGTCTGCTGCACGTAAGGAAGGAGCGGCGATTAACACCAAAATGATGGATAGCTTTCGTAAACAACCCATTTCTATCACCTTTACACGTTTTCTTCGGAACAGCAGCGTAGTCGAGTTAAGTTCAGTTCAGAAAAAAACTTAAACTCTGAACGTAAATCCATACAGCACTGGTAACCAACTAGCTTCTGTTCAACTGAATATAACGAACTAGGCGATTAACCAACTTGGCTTCTGCTTTTAACTGTTGCTGCCAGACCAAGCTAAAGTGCCGTTGATAGCTTGGTTTTTCCGTCAGTTCTACCTTGCCTTCGCTCAAAGCCATAATTACCTCACCTTTTGGTAGCCAGCCTTTGCCATAAAAATTTACCAAGGCTTCAAGCATATCAACCGGTCGGTTAAATGAAATGAGGTCTTTGTACTGGTGTGTATTGTTAACCCACAACGGCTGCCCGTTTTCATCGTGAACAGACATCATACGATGCTGTTTGTTTGTCTGTAACGGTGCCTGTACCTCGACAAACTCACGCCCCCCAACGTGTTGAGCTTCAAGAAAGGGAGGTAAGTGCGATAACGGTTGAGTCAATGCTAAATCACATTGCTGTTTTATCAAGAGCTGATGAATGGTTGCCGTATCTGTGCGAAACAAATCTATGCTTCGAAGCGAATTGTCAGTAATGATGAGCTGAGAGAGCTGATTCACTTCATCCAGTGCGATGCCGTAATCAAAACAAACCCGCAGCTTTTTGACATTCTCTTTGCTGGAGAAAGTGTGAGTGAGGGCCAGCACCTCATCAAACTCCATTGCTCGCGGTAAAAATCTCAGACCAAAAGAAGACAGCTTGAGTGGTCGAGTGCCTTTGATAAACAGCTCGCAACCAAGAGAAGCTTCCAAACGACTCACTGTTGCCGTAAGTGCTGGCTGACTTTTGCCAAGTGCTCGTGCCGCTTTTCTCACGCTGCCATGATGAGCAATAGCAACAAAAATTTTGATTTGGTCAAGAGTCATCCTGTTGTCTACCTCTCATTGACTTGCTCATCGCCCAGTCTGTCAAACATTGCAACACTTGACTCCCTGTTAAATGCTCTCCCCAGAAAACCGACACTCCCCAAGTCGCTTTAAGGTGCGGTTCTGTCACGATTTTCATAGTGTCTGTTAGATCAATATTGTTGTACACCGCAGACGTATGACTCGGTAACTCCGAAAGAATGGCAGCTATTTGTTGATGATCGGTGACTCGAATTTGCCAAGGACAAGGGAAATCGAAGCGCTTGTATATTGGAGCGGAAGTTCGCTTAGCATGAGAAATAGAGAGTTGAGGCAGTGTCAGAAGGTGGCCACTGTCGAACACGATTGGCGACTGGTTGCTGGATTCTAACAGCCCTTCACTACTGGTTATCAAGTAACTATCCACAGTACCAAGTGAAAAAAAGTTTGGTGTTTCGGGCCAAGGTAAATCAACCAGTGTCACTATCCAATCTAGGCACTGAGCATTAAAGGCGGCAATCAATTCATCACTAGGCAAGCAATTGACTCTAATACTGATATTCAAATCGATGATAGAAGCCAAGATTTCTTGTTGCCAGACTCGAGGTAAAGCGATATCAACACCGAGTGTCATCTGTGTTGGTGACTCAACGGCCACTGCGTTTTTTAGCTCGTAGTAACTAGCAATCACAGCCTCTGCCCAAGGAAGTATCGCCTCCCCTTTTTCCGACAACTGTTTCTTGCCCGTGCCAACGACAAACAACTCACCCCAGCGGCTTTCCAAATTCTGTATCGCCAGACTTACTGGGCCGTGAGTCTTGCCAAGCTTTTCAGCCGCCGCTACCACCGATCCTGTTTTCGCAACAGCGACAAAGCTCTCTAACTGCTCTATTGAAGCCAAGTGATAACCTTTTTAAACCATTAGTTCTAGATATTAGTTTATCAAAGATATTTACCATGGCTTCACTTTTTAGGGAAAGCTCTGATTTTGGCTTGCAACATCATGTAGGGAATACGGGATAAGACAAGCACATTCACCCAATGTCTATATGAGGTTCTTATGAATATCAATGCCATCAAAGCGTTTGTTATTACTACCGAGCTCGGCTCCATTTCCGCTGCTGCGAAAGCGATGAACAAAGGTCGGGTCCAAGTAAGTCAATGGATCGCCAATCTTGAGTTGGATTGGGGGATCGAGCTGTTTGATCGTGCTGGGCACAAACCCGTGTTAACAGAACAAGGTCAAGCGCTCTTGGATAAAGCATCATCCATTCTACAGCTGTCTGAAAAGTTAGCGTCTCATGTCGAGAAAATAAACGGTTCAGGCGCAGGCTGCATCCGACTTGGGATCACGACATTTATCGACCCGAAAATTGTTTCTCATCTTATCCACCAGCTGCGCGACATTGATGCTGAAATGGATCTGCAGATTGAATTTTCGCCTTGTGATGACCTCATCGCGTCATCTGACTACGACTTTATTATTAGTCACTATCCCTATAGCGGGATTGGTCACTGGGAGTTTATGAATGTCACACAGCGCCAATTCGTTTCAGTCTGCGCACCTCAACATTCCATCGCCCAACTCGATGAAGTCTCTACAGAACAGCTGAGTCAGCATTTGGCTATCGCTATTACGCAGCAAAATGAATCTTTATGGGGTAGCTACAAGTTCGACACCATGTCGGTCAACAACGTGGCAACCGCAAGACAACTCGCCAAAGATGGCATTGGATGGATCTGTATCGATCAAGACTCGATTAAACATGAGTTGAACAATAATGAGCTCGTCATCATCAATCACCGCGAAGCCATTCAGCGAAGTAAGTTTGGCCTTGGCTACCGCGATTCACACTGTGCTAATGGAATACGAGAAGTGCTCTATAACGTTCTTCGTCAGCACGTCTCGCACTAGCGCCGCCTCTGTCATAAACATCGACAGAGTCTGATTTTTACAAAAACGCGCTCCTGATTACTATGCGCTTCGAAACACACAATAAGGTCAAAAGACCAAACTTTAAACGAGGAAAATATGAAAAAAGCAACTTTGAAAACCGCTACTTTGCTAGCTTTAATGGGCGCAGTTTCAGCTCCAGCTTTAGCCACAAGCGATTCTGGTTTTTATCTGGGGACTTATCTAGGTACGATGTCAGCTAAGAACACTGACAATATAGTAAATTCGAAAACTGAAACATCAGTGAAGAGCAACTTTCGCTCACTAGGCCTTAAAGCGGGTTATGACTTTAACTCGATGTTTGGGGCGGAAATGCGTCACAGTCGCGACAGCGGCAAGGTAGAGAAAAATGGTCAAGGTTTAGAAGTTGGCAGTCAAACCGGACTTTACGGAAAGATCAAATTCAATGTATCAGACAACATTGAGCTGTATGGCTTAGCTGGTGTGAATAACATCCGCCTAAAACAAGCTGGTTATAAAGGAAATGACAACAAAAAGACCATCAATTCCTTCTCATACGGTGTTGGTGCTCAATACAACTTTACCAACTCACTAGGTGCAAACTTAGAGTTGATGAAGCTGTCGAACCACAAGCAGTTTGATGCACACTCTATCAACCTAGGCCTAGCTTACAAATTCTAATTCTCTATACAACCTAACCAAGTTTGCAAGGATGCAACTTGCCCACTCCAACTTAGCACTAAGCCTTCTCTTTGCTGCCTTTACCTCTCACTCTATTTATTACCATCCCAAAATGCAAAAAGCCCCATCATATAACAAGACTCACTTGAACTAGATATTTAACAAACAGAGCTACTAAAGACGAAAGTGTATTGCGCCTTATCATCCAACTTTCGGTTCAATAAACCAGATTTCAGACGAAAAAAAGCCCCGTCTTTTCGACGAGGCTTTTAAATGGTGGTCGGTGAAGAGGGATTCGAACCCCCGACCCTCTGGTCCCAAACCAGATGCGCTACCAAGCTGCGCTATTCACCGACGATGTTTTATTACGAGTTAAATCGTAAAGGGGAGCAAACGCTACCAAAATAAATGGGGTGGCTAACGAGATTCGAACTCGCGACCACCGGAATCACAATCCAG
>NZ_LQXO02000037.1 GCF_001639065.2 Vibrio barjaei
ATATGTTTGGAGCAATGACCAGTTTAACGGGCGGTGGTGGTTTGAAAGGCGGTAGCGCTGGACCATCTTCGGCAAAGAGTAGCAACCAATCAGGGCAATCCATTGGCGGCATCAATATGGGTGGCGGCGTGAGTCCTTGGCTTATCGTTGCTATCGCTATTACCGTCGTCGTTGCCTTAAAGGTACTCAAATGATTCAAGTGGTAACGCAAAGCGAAAGCGTGCAAGAGCGTTTGCGTGATGCTTTTCGCGCTTGTCCTGACGACTTCGCACTGATGGAGCAAGCCATCAATGATGACCTAGTGAGCATCTACCAGATACAAGGCGATGACTATCACCTTGCTGTGGCGGGTGAGGTGGTCGGTGATGACTATTTTGTTTGGGCTGTGGAGGGAACGGGCGCGGTGCAAGCCACTCGTGAACTGGCGACCTACGTTAAAAATAGCGGTCTGAAAGCGATTACCACAAAAACCTATTTTCCTTTGGTGGCTCGTTTGCTCAAGCGGCTGGGCAATGTCTCCACCGTCGAGCAAGGCGACCACCAATTATTACGATGGGAGGTGTAGCGCATGG
>NZ_LQXO02000038.1 GCF_001639065.2 Vibrio barjaei
ATATGTTTGGAGCAATGACCAGTTTAACGGGCGGTGGTGGTTTGAAAGGCGGGAGCGCTGGACCATCGGCGGCTAAGAGTAGCAACCAATCAGGGCAATCCATTGGCGGCATCAATATGGGTGGCGGCGTGAGTCCTTGGCTTATCGTTGCTATCGCTATTACCGTCGTCGTTGCCTTAAAGGTACTCAAATGATTCAAGTGGTAACGCAAAACCAAAGTGTGCAAGAGCGTTTACGTGATGCCTTTCGCGCTTGTCCTGATGACTTCGCACTGATGCAACAGGCTATCAATGATGACCTTGTGAGCATCTACCAGATACAAGGCGATGACTATCACCTTGCTGTCGCGGGTGAGGTGGTCGGTGATGACTATTTTGTGTGGGCAGTGGAGGGAACGGGCGCGGTGCAAGCCACTCGTGAACTGGCGACCTACGTTAAAAATAGCGGTCTGAAAGCGATTACCACAAAAACCTATTTTCCTTTGGTGGCTCGGCTTCTCAAGCGGCTAGGCAATGTCTCAACCGTCGAGCAAGGCGACCACCAATTATTACGATGGGAGGTGTAGCGCATGG
>NZ_LQXO02000039.1 GCF_001639065.2 Vibrio barjaei
TTAGCTTGTTGAACACCATCCATGCTTAGCGCGCGGATTGCATTAGCGAGTTTTTTTCTGTTGTTTGTATCAGTCATTTTAACGCTCGAAAGTTAATATAAATGTTCAAATTCTTGGATGGTCGCTTTGCCACGTAGACGCAGGAAATTTAGGAAGCGGCTCGACGATGTCGACACAATTCGTTCTTCCGGCACTTGGTGTTTAGTTAGCAGGTCTATGGCTTTGTCGAGTTTTGAAATTTCCTCACAAAAGTGCGCGTCTGACCCCGTGGTGAAGTACACACCTATTTCATTTCCTAGACGGACAATTTCGTCACAACGCGTGTCACTGCCCTTTCGGCTTTTACCAGTTAGTGATGTGTTGTTCACTTCGACAACAATGTTTAAGTCTTTCGCGCACTGTAAGACTTTGCGCATATCAAATGGGTAGTTGGGGTTTCCTGTGTGTCCTAACACGTCAATTCGGCCACTTTTCATAGCGTTGAGCAGCGCTTCAGTGTGCGCTTCTTCCGTCGATGGTGGAAAGACAGGCTCGTGAAAACTGGCGATAACCCAGTCCAAATGTTGGTCACTGGAGTTAGGAAGATCAATCTCTCCCTGAGTGTTTAGAATGTTGGCTTCGACACCACGCAAGATGCCGACATCGTGGAGAAATCGGGGCAGAATCCTTTGATTGTTAAAATACCAGTAATGGGGGGCGCCTGGCATTTCAGGAGCATGATCCGTAATACAAAGAAGCTCCAGCCCCTTATTTTTTGCTGCTAACGCATTCTCTAAGACAGTACTGTAAGCATGGCCGCTAGCAATAGTATGAGTATGGGTATCAATGACTATTTTCATGACTCTCGTCCTCTATCGCTTAAATCTTGAAAGAACCATCTTGGTTTAGATACAGGTTCAAGTCTGCTTTTTGAGAGTTATTCAGCACGTTATCGACGTTGATAGCATCTGACTTGTAATAGAAGTCCAAGGCATCTTCCTCGGATGTGCCACCGCGAATCTTACGGTTCACCAAACGGTCTTGTAAGAACTGAGGGTCGGTATCAATGAACACAGTGAAATCAGCAAAATTCTTTAACCCATTCCAAACCGGTTGATCTAGCAATAGATAGTTTCCTTCGATAACTACAATGTTCTTATCGACAACCAATGCATCGTCCACTGGATCGTGAAGATTTCGGTCGTAATACGGCCATTTAGGCGAAGGGTCTTTTAACTGTCTTAGTTTTCTGACCAGCTCAGTCAGATTGAAGGTCTCATAAGCACCCTTTATCGAGCGAAGTAATACTTCTTCACCATTTCGAGTCGTGCTATTGCTGTCTAAGATTTCATTTGGAAAGTGAAAGCCATCAAACGGTAATACTTGCAAGGTTTCTAGGGCTTCGTCTTGCTCTGACAGATGTTCCCAAAATGCTGCAAGTGTGGATTTTCCACTGCCTGGAGGCGCAGCAAGAAAGATAATGACTCGGTCTTGTTTTTCTTTGTAGAGTTTGGAGAATTTTTCGACTAGGGGTTTATGGATTTGTTCAACGTCGCTATTGGGAAATTCAGCTTGGGTTTCAAAGCCGCTAACGTTTAAATTCACTTTCATAGTGACACCTTACTGATGGATCTCCTCTTCTATTTTTTGAATGAGCATTTCACAAGACAGTTTAAGGACTGTGATGATTAGAGATTCGTATCTCATCTGTGAAAACGTCTCAAATGAAGAGAACTTAAGTTGTTTTAGAGATTCAATATAAAAGCTATCTTGTTGCGAAGATAAAATGGCTTGGTTCTCGATAAAGTCATAAATCATGTCATCGCTAAACGACACTTTTTCTGGCCTAGACAAGGCGTACTCCAGCACTTGGTCGTAAAGGCCTATATCCGAATAGGTTTCTAGCGAAATCTTACCCATTGCGAATACTAACTTTGACACCACATCTGTGGTCACGAGAGGCCCATCTTCTTTCAGCAACGGGTCCACAGCATACTCCTTCACTAGTTCGTCTTGTACGAATACCGATGGAAGTATGGCTTTTAATTTGAGGTTTATAATTTTGTTTGAAACTTGAAGAAAGGCGGTGGCGTTATCGCACTCATCCAATTTCTCCAATAAATCTTCAATTCGTGACAAAGTTTCTAACCTTTTGATTATGTGGTAACCGTGAGGCTACCACATAAATAAGCTTCGACTAAACCGTCAAACTCACGTCATAAAACTCCAGTAACGCTTTTTCTGCTTCTGCATTCCAAACATAGTTGTTTTGCTGCAAAATCGCGTCCAATTCCCCAAAGAATGGGTCACTGTCTTCTAGAGTCTTAAACTGGTCGATTGCAGTTAAAGGCAAGTCGATGTGAGGGTAAATCAGCTTCTTACCTCCCGGAATATCAAGCTGGTTCAGAATCGTATCTGGTGCAGCTTGTAGACCACCTACATGGGTAATCATGAACGATGGGTTAATCTTCCCTTTTGCAGAGAGGTCTAGAGACTCAACCATGTCTCCGGTAGAGCCCCCTGACGTGCCGACAATATGTGTCGCTTCATAGTGCACGTTGTAGAAGTTAAACGGTACTTTGAATTTCTTATCTGTAGGGCCAGCAAAGAAGTTTAAACAGCCGTCGTTACCTAGCAGCTCATCCGCTTGCTCTAATACTTGTGATACAGCTGCGTAGACCATAACGTCATCGTAACCTAATCCACCGTTCAGTGATTTAAGGTACTCAACGGGATCTTCCACATTCGCAGTATTCACATAGTGAAGCTCAACGCCATTCTCTGCCGCTGTGCTCACTGGAATTAAACTCTCAGCACGCGCGAGACGTTCTGCATCAATGTCAGTAACAACCAGTAGTTTTGGTTTTACTGGACCATTGATCGCGTAGTCGATAGCACCGATACCCATTGGACCAGCACAAGCGAGAAGCGCCAGCGCTCCGCCCTCTTTGATACCCATATCATGTTCATACACGTAAGGAGTTGTGTGGTAGCTCGCGTGATAGGCGCCAATAATGCACGACATTGGTTCTGCTAGCGAAGCGTCAGCAAAGTAGTTCCCTTCATAAGGAAGTACGCAACCAAGGTCGATAGCGATTTTCGGGATAATTGAATAAGTAGCGTTACCACCAAATGTCTCGTAGCTGTAGCCGGCAGAATAACCAGATGGTAAGCCCATTGCTGGTTGGAGTACAAAAGAGTCACCTGGCTTGAACTTGTCTTTTAGGTTGTCACCAACTTCAACAATAATACCGGCATACTCGTGACCCGTGATAACTGGTGTTTCTGCAATATCTTCTGGTACACGCTTAT
This sequence comes from Vibrio barjaei, assembly GCF_001639065.2. Taxonomy (GTDB): domain Bacteria; phylum Pseudomonadota; class Gammaproteobacteria; order Enterobacterales; family Vibrionaceae; genus Vibrio; species Vibrio barjaei. The sequence goes on from NZ_LQXO02000039.1 coordinate 3,292, forward strand.
GTTTACTACCTAGAAGCGCCGCTTTATACGTTGATAAACAAACGCTGTTAGAAATGTTTTTGACCAGTAGTTCATCCGCCGAAATAGCTGGTAGGTCAAAAGTGCGAAGTTGAATGTTCTTTTCTCCGCAGATGACAGCTGCCGTAGTTTCAACCATGTTCTCTCTCCTCATAGGGGCGCTGAGACGCCCCCGAAATAATAGTTATTAAGCTTGTTGTTCGATAGTCACCAGCAGCTCATCTAGCGCTGGGTCATTAATAAAGTTCTTGATAGTAATTACAGGCAACCCTGTTGCTTTCACTGCTCGACTTTCTAGACTCTCATGAGTCACAACTATATCTGCGTCACTAGGTACTTTTTCGATAGCGAAGTTCTTCACTTCGACATCGTAGCCTGCTTGTGTCAGTTTTCTCTTGAAGGTCGACGCTCCCATAGCACTTGAGCCCATACCAGCATCACAAGCAAATGCAACGAACTTGATGTTTTTGCCTTCAGCCGTAGCTTGAGTTGCAGCCGCTGTGTTGATAGCACCTTCCGCTTTCATGTCCTTCATATTGGTGACTGATTGCTCGAAGTCCTCTTCAGACTCTGTGCTCTTGGACATTTTCAGAATGGCACTCGCTACCAAGAAAGAAACGATTGTTGCTGTCGTCACACCAGCGATAGTCGCTAGGAAGCTTCCTTTCGGCGTTAGCGCCAAGTAAGAGAAGATAGAACCTGGACTTGGACCCGCTACTAGACCTGCATCAAGTAGATTGAAGGTTGCGATACCTGTCGCTGCACCAGCAATCATTGCTACGATCATGATTGGCTTCATCAACACATATGGGAAGTAAAGCTCGTGGATGCCTCCGAAGAAGTGAATGATGATGGCACTTGGCGCTGAACGCTTCGACAAACCTTCACCAAATTTCGCATACGCAAGTAGCATACCTAGACCAGGGCCTGGGTTAGACGCCACCATAAAGAAGATGGATTTACCAGTTTCAGCCGCAGCTTGAAGACCTAGAGGGTAATAAATGCCTTGGTCGATTGCATTGTTTAGGAACAATACTTTTGCTGGTTCATTGATAATCGCAAGTAGAGGTAAGAAACCTGTTGCTACCAAAGCTTCAATGCCTGATTTAACAAACAAGTTTGCAGCAGTCACAGCAGGACCAACAATCTCGTAAGCAAATAGGCACAGAAGCATACCTACAATACCCAGTGAGAAGTTGTTCACGACCATCTCAAAGCCAGACGGGATACGGTGTTGGATTCGCTTATCCATTTGCACCACAACCCATGCACTCAGTGGGCCCATAATCATTGCACCAACAAACATTGGAATGTCAGCACCTACGATGACACCCATCGTTGCGATAGCACCCGCAACAGCACCACGCTTGTCACCAACAAGTTGACCACCGGTATAACCGATTAACAACGGTAACAAGTAAGTGATCATTGGACCAACAATGCTGCCAAACGCTTCGTTCGGCATCCAGCCTGTTGGGATAAATAGTGCAGTGATAAAACCCCACGCAATAAATGCGCCTATATTGGGCAATACCATAGCGGTAAGATGTCCGCCAAATGATTGCACTTTCGCTCTCATATTTGTAGTCACGTTACATTCCTTATTAGCAGGTTTTTATAATATCCAATACTTCTGTTTTCGATTTTGCTGCTGCGAGCTTCTCTATATTTGTCTCGTCGACGAGCATTTCACTTAAAGATTGGATTACTTGAATGTGAGTATCTGAGTCCTTGGCAGCTAAGGTTAGCAGTACGTTAGCGGGGCCAAGATCTGAACCAAAGTCTACTGGTTCAGGGAATATGTGAATGCCTAAACCAGTTTTTAGTACACCGGCCTCAGGGCGAGCATGCGGCATCGCGATGCCCGGGCACAAAACGTAATAAGGACCATTGTCGATCGTAGACTGAATAATGGCGTCAGCGTAATTCGACGTCACATAGCCCTTCTCTTCAAGGTATTGTGTTGTCGTTCTTACAGCCTGTTCCCATGATGTGTTATCATGTTCTACAACGTCTACTAGGTCATGGTCGATTAAGTCATACAGCATTGTCTTGTCCCATAATGAATTTCGTTGAGTTCATTATGAGTTCTTTTCCCGAAGAGATGCAATTCCGCGCAAATTGTGACACAAATCACTAAAAAACACGTGTCAATAGGCAAGTAATGCTCAAGTTAACAAATCATGACTGAAAGTTTAGGTAAATCTTTTATTTTAATTACAAGTCAATAGAGGAAAGTTGATAGAAACATCATTTTTAAACATTTCTTGAATTGGATAAATCTAGAAATAGATCACATTATGCATATTGACGATCGATATTATGTGATATATGAATCATTAATTTTAAGCATTTCAAAACCTCTTCCAGTCACCAGTAGCACGTTTTTCGCCAAATTAACAAAAGCAACAGTAATTTGTTGCTCAATTTCAGGTAGCTTTACTCTTCATTCTTATTCTTCCACGATAGTGTTTGTTGATTTCTTTATTCTTGGTGGTAATAAGCCACGCCTTTTAAACCCTTCTGCTTTTTGATTGCGAGTCTACTCACTGAGAACATTCACGTAACTAACTGATGAATATAAATATAACTTTATGTTCACCCACTATTCATTCTTATGCCGCTAGGATTCGAGAAAACACATAGGAAGTCCACAATATGAAGACCAAATTGAAATTACTCATCGCAACATTATTAGGTGCAATGGCGCTTTTCATTGGCAGTTTCACTTTCGTTTCAGCAGCAAAGCCACCTATTGAAGGCAACATTGCTAATGGAAAACAAAGATACCTAGCGTTGTGTGTCTCTTGTCATGGTGCTAAGGGGCATGGTGATGGTATAGCGGCTAACGCACTGCAAAATCAACCAGCCAATATCGCTCGCAAGATCAACAAACCATTCAAAACACCAACCCAAATTGCTAATAAAGTGTTAGCGGGAAAGCTCGACGAAGGTATGCCTGCTTTTAAAGGAGTACTTACCGAGAAAGATGCTCTTGATATCTTGGCGTATGTGCAGTCTATTCAATAAACAATCTGAACAGTTTAGAGGATAATAGGTTCACGAATCGTCAATCACAACTGTGAACCTGTCGATTAAAAATGAAGGGGGAGTAGTTCTAGTCCTAGCACTCCGCTGAAACTTGTCACCACCAGCAACGAAACTTTGAATACCGCCTTAGACCAATCAATATAATTGCTGCTATTCATATCGCGGAATGTGACTCTAGCCCAGAACGCACTCATCGCTCCTACCACAATCAGATATTCGTAGTTCGCCTCACCAACAAAGAAAAGTGCGGCGGCAACCGCACAAAATGCCAACACATAGTGTCGAATATGTTGATTCGCTTTGTTCAGACCTTCCTTAACGGGTAAAACAGGAATGCCTGCTTGACGGTAATCTTCCATTCTAAAAATAGCAATGGCATAAGAGTGCGGCATTTGCCAAAGACAGAACAGCAGGAACAATAAGACAGATTCAACGCTCAAATAATTGGTGACCGCTAGGTAACCGACAAGTGGAGGTACTGCTCCTGAGATACTTCCGATCAAGGTTCCATACACTGAATGTCGCTTATACCACATGGTGTAAAAGAACACGTAGAAGACATAGCCGATGAGCACAACAACCGCAGATAGTGGATTGGTCAGCTGATATAACAACGCCGTACCAACAAGCAAGAGGAATAGCGCGTAGACAAACGCGACATCCATATTGACACAACCCTGAACTAAATCACGATGTTTAGTTCGCTCCATCTTCTGGTCAATATCTCTATCGAAAATATTGTTTACAACACAACCTGACGCTATGACTAGCCCCACACCAACAAGTGCTGCAAAGAACAAGGTAATATCGACATGCTCACTTTTAGCGGCAAGGAAAAACCCTGCCGCCGTTGAGACCATGTTGCCAAAAATAATACCTGGTTTTGTAATCGTCAGATAATTTTTGAGCATACTGCCTCTACATCATCATGTTCATATTCATGTTGTACATTATCCACAGCGACCCGGCGATGAGGATAAACACCACAACGATGGTGAACAGCAACGAAACCAAATTCCACTGCCCATCAGAGGTCTTCGCTTCCATATGTAGGAAGTATTTGAAGTGAACAAACACCTGAACAATCGCGCAAGCAAATAAAACAAAATACGTTGTACTCGCTGGCAGAGATTGTGCCCAAACCAAATAGAACGGTACTACGGTCAGTACCAAAGCCGCACAAAACCCTTTGATGTAGTCTGATGCAGCTATATCTGTATTACTGCTCATGACATGACTCCCAGTAAATAAACGATGGTAAATACACAGATCCAAACAATATCTAAGAAGTGCCAGAACAGGCTTAAACAACTAAAACGCATCGTCATGTTGCTGTTTAACCCTTTCTTCGACAGCTGGTGATAACACACCGCCATCCAGATCAAGCCAAATGTCACATGAAGGCCGTGAGTCCCAACTAAAGTAAAGAATGCTGACAAGAAAGCATTAGTTTGAGGTCCATACCCTTCCACTATCAGGTGATGAAACTCATAGACTTCCATGCCAATAAACCCTAGCCCGAGCAGAAAGGTTACTTTCATCCACAACTTGAGGCTGGTAATGTCCTGACGCTTCATCGCGATCATGCCAAAACCAAACGTGATACTACTCAGTAGCAGCAACATGGTTTCTACGAAGACAAACGGCAACTCAAACAGTTCTCTCGCTAATGACCCCGTCATAGGGTTACTGGCAAGTACCGCATAAGTAGCGAACAACGTTGCGAAAAGCACGCAGTCACTCATCAAGTAAATCCAGAAACCAAACAGCTTGTTATCACTATGATCGTGGCTATCATGAACTGGTGTACTTACACTACCCTGCATAATTCACCTCCATATCGTCCTTCTTGTTCCCGTCGGCATGAGTGTGTTGCTTGGCTAGTTCAAGCTGCTGTCGTCTGGCGTTTTCGATGGCTTCAATTTCCTCAACCTCGACGTAATAATCCACATCATCGTTGTAACTATGTTTGATACAACTTACGACAATGCCAACGAAACTAATGGCCGCTAACCACCACATGTACCAAATCATTCCAAAGCCAAAGGCCAGTGCCCAAGCTGAAATATAGATACCTGTCGGCGTATTTTTCGGCATATGAATGCGTTGATATTCCACCTTCTTCATTGGATCAAACTCACCGCTTTCTTTCTGATACCAAAATGCATCAATTTGGTCGCCTTTTGGTAAATGTGCAAAGTTATAGAACGGTGGAGGTGACGAGGTTGCCCATTCAAAGGTACGGCCGCCCCATGGGTCTCCAGTAAGATCGAGATGCGCTTTTCTATCACGAACACTGACATAGATTTGAATAAACTGGCACACAACGCCGAGTGCAATTACGGCGGTTCCCGCTGCGGCAACAGCAAGTAATGGGAAGTACTCAGGGTTGATATCTTGGCTAAGACGTCGCGTCATCCCCATAAAACCCAGCGCATACAAAGGTAAGAACGCCATCAAGAAGCCAATAATCCAGAGATAGAATGCTCGTTTGCCCCACGTCTCATTCATCATGAAACCTGTTGCTTTCGGGAACCAGTAAGTGATAGCAGCAAAACAACCAAACACCACACCACCAATAATTACATTATGGAAGTGCGCAACTAGGAAGACCGAGTTGTGCAGCACAAAATCAGCACCCGGTACCGCCATCAATACACCAGTCATCCCGCCGACCGAGAAGGTAATCAAGAAACCTAGTGTCCATAACATTGGCGTGGTAAAGCGTACTCGTCCCTTGTACATAGTGAACAACCAGTTAAAGATCTTCACCCCTGTAGGGATAGAGATAATCATGGTCGCAATGCCGAAGAATGCATTGACGTTTGCACCAGATCCCATGGTAAAGAAGTGATGTAACCAAACGACAAACGCCAAGATGGTGATCGCAATGGTCGCCCAAACTAGTGAGGTATAGCCAAACAGTTTTTTGCGTGAGAAAGTCGCTGTGACTTCCGAAAACACACCAAAAATCGGTAGTACTAGGATGTATACCTCTGGATGTCCCCATGCCCAAATCAAGTTGACGTACATCATCATGTTGCCGCCAAGTTCATTGGTGAAGAAATGCATTCCTAAGTAACGGTCTAAAGTCAGCAACGCAATGGTAACCGCCAAGATGGGGAATGAAATAATAATCAGAATATTGGCGCACAAAGATGCCCAAGTGAATACCGGCATTTTCATTAACGGCATGGATGGAGTTCGCATGCGCAATATGGTGGCAAAGAAGTTAACACCGGTTAAGGTTGTTCCGACACCAGATATTTGTAACGCCCATATCCAATAATCGACCCCGACCCCGGGGCTTGCATCAATCCCTGACAATGGTGGGTACGCCAACCAACCTGTGCGACCAAATTCACCGACACCAAGCGATAGGTTGGTGAGTATCACGCCAACAATAAACAACCAAAAACTGAGATTATTTAAGTAAGGAAAGGCGACATCTCGCGCTCCTATTTGCAAAGGAACGACGATATTCATAAGACCAATCACAAGTGGCATAGCAACGAAAAATATCATGATCACGCCGTGTGCAGTAAAAATCTGGTCATAGTGGTGAGGTGGCAAGTACCCAGCTTCACCAGCAGAAGACAGCAGTTGTTGGCTGCGCATCATCACCGCATCGGAAAAGCCACGAATCAACATCACCATTGCCACAGCGATGTACATGAATCCCAGTTTTTTATGGTCAACTGTGGTAAACCATTCATTCCAAAGATATTGCCACTTTTTAGCTTTAGTAATAGCCGCGACTAATGCTAATCCAGCAAGTGCAATCACGACTAAAGTGACGACAATAATCGGCTCATGATATGGAATCGAATTGAGCGATAATCTTCCAAACATAACGTTTATCCTTCGTGTTCGGGTAAACGGTTCATCGAACCTGGATACTGAGTTACAACATCATTAAACAGCGCGGGAGGGACACTCGAATAAAGACTGACAGGATCAGCCACACTCGGTTCTGCCAGCGCTCGATATTGCTGCCAGTTTTCGATCTGTTTTGGACTGTGTTTTACTTTGTCTACCCATTTGGAAAAGGCCTGTTTATTTTCCAAAGCGGCGGCAGTGAACTTCATTTCGGAGAACCCTTTACCGCTGTAGCTAGAAGCAAAGCCTTTGTAATCTCCTTGATGATTCGCAATCAGATTCAGTCGCGTCACCATGCCGGGCATCGCGTAGATCTGAGACCCGAGCCTCGGGATAAAGAACGCATTCATAATGTTGTCAGAAGTAATTTTGAATGTGACCGGAACATCCTTAGGAAAGGCTACATAGTTAACCGTTGCTATCCCTTGTTCTGGATAGATAAACAGCCACTTCCAATCGAGTGAAACCACTTCGATTGTTAAAGGTTTTTCTGGATGTGCGATGGGTTTAGATGGCTCTAAAGCGTGAGTAGAACGCCAAGTAATGACCGCCAAAATCGCGATAATAATAATCGGTATAGTCCAAACCACCACCTCAATTTTGGTCGAGTGAGCCCAGTCTGGAGCGTACTCTTCTTCGGTGTTAGTTGAACGATACCGATAAGCAAAATAAACCGTCATCAGAATCACGGGAATGACAACTATCAACATCAGCAAAAGAGCAGTGATAATCAGCTCTTTTTCTTGAACGCCAATTGCACCTTTGGGGTCAAGTAAAGCAGAACTGCATCCAGAAAGAGTAAGTATGGCAGTCGCCACACCTCCCCTAAGCAAGATGCTTTGATATCTTGAGGCTTTCATTAACTTTCTCGAGTATATTCGGGCTTGACTACATTGTCGGAACTCGTTGTCAAAACCCATTAGTTAGAATTATGTTTTTGTTGAGCGTGTGTAAGCAAAATCATCAAAGTGAAGCGTAAAACCCATGCTTCAAACATGGATTTATTGTTACACTTTGAAATATATTGTTACAGCAAGTGCATTATGCGTAGATAAAATGTGAAGCACATCTGTCGTATTTGAAATCTAAGCTTGCGTGAATCAAGTTAGACAACGGGATGTGATAGTAAGAGCTGAGGCGAGATAGTATTACTATCTAATTGATATTAAATAATTAAAAAGGTAATTGAATGTATATTTACGTTGTTATCAAATGCGTTCAATAACACGCCATTTGTTGCAATATTGTTATCACCACAACAATAGAAATGTGATTTTATTCATGAATTTAGGATTTCAAGTTAACATGTAAATTACACTGCAATTCACATAAACCCTTACTTCTGTAAAATAATCATCTCATCTCCGACCCATTGAAGTAATTGTTTAGTCGCTTTAGACAAGATTTGATTCTGACGAACAATGTAGCCGAGGTTCGTTGTCGGGAAATCAGATAACGGCGTAACATCTGTCTGAATATTTCTTTTCGTTGACAGCGCAAACTCAGGGATGATTGCCACCCCAAAACCAGCTTCAGCCCAATCAATTTGTGCATCGACGCTCCCTACTTCCATCACACGATAATTTGAAAGATTTAATCTAGGTAACGCGTCATCAATTAAATCCCGCGTTCGGGTGTCATGGCCAAGTAGAATCAAAGTAATTTCGCTTTGATTGGCGATGGCTTGTTGAAACCCTTCACCAAACGCCACCCATTTGACCTGTTGTAACTCTACAAAGTGCAACGGCTGAGATTGCTGTTGGGAAATAACAAATCCCACATCGGCCTCGGCCTTTTTAACTAAATCTGCTGCTTGAGATGACGTGGTATTTAAAAGCACGATATCCATTCCAGGGTAAGCATTTCTGAACAGTTTAAACGCACCAATAAGCAACATACGTGAAATAATATCGCTTGCTGCTACAGTGATGGTTCCCTTGTCTAACTCATTAAGTGCATTCAGATCGGATTGACACACCTGCAACTCTTCCAAAGTCTTGATACTGCTTTGTAGTAAACGCTCACCCGCTTGAGTGAGATGAAAAGGATTACGATCTAACAGCTTCACGCCTGTTGTTTGCTCTAGCTGTTTTAACTGTAAGCTCACGTTAGGCTGAGTCATGTGCAGCGCATTGGCCGCTTTACCAAAATGTTTGTATTCAGCCAGTGTTACAAACGTCTTTAACCAATGAATATCTAACATTTCTCTCCCCTCTTAATGCGTGAGTTTAGTCAATAGAATAGTCATAGTTCTGATATGAATTTCTTATTGACTTAATAATTATAATTAATTTTTCTTATTCGTACTACAAGGTTAAGCTGGCTCCCTAATCAATTAGGAGAACTTATTATGTCGTCTATCGTTGTTGTAGGTGCTAACTGGGGTGATGAAGGCAAAGGCCGCATCGTTGACTTTCTAGCTGCAGACGCGTCTGCAAGCATTCGCTTTCAAGGTGGAAACAATGCGGGTCACACTGTAGTCAATGACTTCGGTACCTTCAAACTACACCAACTTCCTAGTGGCATTTTTAATCCTAATTGTACCGCTGTGCTTGGCCCGGGTATGGTCATCAGCCCTGCCGCACTAAGTGAAGAAATTGCTGAAGTCGAATCAGCAGGCGTTAAAATTAATCTATGTATTTCAGACCGTGCGACATTATGTCTGCCTCTTCACGCTCTTGAGGATACTTTAGAAGAGCAACGTCTAGGCGATGCTGCTTACGGTTCAACTCGACAAGGTATCGCACCAGCTTACGGCGATCGTGTGATGAAAAAAGGTATTTTAGTCGGTTGGTTACAACAACCTGACGTCCTAGAGCAACGCCTTCAATTTATGCTCGATTGGAAAATGCCTCAGCTAAAAGCGCTTTATCCACAATGTGACTATTCACAAAGCGCAAAAGAAATCACTGAATGGCTACTAGAGGTGACTAAGTCTTGGCGTCCATTTATTTGTAATGTCACTGAGCCACTAAAAGCATTGCAAGCTAAAGATGCGAACTTGTTGTTTGAAGCGCAGTTAGGTGCGGGTCGCGACCTAGTATACGGTGAGTATCCTTGGACAACGTCATCTAACGTAACAGCCGCTTATGCAGGTATCGGCAGTGGTCTACCGGCACTCAGACCTGAACGCGTGATCGCGGTAGCTAAGGCATTTAGTTCATCCGTGGGGACAGGTACATTGGTCACTGCGATGGAAGAACAAGACAACTTCCGAGAAAGCGCTAACGAGTTCGGTGCAACAACGGGTCGCCCACGTGACATGGGTTTCTTTGATGCCGTAGCGACCAGAAATGGCGTTGAGCTACAAGCAGCTACTGAAATTGCACTGACGAAAATCGACTGTTTAACGGGTTTAAAAGACCTAAAAATCTGTGTCGCTTACGATGGCGAACATACTGAAAACCCTATTTGGCCTCAAACTGCTGCACTGGCACCGGTCTACGAGCAAATGGAAGGATGGGATGAAGACATCACCGGCTGTCGTAGTTTCGAGGAGTTGCCAAAAGCAGCGCAAGACTATGTGACACGTATCGAAAGCTTAATGGGTGTGCCTGTACGCATGGTATCCGTTGGTCCAGAGCGTGACCAGATGATCATTCGCGACTAACAGCAGCGAATTTCACAGATAAGAAAGCCCAGCTCGATAGCTGGGCTTGTTGCATTTTATAACTTTAAAAGTTAGTGCAAATGAATCACGTACTTTACGACTTTATTTTTAATTTCAGTAAAGTATGACCTAAACCAATATCGTCGGTACGCTCTACCACTTCTAATCCGGACTCTTCGACAATTTCTAAGAAGTCTTCACTGCGATAGAAACGACTATTACCGTTTGCTAGACAGGTGAAATACAGTGACGTCGCGTTCAAACTAAACGACGCCGCATCGTATTTCTGTGCATCCCAAAACAGCTCAAGAATATAGACAGTTGAATCGGGAGTCAGCTGAGAACGAACATTTCTTAAAATCGTTAGAATCTCCATTGGAGAGAAACAATCTAAGAACTGGCTCATCCACCAGACATCTGCTTTCTCAGGTAAGGCTTGAGACTTGTCCAGCATGTTAGCAGGGAAAGGATGAACACGCTGTGCAAAGCCATTGTCTGCTACATTCTTCATTGCCACATTAAGCTGTTGAGGCAAATCGACTATCGTTACTTCAACATCGCTATTGTAGCCGCAGCATTGCATCGCCCATTTACCAGTGTTACCACCAATGTCCACGATATGCTTCGGCTCTTGGCTAAACACTTCTTTCAATAAAATAGGAAACGATCTGTCCGAGTAGAAATGATCAAACTTGAACCAACTCTCTTTTGCTTTCTCTGGCAACTGAGACAAGCCTTGATATATCGTTTCCCATTCACCAAGTTCCTTTAAACCCGCTGGTTTGCCTTCTTTAATCGATTCCGTCAAATGCATCATAGCGGCGTAACAAACATCAGCTGTGAAATCCATATTCGCCTGAGTCATACCATCATGAAGCAAAAAGAAGCCCATATTAGCTAGCGAATAGTTGGGTTTGTTCCACAATACGATATGAGTACTGATTGCCATGTCGAGTAGCACTTTGACACCATACTCAGAGACACCAGTTGCTTGGGCAATTTCAGGAGCACTTAGCCCCTGTTCTCCCGCTTTATCGAGTTCAGCTAAAATACCTAGGTCTCGTAAAGTGCGAGCGGCTTGAAATACAATTGGGGCAAAAGACAGCTCTTGAGCCGCTGTCTTTGCTTCAAATGCATTGTATGGATCAATATTTTGTTTTGACACATCAATTCCTGGTGGTTGTTCTGTTCAATTATTTTGCTGCTGCGATAGCGGCAAGCTGCTTTCTTATATCAGTATTCAAATTGTTGATCCAGCGATTGTAATTTCTATGAATTTCGCCGTCTGCTGCTTTTAAGTTCTTAGAGCTTACATAAGTAATTGAATAGAATTTATTAGTGTAAGGTATTTTAGCTTCAGCTTTATGGCTACGAACCGAAATTGCTGCTTTTAAAACGCCTTCTTCAGGTTCAGTGATCACCCAACCGCGATTCGTCGCAGCTTCAGTGATCGCCAACTTGACTTGTGCTGCCGTTAAATCATATGTTACCGGCTCATTGTCAAAATTCAGTACAGGTTGGACTCTTCCACAACCTACTACGACCAATGCTACAGCAACTGCCATCGCGAACTTTAACGCTTTCATATTAATTCCTTACATTTTAGTTTATAAAACGATATAATTATCCAGTCGTATCTAAATAAATCAATACCTTATGTCAAATTCAACTCCATTAATCTCCTTTCACCTTGACGCATGGAGTGCAAAATCAAACGGTCTGCATACTATTTCTGATTGGCAAGATTGGTACCACACTGGCAACTGCCCTAGCGAAGGCACGTTAGAAGTGAACCGCATACCTGCCATGATGCGCCGTCGTATGAGTACATTAAGTAAGCTGGCTGTCCAATGTGCACTTGAGCTTATGGAAGAACAGCCTATTGATTATATTGTTTTTTCTAGTAGACATGGTGAGCTACGACGCAGTTCCGAATTAATTAAAACTATTGTCAGTGGTTACGATGCGTCTCCTATGGCTTTTTCTCAGTCTGTACACAATACGGCAGCCGGACTCACTACCATTGCGGCAAAGAAAGCCATTCCAGTCACTTCAATTGCAGCATCGGACAATACGTTTAATAGTGCATTAATTGAAGCGTGGAGTTACTTAGAAGAAAACCCTGAACATCATGTCTTGGTTGTAGACTTTGATGAGCCTTTACCTGAGATTTATCAGCAATTCAAAGATCAAGAGTTTTGCGGCTATAGCCTTGGTTTGGTATTGTCGCATGGAAATTCGATGCAAGTCCCTCCAATAACGGCGTCCAATCAACCGCAAGCTTTGGACTTTCTTCGACATCTTTTAGCCTCAACACAGTCATAACTTATTAATAATCGCATGATAGTGAAGTCTCTATATCTTAAAGTGAATCAGATCTGGCGTATTGCTGCGACAGGTTTTTGCTTTAGTGTGTTCGGCATTGGGGGATTAGCACTGAGTTTTGTGCTAATTCCGTTCATTATCCGAACTACATCTGAGACAGAACTAAGAGAACATCGCGTACAGGCATTGATTCAATCTTCTTTCCATGTATTTTGTCGGTTAATGAAATTTACTGGTGCTATCGATTACAAGATAACTGGCGCTGCTCTGTTACAAAACGACCGTAATTGCCTGATTGTGGCCAATCACCCGAGTCTAATTGATTACGTTTTGATTGCCTCGCAACTTAAGCAATGTGATTGCTTGGTGAAAAGTGCAATATGGCGTAACCCGTTTATGAAACACATCGTACAAGCGGCAGGCTATATTCCCAATGAAGCCCCAGATGATGTTATTACAATTTGCGAACAACGATTTGAGCAAGGCAATGTGTTACTCGTTTTCCCAGAAGGAACACGCACCACACCTGGTGTCGAATCAAAGCTACAAAGAGGTGCAGCTCAAATTGCCGTGCGTACTCAGCGTGATTTGCGGGTAGTTCACATTACTGTAATGCCCTCTTTTCTCACGAAACAAAAAAAGTGGTACCAAGTTCCAAAGACCAAGCCCTTTTTCCATGTCGAAATAAAGGGTAAGATTGAAATCGCGCCCTTTATTGAGCAAACTAATTCTCCGACTTTAGCGGCAAGAAAACTAAACCGTTATTTGGCCGAAGCGATTTTCCCCGAAAATGAACACCAATAAGTAGGACCCTGTGGAAGCACTACAAAACCAAATCAAACAACTGATTATTGACGCCCTAAACCTTGAAGATATTACTATTGACGATATCGAAACTGATGCACCACTGTTCGGTGATGGTCTAGGCCTAGATTCCATTGATGCTCTTGAACTCGGCTTAGCCATTAAGAAAACGTTCAATATCGTAATTGACGCAGACGACACTAATACACGTGAACACTTTGCATCTGTAGCAAACCTTGCAAAGTACATTTCGTCTCAAACTAGCAACTAATCGATAGATATCAGCATGACAGAATTAAACCAACAGCAAGTATTTGACCAAGTAAAAGATGCTCTCATGGAGCTGTTTGAAATTGACGAAGCGGATATTCAACCTGAAGCTCACCTTTATCAAGACCTTGATTTAGATAGCATTGATGCTGTTGATCTTGTAGTTCACTTGCAAAAGGTAACTGGCAAAAAGATCAAGCCTGAAGAGTTCAAAGCTGTACGCACCGTTAATGACGTTGTGGTCTCTGTGACTGAGCTATTGAAAGATAAATAATGCGAGTTTTGCTGACCATACTGTCTGCAATCGTCATTTTTGCCTATCCTTTTGCCGTCTATTTCGGTGCAGAGCGATTCGGTCTCCAAGCTATCAGTCTGATTCTTATCACAGTATTTGTGGTAAGAATCATTTCTAGTAAGCAGGCAAAATTCAAGGAACTCAAACAGCTTGCATGGATAAGTGGTCTCACTGGAATCACGCTTAGTGTATTAGGTGCTCTATTTAAACAGCACGGATGGCTAACCTTTTATCCCGTCGTCGTTAATCTTTGTATGCTGACTGTTTTCGCCGTCAGCTTAACGCAGCCACAATCCATCATCGAGCGCTTCGCTCGTCTTCAGGAACCGGACTTACCCGCAAGTGCCATTTCTTACACTCGAAATGTCACCAAAGTATGGTGTGCCTTTTTTATTATCAACGCGGGCATTGCTCTCTACACTTGTTTTCAAACACTAGAGGTTTGGACTTTGTACAACGGATTGATTAGCTATCTAGCAGCCGGAAGTCTTTTTGCAGGTGAATGGATAATCAGACAGTTTGTACGCAAGGATTAATTCAATATGGCAAATGTTGATCACATGAACCGCCCTCACAACACACACCAGACGCTTGCGCACCTACTCGGCACCTCTAAAATCGGTGAAGACATTGTCGCGTTCGATATGGAGAAACAGTGGACGTGGCAGCAATTCTTACACGACATTCGTGCCACGAGTGACATGCTCGAACACTCGACCTCACAGCGCGTTGCAGTGTGCACACTAGATAGCTATCAATTTGCCGTTGGGTTCTTAGCCTGCTGCCATGCAGGTAAAAGTGTGGTCCTTCCCGGTAACTACCAAAATGCGGCGTTGACTGAGCTTTCCTCCCAGTTCGATTTATTACTCCATGACGCTGGCGTAGAGCCCGTTTCGAGCAAGCCATGCGAAAGGGTCGCTATTGATTCTCACTTTGAAAACCTAAAACCTTTTCCTGTCCTCGATTTAAAGCAAGCTGAAATCATCTTATTTACTTCTGGTTCGAGTGGAACACCAAAAGCTATTGTTAAGACACTCGAGCACTTAGACACAGAAATTGCCATCCTAGAGTCTATTTGGGGCGATCTGCTAGGCAATGCCCTCGTCGAAAGCACGGTCTCTCATCAACATATCTACGGGTTGTTGTTTCGTGTACTTTGGCCACTATGCACTGGACGTGCATTTGCTTGCCGAAACCTAGAGTATCCTGAGCAAGTGATAAGTCATGCATCGGCCAATCGTGTGCTAGTGAGCAGCCCTGCACTACTCAAGCGATTATCGACCCAGACAGATTCTTCGGAGATACGCGCCTTGTTCTCGTCAGGAGGGCCGTTACCTTACGACGCTGCAAAACACGCTAACGGACTTTTTGGACAATTACCTATCGAGGTCTATGGAAGTACGGAAACTGGAGGCATTGCCTACAAGCAACAGTACAGTCTAAATGAATTTTGGCGGCTATTTCCCGGCATTGAAGCCGAGCTAAATCACGAACAATGTTTGAAGCTTAAGTCACCACATATTGATGCTGACAACTGGTACCAAACTGCGGATGCTTGTGTATTCCATGATGAACAACGCTTTGAATTAAAAGGACGAACTGACCGTATTGTCAAAATAGAAGAGAAGCGCATTTCGTTAGTTGAGGTTGAAAAACGTCTCGATCAGCTAGACTGGATTTACGAAAGTGCCGTATTCTGCTGTCACGATAAACAACGCTTGTCACTCAACGCCGCTATCGTACTCACACCCGCGGGTCTTGATAAGCTTGAATCCCTAGGGAAAGGCAAATTTTGGCTATTGCTGCGCGCAGAATTGAGGCAATGGATTGAGCCAATCGCGGTTCCACGACGTTTTCGAGTCGTTGCAGAAATACCATTGAACAGTCAAGGTAAAAGGCAAGTATCTGAACTCGAGAAGCTTTTTACCGACTTGCTGTAGTTCGTTTATCGTAAAGAACACTGCTTACATTTACACGACTTACATTTAAAAGACTAAGACCGACACGACCATGACAAAAAGAAAACCGACCGTACTAAATTCTGATGTACAATCAGCGTCTGCAACGCTCTGTATTCAAGCAGACGCCGACATTCTGGATTTTTGCGGTCACTTTAATCACTTCCCTTTACTTCCCGGTGTAACTCAAATTGATTGGGCACTCTATTACGCAGTTGAGCACCTTAACGTACCTTCTGCGTTTAAAGGAATGGAAGTGATTAAATTTCAAGAGCCTATTCTGCCTGATGCAATCATCACACTGACTCTGAATTGGAATGAAGAGACGCAAAAGTTAGCGTTTAAATATACGTCAATAGCTGGGGAAGACATCGTAGTGCATTCCTCCGGTAAAATGAAACTAGGTAGTTCAAGTGAGTAACAGCAAAGAGTGTGGACATGCAGAGAGCATCCAAAAACAAGGCAATCAGTATCTGCCTTGCTTTCTCATTCCATGCTTTAATCATGGTTCTACTGTCGAAGGCGTGGTGAAATCGTTAAAGCCATATGGCTTTGCAATCATTCTTATCGACGACGGCAGTGACCAGAGCACAAAAGCAGCGCTTAACGCCGTGGCCATCGCTCACGACGCACACCTTATTACCCTTGAACAAAACCAAGGGAAAGGTGGCGCCGTGATGGCAGGGATTCGTCATGCAAGTACGCTCGGGTTTACTCACGCCATACAAATTGACTCTGATGGTCAGCACGATCTAGACTCACTACCTGTCTTAATCGAAACATCACAGAACCAGCCTTATTCGCTTATCTCAGGCAAACCAGTTTATGACAGTAGCGTACCTAAATCCCGTTTGTATGGGCGCTATATCACTCATTTTTGGGTGTGGGTTGAAACGCTTTCGCTGTCAATAAAAGACAGCATGTGTGGCTTTAGAGCCTATCCAGTTGAGGCCACTATCAACGTTCTCAATCGATACAACATCGGCACTCGAATGGATTTTGATATCGAGATCTTGGTTCGTATGTACTGGGAAGGCTGTGACATTCAGTTTATTGATACCCGCGTTATGTACCCAGAGGGTGCTATCTCTCACTTTGATGCCTTGTGGGACAATGTAAAGATCAGCAAGATGCATACGAAGTTGTTCTTTGGCATGTTACCGCGCAGCCCAAAATTGATCGCCCGCCATTTTCACAACCAAAATGTGAACACACCTAATGACGCTTCGGACAAATCTGGTGCTCATTGGTCAACCCAAAAAGAACGTGGCACCGTTATCGGTATCAAAACCTTGCTTTGGGTATATCGTTTGCTGGGGCGTCGAGTTTTCAATCTCGTTTTACCCATAGTTATTGGTTACTACCATTTAACCAATGCCCGAGCACGTAATGCCTCGCAGCAATACCTCGACAATTTAAGGCGCTACACGGAACATCGCAACATTGCTCTGCCCGATGATTTAACCAGTCAGAAACACCTATTGTCATTCGGTCATACCATGCTCGACAAACTGGCAGCATGGCAAGGGGATTTCTCACTGGATAATTTAACAATTCATGGGCAAGAGCAGTTCCAGCCTTTGATTGATAGCCAACGGGGTGTTTTATTACTGGGCTCTCACCTTGGTAATATTGAGTTGTGCCGTGCTCTCAGCCAGCGCTATTCCCATATCAAAATTAATGCCTTAGTTTTCACAGAACATGCCGAGCAATTTAACTCAGTAATGAGAGCCATTAATCCAAACTCTGACCTTAACCTGATTCAGGTCAGTCAGATGGGCCCAGATACTGCGATCATGCTGCAACAAAAAATCGAGCAAGGCGAATGGGTCGTTATCGTTGGCGATCGAACATCGACAAGCAAAGAACAACGCTGCGTCTGGGCCGACTTCTTAGATAAACCTGCTCCTTTTCCTCAAGGTCCGTTTATGTTGGCGTCGGTGCTCAAAGCTCCGGTCTACCTAATTTTTGGTTTCCGAGACGATAGCCATAAAGAACCACATTTTAATGTCTATTTTGAGCATTTTAGTGACAAAATAGCCTTACCACGTAACAATCGACAAAACGCTTTGGAACACGTTGTCCAGCGGTATGCGAACCGCTTAGAGCACTATGCAGTAAAGTCGCCACTACAGTGGTACAACTTTTTCAACTTTTGGACGCTAAGTAAGCACAATGACCAAGAAAAATAACATCACCTTCGGCGCAGAGCGCCTTTCTATCGAAGACGTCGTCGCCATTTCTGCTGGCGCAGCGGCTAGTATGAATAGTGCTCCTGATTATGTTGCCAAAATTGACCGCAGCGTGGCCTTTTTAGAACGTCTTCTTAAAGAAGAAGGTGTTATTTACGGGGTAACCACAGGGTATGGCGACTCATGTACTGTTGCTATTCCACCAAACCTTGTCGATGAGCTACCACTTCATTTAACTCGTTTTCACGGCTGTGGCTTGGGCGACATACTCACTCACGAACAATCTCGCGCTGTGCTTGCGACCCGTTTATGCTCACTAGCGCAAGGTATGTCAGGCGTTTCTCACGATCTACTCAACCAAATTACAACACTGATCAATCACGATATAGCACCAAGAATTCCTCAAGAAGGTTCTGTCGGTGCCAGTGGTGACCTAACACCGCTGTCTTACCTTGCCGCGGCCCTCATCGGTGAACGAGATGTACTGTATAAAGGCGAGATTCGTGAAACTAAAGACGTCTTTGACGAACTGAACATCAAGCCTATCACGCTGCGACCAAAAGAAGGCTTGGCACTCATGAACGGCACCTCTGTGATGACTGCTCTCGCTTGTTTAGCGTATAAACGTGCAGAATATCTTGCACAACTGTGCACCAAGATCACTGCGATGGTTTCAGTGGGTATTCACGGCAATGACTTCCACTTTGATGAAGCCCTATTTGCTGTAAAACCGCACCCAGGTCAGCAGCAAATTGCAGCGTGGCTACGTGATGATCTTCAGGCTGAGCGACCGCCTCGTAACAGTGACCGTCTGCAAGACCGCTATTCATTGCGCTGCGCACCACATGTCATTGGTGTTGTACAAGACTCACTGCCTTGGTTACGACAGCTGATTGAAAACGAGCTTAACAGCGCCAACGATAACCCGATCATTGACGGTGATAACGAACGCGTACTGCACGGAGGTCATTTCTATGGCGGGCATATAGCTATGGCAATGGACACACTCAAGACGGGTGTTGCCAACCTCGCCGACCTACTTGATCGTCAAATGGCACAGTTAATGGATTACAAGTTCAACAATGGCTTACCGTATAACCTAACGGGCGCTGAAGGTGAACGTAAGCCTATTAACCACGGCTTTAAAGCGGTACAAATCGGTATCTCGGCTTGGACAGCTGAAGCTCTAAAACACACGATGCCAGCGAGTGTTTTCTCTCGCTCTACCGAGTGTCACAACCAAGATAAAGTCAGCATGGGTACCATTGCTGCTCGTGATTGTTTACGCGTGTTAGAGCTCACTGAGCAAGTTGCCGCGGCTTCTTTGTTAGCTGGTATTCAAGCCATAGAACTCAGAAAACGCCAAAATGAGTTAGATGAACATCATATGAGCGAAAATCTGAAGGCAATTCGAGACTCCATATTAAGTGAGTTTGAAATGGTCATTGAAGATCGTCCTTTAGAAGCGGAATTGCGCCATTTCATGCAGCGCATACAACAGCGCCACTGGTCTCTTTATTAAGCTAAATTTACCGTTACAACGTAAATCATTCTCTGGTTAAATTGTTTAGTTAACCCCATGGGTTTATACAGTATTAGGAATCGTTATGACTGATATTCAACATCCGCTTACAGCTGAGGTCAACATCATTACCTCTTTTCAAGATGCGGATCCTATGGGCGTCATCTATCACGGGAATTTCTTTCGATTTTTCGAAGAAGCCCGCCGAGTTTTGATGAGTAAAATCAGCTACGATTATCGTGCCATGCAAGCCTCTGGCTATGCGTGGCCGATCATTGATACCCGAGTGAAGTACGTTAAAGCCATTCCCTTCAATCATGAGATCCGAGTAACGGCTGAGTTAACTGAGTGGGAAAACCGTCTGAGAGTCGACTACGTAATTTACGATGCACAAACTGGTGCTCGTATGTGTAAAGCGCACACCACACAGGTGGCGGTAGCAATTGAAACTGAAGAGATGTGTTTCGTCTCTCCAACTATTTTCACCGATAAAGTTGAGCAATGGCATAAACAAGGACATTTCAATAATGAAAATTAGACAAAATATCCACGTTAGACGCTATTGTTCAGCCTTAAGAACTATAGCAACAATGATGCTGCTAATTGCTTCTCCTTTTGCGTTGGCCCAGGTCAACACAATGGAAGAGTTGCAACAACAACTCGCTCAACATCCTATCGTACGTGGCGATTTTGAACAGAAGCGAACGCTCGCAATGTTTGACCAACCTTTAACTTCAACGGGTCAATTTACACTCGATAAAACGCACGGTTTATTATGGCGGCAAGATGTGCCCTTTACGGTGCAGTTAGTGTTAACAAAAGACAAGTTACGCCAGACTTTCGCGGACCAACCTGCACAAGTTATCACAGCAAAGGATAATCCTATGGCATTTTACTTTAGCCATATATTCCTAGCCGTGTTTCATGGTGATACCGAACAGCTAAAGCAGCAATTTGATATGACGTTTAAAGCCGACAATGGTCAATGGACCTTAGTTTTAACGCCTAAAGCCGCACCACTCAATGCCGTTTTTGATACCATCACACTAGGTGGAAAAAGCGACCTTGAGCGCTTAACACTGCAAGAGATCCGTGGCGATAAAACCGACATCCTTTTCAGCAACCAAAGCTACCAACCTGAAAGCTTAACGGATGCCGAACAAGCTCAATTCAAGTTCTAACATTATGCGCCGCCTACAGTTCACTCAAACACGTTGTTATCAACTGGCCACATTGTGGGCTGGCATCGTTGTATTTGCTATTTTCTTACTGATCAAGCAATGGGGATTCTCAGCGACCTCACCAATTGAGACTGACATCCTAAAGCTACTCCCCATCAACCAGCAAAACCCTATCGCGGAAAGTGCATTTAATAAAGTAACAGCAAGCATGAGTGACAAAGTGGTGTTTGTGCTATCGACTAACGATAACTCAAAAGAGCACTCGACTCTCTTCAACGCTGCAAACACTTTTGCTAATCAACTGAAAGACAGTCCCTACTTTGCTTCGGTCACTGCAAAAATATCACAAGACCAACAAAAGCAATGGGCTCAATATTACTTTCAACACCGCTGGCAGCAACTGACCAAAGATCAAAGGGAACGGCTAATCACCAACCCTAGCGCCCAAACACAACGTGTGATTCAAGCGATTTATAACCCATTTTCTGGCGTTACAGGTAGCGAATTGGAGAATGACCCTTTTCTACTGTTTCGCGATTATTTAAGTCAAGTAAGTCACTCTTCTTCAGCGTTCCAATTACTGAACGGTTTCTTAACCACAGAGTATCAAGGCAAAACCTATTTACTGGTGACGGCTGAACTCAATGACTCGCCTTATAGTATGAAGGCGCAGCAAGCCGTGCC
The DNA here is from genome assembly GCF_001639065.2 of Vibrio barjaei. GTDB lineage: Bacteria > Pseudomonadota > Gammaproteobacteria > Enterobacterales > Vibrionaceae > Vibrio > Vibrio barjaei. Next base: position 25,081 of record NZ_LQXO02000039.1, read on the forward strand.
TGACATCGAACACTGGCAGCAGCAACTCAAGCATAAGTTTGACGTTGATGTTGCACATACTGGTGTACTTTTTTATGCCGATTTCGGTACTCGCAGTGCTAAGTCCGAAATCAGTACAATTGGCGTATTTTCGCTCGTTGGCGTGGTTCTTTTAATTGTTCTCATTTTTCGAAGTGTCGTGCCTCTTGCTCTAGCACTTCTCTCCGTCTCCATGGGTTTGATGGTTGCTCTGGCAGTGACAACAGCGATATTTGGACAGGTCCATCTATTTAGCTTAGTGTTTGGTGCTAGCTTGATTGGTGTGTCTATTGATTATGCCTTTCACTTTCTTACTGACCGTTTAGCAGCGGGTAATAAGTGGAACAGCGTTAAAGGGTTGCAACATATTTTTGTAGCGATCACTTTTGGGCTACTCACTAGTTTAATTGGTTACTTAGGTTTATTAATTGCCCCTTTCCCTGGCTTACAACAGTTAGCCTTGTTCTCGGCAATTGGACTGATCTCGGCCTACGTCACTGTAATCGCGTGGTACCCAATTTTAGCAAAAACACCAAGTCAGCCACGTGCTCTACCGGGTCAGAAGTTGAGTCAGCTGTGGCTTGGCTGTTGGCAGCAGCAAAGTGTCTGGTTGGGCCTACCTCTGGTTGTTTTGCTGTTAAGCGCTATCGCTGTCACCAAAGTACACTATAACGATGACATCCATCAGTTGCAGGCGATGCCAGCAGACTTGAAACAGCAAGAATCTACTATTTCTGGTTTAACCGGAATGCAATCCTCTCAGCAAATGTTAGTGGTTACCGCTCAAAACAACGAAGCGCTAATGCAAACTTTAGAATCGCTAGAGCCGCAATTGGACTCATGGCAAGACAATCACGTGATTACCGGTTACCAAAGTCTAAGCCGCTACCTTCCTTCGCAGCAAAGACAGGCGGAAGATTTTAAGTTGATTCAGAATTTATACGCAGATCAAGCCGAACCATTAAAAGCGGCGCTGCAAATAAGTCAGTTACCGTCGATGGCGAAACAGCCTCAATTGATCACGTTAACTGACTACCTTAAACAGGCGGTATCAGAGCCAGTTCGTTTCTTATATCTCGGCGATATCGAAGGTAAAGTCGCCTCAGTGATTTTACTAAAAGATGTGTCTAGCGCTGAAAGTATTAAACAGCTAGCCCACCAGCATAACAACATCACCTACCTGAACAAGGCAGAAGAAGTGTCTGATCTTTTTGCTCAATACCGAGTCAAGATTATGGAGTTGTTGGGTTTTGCCATTGCAGCTATCGCCGCCGTTTTAGTGTGGCGCTATGGTCTGGCTCACAGCATACGAATCCTTCTACCCTCACTCATCGCATGTGTTGCAGGATTGGCCGTGACAGTGTTGTCTGGTGGAGAATTAAACCTGTTTAACCTACTGGCACTGATTCTAATCATTGGTATTGGCATCGATTACACCTTGTTTTTTGCTGAACAACAGCGATGCCAAAGCACCTTGCTAGCGATCACGCTTTCTGCTATCACGACATTATTGTCATTCGGTTTGCTGTCTTTGAGTCAAACACACGCTATTCACAGCTTCGGAATTACCGTATTAGTCGGTATTTTCGTGGCTTGGCTGCTCTCGCCTTTAGCCATTGTTGATAATAAGGAAATGAGATGACCTTAACCTTTTCTCCTACTCTGGCTCACACACCAATAAAGATTATTAATAGGCTAAAGCAACGTATCGGTACGTTGATCGCAACGCTCTTCCTCCTAGTGACGACAGGCTGTGCTTTACAACCACAAGATGCTTCTACACAAGTGCAACTAAACTCAAATACATCGGTTGAACTGCCAACTCCAGCTCAACTAGGGTATCAGCTCAACGCCAGTCAACTGATCAGTGCGACCTGGCAAACTCCAAAGGGACCAGAGTCCTCACAACTGCCAGTGCAGTTGCAAGTGGATAAAGACAAACTTGTACTCGCTGGGTTCTCTTCATGGGGAACACGCATTATGTCTCTGAGTTATCAGAATAACGATATCGAGGCGAATGTACTAAACGGTTTGGAGAATACACTTCCTGAGCCGGAGCAAATTTTGTTTAATCTCATGATGACGCTCTGGCCAAAGAGCGCTTGGGAAGCTCCACTTAGCGCAATAGGTTGGCGAATCAAAGATTCCACGCAACAACGTCAGCTCATCGATGAGACTGGGGCTACGGTAATCACAATCCGTTACAGCAACCCAGATCCACTTCGTGGTAAAATTTACTTTGAGCACCAACAATTGGGGTACTCAATTGTAATCCAAACGCTCAACTTTCAACTCAACGGCAGTAAATAATAGATAGGTATGAAGCAAAGCATTCCCCCAATACCCATTTTCATCCAAGATTGCGGGTTCCACTCAGCTCTAGGACATACACCTGAAGGTGTAAGACGGAGTTTGTCTCAAGGTTATTGCAACCATATGGAACACGACCATGGATTGTTGAATTCGGGAAAAGAGACTGTCGTAGGACGCGTTAAAGAAGCACTACCTGAGCTTCCCGCCGAGCTTAGCCACTACGATTCAAGAAACAATCGATTGGCGCTTTCTGCATTGCAACAAATAGAAGACAATGTGCGAGCCGCCATTAATCGTTATGGTTCAGAGCGCGTCGCCGTCATTGTAGGGACCAGCACATCTGGGATTTCCGACGGTGAAGTGGCTTACACTGAAATACTGGCTACAGGCCAATTTCCAAAAGAATATCATTACACCAAACAAGAGTTGGGTAACTGTAGTGACTTTATTGCTAAGTACTTTGGCATCAAAGGTCCTTGTTATGCGATTTCAACAGCCTGCTCTTCCAGTGGGCGTGTATTTATCACAGCGAAACGGCTACTCAAGTCAGGGCTGGTAGATGCGGTTATTGTAGGCGGTGCAGATACGCTATGTGCACTAACACTGAACGGATTCAATAGCTTAGAAGCGCTATCCAATACGCTTTGTCGTCCATTCGATGCAGCTCGAGATGGAATCAATATTGGTGAGTCCGCCGCCTTTATGCTGCTTGGTCATCAACCATTAGACACCGATAACAAGCCAATCGCTTTGCTAGGGGCTGGTGACAGTTCTGACGCCCATCATATCTCAGCGCCTCACCCGGAAGGTCGTGGTGCGGAAGAAGCAATGCAAAAAGCCCTAGCAGATGCTCAACTAAGCCCAACAGATATTGGCTATATTAATGCCCATGGAACCGCGACACCATTAAACGATAGTATGGAAAGCAAAGCCATTGCTCGTGTTTTCGGTTCTAACGTGCCAGTTAGCTCCACCAAACCATTTACTGGCCATACACTTGGCGCAGCCAGCGCAACAGAAGCGGCTATTGCTTACCACATACTCAAATCGGATTTGTCTTTGCCTAAGCAATCCTGCAAAAACAAAGCACCCGACATCGACATTAGCCTTGTGGAGACTGACCTCAAACTCAATGGAAAAGCAATATTGAGTAACTCATTTGCCTTTGGCGGCAACAACATCAGTCTTATTTTTGGAGAATGGAATGACTAATTTTCCAGACATCGCCGAACTGCTTCCTCATGATGCACCGATGATTTTGGTGGACCGTTTGATTGATGTACAAGAAGAGTCTGTGCACTGCCAAGTGGATATTGGCGAGCACCAATTGTTTTTTGATAACGAATCTAAGACCACTCCCGCATACGTCGGTATCGAGTTCATGGCACAATCTATTGCCGCTTGGTCAGGGTTTCATGCGAAACAAAAAGGTGAGACACCACCCATCGGTTTTCTATTAGGTAGCCGACGTTACCAGGTTGATTGTGACCGTTTTGAGCAGGGACAAACTCTCGATATCTATGCTGAGAAAGTAATTGAAGATAGTGGAATGGCGGTATTTTCTGCCCGAATTGAGCTTGATGGAGTACAACTTGCTTCATGCCAACTCAATGTTTACGTACCATCTGAACAAAAATTAGAAGAAATGAAAAATAGGAACTCCCAATGAGCCGACAAGTTTTAGTCACTGGTGCCAGTAAAGGTATTGGTAAAGCCATTGCTATACAACTCGCTAATGATGGTTTTACCGTCGCCGTGCATTACATGGGCGATAAACAAGGCGCGCAAGCTACGTTGTCAGCCATCGAAGCGAATGGCGGTAATGGCCGCTTGATTCAGTTTGATATCAGTAATCGTGCCCAATGTCGTGAGCAAATTGAGGCGGATATTACTGAGCATGGTGCGTACTACGGCGTGGTCAACAACGCGGGGATTACTAGAGATACCGCTTTTCCGGCGATGACGGAGCAAGAGTGGGATGGGGTTATTCATACTAACCTAGACAGTTTTTATAACGTACTTCATCCTTGTGTAATGCCAATGGTTCAAAAACGAAAAGGCGGCAGAATCGTCACTCTTGCATCTGTGTCAGGCATCATGGGTAATCGCGGGCAAACGAACTATAGCGCTGCAAAAGCTGGCGTCATTGGTGCGACAAAATCGCTCGCTCTAGAACTGGCTAAGCGCAAGATCACAGTGAACTGCGTAGCACCTGGTTTGATTGATACAGGAATGGTGGATGAGCATGTGAAAGAGCACGCGATGCCACAAATTCCACTACGAAGAATGGGTGAGCCTGAAGAAGTGGCTGGTCTGGTAAGCTATCTGATGTCTGATATAGCCTCTTATGTCACCCGCCAAGTTATCTCTGTTAACGGAGGCTTAGTATGAGTCGCCGTGTTGTAGTGACAGGAATGTCCGGCGTTACCGCTTTTGGCAACGACTGGACGACAGTTGAGCCGAAGCTTCGCGCCTGTGAAAACGCCACTCAATATATGCCAAGTTACGAGCAATATGACGGGTTAAATACAAAATTAGCTGCACCAATTGATCAATTCGAATTGCCTAAGCATTATAAACGTAAACAAGTTCGCGGTATGGGGCGTGTTTCTAAGCTCGCTACTGTTGCTACTGAAAATGCATTACTGCAATCAGGGCTTATAGGTAATGACGTTCTTACCAACGGGCAAACTGGTATTGCTTACGGCTCTTCTACCGGAAGTACCGATGCCATTGGTGCGTTTGGTGTGATGCTCAATGAAAAAAGCACTAAAGCTATCACCGCAACCACATATGTTCAGATGATGCCCCACACTACCGCGGTTAATGTGGGCCTCTTCTTCGGCCTTAAAGGTCGCGTCATTCCTACCAGTAGCGCTTGTACATCAGGAAGTCAGGCGATTGGCTATGCTTTTGAAGCTGTCAAACATGGCTATCAAACGGTGATGGTTGCAGGCGGTGGCGAAGAGCTCTGCCCAACGGAATCGGCCGTCTTCGACACGCTATTTGCCACCAGCTTAAAAAACGATGATCCAAAGTCCACGCCGAGTCCTTACGACTCAGGCAGAGACGGCTTAGTCATTGGCGAAGGCGCTGGCACATTGATCCTTGAAGACTACGAACACGCCGTTGCTAGAGGTGCCACTATTTACGCTGAGATCATCGGTTTTGCCAGTAATTGCGATGCTGCACATGTAACACAGCCTCAAATGGAAACCATGCAAATCTGTATGGAAATGGCGTTACGAGATGCCGGTATCACCGCCGATAAAATCGGCTACGTTTCTGCCCATGGAACCGCTACAGAGCGCGGTGATATCGCAGAAAGTAACGCAACAGCCAATGTCTTTGGCAACATTCCTATCAGTTCTCTTAAGAGTTATTTTGGTCATACCTTAGGGGCTTGTGGCGCTATTGAAGCTTGGCTTAGCTTAGAGATGATGAACTCTGGCTGGTTTAGCCCAACGTTAAACCTAAACAACCTCGATAAAGAGTGTGGTGCATTAGATTACATCACTGGCGAAGGACGCAATATCGACGCTGCATACATCATGAGCAATAACTTTGCTTTTGGTGGTATCAATACGTCGATTATTTTTAAGAAATACAACTAGACTTCCTACGCGTCATACATACAGTTATGTCGCTCTTTTCCTCCGTTCATTTCATTGAGCGGAGGTCTGTTATTTTGTCCTCATACCCTCTCCCACTAAAGTTATATGCCTCACCTGACATCATTTTTCTGTCACAAATAGACATACTGATATTTATCCTTGTGATATCAGCTATCGCCCTCGCTGCGTTGTTGGTCTTTATCTCGCTATCTACAATGCGCCTCAGATACTTAAAGCCCACAATTTATGAGGCCATTATGAAAAAATCCATTCTAGCTGTTTCCGTATTATCTATTGTTTCTGCACATGCATTTGCAGATTACGAGTCAGTAGAGACTTACCAAGGTAAACCAGCAACTTCACACACTATCGAAGCCAACAATGCGCTCGCAAAAACACTTCCATGGAAAGATACCACCGCGTTTGATCGTTCCAAGCGAGGCCTAATAGCCGAGTTTGGTGACCATCGTGCAGGAGAGCTAAAAAACCGCATGGCTCACTTAGATAATGATGAAATTCCAGCCTCGGTTAACCCTTCGATTTGGCGACAAGCACAGATGAACTTTACGTCAGGCGGTCTGTATCAAGTCACTGAAGGTGTGTATCAGATTCGTGGTGCTGACCTTTCAAACATGACTATCTACAAAGCAAAAACAGGCTACATTATTCACGACCCTATGGTAACGGCTGAAACCGCACTAGCAGGTTGGGAGTTTGCGAAAAAGCATCTTCCGAAAATCAACGGCAAGCATAACATCGTAGGTATGATTTACTCGCATACGCACGTTGACCACTTCGGCGGCTCGCGTGGTATCTACGAGTCAGGTGACTTTGTAGAAGGTGCTCCTATTATCGCACCGGTAGATTTCATCCGTGAAATGGCGGACGAAAATGTATTAGCGGGCAACGCAATGGGACGTCGTTCAGCTTATCAATACGGCTCAGAACTGGGTAACGATGTCACTGGTATTGTTGATAATGCACTGGGCATGGGCTTATCAAAAGGTAATGTTACGCTTGTAGCGCCAACGCAATACATTGAAGAAAGAGAAGAGACCGTTGATATTGGTGGGCTAGAGTTCCACTTTATCAATATGCCAGGAGCAGAGGCACCCGCAGAGATTGTTCATTACATCCCTGAATACCGCACACTGCATACTGCAGAACTGACCTACGACGGCCAACACAATATCTATACCTTCCGCGGTGCTAAAGTCCGTGACTCGTTAATCTGGACTAAGTACCTGACAGAGCTGAAAATGCGATTTGTAGACTCTGGATTAGTCGACAGTATTCACGCTGCTCACTCTGCTCCGATGTGGAATGATAAAGGGAACGAAATTTCCGACTACATTACCCTTCAGCGCGATAACTATGGATTTGTCCATAACCAGTCGCTGCGCCTTGCTAACCATGGTGTCACCATTAATGATGTTGGGCGTGAAATCGACAAGATCATTCCGAAAACGCAGCAAAACAACTGGGCTTCAAGAGGTTACCACGGCTCCTACTCGCATAATGCACGTGCTGTTGTGAACATGTATTTGGGTTATTACGACATGAATCCAGTTAACACCAATCCACTGACTACAGTTGATAAGTCATGTACCTATGTTAACGCTGCTGGTATCGATACCTTCATGAAAGTCGGCCAAGAACATTTTGCGGTGGGCGAGTATCAACAAGCCTCTCAACTGCTCAATGATGTTGTCATGTGTAATCCCGATAACAAACAAGCACGCGAGTTGTTAGCTGACAGCTTTGAGCAGCAAGGCTATCAGTCAGAAACTATGGCGTGGCGTAATAGCTACTTACAAGCTGCGGTTGAGCTTCGTACCAACCAAATCGGTGAAGGAACTAAAGTAGCATCGGCGGATGTTATCGCCAACACACCAACTTCGAGTTTCCTAGATTTCATCGCCGTGCGCCTCAATGCTCCTAAAGCGGAAACACTAGGTTTAGAATTCAATATGAATGTGGTTCATCCTGACGTTCAAGAAACCTATTACGTTGAAGTGTCTAACGCCAATATGGCAAGCCTTGAAGTCGATGAAATAGTGAAAGATACCGATACCACCCTACGCATCAACAAATCCGATTTGACCAAGGTGGTGTTAGGTCAAACTACGCTTGATGAGTTGATTAAGTCCAACGAAGCTCAAGTTGAAGGTGATGCGAACACGCTCAAAGATTTGGCTAGTTCGCTAGATAGCTTTAAGCAAGGTTTCGAAATTATGCCTCTGGCTAAATAACTCTCTCGTCTAGAAAGTATTATCTAAAACAACAAAGGTAGTATGCAGCTGGCAAACTCGAACGATACAGTCAATGCATACTACCAACCCACCCTTCCTCTTCAATATTCCATACCAATCTATTCATATCACGCTAGCTAATGAGGCAATCAGTCCTTTTCAGACCATGCTGTTCATCTTTTTAATTACTATCATACGCTCGAAAATTCCGTCTTTTTAGCACCTACGATTCTGATATGAAAATTGCAGACCTAAAACTGTTCACAAAAGTAGTAGAACTAGGCAGTTTTACTGCCGCGGCCAATGCCCTTGACCTGCCTAGAGCCAATGTCAGTCGGCGAATCAATGAACTCGAAAAGGCAGTAGGGTCGCAATTATTTCACCGGACAACCCGCAACCTATCGCTGACAAACAGTGGTAGCACCTATTTTGACGAAATTACCCAAGCCATAGAGTTATTCGACCGTGCTCAACAATCACTGTCCAGTTCTAGAGATATGCTTACTGGGAAAATTAAGCTCGGAGTCCTACCCGAGACTTATGACCTTCTGCAGCCTATCTTGTTCGAATTTCATGACAAATACCCTGAGATTCAACTCGACATCCGCAGTATCAGTAACGGATTCAATGAGATTTTTCAGCAGGGTTTAGATATCGCTATTCACGGCGGAACCATATTCGACTCTGATATTGTTGCCCGAAAAGTGATTCAATATCGCCGAGCATTAGTCGCTTCGCCTGAGTATGTTGAAGAGTTTGGAGCTCTAGAGTCGTTAGACGAACTTGACCAACATAAGTGTATTTGTTTTCGCTGGCCTAGTGGTGATATCGACAGCCAGTGGCACTTTGATTCAGGTACCGCTTCTGTCAAAGCAAGTTTAATCGCCAACAGTGTCGGCTTTATTAAAGGCGCGACCATAAGGGGTCGAGGTATTAGTTTCTTACCGACAATGATGATACAACGAGAGCTAAAACAAGGAACGCTCGTGCCTTTGCTACCTCAAGAAACAGCCATAAAAGAAGATGGTTGGCTACTCTACCCTCAGCCAAAAACATTGAATAAAGCCAGTAAAGTGCTCATCGAGCACCTCTCTTCAGAAATACCGCGCCTCAATCAATTGTCATAATTTTTATGACAGTAAGTCTCATCAGAGACGGCTTATTTGAACACTGTTCAATATTAAGATAGCTCCATTATTACGGAGCTATCTATTATGAAAACAATAAACACAATCACACTCTGCATCGCAACGTCCATCGCGTTGCTTGGATGCAATCAAGCCAAGGTGCTAGAGCAACCTGAACCAAAACAAACCACTTTACAGGTCATCAGACTCAATAGCTTAGAAGATAATTCAACCAAGCATTTTAGTGGTGTAGTCCGTGCTCATGATAGCGCTAACTTGGCATTTCGAGTTCCCGGTACGCTGAGCGAAGTTCACGTACAAGCAGGCGATAGTGTTAGAAAGGGTGACGTAATTGCTCGCTTAGATCCTCATGACTATCAAGTAGCACTCGAAGAACTAGAAGCAAAGATGCTTGAAGCAAAATCAGCTCACAAACTAGCAAAAGCCGAGTTAAAACGGGTTAAACAAGCAATCGCTGACAATGCGATTGCCAGTGTAAATTTGGACCGTGCCACGAGTGGTTATGAACGTAGCCTTTCAGCAGTGAAAGTCGTCAATAAAAACATCCAGAGAGCCAAAGACACATTAGGCTATACACAGTTGGTCGCACCTTTTGACGGTATTATCGCCAGCGTAGAATTTGATGCCCATGAGCAGGTTCTACCCGGTATTGCCGTAGCAACCATGCAAGATAACTCCGCATTGGACGTTAAGATTGATGTGCCAGAAAATATGATCGACCAGTTTAGTATCAACGATTCAGGCTCTATTACCTGGTATCAATCAGACACTCCTATCAACGGGTATGTCACCGAGATAGCTCCACTTCCTCACCTGATCAAACAGACCTATACCGTTACCTACACATTGGACAATGCAAACCAACATCTCTTCTCGGGCAAGTCCGTTACGGTGTCATCAAAAACAACGGTGGCTAAAGATTCATTCTGTATTCCCTACTCGGCGCTAGTGGGAGAGAAAGAGGAACTACATATCAATGTGGTACGCAATAACGAGGTGGTCTCGACACCCGTTGAACTGAGATCTTTAGATGCTTATCAAGCTTGTATCTCTGGAAATGTGAAAGGCGACGACTACGTAGTAGTGAGCGGATCTTTCTATTTAAAAGATGGTGATGTAGCAGACAAACTTGTACTTAGGGATCTATAGGACATAGAACATGATTAAACTCGCCGAATTCGCCATTCGACAAAAAACATTTCTGTTGTTTTTTATCACGCTTAGTATCATCGCTGGCATCTATTCTTATTTTGATCTTGGTAAGCTAGAAGACCCAAGCTTTACCGTAAAAACCGCGGTTGTCGTTACCTTATATCCAGGAGCATCGGCTGAACAGGTCGAGAAACAGGTGACCGATACGGTCGAAACCAAGCTGCAAGAAATGGGGGAACTAAATCGGTTACGATCACTGTCTCGCCCAGGCATGTCCATGGTATTCGTAGACCTTAAAGAAAGTCTGAACTCCCAAGACTTGCCTCAGCAATGGGACATACTTCGCAGTAAGGTACAAGATGTAAAACTGCAGCTCCCTGCTACAGCGCAAATCAGCCTAGTGCAAGATGAGTTTTCCGAAGTCTATGGCATGTTGTTTGCCATTCATAGCAACGATGCTCAGCCGGAAGAACTTCGACGTTATTCAGAAGAACTCCAACGTCGTTTAAAAACCATAAAAGGCATTAAGAAAATTGAATTACACGGTGTCCAACCACGTGTGGTCTATATCGACCTTCCCGATGAACGCCTTGCTCAGTATGGCTTGTCTGTAGCTCAAGTTTGGAATCAACTTAATAGTACCAATACCACCTTCGAAACGGGTAAATTCGATGCTGGTTCAGAACGTATTCGAATTCACCAAGGTAGTGAATTTCAATCTCTAGCCGATATTCGCAATCTCGTAATTAAAGGCGGGGTCAGTGAGTTTGGCACTGGGCTTATTCGACTCGGTGACGTTGCAGATGTCACCATGGGCTATCAAACACCAGCACTTACAGAAAACCGCTACAACGGACAAGCTTCGGTCACATTGGCAGTAAGTCCAGTCCCGGGGATTAATGTCGTGTCGTTAGGCGATACGATCCAAGATATTATCAATGACTACCAAGCGAGCTTGCCTCTTGGGGTTGATATCTCGACTATTGCATTTCAACCTGACGAAGTACAAAAAGCTATCGACAACTTTGTCGGCAACCTGTTAGAAAGTGTGGCGATCGTCTTTGTGGTGCTACTGATCTTCATGGGTTTTAAGAGTGCAACAATTGTTGGCGGCAGTCTTCTTCTGACGATACTGTTAACGCTTATCTATATGAACATCAACGATATAGATTTACACCGAGTATCCCTAGGTACGTTTATCTTAGCACTTGGGATGCTAGTAGATAACGCCATCGTTATCACTGACATGATGATCGCAAAGTTAAATAAAGGTGTTGAGCGAACACAAGCGGCGTTAGACTCTGTTAAGGAAACTGGTGTTCCTTTATTGGGTGCGACTATCATCGCCATCATGGGAGCAAGTCCAGTTCTATTCTCGAAAACGGACGCAGCCGAATTCGCAGGCTCAGTATTTTATATCATAGCGTCTTCACTCTTACTCTCTTGGCTTGTTGCTATGACATTCACCACTCTCATGTGTTGGCTGTTCATCAAACCTAATTCAGAAAGCAGCGAAGACAAAATGGCTCGCTACAAACAATGCGTAAACTGGACAGTCGATAATCCAAAAAAAGCGCTAGCAGCATTGATTCCATTAATTGCGGTTACCGCAATGGCTGTTCCGTACATTGCTATTAACTTTATCCCACAATCAGATCGCCCAATTGTATTCTTCGACTATTGGCTACCTAATGGAGCCAAAGTAGAACAAACCTCAATAGACATGAGGAAAATGGAATCCTGGCTGTTACAGCAACCAGAAGTGGAGAGCATCGCCACAGCAATTGGTAGTAGCGTTCCTCGATTCTCTGTGACGGTTGAACCAGAACCGTTTGACCCAGCTTACGGTCAAATACTAATTAACACCAAAGATTACCAATCAATATCTGCACTTGTTGCACGTGGTGATGCTTGGGTAGAGGAGCAGTTTCCTAATGCGGAGCCTCGATTCCGAGCCTTGAAGCTTGCCACCGCTGATAAATACGCGGTCGAAGCTCGCTTCTCTGGTCCAGATGAAGCTGTACTACACCAACTCGCTAATCAAGCTAAAGCCATTATGGCCCAGCACCCTGAAGCGAAGTACGTACGAGACGATTGGCGCCAACAAAGTAAGGTACTGACTCCAATTATTAACCAAGACAAAGCGCGCCGTGCAGGCATCAATCGAACCGATATCGCCTTTGCCATGAAGCGCGCCTCGGATGGCATGCCACTTGGTCAAATGAACCTCAATGATGAGTTAATTACCATTCAGCTTCGTGGTTCTGAACAAACCATGGCATCACTAGAGACATTACCCGTTAAGTCCATTCTTGGATTGCACAGTGTTCCACTAGGGCAAGTTGTGGATGGCTTCGAGTTAAAAGCCGAAGAGAGCATGATTTGGCGTCGTGACCGCGTGAAAACCATCACAGCTCAGGCGGGGGTTGAACGTACCAGCACTCCTGCGAGAGTTCGAAATGCCATTAAAGACCAGATTGAAGCAATTGAGTTGCCACCTGGCTACACAATGACGTGGGGTGGCGAGTATTACGACGAACACAAAGCAGTGTCAGACATTTTGAAGCAGCTGCCTAAAGCACTGCTCATCATGGTGATTATCCTCGTCGCGATGTTTAATGGCTTTAAACAGCCTGTGATTATTCTTTCTACGATTCCATTAGCAGCAACAGGTGCCACCTTTGCCCTACTTGCTTTTGATAAGCCATTTGGTTTCATGGCGCTCATCGGTGCCGTAACGCTCATGGGTATGATTATTAAAAATGGCATCGTGCTCATGGATCAAATTGAACTAGAAAGGCAGAACGGTTTGGGACTTTCCGAAGCCATTAAGTCAGCGACGATTAATCGTACGATGGCTATATCTATGGGCGCATTGACCACGGCCTTGGGGATGATCCCACTGCTCAGTGACCTGTTATTTGATCAAATGGCCGCAACCATTATTGGTGGACTGGCAGCCGCAACGGTGTTGTCACTATTTGTTATGCCAGCTCTTTATCGCTTGGCCTACAAAGAGACACCAACAACAGCAAAATCATCGACACACGGCACTATCGTCGCGTCAGAACAAAAGGCATAAAACATGAAAACGCATCACTCACGTAAATGCCTACTTAAGGCGATAAAACTTGCTCCTTTGACTCTCGCGATAACATTAGCGGGCTGTGCTGTTGGGCCTGATTACACAGAACCAACGATGACTCTATCAAACACTTACTTATATGGTAGTAACAAGCAACAAGCTGAGAACGATTACTGGTGGACAAGCTTTAACGACGACTCACTAAATCAAATGGTACAAGATGTGCAGCGTCAAAATATCCCGCTTAAAATGGCAGCCGAGCGGATAAAAATGGCCAACAGTTATCAATCTGTAGTGAGCTCTTTTAAAGTCCCTACTGTTAACATTGGGGCGGGCTACTTTAACTATCAGTTGAGTAAGAATGATTCCCTATTAGGTCCAGCATTAAACCCTATCGGAGACTCGCTGCCAACTGGCACACCTTTAGACTCCACAACCTTGCTAAATAATCAGCATGATGGCGTGTTTGCTGGCGTTAGCATAGGTTGGGAAATGGATCTGTTTGGGCGTATCGACAGACAGTCGAACGCCGCCAAGATTCGTGTTGAACAAGCAGAAATCTACCGCAGTGGGCTCAATACCCTAATTACCGCAGACTTGGTGCACAACTACCTACAGTATCGTGGCGCTCAAGAGAGAATGGCGTTGATTGACGCAAACTTGGCCGACCAAACTAAGACATTAGAGCTAGTAAAGAAACTGGTAAAAAGTGGCTATGGCTCTGAACTCGACTTAGCACAAGCTCAAACTATGCTGGCTGCAACTGAGTCGGTTATTCCACAACTGGAAATCGCCCAACAAGTTCATAAACAACGGATGGCAACTCTATTAGGTGAACCTCTTACTCAAGTCGATATTCGCCTTGCTAGCAGTGCTGGTCTGCCAAGTCTAGAAGGTGTTATCCCCGTTGGCCTGCCATCTGATCTTCTAAAACGTCGCCCAGATATACGCATTGCTGAACGTGAAATGGCCGCGTTAAACGAAGAAGTCGCAGCTAGCATTGCCAATCGTTACCCCAAGTTTTTCCTAACTGGAACTCCGGGAGTATCGGCAAGCAGCTTTGATGATTTATTTGATTCTGACTCTGTTGGGTGGGCTGGTGCGGTTGGCGTGAGCTGGAACGTGTTTGATGGAGGAAGAGGCGAAGCACTGGTTGAGTTGAACGAAGCACGCTTTGACGCAGCAGTACTTGGCTACGAACACTCGGTCAACACTGCAATCACCGAGGTCGACTCTATGCTGTTTGCGTATGGGCGAAGCCAGCAAAATGAGCAACGTATTCAAGAAGCACTAAACGCCTCTGACAACGCATTAAGTAAAGCACAATCATTGTACAAAGCAGGCCTTATCAACCATCTTGCATTGCTCGATGCACAACGCCAGCAGCGTATTATGGAAGATAGATTACTAGCGGCAAGGTTGCAGACTGCACAAGTGACAGTAGGAGTCTTTAAATCACTAGGCGGAGATTGGCAGCTTCCTAATTTAGTACCAGAAGACGCTTAACATATTGCATTATGAAAGAACGCGGATGACTGAATCGCCGCGTTCTTTCATTTCGTAAAGTACAACAGTTCATTACTGACAGGCTATCGTGAAAGAATGACACTTAGCTACTAGTCAGTTGAGGTCACTACATCAAAGCACTCTTGCTTAGCCCGAGAGCGTAAAATCTTCTAGATAATATTTCTCGAATGTTCAGTATTTTCAGAACGATTATTTCGAATTAAAGGAATGGAGTAATGTTATTTCAACGTTAAGTTTTAACCGACTGTAACCATAAATTCGATACCAAGATGAAATATACGGATAGAGTTAATTTCATTTACTTCTGAAAAATATAATGTAGCAAAACTCGTAAAGCAATTTACGCCTCACGAGCTTTCAAAACTCTAAGGTTAACCTATTTGGTTTTGTTCTTTTAACCTCTTTAGTTGGTTAATAGCACTGAACTTAGCACGCGTCTGTACATACTTCGCCAAGGCTCTCTCTTGGATATGAGCCACCCTGATGGCACCAAGTACATTTACCTCCAATGGCGCATCAATCGAAAAAACCATCGTTGGAATATCTGATACAAGGTTGTGATAGCCATTGTTAGCTAGGATATCGCACTCGTAACTCTTACTTATCAAGTTGCAAGATATACAGATATTTACATATTTAAGCTTTCCTATAATAAAGAAGTTAGAGTCATCACTCCCACGCTGAACTTCAGTGAACCCAAACTCCTGCAAAGAAGCAGTAATCGTTTCAGTATGCTGTTCAACGAAAGAACTCATAATTTTTCCCTTTGCTTGGCACAAAATCGGTACCTTATCTGATACCACGCTTTATCCTGACGGGCAGTGGCTTGCTCTACGGCCTTCTTCCAGTAAATAGATGCTTCATTAAATTGACGCTGTCTCTCTAACTTTGAAGCGGTCTCTGCATACTTCTCGATATCAGTCAAAATTAAACCCTCAGCTAAATATAGATTGGGGTACCTTTGTCAAAGCAGTAGCCTTGATATCCCCAAAAGAATCGATTTAAGCCAACTAACATTTTGAATATCGACGTAGACTCAACATGTTCCATGATTATTTTTTCCGGCCTTACCTGTGCGAAGGTTTCAAGCATATCCACTTCTCTTGCCGAACTGGGAGATTGAATTTTGATGAACTCGTATAAGTTCATATCCAATTCATTAGCACGAAAGTCCGACTTGTAAATATCGTAATCATCCGCTGCCGTCACTACGCCATTCTGTTTTAGCAGAGTAAGCCCCTCTATGATTCGTACGCAGCTGCCACACACGTTTCGTTCAGTCATTTCCACAACTAGCCCAATTTGTTTTTCTAATAGATAGCTATTTAACTCAATAAGTCTCGCTAACAAGGTAATATCACATAGATTGCTTCGCTCTATGTTGAGAAAGATATACTTCCCAGACCAATCACATTCAAACCTACCATTCTCAACGGCGACTTTTATTCGTTCTAGCAAATAATTAGCTGATGATGAAAACGTTAAGTCACTATGAACATTGGGGCCAAGCAAAGTTTCTCGACTTCTTATTTGGTCAATTAGAACCTCATACCCTATACATTGCTCACTTGCACTATATATACCTTGCATTTTGTACTGGTAATTTGCGCTGCTATGCTTGATTCCTTTAATAAATCTGTCAATTTGCACACACATAAATGGCGTTCTCCCCTTCTACGAGTGCGTAGCCTACGCCCCGTATGCTTATAATCCTTATATTTTTATCTGCCAGATTCCTTCTCGTGCAGTACACCAATTGGAGCAAACTACTTTCGCTTATTGGTTCTCCGTCCCAAACAAAATCAACAATCTCATTTTTCGATAGAACCACACCTTGAGGTGTTTGGTTTAAGCAGCAAAGCATTCTTAAACATGTCTCACTCCATACTCGATTGCTTTTTCGGTCTATTACTTTGTTCTTTCTCTTCTCTAATTGAAGATCAAACCGGTACTCAATATTCTTAATTCGAATACAGTTAAAACATTCAAGACTTTTAAGACATTCCATTAGTTACTCCCCCGTAAGCGAAAATGCTAACAAACAGACCAACTGACATGACGTTTAATGATTATTATTATTTAGAGCAAGAATTCTATTTTAGGGCGGAATTAAAGTGCGAACCAATAACCAATACAGATCACATAAAACAATCACACTAATAACAGCAAGGTCAATAATAACCTAAATTTCAATAATTATAAGATGTAGAGTAATGAAGTGTCGGAATGCGTAATATTTCGTAGGAACAACACCCTATATCCGTACGAGATCCGGATTAATTATATGTAGTAATTCTATCAAGGTGGAATAGGTAATATTATCGGTTGAGTAGCATCTTTATAAGTTGAGTTATTATATAAAACAACACTAGCTTATTAACCGCATATCATTAGATATAAATAGCTCACTTTCTTCATCACAATGGGATTACTATTGATGCCCGATATCTACATTGCATGAATTATCTAATCAAGATGACTTTTCCTGAGTGAATAGAACTCAACAAATGAAATTACGTCAACGAGCCAATACCTGCACTCGCTTACTTTTTGTTGAATACACTAATTATAATTCCGAAAGTGAATGTAATTTTTGCATATACGAAAAAGCCCGCTTCAGAGAAGCGGGCTTTCTAAAATTTGGTGGGTCCGGGCGAACTCGAATCGCCGACCCCTACCATGTCAAGGTAGTACTCTAACCAACTGAGCTACGGACCCATCGTCTTTGGAACGAGATGGATATTAACGAGAGATACCAAGCTGTGCAAGTAGATTTTTGTGTTTTTGGTATCGTTTGGCTTAGAAGCCATCAATTCGACTCTTTTTTATGCTTTTAACCAGTAAAAATGTGAATTACATCAGTTTGTTGAAGCTAGTGGTACTACGTATCTATTCCTCATCATCGAAAACGACGTTGTAGTTTTCGGTGTATTGGCATAATGGTTGACGACTACAAGTAAAGAAACGTCGTCCTTTGAAATCGCCCTGAGTTGCCGTCTTTATCGTCATAGGGCTACCACAACGTTTACAGAAACGGACTTCTTTTTCGGGTTCAATAAGATCAATATGTGCAGCAAGCAAACGTCTTATCTTGCTGACTTGGTAGCTCAACTTAACAGATGCACCTATTAGTGGGATATTTGCAGATTTACACACTTGCATAATCAGCTTTTGACGTTCAACTTTGCCTTTATCCAACTTTTGACCGTTGTCGTACTCGATTACGACTCTGGGCTGCATCGTTCTCGGATCGCAAATAACAAAATCGAAGTAACTTTTGGCAATCACATTGTTAGCTATGAACCATTGCTTCTTATTACTCGTTTTCTGAGGAGTCACTACATTAGCCATGTTAACCTTAGTTAAGATGACACCATGCTCCCCTACGGCTTCTTTTAGTGCGTTATAGAAAGCCGTTTGTGCCGAAGAGAGAATTGGTCCCTTCACTTTGTAGTGATACGATCTTGTGTCTTCCTGCTTTACAAAGTACTTCTGAGCAACAAGGAACAACCCCACCAGTAACGCTAATACAATGAATATCTCAAACATTGACGCAGTAATACCTAGAATTAATGAACATGTTCGTTTCCAGAGTATTCGCAATAGGATATAGATGCAATCATTGTAAGCTGAACTCTGATTTTTGTCGTATATTCTATTTAGAAAGAGTCAGTTAGGTAATAAAAGGAGTCTACCTTGATAAAAACAATTCTTCGCTATTTTGTGGTTAGCTTGCCACTGTTGTTACTCGGTTGTACTGGCATCCCCGACAAAGTACAGCCCGTTACTGGTTTCGATCTCGACCACTATCTTGGTAAATGGTATGAGGTGGCTCGACTGGACCATAGTTTCGAACGAGGTCTAGATAATGTGACCGCTACCTATTCAATGAATGATGATGGCTCTGTAAAAGTACTGAATCGTGGTTGGGACACAAAAGATCAGGAATGGTCGGAAGCGGAAGGCAAAGCAAAATTTGTTTCGTCAACTGATATAGCGCACCTTAAAGTGTCTTTCTTCGGACCTTTCTACGGTAGCTATGTAGTCTATTACTTAGAACCAGATTATTCTGCTGCGCTAATCAGTGGCTACAATTCCGATTACTTTTGGATTTTATCGAGAACACCGACCGTTCAGGAAGCAAAGCTAGACCAATATTTGAAAGTCGCTTTTGAAGCCGGGTTCGACACATCAGCACTTATCTTCCCTAAACACGATAAGTCTGAGCAAAATTAACGCGCAGTCAGTACAGACCTAAACACTCCTTTAAGTTTAATTTTCGTTACCCGCCAATGAGTCACTGGTCTCATTGGCGCGGTGTCAAGAATATGCTCTTTTGCACGCTCATCAAAAACCACAGGGCCTCGGTGCGCCAGCAGAATCTGCTCGGCGTTTAAGTTATACACTTTCTCCACTGAGCTTCGATATTGATTGGGATGAAATATAGGAAATGGTGCAATGAGATGCTGCTTCACTTGCACCATTAAGTCCGCAACATAAACAATCGACTCATTGGGGTTATAGACCGAGATATCTCGGTCTGTGTGACCCGGCGTGTCAAGTATTTGCCAATCATCAAATAACGGTACGGTATCGCCATCAATCAATTGGTAATCCGCATTTAACGCCTTGTTGTACCAGAGGTTCTTTCTAGGTTGCCCTAAGCGCTTCGCCATATACCAAGCCAAAACTAAGTCTGTAACATGCATCAGAAAGCCATCGATCCCAGAATACCAATCTCGCTCTTTGGCTGCAGAGACAATTTTAGCCCCTGTAATGGCTTTAAGCCGATGGGCAGCTCCAGCGTGGTCTGGATGCATATGGGTCACGACGATAACTTTTAAATCAGAAACTTGCCTCTGTAAATCATCGGTGATAAAACGCAGTATAGTGCCCACGTCAGCTCGGCTTGCACCGTCTAACAAGAGCAATTTATCTGGATACTCAACCAAATATATTTGTTGTATATATCCTTTAATATGATGAATCTTCATCTTTCACCAACTGGTCTGATGTCTTTTCACCAAGATAGCCTTCGGATAACATTTTTGCAACATAAACATCATTCATCTATGTTGAATTGATAAGGGTCTAGGAATATTTATGAGTACATTAATTGCAGGTCATCGCGGTGTTGCTGGAACCCATCCAGAAAATACCTTAGCGAGTGTTCAAGCCGCAAAAAGAGCGGGCCTCTCCTGGGTTGAAGTGGATATTCAACCAACTAAAGATGACATACTAGTGGTTTGTCACGACCACACTATTAACCGATGCAGTAATGGCACTGGCAGAATAGATGAATTAACATTCGAGCAACTTAGTCAGTTCGACTTTGGGTCATGGAAAGCGCCACAGTTTGCTGGTGAGCGACTAATGACCTTCGATGAATTACTCAATTACTGCCTGACTAACCAACTGAGCATCAATATTGAGGTCAAGGTTGATAAACATGATGCAGAGCACGTCGTTGCTCTACTTGCAGAGCGGCTCAATGCTAGTGAGATAGACCGAGAACAGTTGCTTATCTCAAGTTTTAGTGGTGAGGTTATGCTTGCACTGCATCAAGCAAAACTTGGCGTGCGCCTGGGCGTGTTGGGTAACAGACTTAATAACCGTCTTTTAAAAACTATTGATGAGGTCGAGGCATTCAGCTGCCATCTCAACTATCGTTGGCTTACCCAAAAGCACATTAGAACGTTGCGAGAGCGCGGCCTGCAGATCTGGTGCTATACCGTCAATAACCCGAAATCTTTTAAGCATTTACAGCAAGTTGATGCAATCTTCAGTGATTATCCGCAGCGATTTATGAACTTAGTTTAGGGGGCTTCATTGACGCAACCATATAATCAATAAATGCTCGTCTTCGAGCGGGCATGAACTTTGACTGGGGAAATTGCATCACTATTTCCCCTTGATACCGAGAGTTAATATGCCACTCTGGTAGCACCTGTAAGACCTCGCCTGCTCTCAAAGCTTTTTCCACCACAAACTCCGGGAAGATACCAATACCAACTCCACTTTTCACTGCATTTAATCGCATCTCGGAGTGGTTAACAGAGTAGCGACCGTCAACTTGAACTTTGACGTTTTCTCCATCCTTGTTGAAAAGCCATACGTTATCGTTTGGTTGCTCATTGAGAAATAAACAATTGTGATTCAAAAAGTTATTTGGATGGAACGGAATACCATGCTCTTGAAGATACGATTTGCTTGCACACAGCACAGCTTTGATTTCACCAAGCGTTTTTGCCACCAAGTTTTCTCTTGGGAAATGTGTCAGCTCGAAAACGATATCTAAGTTGTGACCAAAAGGATCGACGAACTCATCACTAACCAGTAAGCGAAGTTTTACCTTGGGATACAAATCGAGAAACGGCAGCATTAATGGTTCTAAAATATGGCGGCTGAAGGCTTTGGGTGCCGATATTCTCAGTTCTCCTAAGGCTTCTCCACCTTCCTGACTGGCAATATTAGCGATATCAGAAGCAGACTCCATGATTTTCTTACTGAACTCGTACACTACCTTGCCAGTGTCCGTTGTTACCTGTTTTCTCGTTGTTCGTTCAAGCAGATCGGCATTAAGCGCAGCCTCAAGTCGACTGATTTGGCGGCTTACTCCTGATGGCGTCATACCTAGCCGCTGAGAGGCGGCGGTGAAGCTCCCAGCTTCAACAACTGTCACAAACGCAGCAATGTCCGGCAGAAGTGCCATGAGTTTATTTGTGTCCATCAGTCATAAGTCCTATGCATTTCGGAAGTATTATCACTTTGTTATTCATAAGTTAGCATATCGATAGAATTATTCACAAAAAATATTTAAGAGCAATTACAGATGGATAGGAATTACGCACAAAGTTTCACAGTAAATTGGGCTATTATAGGGCTACTCGCAGTATCAATCGTCTGGGGAACTAGTTACGGAACGTCAAAGCAGGTTCTTCAAACACTTACTGTCCCACAATTATTGTTCGCTCGTTTCGCTTTAAGCTCTGCCGTACTAGTCGTAATCCTATATAAGAAAAAACTCTTCATTGAATTTACTAACAACGCAATTGGCTATCTAACGGTAGGCTTACTTACCGGCGCTATCTTGAGCTGCATATTCATTACCGAAACGTGGGCTGTCATGCTCGCTCAAGCAGGACAAGTCGCTGTCCTCATCAGTCTCTGTATCCTATTCACTCCATTCTTGGAAAAGGCATGGCTTAAAGTTTCATTACCTAAAGGACTGGTGGCATACTGTTTTATAGGGGTGATTGGTGTCGCTTTGCTTTCCAACGTGACTCAACAAGACTTTACTTTCAATTGGGGAATCGCATTAGTTCTAATTGCAGCCGTACTCAGAGCCATCATGGTTGTTACCTGCCGAAAAGCCTTCACAGGACGTGAGTTTAATACCGAACTGATTACTTTTATTCAACTCTCGGTTGTAACTGTCGTAAGCTTGTTATTAATGTTTAAAGAAGGGTCAGCTACCCACTTTACAACAACCATGATGCAAATTGATTGGTTCACCTTGAGTTGCCTAATTTACCTTGCTTTAGGTTGTACTCTTATGGCGTTTTTTCTGCAGAACTATGCCGTCAAATTTCTTCACGCAAGCCAAGCATCACTTTTGATGGGGACAGAGCCATTATTCGGGTTGATTTTCGCGGCAGTTTTCTTGCAGGAGCAACTTACAAACCTTCAATGGTTGGGTAGTTTTCTTATCATTTCCACCACTGTTGCAGCTTGTTACCAATTTTCTAAGCACAAACAGCCTTGATATCAGTCGATTTACCTAAAATGCGGCGCTTTTTTTGATTTACCTCAGGTCTAGCACGTAAACATAGGGTGTAAAGTGAGTGTCCCTGTTTCATAACGTGAAGTAATCCTATGACACTAGTAAATACCGACCGCCTTGTTAACCACTTCTTTGATCTTGTTAAAATCGACAGCGAATCTGGCAATGAAAAAGCCATTGCTGAAGCTATCGCTGAACAGTTGGGTGAGCTAGGTTTCGCCGTAAGCAAACTTCCTGTACCAGAACAGTATACTAACGGGTTTAATGTATATGGTCGCCTTGAAGGCACGCTTGAAGGTAGCATTGTATTCAGTGCTCACATGGACACAGTAACTCCAGGTATTGGCATTGAGCCAATCATTGAAGACGGCATTATTCGCTCAAAGGGCGATACGATTCTTGGTGGAGACGACAAGTCTGGTATTGCAGCGGTAATGGAAGCAGTACGTTGCCTTAAAGAGCAAAACCGCGAACATAAAACTATCGAAGTCGCTTTCACCGTTCACGAAGAAGGTGGACTGTTCGGTTCGGAACACTTTGATATGTCCTACATCCAATCAAGCAACGCGATCGTACTTGATACTGGTGGCCCAATCGGAACCATCGTAACGGGTGCTCCGGGTCAACAAAAGATCGTTGCTAAAATCAAAGGTCGTCCAGCTCACGCAGGTCTGGCTCCCGAAGAAGGCATCAGCGCAGCAATGGTTGCTGCAGATGCTATCGCAAACATGAAGCTGCTTCGCATCGATTCGGAAACCACAGCAAACATTGGTTCTGTTAACGGTGGTCAAGCAACCAATATCGTAATGCCAGAACTAACTGTAGTTGCCGAAGCACGTTCACTAAACAGCGACAAGTTAACCGCTCAAGTTAACCATATGGTTGAAACTTTCCAAGCGTCAGCTGAGAAATTCGGTGCGGAAGTTGAAATCGAATCAACACGTGCCTACGATGCATTTGTTATCGCAGAAGACGACGCACATGTTCTGAAGATTAAGCAAGTCTTTGAAGCAAACGGCGTCGAAGCCAACACCAAACATACTGGTGGTGGTAGTGACGCGAACAACTTCAACGGTAAAGGCCTAACAACTGTGAACCTTTCTACTGGTATGGCAAAAGTTCATACTACAGAAGAGTACATCGCTATTGACGATATGGTGAAAATCACTGACTTCGTTATTGGCTACGTAACGGCTTAAATCTAGCACTAGAACTTAGCGCTGCTTTTCACATATGTGGAATGCAGCGTTTTTTATAGCCCTTCGTATTCATCAATGGCGGCACGAGCTTCCACTAGCGTACAACCCGACTCATGCATCAGTTCTGCAATGGTTACTTCAGGGTTTCGCTCTAATACTTGTTGAATAGGTGACTTATACTCCGATAACACTTTCTCTATCGCGACCGATATCCAACCTATACCAGCATCTAATGCGAACGATGCCAGTTGCTCTTTACGACCAATAACGAGCCAATTGCGAGAGCGGCGGATACGTTTGAGCGTACATCCAGATTGGGAAGCGCTTGCGATAACTTGTGCTTTATCCTCAACTCGATGGACGAAGCTATTGAGACGAACTGATATTAAAAGCCGCGATGTTTCCAAAACTGACCTTCATCTCTTGCTGTAACTTTGAACTTCTTCTCCGCAATCACACGTCCTTGCATTTCAAGCACCATGCGCCACTCACCTAGGTTGCTTTCGAGGCCATCGATAGAGTGCAGCAGCTGAATGGTGTCACCCAGATAGAAATCCCAATCATTACTGCCGATATGCTCTTCACCATCAAAAGGTTCCAACACCTGTCCTTTCTTGCCAACGATGCCAGGATGGTAAATGCAGTATCGAACGCGCTCCCCTTTGGCCTTTTTGATATTAACAATAAAGCCAAATTCAATGTGCTCATCAGCTGGCACTATGGTGGTGAAATCTTGAATTTTAGGCAGCTCTTTAGAGCCTGAATCCCAAGTAGAATAGATACCATAAGACGTCATCTCGATGACGGGTGAACGTTTAGCCATTGTCCCATTGAGCCTTTTATTTGATGAGCATTATTTGATACGTCATTAGCGTGACACAGCGCTATATTTAGTGCGTTCAGTCTTGCCAGCGAGCACGCATTTTAGCAATGACAGCATCACTAACTCCATGGATATTTTGGTATTTACCGATACAAACGATAATTTCCAAATCCGCATTGAATTGCTGCGCTAGCGTTTTGTACGTCTTCATTTCCCAATGTCGCACGAAGGTATTTGCCACTACTACATCCTCACCTTTGGCAAGAGCCTGCTTGACCTGCTTCTGGCACCATAAATGTGCTTGTTCAATCAGGCTAGGGTCATAGCAGTAGTCTCCGTGATCATTAACAAAATACATGTCTGCTTCGAAATGTTGTGCATCATACGTCTTTGCTAACGTTGTTTTTCCCGAGCCAGGTAAGCCCCGGATAAGCGTCAATTTCAATTGTTGATACCTTCAAACGTATAGAGCCATGCATTGTACCCAATTTCAGGCTCAGTACACGGTTTGATTCGTTGGTCATACTCGAATTGAACTAAAATTAACTATCGACAAGCAAAAACGTTTGCGTTAACTTTAGATGTATAGACGTCCAGATGACCAAACATTAGCTTAGGGAGAAAGCTGTGCCAATTAAGATTCCCGATCAACTGCCTGCATCCAACGTATTGAGAAACGAAAATATCTTCGTGATGTCGGAGACCCGTGCTGCCACGCAGGAAATTCGACCACTCAAAGTACTGATCCTCAATTTGATGCCAAAGAAAATTGAAACGGAAACCCAGTTCCTAAGATTGCTTTCTAATAGTCCACTACAAGTTGATGTCGAGCTGCTGCGCATTGATGACAGACCAAGCAAGAACACACCAACGGAACACCTAGATACCTTCTACCGTCAGTTTGAAACGATCAAAGATCGTAACTTCGATGGACTTATTATTACCGGGGCACCACTCGGTTTAGTTCAATTTGAAGACGTGATTTACTGGGAACATCTGCAAACCATTATGAATTGGGCTAATAAGCACGTAACCTCTACTCTGTATGTGTGCTGGGCGGCTCAAGCGGGACTGAAGCTGTTATTCGATTTGCCGAAAAGAACTCGCAAAGAGAAACTGTCTGGTGTTTACCACCATACTATTCAGCATCAATACCACCCGCTACTTCGTGGTTTTGATGATTCTTTCCTTGCACCCCATTCGCGCTACGCAGATTTCTCGCCCGAGTATCTGGAGTCACATACGGATCTAGATATTCTAGCGACGTCAGATGTAGCTGGTGTCTACCTTGCAGCAACCAAGGACAAACGAAATGTATTTGTGACAGGTCACCCTGAGTACGACTCACACACTTTACATGGCGAGTATGTCCGTGACCTTGGTGAAGGTATGGAGCCCGCAATTCCGGTCAATTATTATCCGAACAACAATCCTGATAATAAACCTATCGCGAGCTGGCGCAGTCATGGCCACTTGTTGTTTGCCAACTGGCTCAACTACTGCGTATACCAGCAAACGCCTTACGATTTGGAACACTTCAGTGCAGATGCGTTTACCACAGACGAGTAAAACTGTCTTGCGACCTATTTTCTAAATCCTGTCACGGCAACATCTACCCATCTCCCCTGCTATAGGGGAGATATCATCTGTATTCCTACGATTCTACTTCGCTAACAACGCTACTTTTTTCAAAAAGCTATCACGTAAGTGTTCTTGGTCGTATTCCAAATGATAGGTATTGTGAAAGCCCACTTTCAGCTCTACACCATTACCTCTCATATACACGTTATAACCATCATAATCTGAGAACGCTTCAACACCGCCATAGATCTTGCCAAACTCTGTATCAGTGCCATGTTCCATTATGTTGTCGTAGGCTTGAAGTACTTTTCCGGGGTCCAGTTCGTTTTTCATCGCTGCCTCCTAATAAACAAAGCCACACTAAAAGTGTGGCTTATGAATATGCAGAGCGCCAATTTTATCCGGCTATTGCGTGAGCTGTTCGATCTTATTCATCACGTAGAACTCGACGTAATATTTTACCCACGTTGGTTTTTGGCAGCTCATCTCTAAACTCAATCACTTTAGGGATCTTGTATCCTGTAAGATGCTGACGACAGTGTTTCTTAATGTCATCAACGGTAACTGGACCACTAGTCACTACGACTAACTTGACGCGTTCCCCTGCTACATCATCAAGCACGCCTACCGCTGCAGCCTCAACAATTTTAGGGTGTAACGTCGCTACCTCTTCAATTTCGGTTGGGAACACATTAAATCCAGAAACCAAAATCATATCTTTCTTACGGTCTTCGATATAGAAGATGCCGTCTTCGTCCATACGACCAATATCGCCCGAATACAACCAGCCATCTTTGGTTAATATAGCGCTGGTTTCCGCTTCTTGCTTCCAATAGCCTTTCATTACTTGGTCACCACGGATTTGAATCTCTCCGACTTCGTTTACACCCAGTGGTTGACCGTTTTCATCTACGATACGCAGTTCAGTACTTGGCAGGGGAACTCCTACCGCAGGCACGTAGGATTGCTGTGTATGAACACCACCTGCAACTACAGGCGAGCATTCCGTCAAACCGTAGCCTTCAATGATTGGCATCCCTGTAATCTTTTGCCATTCGTCTGCGATGTGTTTTTGAGTTGCCATGCCACCAGCAATGGTGAACTCAGCATTGGAGAAATCCAACTCTCTAAATTTGGCGTGATTGTTCAATGCCGCAAATAACGTATTAAGCCCAAATATCATCGTGAACGGATATTTACTTAAGTCACTGACAAAACTATTCAAATCACGAGGGTTCGTAATCAAGAGGTTGCTACCACCCATGTACATCATTAACATCATACTGACTGAATTGGCAAAGATGTGGTAAAGCGGTAAAGGAGTCACCGCACGCTCTTTGTCTTTAGAAGTTCTAGGACCGAAATGGCCATAGACTTGCAGCACGTTCGCAATGATGTTTCTATGAGTTAGCATTGCCCCTTTCGCAAGACCTGTGGTGCCGCCAGTGTACTGAAGATAAGCAAGGTCACCGCTTTCAATCAAAGGTGGGTTAAAGTCCATACGTTTACCGTCAGTAAGTGCACGTCTTAATGAAATCGCCCCAGGCAAATGGTACTTAGGCACCATTTTTTTCACGTACTTAACCACAAAGTTCACTAACGTTCGTTTATGTGGTGCGAGTTCATCACCAATGCTCGTCAAGATGACATGCTTAATGCTGGTCTTAGCAATGACCTGTTGTAAGCTGTTACCAAAGTTAGTCACCGCCACAATGATCGTCGCACCCGAGTCACGCAGCTGATGCTCCAGCTCTCTTGGCGTGTATAGCGGGTTGACATTAACCACAACAAGTCCTGCCTTCAACGCACCAAGAATGGTGATTGGATATTGCAGTAAGTTCGGCATCATCAGCGCAATTCTATCGCCCTTTTTCGCCTTAAGTTCGTTCTGAAGATAGGCAGCAAAAGCATCACTTTTCTCGTTTAAGTCGCGATACGTGAGTGAATGTCCCATGTTGACAAACGCCGTGTTGTCCGCGAATTGCTCGAACGGCTTAACGAACATCTCATTGATGTTGGTGTATTGGTCGATATCGACAAACTCAGGAACATCATCGGGATACGTCTTTAACCAAG
The DNA here is from genome assembly GCF_001639065.2 of Vibrio barjaei. Lineage (GTDB taxonomy): Bacteria > Pseudomonadota > Gammaproteobacteria > Enterobacterales > Vibrionaceae > Vibrio > Vibrio barjaei. The sequence goes on from NZ_LQXO02000039.1 coordinate 53,652, forward strand.
GTTTGTTATTTGTGCTCATTGCTATTACACCTATTTATTTTATCTCGAGTACTCTAACGAAGTTCACACAATAGATATAGATTAGAGTCATTATTCTATCTTAAATGACTACTTTATAAGCAAAATGACTTGCTCGAACTTCACAACCATCGTTAAGTTTTGACGATTCGCTCGCACGGTTACCCCGATTTCCTACGTTCGATACGACATCGACTTATGATGAACAGACGAAATCGCGGTTTGACATTAAGGAATTTGAAACAGAACTATGAAAAGCCATGCTCACATCGTAATGCTCGCCTCGATGACATTGAGTGGCTGTGTTACCGTTCAGGAGGATAATACCAATACTCAACACACACCAATAAATATGGCTGATACACGTATTGCTTTGGGTCTTAGCTACATCAAACTTGAACAATATTCCAAAGCACGTCAAAGCTTAGAAAAAGCCATGAAATATGCACCCCACTACTACAAAAGCAGTTTGTCTTTAGCGTACTATTTCGATGTAGTCGGAGAAGTTGATAAAGCGGCAGAGCTATACAAGAAAGCGCTTAAAGAACACCCAAACAACGGCAATGTTTACAATAACTATGGTACTTTTCTGTGTAAGCAAGGAGAGTTTCAAAGAGCTGATGCCTTATTTAATCAAGCGCTCAACAAACCTAGCTACTATGCTGTCGCTGAGACCTATGAAAATGCTGGTTTATGCGCTCTAAAAGCGCAAAAAAGTCATCAAGCCAAATACTATTTCAACAAATCAGTTGAACACCAACCACTACGTCCCGTCTCCAGTTTGCAATTAGCGGCGTTAGAAATAGAACAGGACCAATTGCCTCAAGCTCGATTGAGATTGCTCGACTTTAGTCAACGCTATGGTTATCAGCGAAACAACCTTGAGTTATTAATCGAGCTTGAGCGGAAATCAGAGAACTGGATTTTAGTCAACAAGTACCAAGCCTTGCTTGAGCAAGTTAACGTATCAAAGTAGTGCTTTGACCTTATCTTTTCTTTCTTCTGCTGACATAAACGTCCATGCCAAGAAACGACTTTTCTTCTGCCCTTGTGCCATTTCTTGAATCACAATTTCAGAGACACCTAGTTTTTCTAGACGCTTTCTAAGTGGGCGAATATTGTCTTTTTTGGATAGTAAGGTGCTAAACCAAATCACTTGTGATGAAAACTCTTTACTTTCCTGAGCCATATTAAGTACAAACGCTTCCTCTCCTCCGGGACACCACAGCTCTGCATTTTGCCCACCAAAATTGAGCTTCCCATCCAACTTGGCTGCACCGTATTGACCACGCGACTTTTGATTTTTCGAGAGATTGTTGTTTTTCCGCTCTGTGCCTTTTTGCGCGTCTTCCATCGACTTATGGAAAGGAGGATTGCAAGTGGTAGCGACGAAAAAATCATCAGAAGCAATCACACCAGCAAACATATGATTGCTGTTTTGCTGATGTCGAATCTCAATTTTCCGCGCCAGTTTGTCGTTGTTATTGACGATCTCTTTGGCACAGTTCACCGAGATAGGGTCAATGTCAGATCCTACCCAATTCCAGTGATGACGTGTCGCACCAACAATCGGATAGATGCAGTTTGCGCCAGTACCAATATCAAGCGCTTTAACCTTAAGACGAGCTTTCTCAGACTGCTCTCGCATTAAGTCATATTGCAGCCACTCATTAAGGCGATGAACATAATCCGCTCTGCCGGGAATAGGAGGACACAAATAACTCTCAGGAATGTCCCAAAAGTTTATACCATAGTAGGCCTTGAGCAGTGCGCGATTGAGCAGCTTAACCGAAGCAGGGTCGGAGAACATGATCGTCGCCTCCCCTTTAGGATTGCTGATAACAGAGTCCTTCAGTTCAGGGAGTGCTTGCGTGAGCTTTACAAAATCGTAGCGGCCCTGGTGAAAGTTGTCTTTGTGAAGACCCTCTGCATGACGCTTAACTAGCTTAGTATCTGAGCTCACCATCTTGTTCTTCTTAGTGTGACCCGATTTGCTGTTGGCGCGTTTATTATTTTCGGTCTTCATGCTTAAGCTCCTGATAGATCATAAATAGGCGCGCATCGAACTCTAGCTGATGATAATCAGGCTCCATATGACAGCATAATTGGTAAAACGATTTATCGTGCTCTTTTTCTTTGATATGAGCAAGTTCGTGCACCACTAGCATCCGCAATAATGGCTCCGGCGCATGTTTAAACACGCTAGCAATGCGAATTTCGTTCTTAGATTTTAGCTTGCCACCATGGGAGCGGGACACGTAAGTGTGCAAACCAAGCGCGTTGTTTATCAAATGAATTTTATTGTCCCAAATGACTTTTGAAATCGGCGCTGTTTTTTTCATGTAGCGCTGTTTGATATCCATGGTGTAATCGAACAACGCTTTTTCACTCTGGATTTGATGACGCTCTGGATAACGCTTTTCAAACCACGCAACAAAACGCCCGCTTTCAATTAGTGAAGATACTTGTTCAATAAGGTTTTGCGGATACCCCGCAATGTATTTGAGACTACTATTCATCCGCTTTTAGCGCATCCTAGGTTAAGTTTGTCGCCATTCTATAGAAGTCCCTTTTTGAAAGCCATAAGATGGTTCTGCCAATCTAACTGCTCTAAACCAACAAGCAAAAAAGCAGCCCGAAAGCTGCTTTTTGATTATTAGTGTCTGGTTAACTATTAACTGGGTTCAACATAATCCACAACCTCCAAACCAAAGCCAGACAACGAGTGGTATTTTTTGTCTGCCGAAGACAGGAGATTCATCTTGGAGACGCCGAGGTCAGCAAGTATCTGTGAACCAACGCCCACCTTTCGTGAGGTGCTGGTTTTCTTATTTTGTGGGTAGTTTTCCCCTTGGTCTAGTGCCTGATAACGTTTTACTTTTGCTATCTGCGACTCAGAACTATCCTGCCCTTCGAGGATCACCAATATCCCTCCTCGATCAGCAATGGTGGCCATGGCTTTGTTTAGTGTCCATGACGATTGCGATTCGCGAGTAGAAAACAGCACATCTTGGAAAGTGTCTTTCACATGGACTCGAACGTTAGTCGGCTGCTCATCAATACTCCCCTTCACCATGGCATGGTGAATTTGGTTATCCACAGTGTCTTTGTAAGTCACCATCGAGAACTCACCAAATTCTGTTGGGATCTGACAGCTTGCAACGCGCTCAATGGTCGTTTCTGTCGCGTTTCGGTATTCGATAAGATCGGCAATCGTCCCTAATTTAATACCGTGCTTTTCAGCAAACATTTCCAATTGCGGACGTCGAGCCATGGTGCCGTCGTCATTGAGGATCTCAACGATAACTGATGCTGGTTCGTGACCGGCTAATCTTGCTAAATCGCAGCCTGCCTCTGTATGCCCAGCGCGAACCAACACCCCGCCATCTTTGGCCGCCAACGGGAAAATATGCCCCGGTTGCACTAAGTCTTGAGGTTGCGCACCTTTGGCAACAGCAGCCTGTACAGTCACTGCTCGGTCCTCAGCAGAAATGCCAGTGGTAACGCCTTGTGCTGCTTCAATCGATACGGTAAAAGCCGTTGCCCAAGGCTCAGTAGGATTTTGAACCATAGGAAACAAATTTAACTCTTGGCAACGCTGCTGCGTTAATGTGAGACAAATTAGCCCTCGACCATGAGTTGCCATAAAGTTGATATCTTGGGCTGAGATGCACTCAGCCGCCATCATAATATCACCTTCATTTTCACGATCTTCATCATCCATTAGGATGACCATTTTTCCTTGTTTGTAGTCTTCAAGTACATCTTTGATACAGCTAATTGGCATAAGAAAACCTTTGTTATTGTTCGGCAAGTTGTTGAATGTAGGACACACTAGATTTCAGTGCCGCTACAATGTTTTCCATACTTTCTGGGGAGCGCCCACGAATTGGGAAGGTGTCTTTGCGTCGATACATACGCAGTGGCTTTTCAATACTGAATGGTAATTGACGGTTAGCCAGCGTCTGAATAATGGGTTCAAAGTTAATTACCCCCTGCCCAAGAGCTGGGAACGTAAACTTGTCATCATGAATTTGCACATCTTTAATATGGAAATGCTGACAGAAAGGTAGCGCCATCTTAGCTTCTTCACTCGGGCTTAAGTTGGGCACAAGAGAGACTGAGTTACCCGGATCGAAGTTTAGCGCCAACGCGTCATGGTTAACCTCTGAAAGCATTCGAACGCCATCGTGAGCCGTCGCAAACGCATTAAAGTTATGGTCACCACCGTTCTCAATACAAATGACACACCCCTTGTCTTTGGCGTATTCCGATAACACTTTAAGATTGGCGATAATGGTTGCACGATCGGCAATTGGGCCGGTACAGGTATTGAGATAAGTCACTCCAAGGTGATGAGCGAAATCGATTCTCATCATAAAATCATCGATCGCGCTTGGTGCAGCTAAATTCATGGTACAGCCCAGCGCATCTGTTTTAAGTTGCTCTTTGTCCAATAGTGACAGTAAGTATTGAGCATGGCTCTCGGAGAACATGTCACTGTCAAGTTGACCAACATAGCCTTGATTGAAAGCAAATTCGACTTTGCCCACGCCCAATTGACTGATTGTTTTCAGCGACGTTTTTAAGTCATGCCCATCAAAAATCGCTGTGTTGATGGCTAATCTATCTAATATTCCCATCACATTAATCCCTTAATTATGTTACTTGGAGCACCTTTTCCCATGTCACGAGCGACACCAACGAGAGCATAGTGGTGAACAGTATCACGCTCGCCGTTGCTTCCTTTGCCACCTGATATCGCTCAGACAATAAGTACACGTTTATACCCGTTGGCAGACTGGCCAAAATCACCAAAACTTGAACTTCTATTTGAGAAAGTTGAAATACAAAACTCGCGAAAAGCAGCATTGTTAGTGGAAATACAACGATTTTCACTGCAAGAAGCAGTAACACTTTCTCTTGCATCAATGCACGGAACGGATAGCAACTTAGGCTTGCTCCAAGAATGAATAAAATAACCGGAAGAGCGGCCCAGCCAATGAGCGCTAAGCCATCAACAACTGCCGGATAAAGAGTAATGCCCCATACATTAATCAATAACCCAGTGGCAATTGCGAGTAGAATCGGGTCAGTCACAACTTTTTTATAAGAGTAGAAACCCGGCTCCCCCGAACGAATCATAAGTATGTTGACCAAGGGCAACACCACGACCAAATTGGTCACGATAATTCCCATTAAAATCAGTTCAGCTTCTGGACCATACAGTGAGAACACCAATGGCACACCAATACCAACGGCATTAGGATACAGCGCAGAAATCGATTTGATCGTCGCCGCCGCTGCGGTGTCATTGCCTTTGACGAAGAGCCAAAGACGGACAGCAAAAAATAAACCTCCCAACCCCAAACCATAAGTCGCCAGTAGCTTTGGCGAAGGAAGTTGAGAGAGATCGGCGTGAACAAGTGAAGTAAAGAACAAACAAGGCGTAAGATAGCTAAAGGCAATATTTCGGCTCCAATCAATGCGATGTTTCGTCATGATTGGTAACGCTTTAGCGGCTAGTAGCCCAAGCACAATGAGTGATAGTAACTTCACTTGCTCCATCGTTAGTGCTCCAACTTGCTATTGGCAATACTGAGCAGCTCAACGTAGCCTTCGGCATTCCAAGCCGTACGACCAACAAACACGCCATCAATATTGGCTTGGTCTAGTAGCTCCGAGGCATTAGTTAGATTGACGCTACCACCGTATAGAAGTACCACATTATCCGCGATCTCTTGACCATAGCACTCCACCAGTGCATCACGGATTGCGCGATGTACCGTTTCGGCTTCTTCTTTGGTCGCCGGAGTACCTCCTTCTCCAATTGCCCATACAGGCTCATAAGCGAGGACAACGTTGGCGACTTTGTCTAGAGGAACGTCATACAACGCAATCTTAACCTGACGCACAACAGACTCTACTGATACGCCCCACATCTTTTCGTCTGCGGTGTCACCGACACAAACCAGTGGTGTTAGGCCATGCTTTAAAGCCGCAAGCACTTTAAGATTGACGGTTTTGTCCGTCTCGCCGAACATAGCGCGTCGCTCAGAATGACCGATCTCCACAATAGAGACACCACAATCTTTCAGCATCAATGGTGACACTTCACCGGTAAACGCTCCGCTGTCTTGCCAGCACATATTCTGTGCGCCAAGTTTTATCGCTTCTGCATGTATCGTTTGTGCCATTTGAGAAAGGTAAGGGAATGGCGGAATAACAAAAGGTTGAATTCGGTCATCTGACCGTTCAACCGCCTGTTCCACTGCCGCTGCCCATGACGCTGCCGAGGCAGCGTCTTTGTTCATTTTCCAGCTTGTGCCGACCCAGATTTTCTTCATGCTGGAACCTGCTCGCACGCATATTCAGACATGAACTGTAAGATAAGAGACATAGATACCGCGCCTGGATCTGGATGACCCAGTGAACGCTCACCAAGAGTTTTCGCTTTACCAGTTGTGGCAATCATATCTTTAGTTGCTTCAACACCTTGCTTGGAGGCAGCAGCAATTGCAGGTAGGTTTTTCGTCAAGTCACCAGAAAGTTTTTCAGATGCTTCAACAGCTGCTACTAGGGCATCAATCATCGTCTTATCCCCTGGTTTTGCACCACCACGGTGATAAACACCTTGCAAACCGCCGGCTAAGAATGTCGCCAATGTTTCGGTATCCAGTTGCTCTGCACCTTTGATGGACTTAGCACCGCTACGGAACAAGGTACCGAAGATCGCCCCAGAAGCCCCGCCCATGGTAGCCATCATAGTAGAGCCAATTTTCAGCATCAGCTTACTGACATCTTCTGGTTGAAATTCGTCCGTCAGCAGCGTCTGAACGGCTAGAAAGCCTCGCTCCATACCTATGCCGTGGTCGCCATCACCAATCGCTTGGTCATACTTAGTCAGCATAGGTTCGCTATCGACCATGTTCTTTGCCACATAAGCCATCATGTTTTTCGCCGTTAATACATCCATTGTTATTTCCTCAAAGCAAATGATTCACAAGGTAGGTCGTAGAGCGCTTTCAGCTCATCATCCAGTTTTAATAAAGTAATTGAGTAGCCAGACATTTCCTGAGACGTACAGTAGTTGCCCACTAACGTGTCATGAACCGTGATGCCACGCTCTGCCAGAAGGGCATGCGCTTGCTTGGTCGCAATCAGAAGTTCCATATAAGTCGATGCGCCTAGATTATTGACCAAAAGGCACACTTCATCGCCAGATTGATACGGAAGGTCAGTGCACAGATCATTAATGAGACGGGTGACGACGTCGTCAGCAGAGGTCATTTTCTCGCGGGACACACCCGGTTCACCATGCAAACCCATACCAATTTCTAGCTCATCATCTGGCAGTTCAAAGTTAAAGGTATTGGTTTGTGGTACTGAGCCCGCCGACAATGCCACGCCAATTGAACGGGTGTAGTCGCGAGCGCGTTCAGTCACTGCCACAATTTGGTCAAAGTCATCGTATTTTTCAGACGCTGCACCAGCGATTTTTAGCACGTACAAATCACCCGCCGTACCACGTCTTTCTTCGATTTTTTCTAACGGTGCAGAAGCCACATCATCCCAAACACGAATGGTGTGAGTTTTGATGTCATCATCGTCAGCAAGTTCGGCAGCAATATCAAAGTTCATATTGTCGCCCGCATAGTTTCCGTAAATGTAAATTACTCCGTTGCCATTGTTGACCGCTTCAGTCGTCTGCAAAATCACGTTTGGTGCAGGAGCAGCAAAAATATCACCCAACGCCGCCGCATCCGCGAGTCCCTTGCCGACGTAGCCTGCAAATAATGGCTCGTGACCTGCGCCACCACCAGTCACGATAGCGACTTTATCCTGAGGAAAATCAGTACGCATTGCCGCGGTAATACCCGGTAATCCTTCTAGCTTGCCATTCATTGCAACCAAGAGACCGTCAAATTGCTCTCTTGCCACCGCCATTGGATCATTAATCAGTTTTTTTGGCTTTCTCATGGGGTTCACCATTTATTTTATTGTTGTTTTAGTTGATAACTTGTCGCCATTCGAGTGGTCAGCTTCAGTGCATTTTCCATTGCAGGCGTTGAGGCAACGTTCTTGCCGTAAATATCAAAGGCAGAGCCGTGGTTAGCGGTGGCAATTGGAATTGGAATACCGCCCTGAACCGTGACGCCGCGGTCAAAGCCCATCATTTTCAGCGCTGTCGCGCCTTGGTCGTGGTACATAGAAACAATCGAGTTCATCGATTCTTTCTCTACAACCCACATAGTCGTGTCACCAGGGAATGGCCCGAATGCTTCGATGCCTTTTTGCTTCGCTTTTTCAATTGCCGGTGTAATAGTGGTAATTTCCTCATCACCGAACAGTCCACCTTCCCCACCGTGTGGGTTAAGGGCTTGAACGGCAATTCGTGGCGACTCAAAACCTGCAGAGCGCAATGTTTTGTCCATCAGCTCAATGGTTTCTAAAACCGAATCAACCGTGAGATTATTTACAACATTCTTGAATGGGATATGAGAGGTAACGCGACCCGCCCAAATGTCGTCGACAACGTTGACTTCACAGCCAAATCCTTGATAGCCAGTCAGCTCTGCAAACCACGACAGTTCATCACGGTGAGCCAGACCTGCCATGCTCATCGCTTGCTTATTCAAAGGTGCGAAGCAAATGCCATGGGTTTTATGAGCCAAGGTTAAGTCAACCGCTATCTTGAGTGTTTCAAGTACATAAGTTCCGCCTTGCGCCGTAGCTTTACCGTACTCAATAGGCTCGGCATGAGAGCTGCCAAATTTCAATAACACAGGCTTATTGTCGACAAAGTTGGCTTGCTCGAATGAATCAACCACATCGTAATCAAACGTCACTTGTGCGATGTCCATGCCTTTGCGAAGCTCATACTCGTCGGCAATGATAAGAATATTGGCTTGCTGTCTGTTTGCCTCGTCAGCGAGCACCTTAACCGCAACTTCAGGGCCAATTCCGGAAGGGTCACCTAATACAAGAGCAATAGTCGGTTTAGTCATGTTGTAATTCCTTGAAAGTTATTTATAAATGAAGTCCACAAAACCTACAGAGAGCGCGGGTACGTACGTTGCCAGTAGCAGCACAAAGAACAGTACTCCGATGAACAGTGCGTTGACTTTTGTTACCTGCCAAATGTCTCGTTTCGCGATAGAACAGGCCGTGATAAGAACACTTGCCACAGGCGGCGTTTGTTGACCAATAGAGATATTCAGTGCCAGCATAATTCCGAAGTGAATTGGGTCGATGCCTAATTCATGAATCAGTGGAAGTACTATAGGTACAGTTAGAATGATGGCCGCGGCGCCGTGCAGGAACACACCAACAATTAAGAGCATCACGTTAAGCATCATGAGAACAACGTACTTGTTTTCAGAGATACTTAAGATGCCAGCTGCCATTTGTTGCGGCACTTCTTGCTCGGTTAGGAACAGACCAAGTACTGCTGAAGTTGCGACGAGAAGCATCACTACTGATGTACCTGTAACCCCTTCCATCATCGCTTTATAGAACAGTTTTAGGTCCATCTCGCGGTAGATAAAGATGCTGATCACTAACGCTAGCAATACCGCAATGCCCGCTGCTTCCGTCGCGGTCATAAAGCCTGAAAGGATGCCGCCAAGAATAGCGAACGGTAGTGTTAGTGCCCAAAATGCATCTTTAAATGCTACCCAAAGCTTACGAAGGCTAAACGACTCTTCTCTTGGCAAGTTGTATTTGACCGCGTAGTAGTAACACACTCCAAACATACCTGCTGCACCAAGAAGACCCGATACGATACCTGCCACAAACAGCTGTGAAATCGACACATCGGCCATCGCACCGTAAATAATCATTGGTAACGATGGTGGAATTATCACTGCTAGAGAAGCTGAAGACGATGTGACCGCCGCAGAAAAGCTTCCTGAGTAACCACGTTTTTTCATCGCGGGAATCAAGATAGAACCTAGCGCGGCAACGTCGGCCACTGCTGAGCCAGAAATCTCAGCAAAAATCATCGAGACACCAACGTTTACCATAGATAGGCCGCCACGAACGAAGCCTACAATGGCGTTAACGAAATTGATCAATCGAAGAGAAATACCACCGGTGTTCATTAGTGCACCAGCGAAGACAAATAATGGAATAGACAGTAGCGTGAATTTAGAGCCACCTTCAAACATCGCCAGCGCGGCGTTGTAAATTGCGTCAATGCCTGACGTCGCAACCATCCCTACAACAGCGACCGCTCCGATAGCAACACCAATTGGCACATTAATCATTACTAAAGCGATCAAACAAAACAAAACGACTAACGCACTCATTTCACAGCCTCCATTGCTTCTGACATATCCTTTTTGGCATCACGAATTGCTTCTTTGATTTCTTCATCTTCTTGCGTTGAACCGTCACAAAGTAAATTCCATGCCTTTGGTAATGAGCAAAGTTGAGCCACAATAAATAGCACCGCTCCGATAGGTAACGCAGATTGAGCAAAGGAAAGCGTAATAAAGTCGAGACTGGTTAGTGTCTCGTCCCCGAAAATTTCTAGAATGTAGTAACTGGCCCAAGCAATCACGGCAAAGAATCCAATCACCACCAGTTCACTGAACAAAAACAGTGCTTTACGTAGTGGCAACGCCATACTCGCCACTAAGCCGCCAAAGCCCATATGAGAGCGTTTAATAGCGCACAGCGCCGAACCATAGAATGTCAGCCAGGCCAACAAAATCGCGGAGACTTCGTCGTACCAATAAAGAGAAGCACCGCTAAAACGCGAAAAAACAGCAACAATAATAATGGTGCTGAGTGCGAGTAAGATCGTCATGGAAATAGCGATCAACACTTTTTCTAGAACGCTAGAAACTCTATTTAACACAGCTAGAAAAGACATCATAAAACCTCGCGAAAAACACATGAGTGGCTGCACCTAGGGTGCAGCCAAGGGACTTCTTAGTTAGCTGTTGCCATTGCTTTATTCAGCATGACTTCGCCGTTATTTACGTTTTTCACAAAATCGTCGTAGATAGGTTGGCTTGCATCAACGAAGGCTTGACGGTTCGCTACATTAAGCTTCATACCACCAGCAACCAGTTTGTCTTTTAGCTCGCCTTCTAGCTTCGCGGCTTCTTGATAACCCCACTGCTGCGCTTGCTTTGCAGAGTCTTCTAGTACCGCACGTACTTCATCAGGGAATTTGCCATAATGACGCGCACCTGCTGTTAAGTAAGCTGGAGTGTATACGTGGTTTGTCACACTCAAATAGCCTTGTACTTCATGCAATTTTGCGGCGTAGATGTTGGTATAAGGGTTTTCTTGTCCATCGATAACGCCAGTTTGTAGACCAATGAATACCTCACTGAAGCTCATAGGCGTTGGGTTAGCCCCCCAATTTTTGAACATCTTCACGCGCCATGAACTGTTTGGCGTACGAATTTTCAAACCATCAAGATCTTCTGGTGTGTTAACCGGGCGCTGCGCATTAGTAATGTTTCTAAAGCCGTTTTCCCAAAAACCGATGACTTTGTAGCCTTTCTTCTCAGCAGCTGGCGCGATATATGGCCAGAATACTTGCTCCTCGATCTTAGCGACATGGTCACGATCTGAGACTAAAAATGGTAATTCAAACAACGCCATTTCCGATACGTGCGTTGGTAGTGTTGAAGTAAGTAGAGCCAAGTCGACTGTGCCTAGCTTCAACTTCTGTTGAACATCTTTGTCTTTACCTAACTGAGCTGCACCAAAAAACTTGAGGTTGTAGTCAATGCCTTGCTTCTTGAATTCTTCGTTTGCCACTTCAGTAAAGTATTGTGTCGTGTTGTATTGAAGTGAACCTACCTGCGCACTGGTCGCAACTTTTAGGTCTTTAGCAAATGCTGCTGAAGATAGAACGGCAGATACAGCGAGTGCAGTAAAAGTAAGTGTTGTTTTTTTCATTTTAGTTTCCACGTTATTCCATTAAACATTGAGGGAGGGTTATCCAATAAATTCTTTCTCTATCTCCTTAATTCTATTTACCTTAGGGGTCGAAGGTCCGTCAGAAAACTCTGAATCTAACCAAGTGTCTAATATCGCTTTTGCGAGCTCAGAACCAATCACGCGAGAACCCATAGTGATAATTTGGGCATCGTTGCTCTTACGCGCTCGCTCAGCAGAGAACGTATCGTGACAAAGTGCAGCTCGAATACCTGGTACTTTATTTGCCACGATAGATACACCTATTCCGGTACCACAAAGAATAATGCCGCGTTCATGCTTTCCTGCACTCACCGCTAAGCTCACTTCTTTAGCAATGTCCGGATACAGTGATGCGTTATCTGGGTCGATTCCATAGTCGACATATTCAATACCTTTCGCAGCTAAATGAGCTTTCAAGCACTCCTTTAGATCTATTGCTGCGTCATCACACCCAATTGCAATCATGTCGCCATCCTTACGTTCATTTGTCCACATAGATTACAAATGATATTGAACTTTTATTCAAAATAGTTACAGATGAACATCTTTTAAATGAGATATTAGTCACCAAAACAATACAATTTATTAACATTATCGTGATCAACCTAGCCTAAATCCAATTTAACAAACGGAAGTAACTTTTATAAAACAGAACGAGCTAGAGATCACAATATAAAAATTAATTTATTAATATTCAATAACTTAAAATAAAAACATGGCTTTGTTAACACCATTAAAATAGAGCTTTAACTCTACTTAAATACTGCTAAAACACCCAGTTTGGTGGTTTGTTCATACAAACAAAGAAATGAGAACATTAACATTCTAAATATATTGTTCAGATGTTATATTGATTGAACATATGAACAATAGCTATAACAAAAGGACTTACCAAAATGCATAACGAATTAGGTTTAACACTTTCTCAAGTAACTGAGTCAGCAGCTCTAGCCGGATACAAATGGCTGGGACGTGGAGATAAGAACAAAGCTGACGACGCAGCGGTGGCTGCAATGAGACACCAACTTAACGACTCACATATCGACGTGACTATTGTCATTGGGGAAGGAGAAATCGACGATGCCCCCATGCTGTATATTGGCGAACAGTTAGGGAAAGGCGGACCTGCTATTGACATTGCTGTTGACCCCATTGAAGGGACACGAATGACCGCAATGGGACAATCGAATGCCCTCGCGGTGTTAGCTGCCGCTGAAAAAGGTACACTACTTCAAGCTCCCGACATGTATATGGAAAAATTAGTTGTCGGCCCAGAGGCGAAAGGTGCGTTAGATTTAACGCTCTCTATTGAAGAGAATGTTCTCGCTATCGCTAAGCAACTCGATAAACCATTAAAAGATATTGTTGTGGCAACGCTCGCTAAACCGAGACACGATGCCATCATTCACACCATGCAATCGATGGGCGTGAGAGTCTATGCTTTCCCAGATGGGGATGTCGCCGCCTCTCTGCTAACATGCATGCCAGAAAGCGATGTTGATATGATGTACTGTATTGGTGGAGCACCTGAAGGTGTTGTAACAGCAGCGGTAATACGTGCATTAGATGGAGACATGCAGGCTCGATTATTAACGCGTGATGTCGTCAAAGGTGAAACCTTAGCCAATATCAAACATGCCCAATCAGAGCGCCAACGCTGTCAGGAGATGGGGGTAAGTGAAAATGTTATCTTATCGCTCAATGACATGGTGAAAACCGATAATATTGTGTTCTGCGCAACGGGTATTACCAAAGGTGACCTCCTTGATGGTGTTCAAAAACATGGGTCGTACCTCACTACTGAAACCTTACTTATACAAGGTCATAACAGAACGATTAGAATGATAAAGTCTAATCACGACCTAAATAAAACTGATAAAGAACTACTTAAGCTTATTGCTTAGCAAGCTATTGCTTGCAGTGATACGCCTTTAAAGGAACAGAATGGACTTAACCAACATTGAACAAACAGAAGAAACCAACCTTCTAACTGAAATTGCTGTGGCCTATTATCAAGATGGCGCAACACAAGAAGAAATATCAAAACGTTTTGGTCTGTCACGTGTCAAAATAGGGCGCTTGCTCAAACGTGCTCGAGATCAAGGCATTGTCGAAATTAAAGTCAAGTATCACCCTGTTTTTGGCGCTAAGCTCGAGGAGCAACTCAAAGAACGCTTTGGTTTAAAGCGAGCTTTAATAGCACTCGATCAACCAACCGAAGATGAGCAACGCGCACTATTAGCCGGTGTCGTTTCTACCTACCTTTCCGCAACGTTAAAGGACGGCATGATTGTCTCCATCGGTCAGGGGCGTAACGTCTCATCCGTCTCTGAGCATATTGGCGTAGTTAACCCGAAAAAGTGTACGTTCGTGTCTAGTATTGGAGGTATTCACCCCCGTGGTGGCATGCTAAATGCGGACCATATCTCGCGCCGTTTCGCCAAAACTTTCGGTGGCGTTAGTGAAACCTTGTACGCTCCTGCTTATGTTCGCAACCCCGATTTACGTAGAGCATTGCTTGAAGACGAGACCGTTCAGCAAACAATGGACATCGCGAAAAAAGCCGATGTAGCATTAGTCGGGATTGGTGATTTAAATGAAAGTAGCTATATGGTGAACCTAGGCTGGTTTTCAGTTCAGGAAATGGTCGAAGCACGAATCCAGCAAGGTGTGGTCGGTGAAGTCGGTGGTTATGATTTTTACGATATCAAAGGCAACGTCCAAGATACTAAAATGAGTAATCGTGTAATAGGACTAACCATCGCTGACTACCAAAAAATCCCGCAGGTAATCGCCATTGCTGCAGAAAGCAGTAAACCACTGTCTATTGTTGGGGCTTTGCGCACCGGAGCAGTAGACATACTAGCAACTAGCGTCGCCAACGCTATCACTATTCTTAATTTGGACGCTCAGCAATAAAACAGCCGTGCAATGTAACCACTGGCACATTGCACGGCGTAATCTTATGGTTCCCATTTACTTCACATTTCTGTCTGTTGACAGGAAAAGTCGTGTTTTCTCTCTTATCCTAAACAAGACTCCATAGTGACATTATTGCCACTAGAGCTTGTTGCGTAACGATTCTAGGAGCTTCTATGGGAAAACTGATACTAAAAGTTATTGTGCCAGCTCAAATGCATACAGGGATGACAATGGTACCTGACCCAATGCCGCAGTATATTGGAGCAGAATCACTGCTAGCTAACGGGTTGCTACCACCGATGATAGCTGGAGCGACGGTTATTGGAGGCCAAAAGGTCGGAAGCAAATGGATGGGGTGTACCTACATGAAAGCTCCGTATGTGATTCCAGGATTTGCCGAAGTTGAGGAAACCCCTTATTAGGCAGTAATGAACTAGTTGCCCATCTATTTTATTCCGGTACCTACCTTTCAAAGAAGTAAGTACCGGAACTTCTGTTCAAGCTAATTCAAAAGAATTAGCTCTCCCACAACCCTTTTGTATCAGAGAACAACGACTTAAACCAAAGAACAACAGAGTCCCATGCTCGTTTAAAAATAGATCCTTGCTCTACATTAGACATGGCAATCAGAGGCTCTGAGGCAATTTCATCGTTACCAACACGCCAAGTGACATTACCAATGATATCCCCTTGTTTCACTGGAGCAACCAACGGTGCGTAGATTTCGGTTTCCTTCGTCACTCCACGGCTGTTACCACGCAGGTAAGTCGCATAAACATCATGATCAAATCCTACATCAATATTGGCGTTTTTCCCTTTCCAAACTCGAATCTTGGCTTCACTTTCGTCCGCTACGGCGAGTTGGTCTGTCTCATAAAAACGGAAGCCATAATTGAGAAGCTGTCTTGACGCTTCCACACGGGTTTGGGTACTCGGCGTCCCCATCACAACCGAGATCAAACGCATTTGTCCTTGTGTCGCAGAGCTTACTAAGCTGTAGCCTGCGTCGGAGGTGTATCCTGTTTTACCACCATCGACGTTAAGAGAGTTATCCCATAGCAGTCGATTACGGTTGTATTGTTTAATATCCGCCCATACAAAACGTTTCTCAGAATAGATGTCATAGACTTTTGGCACATCTTCGATGATCTTTCGCATCAAAATAGCCATATCACTTGGCGTAGTATGAATCCCCTGACCATCAAGTCCATGTGAGTTAATGAACTGCGTACTATTCATTCCCAAATTTGCAGCCCACTGGTTCATTAGTGCAACAAAACCACTTTCGGTACCAGCAACATGTTCAGCTAATGCGACCGCCGCGTCATTGCCAGATTGAACGATCAAACCTCTAAGTAAGTCTGCGACCGTGACGTTGTCACCTGGCTTAATGAACATTTTCGAAGAATCTGGAAATTTAACAGACCATGCGTTCTCACTTACCGCTACTTTGCTATCCCAAGAAGTGCGGCCATTTTCTATTTCTTTACCAACTACATAGGCAGTCATCAATTTTGTTAAACTGGCTGGTGCTAAAGCGGCATCTTGGTTGCCTCCCACGAGTATAGCTCCAGACTGATAGTCCATGAGCACGTAGCCTTTAGCGTTAAGAGTGGGTGGGTTTGGTGTCACCAACGCCGCGACAGACACCGATGAACTCAAGGCTAAAGACGCAAACAGCAGTGACATAGATTTATTCATCTCACGAACTCCTTATTCTGTGAGCACTCCGTTTAACCACCGATTTAGGGAATCTTGACGACAACTCGTCATTTAAAACATCGGCATCAGCACGGAGCAGAAAGATTTCTTTCCCCCTACCCACAAACTAGAATAATATTCGCAAGTTAGCTCAGAATTTTTGTAAAATTTATTACCTGCCCTCAGTTTTGAATCCATTGTAATTTTTCGCTCACCAAAGCGTCTAAAGAGCCAATAAACCGACCTCAAGATATATCATTCCCACAACTACCAGCCCTCATCGACATAGACATATAAAGAGTTTTTGCAAAAACTACATATTCATGACATAGACAGCTTCTTCTCTCCTCGAAGCAGAAGACACATTAGATTGGAGTAAAATACTTTGTAACAATCAGAACGGGTAATTCTTCGAGCTTATGTAGTGGCTAGAGGAGCCTGCTTGCTTTTTCGCTTGATACATTGCCTTGTCAGCGGTGGAAATAGCATCTGATAAATCCAAGTCAAAACTAAAGCATAGCGTGGCGCCTAAACTCAATGCGGGTTTGATTTCTTCACCGTTAGGCAACAAAATAGGATGTGAAACTACCTGAAGAATGTGATTCGCTATACCTAAAACGTGCTCTTGACTATTCAGACCAGGAAGTACTATCAAAAATTCGTCTCCTCCTAATCGAGCAACCAGATCTGACTGGCGTGTAAAGTCTCTGAGCCTACTCGCCAAACAAACCAAAACTTGATCGCCAACTGCATGCCCATAATGATCATTAAGCTGTTTGAAGTTGTCTATGTCGAGATACATAAACGCTAATTTCTCAAGCCGTTTGCTGGATTCCGATACTACGGATTCGAGTTTGGCATTCAACAACCTACGATTTGGAAGATTAGTGAGCGGGTCCAAGTTTTGAGCTTCAATAACCTGTTGCTCCCTAGCCTTGCGCTCTGATATGTCCCGAACTATGGCCAATAGATAGTACTCACCATTGAATTCGACCATACTGACATTAGCCTCAATGGGTAATTCACTACCGTCCTTGCGCCGATGTGTGGCCTCAACAAACTGGTGGGGGGACTGTTTCATGTTTCTGACATGCTCTCCCCACGTTAGATTTTTACTGAACATCGGGTTGATATCCGGAACCGTTAACTTTAGTAACTCTTGCTTAGTGTACCCGAGTCGCTTATATCCCAATTCATTGCAATTTAAAATCTGTCCAAACTCTCTATCAACAACATAAATCGCATCATGGGACTTCTGAACTAGTTGGTCTAACAGCAATTCAGCAGCCTGAGATTGACGGACTCCAGATAAATCTACTATCTGTGATAAAAAACGGCAGGCATTTCCATATTCATCGACCTCGGCAGCCATGTTCAGTAAAGCGGGAATAGAATGTCCATCTTTGTGGAGGTAACGTTTGGGGACTTGGACCGACTGCGTCGGGTTTTCCATCAATTGGGCTCGCACCTTCTTGTTAATGCGCAAGTCTTCGGGATGAGTTATGACTACTTCAGACGACATAAGTTCTTTCCGACTATAACCAAGAAATGCATGCAAAGCAGGGTTTGTATACTCCAACCCACCATCTACCGACGTCACTACCGTGGGTATTGGGGTGATATCAAAAAGACGATGAATCGATTGGTCAAATTTAGCGGAATATTTATCCATACCATTCTCGCTGTAAATCAAGTGGTTATATAACATAAAGCAAGCCAATGAATACAAAACACTGACGAGTGAAAAGCAGCTCTGTTATTTTTATTAGTCATTTAATACTGAATCAAACTAGTCTAATTCACTGCGCTTACAAACCCATTATTAACCAATTGCTCAAAAATGAGACACTAATATACACCCGTATGAATTAACCCCTTAGTAGGATGTTGTCATTCGAATTGCTCAATTATCATGCCTGCTCGTCCCACTTTTTAGTTCTGTGTAATGCTCGTAAAACCATCCTTGACTGAAGCAACTCAACAATTGATTCAAGCCGTAAAAGAAGAGCTTCCTCTCTACGCTGAAGACACTTTCGTCTGTGGTCCTGAGAGCTCCTGTATTGGCTGCCCGAAGAAGCTTATGGAACTAGTGGAAACTGAAGTTAGCTACTGGGAATCCTCTCTAAATCGTGGCATCGCTCCTAATTTTGAGGAACTTCGTCGATTCGGCAAACTTTGTCAAAGTGTTAAGCGAGGTCTAATTCGAAACGGAGTGATCAGTAAAAAGTAACGCCCTACGTAAGTTTGGCTGAAAGGAATTCCAACCACTGACGGTCATGTAGATATTCCTTAGTTAAAAACAAAAAGGCGTATGGATATGTCAACTCAATTAAGGCTGTTTAACGACCAAGAACAAACGCCTTTTGCTCAAGTTGAAGTCGAGTTTTACCACGTGAATATGATCATGGATGAGATTCGGTGCTTTCATTCCTGTCTACACTGCCCCCATGTGCGTATCGATGTATTGGAAAGTGGTCAGCTTGTTCATTCGTGTAGAGCTCCATTTACCACGGAGCTACAACAGCTACTCGATCAATTTTGACACTATACTCAAGATAGTTGGTCGACATAGCAACGACATCTCTAATTACTTGGAATTAACTTTATTAATCGCGCTGAAATTTCTTTCCTTTCTGTTCGGTCTTATGTGGCTGATGGTTTTTTCAAGGCTCACCTCTATAGATGGTGATAAGGCTATTGATTATCACAGGCCAACCTTTAGTATCATTTATTAACAACTAGGCAAGGTTCGCCACAAACAATATTAAATGGATAACAGAATGAATAATAAAAGATTTAAATCCGCAGTGCTTTCAACTTTCGCGCTTTCCATCTCAGCTTTATCGTTTCCCGTTTTGAGCGCAAACCAAACCAATATGGACTGGAATAGCATACTAGACGATGCTAATGGTCAAACCGTTTATTTTCACGCTTGGGGTGGTAGCCAAGAAATTAACCGTTACCTTCAGTGGGCAGGTAAAGAATTAAAAGACCAATATGGCGTTAACTTTAATCACGTAAAAGTCACCGACATCGCCGAAACTGGCTCTCGTTTACTCGCAGAAAAAGCAGCGGGGAAAAATGAAGGTGGCAGTGTTGATATGGTGTGGATCAATGGTGAGAACTTCAAATCCATGAAGGACAATGCCCTACTTTATGGACCTTTTGTTTCCAACCTTCCGAACTGGCAATACGTCGATAAATCCCTTCCCGTTGACAGCGACTTTTCAGAACCAACTGAAGGGCTCGAAGCACCTTGGGGAGTAGGACAACTGGTGTTTATTCATGATACACAAACTCTCAATAATCCACCGACTTCTTACATGGAGATGCTTAACTACGCTAAAGCATTCCCTAATAAGTTAAGTTACCCTAAACCACCCGAGTTTCATGGCACTAGCTTCTTGAAGTCTCTGTTAATTGATCTTACAGATAACGATCCTGCGCTAGCAAAACCCGTGTCAGAGGCTGACTTTCAAGGCGTCACTAAGCCACTTTGGGATTATCTGGATGAGTTTCACAACGTTGCATGGCGTGGCGGTAAACAATTCCCTGCCGGAACTGCTGAAACAATCCAATTGCTAGATGATGGTCAACTTGATCTAGCCATTACTTTCAATCCAAACGCTGTTTACTCTGCTCAAGCGAATGGTAGCCTTAGCGAGACCACTACTGCGTATGCAATGGATAGTGGCGCATTATCCAACATCCACTTTCTTGCTATCCCTTGGAATGCTAACGCTAAAGCGGGTGCTCTAGTTGCCATTAACTTCTTACTGAGTCCAGAAGCGCAATCGCGAAAAGGTGATATTTCAGTTTGGGGAGATCCTTCGGTACTCAACAAGCAATATCTCACTGGCAGTGCGGCGAAAACTCAGCAATTTAAGTCTGTTGCCGAACCTCACCCAAGCTGGCAAAGCGCCCTTGAGCAAGAGTGGCTCAAGCGCTACGGCAGCTAACGTTACGAGATAATAAGATTATGCTTAGACTGCTGTACGTCTGTTTAGTCGTTGTCTGCATTTTCCCTACAGTACCTGGTTTACTTGGGGTGGTGGTATCCTCTTTGGGTTATATTCCCCCCTTAGGTCTGCATCATTTTGATTTAGCCGGATTCAATCAGGTCTTTGGATGGCAAGGCGTAGAAACTTCTATTTT
This sequence comes from Vibrio barjaei, assembly GCF_001639065.2. Classification (GTDB taxonomy): domain Bacteria; phylum Pseudomonadota; class Gammaproteobacteria; order Enterobacterales; family Vibrionaceae; genus Vibrio; species Vibrio barjaei. The sequence continues at coordinate 74,391 of NZ_LQXO02000039.1, forward strand.
GCTAACGTTTAGCTCCGCCATACTGAGCAGCTATCTCGCCTGCTTCTTATCCTTTGCCATTACTGCCTCTTGTTGGAACAGTCGTTGGTGGAAACAAATCGAACTATCGCTATCTCCTTTACTTGCTCTGCCTCACGTCGCCTTTGCTATTGGTTTTGCTTTTCTGTTTTCTCCTACCGGATTTGGCGCGAGAGCGTTAGTTGACCTTTTGGGAATGGACCTCAGTGGAAACGCTGCCAGTTCAGCTTGGCTAGTCAAGGATCCTTATGGCGTTGGCTTGACGTTGATGCTAGCGTTCAAAGAAGTGCCGTTTATACTGCTGATGAGCATCCCAATACTACGACAACTTAGAGTCCGTGAGTCACTGCGTATCGCTACATCACTCGGATACACAGAAAGTGCAGCTTGGTGGAAAATCATACTGCCACAATGGTTTACTAAAATTCGATTCCCAATGCTCGCAGTGATTGCGTACAGTTTATCCGTGGTCGACGTTGCTTTAATTATCGGACCAACTAACCCGCCAACCTTCGCTGTCTTAGTTTGGCAATGGTTCAATGACCCCGACCTGAGCTTACTTCCCCGCGCCAGTGCTGGTGCTGTGGTGTTGTTTGCGATTGCCTCAGTATTGATTGGTATCGCTCGCCTTGTCGAACATCTTATCGTTGCCGTTTGCAATCACTGGCAATATTCAGGTCGTACATCGCTGCGGATTCCCGGCAAACCAATATTCGTAGTGCTTGTATCCATTGTTGCCGCCATGATACCGCTGACCGTCGTTTGGACATTTGCCCAGCGCTGGCGGTTTCCTGACATCTTGCCAAGCCGCTATACATTGCGTTTTTGGGAATACGAGTGGGACGGTATTTTTGAAGTGATGACGCAAAGCTTAACCATCGCGCTTATCTCGGCAACGATTGCTCTCATACTTGCTGTTGTAGGGCATGAATATCGCAATAAATATCGCTTACATATCCCAGGTTACGTCATTGCGATTCCCATGCTATTGCCGCAATTAAGTATCCTTTTCGGATTGCAAGTTACTACGCTATTGCTAAGTGACTCGAGTTATTTGCTTTGGGTTTGTTGGTCACATGTATTCTTCGCCTTCCCGTTTGTTTTCCTTGCGCTAGACGGACCATGGCGAGGCTTCAATAGTAAGTTTACCCAAGTATCACTGAGCCTTGGGAAGAGCCCTATTCATACATGGCTGCACGTTAAACTGCCGCTTCTTTTCCCTGCAATGGTATTTGCATGGGCAGTAGGCATTAGCGTGAGTCTTGCTCAGTACTTACCTACACTGGTATTAGGAGCGGGTCGAATTGCCACTATTACAACCGAAGCGGTAGCCCTATCGAGTGGATTCGATCGCAGAGTCACCGCCATCTATGCTCTCTTCCAAGCATTATTACCTCTGCTATTTTTCTCTATTGCCGTATTGGTTAATCGCATTCACTCTCGTTATCGACGAATTAAGATCAAAGGACTTTTATTTAATGACACTATCGCTGGCAAACCTCACCATCCGTAAGAAGGAAGGTGAGGTGCTGTTTTCTGACTGCAGTTTCAACGTAAAACAGGGCGAAATATTGACGCTGATGGGCCCAAGTGGTTGTGGGAAATCTACTCTACTCGACATCGTTGCGGGTCACCTATCGCCGGAGTTTGTCTACCAAGGACAAGTTCTACTCAATGGCAAACGTATCGACATGCTAGAACCACACAAGAGACAAGTCGGAATTTTGTTTCAGGATGACCTACTGTTCCCTCATCTCAATGTCTGGGAGAACCTTGCGTTCGCACTGCCTAATCGAATTAAAGGCGCTGAGCGGCAAGAGCACGCCATGAACGCTCTTGCTAGTATCCGACTTAATGGTGTGGCCAATCATTACCCAGAACAATTATCCGGAGGGCAACGAGCCCGCATCAGCCTAACACGAATGCTACTTGCAGAACCAAAGGCAGCCCTGCTTGATGAGCCGTTCAGTAAACTCGACAAAGAGCTGCGCGTTCAGTTCAGAGATTGGGTGGTGGAACAGCTTCGCAGTGCCAATATTCCCGCTCTAATGGTCACACATGATGAGGATGATATTCCTGATGGCAGCCAAGTCCTTAAATGGCCTTGGGAGAGTGCAGCATGTTAGACAGCATTAGTATCAAAGTTATTCGCTGGCCGTTATCTCAATCGGCACGAGTGCTTAACCGATTTGGGATAACAGCCAACCAAACTACATTATTTGGCTTCGCTTTGGGCTGCCTTGCTTTTCCGGCTTTAGCGTTTGAGCAGTATTCCATCGCTCTGATATTCATTTTATTAAACCGAATTTGCGACGGCCTTGATGGCGCTTTAGCACGTATTCAAGGGATTTCAGATGCCGGAGGTTTTTTAGATATCAGCTTGGATTTCTTATTCTACTCATTGATACCGTTTGGTTTTGTTATTGCCAACCCTGAGCAGAATGCTATTGCTGGCGCTTTTTTGATTTTCTCTTTTATCGGCACAGGAACCAGCTTTTTAGCGTTCGCGGTGATGGCAGGTAAACGCGGTATTGAGAATCCGATTTATCGTCATAAATCTTTGTATTATATGAGTGGCCTTACCGAAGGCACCGAGACCATTGGTTGCTTTGTTCTTTTATGCTTATTACCTGAACATTTTGCTACCATTGCTTTTGTCTTCGGGACTGCGTGCTGGTTTACAACGTTCACTCGCATTTATTCAGGGTTTCACACATTGCGATAAACGCTACCGAAATCAAGTTAGAACCCACTTTTATTGTGGTACATTCAGCATTAGTTGTTTCGGTTAATACGATGAAAGGATCGATATGTCTTCAGACTACTTTGGAACCAGTGCAGCCTACGCACGAAAAGAGAGCGATTACCGTGAGAAAGCCCTTAAACTTTATCCGTGGGTATGTGGAAGCTGCGCTAGGGAGTTTGTTTATTCAAACCTGAGAGAGCTAACGGTCCATCACAAAGATCATGACCACACTAATAACCCTGAAGACGGGAGTAATTGGGAACTTCTATGTTTGTACTGTCATGATCATGAGCACTCAAAATATACTGAGCACGATTTATACGGTAGCGAAGTAAAACCAGGAGAAGATAACCATCAGGCCGCTACGCATAATCCGTTTGCAGACTTAGCAAATATGATGAAGAAAAAGTAAGCGCGTTAAACGAAAAACGTCAGGGGTTACCCTGACGTTTGTTTTCACCCAGTCGAAACTTAGTCCCACTCAGGAGCGAAGTCTGGATTGGCTAATCGATGCCCTCTATCCAGTTTCGAGATACTCTCCATATCTTCATCGTCTAATTTAACGTGAACATACGCTAAATTACTCTCGATGTTCGCTTGCTTAGTCGATGATGGAATCGTCACAAACCCAGATTTCGCCATCCAAGCCAATACGATTTGAGCAGGCGTCGCTCTATGTTTGTCGGCAATATGTTTTATTGAACCATCTTTAAGTACATCCCCATACGCAAATGGCATGTAACCAGTCACAATCATATTTTGTTGACGGCAATACTCCACTACCTGTTGATTCTGAAGGTAAGGATGAACTTCAACCTGGTTGGTATAAAGCACGTTATCGCCCAAAATTTCGATTGCCTGTTTCATTTGAGCAACAGTGAAATTAGATACGCCAATATGACGAGCGAGTCCACTATCTTGAGCTTGTTTAAGTTCTTTAAGATACTCTTCCATTGATACTGCTTCATCTTTAAGAGGCCAATGAATAAGAAGTAAATCCACGTAGTCTACTTGAAGGTCTTTTAAGCTCTCTTGTAAGCTCGGTATAAATGAGTCTTTTCCCAGTTTATCCATCCAGATTTTGGTGGTTATATAAAGCTCCTGACGAGGAATTCCGGAATCTGCTATCGCTTGCCCCACTTCTTTTTCATTGCCATAAATCTGAGCGGTATCAATGTGGCGATAGCCAGCATTTAATGCCATTTCAACAGACTTATAAGCATCGTCGCCTTTTAAACGAAAAGTACCAGCGCCAAGAGTTGGAATAGAAAGAGACATAGTTTTTCCTTGAATATATTCGGTGGACACTCTTATCCAGCAAGAGTCAAAGTTAAAACTTACTATAACTCAGAATCATAAAGTGTGAGTCAGCTCTAAAACTATATAGTTATGTTATCACTGCAAATCTATTGGAACAAAAAAGCCTCGCGAACTGTGCGAGGCTTTTTATTAGTTTAAAAACGAATTACACGTCGTAAGTTGTTGAAGCCGTGTTACCGCCTGTACCAGTCCAGTTTGTGTGGAAGAACTCACCACGTGGACGGTCAGTACGCTCATAAGTGTGAGCACCAAAGTAGTCACGTTGAGCTTGAAGCAGGTTAGCTGGTAGACGTGCTGTTGTGTAACCGTCTAGGAAAGATAGCGCTGAAATCGTACATGGCATTGGGATGCCCGCTTCTAGAGATTTCGCTGCTACTTTACGCCATGCCGCTAGGCTGCTTTGTAGGATGTTTTTGAAGTAATCATCTGAACCTAGGAATGCGATATCTGGGTTCGCTTCGTAAGCATCACGAATATTACCTAGGAATGCAGAACGGATGATACAACCACCACGCCACATCAGTGCTACATTACCGTAGTTTAGATCCCAACCGTTCTCGTTTGACGCTTCACGCATTAGCATGAAACCTTGAGCGTAAGAAATGATCTTAGATGCAAGTAGTGCTTGGCGCAGTGCATCAACCCACTCTTGCTTATCGCCTTCTACTGGAGTAATAGTCTTGCCGAATAGAGATTCAGCTTCAACACGTTGGTCTTTAAGAGCAGATAGACAACGAGAGAATACAGACTCAGAGATAAGCGTTAGAGGAATACCAAGGTCTAGTGCGTTGATACCTGTCCATTTACCCGTACCTTTTTGGCCCGCAGTATCAAGGATCTTCTCTACTAGTGGCTCACCGTCTTCATCTTTGTAACCAAGAATGTCAGCGGTGATTTCTACTAGGTAGCTGTCTAGTTCTGTCTTGTTCCAGTCTGCGAATACAGCCTGCATTTCGTCTGCAGACATACCTAGACCGTCTTTCATGAACTGGTACGCTTCAGTAATCAACTGCATGTCGCCGTATTCGATGCCGTTGTGAACCATCTTAACGAAGTGACCTGCGCCGTCGTTACCAACCCAATCACAGCAAGGCTCACCAGCGTCAGTTTTCGCAGAGATACCTTGGAAGATAGGCTTAACCGCTTCCCAAGCTTCAACTGCGCCGCCTGGCATGATTGAAGGTCCGAATCGAGCGCCTTCTTCACCACCAGAAACACCAGTACCGATAAAGTGGATACCTTTTTCACGTAGCTCTGCAACGCGACGGTTTGTGTCTGGGTAGTTTGTGTTACCGCCATCAATGATGATGTCGCCTTTGTCTAGTAGTGGTACCAGCGCTTCGATGAACTTATCTACAACATCACCAGCGCGTACCATTAGCATCACTTTACGTGGTGATTCTAGTTTCTCAACTAGTTCTTCTAGCGAGTATGCACCGACAATGTTCGTGCCTTTTGCTGGACCTTCCAAAAACTCGTCAACTTTTGCAGCAGTACGGTTGTGAGCTACGACTTTAAAGCCGTGGTCATTCATGTTTAGGATAAGGTTCTGACCCATTACCGCCAGACCAATTACACCAATATCACCTTTCATTGTTCTCTCCATCAAATTCGGCAACTTAACTTGCTGCTTTGAAATCTTTTCGTCGAGCCAAGTTGTGCAGCTCTCCTAGCTCGACATTATTTGTGATTACAGTTCGCAGTAATCGGTATCAGTCAGGTTTTTACATGGGAAGCGCCACGCGCGACCATCATTATGTAGTAGCTGATCTGACTCTTGCGGCCCCCAAGTACCACACGCATAACCAAACAGGGATTGCGGGTCTTGCTTGTAGTCCAGAATTGGTTGAACAAATTCCCAGCATGCTTCAACTGCATCGCTACGTGCAAACAGCGTAGCATCGCCATTGAGTGCATCAAGTAATAGACGCTCATAAGCTGTAAGCATCTGTGTCTCTTGCAGTGATGCGTAATGGAAATTCATTTTTACTTCTTTGGCATTGAAACCAGCACCTGGTTCTTTCAAACCAAAGCTCATTTGAATGCCTTCATCCGGTTGAATACGGATGATCAACTTATTCTCTGGCGCATCTTTACCAAACACTGGATGCGGCGTTTGTTTAAAGTGAATCACTACTTCTGTCACACGTGTCGGCAATCGTTTACCTGTACGAACATAAAAAGGAACACCGTTCCAACGCCAGTTGTCGATGAACATTTTCAAGCCAACGTAAGTCTCTGTGCGAGAGTCGTCAGCAACACCATGCTCGTTGCGATAGCCTGGTAGGAATTGACCACGTACGTTAGATTCCGTGTACTGCCCGAGTACAAGGTTGTTACGCAGGTCTTCATCAGAAAGAGGACGCAAACACTGCAGCACTTTAACTACTTCGTTACGAATAGCGTCAGCGTTGATTTGAGCTGGAGATTCCATACCGACCATTGCTAACACTTGCAATAAGTGGTTTTGGAACATATCACGTACCGCACCAGAACCATCATAGTAGCCACCACGCTCTTCCACACCAAGGAACTCTGCACCTGTGATCTCAACATAGTCGACATACTGGTGATTCCAAAGCGGCTCGAACATGGCATTTGAGAAACGTAAAACCAATAGGTTTTGAACCGTTTCTTTACCCAGATAATGGTCGATACGATAAATTTGATGCTCTTGGAAATGCTCGTGAATTTCTTTGTCCAATTGACGCGCAGACGCTAAGTCATAGCCAAATGGTTTTTCGATAATCAAACGCTTCCAACCATCTGCTTCATCATTGAGACCGTGAGCAGCAAGACTTGCAGGTATAATGCTATAAAGGCTTGGCGGTGTCGCCAAATAGAAAAGCGTATTACGTTGCTCGAAACCATATTGGTTAGCAACATCATCAAGGCGGGTTGCCAGTTTCGCGTAGTCTTGAGTATCAGAAGTATCAATGGCTTGATAGTGAAGATGATTACAGAAGGCTTCTAGTGTTTCAGGTTCTGTTTTTTCCATCTCCTGAAGGGAGTGTTTTAGCTTTTCTCGGTATGATTCGTCGCTGTATTGAGTACGGCTTACACCAAGAATTGCGAAAGATTTAGGTAGCTGGTCGCTAGCATACAAATGGTAAAGTGCAGGGATCAACTTACGATACGTAAGGTCGCCTGAAGCACCAAAAATCACGATGCTGCTGTTTTCAGGTATTACCATCTTTTTTCCTTAGACAATGGGGGCAATTGTTTAGCGGACGCAATGTTAACAGCGTGCTAGAGAAAAAGAAAATAAGTTTTGCCTATAAGAAAGATAGGTAAATTCGTTGGATATATGACATCTGACCAGTCATCTCATTCATCACCCCTGCTTTAAGAAAACTAGCGCATATAAAGTTTCTTCTACCAGTCAATTATCGCAGAATCTTCTAGCTTGGTTACAAAATTGGACCACATAACTTCATTAGTTATGGCACAATCCAATATAATGTAAACATAACGTTAAAAAATACGCTTTTGTTCTCGACATAATCGTCAACCAACATTCAAAGCGACCAATAGAAGAGAATGTGTGCATGCTTTCAATATTTGAGATTTACAAAATCGGGGTTGGCCCTTCCAGCTCCCATACCAATGGTCCAATGATCGCTGGGCATAGTTTCACTGAGTTAATCGCAAAGCAACTGACTAATGTGAACCGGATTCAAGTCGATCTCTACGGTTCCCTGTCGTTGACAGGCATCGGTCACCACACCGATCGTGCCACTATTTTAGGCTTATTGGGCAACAAACCTGACACTATTAAGATTTCGAGCGCAAACCAAGCGATGAGAAATGCTATCGAAGATGGCGTATTACCTCTCTCAGGCACTCACCATATTCCGTTTAACTACAAAACGGACATGCTGTTTCATGAAAACAATCTGCCTTTACACGAAAACGGCATGACCATTTCCGCGTTTGATAAACAAGGCGAACGCATTGGCTTTGAGACTTATTATTCCATCGGCGGCGGCTTTATTGCCACAGAGTATGAACTGCAAAACGGTAAAGACGAAGAAGACGTCAGTGTCGAATTCCCGTTTAGCAGCGCTGACGAAATGTTGGAGCTAGCAGAAAAACACGGAATGAGCCTTGGCGGTATGGTGCTTCGCAATGAACTGGCATTCAAAGAGCTTGAAGACATCAATGCCAAGGCCGAGCAAATTTGGCGAGTTATGCTGCGTTGTATGGAGCGTGGTTTTGAAACTGAAGGTATCTTGGATGGCGGCCTAAATGTCACTCGCCGTGCCCCTAATCTACTGAAAAAGCTGGAAGCAAACGCCGCTATCGAAAATGATCCGATGGAAATTATGGATTGGATCAACTTGTTTGCCTTTGCAGTTAGTGAAGAAAATGCGGCAGGCGGTCAAGTGGTGACCTCGCCGACCAATGGTGCGGCGGGGGTTATTCCAGCCGTGTTAATGTACTACCATCGCTTCGTTAAAGAGTTGGATACTAAACAGATCAAAGACTTCTTAGCCGTCTCCGGAGCAATAGGAATTCTTTATAAAACAAACGCTTCTATTTCGGGCGCTGAAGTAGGTTGTCAAGGTGAAGTGGGCGTCTCGTCATCTATGGCAGCTGCTGGCCTAACCGCACTACGAGGTGGTAGTAACGAGCAAATGTGTATCGCAGCAGAGATTGCCATGGAGCACTCACTCGGTATGACTTGCGACCCTATCGGCGGTTTGGTTCAAGTCCCTTGTATCGAACGCAATGCCATGGGTGCGATGAAGGCAATAAATGCTTCGCGCATGGCGCTGAAGCGCACCAGTAAGTGCCTTATCTCTTTAGATAAAGTCATCGATACTATGTATCAGACAGGTAAAGATATGAATAAGAAGTACCGTGAAACTTCGCAAGGTGGATTGGCGCTAATTCATTTGGCCCCACCTTGTGAATAAACGTGTAAGTAAACAAAGAAAGGCGACCCGAGGTCGCCTTTTTTGATGAACAACTTAACGATATTACTGCGCGATTAAGTCTTTGTAAGCGATAGTCTTGCCTTGAGGTTTCTCATTCGCGAGCTTAGCTTTAGGTGCTCCTGGTTGTGATAACCAATATTCTGGATCCTTCTTAGGATTCAGTTTTGGACCACAGTCCCCCTGAGCACCACTTCTTTCTAGACGCTTAAGCACTTTATCTTGAGCTGCCGCTAAGCCGTCCAAAGCTTCTTGTGGTGTTTTTTCTCCACTCGCAGCTTCAGAAACATATTGCCACCATAGCTGTGCAAGTTTTGGATAATCTGGCACGTTGGTGCCTGTTGGGGTCCACTGTTTACGCGCATCACTACGATAGAACTCAACCAAACCACCCAGCTTAGGAGCAGCATCTGTCATCGCTTGAGAGTTAATGTCTGATTCACGAATTGGCGTCAAACCAACCAATGTTTTCTTCAAGCTAACAGACTTAGACACGACAAACTGAGCATACAACCAAGCGGCTTGACGACGATCCACTGGCGTACTGTTTAGGAATGTCCACGAGCCCGCGTCTTGATAACCAAGCTTCATGCCATCTTCCCAATATGGGCCACGAGGTGATGGAGCCATACGCCATTTCGGTGTGCCATCTTCATTAACCACAGGTAGCCCTGGTTTGGTCATGTCAGCAGTAAACGCGGTATACCAAAAGATCTGCTGCGCGATAGAACCTTGTGCAGGAACCGGACCTGCTTCGCCAAACGTCATCCCTTGTGCTTCTGGTGGCGCATATTGTTTTAGCCAGTCCACATACTTGGTGGTCGCATACACCGCAGCTGGACCATTTGTCGCACCGCCGCGAGCCACATCGGAACCAACAGGGCTACAGCCTTCTAGGCGAATCCCCCACTCATCAACCGGTAAACCATTAGGAATCCCTTTATCACCCGCACCAGCCATGGAGAACCACGAGTCAGTAAAACGCCAACCTAGTGATGGGTCTTTTTTGCCATAGTCCATATGACCGTAGACACGTTCGCCATCGATCATTTTCACCTTCTCACTAAAGAATTCTGCAATGTCTTCGTATGCAGACCAGTTCAGAGGCACTCCGAGTTCGTAACCGTATTCCTTCTTAAATTTGGCTTTAAGATCGTCACGCTCAAACCAGTCCGCACGGAACCAATACAGATTCGCAAACTGCTGATCCGGTAACTGATAAATCTTACCGTCAGGACCTGTGGTGAAATCTAAGCCAATGAAATCGGGAAGGTCCAAATATGGGTTAGTCACACTCTTACCGTCACCTTCAATAAAGTCAGAGATTGGTACCACTTTTCCGTATCGAATGTGGGTACCAATTAAGTCTGAGTCATTGATATAGCCATCATAGATATTACGACCTGTCTGCATTTGCGTTTGCAGCTTTTCTACCACGTCGCCTTCTTGAATCAAATCATGATTCACTTTGATGCCGGTAATCTCATAGAACGCTTTAGCAAGAACTTTCGCTTCATATTCGTGAGTCGTGATGGTTTCCGAAGCAACATTGATTTCCATGCCTTTGAAAGGTTTGGCAGCATCAATAAACCACTGCATCTCTTTCATTTGCTCATCAGCGGTCAACGTCGTCGGAGTGAACTCTTCACTCATCCACTTTTTAGCCGCGTTCATATCAGCAAACGCGTTTGGCGAGAGTGCTGCGAATGCAATAGACAAAGCAACGCAGCGGGTAAGATAAGACTTCTTCATATCCTTTTTCATTATTGTTTTACTCCAATTATGAGTGTTTTGTTTCGTACGTTATTAGTCACACCTAAGCGAGCCCTATGGCATTACAGCCAAATACAGCATGTTGAGCATGGTTAGGCACTTATCGGTGAAAGTTGTTATTACCCCCATTTCAAAACGGTCAAAATCCAAACCGTGGAAATCGCAAACGGCACCCAAATAGAGAGCTCCGTTAGTCCCACAAACCCAAGATGTATATAGGCTGAACTCAGCAAGCCAATAAACAGTCGGTCTCCCCGTGTTGTACTGATTGGGAGAAACCCTTTGCGCTCAATACATGGCGCTTTAATTTCAGCAATGGTCATCGTTAACAAAATCAGTGCGATGCCAATAAAAAACAGTGCAGACGGAGTCGTCCATGCCATCCAAGCCATAATGTGTCTCCTTAAACTCGACCCAGTGCAAAACCTTTCGCAACGTGGTTGCGAACAAACCAAATGACAAGAATGCCCGGTACGATAGTCAGTACCCCAGCCGCGGCTAACACGCCCCAATCTATTCCCGAGGCACTGACGGTTCGCGTCATAACCGCAGAAATTGGCTTGGCATCAACTGACGTGAGTGTCCTAGCAAGGAGCAGCTCAACCCAACTGAACATGAAGCAGAAGAACGCGGTCACACCAATACCTGAGCGGATCATTGGCAAAAATATCTTCATAAAGAACTTTGGAAAGCTGTAACCATCGATATAGGCGGTTTCATCGATTTCCCTTGGTACACCTGACATAAAGCCTTCCAGGATCCAAACCGCCAAAGGCACGTTAAACAAGCAGTGAGCAAGCGCGACCGCAATATGGGTGTCGAACAGGCCTACCGATGAATACAATTGGAAGAATGGCAACAGAAATACTGCTGGCGGTGACATTCGGTTGGTCAGCAGCCAGAAAAACAAGTGTTTATCGCCGACAAATTTGTAGCGTGAAAAGGCGTACGCCGCAGGAAGTGCCACTGCTAACGTAATACACATATTCATTACCACGTAGATGATGGAATTGACGTATCCCATATACCAACTTGGGTCGGAGAAAATGGTCTGATAGTTCTTAAACGTCCAGTTTTCTGGCCAGAAGCTTAGGCTTCCCAATATCTCTTGGTTTTCTTTAAACGACATGTTGAGCAGCCAGTAAATTGGCAGCATCAAACAGATGATATAGAACGCTAAGCCGACAATTTGGGTGTAGCGAGTGTATTTTGACTTCGTCATGGTTAAATTCCTTTATTTATTCTCACCGTGTGTCATTGCGGTATAGAACACCCAACTGACGAGTAATATGATCAAGAAGTAAATGATGGAGAAAGCCGCAGCAGGACCGATATCAAATTGACCAATGGCCATCTTGGTTAATGTTTGGCTCAAGAACGTGGTTGAGTTACCCGGTCCCCCTCCTGTAAGCACAAAGGGCTCGGTGTAAATCATAAAACTGTCCATAAAGCGCACTAGCACGCCAATCAATAACACGCTCTTCAACTTAGGAAGCTGAATGTAGCGGATGATTGACCATGTTGAGGCGCGATCAATATTAGCCGCTTGATAGTAAGCATCAGGAATAGCGCGCAGACCTGAATAACACAGCAAAGCGATGAGCGACGTCCAATGCCACACATCCATCAGAATCACGGTCAGCCAAGCATCGACCGGATTGCCTGCATAGTTATAATTAATGCCAATCCCATTTAGGGCCCAACCAAACAAGCCAATATCCGCACGACCAAAGATCTGCCAGATAGTACCCACCACGTTAAGTGGGATAAGCAATGGAATAGCCAATACGATGAGGCAAAATACCGACCACTTGCCTTTGGTTGGCATGGTGAGTGCCACAATAATCCCAAGGGGAACTTCAATCATCAGCACCGTAAACGTAAATCCAAACTGACGCAGCAAAGCACCGTGCAGTCGTTCATCATTTAACGTTTCTCGATACCACTCCGTTCCAACGAAGTAGGCGGTATTGGCATCAAAGATATCTTGTAGCGAGTAGTTCACTACCGTCATCAATGGCACGATGGCACTGAAGGCCACCAAGGCGAAAACCGGAAGAACTAAAAACCATGCCTTGTTGTTGACTGCCTTGTCCATTAGTGGCCTCCTACATTAACTAAGAATTCATCGACATAGAGCATTGTCCATTGCTCTGGAAAGCTGATGTACGCGACGCTTTTCGGTACATGTTGGTCTTCTTGAAGGCGTGCTTTGATATGCTGTTCACCCAGCTTTAAAGTGAGAATTTTGTAGGTACCCAAATCTTCAACGTGCAATACCTGAGCTTTTAAAGCAGAAGGGTTCTCTTTTTCCCAGACATGAACAAATTCCGGTCTGATTCCAATCTTGATGTTGTTACTCGATGCCTTTGCAATAGCGTCTCGATAACTTGACGACAACGGCACGTCAACATCATCAAATCGCACACCAACCTCGGTTGGCGTCACTTCCATTAGGTTCATTCCTGGACTGCCAATGAAGTAGCCGACAAAGGTATGGTTAGGTGTTTCGAATAGCTCTCTTGGTGTACCGAATTGGACAATTTGCCCGTTGTACATAACCGCAATTTCATCTGCGAACGTCGATGCTTCTAGTTGGTCATGGGTCACGTAAATCATGGTGATATTGAACTGTTGGTGGATCTGCTTAAGCTTGCGTCTTAGTTTCCACTTCAGCTGTGGGTCGATAACCGTTAGTGGTTCGTCAAATAGAATGGCCGAGACATCATCACGAACCAGTCCTCTTCCCATCGACACCTTTTGCTTTTCATCCGCAGTAAGATGCTTTGCTTTTTTGTTCAATACAGAGGTCAGCTCGAGAATTTCGGCAATTTCCGTCACTTTAGAATGAATTTTGGCTTTGTGTACCTTCATATTTCGCAGAGGAAACGCCAAGTTGTCGTACACCGTCATGGTGTCGTAGATCACTGGAAACTGGAAAACCTGAGCGATATTTCGATCCTGAGGGCGCAGTTCATTCACTTTCATTTCATCGAAAAGCACTTCACCTTGCGAAGGACTCATGAGCCCAGAAATGATGTTAAGTAGTGTCGACTTTCCGCAGCCCGATGGACCTAATAACGCGTAAGCTCCACCTTGTTTCCAAACGTGGTTCATTTCTTTAATGGCATACAGCGACGACTCGTTTGGCTGTTTGTCATAGGTATGAGCCAGTGAATTGAGTGTAATTTGAACCATGACTGACTAACCTCTCACATCATTAATCGGAGCATGAATCAGTTTTTCGTCCATACCGAATACATAGAATTTGTGGATTGGGATGTAGATTTTGATGGCTTCGTCCACTTCATAGCTATGAACACCAGCCAAGTGAAGTACCAACTCAAAATGCGCGTTGCGAACATGAAGAAATGTCTCTGAACCGCTAATTTCGGCCACTTCCACTTGAACCGTCAGCTCAACATCGTCGTCGTTTTTCGGTAACAAGCTAAGATGACTAGGTCGAATACCAAACTTGTAGCTGCCCTTTTCAAGCTTGCTTAACGACTGGTTAAGCGGGAAGTGAGCACTTTGATCAAACGTGACTTCACTTTCAGTAACGTCACCTTTTAGTAAGTTAATAGGAGGCTCACTAAACAGAGTGGCTGAGGTCACGCAATCTGGGGTGTGATACACCTCTGCGGTCGGGCCTGACTGGATGACCTTACCTTCATGGAGAATGGTTGTCGTTCCGCCAAGTGCTAGAGCTTCGTTAGGCTCTGTCGTGGCATAGATAGCGATCGTGTGACGTGTTTTGAACAACTCACGCATTTCCTGACGCAGTTCCTCGCGAAGCTTGTAGTCTAAGTTCACGAGAGGCTCGTCGAACAAAATAATTTCAGCATCTTTGACTAGTGCTCTCGCCATTGCGGTTCTTTGCTGCTGACCACCAGAGAGCTCTAATGGGTGCTTTTTTAGATGTTCAGTAATGCGAAGCATGTCTGCTGTCGCGTGCACACGTTCGATGATTTCTTTTTCAGGTGTACCAGCAAGTCGCAGTGGAGAGGCGACGTTTTCAAATACCGTTAGATTGGGATAATTGATAAATTGCTGGTAAACCATCGAGATGTTTCGCTCTCTTACCGAAACCCCTGTTACATCAACGCCGTTAACCAGAATTCGTCCTGATGTGGGTTTATCCAAACCTGCTATCAACCTCATCAATGAGGTTTTACCTGCGAGTGTTCGCCCAAGCAAAACGTTAAACGATCCTGCTTCAAAGGTGAGGTTCACGTCGGATATGTGATACTCGCCGTCGACTACTTTGCTTACCTGCTCAAGTGTTAATGACACTAAAAACTCCTTTCATCTCGAACAATGTCGTTTTCGATATTGCTCATAATTGCTAGAGTCGTGCCAACTTACGAAAATTGTAACAATTTAATTACAAGGCGTGCGGTAAACTATTGAATGGCCGTAGTTTTAAACGCTAAACCCATAGAAAGAAAGCACTTATCCTACAAAAACGTTTTATGATCCAAGTAACATTTGTTAACTAAATGTGTTCAAACTGTTCAGAGCAGTGATATGTTTATTGAGCAATTGATGAACAGTCTTTGTTCGCAAACGCGCTTTTAGTATTTTGACTCTAATTTGGCTGGTCGTAGATATGAACAGTAAACACAGCACGATCATTAAAAACTCTTGGCAACGATGTAGAGACGCAGGGCTGTCACACAGCAGTGCTCCCATTATAGAGATGGAGACAGGCTCCTCACTAGCGAGAACCACAGAAGAGCACTCCGGTTTAATAGAAACTACCCAACAAAAAGTGTTGCCGTTCTACGACAGTTTATTGGCAAACAGTAACTGCCTCATTACCTTGGCAAATACTAAAGGCCAGGTCTTGAATAGCTGGGGAGAACAACGTTTTTTTACCCAACATCAACCACAAGTCTTTCAAAATGGCGTGCAATGGAAGGAACAATTAATTGGCACGAACGCCATAGGCACTGCTCTAGAAACGGGCTCCATTGTGCAAGTTTTTCACGATGAACACTTTCTCAGTTCAAACCGATTTATGGCGGGTTCCGCAGCACCTTTGTTTGATGCAGACAGAAGAATGACGGGCGTTTTGTCGATATCAAGTGACGCTTATATGCCCTCTTCTCATACACTTGGCATGGTAAAACTGATGTCACAGGCCATTGAGAACCAATTAATAGCTAGTCGATTTCAAGCGACCCATCATCTATTTTGGTTCAATACATCTCCTGAAAACATTGATAGTCAATGGTCATCATTATTAGTGTTTAACGATGAAGGCATTATTGTTTCAGCCAATCGTCGCGCTGAAGTGGTGCTTGGTCAGAATCTTGCGCTGCAGCGTTTGGAGCAATTGTTCGATGTAAAGATGGAGCAAGTGCTATCGCACCCTCCTTTTACGCCATTTCCTCTAACTTCTCGTAGCCAGTCTAATTACTTTGGCTTAACCATACCTCCAACGACTCCAAAAGGTCGTCAACTCGATTTTAGATTGGCACCACAAACCATAGATATAGCTGCGCCAACGGACAGACCGCTTGATTTAGAACAGTTGAATACCGGCGACCCAAGATTGGCGAAAGCGATTAATCAGGCAAGTCGGATCCTTGATACCGATATACCCATTTTGATCCATGGCGAAACCGGGGTGGGTAAAGAAGTTTTTGTTAACGCATTACATCAATCAAGTAGACGCAGTCACGCCCCACTCATCGCGGTAAACTGTGCCGCTATTCCCTCTGAATTGGTTGAATCAGAGCTGTTTGGATACGAGAAAGGAGCATTTACCGGTGCTCACACTAAAGGCTATGTGGGGTTAATTAGAAAATCAGATAAAGGAACACTGTTTCTCGATGAGCTTGGTGACATGCCAATAAATGTTCAAGCTCGACTGCTTCGAGTGCTACAAGAGCGCAAGGTGACGCCACTTGGGTCCACAACCTCTTACCCAGTTGATTTTAAGTTAGTTTCCGCAACCAACCGGAACCTAAAAGCTGACGTAGAGCGCGGTACGTTTCGCCAAGATCTCTATTATCGAGTAACAGGTCTTAACATCACGCTCCCTGCTTTGAGGGAACGAACGGATAAAGAGGCTCTGATCCGATTTATTCTAAGAAAATACGCATACGGCGATGAGGTACCAAGTCTAAGCGTGGAAGTATTGGCAATGTTCAAGCAACATCCTTGGCCTGGCAATATCAGGCAAATGGTTAGCGTGATTCAAATTGCAGCCGCAATGGCAGGCGATGAAACCATCACCTCAGAACATTTACCTGATGACTTCATAAATGACCTCAAACCTTATGAAAGTGCGCCGATTCAACCTCTATTGGGTGCTACCGCATCCGACTTAGCAGCCGTCCCAAATTTGGTTGAACAGGTAGCAGAACCAGTATCAAACAATCAAGAGTGGCTTGATATTTATGAGGAATATGGAAGGAATATTTCGGCAACAGCAAAGGCGCTTAATGTCAGTCGCAATACATTGTACAAGCGCCTAAGAGAGCAAGGGCTAAGATAATGCTCTCAATTGATTGATACAGCTATAGAAATATTCATGTAATTATAACAAGATAGATTCTTCGTCAGGCCTACTCTAGTCTCCTACGAGGTATCAAATTGAATTCAGAAAAAATATGCAACGTTGTTTTTGACGTTGGTAATGTGATTGTTCGCTGGTCTCCCGTTGAGATCGTCCGACTAACATTTGGGTATAGTGCTCAAGAGGCCGAGCAAAAAGCTAAAGCCATTTTTCAACATGATATATGGATGGCGCTTAACAAGGGTTTACTCACAGAACAGCAAGCACAAGAACAATATCAATCTGCATTAGGGCTCTCTGAGTCGGAGTGTGAGCGGCTCTTCTACTACATTAAAGAAACTCAAATCCAGATTTTTGGTACGGTCGATCTCATTAAGCGCCTGAAACAAGCCAGTTACAACATTTATGCATTAACGGATAACGTCCATGAAATTGTCGAGCACTTAAAGCATCGTTATGACTTCTGGCTACTATTCGAAGCTGCTACCGTGTCGGCTGAGTTGGGTGTACTCAAACCCTCTGCTGATATTTATCAGTCGCTAATCAACAGCAACAACCTTATCGCGCAAGAGACTGTATTTTTGGATGACATGCCACACAACGTCGACGGTGCAATGCAATGTGGGCTGCATGCCATTCAGTTTAGCGATGCGCAACAAGCCGAGAATGCGCTTCGAAGATTAGGTTTAGAGTTTTAAAACTAATAACGGCAGATCTCGTGACGAGAACTGCCGTTATTATTTCTGTTGCTTCACATGAACAGACGATTAGCTAAGCTTGCCCTTCAAGCTTTCCAATACAGATTTACGAATTGAACCTAGTTTTGGGCGTTCTTCACTTGGAAACGGTATTGGTCGCATTAGACTGATCGTCTTCAAACCCAAACGAGCGGTCAGCAGCCCAACACCAAGGCCCTGCCCTGCTCTGGCTGAGAGTTTTTCTGCCAAGTTCATCGACAAAATATCCGCACTTGATTCAATGGCAAGTTCACTGGCACCCGCTAACGCAATATTCATTAACACGAGTTTGAACAACTTAAGTCTTGACCAATAACCTAGCTCTACACCGTACACCTCGGACAATTTATCGATCATTCGGAGATTGCGCCAAGCGATAAGAAGCATGTCAGCAATCGCCAATGGACTCAGCGCAACCAAAATTGCCGCTTCACCCGATAACTTCGACACCGCAGCAAGCGCTTGCTTATCTTGCTCTTTCAGTACCATGGACTGGTACATATTAAGCACCTCAGCATCACTGTGCGCACTGTGAATACTGTTCTTCCAGCGGTCAAACGAAGGGTTTTCAGGTTGTATCCCCGCCTCATCTGCCAGCTTTTGACAGAATTTCTCGCCCTGACCCACACCATCGTTGGCAATCAGTGCTTCAGCCTGTTCCTGAACCGAAAAGTGGTCTTTCAGTTTGCGAAGCTTATACAGCTCCTTACCAAACGCCCCAATACCCAATGCCGCTACTGCGGTAATCAAGCCTGACCAACCTAGAGACAACCAGTCTCCGGTATTGGCCGCCGTCACGACATTATCTATCGCTTGCCAACCAACTAAGCCCGCAAATGCCGTTAATAAGGTAGTGGCAATCCAGCCTTTTTTACTGCTTCCTTTGACTACTTTTTCAAGCTCTAGCTCGTCCTGTTGCTCATTTGTTTCATGTTCAACTGGTACGAACGTCTGTTCTGGTTCAAACAGCTTTTGACTGTTTATATCCACTGAAGCCTCTATTTCAGAAGTATCCTCAGTGAAGACTTTTCTACCTTTGATATCACTCATCGAAGTTTATCTCCAATCAAATACTGCAGTGCTTTATCAAGTCGAATATGCCCGCAAGGTTCGTCAACCGCCGTTTCAAGCGGTCTAAATGAGGTAAACTCAAACTGATTATTTTGCCAATATTCAGCCTTTGGAAGGCGGGCTGGCACACCACCGGGATACAAGGTCATGATTTCATTATCCAGAGTTGTTCCTCTTAGCGCCGCACTGCTCTCATTTCCCTTACCTACAAATCCTGCTTCGGTCGCTCTGATGGAAGCGACGCTCATGCAGCTCATTTCTATATTTTCGAACGCAGTATCTTGCCACGCTGGATGTACCATTTGCTGTAATAAGCTCACCAAATTGTTGTGCTGATCTGGCGTGACATGATCAGCCTTTGTGGCGGCAAACAAAATTTTATCTATTCGTGAAGAGAACAAACGACGTAGTAAGCTAGATTGTCCATAACGGAAACTCTTCATAATTTGTTGCAGCGCATCTTTCATATCATGAAACGCTTCTGAGCCTGCCATCAGTGGCTGCAAGCAATCCACCAGCACGATCTGGCGATCAAATGTCGCAAAGTGATTCTTGTAGAATTGCTTCACCACTTTGGTTTGATACTCTTCATAGCGGCGCTTGAGCATCGCGTAACCGCTCGTCTTCAAGACTTTGTCTGACGGAGCCTGACAAGGGAAGAACTGCAGTACTGGTGCGCCTTTTAATTCACCCGGAAGAACAAAACGTCCTGGTTGCACCCAATGTAATCCACGCTCTTTGCAGGCATACAGATATTGAGTAAAACTCTCCGAAATGTCGGCTATTTGCTTTTCGTTTTCTTCTTCAGTGGCATCAAACTGCTCAAGTTTAGTCAGCCAGTCTTGGGCACATTCGCGGCGAATGCCCTTTAGATTCTCAAACTGCAACTCACTCCACTGCTCAAAGGTCAAATCGAGTAGTGGCAAATCGAGTAACCACTCTCCCGGATAATCAATGACATCAATATACAGAGTCGACGTTTTGCTGATTAAACGTTTCGCCCCTTTTGCCGGCTTATACTTAACTGCTAATCGTATCTCACTTACATCGCGCGTAGGCTCAGGCCAACTTGGTGGCGTCGCATACAACTGACTCATCGCGTCATCATAAGCAAAACGTGGAACCATTAAGTTAGACTGAGGGACACGCTTGGCACCGATCAATCGTCCATCTCTAGCACAGTCCAACAGAGGTAAATTCTCGTGCGTAGAGGTATGCAACAGTTGATTAACCAGTGAAGTGATGAACGCCGTTTTACCTGCTCGCGACAAACCCGTCACGGCAATTCGAACATGAGAGTCCATACTACGATGCAGAAGATCAGATACTTCTTGACCAATTTGGCTCATTCAGCGTACTCCAATAAAACTAATGGGCTAAGTTTGCACTATACGAGATTAACGAAACATGAACAAAAAACCCCTGAAAATATTCAGGGGTTTACGTGAAACTTTGAGAGCGTCCTAATCGTCTTCAATTAGCTTATAGATGACGAACAGTGCAATTTCCAACAGAACCGTCAGCACACAAGCCATGGTGACGTATTTTTCATTAAAGATACTGATTCCGTGCAGTATTAGATCGTAGCCAACAAAAAATCCCACTACTAGCAATAACGCAATTTGTAATATTTGTATAAATCGAGGCATTGTTGCTCTCTCCTTGGTTCTTTTTCTAGTATGTTTTTTAGTATACGCCTGAATTATAGATAAAAAAAAGTGAGTATGCGTTCACACACCCACTTTTTCGAAGCGGATTAAGAAACTTTTTCTGCTTCCGCTATCTTAACTTTCCAGGTATCTGGACCAATTTGGTGAGCATTCGCTCCGCTTGAATCTACAGCGACAGTCACTGGCATATCTTCTACTTCAAACTCGTAAATAGCTTCCATACCTAAGTCTTCAAACGCGACCACTTTGGCTTTCTTAATCGCCTTAGCCACCAAGTATGCCGCACCGCCGACAGCCATTAAGTACACAGCCTTGTGCTCTTTAATCGACTCAATCGCCGCAGGACCACGCTCCGCTTTACCAATCATGCCAGTTAGCCCAGTTTCCGACAGCATCATATCCGTGAATTTATCCATACGAGTCGATGTTGTTGGGCCTGCTGGTCCTACTGCTTCATCGCCAACAGCATCCACTGGGCCTACGTAATAGATAAACTTGCCTTTAAAGTCGACACCTTTTGGAAGACCTTCACCACTTTCCAACATTCCTTGAATACGTTTATGTGCGGCATCACGGCCTGTCAGAATTTTCCCAGAGAGTAATATAGTCTCACCTGTTTTCCACTCTTGAACGTCTTCTTTGGTGATAGTATCAAGATTCACTCGACGAGTATTTTCGCCTGCTTCCCATGTAATATCTGGCCACTCTTCCAATTTTGGTGGCGTAAGCTCTGCCGGGCCTGTTCCATCGAGGGTGAAGTGTACATGTCGGGTTGCCGCACAGTTTGGAATCATACACACAGGCTTAGAAGCGGCATGAGTTGGTGCGGTTTTGATTTTAACATCGACAACAGTCGTCAAGCCGCCCAAACCCTGAGCACCAATGCCCAGTTTGTTCACACGGTTAAAGATATCAAGGCGAAGCTCTTCTTCTGCATTAGAAGGACCACGTTCAATAAGCTCTTGAATGTCGATATGCTCCATCAACGATTCTTT
>NZ_LQXO02000040.1 GCF_001639065.2 Vibrio barjaei
GGGAAACTTCATCGCCGAGATAAGGGGCGGGAGGGTCAGGCAACACAATTAACGACGCTTGAGGGCTATCTGGATGATCACTGAAGTGCTGCATACCTTTTTCATCGACCCAGGTGTAGATCTCTATACTCCAAGATAGGGGACTCACGATACACAGTATCAATATCAGGGCAGATTTCATGTTAGCGGAACCTTGCTGTACTTAAGAGTCCTGATGGTAATACTGCAAGAAGTAACACGGATTTAAAAAAGGCCCGCCTGCGAGGCGAGCCTAATAATTGGTTGTAAACCTTTGAATTATACTGAGTAGTACAGTTCGAACTCAAGTGGGTGAGTTGTCATGTTTACTTTCTCTACGTCTTGAGACTTAAGATCGATGTAAGAATCGATAAAGTCGTCAGAGAATACACCGCCAGAAGTTAGGAACTCACGGTCAGCGTCTAGGCACTCTAGCGCTTCTTTTAGTGAGTAAGCCACTGTTGGGATCTCTGCCGCTTCTTCAGCTGGTAGATCGTAAAGGTCTTTATCCATTGCTTCGCCTGGGTGGATCTTGTTCTTGATACCGTCAAGACCAGCCATAAGCATTGCAGCAAAGCATAGGTATGGGTTCGCAGATGGGTCACCGAAACGTAGCTCGATACGACGTGCTTTCGGGCTTGGTACCACTGGGATACGGATAGAAGCAGAACGGTTACGTGCAGAGTAAGCAAGCATAACTGGCGCTTCGAAGCCTGGTACAAGACGCTTGTACGAGTTAGTTGATGCGTTAGCAAATGCGTTGATTGCTTTAGCGTGCTTGATAACACCACCGATGTAGTAAAGTGCCATTTCAGAAAGGCCGCCGTACTTGTCGCCAGCGAACAGGTTAACACCGTCTTTCGCTAGAGATTGGTGTACGTGCATACCAGAACCGTTGTCACCAACTAGTGGCTTAGGCATGAATGTCGCCGTCTTACCAAATGCGTGAGCAACGTTATGTACAACGTACTTGTAAACTTGGATTTCGTCTGCTTTAGCTGTTAGCGTGTTGAAACGAGTTGCGATTTCGTTCTGACCCGCTGTTGCTACTTCGTGGTGGTGAGCTTCAACAACTTGGCCCATTTCTTCTAGAACTAGACACATTGCAGAACGGATGTCTTGAGAAGAGTCAACCGGAGCCACTGGGAAGTAACCACCTTTAACGCCTGGACGGTGACCTTTGTTACCACCTTCGAAGTCAGTACCTGTGTTCCAAGCCGCTTCTACGTCGTCAATCTTGAAGAATGAACCAGACATGTCTGTTGCGAATTTAACATCGTCAAATAGGAAGAACTCTGGCTCTGGACCAACAAGTACAGTATCTGCAATGCCAGTTGAACGGAGGTAGTCTTCTGCGCGCTTAGCGATTGAACGTGGGTCACGGTCGTAGCCTTGCATTGTTGCAGGCTCAAGGATGTCACAACGAATGTTCAGAGTTGCATCTTCAGTGAATGGGTCTAGAACTGCGCTTGCTGCGTCAGGCATCATTACCATGTCTGATTCGTTGATGCCTTTCCAGCCAGCAACTGATGAACCGTCGAACATTTTGCCTTCTTCAAAGAAGTCTGCATCTACTTGGTGTGCAGGGATAGAAACGTGCTGCTCTTTACCCTTAGTGTCTGTAAAGCGTAGATCTACGAATTTAACTTCGTTCTCTTGGATCAGCGATAGAACATTTTCTACTGACATCTTGGAAAACCTCCAGTGTTATTAAAGCGGTTAAGTACTCGATTAGTGTTAATCGGCATTGATTAACGTCTGCTTATTGAAGTGCGTTAATCGATGCTGATTTTACTAAAGCTAAAACCGTGCCAAAAAATAAATCCATTATTTTTCATGGTGTTACGAAATTGCTCATCATAATGGAGCAATCCGATGCACCAAAATGATCATTGAATGCACTTTATTGGTGCAATGTTAAATTTCTGCACCAAGTTGAATCAATGATGCCATACATTCAGCATGGTTTTTGAATCGGTGTCAACTGCAATCCGACGATGAGCCGATCGGCTGCGCCAAAATAGTGAATTTGGCGCTAGCTCCCGATATTTACGACAAAACTAGCTTAAACCGACTATGTTTAAGCAAGATTTCAACGAAGAAGATCACAACTCTCGTAATTTCTGGTATATTGCGGGCGTTTTTTTAATCGAGTCAGCGGCTATCGTGCGGCGACTCTTGACTGAGTGAAAGAAATCTATGTCAACTCCACAGATTGATAAGTTAAGAAACATTGCGATTATCGCGCACGTTGACCACGGTAAAACTACCCTTGTTGACAAGCTACTTCAGCAATCCGGTACTCTTGAGTCTCGCGGTGAAACTGAAGAGCGAGTTATGGACTCGAATGATATCGAAAAGGAACGTGGTATCACGATCCTTGCTAAAAACACAGCGATCAACTGGAATGATCACCGCATCAACATCGTAGATACTCCGGGACACGCGGACTTCGGTGGTGAAGTTGAGCGTATTATGTCGATGGTAGACTCTGTACTGCTTATCGTTGACGCTGTAGATGGTCCGATGCCGCAAACTCGCTTTGTAACGCAAAAAGCATTTGCGCATGGCCTTAAGCCTATTGTTGTTATCAACAAAATCGACCGCCCAGGTGCTCGTCCTGATTGGGTTATGGATCAAGTATTTGACTTGTTCGACAACCTAGGTGCGTCTGACGACCAATTAGACTTCCAAGTGGTTTACGCATCAGCGCTAAACGGCTGGGCAACGTTGGAAGAAGGCGAAGAAGGCGAGAACATGGAACCATTGTTCCAAGCTATCGTTGACAACGTTGAAGCGCCTGCTGTTGACCCTGAGGGTGCACTGCAAATGCAGATCTCTCAGCTAGACTACAGCTCTTACGTTGGTGTTATCGGTGTGGGCCGTGTGACTCGTGGTACGGCTAAGCCGAACCAACAAGTAACGGTTATCGGTGCTGACGGTAAAACTCGTAACGGTAAAGTAGGTACAGTTTTAGGTTACCTAGGTCTTGAGCGTCACGAAGTTCAGCAAGCAACAGCTGGTGACATCATCGCGATTACTGGTCTTGGTGAGCTGAAAATCTCTGACACAATTTGTGCGCAGGGTGAAGTAGAAGCGCTACCAGCGCTGTCTGTTGATGAACCAACAGTAACCATGACATTCCAAGTAAACACCTCTCCATTCGCGGGTAAAGAAGGTAAGTTCGTGACATCACGTAACATCCTTGAGCGTCTAGAGAAAGAACTAGTACACAACGTTGCATTGCGCGTTGAGCAACTTGACGATCCAGACAAGTTCCGTGTATCGGGTCGTGGTGAACTACACCTATCTATCCTTATCGAAAATATGCGTCGTGAAGGCTTTGAGCTAGCGGTTTCTCGTCCTGAAGTTATCATCAAAGAAGAAGATGGTCAGAAGCAAGAACCGTACGAAACTGTAACTATCGACGTAATGGAAGAGCACCAAGGTAGCATCATGGAAGCTATCGGTCTTCGTAAGGGTGAGCTAACTGACATGGCTCCTGATGGTAAAGGCCGTATCCGTATGGACTTCATGATGCCATCTCGTGGCCTAATCGGTTTCCAAACTGAGTTCATGACGCTAACGTCTGGTTCTGGTCTTCTATACCACACGTTCGATCACTACGGTCCATTCAAAGGCGGTGAGATTGGTCAGCGTGTTAACGGCGTTCTGATTTCTAACGGTGCTGGTAAAGCACTGACCAACGCAATCTTCAACCTACAAGAGCGCGGCCGTATGTTTATCGGTCACGGTGTTGAGGTTTACGAAGGCATGGTTATCGGTATTCATAGCCGCGACAACGACCTAACGGTTAACCCACTTAAAGGTAAGCAGCTGACTAACGTTCGTGCTTCTGGTACGGATGACGCACAGGTTCTTACTCCGCCAATCATCATGACTTTAGAGCAAGCGCTTGAGTTCATCGACGATGACGAGCTAGTAGAAGTAACACCTGAAAGCATCCGCATCCGTAAGAAGTTCCTTTCGGAAAGCGATCGTAAGCGTGCAAGTCGCGAAGCTAAGTCTTAATAGATTACGTTGAGATGTAAAAAAACCAGCCGCGAGGCTGGTTTTTTTTTGTGTTTGCTTTTTCAAATACGCTTGAGGTTGAATACCTTAAAGTAACTGTTTCAATACTCTATCAGCTTGTACTCGAGTAATTTTCTTCAGTAGTTTTTGTACTGGCGCTGGATAGTTTTCCACTTTTTCCAATTGCTTATAGGTACAGATTAACTGAGTATGCTCAAGGATATTCTCTACCTCGGCGTTAAATTTTTCGACAAGATGCGAGTAGTGGTCCTGAATCAAGATGGCATTCTCTAAGTCTAAGCTCCAAGCTCGTGGATTTAGGTTGTTGCCTGTAATCAGCATATAACGCTTATCGACCCAAATGCCTTTTAGGTGGAAGCTGTTGTCATCATGTTTCCATAGGCGAATACACAAATTGCGACTCGCGATATGTGCCTCGTTAGCCTTAGCAAAGCGACGCAGATTCATTTCATAGAGATAAGGCAACCCACCAATGGTTTTGAAGTCTTCTTCTGGAGAAATGTAGAAATCGTTCGCTGTCTTATCACCCACCACTATTCTGACTTTAACGCCGCGTTTTAGTGCGCGCTTGATCTCTTTTGCTACCGACTTGGGGAAGTTGAAGTAAGGGGTGCAAATAAAAATCTCGTCTTTGGCGCTAGCTAATAGCTGATTGATGCACTGGTTAAGCTTGTTACGACGCTTGCCAATACCAACAATAGGCGTCACTGCGACTTGGTTTTCATTACTCGGCTGAGCGTTAAATTGATAACGTGCCTGAGACAGTGAACCGCGCAGCTGTCGGATTTCTGCCTTAATGTCTTTTGTCGTTGGTTTTTCTGACAACGATAGGTCGTTGACGGCAGGGTTGGTAATCAGTTCGTTTGTAACAAACTGAGCCATACTATTTGCTAGTTCTGGATTATTCAGAACATGATAACGGTCGAAACGGTAACGCTCGTCGTAGTTTAAGTAGATGTTGTTGAGACTGGCGCCGCTGTATATCACTTTATCATCGATAATAAAGCCTTTCAGGTGCAAGACACCAAACACTTCTCTGCCACGCACAGGAATACCGTAAACAGGAACTGCATGTTCGTGGTTTTGTCTAAACTCGCGATACATCACCGCGTTGCCATCAGACTGGTCAGCGCCGATAAGGCCACGTTGTGCACGGTGCCAGTCAACACAAACGGCAATATCGAGAGCCGGATTCTTTTGCTTTGCTTGATAAAGTTCAGTCAGGATTTGGCGTCCAGCGTCATCATCTTCTAAATACAAAGCGACTAGGTAGATTCTTGATTGTGCTTCGCGTATCGCTTGAATTAAATACTCGCGATAATCTTTGGCGGAATACAATACATCCAATGCATTGGGATCCTGCGCGATTGAGGGAAGCTGTTCAAAAGAGTTCCTAAGAGCCATCATATGAGGGACTGTACCTTTGGTCATTGCAAAATTGCGAACCTAGAATTTTACCAAACTCTTGCCCTAAATGGGTAGTAAAGCGTTGATAAGTTTAACGAGGATCAATGTATCGCATAGCTGCCAGTGTTTTTCCGCCGTGAATATAACGAGAAAACAGTTGCTTAAGTGGACTAGGTAGCTCTTCTTGAGTAATCACTTTAAAGCCATGTTGACTATAAAATCCCTGTAAATGTTCTAGCGAAAAACAAAAATCGCTGTTGGTCAGCTCATTCTGTTGCAGTTGTGCCATGAAATGATGACCAATGCCTTGTTGACGAAAATCTGGAAGAACCAGCATGCCGGTCATCAATCGATACTGCTCGATGGAGCGAAATCGTACGAGGGCACAGAGGCTGTGGTTTTGGCTAAGAGTGAGAATACGCTCATCACTTTTTGGTTTGCCTGCTGGGTAGTGTGCTTTATACAG
The DNA here is from genome assembly GCF_001639065.2 of Vibrio barjaei. GTDB lineage: Bacteria > Pseudomonadota > Gammaproteobacteria > Enterobacterales > Vibrionaceae > Vibrio > Vibrio barjaei. The sequence continues at coordinate 5,945 of NZ_LQXO02000040.1, forward strand.
TTTTTTAGCAATCGGTAGTTTAATGGGGTCTAGCATACCGAATTTTAACGTATCCATAGCCAATGCTTGTCTCAAAAGGATAGAATAGCGGCAGTGTAAGCCATCAATGAACGCCCATGCAAACTGAAAACAATGCCCAACTTCGCCCATTTCACACCTTTGGTATCTCACAGCAGTGTCAGGTGTTAGTAGAAGCTGAATCGGTCGATGACCTAATTGCGATTTACCAAAACCCAGACTGGCAAGCGCTACCTAAACTGATGTTAGGTAAGGGCAGTAATATGTTATTTACGGAGCCTTATCAGGGGGTTGTTATCGTTAATCGCTTACAAGGTATCTCGTACTCCAGCTCTGAGACTGAACATCTTTTGTATGTATCAGGGGGGGAAGACTGGCCGAGTTTGGTGGAATGGTGTGTAGCGCAGGGTTACGCTGGCGTTGAAAATTTGGCTTTAATCCCTGGCTGTGCTGGTAGCGCACCTATTCAGAATATTGGCGCTTATGGCATAGAGCTTCAGCAAATTTGTGATTATGTTGAGTACCTTTGTTTAGACAGCTATACCATAAAGCGACTGTCTAATAAGCAATGTCGTTTTGGTTATCGTGACTCCATTTTTAAGCATGAGCTCAAAGATAAGGCGCTCGTGACTGCCATTGGCCTTAAGCTAAACAAAACATGGCAGCCTATATTAAGTTATGGTCCGTTACAGTCTCTTGACCCAGAAACGACCACACCAAAAGAAGTATTTGATGTGGTCGTGAATGTGAGAAAAGAGAAGCTGCCAGATCCAGCTGTGACTGGCAATGCTGGAAGTTTCTTTAAAAACCCGATTGTCAGTATCGAACAGCATGAAACGCTCAAAGCGCAATACCCAGCGCTAGTGGCGTATCCATCGGGTGACAAGATGAAGTTGGCTGCCGGTTGGCTTATCGATCAGTGTGGTCTGAAAGGGCATACTCAGGGTGGCGCTATGGTGCATCCCAAACAGGCTCTTGTGTTGGTGAATGCCAATAATGCGAAGGCTGAAGATATTGTTAACCTTGCCGCTTATGTCCGCGACTGTGTGCTGAAGAAATTTAATGTAGAGCTTGAGCATGAGGTGCGCTTTATGGGTGCTCAACAAGAAGTGTATTTAAAGGACCTGCTATGAGAGAGCATCATGTGAAATTAGCGATTTTAGAGCAGCTTTCTCAAGGCGGGTTTCATTCGGGTGAAATGTTAGGTGAGCAGCTAGGTATTTCTCGTGCCGCCGTAAGTAAGCACATTAAGGGCATTCGTGATTGGGGGGTTGATATCTTTCGCGTTCAGGGGAAAGGCTATCAACTAGCGGCCCCTATGGAGCTGTTGTCCAAAGAGAAACTATCGCAAACTGTTACCTCACCATTTGAGCTGATTCCTATTATCGACTCTACCAACCAATACTTACTCGACAAACAAAACAGCTTAGAGTCGGGTGCGGTGTGCATTTCTGAGTACCAGTCTAAAGGCCGTGGCCGCCGTGGCCGTCGATGGGTATCACCATTCGGTAGTAACCTTTATCTCTCCATGTATTGGAAGTTAGAAGCAGGAATGGCAGCGGCGATGGGGTTGAGTCTGGTGATTGGCGTGGCGATAGTCGAAGCCTTGGAACAACTTGGGATTGATGGTGTAAAACTTAAATGGCCGAATGACCTGTATTTTAATGACAAGAAGTTAGCCGGCATTTTGGTTGAAATGTCAGGCCAAGCTGGTGGTGCGGCAAACCTAGTTATGGGTATGGGTATGAATCTAAATATGAGTGAACAAGTAGAAGGCATCGATCAGCCTTGGACCTCACTCAATGAAGTAGCAGACAAACCATTTAGCCGTAACGATTTGGTGGTGGCCTTTATCAAGGCTTGGCAGAACGCTCTAGAAGATTACGAAATGTGTGGCTTACACGGTTTTGTTGAACGTTGGAATCGTCATGATAACTTTTTGGATCGAGAAGTTCGTCTGGTGATGGGCAATCGAGACATTCAAGGTATTGTGCGCGGCATCGATGCCACTGGTGCGGTGTTGCTGGAAACAGAAGCGGGTATTCAACCATTTATTGGTGGTGAGATCTCTCTGCGTAAACTGAACTGATGTGGCTTAAGCTATCACTAATTTAGCGACTTTACTCACTGCATCAAATATTGTCACCACACTACAGATTGTCACCACACCGCATGCTGTCATCCCTGCGTAGGCAGGGATCTACCTTTGGCGCACACAACCTCTCGTCAAAAACTGCCTACTTCCTCAAATAAACCGTCTCAACATTATGATCTTTACCTTTCTGTAAAATTAGTTGAGCTCGCTCTTTGGTTGGCAAGATATTCTGCACTAAGTTGATCCCATTAATCGATGCCCAAATATTCTTCGCTTTGGTTTTCGCTTCTTGTTCATTCAACTGGGTATAGTGACTGAAGTAAGAGCCAGGCTTAGTAAAGGCGCCCTGACGGAATTTCATAAAGCGCTGTACATACCAGTTTTCAATGCGTTCACTATCTGCATCGACATATAAAGAAAAATCGAGAAAGTCAGAGATAAATACGCGATGTGGATCGTGAGGGTAGTCCATGCCACTTTGCAGAACGTTGAGACCTTCGATGATTAGTACGTCAGGCAGGTCGACGACTTTCTGCTCATCAGTAATATCGTAAGTTAAGTGTGAATAGACGGGAGCGACAACGTTACGCTTACAAGCTTTGACATCGGAAACAAACTGCACCAAGCGACGCATATCATAGGACTCGGGAAAGCCTTTTTTCGCCATTAATCCTTTTTCTAACAGTACTTTATTAGGATGAAGGAAACCGTCAGTCGTAATAAGTTCTACCTTAGGGTGGTTTTCCCAGCGACTGAGCAACGCTTTTAGCAAGCGAGCCGTGGTACTTTTCCCGACCGCAACACTACCAGCAATACCAATGATGAATGGTGGCGTATGGTCACTTTGTCCCAAAAACTCTTGAAGAACGGAGTTACGACTCTGTCTCGCGGCAACGTACAAGTTAAGCAGACGAGAAAGAGGTAAATAAACATCAGTAGCTTCCTGCATCGTCAGGTTTTCATTAATACCCTGAAGCTCTTTCAGATCATCTTCTGTTAATGTCATAGGGACAGCGTTGCGAAGTGCAGACCACTGTTCGCGACTAAATGACATAAAAGGGCTCATAACTCACCTAACTTAAGGTTTCCATACACGTAGATTGCTGAACATACCTGAACAAAGGGATAAATCAAATATTTCATGCGATACAGCGTGCGTAATTCCCCGAAATGTGTACAAAAAGTCGTCAAAAAGGAAGAATGTGTGAAAAAACGAATTTTTTTTTGCTTTAACGGTTGCATCAGCAAGATTCATTCAATAGAATGCGCTCCACTTATGCCGACTTAGCTCAGTAGGTAGAGCAACTGACTTGTAATCAGTAGGTCACCAGTTCGATTCCGGTAGTCGGCACCATTTTCACTTTGCCTAGGGCAATGATGACGAAAATGGTAAGTAAAATTTGGGGGGGTTCCCGAGTGGCCAAAGGGAGCAGACTGTAAATCTGCCGGCACTGCCTTCGATGGTTCGAATCCGTCCCCCCCCACCATATTCTTTAGGGAATAGCTCTCAGAGTTACGTGTTGCGGGCATCGTATAATGGCTATTACCTCAGCCTTCCAAGCTGATGATGCGGGTTCGATTCCCGCTGCCCGCTCCAACTCATTTAGAGTGCTGATATAGCTCAGGTGGTAGAGCGCATCCTTGGTAAGGATGAGGTCGGCAGTTCGAGTCTGCCTATCAGCACCAGCTCTCAAAGCAATATTTCCTTTTGATACTTTCTTTTGCCTCAACTATGTTTAGAGGTTAAGAGAAGCTTTATTACCAAGATTTTTTGGTTGCGTGGTCTTCAAAGCCACCTAAATCCGTACCTAGAGGGACAACTCATGTCTAAAGAAAAATTTGAACGTACGAAACCGCACGTAAACGTTGGTACTATCGGCCACGTTGACCACGGTAAAACAACTCTAACAGCTGCAATCTGTACTACTCTTGCAAAAGTGTACGGCGGTGAAGCGAAAGACTTCGCATCTATCGATAACGCTCCAGAAGAGCGTGAGCGCGGTATCACAATCGCAACTTCTCACGTTGAGTACGATACTCCAACTCGTCACTACGCACACGTAGACTGCCCAGGACACGCGGATTATGTTAAAAACATGATCACTGGTGCTGCGCAAATGGACGGTGGTATCCTTGTAGTTGCTGCTACTGATGGTCCAATGCCTCAAACTCGTGAGCACATCCTACTAGGCCGTCAGGTTGGTATCCCTTACATCATCG
>NZ_LQXO02000041.1 GCF_001639065.2 Vibrio barjaei
GTGATTAGGACTTCGTGTTCGACTGCCTCATCTTGGCCAAGGCAATAGCCGCTAAAACAGGCCGTATATATGGTAGTTAACCTGCGCTTTTAATTATGCTACTGACTTGCAAAACAGGGGGAGACCATATATGTGAACAACGCGACCACGAAACTAAACCATACCACCGTAAACACCACACTCAAAGATGGAATGAAAAACGCCAAGCGTTGAGAATCACTCTTAAATGCTTTGTTATGCCTTTGATTTTGGGAAACTGAAAATTAATCTCTTTATAATTTTAGCTAGTATGTTGGCTACGTAACCCTTACAATCCTGAACAGTTATATCGTTTTCACTAGGAGTTAGCATGGCTATTACAGCACAAGAAGCATCACATAATGCAGCAGAATACTTTCGAGAATTTACCCAAGATGTTTACAACTTGGCTATTACAGTGGAAGAAATCGAAAAAGACGTTGATCATTGGCTTATCACCCTAGGCTTCGCACAAAAAACATTCTCAATCAGTAACCCCGCCGCTAAAGAATATAAGCAATTTAAAGTAGACTTAGAAACTGGCGAAGTTTTATCAATGAAGATTCGTACACTTAGCTAATGTCAATGCTAGATGACCTACTTCGTAGATACCGAACATCCGGGGTTATGTTGGATACTAACCTCTTAGTGATGTATTTAGTTGGCATCTATAACAAAGACTTAGTACCTCAATTCAAAAGAACTGAAAAGTACACTGTTGATGATTTTGAGTTTCTAGAGTTCTATGTAGGGCAGTTTGAAAAACTAATCGTTACCCCCCACGTTTTAGCAGAAACATGGAATTTTATAGAAAAAATCCCCAAACACGAATTTGATGATTTTCTTACTAAGGTTGTGCCTCATTTAGAGGTATTTGAGGAAGAGTACGTAAATAAAACAACTTTACTATCATCAAAAGGGTTTAGTTACATAGGTGTTACTGATATGGCTGTTATTCAAGCAGCAAAATCAAGAGCATGCTTTGTGATTACCGATGATCTCAGAGCTTACGCTCAATTTTTCGAAAATGGTGTTGAGACAATTAACATCAACCACCTTAGAACTGTGTGATGCCCTAGTCTGGGCATCACAACCTCTAGCACAAAAGGCATAACGCCCTGTTAAGGTGATGAGATGGTCTCCCCCTACCACTTCACATGTCTATCAGCCATG
>NZ_LQXO02000042.1 GCF_001639065.2 Vibrio barjaei
AAAACCCACCGCCGCCACCTCCACCGCCGCTTGCTGCTCAAACATCGGCCGATGAACCAATGATGAGTCAAGATGATGTCTCGTTCGATTCTGTCACGATTATGTCGGAGCTTGGGATTACCAAACATATGGTAGATGATTCCCAGCACCATACGAGATCCCCTTCCGTAAATAGTTATATGGATAAGTTGGGAATTCACGATGCCCAAGAGCATAGTGATACTTCAGAGCAACATGCACTTCCTGACGATATCGATGTGGTTTTAAATGATGCAGAACATATTTCAGAACCGCTGAAACCACATGTTGATGAACATAATGCGGAACTTCATCAAAATGATGAATCTGATTCTATTCATCATCGAGAGGATATTGAACATCATCATAATGATGACCCAACATTGCCGGATGACTTATCTAACTAACTTGAAAGGTCGTTGATTTGTGGAGTTGAAAGAGGAGCCCCTAGCAACTAGGGGCTTTTTGTCAGCTATCGTTCACCAAAGGCGCGACTGATATTTGTAAATATCGGCTTCCAAAGATATTGGAACACCGTTTTTTCGCCAGTGGTTATGTCAACTTCTCCGGTCATACCCGGTAACAGCGCGAATTTCTCTGGATCGTCTCTAAAGTAAGGCTTCTCAACCGCAATGGTGACCTCGTAGAAGATATTGCCTTTCTCATCCTTGCTGGTGGTAGGGGAGATGGACTCTACGACACCCTCAAGAGCGCCGAATCGACTGTAGTCGTAGGCGTCAATTTTGACTCTTGCGCTTTGCCCCTCGCTTACAAACCCTATGTCTCTTGGCGATAGTTGAGCTTTAAAGTCGGCGATGCCTCCTATTGGAACAATTTCGACCACGGTTCCACCAGGCTGAATCACGGTACCTACTCTTGTACTCGGTATACTTTGAACTAAACCTTGCAGTGGTGATGTCAAAATTGTATTAGTCAGTTTCGCCTCTCCGGAGCGAACACGGGCTTCTAGTGCAGAGAGCTCAGATGCGGCTTTGGAGCGCTGATCTGCTACCTCTACTTTGGCTTCTGCGAGCAACTGGGAGATCTTCTCATCGTTAGAATCCGCCTGTTTGATTAGCAGTGCTTTTTTGCCTCTCGCTTCTTCGATTTGCTGTTCTATGGAAGCCACTTTTTGCTGCATTTCAAGAACACGAAGTCGGGAAATATTACCGCTTTTTTGTCCTTTTTGGAGTATGACAAGCTCTTGTTTTGAAGCGCTCAATTGTCGTTCGTAGGCTGGAATTGCCCTTTCTGTACTGCGTAATTGTTCAGCGATTTGCTCAGCCTCTTTTTCTAGCACTATCCGTTTTTGATAGTAAAGAGCAACTTGAGCGCTGCGCTGAGCTCTTTGCTCTGCAACGAGTTCTGGATATTGGTTTTGGTAAGCGTTGAAATCTGGCTCGCGCTCGTCAATAAGTGAAGATAATCTTTCTATAGTTAAATTGAGAGAAGCTTGTTGAGCTTTCAACTCTTCCAAGGCTGTGGTTTGGAATGTCGCATCAAACTCAACCAATACTTGACCAGCTTCGACCATATCTCCTTCTGCGACAGAAATGGTTTTCAACTTGCCCCCAATATCACTTTGAATGATCTGACGCTCACCTTCAGGGACGACCGTGCCCTTCGCCTTCGCAATCTCATCAACTTGAGTGACCGCCGACCAGGTGCCAAATGCGATAACACACAAGGCGATTGAATAAGTGATTACGGACAATAGTTTTTTGGTCTGTTGCGATTCAATTGCTTCAGCATATTGAGATTTATTCATTGGCAGCGACCTCCATTGTGCTGTCACTATCATTCTCTTCATTCAAGGCGCCAAAGTAGGCGACAGCGCCTTGGTTTAAGACGAGAACTTTGTCTGCTAGCTTAATTAACTCGGGATCTTGTGAACTGTATAAAATCGTAGAGTGACCTCTTTTTGTATTAAGAAAGGTCTTAAACAGTTCAACTGACTTGGGCGACAAGTCATGAAGGGGGTTATCGAGCAAATAGAGTGGATAATGAATAGCGAGAGCTTTTGCTGCAATTAACATTCGAGCTTCAAAACGTGACAATAAATCATAGATACTGGCAGGCCAAAATTCGGTGAGTTTGGTATCAAGTCCCGCTGGCAACGAGTTAAGCCAATCTTTACCACCTGCTTGCTCAATAGCATGGATAATTTCTGCATCTTGGATCTCTTGTTTATCCGAGAACCATTCACGGATGTTAGTCAGGAGCACTTGAGGATGGGCAGCTTTGTAGAACATCCAATGACGATAGAGCAATGGTGCGTATTGGCTTAGGTTAATACCGTTGATATTAACGACGCCGTTTTGCACGGGCTGGAAACTTGCGATAGTGTCGATAAGGCTAGTTTTACCGCTGTTAGAGGGCCCGGTTATGGCAACGATTTCGCCTGGCTCTATGACGGCACTTACCCCACTAAGAGCAGGTTTCGCCTGTTTGGCATAGCGGAGAGTAATTTGGTCGAGTTCTATCCTTGGAGGTGAACTTGGCAAAGTATGATGTTGATAACGATATGCTTCTTCCGAGTTTAGAGTTAACGTTCGATTGATTGTCATTTGTGTTTGCTTAAGCTGCTGAAGCCTAAATGCGCTGTTAGCGAGGGTCTGGGCCGGCCCTGTAACTCGCGAAATCAACATCATGGTTGCGATCAGTCCACCTGCGGACATCACTTGGTTAAAAATTAAGTCGACGCCCAAGCCAACGACGGCAAGCGTCGAGATCACGCCTATGGCGTAGTAAATCGAGGTGTATTTCGCTTGGTGTACGGTCTGTTTGAAGCCATTCTGAGCGGCTAAGTGGTTTGCTTTATCGAACCGAGACAACCAACCTTCTAGATGCTGGCCACTGCGCATAAAGCCGAGGTGGGTAGATAGCTCGGCGATGAGCATTTGGCGATTGGTTCCTGCAATGGTGGATTGATTCGCTTTTAGAGCTGAATGTTTGATACTACTGCGAGCGACTATGTAGTACAAAGCAAGAGCGGTGATTGGAACAATGACTAACCAACCTCCCAATACAGCGATCGCTATGATGAAAAGCAGGACAAATGGGATATCAAATAGAGCATTTCCTAAAGGGCCAGCGAGAACCCCAGCGACTCTGTCTGCAAAACTCAATTGGTTCACTTGGCTTTGTTGAGGGGTTGCCTTACATACGTTGTAACTTCCGGTCAGTAGTTTTTTAATGAGCGCATCGGAAATTTCGCGGCTTATCCGATTGGCGACAGTCGTTAGAGTCTGACTTCGTACTACTCTGAGCAACCAGAGCATGAAAAATAGAATGCCTGCACCTATTGCAATACCCTGTAGTTCGTGGGCGGCATCACCACCAATGACATGATCGTAGATAGACATTGTGATAAAAGGAATCGCCAGTGCGAATAAGTTTGAAAACAAACTCGCTAATGCAACTTTTGGGACCACCGCTTTATAAGCGTCCAACCTTGTTCCCATCCAGTTAGGATCAGGTTTATCAGGAGGTGAATTCTCCAGTAAGATGGCTATGCTGAATTGTTTTAAATCTTGTGATGAAAAAGGTGTGTCATTGGTTACTTCGAACAAGACTTGGCTTTTGGGTTGAGCGATTACTAGTTGTTGGTCGGAGACCAATACTGCCACTTTGTAAGGTTTTGTCTGAAGTTGTTGCTGTGCATTGACGATTCGATAGGGCACATTGAGACGATCGAGCATACTCAAATAGTCTTCTAAATTATTGAGGCCATTTTCTTCTACCCATTGGTGAGCGAATACATCCACGTTGCTGTTTACTTCAAGTGCTCGGAGTGACAACAATGAGGCTGTTTCAATATTATTCATTGTTCTCTCCTTTCTCAAAGTTCGCATCTAGCTGCAATAAGATTGTGTTATTACAGATAGAGGTAAACGTGTGATTGAAACTGACTAGAAATATGGTTCGGCCGTTGTTCGCTTCTTGTTGGATGATTTCTGCTAACTTGGGCCAGGTATCAATGTCTAAGTCCAGCTCAGGTAAATCAATACAAATAATGGAAGTAGGGCGAGCGAGCTGAAAACAAATGTTGATCAAGCGGATACTGCTGTGACTTAACGGTATAGTCGGAAGATCCCCTAGCTTTGTTTCGAAACCATCAGGTAGCTGAGTGAGCACGTCATATAAGCCTAATGACTTGCTGTATGCCAAGGCACGCTCAGAAAGCTCGGGCTTGAACCCACATAGGTTATCTAAAATAGAACCTTGAAGAATAGATGATCTCGAACCTATATAAGAACTCGAATATTGACGCGACAGAGTAGAAGCTGCTTCACTATCAAACAAGACTTGACCGGCATGCTCATGACTAGCACCACCTATAGTCGTCAGAAAATGACTGGCGGCTTCCTTGTCTGAACAGGTAACTTGGCTGATTGAACCTGAAGAAATAGTGGCATCAACAACATAGGTTTTTGAGAAGCGTTCTATTGCTAGGTCATTCATATGTAGTGATGAAAAAGTTTGTAAAGCAGCCATCTTGCTGTGGTCTTGGGGGGAGAGTTTTAGTAATGCGTTTACACTTTGAATGGCGGTTTGCATATTGGCATATCGAATATTCAAACTAGTCAGTGCGCTAAGCGGTGCCACTGCTCGACCAGCTAAGATGGAACAAGCGGCAAGCCCACCGGTTGTTAGTTCGCCAGAAAGAACATGCGAGGCACCGGCTATGACTAAAATGACGGAGGTTCCTAGGGAGGCTAGATAGATACACTCTTGAGCGAAGGCGTTCTTTCGTTCGTCTTCCGAGTGAGTAAGTCGATGTTCCTGATTAATACCCTTATAAGCCGCATACGTCTTATACTCATTTGCTTGACGTTTGATACCAAGGATGTTTCGGTTGAGATTGAGTACAAAACCCGCTCTTGCATCCTCGGTAATGGCGTGCTCCAAGCTTCGTTGCTTTGCTCTTCTACCTGATAGCCAGACGAAGCTGAATGTAATAGCCCAAACGACAATAGGCACCGCCACTAAGCTCCCACCAACGTAGTAAACTAAAAATAGGAACAGCAGTGCAAAAGGTATATCTATCAGGCCTGATAGGAGGCCTCCCGAATAGAGGTCTTTGATTTTTGCGATAGCTTCTAATCCGTTCTGAACGCCTCCCACTTTTAACTGCTTAATTTCTTTGGTGGGTGACGTTGCTAACGCTCGAACTGTTTCCGCGTAACGTTGCTGTTCGAGCATGGAAGACTCTGCGGCCAGTACCCTAGAGCGGACGTATCGAAGTAAAGCGTCAAGTAAGACCGCTATTGTGGCGCCTGCTAGTAGCAACGTTGCCGTGCCGTAGCTTTGGTTTGGAATAATGCGGTCATAAATCTGTAGTACCGTTAAAGGAACGGCAAGAGAAAGAATATTAATAAGCACTGATGGTAGCAGCACTTTTTTTATGCCTTGAATACCTGAGGAGAATGTTGTGTCCATACCTAGCTCATTTCTTTTCCATATCTTCTAAGACTCGGACAAAAGCAGCGATATTTCAAATAGTAAGGAAGGAAAAATTCACAATACATAGAGGTTTAGTGTTCTGCAGTTATTACTGGGATTAGCGTGCTTGAAAGCGATATCTAGTTTAAAACAGTGTTTGCGTAGGGAGGTTAAGTTATACAGGTGCGAAATTGTCTATAAAGAAACTTCTAATAATATAAGTGTTAATTATTTGTAACTGAGATGTCATAATTTGAATGCATCATAGCGGCCACAATAGTAATAACGGCCAATTTAATGGCCTTTTCTTTAGTATAAAGGAAGTCAAAGTGAAGCATTTTAATCGAACTCAAGATCAAAGATCACTCGGCCAAGAACCAGAATTCAATCGATTTGTTGAAGCCGCTATGTCGCGTCGTCGTTTTCTAAAAGCAACCGGTGCAGCTGGAACGGCTGGCTTTTTTGCTGCAAACCCTATTGGTCAAGCTGTTGCTAAGACGATGCCAAGCAAATCGCAGTTAATTGGCTTTGATGCTATACCTATTTCAACATCCGATACGGTTGAAGTACCAGAAGGTTATCAAGCAGATGTATTGATCTCTTGGGGTGATGCTATCAAAAAAGGTGCACCAGCGTTTAGTCAGTCGAACAATGCACAGGCACAAGAACTCCAATTTGGTGACAACAATGACGGCATGACGTTTTTCTTAATTTCCAGCGATAGAGCTGTTCTTGTTGTGAATAACGAGTACACCAATAACGAGTACCTTTATGAACATCAAGGTAACAATATTTCTGAAGATGATGCTCGAAAAGCACAAGCAGCGCATGGGGTGTCGGTTGTTGAGTTAGAAAAGAGCAATGGCAAGTGGCAAGTGAATGTAGATGGTCGTCTGAATCGCCGAATCACTGCGTACACAGAAATGGAAATGACGGGTATTGCTGCCGGACATGAACTGCTTCAAACCAATGCTGATAAGTCAGGTAAGAAGATACTTGGTACGTTTAACAACTGTGCTAATGGACAGACGCCGTGGGGAACCTACCTGACGTGTGAAGAGAACTTTAATGGTTACTTCGCCAATACTTCAGGTAGTGAATTAGGTGACAGCTATAAGCGTTATGGTCTGGGTAATAAAGACAGAGGGTATGATTGGTATAAATATGATACTCGCTTTGACATGGCTAAAGACCCCAATGAACCGCATCGCCATGGCTGGGTTGTAGAAGTTGATCCGATGAATCCTAATGCAACTCCCAAAAAGCGCAGCGCACTCGGCCGCTTCAAGCACGAAAATGCGGCGTTGACTATCAATGACGATGGCTATGTAGTGGTTTATTTAGGTGATGATGAACGTGGTGAGCACTTGTATAAGTTCATATCCAAGAACAAATACGTAGCGGGTGCAGATTCTAATCGTGATCTCCTTGAGGAAGGAACGTTATACGTCGCTAAATTCACTGGGACAGAAGGTGAATTGAGCGGAACCGGTGAGTGGTTGGAACTAACATGGGGCAAGAATGGCCTAACACCTGAAAACGGCTTCCCTGATGCGGCTTCAGTGATGATTTTCGCTCGCGAGGCTGCTACACAAGTTGGTGCGACGACAATGGACCGCCCAGAATGGGTAGCTGTACATCCGGACAATCAGTCAGTGTTCTGTACTCTGACCAACAATAAACATCGTGGGGTTAAAGAATCGCAGCCACTGAATGCGGTTAACCCAAGAGAAAAGAATCCATATGGCCACATCGTTCGTTGGAAGCCGACGAAAGGTGATCACTCAGCAGGAACGTTTAACTGGGATATTTATGTACTTGCGGGCAATCCTGAAGTACACGAAGCTGGTTTAATGGCTGGCAGTGACAACATCAATAAAGACAACATGTTCAATAGCCCTGATGGAATTGGCTTTGACCTTGCTGGAAGGTTATGGATTCAAACCGATGGTAAATACTCAAACAAGGGTGATTTTGCGGGTATGGGCAACAACCAAATGCTTTGTAGTGACCCACAAACGGGTGAAATCCGCCGTTTCCTGACTGGCCCAATTGCTTGTGAGATTACTGGGTTAACCTTCTCTCCAGACCATAAGGCAATGTTTGTTGGAGTGCAGCATCCTGGCGAAGACCTTGCGCCATCACATTTCCCTGAAGGTGGTAAGTCGATACCACGTTCATCTGTAATGATGATTACGCGTACAGATGGCGGTATCATCGGGGCCTAATGACGACCTAAAAAAGAGACTCTGTGTGAGTCTCTTTTTCTGTTCATTAGAGAGAAGAGGGAGCTGCTCCGTACTCATTGTCATAGCCACTCTTGAAAACGAAAAAGATGACTAAAATGAGAGCACCTAGCAAAGGAATCAAATAAAGGAACAACCACCAACCACTTCGACCTGTATCATGCAGTCGTCGGCACCCCACGGCCAAAGTCGGTACTAGTACGGCTAAAGAATAAAACGTACCAAATAACCCGAATTGCTCACTACCAGCACCAATAATTCTATCGATGATGTTGAACAGTAAGGCAATGACAAAGCTGACTAACACGTAACTCCAGTACTGCCTCCGCGTCGCTCGTCCGTTGAAGTTCGCATAGTTGTTCTTTAAGACATCAATGTAGTTATTCAGCATAAACACTCCGTGGTTTATAGGGATGCTTGGAATTTAGAGTCTAGTTTCTCCATTAACACTTCGCGCTTGAAAGGTTTTGGTAAATAGTCATCCATACCACTTTGATAGCATTTTTGAATGTCGTCATCGAGCACTGAGGCGGTTAGGGCAATAATATGAGTTTGCTTAAGATCATTCTCAGCTTCGAACTCGCGAATCGCTTTGGTCGCTTCAAAACCATCAAGCACAGGCATCATACAATCCATAAGTATAAGTCCAATACTCGAATAGTCACGTTGATAAACCTCAACTGCTTCTTGGCCGTTATTGGCGATAACAAAGTCGATGGATAGCTTCTTTAAATTTAAACTCACGATCTGTTGGTTTACTTTATTATCTTCAACAACCAGAATTCTAAAGGTTCTCTTAGGTTTTAGGTTGGTATCATTGCTGCTAGTCAATTCTGAAGGTGTTTTTGTCGTCTTAAGGTTGCGCAGGCTGTTAATCAATCTGTTACCAAATAGTGGCGATGTTAAAAACGCAGAGACCTTTAAGTTATTGGTATCAGCAGCTTCTTTGTTATCGCGCAATAGGACGATATCATGCTCTTTGAATTGTGATTGAACTGAGGAAAAGTCTACGTTGCTATCAAGAATAATGATCGTATCAGTGGTGAGTTGCAACGTGTTGATGTCTGATACAGCGGCTTGTGCGTACTTCACACCGTAACGCTTTAGTTCCGAAATCAACAATGGATTTGGAGAGTCTGAGAAGTATTGAACACGTAGCGATGGCTCATCACTGACACTATGACTATCGCGGCTGAATTCGAGGTCAAAGTAGAAGTGACAGCCTTTCCCTTTGATTGAATCAAGATGAATGCTTCCGCCCATCATTTCCACCATCTTTGCGCAGATGGCCAAGCCTAAACCCGTTCCTCCATAGTCTTTCGAGGTATCGGCGTCTTCTTGTTTAAACTCTTCAAACACGTGTTTCTGCTTCTCTTCATCAATGCCTATCCCTGTGTCCTGTATGGAAAAACCAATGGTGACACTATTTTCTTTCTGCGCTCTCAACTGCAGAGAGAATGCAATGCTGCCTTTTTCAGTAAACTTGATTGCATTGGAAGCTAAGTTCATTAATGTCTGGCGAACTTTTTGTTCGTCGGCTTTCACATAGTCGGGGATGTCTGCATCGATATCGATGAAAATATCGAGTTGCTTTTGTTGTGCTTTGGGGGCAATCAGTGCTGCGGTATCAAAGATCGTCTCTTTTATTGCTGTCGTGTGAGGACAAATCTCTAAATGACCAGATTCAATTTTTGAAAGATCGAGTATATCGTTAATTAGCATGAGCAGGGTCTGAGATGATGCGTTGATGGTCGTCAGATAATCTCTTTGGATTGCACTCAGCTTGGAGTCTCCGAGTATCTCAGTCATACCTAAAATACCATTAAGTGGTGTTCGAATCTCATGAGACATATTCGCTAAAAATGCGCTCTTAGCTCGATTGGCTTGTTTCTCGTGCTCTCGGGCATCAATCAGCTGTTTCTCTAATGAAGACGTTTGTCTTACAACATAGAGAAGGATGAGAATAATGGCAGTGATGAGCAAAATAGTGGCAAGGGATTGATGATTCTCATGCTTAACGATTTCGTTGTTTATCTGTTTTGGTAAGACATTAAATAAGGTGTTCAGTTTGCCTTCCAGCTTATGAATGGTGGCTCTGAGTTCACCAAGTTGTCCTTCTTGATAGGAGTAACCAAAATTCTCGTAGGCACTTTGCAGCGTATAAAACGCCAGTCGGAACTCTTGAAATTTAGACAGCAATTCGTACGAGGTGTACTGAGCACTTATTTCTGATTGCATTTGAACTAAGGTTCGTTCAATTCTTGGTAGGACAGTAGGCTCGAACTCTGCAAAGAACTGGTACATCAGGTCTTTGGTTGTAAGGGCAATATAATCAAGAGGTGTCGAATTAGCTTGAGTCAAGGCATATTCGAATGCGAGCGCCTTCTGCTTTAAATTATCAATAAGGCCAGTTTCATCCTCTGAACCATGAATAAGCAACACAATGTCAGCCATTAAGTAGAAGCGTTGAACATAGTCATCGACATAGGATAGGGCCTGCTGTCCATTGTAATCTGTGTTTAGTCCGGAATTAATAATGGTTGCATTGATCGACCCTAGCTGCTCCAAAATGTTTTGATAATCCGCTTCCATCTTCTCAAGATATATAGGGTCGACTCTATCAATAAAATCTTTTTCGTGGCGACGCATCATTAACATGTCGTTCGATGCGGTAAGAATACTCTTTTGCAGCGAAATCAATTGGCTTTTAGTGCTATCAACGGAATGCTGGGTATAGAAAAATAAGGCTAAGAAACTAAGAATGGCGCATGCGCCTAAAATGAGGGTATTTCGAATAGCCTGAGTGGGAGATAAGTTAGTGTTGCTCATCAATCCATATCCTTATGGTGCGACGTTTTTGCACGAAGCAGTGTAACTCAAAACGAGTAGTAACAAAAATGAAACAAAAGATGGAGTTAGTTCTCACTCGCTTAAATTTGGTCGATCAGAGTAAATGCTTTGTAGCAACATGTATTTTTGTGTATGCATGAGGCGATGGTATCGGGTTGAGGAATAAGATTTCATTAGTGCAAAGATGGTTGAATATATTATATAGCAGTGTTTTAGTTTTGTATGAAATAAAATAGACAGGAGATTATTCTGTTTATTTTATTGATGAGTGATTGCTCGATAAAATGACGATTACTTGTCTGTATTGACAATGATTTCGTGATGAAAATTTCCCACCCAAATCTGTGGCATGATGGGGAAAACCGCAACACTTAAGGGAATCCATGAAATTTTCACATTTAGCCCGAGTGGGCTTTATTCTTTTCTCGGCTAGCCATGCTTCTTTGCTTCTTGCACAAACATCAGATGGTTCATCATGGTATCGAGATATTGCTATTTCTCCGAACGGTGAGCAGATTGCATTTACTTACAGTGGCCAAGTCTGGGTAGCTAACGCAAAAGGTGGCGATGCGATTCCGCTTACAAGTGAGACGGTTTATAGCTCAAATCCTGTATGGTCTCCTGATGGACAGTCGTTAGCATACCAATCTAACCAGTATGGTCGGGGAGATGTGTTTGTCTTGAACATGAACACTCATAAATCTCAACGGTTAACTTTCCACGGTAGCGAGGATATCCCATATTCCTTTAGCGCCGATGGAAGCCAGGTCTTGTTTCAATCTTTTAGGATTGGTAATGGTGATAGCGAATTAAATAACGGATTTTTTGGCCGTTCATACAGACTCTACACGGTTCCTGCAAAGGGTGGTAGAGAACAGGTCTTGTTAGAAAACTCAGTGAGCAGTTATTCGGTCTCTCATGATGGTAGTCAGGCTTTGTATACCGATTTGCCTTCGTATACCGAACAACAATGGCGCAAAGGCGCTCAATCAGATGCAGCAAGAGATATCTGGAAATATGACGCTAAAACTCACCAACACACACAACTAACAACGTTTAGAGGTGAAGACCGAAACGCAGTTTGGTCTGAGGACGACCAGTCCATGTATTTCTTATCTGAACGGTCTGGTAGTTTTAACGTTTGGAAGCAATCTTTGACTGAGCCTGAAGGTGATGCTGTTGCCGTAACTCATCATCAAAAATTGCCCGTTAGGTTTTTATCGATTAGCACCCAAGGTGATTTAGCTTACGGGTTTGACGGCGGTGTTTGGCTGAAGAAGAAAGGCGATAAGGCAGCGCATGAAGTTGACATTAAGATACGTAAAGCGCGCAGTGATAGCAGTACTAGCAATGTGAACTTGGCTTATGAGATTACTGAACTAGCGGTATCACCAATAGCTCCAGAAGTCGCCGTTGTGGCTCGAGGGGAGGTGTTTGTTATTTCTACGTTGACCGGTGAGGCACGTCGATTGACGAATACCCCACAAGCGGAAAGAGACATTTCGTTCTCTAGTGACGGAATGACGTTACTTTATGGCTCTGAGCGAGCAGGGAATTGGGATTTATTTGCAAGTCATATAGGCGATCAAGATAAGAGCTTTCTTACGGCAAGTCAGATAACAGAACAGCAACTCACGGATACGCCGGTCGATGAGACCCAACCTGTGTTGTCTCATGATGACACACGCATTGCATACAGAGAATCAAGAAATACGTTAAAAGTAATGACTATTGAAGATGGCGCCAAAACGACACTTCTTAATAGCCAATCCATGTACTCCTATGAAGACTCTGATTGGCGTTATCAGTGGTCGCCGGATGATCAGTATATTGTATCTCGTGATGGTAGTACGTTAAGTGCCAATAATATTGTTCTGCTTGATAGCAAAGGCGAGAACAAACCCATCACATTGAGCTACAGCGGATTTGTTCAATCTGCGCCAAAGTTCTCTGATGATGGTCAGGTTGTTTACTGGACATCAGACAAAGACGGGCTGACAGAACTGGATGGCAGTACCGTAAATGGTGACGTATATGCGGTCACTCTAAATAAAAAGACAGAAGCGAATTTGGGCCTATCTCAAGACCAAGCGTGGTTAGCTGAGCAAGAAGAACACGCTGCTGCTCCAAACCATAAAACTCTGATTGATGTCAACGGCCTTCAAGATAGAATCCAACGCTTAACGCCTTATTCTATGTCAGTTTTGGCGAGTTACCTTTCTCCCGACAACACTGAAATGGTTGTTGCCAATCAACGAGGCGATGATATCGAATTTGTGCACCTGAACCTTTTAACAGGGGATCATGAAGTGATGTTCACACGCTCCGCGGACGACATCCAAGCCATGACGGTAACGCCCGATAGAACGATGCTGATGCTGATTGGTCATGGACAACTAGAGAAAATTGATTTGGCTAATGGTGATAGTGATGACATTCATTTTAGCTTGAATGCAGAATATGACTTTGCGAAAGAAACACAGTATATCTTTGACCATGTATGGCGCTTGACCAAAACCAAATTCTACGACAAGAATTTACATGGAGTCGACTGGGATTGGTATAGACAAGCGTATGCAAAACATTTAGGAAGCATACATAATTATACTGACTTTGCTCAATTGTTAAGTGAGTTGGCAGGTGAGTTGAATGCCTCACACACTGGTTCTACGTATAGAATGCATCCTGGTAGTTGGGAGTCGCCAGCATCACTTGGCATTATTTACGATGATAAATATCAAGGGAAA
The DNA here is from genome assembly GCF_001639065.2 of Vibrio barjaei. Taxonomy (GTDB): domain Bacteria; phylum Pseudomonadota; class Gammaproteobacteria; order Enterobacterales; family Vibrionaceae; genus Vibrio; species Vibrio barjaei. The sequence continues at coordinate 13,307 of NZ_LQXO02000042.1, forward strand.
GGAGCAAGAGTTCGTAGCGTGTTACTAGGAGGGCCAGCAGATCTACCGAATAACCCGATTAAAGCAGGTAGCGTTATTTACTCGGTCAACGGCGCAGATGTTCAACCCGGTCAGGATATTTATCCATTGCTTAATAACCTGGAAGGTAAAGTAACTCGACTATCTGTTCTTACTCCTGGGAATAAGAAAACGATATCCGTAGCCGTTAAGCCGGTCTCGTTGTCTGACGAAGCGAAACTCTCGTATAAACGTTGGGTAACGGAGCGTGAAGTACTTACCAATAAGCTATCAAATGGGCGTCTGGGTTATATTCATATCCCTGAAATGGGTAACGACTCATACCGTCAACTGGTCAACAAATTGTTCGGTCGATATCGAGATAAAGAAGCGGTAGTTATTGACGTCCGATACAATGTCGGAGGGAACTTACACGATCAAATAATGAATCTATTATCTGGTGTAAGACACAGTTCTGCGGTTTCGAGAGATGGCTATTCAGCAGGCTCTTTTCCACTTCGACGTTGGGCAAAACCTAGTATTATGTTAGCGAATGCATCGAGTTACTCAGATGGTTCAGTTGTACCTTACTTTTATCAGAAAGAGGGAATTGGAAAACTAGTGGGTGAACGCGTACCAGGAACAGGAACTTACGTGCTTTGGGAAACTCAACAAGAACCATTGTTAGAATATGGAGTGCCTCAACTCGGTTTCAAAAATGATCAGGGTAAGTGGTTCGAGAACAATGAGGTGAAGCCTAATATCTTGGTTTATAACTCACCTGACGACGTCGCTTCTGACAGAGACCGCCAACTAAGCGTTGCTATTAAGGAGTTGCTGGCGAAGCTGAACTAAGATAGGCAGTTACGTATAAGTGCGTAGTTTGAAGGCCCTTGGACTTTGAGTTCAGGGGCCTTTTCACTGGAAGGAGGAAAAACACGCTCTCGTATAAGGCATTGATGTTAAAGCGCTGTGAGACTTTGTGAAAAAGATCACGTCTTTCATGAAAAGCACCAAAATAATGTGTATTGCATCAGTATGGTGCTGTGAGTATATATAACTATATCCGGCGATTTGCATTGGATGATATTTAAGCTTTAGCTCTAAATAAATATCTCATATCTTTCAGTGATCTATATTATTCAATCTAAGAATAATGTGCTAGGAACGATGAATTGTAATTGAATGTTATATATAGATACTAATCATTAATTTGGTGCATGGCTGGTGTCTATTAATACGACCATAAATTAAAAGTTACTGTTATTTAAGGGTTTGATGGGAGAGTGGATATGGATTTTACTTTAAGGGTAAGTAGGGAATAAAATGTAATTTAGTGATTTCATGATTGTGATCAGTATCTAAGTACTACGCCGTATAAAAATTAAAGGGTGATTAAATATTAAGATTTCATTAATTTAATATCCATAAGTCAAAGCGTAATAAAAGCTCATTAATATAAATAATCAAGTTAGCCATCATAATAAATGCGCAAATTAGGACGTCAGAATTTAGTTTGTTTACATCAATAGCTAAATGCTAGTTGCTAGGAATGGAGTCATTAATGAAGAAGCTCGCAATAATCACCGGTTCAAAAGGCGGAATTGGTTCCGCAATATCATCTGCAATTGTCGATAAAGGATATCGTCTGATTGCTACCTATAATACAGGTAACTACTCATGCGCAAAGGAATGGTTCGACAGCAAAGGTTTCACAGAAGACCAAGTAAGGTTGTTTGAACTGGATGTTACGAATACTGAGGAGTGTAAAGAAAAGCTAAATCAACTGCAGCAAGAAGAAGGGACATTTGATCTGGTCGTAAACAACGCCGGTATCACCAGAGACGGCCAGTTTAAGAAAATGAAAGCTGAAGCATGGTTTGATGTCATCAACACTAATTTGAATAGTGTTTATAACGTGACGCAGCCTCTTTTCGCGGCTATGTGTGAAAAAGGTAATGGCCGTGTCATCAATATCTCATCGGTAAATGGTCAAAAAGGCCAGTTTGGCCAAGCGAATTACGCTGCAGCTAAAGCTGGGATGATCGGCTTTACCAAAGCGCTTGCTTCAGAAGGTGCTAGATCTGGAGTTACAGCAAATGTTGTTGCCCCTGGTTATACAGGCACGCCTATGGTTGAGGCGATGCGTGAAGACGTTCTCGATTCCATTAAAAGCACCATTCCACTGAAACGCTTAGCGAAACCAGAAGAAATCGCCGCCACGGTAGCATTTTTGGCAAGCGAAGATGCCGCTTACATCACAGGTGAAACGGTTGCCATCAATGGTGGCCTATACATGGCGTAATCAAGGGAATACATAATGGAAAAAGTTTTTATTGTTGCAGCAAAGCGTTCAGCAATTGGTAGTTTTGGTGGCAGCTTACAAAACCTTACTGCTGGAAAACTTGCATCGGAAGTGATTACTGGTGCGGTCGACGCCTGCGGTATAAGCGTTAACGACATTGATGAAGTAATTGTCGGTAACGTTGTAAGTGCAAATCAAGGTATGGGAGTAGGACGACAAGCTTCTATCTATGCAGGTATTCCAGCGGAAGTTCCCGCTTATACGCTAAACATGGTATGTGGCAGCGGAATGAAAACGCTAATGGACGCCGCATCACATATCAAATCAGGCGAGGCAGAAGTTGTTGTTGCTGCTGGTGTTGAGATTATGTCGCAAATCCCTTTTGCTATGCCAGCATCGGCACGCTCCGGCCACAAAATGGGTGATATTACTGCAAAGGACCTTCTCGTTTCAGATGGACTTACCGATATCTTTAATGCTTACCACATGGGGGTGACAGCAGAGAATATTGCTAAGGAAGTCGATATTTCTCGCGACGACCAAGATGCGTATGCCCTACTAAGTCAGCAAAAAGCGGCAGCAGCCATTGAAGCAGGGAAGTTTAAACAAGAAATTCAACCTATTGAGGTGAAAATTAGACGTCAAAGCGTCGAGTTTTCGACCGATGAATACCCCAAAATAGATGCGACTATGCAAGGCTTATCTAAGTTAAGGCCTGCGTTTGATAGAGAAGGTACAGTGACGGCGGGTAATGCGTCAGGCATTAACGATGGCGCTAGCGCTTTGGTTGTTGCTTCCGAGTCGGCGGTTGAACGCCTAGGATTGACGCCACTTTGCGAAGTCGTTACCTGCGCTCAAACCGGCATTGACCCCAAAGTAATGGGACTTGGACCAGTTCAAGCGGTGACTAAAGTGCTTAGTAACGCTGAGTTAACCGTAGAAGATGTTGATGTGTTTGAGCTTAACGAAGCGTTTGCAGCACAAGCATTAGGCGTTATACGCAACCTAGCGTCGCAGCATGGTGTGTCTGCGGAGTCCATTTTGCAAAGAGCCAATCCAAATGGCGGTGCTATTGCACTAGGGCATCCATTAGGAGCATCTGGTAATAGAATCATTGTCACTCTTATTCATGAAATGTTGCGTGAACAAAAAAATATCGGCGTTGCATCTTTATGTGTGGGTGGTGGTATGGGGACGGCAGTACTTTTGAAAAACTGCCAGTCTTAAAAGTTTTAATTGTTAATAGCTCAATACAGTGTTGTCGGATTCCCAAATATTAATGGGATAGTTATATAAAATTGGAATATATTTCCTAGGAGAAATAATCATGTACACGGATATCTTTAAAGTTTTCAATGAACAGTCTGAAAAAACGTTTGAACCATATGCAAAGTTCAACAAACTGATGACGAAAAATGTAGAGACTCTAACTGAATTACAACTTAATGCCATGCGTTCGTACAGTGAGCTGGGCTTAAGTCAAATAAAAGCGGCATCTGAAATTAAAGACGTATCATCATTAGCGATGTTTAATAGCCAACAACTTAATACACTGTCTCGTTTATCACAGCAAATGATGGATGACAGCAATAAGCTTCAACAAGTTGCGAAAGAATTCAAAGAAGATATTGAAGCTCTAACAACTGAGACAGTAAAAGCTAACACACCAGCTTAATGATTAAGCTTTGTTATTAGGGTTGCGGGGACACTCGTTCCCGCAACCTTTTTTGTTTTCCAAGAAAAGGGTTTTAACTATGTTTCAAAACTTCTTTTCGGACTACCTTGTGAAACTGCAGGAGAGCAACCAGCAATGGTGGAAAGACTTCGAGCAAGGCAAGGCAGCCGTTAATAGCCCTCTAAGTAAAGCAATGCAGGAACTCAATGCAGAGGATACTGCAGCTTTTATGGATAAGGCTTCACAGCAACCCGCTGCTATGTTGGACATGCAAACTAAATGGTGGACTCAACAACTAGAAATTTGGCAGCGAGTGGCACTGCAATCAAGTAAAGAAGAGGTCGTTTCTGTAGAAAAAGGCGACCGTCGATTTGAAGACGACGCGTGGAAAGAAGAAGCGTTTTATAACTTCATTAAGCAATCCTATGTTCTTTTCAGTAAGACTTATCTAGAGACCATCAACTCGGTGGAAGGTGTAGATGAGAAAATCAAAGAGCGATTGACGTTTTTCTCCCGACAAACGTTGAATGCACTCTCACCAACGAATTTCATTGCCACCAATCCTGAGCTACTTAAATTGACAGTTGAGCAAAATGGAGAAAACTTGCTTGCTGGACTACAGCAGTTCCAAGAGGACATCGAAGCAAGTGCAGATGTGCTGAAAATTCGTATGACGAATACTGAAGCATTCCAAATAGGAGAGCATGTTGCCAATACAGCTGGAGATGTCATCTATCAGAATGAACTGTTTGAGCTGATTCAATATCGTCCGGTTACAGAAGTGGTCAACTCTACACCATTGCTTATCGTTCCGCCTTTCATCAATAAATACTACATCCTTGACCTACGCGAGAAAAACTCGATGGTTAAGTGGCTGCTGGAGCAGGGTCATAGTGTATTTATGATGTCGTGGCGAAATCCTGGAGCTTCTCAAGCTAAGGTGGAGTTTGGTGATTACGTGACTAATGGTGTTGTTAAAGCAGTCTCTGCCATTGAATCCATCACCGGTAAAGATCAAATCAATGCTGCCGGATATTGTATTGGTGGTACTGTTCTCGCTTCCACTGTGGCGTACTATGCCGCCAAGCGCATGAAGAAACGGATTGTCTCAGCGTCGTTCTTTACCACGTTGCTTGATTATAGCCAACCTGGCGAAGTAGGAGCTTATATAAACGACACTATCATCAGAGCCATTGAGCTGCAAAATAACGCCATCGGGTATATGGATGGTCGCTCACTTAGTGTGACATTTAGCTTGCTTCGCGAAAACAGTCTGTATTGGAACTACTATGTCGACAATTACCTTAAGGGCAACAGCCCAGTGGATTTCGACTTGTTGTACTGGAATAGTGATAGTACTAATGTGACCGCAGCTACACATAATTTCCTACTAAGACAGCTATACCTTGAAAACAAGCTGATTCAGGATAAAGGCGTGAAAATTGGTGGCGTGTGGATAGACTTAGATAAGATACGAATCCCAAGTTACTTTATTTCCACCAAAGAGGATCATATTGCACTTTGGCAAGGAACTTATCGCGGTGCGTTGAAAATGGGTGGGAACAAAACTTTCGTATTGGGCGAGTCAGGGCATATTGCAGGCATCGTTAATCACCCCGCAAAAGAGAAGTATGGTTTCTGGACTAATTCTACTCTAGAAGAATCCGCTGAAGAGTGGATAGGGAATGCGGAACACCATAAGGGATCGTGGTGGCTACACTGGAACGAGTGGCTCAAGCAGTTTAGCGCAGAAGAGCAAGTTGAACCGTTTTCAACAGGCAATGAAGAATATCCTGTAGTGAGCAGCGCTCCTGGTCAATACGTGTTGCAAACTTTGCCAGTGGTTGATTCCCTGCCAGATAATGAACCGACCTAAAGTTCACATGATAATAAATGCAAAAGGACCGCTTGGTCCTTTTCTTCTTCCAGTATCACGCCTTTTTATCCGTAACATACTTTTTTTCTGTATAAGAAGTCTTAAGATTAGACCAAGAGTTAGTTGTTGAGAGGTTGGGATGGAAATAGAAACGTTAGAACAAAAAGTAAGCTATATCTACGGCCGAGAGATCGCGTTGGAGCTCGCCAAAAAATCATTTCCTAGAATGAATATCAAAATTGTCCAGGAAGCCATCATGGACACATTCATGCAAAAAGAATGGCCATTTGACCCCTCTGAAAATGAGCAATTAAAGCAACAGATGGAAGATCAGCGCAAAGAAACAGAGAAACAGCTAAAGCAGCAACAAACAGAATTTGAACAAGCTTTTTTCGAAAAAAATGGTCAGCGCGACGAAGTAACAACCCATAGCTCAGGTATTCAGTATGAAATACTAAAAGAGGGGAATGAGCTCGTTAGTGTTTCGTCAGGAACTCAGTGTAAGGTCAGACATAAGACTTGGCTTCTAAACGGACGTCAGGTTGATAGCTCTGTACATCTGCCTGAGCCGCTAACGATTTCTTTAAGTCACGCTCCTGTCTCTTGGTTAGTCGTGCTAAAACAGATGAGGCTAGGTTCTACGTGGCGCTTATATGTCCCAGCGCACTTAGCTTATAAAGAAGATGAACACCCTAGGATTCCAGAAGAAACTGCTGTTGTTTTCGAACTGAGTCTTGTGTCTATTTGATGGTTTAGATTATTCATCTTTAAATATAAAAATACCCAGTATTATGTGCTGGGTATTTTTATTTCATTAAGATGGTATATTGAGATGGCGATTAGGTATTAATATTTCTTATCTGAACTTTAAAAGAACATAATATTAGTTATATCTCAATGTGTTATATTGCATGCTGTTTTGTTGATTAAATGTAGCATCAAGGTTTTTGTTAACACGCCAATCGTAACAAAGTAAGTGATCCAAGTCACAGTGCAGAACCAGAAAACAAATTTGTAATTCTAATCGTCAGCGTCTAGCTGCTAATCTGCTCCGGCTTTTTGATGTCCCCATCTCTAAGCAATATAAAAATAAGGAGTAATTATGACTAATACCAAAAAACCAATGTCACTGACTACACGAGTGATTATCGGTATGGTTGCAGGTATTTTAACGGGCTTCGCGATTCGAAGCTTGTTTGCTGAGAACGGATTTGTAGACGCATACATCGTTAATGGTTTGTTCGAAGTTGGTGGTCAAATTTTCATCGCCAGCTTGAAGATGCTTGTTGTACCTTTGGTTTTTGTATCGCTAGTTTGCGGTACGAGTTCTTTGAAGGACGTAACCACTCTAGGCCGTTTAGGTGGTAAGACTGTTCTTTTCTATGTAGCTACGACAGCTGTTGCGATCACGTTAGCTCTGACAATGGGCACTGTATTCCAGCCAGGTGCAGGTGCAGACCTAACTGCCGCTAGTTCATTTGCCGCCGCGGAAGCCCCATCTTTAGGGCAGGTCATTATTGACATGTTCCCAACTAACCCTATTAGCGCAATGGCAGAAGGTAAAACACTACAGGTCATCGTGTTTGCTGTATTGTTCGGTATTGCGATTAGTGCCGCGGGCGAACCTGGAGAGCGAATCGCGGCTGTGTTCCGTGACCTTAACGAAGTGATCATGAAGTTGGTAGCCTTGTTAATGAACATCGCTCCTTACGGTGTGTTCTTCTTAATGGCTAAGTTATTTACTGGTCTAGGTTTAAGCGCGATCTTTAACCTTGCAGAGTACTTCTTCGTTCTAACGGCCACATTACTATTGCACGGCTTGGTGACGTACAGTGTCATGCTTAAGTCATTTACAGGTTTAAGTCCTGTTACGTTCTTGAAGAAGATGGAAGACGCCGTCATGTTCGCGTTTTCTACCGCATCATCCAACGCAACCATTCCTGTTACAATGGAAACAGCTCAAAATCGTCTTGGTGTCGATAACAAAGTATCGTCCTTTACTATTCCACTGGGCGCAACCATCAATATGGATGGTACTGCAATCATGCAGGGTGTTGCGACTGCGTTTATTGCTCAGGCGTTCAATATTGATTTAACTATGGGTGATTACCTGACGGTTATCCTGACAGCTACCCTTGCTTCAATTGGTACTGCGGGCGTTCCTGGTGTTGGTCTTATCATGTTGGCAATGGTACTAAACCAAGTAGGTCTACCTTTAGAAGGTATTGCATTAATCATGGGTGTTGACCGCTTATTAGATATGATTCGTACTGCCGTTAACATTACAGGTGACAGTGCAGTTACTTGTATTGTTGCCAAATCGGAAGGTGCATTGAATATTGATAAGTTCAACGATCCTGCTGCTGGTGAAAGCGAAGAAAAGGTTGAACTAGTTCGAAGCTAATTCAACGAAAGATAACAAAAAGGGGCTAATGATATTTCATTAGCCCCTTTCTTTTTTATCCTCTAGTTACCCAGCATTGCTAGCTCTATATCTCTTGAAGCTATATACAGCAAGACTTCCCCAAGCGAAAGCTTGAATCCAAAGTTGCGTCCATGCTCCACGTATTTGAGACCAATCGGCCCCCATTTGATTTAGCTTCAAAAAGCCATTAATCGCAGCTTGAGTCGGGAAGATTGCTGCAAACCATTTCATTGGCTCTGGGAGCATTTCAGTTGGCCATATAAAGCCAGCGGAAAAGATCAGAGGCATTGAGCTTAGCAGAACAACAACCGTCACTAGTTCTCTTCGCGGTGTTATGGCACCCAAGAATATGCCAATAAAACACGAGGTAAGTAAAAACGGCAACATTAGAGTCAGCAATTCGACGGGTTGAGCAAGTTTGCTGATGCCATACATCTCAAAGCTAGCACCGAAATAATACATACCAAGTAGGTAGTAGATAAGCGTAAGTACAATGCTGCGAACAGCCACAACAGATAACACTGATTGCGAACGCCAGTAACCTTTACCCTGACGTTGCGTGCCACCAACCAAACCGGACGCCATTGCGAGAGTTTGTTGAAGGATTAATACAAAGACTGCTGGCACAACATAGTCTACATATCCCATTCGAGGGTTAAAGGTGGGCTTGGTGTTAAGCTGAGTCGCGGCATACTGTTTGCTTGCCAGTTCCAGAGGTACACCATCGATGAGCAATTTGGTTACTTTGGCTTTTGCTGCCAATGTTCCGCCAGCTTGCGCTAGACCCTCAACCACGGTTCCATAAACCAAAAACAAAGCGGCATCGCCGGCGTAGGCAAGTACTGGACTTTTTCCTAGCATAAGGTTTTTGTAGAAATGCTCAGGAATCACCAAAATACCTGACACTTCCCCATTCAAAAAAGCTTCCTTCGCAGCAGCAATAGTGTGGTCTCGCTGTACCACTTTCACATTTGGTGTAGCGTCGACCATCCGTTCCAATTGAAAACTGGTTTGACTGAGATCTAAGTTGACTACGGAGATTGGTTGTTCTCTTGGCGTTTGCTGAGTGTAGGGAAGAGGGTATAAGAACGAATAGAAAATCACACCACCAAATACTGTCAGTACTACTACCGGATTGGTGAGAATGGCTTTGAGTTCGAGTTTTACATGTTCTAACAGCGTCATGCTACTAACTCCTTACTCATATGTTTTTTAATTAATACAGACGTTACTACCAATGGGATGATGTAGCCTAACATTGGTACTAGGTGAGAAAGCGACTGAAGTGGAGTGACGCCGTAACTTGCTTGACTTACTTGAACTTCAATGTAATGACTGATTGGTAATAACTCACGCCAGAACAACGCGAGGGGATTCATGTCTGTCGCCGGAAAAGTAATTCCCATAAATGCAAAACTTGGTGCGGTAAATGCGCCAGCAAAACTCATTGCACGTGCAGCATCGCAAGTTAAGAAAAAAAACAGCGCCGCCATTATCATGCAGGTGACCGTTGTAACGATCTGCGCAAAGAAGAGCACCAGCCAACTGCCTTCCATAGGCCATCCAATTAAGTCGTAAAACCAAACTAAAAAGAAAGTACCTTGCAACAAGAACCAGAGGAAATAGGGGAACAAGGTTTGTACTAATCGGGAGATTGGTTTCTCTTGCCCTAACCAAGGAGCGAGTCCGGAGATTCGATAGTTTGCACTCAACACTAGTACAGTGAACGACACAATAGCGATTTGCCAAATTGCTGGAACGATAGCACTCACTAGGAACTGAGCATAGTTAGTGCCTTTATTGAATAGTGGTGTTATCTGGGTTCTTACGTTGACCGCTTTACCCATTGCAGCAGCGCCTGTTGTGTCGCCTTTTGCTAGAGCTTTGACGACTTCAACTTGAGCATTAAAGGTACCTTGCGCTTGTAGAGCCGCAGAATTGATCAAACGTCCAACGAGTATGTACTGACTGTTATAGAACAAGGTCACTTCTGGACGTAGTGATTTCACGACGGCTTTATCAAAACCATGCGGAATCGTCAGAATCGCGTAGATGTCACCTTCAATAAGAGCGTCCCGAGCTTGGCCAATATCATCGTACTGATGATCTACACTCATCATTGAAGTGGCATCGTAGTTTCGAATTAGCTTTTGCGACAACTGACTTTTACTCAGGTCTACAACACCAATCGGTAAGTTGCTGGCGATCCCTTGAGAGAAAATCCAATAAATCAAAAGGCATAGAATCATCGGTACCCAAGTTAGGCAAGATAATAGCCATTTATCGTGACGTAGAATTTGCCATTGACTGTGAAACTGACTTTTCGCGAGCTTTCGTTTAGCTAACGTTGGAAAAGAGTGAGGCATAATGGCTTCCTACATTTCTACCACTAAGCTCATACCCATACGAAGCGGTACATCTTTATCTACTGGACGAGCTTCAACTTCAAAAGTCCGAAGATCGAAACCTTGGGTTGCATCAGTTGAGCGCCATGTAGCAAAGTCACCCATTACAGCAACGTGGAACACTTTAAAGGTAATGGTTTCATCAAGTGCAGGTAAGTAAGCGTTAAATTCTTTACCTTTCTCGAACTGGCTTAAAAGATCTTCACGTACATTCAGTACGGCCCATGTGTCTTTGGTATCAATAACCGTAACAACAGGGAAGCCTTGAGGCGCTAGTTCACCGCTGTGCAGCAATACTTGCGAAACTTCACCATCAAACCAAGAATGGATTTTAGTGTCAGCTGCATAAGCTTCAACTTCGGCTACCGCACCTTCCGCCATTCGAGCTTTTTCTGCCGCCGCTAATTTTGTTTCAGAACGCGCCCCTTCTTTGGTCATCTGGTACATCTGAAATGCTGCGCTTTCAGTGTATTTGGCCGCTTGCCATTGAGTCATGGCTTCATCACGTTTCTGCTCAGCTACCACACCATCTTTATATAGGTTGTTAACTCTTAGATACGTTTTCTCAAGTAATGCAGCAGCGGCTTTTGCTTTGCGCCATTGGTCTTCTGCAGCTTGAATCTGTTGTTTACGAGCGCCTGTTTCTGCCTCTTTGGCAAGCGCTCCCGCCGCTTTTTGTCCGGCTACGGCTTGCTCAAGTTTGGCTTCGATTTCTGGGCTGTGGATGGTGAAAATGAGTTGGCCTTCGGCTACTTCGTCACCTTTTCGCACCAATACTTCGTCAATACGGCCTGGTACTTTTGATGAAATGCTATATTGCTGAGACTCGATTTGCCCTTGAAGACGAAATGGAGGTGTTTGATAGGCATCATAGAACTTGTATCCAACCCAACCAATAATCGCAATCGTACTTAATGTCAGTAAAGTAGGTTTTACCTTGTTCATGATGCATCCTTCGTTCTTAGTTGAGCTGGGGTAATAGCGTTGTATTTATACGTAGAAAAGTTGTTCATCTCGCTAGAAAGAGCGAGTAATTTATTTAGTGACAGTAAGTACTGGAAGCTTGCGGCGTCTTGCTGGGTCTTAACGCTGGCAAGATAAAGTTCAGCATCGACCACATCGAGAGAGCGACCTAATCCTTGAGAAAAGGCCTTTTGGCGCAGCTTGAGGTTCTCCTCTGCAAGTTGAATACTGGTATTCAACCCTTGCACTTCATCGAGTGCTTGCTGCGCTTCCAAGTAAGTTTTCTCAACTAAGACACTTAAGTCTTGTTTCGCTTGTTTCTTTAAAAATTGTACTTGAGATACCGCACTGTTAGCCGCTTTCATTTGCTCACTGCGACCTGTGTTCTCAAGGAGTGGAACACTTACACCAATACCAACTAACCAATCTGGCTTCAGCTGTCCGGCCAATGAATCGCCGTGATACAGGCTATAGTCACCGTAGGCGTATACTTCTGGGAAATATTTACCTTTCTCTGCCTTCATCAAGCTACTTGCTTGTTTCTCTTTCGCATCAAGAATGGAAAGACCAGGGTAGGTGTCTAGGGTTTGATCGACGAAAGCATCCAGAGGTGGCAGGTTTTCGTTGATAAAAAGCTGGTCACGAGGCTCAACGGTTTCAGATTGCCCTAAAACTTGGGTAAGGGCAGCTTCTGCGATATCCAGACCGTGCTGTGCTTTTTTACGCTCCACCACCGCTTTCGCTAATGATGCTTCTGCTTGAAGGCGCTCAACTCGAGCAATTTGTCCTTGTTCTTCAAGTTTAATAGCGAAGTCTCGGTGCTTGGTTAGCCCTTTTTCTGCCGCCATTCTGGTATCAACGACATTGCGTGCAAGCACCACACTAAAATAGTACTTACTTAGATCTTCGTATCTAGCTTGAACTTCCATTGCAAGCTGGCTTTGAGCTTCTTCTTTTTTACCCTCAGCAGCTGTTTGAGCCGCCGTGATTCGACCGCCCGTAAAAATCGGCCAAACCGCTCGGATTGAAGAGGTGAAAATGTCTTGGTTTTCAATAGTGGAAGTAACACCTCCTAAGATTTGGTTGAGAGCCTGTCCAAGAGCAGGAGGAAGTGCAGGACCACCACTGAGGCTATCAGCAAACTGAGACCCATTTAGAGTGACATCTTGATCCAATCTAGTGTAGTTAGCACCAACCGTGACCTTAGGTAGGTTTAAGCTACTGCTTGCGTCTTGTAAGTGCCCATATCGTTCTACGTTAGCTCGTTGTGCGGCTAGAGAATTATTGTTTTGTTGAAGCAATTGCCAGGCTTCATCAAAGGAGACTTCGGCAGAGTAACCGCCGAAAGAAAGCGTTCCTAGCAATGCGCCCACAACCAGCGGTAGGGACCTTATCTTCATGTTTGCTCCAAAACAGATGTTAATAAATTGATTAGAGTATATGCTCTAATAAAATGGTGTGCAATAACCTAACTATAGATGTTTTTTCGTGTGCTATGCGGTTAAGTATCTGTTATTTAGAAGCTAAACGATATATTTTCATGACTGATAATAAAAAAAGCAACTTCACATTACGTGCTGTTGCTTTTTTAAAATCAAACGACCTTAATCATTTGATGGACAAACGTAGCCTGCCCTCCACATTAAGTCTTTTGCTTGAAGCAGTTCTTTTAAGACTTCACTGCCTGACATTTGTGGTGAAGCGAACGAAACTAGAATCTCATGTTCTAGTTCAGATTCTTGTGAGTTTGTTGCTTGATATGCCCTGACGTGAGTAAATGTAGCGCGTCGATTTTTCGACAGCAGCGCCCGATTAAGGCAAATTCCAAAACAGTCCCGTTCCATAACGACGTTCCTTCTTACGTTGTATATTGCGCTCTGCACAAGGGTTACTGCGTTTTCATTTTATTATTTTCTAGTTATAAGTGACCTATAAAGTTACGTTTGAGTCGACAAGTAGTAAGTAGACTCAGGTACTTTCTAGATTACAATTTTACTATACGGAATTAAGGCTGAATTGTTCTAAAAATAAGCTAAAAGTGATGTGATCATAATCAGAAATTCGGTTGCATATGCATGTAACTGACATGAATATTTACACTCTTACTGAAGGAATCATGGAGCGCTTTTATCGTCTATTTGACTGATTCCAAGTAAATTAATTATGTGCTTCACAGTTCGATACCCAATTGAGTGCTCGTATGTTACAACGCTGTTACAGTGTGGGTGTTAGGGAGAGTTATCATGAAATGGAACCAGATAAGTTTTCGACACCGAATGCTCATAATTATGACGGTTTCGGGGTTGTTGCAGTTGCTTGTCTTATCATTAGCTGGATTTAGCTACATCAAGCAGTCTCAAGAACAGGAAATGGGGCTAAAAGCCAAAGGTGTCGCGACATTCTTGGCACAGTCTAGCGCTGTCATCAATATGATTGAACAGAAAACGTCTGCTCGAATGCAAAACCGATTTCGTGGGCTTACTGAGATGATAGGGGCAGCCTTCATTGTGATTGGTGATGAGAAAGGCATTCGTTTAGTCCACCCTATTGATGAACGAATTGGGCTACCAATGAAAGGGGGCGATAATGATCAAGCTCTGGTTCATGGGCAAACTTACGTATCATTTGCAGAAGGATCTCTTGGAAAGTCGGTTCGAGGCAAAGCGGCGGTATTTGATAAAGATGGCAATATCATAGGTGTTGTTTCCGTCGGCTACTTATTGGATAGACTTCAAGACCGTATTGAGCCTTATTTAGCGTTCCTACTTGGCATGGCAATACTGGTGCTCATTGTGAACGCGATTGTTTCTTACTTTATCTCACGTCGTTTTCAAAAAGCACTATTAGGTTTCGAACCAGAAGAGATTGGTCGTCTTTATGGCGAGCTGGATGTCACAATGAGCACTATTAAAGAAGGTGTTATTAGCATTGACTCCGACGGGGTGTTACGTTCGATTAATACCAGTGCGTGTGAGATATTAGGATTAACTAAATCGGGTGTTATGAACAAACCTCTTTACCAAGTATTACCTAACTCCGATCTGCAAAGTTTAATTGAAAGCCAAGAGTCAGATAACGATATTGAGCTGTATATCAACCAACAACGCATCGTTGCTAATCGCAGTCCCATTGTTGTTGATGGTAAAGTCGTTGGTGCGGTGTCGAGTTTTCGTTTACGCGATGAAATCTCGGAATTGACCGAACAGCTATCGCAAACCAAAGCTTATGCAGAGCTGTTACGTTCGCAGACTCATGAACATCGAAACAAGCTGAACACTATAAGTGGATTAGTACAAATGAGGGAATTGGATGCAGTGCAGCATCTCATCGGGCAAGAAACTGAGCACTATCAGAGCTTGATTGAGTTCCTTCGAGAAACCGTTAAAGACCCGTTGATTGCCGGTATGCTTCTCGGAAAAACAGAGCGCGCACGTGAGTTGGGTTTAGGATTAAAAGTAGAAGATGAGTCGCGACTTGAACCATTGCCCAAAGAGATAAATGCTGATGACTTAGTGACCATTTTGGGTAATTTAATTGATAACGCGTTTGAAGCAACATTATCGGCTATTGCGCACTCTCCTCATGAGCGCTTAGAACGGTCAGAAGTTGAAGTGTCGGTGAGTGACTTTGGTAATGAAATCATTTTAGAAGTCATTGATAAGGGGTGTGGTTTACCTAAGCATCTCGATGTGGAATCGCTGACTCAACGCGGCGTGTCGAGTAAATCAGTTACTAATCGTGGTGTGGGATTATTTTTAGTCAAGCAATTGACTGAAAGATACCAGGGACAATTGGAAATAGTAGAAAACAAGGATATCGGCGCACGTGTGACGGTATATATTCCTAAGGATGGATTAGCATGAGTGACTTAACACGAGTCATGATAATAGAAGACGATTTAAAAATCGCAGAACTGCATCGTCGATACCTAGAGCAAATTGGCGGTTTTGAAGTAGTCGGAATGGCTACATCAAAAGCCGAGGCTGAAATACAGCTTGAAATTTTAGAACCCGAACTAGTGTTGCTCGATGTCTATTTGCCAGATGGCACTGGCATAGAAATATTGGCTTGGCTGCGCAGTTTGAATCAAGAGTGTGATGTCATTTTGATTACTGCTGCACGCGATGTTGAAACTCTGCAACAGGCGATGCGTGGCGGTGTGATTGATTACTTATTAAAGCCAGTCATGTTTCCTCGGCTAGAGGCCGCATTGAAAAAGTACCAGAAACGTACCGAGCAACTGCATCACGTGGAAGGTCTGGATCAATCATTAGTAGACGAAATGATGCAATCTAGTAGTGCAGAGAAAAATGTTGAGCTTCGGCTACCCAAGGGAATTGATGGCGTGACCCTTGAGAAAATTCGTGCATTGTTTAAAGAAGATAAGCCATTTACCGCCGATGAAGCGGGGGAAATGATTGGCGCGAGCAGAACGACAGCAAGACGATACTTGGAGTTTCTTATTAGTAATGGCGAGCTGGAAGCTGACGTGAATTACGGTACCGTCGGACGCCCTGAGCGCTGTTATCGTAAAGTTATACGTTAATCATCTCTTTATCTGATTTTCAAAGGATTTCTAAAGCCCTTTTGTTGTTTTACAAAAGGGCTTTTTTCGTACTATTCGGCCGAATCGTGATCTTGATTCAATAAACTCAGCCCAATAGAAAGGAAAAATCCTCATGAAACGTAACGGCTTTACGCTTATCGAACTTGTTGTAGTTATCGTTATTCTTGGCATTTTAGCGGTCAGTGCCGCACCAAGGTTCTTAAATCTTACTACTGATGCTCGAGTAAGCGTGTTGAAAGGCGCTCAAGCTGCGGTTAAAGGTATGGATTCATTGGTTTATAGCAAGGCCGTAATCAATGGCGTTGAACGCAATGGTGATAAAGCAGTGAAAATTGATGGTAAAAGAGTGAACTTAATCAATGGACATTTGAAACTTGATACCAAAAACAACATCGCTCAATTCCTTGAGACAGACATGAACTATCATGTTAAACAGAATGGTGCTACTGACGGCGGCGAGTTGGTCATCTATGGTGGTAAAGAAATACGCAATGTTGAAACTGTGAAAGAGGGCGGCTGCTTTCTTCTTGTTACTCAACCAGACTCTGAAAAAGGCGAGTACCGTTACGCTATCATCGACCAGAATTGTTAAATAAATAAGAGCCACTCAATAGAGTGGCTCTGTTAGTATCAATTCATACTGAACCTAAGATTCAACTTTCTTAGGTTGGTAAAACCATTTCTTAACCAACGAAAGCAACGCGGGTCCAACAAGTACTAGCACAGCCAACACAGTAAACGTCAATGTAATAGGGCGCTCCCACAAGAAACTTAGCTCACCATCACTGATCATCAATGCTCGTCTTAAGTTCTCCTCCATTAATCCGCCAAGAATAAAACCAAGTAGTAACGGAGCTAATGGGAAATTGGCTAGCCTTAACGCGATTGCTGCCATTGCTACGAGCAACATGATAAACACGTCCATGGTATTGAACGACACCAAATACACACCCGTAATAGAGAAAAATAGGATCATGGGCAACAATACGGTTCTTGGTACCGCTAGGAGTTTAGAAATATATGGAATCAACGGTAAGTTTAAGATAACTAGAACTATGTTGCCGAAGTACATTGAGATGATGACAGACCAGAACACGTCTGGATGTTCAACGAATAGGCGAGGACCCGGTTGAATACCATAAGCGATCAGTGCACCTAACATAATAGCAGTTGTACCGGAACCAGGGATACCAAGAGTTAATAGCGGAACAAACGAACCACTTGATGCCGCATTGTTAGCTGACTCTGGTGCGACCAAACCACGAATGCTGCCTTTACCAAATTCTTCTTTCTTGTCTTTAGGCGCAAGGTTACGCTCCATACCATAAGAAAGGAACGCAGCAATGGTGGCACCCGCGCCCGGTAGGACTCCGGTAAAGAAGCCCAAGATAGAAGAACGAATAGAAACCGGCGCAACTTCCTTAACTTCTTCTTTGGTGATTTTCATGCTGCCAATATCACTCATTTTGCGTTGTTCATCTTGGCGGGTATCTTGTTCCGGCTTAAGGATACCCATCAAAGTTTCGCCCAATGCAAAGGTTGCCATAGCAAGTAATAGGAAACTAAACCCGTCCATTAAATCAGTTAAGCCAAACGTAAAGCGCTCAACACCAACACCTTTATCTATGCCGACTGTTGATAGCATGAGTCCCAGTACAACCATCATCCACGCTTTAATAACCTGACCTTTGCCAGCGAATGCAGCAACCGCAGATAAACCAAGTAACATCAACGCAAAGTAGTCTGATGACTGGAAACTTAATGAGACTTTAGCAAGAGCGGGGGCCGCGAACAGTAACATGATGGCAGAGAGTGTACCGCCAGTAAAAGAAGAGTAGGCCGCGAGTGCTAACGCTTTACCTGCTTGGCCTTTCTGTGCCATTGGGTAACCATCAAATGCGGTAACAACGGTAGACGAGCAGCCCGGAGCATTAATAAGAATGGATGAGGTTGAACCTCCGAATACAGCGCCATAGTAAACGCCGGCCATAAGGATTAAGCCAGAAGAAGGATCAAGTCCATAAGTAATAGGGATCATCAATGCGATTGCAGAAATAGGCCCCAGACCCGGAAGCATCCCGATAAAAGTACCGACAAAACAACCGACAATCACCATCATGATGTTCATCGGCATAACTGCCGTTGATAATCCTTGTAAAATTCCGTCTAACATAATGGTGTCCTACCAAAGAGTGAAGATGAGTCCAGGCTCTAGATAGATATCTAGTCCTTGCGTAAGCATGAGATAAAAAGCGATGACAAAAGGAAAAGAAGCACCAAATAGAATGCTCTTACGACGTTCGCCAAGTAAATAGAACCCAATCATTAAGAAGAAACCTGTAGCAAGTACAAATCCTAGATAGGTTAATCCCAAGCCATACGCAGCCATTAACACCAAAAATCCAATCAGTAGTTTCCAATTGAAATCAGTGACGGCGCCGCTTTTAACATTAGGTTGTCCGGTGATAAGAAGAATTACCGACAGCACAATACCAACAACGGTCAATATACTTGGTAACGTTCTCGCGGTGAACGGTTCGTACTCATCCCCAGGAAACATTGGGATTAGCGATGTCTGGTATCCATAGCATAAGCAAAGGATCATAAATATCATCGCACCTACACGATCACGAGAAAGTAGATTTTCTTTCGTGAACAGCTTAGAGGTGAAATTTGACATAACTCACTCCAGGTAAAGAAAAGAGAAAAGGCCGTATACAAGGGATCGATGAGCGTCGACCAAGTGGGTAAGAGAACTCAGGACACAGTCTTTTTACCCAATAAACAAAGGAGTACTGCTAGAGCAATTACAAACTGAAGGATTCGTAGCTGCGTCTCATATACGGCAAAATATTGGCAAGAGGAGGGAACAGCAAAGCCCTCCTATGTTTCTGCTTACTGTTTCAAGAAACCAAGCTCAGTCATGAGAGCACCCATCTGCTTTTCTTGGTCTTCAAGGAATTTGTAAAACTCTTGATCAGGTTTGTAGTTGTCAATCCAACCATTGCGGTCACGAACTACGGCCCATTCATCGGTGGAGTACATTTTCGACAGCGCTTCTGTCCACTCTTTGACTTTCTCTTCGCTTGCTCCAGGAGCTGCGAAGAAACCGCGCCAGTTGGCAAAGACAGTTTCGTTTCCATACTCGGTTAGTGTTGGAATATTCGGCGCTGCTTCGAGACGCTTAGGTGCAGTAACGGCAAGGACTTTTACTTGACCTGACTTCGACATTTCTAGTACTTCACCAAGACCTGTTGATAGAAGTTGGGTTTCGCCCGATAGAAGAGCGGCCATCGCTTTACCACCAGCATCGTAGGCAATGTATCGTACCTTTTTCGCATCAAAGCCTTCGCCTTTGAACGCTGCCGCAACGACTAGGTGATCCATGCTTCCTCGAGCTGAGCCTCCTGCAATTTTGACTTTACGAGGGTTCTCTTTGAAGTCAGCAACTACGTCTTCCCAAGTGTTGTATGGAGAATCTGCTGGAGCAACAATGGCGCCATAGTCAGCAATCGTTGCTGCAACGGGTGTTAGGTCTCTAAATGATTGTGGGAATACACCGGTCAATGAACGCACAACGATAGGAGTAGAGTTAACCATTAAAGTGTCTTCTTGGCGTTCAGCGGTTTCAATTAGGTGAGCAATTGCTTTACCGCCGCCACCACCTGACAGGTTTTGAAAAGAGACATTGTCGACAATATCTGCTTTTACCAATACGTCGCCTGTTCCGCGTGCTGTCATATCCCAACCGCCGCCAGCACCCCCAGGAATTAAGAAATGAATCTTCTCTAGATCTGCAGCATAACTACCAAAAGAAAGAGTAGTTGCCACAATCGATGCCGCTAGGGTCGGTTTTAGTGCCTTAAACATGTTCACGTTCCTTATGTTGACTTTATTGTCTGCCAGCAGAGGGATGCTGACTTGACCTCTATGGGTTAGCTAAAGGTTACGTACATGTTACAAATGCATCAATAAAGTGCAGATATTGAGGATAAAGAACATAGGGTGAATTTTGTTCATAAAGTTCACGCGCTGGTTTTTGAGTTAGACATTAGTCTATATTGTCGACAATTTCGTTGATCTGATGGTGTTAAGCTGCTTAAATAATGTTCATGCAATAAAAACTGTCAACAATGTGAGTAAATTTGAAGGTGAGCGTTGATATGAGTGCAGAACCAGTAATGAATGACGACGCGCCGTTAAAAGAAGCGACCAAGTCAGAAAATTTAACAGAGCAGCTCATTGAAGAGATTGTTGAAGGCAGAATTGAATCAGGCAGCAAGATTTCTGAACCAGAGCTAGCAAAACGTTTTGAAGTGAGCCGTGGACCTCTTCGCGAGGCTATTATGCGTTTAGAAGGGTTAGGGTTAATTGAGCGCATTCCTCATGTAGGGGCGCGCGTGATTACCTTATCTCAAGATAAGTTGGTGGAGCTGTACTCTGTTCGTGAAGCCCTTGAAGGAATGGCGGCGAGACTGGCAGCACAAAACATCAGTGATAAAGAAGTTGGTGAGTTGGAAGCGCTATTAAACAGACACTCAGAGCATATAGACGAAGTGGATGGTGCTT
This sequence comes from Vibrio barjaei, assembly GCF_001639065.2. Lineage (GTDB taxonomy): Bacteria > Pseudomonadota > Gammaproteobacteria > Enterobacterales > Vibrionaceae > Vibrio > Vibrio barjaei. The sequence goes on from NZ_LQXO02000042.1 coordinate 34,089, forward strand.
CCTATTTCCATCAGCATGGTGATTTTGACTTTCATTACCGCATCATCAAAGCCAGTCAAAACAGTCAGTTAGTAAACTTGCTATGCAATGAGCTTTATCACTTATTAAGGATGTATCGATATCAGTCACCTCGGACACAATCCCGTCCTGAGGCAGCGTTAAAGGAACATCTATTTATTTTAGACGCGATTAAAAATCGTGATCCTGAATTGGCAGAGTTGCTGATGAGAAGGCACATTTCACGAAGCAAAGCGTTAATCGAAAAGAACCTAGACAGCTAATTCAATCTATAGATGACGCAGTAAATATGCCCAACACTGCGTTACATAAGGGAAAGTAACAAGGAGACAATCATGTCAGTATCCCCGGGACAACTATTCCGTGACGCCGTCACTAACGGTAACCCACTGCAAGTCGTAGGTACGGTAAATCCGTACTGCGCCATGATGGCAAAAAACGTTGGTCATCAAGCTATTTACTTGTCAGGTGGTGGCATTGCTAATGCATCGTATGGACTTCCTGACCTAGGTATTACCACCTTAAATGACGTCTTGGTTGATGTAGAACGCATAACAAATGCGTGTGACTTGCCTTTGCTGGTGGACATCGATACTGGCTTCGGCGGCGCTTTTAACATTGCTCGTACGATTAAGGCGATGGAGAAAGCAGGGGCTGCAGCGGTGCATATAGAAGATCAGGTGGCTCAAAAGCGTTGTGGACATCGCCCCAACAAGGCAATTGTTAGTCAACAAGAAATGGTAGATAGAGTCAAAGCTGCGGTAGACGCTAAAACTGACGCTAGCTTTGTCATTATGGCGCGTACCGATGCACTGGCTGTAGAAGGGATGGACAAAGCTATCGAGCGTGCGATTGCGTGTGTTCGTGCGGGTGCAGACATGATATTCCCCGAAGCGATGACCTCACTTGAGCACTATCAGCAATTCAAAACGGCGTTGAATCAGGCCACAAGTAAAGATGTTCCGATTCTTGCCAATATTACCGAATTTGGGCAAACACCGCTATTTGGTTGTGACGAGTTGGCAAAAGTCGGAGTCGATATGGTCCTTTACCCGCTATCTGCGTTTCGAGCGATGAACAAAGCAGCAGAAAATGTCTACCAGCATCTGCTAAGTGCAGGCAATCAAGAAGCGCTTACCGAGCAAATGCAAACACGTGCAGAACTCTATGAGCATCTCAATTATCACAGCTACGAAGATAAACTGGATCAACTATTTGCCGAAAGCAAATCCTAGAAACACAACGGAAGCTCAAGAAAACTAATTATTAACTTTATCCAATAACATGATGCCGCGTTAAAAGATCCCAAAAGGGACAAAAGCGGGAAAAGGAGTTCAAAATGCCTAATTCAGCCATAGGTGGAGCAGGTCTACGAGGCCAAAGTGCAGGTACGACAGCGTTATGTACAGTAGGTAAGTCCGGGACAGGTCTGACTTACCGAGGTTATGACATCACCGATCTTGCCAACAATGCACAATTTGAGGAGGTCGCGCATTTGCTATTGCGTGGCCATTTACCTAACCAGAAAGAGCTCGATGAATATAAGACGATACTTGTTGGCTTACGCGGATTGCCTGATTCTCTGAAACAAGCGCTAGAGCTGATTCCGGCTGATGCTCATCCAATGGATGTGATGAGAACGGGTTGCTCTATGTTAGGTAACTTGGAGCAAGAACTAGACTTCTCACAACAAGAAGCGGCGACAGAGAGAATGCTTGCTTTATTCCCTGCGATTATCTGTTACTGGTATCGCTATAGTCATGATGGGGTGCGTATTGATACTACGGATCAGTCAGAGGATTGTATCGGTGGTTATTTTCTGAAAATGCTCACTGACAAGTCGCCATCTGATCTTCACAAAAAGGTGATGCATTGTTCGTTAATTCTTTATGCCGAGCATGAGTTTAATGCCTCGACCTTTGCTGCTCGTGTTTGCGCCTCAACCTTGTCCGATATTCACTCCTGTGTCACGGCAGCTATTGGTACTTTACGTGGTCCGCTGCACGGCGGTGCAAACGAAGCCGCCATGGATATGATTCAAGATTGGCGCACCGCCGACGAGGCAGAAGCCAACATCATGCAGATGCTAGCCAACAAAGACAAGATCATGGGTTTTGGACATGCTATTTACCGCGAGAGCGATCCGCGTAATGCACTCATTAAGCGTTGGTCAGAAGAGCTATCTACACAAGTTGGCGATACCTATCTTTACGATGTTTCGGTAAGGGTAGAAGCTGTAATGAAACGCGAAAAAGGTTTGTTCTGTAACGCTGACTTTTTCCATGCATCGGCCTATCACTTTATGGATATTCCAACCAAATTATTCACGCCTATCTTTGTAATGAGTCGCCTCACTGGTTGGGCTGCCCATGTCTATGAGCAGCGCGCGAATAACCGCATTATTAGACCAAGCGCGGACTATGAAGGTCCAGAAGCAAGAGAGTGGGTGGCAATCAATGAACGTGACTAACTGGGAAAACTAAACAGTGAAAACAGAAGCGTTCAGAAAGGATGTGAACATGTCTAATCAAACTATTAATTATCAATATCGCAAAGCGCTCCCAAATTCGCAGTTGGATTATTATGATGCCAAAGCTGCGGTTGATGACATAGAGCCAGGAGCCTATCAGCACTTGCCGTACACGTCTCGAGTCTTGGCTGAGAATTTAGTACGTCGTTGTGACCCGTCGGAGCTAGAGGAATGTTTGTCTCAGCTTATTTATCGCCGTCGAGATAAAGACTTCCCTTGGTATCCAGCCCGCGTTGTCTGTCATGACATTCTTGGTCAAACCGCTTTAGTGGACTTAGCTGGATTGAGAGACGCCATAGCTACTCAAGGAGGCGATCCAGCCAGCGTCAACCCTGTCGTTGAAACTCAGCTGATTGTTGATCATTCATTGGCGGTTGAACACGCTGGCTTTGACGCCGATGCATTTGAAAAGAATCGAGCAGTAGAAGAGCGTCGAAACGAAGACCGATTCCACTTTATCGAGTGGTGTAAAACCGCCTTTGAAAACGTCAGTGTCGTGCCCGCCGGTAACGGAATTATGCACCAAATCAACTTAGAGAAGTTGTCTCCAGTCGTCCAAGCGAAGCAAGGTGTGGCATTCCCCGATACTTGCGTGGGCACAGATAGTCATACGCCTCACGTTGATGCACTTGGTGTTATCGCTATTGGCGTTGGTGGTTTAGAGGCGGAAACGGTGATGTTAGGTCGACCATCCATGATGCGCTTACCAGATATTGTCGGCGTGCGTCTTGTCGGACAGCGTCAACCCGGTATTACCGCCACTGATATTGTGTTGGCGTTAACTGAGTTCTTGCGTGCTCAACGCGTGGTATCGAGCTATTTGGAATTCTTTGGTGAAGGTACTAAACATCTGACCATCGGTGATCGTGCAACCATCTCAAATATGACGCCAGAATACGGCGCGTCAGCCGGTATGTTCTACATTGACGAGCAGACAATTAACTACCTGAAGCTTACTGGTCGCGAAGATGAGCAAATTAAATTGGTTGAAAACTATGCCAAGCAAACAGGACTTTGGGCGAGTGCTTTAGAAAGCGCACAATACGAACGAGTACTTGAATTTGACCTATCTAAAGTTGAAAGAACGTTAGCAGGACCCTCCAACCCACACCGCCGATTGCCAACCGCTGAATTGAACCAGCAGGGTATTGCTGCTCCTTGGGAGCAGAAGCAAGACAAGATGCCAGATGGCGCCGTTATCATTGCGGCTATTACCTCATGCACCAATACCAGTAATCCAAGAAATGTCGTGGCGGCAGGGTTGATCGCTAAAAAAGCCAACGAGCTAGGACTATTGCGCAAACCGTGGGTGAAATCATCATTCGCTCCAGGCTCTAAGGTCGCCAAACTGTACTTGGAAGAAGCTGGGTTGTTACCTGAACTTGAAAAATTAGGGTTTGGCATCGTCGCCTATGCCTGTACGACGTGTAACGGTATGAGTGGTGCGCTGGATCCGCAAATACAACAAGAGATCATTGAAAACGATCTCTATACCACCGCCGTGTTGTCGGGCAACCGGAACTTTGATGGGCGAATTCACCCATACGCTAAACAAGCGTTTCTTGCCTCGCCGCCATTAGTGGTGGCGTATGCGATAGCAGGTACCATTCGTTTTGATATTGAACGCGATGTCCTTGGTACTGATGCTTCCGGTAATCCTATTTATCTCAACGATATTTGGCCTAGTGATGAAGAGATTGATGCTGTAGTTAGCCAACATGTGAAACCTGAGCAGTTTAACCAAGTGTATATTCAAATGTTCAAGTTGGATGAGACCGAGCGAGCGAAAAGCCCTCTCTATGACTGGCGTGAACGCAGCACTTATATTCGTAGACCGCCATATTGGGAGGGGGCGTTGACAGGTAAACGCACCTTGCGAAGTATGCGACCCCTAGCTGTATTAGGTGACAACATTACTACTGACCACTTGTCTCCATCGAACGCGATTCTAGCCACGAGTGCGGCGGGCGAATATCTGACAAGTATGGGCGTACCAGAAGAAGACTACAACTCGTATGCGACCCACCGTGGTGACCATTTGACCGCGCAAAGAGCCACATTTGCTAATCCAAAATTGTTCAACGAGATGGTGAAAGAGGACGAAAAAATCGTGCAAGGCTCTCTCGCTCGTATTGAGCCTGAAGGTAAAGTCACAAGAATGTGGGAAGCCATAGAAACCTATATGGCACGTAAACAACCTTTGATCATTGTTGCGGGTGCTGATTATGGGCAGGGCTCTTCGCGAGATTGGGCGGCAAAAGGTGTGCGCCTAGCTGGGGTTGAAGCTATTGCGGCGGAGGGGTTTGAACGAATTCACCGCACCAATTTGGTGGGCATGGGAGTACTACCCCTTGAGTTCAAAAAAGGCACCAACCGCAAAACGCTAGCGCTTGATGGCACGGAACAGTACGACGTCGTAGGCGATATCAAAGCGGGCTGTGATCTTGCCTTAGTGATTACCCGAACCAATGGAGAAAAACTCGATGTGCCAGTGACTTGTCGTCTGGATACTGAGGACGAAGTTAAAGTCTACTCTGCTGGTGGTGTGTTGCAGCGATTTGCTCAGGACTTCTTAGCACAGTGAGGAGAAAGGAATGACGAAACAAATTAAAATTCCAGCGACTTATCTGCGTGGAGGTACTAGCAAAGGGGTATTTTTCAGCTTGTTGGATCTCCCTCTTGAAGCTCAGCAACCAGGATCAGCACGAGATAAATTATTGATGCGCGTAATAGGAAGTCCAGATCCTTATGCAAAACAGATTGATGGCATGGGAGGCGCGACGTCGAGCACCAGTAAAACGGTGGTAGTGTCTAAAAGCACCCGTGATGATCACGATATCGACTATTTATTTGGGCAAGTTTCAATCGACAAGGCCTTTGTAGATTGGAGTGGTAATTGCGGCAACCTATCGGCTGCGGTGGGACCTTTCGCTATTCATAGTGGGTTGGTTGATAGAAAGCGGATACCCGAAAACGGTATCGCGAAAATTCGAATCTGGCAGGCAAACATTCAAAAAACCATTATCGCTAACGTTCCTATTATCGACGGCGAAGTGCAAGAGCTGGGTGATTTTGAGCTCGACGGAGTGACATTTCCGGCTGCCGAGATCGCGGTTGAGTTTGTTGACCCTAGTGACAACAACGGCTCGATGTTTCCAACGGGCAACTTGATTGATGATCTAGAAGTGCCAAATGTAGGTGTCTTTAATGCGACCATGATCAGCGCGGGTATCCCAACGATTTTTATCGATGCCAATGAACTAGGGTTGTCAGGTGCTGAACTTCAAGATGACATCAACAGTGATGAGGCGTGGCTCGAAAAATTTGAGTTAATTCGAGCGCATGGTGCGGTAAAAATGGGCTTGATTGATTCGATTGATGAAGCCGCGACTAGGCAACACACACCGAAAGTGGCTTTTGTGTCGTCTGCAAAAGACTACGTTTCATCGAGTGGTAAGCCCATTGAGGCCAACAGCGTTGATCTATTGGCTCGTGCCCTGTCGATGGGGAAATTACACCATGCCATGATGGGCACAGCGGCCGTTGCTATCGCCTGCGCTGCAAGTGTAGACGGCACCGTGGTGAATTTGGCTGCTGGTGGAGGCAACCGAGAGTCAGTGACATTTGGTCACCCTTCTGGAACATTGAAGGTGGGGGCGGTCGCTTCACAATCACCAAATGGCTGGACAGTAGATAAAGCAATAATGAGTCGAAGTGCTCGAATCCTTATGGAAGGTTGGGTTCGTGTGCCATCGGATACTATGAAATAGACATATTGGAGGACGCATTATGTCTGCATATCAACAAGAATATCAGTGGGCTGAAAAGCAACCAGAGTCTTTTTGGGAACACCAAGCAAAAGCCATCGACTGGTTTGAAGCACCAAAAACCATACTTGAGAAAGATGAAAATGGCATCGAGCGTTGGTTTCCTGACGGTGTTATGAATACTGCTTGGTTAGCACTTGATTATCACTGCGAACAAGGGCGAGGGGAGAAAACCGCTCTCATATACGATTCACCGGTCACAGGAACAAAGCAAAAGTATAGCTATTGTGAGCTTCGAGATAAGGTTGCAAAAATTTCGGGAATGCTTGCCAAACAAGGCGTGGTTAAAGGCGACCGAGTTGTTATTTATATGCCAATGATCCCGGAAGCGGCGATGGCGATGCTGGCTTGTGCACGATTAGGAGCAATTCATTCAGTAGTATTCGGCGGCTTTGCACCAAACGAGCTGGCTGTCAGAATCGAGGATGCTGAACCTAAAGTCATTATGACCTCGTCTTGCGGTATTGAAATCAATAAGGTTTTACCTTACAAGCCACTGGTCGACAAGGCGATCATGGATAGTCGTTGGAAGCCGAACAATGTATTTGTTTTGCAACGTCCGCAGTGCGTGGCGGAACTGAATCAAGAACGAGATTTGGACTGGCAAACAGAATATGAATCCGCGTTGCCCCATGAATGTGTGCCTGTGCTTGCTACTGACCCTTTATATATTTTGTATACGTCGGGAACGACTGGGAAACCAAAAGGTGTGGTACGGGATAATGGTGGGCATGCTGTCGCCATGAAGTACTCAATGTCTGCAGTCTACAACATGCCAACTGATGGCGTGTATTGGGCCGCGTCGGATGTAGGTTGGGTAGTAGGGCATTCTTACATTGTTTATGCACCGCTTATTCACGGTTGCACTTCAATTCTTTATGAAGGCAAACCAGTAAGAACGCCCGACCCAGGTGCATTTTGGCGTGTGTGTGAAGAATATAATGTTCAAGTGCTGTTTTCTGCACCTACAGCGTTTCGAGCAATCAAGAAGGAAGACCCTGATGGCTTGGAGTTGTCTAAGTATGATATCAGCGGGTTAAAGAGCATTTTTATGGCGGGGGAGCGTCTCGACCCACCGACGTTAGAGTGGGTAGAAACACATACCAAAAAGCCAGTGATCGACCATTGGTGGCAAACGGAAACGGGTTGGGCTATCTCTTCTAACCCGTTAGGTATCGAGGTAATGGGTGTCAAAGCGGGCTCATCAACGAAACCAAGTCCAGGTTTTACCGTTGAGATTCTCAATGAAATCGGTGAGCCAGTTGGCGCTAATCAACAAGGTTTTGTCTCACTTAAACGTCCATTGCCACCAAGTTGCCTTACTACCGTGTGGCGCAATCATGACCGATTTGAATCGGGCTATTTAAGTCAGTTTGAAGGCTATTATGTCTCTGGAGATGGCGGTTATCTGGATGAGGATGGCTACTTATTCATTATGGGACGAGTGGATGATGTCATAAACGTAGCAGGACACCGCTTATCTACTGGTGAGATGGAAGAAATTGTTGGTGGACATCCAGCGATTGCAGAGTGCGCAGTTGTTGGTGTGCATGATGACCTCAAAGGTCAGTTGCCATTGGGCTTAGTGGTATTAAAAGATGGTGTCAAAGTTGATAGTGGGGAGCTGGAACATGAATTGGTCGGTAAAGTTCGTCAGGAAATCGGTGCTGTTGCATGTTTCAAACACGCCCTCGTAGTGGAACGATTACCAAAAACGCGTTCTGGTAAGATTCTGCGTCGAGTCATACGCCAAATCGCTGACGGTGAAACGTACACAGTCCCTTCGACGATTGATGACCCAAGCAGCCTTTCAGAAATTGAACGAGCGTTGCATACAGACTGATTTAATTGTCATAAGGAACCGAGCTCATCTGCCACATTTTGAGGATATGGCTCGGTTCCTCGCAACTACCAAACAACATTTGATACTTAGGAATAAAAGGTTCGCCGATATAGGTGGTACGGCTGAACTTTCCCGTTTTTAAGTCGACCTGTGTAACGACCCTGCCTTTAAAGTTCTGAAAAATAACGAACTGTTCACTTTGGAATACTAATTGTTCTTGATAGAACCAAAAATGGTCGGTGGTAGCGGTTAACGTACATTTCATCGGCAAAGATGCCAATGAATAGGGGGCCCATAATGAGAGGCTGAGCAGAGTGCAAATCAGTGTACGTGACATATCATGCTCCTTATCGTTTTGGGTAAGTATAGTCACTGAGCAGTATGATTTTCATCCAAGAGGCTCCAACATCATATTTCATTATGTTTTTTTATTTGCACATGCCTGACAAAACCCTCACACTAGGCGCACATTTGTAAACGACTTTCTCTTTTTGCAACATTTACCACGCGTCTATGACTGATTTAGCCTATAGAATTCGCTCTGCTAATACCCAAGATTTGGAAACGCTAAATGATCTTATGTATGAGTTGCATGAGTATCACCACCAAGCCGTTCCCGAAGACTTCAAACCTGCATTAGAGGTGCAGGAAGAAAAAAGCATTGCGCGCTACCTCGATTCACCTGACTGCTTAGTACTTGTTTTAACCATTGATGGTGGCAAGCGCGCTCCTAAGATCGTCGGTTTTGTGACGGCACAGTTTTGTGAACTGCTGTCACCGGTTAGTAAGCCTTGTTTAATGGGAAACATCGATGAATTGTTTATTAAACCTGACTATCGGCATCATGGGTTTGCTCAAAAATTACTGAAAGAAAGTGAACGTCGTTTAATTGAATTAGGGGCTAGTCAGATTATGGTTGAGGTTTGGGACTTTAATCAGGCCGCTCTGAATTTATACAACAAAGAGGGATTTATCCCTCATATACATTGTCTTAGAAAAAAAATCTAATTTAGGTACGTTTGTGACTCAACTTTTGAGCCATATTGCTTTTACGCTGTTGCTTGCGCTATTAACAATACATCAGAGCTTTGCTGCTTCGGACGTGTCATCGAACGTGACGTCTAAGGTGCCAAACACCTCGTTTAATGAGTTATCGGATAGTCTCCGACAGCCTTTTGTGCATAACGATCCACCATTGGCTCCTACCATAAGGGGGGCATTGTGTTTAGTTCGCGCTGACGATCGCATTCTGCTGGTCGATGAAATCGTAACGGGAAAGCTATCTTTGCCGGGAGGAACGATTGATAACAACGAAGACCCGCGACTTACTGCCCAACGTGAAACATGGGAAGAGGCAGGGTTGGTGGTTGTCGTTGGTCAAGAGTTAGGCCGAACTAACCGCGCAGTGTTTTATGAGTGTCAGGTCGAGTCTGACATCATTGCTTATAGTGAGACTAATTATGGTCGAGGCGTAGAACTTCCTATTTACTTTGCACCGCATTTTGGTGTTGAGGTACGTAGCGCCAACCTGCTGAGTCCAAAGTCGGTATCACCAACAGAGTATCGATACCCTAGTCAGTGGCCAATGGTTGAATCTATGTTTGCTGCGATCCCGAATCAGCCTATCAGTTACATCGACAACCTAATCAGCTCTGCGCCAAAAGTTCACCAGCTCGAATTGTCTTGGTTATCTAGTACACAAGAAGCACTTGTTGCTGCGCCGAAGCAACTACAAGAGTTAGTTGTATTAGGCGGCAATGTTCTTTACATCGTGTTGCAGCCGTTACTACTTATTTCGTTTCTGCCTCTGTTCATGTGGCTATGGGGACGGTACTTTACCGCCCAACTAATGTTTGCAGTCACGGCGACCTCCTTGTTTATTTTGGTCGCAAAGCAAGGGTTTAGTTTTCCTGTCCCTCATGCTTATTTACCCACGCTTAACTACAACGAGCGAAGTGGGTTCAGCTTTCCCGATTTAATCATGGCAAATTGGATTTGTATTTCCAGTATCGTGGTGAGTCAAATACAGCCTCGTCATTTGAGTAAGTTCGCCATTGCGGCCTTTTTGGTCACCATCATCATCGCGTTCTACCAGTTTATTAGTGGCGGTGCATTCTTGTCGGATATGTTCGCCGGTGCCATTATTGGTGCGCTTGTTGGTTGGCATTTCATTAGGCATCATTTTAGCCTTGCGGTAAGTGAAGATTATACCTTTACAAGGGTTAGAGTGTGGTTGGTACTGACGATGATTGCGGCCATCTGTGCTTATATCTGGCAATATCCATCATTTTTGAGCTGGTTAGCGCTGTGTATCGGAATGTTATTGTTCGCTGTCGCAAATGGCTATTGTCCGCCTCGTTCGAAGATGTGTCTGAAAGAGCTCCTCTGTTCTTTGATACTTATTCTACTGTTGTTAGTCGGCTATTTTCATTTGGAAACCATGTTTGCGCACAGTGGTATTGGGTCATTGCTGTTACAAACTTTGGTGATACCGGTAACTATTATGATTCCGGCTATTGTGATGATCGTGTTTCGTAAGAGAGACTGCCATTAAGACGTTTTAGTAAACGGCTTAGCATTTGGCGCAGAAAGGTAACGCATAGTTTATGGATGACGTTAATCTATGACTTCATTCATTCGGTAGGACATTCCTATGATCATCGCAATTATAGTGGCTTGTTCGTCGTTTATGGCGACATTGGCCACTCAATTAAACGGCGCAACCGATGCGGCACTAGATAGCGTTGCTGACATCATGTTTATGTAAAAATAAAGGTCTGATTAAAAATCAGACCTTTATTAATTTAAGAGCCGATGTCTCTATGCAATAACGGCGTCGTGCTTGTCTTTCGATGTCGCAGCGAAGTAGAGCTTAGTCTCTTCAATAACGACATTTCTGAGCAACACCAATCCAATTAGGTTAGGCACCGCCATTAAACCATTCACGATATCGGCAATAATCCAAATCATATCTAGGTGTAAGAACGCACCAGACGCGACCAAACCAACGAAGATGATCTTATAAGGTAATACCGCTTTGGTACCCATGAGGAATACAACGCAACGTTCGCCATAGTAATTCCAACCAAGAATGGTGGTAAACGCGAAGAATATCAGTCCGATCGAAACCAGTAGAGGACCGAGAGTATCCGAATTTAGACCGACAGCAAAAGCATGTGTGGTCATCGCCGCGCCAGCAAAATCACTTTGCCACGCGCCAGTCAAAATCAATGCAAGGCCAGTCATGGTACAGATAATGATGGTGTCGATGAACGTACCGGTCATTGAGATAAGTCCTTGACGAACACAGCTATCCGTTTTAGCCGCTGCCGCTGCCATCGGCGCACTGCCTAGGCCACTTTCGTTAGAGAATACACCGCGAGCAATACCAGACTGAATTGCTAACATAATACTGGCTCCAACAAAGCCCCCCGTTGCCGCTGTGCTAGTAAATGCAGACACTACGACAAGTTGAATTGCGGCACCTAGTTGATCAGCGTTCATAATAATAACGCTCAAGCAGGCTAGCACATAAAACACCGCCATGGTCGGTACTACTTTACCTGCTACTTTAGCAATAGACTTGATACCGCCCAAGGTTACAAAGGCAACTAAAAGGGTAAGAACAGAAGCGGAGATCTCGCGAGAGATGCCGAAAGAAATGTGGCTTGCATCTAGAATGGCGTTGACTTGCGGAAAGGTACCAATACCAAAACAAGCTACACCAAGAGCAAAGACAGCGAACATCGTGGCTAGGAACTTAGAACCGACACCATCGCGCAGATAGTACATAGGTCCGCCAAGCATCTGTCCTTTATCGTCTACTTTGCGATATTTAACGGCGAGCAAGCATTCGGCATACTTAGTAGCCATACCAAACAGCGCCGCTAACCACATCCAGAATAAAGCACCAGGGCCGCCTAGCTTAATTGCAGTTGCAACGCCTACGATGTTACCAGTCCCTATTGTCGCTGATAAAGCGGTACACAATGCAGCGAAGCTCGAAACATCACCATTACTGGATTTGTCTTTGCTGAAGACGAGCTTGAGCGCAGTTGGAAGATGCCTAAATTGAAGTAAGCCAAGTTTAAACGTGAAGTATACGCCAGTACCAACAAGCAAAATGAGTAATGGTGGTCCCCATACAAAAGAGTCGATGGCTTGTAGTAAAGATTGAAGGTTGTTCATGCTTTCCCCTTAATAAAACAAAATTTAAGGAGAAGAGAGAAGGGCAGTAATCCACAGATCGAAGATGATCTGAGCTCATTACCACTCAGTATTGACCGTAAACGGTTGTTCGTTACAGTAGAAATATGAGTTGTTCAATGGTGCTATTCTCTCCTCTGTCCTTTTGCCTGAGAGTTTCACTCATTACATGAAATGAGCTTGCTCCTTCGGCGACCGATTTAACGGTTCTCTCCAGAGGTTCCTCCAACTACAGTCCTCACTTTATCCTTATCTAAGATAAGCTCTGATTTCTCAGAATAAAGCACCTGAAAGATTTACTTCTTCGGCGGGTCATACTAACCAAATGTTAATGTAAGGTTAATAAACCACTCTCCTGCAGTCTTCAACGGAACAAATATCTAGTGACTAGATAATCTGTGACGGCAATCCTATCGTAAATAAAAAACGATGTCATGAATAATTTTACAATTTATTTGAGCCAAAATAGGGCGTTGATCGTTCCATTTGGTATATTTGAACATGTTTCTGACTTTAGAATTGAAGTTGTACGCTAAAGTGATGAGTAGTACAGTTAACTCTCTGGAAATTCACTACTTTTGCTTAAAATGTAGCCGTTAGTGCAAAGGAGATGTTTATGACTCGATTGATTGCAATTGTGTTTCTAGTGGCTCTGGCCTTTTTGTTATTTCGATATAGAGCGAATGAGAAGGTACAGAAGGGTGTCGTGATCACCCTCATATCTGCATTCGTTATTTACACAGCGACGTTGGTCATCTCAGAGTTAATTCGATAAACCAACAAACAACTTTTAAAAGGGGTTAGAGTGGATAAACAACCTGAAAATCAGCCGGTTGAAAGAGATGATGTCGTAGTCATCGAACAGAGAGATACCCGTGCGAGGTTGTATATTGGCATCGCCGTGGTGCTGGGTTTGGCAGCTGGTGGTCTTATAGGTTCGGCAGTTACGCAAAATGACTGGCAGCAGCGATATAAACAACTCGATACCCAATACCAACAAGCGTTAGTCAAAACTCAAACTCAGAAATCTAACTTGGATGAACAACTTGCTTTAGCTGAGTCAGAGTCACAACTAAAGTTGCGCAAGGTGGTTGAAGAGAAAGTAGAACAACATCAGCAACAGGTAGATGCTTTGAATGAGCAAATTGCCAAACTCAAAGCCGATAATCAGCAACTCGAAAGCCAGTTAAATGCTCAAGGTAAGAAACTTGCGCAGCAGAAAAAACAGAATGTTCAACTGGAACGTAAAACGGATATCCAAAGCTCGATGTTCGAACAGTCTCAAGAGCTATTTAAGCGAGAAGCGGAACTGAAAGCTGAAGTGGCTAAGTTGGAACAAGAAAAATCGCAGCTGACTCCAAACTTGAAACGCTGGAAGAAGGATTGTGATCTATTCCTAGAAGGAACATCTTGGGATGCGAAGTCGGATTCATGTGACCGTTATGATTCTGCCACATCACGTATTAGCCAAATCGAGCAGATGTTGAAAGTGCATAATATGGATCTCAACCATATTGCGACGTTGAAAAGCGAACTCGGCATTCAATAACACTCAAGGATTGGCAAAGTAGAAATACCTAAAGATACTTTGCCAATTAATCTCTTCTCTGAATTATGAAGTGAATTTCATTCACACACTGATTCTATGATTTATCAATCTAATTGTAATATGCGGGCTTCATAAGAATCGTATTTTTAGATTGGTGAATCAATGAAAAACTCCACATTATTACTAGTCATTACTTTAATGGTTGGTTGCTCTGCGAAGCCCGTTAACCAAGATGCTAAATCGGTCAGAATTGTCGATTTCGCGCCTGCGAATTGCTTGTACTTAGGTGAAGTCGATGGAACGCAAGGTAATTGGTTTACCGCCGACTTTACAAGTGACAGAAACATTCTGGTTGGTGCTAGGAATCAGCTGAAAAACGAGGCGCATAAGCTAGGAGCGAATGTCGTTGTACTACAAAAGAGTGTAGATAACAGTAACGATGGTCTGTACGCTTATGCGGACAAAAATTCGTTTGGTATGTCTAGTAGTAAAGGAACCTACAGTAGTACGCTAATTGGCGAGGCTTATTTCTGCGCAGAACAATGATATTTTTCTTGATAAGAATATATTCTATCGAGTCACTTCAAACCCAATTGTAATTGATATATTTCTAGCTACTAAATCATTCAAATTAGCTCGACTTTGCATGGAAATAATCAAAATAAAATACTGTTGTTATCTAGAATAACGTTAATTTTAACATCTAAAGAACAGTAGAATGAACCAACCAAATTATTGGCCATATATTATATCAATATCGATGTTATCAACGGATGGCTTTGCGGAGGGAGTCGCCTACCTAGACACTAAACCTAGCGTCGTGAACGCCATCAACTACGACCAAAGCCTGAATATAAACGAGTACTATGTTAGTGAGAAACTGGACGGTATTCGTGCTATTTGGACAGGAGAACAGTTAGTGACGCGCTCGGGACGAGTAATTAACGCTCCAGATTGGTTTACACATTCGCTCCCCTCCATCATGGTCGAAGGAGAGTTATGGGCTGGAAGACAGCAGTTCTCTAAAGTCCAAAATACAGTACTTGATCTAATGCCTGACAATGAAGCTTGGCAAGAAATTCATTTTAAATTGTTTGACGCGCCTAGGCATTTAGGAACATTTGATCAACGATATGAGTTTCTTAAGCGTTACTGTCAAAGTCTTGCTATGAGACATATTCAATGTGTAGAGCAGTTTACGGTTTCAAGCCATAAAGAACTCGATGACTATTTAGAGCGGATAACGGCGGACAATGCTGAAGGGCTGATGCTTAAATTGAAACATGAGGTCTACCACCCGGGAAGAAACCATTCACTTATTAAAGTCAAAATCGTGCAAGATATGGAAGGCCTTGTAGTTGGCTACAAAGAGGGGAAAGGCAAGTATCAAGGAAAGATGGGCGCATTACTTATCGAACTCAGGGACGGCGCACGATTTTATGTCGGTAGCGGATTTAGCGATATAGAACGTACTAATCCTCCTAAAATCGGAACCACGATTACGTTTAAGCACAACGGTTGGACAGTTAATGGATTGCCACGCTTCGCACGATTTTTCCGAGTTCGTGAATCTGAGTAGCCATTACGGTTGTCTTATCTCGGTCAAGGTTTTACCACAGCGCTTAAACAACGATTTCCAATAGAATACATGCTGCTGATTGGCCGTTTTAAACTCATCATAAATGTGGTCGAGTCGATAAACCGACACCTTATCTTGTTGGACCTTATCCAAAACGTGCTTGATAAACACCACTTCGCGAGAAATGGCTTGATATTCACTGCTGAGAAACGAGAGGTAAGGCTGAATATCGGTGATGAACAGGTTGTTGAAGACATTAACTAAATAGTTAAAGCGGGTAGTATCTCTATTAGCCCCACATAGAATTTTATTATCGTACTGCTGTAATTGTTGAGTGACTACCGTCAGCCAATGTGTACTCGCTTGAAGAGAATAGGCGAGATTTCCGATGAGTTTCGTTTTCTCTAATGTTTCTTGGTACGGTGTAATAGGCTGAGGTAAGGTTAAGGTATGGCTTCCTTCGGTTTGTGTGAGAATGTAAGCGGCTATACTATTGAGTGTATTTAGCGCCGAATGTAATTGAGCTGCTTGACTACTTATCCCTTCATCTAACCACTGATTACCAGAGAGCTGAGCGCGCATCGCATGACTGGTAAAGATAAGATTTGAAAAGTAACTAGGAAGATAACGGTATTTAGTGGCCAGAATGTCTTCAAGCTGGGCTTTCACACTTTGCTCTATTTTATCTGATAACAAGCATCGCTCGATACCGTCGATTAATGTTATCTGATAGTCAAAATCACGAAACTGGTCTTGGACTTTACCTAAAACAGAATTACGTTCAGCTATCAGCTTAAAAAGATGGCATTTTCTAAGCTGATAGCTATCGACGATGCCCAGCGTAGTGCGTGGAATATCGATAGTAATATTGCGTTGGCTCGGAAGGGTGATTAAAGTGTTGTCAGGGTGAGGTAACGCGTCGCTGTCTTGAATCGAGGCAACTCTCGACAAATAGTCTTCAAAACGGCTCTCCGCTCCCTGCTGCTCAATACATCCAGACAAGAAGGCGCTTATGATAAAAACAAGCGCCAAGACTGCTTTTGCTGATGGAGGTGCTGTTAGTACTTTCAAAGTTTTCTGCGCGTTAAACTATGTATCTAGGTATTACGTAAGCCTAGTCCATCTTTGATCACCCTTAATAAACTTATCGACGTTCTAAAGCTAGCGGCTCGCGTATTCGAGTTGTAATTCATCGTTTTGACGGTGCATCCATAGCAGTCGGATAGTGAGCATGATAGCGGCACTTGATAGGCCAGCGATAAAGCCAATCCAGAAACCAACTATGCCCATTGGCTCGATAAGTAAATCTGTCATTCCGAGAACGTAGCCTAACGGTAATCCGATTAGCCAATAGGCGATAAATGTACGATTAAAAATGGCTTTCATGTCTTTATAGCCACGCAATGCGCCCGCAGCAACGACTTGGATTGCGTCAGTACATTGATAGATGGCTGCAAAAATCAATAGGTGCATTGCTAGCGTAACTACTTCTACGTTGTCAGTATAAAGATGAACGATTTGTTGTTTAAAGATCAACGTACAGATTGCGGTAAAAATAGCGGTCCCAAGACCCACTCCGAGGCCGACACGACATGCAATGACGGCTCCAGCCGTATCAGTCTCACCCAGTTTATGTCCAACGCGGATACTGACTGCTGCACCGATACTCATTGGGATCATGAAGACTAAAGATGAAAAGTTCATTGCCACTTGATGCGATGCCACGACAAGTGAGCCAAGTGGCGCGACAAGCAATGAAACCACGGCAAAGAGTGATACTTCAAAAAAGATTGCAGCAGCGATAGGAAAGCCAAGTTTAAACAAGCGAACCTGTGCTTTTCGCTCTGGTTTATGCCATGTTTTAAAAAGTTCAATGTGCTTGAGTCGGTCAGTAGTGATGGCATAAAACAGCATCATAAAGAACATGAGCCAATAGACGATTGTAGTCGCAACGCCACATCCAACACCGCCTAACGCTGGTGCACCGAATTTCCCGTAAACAAAGATCCAGTTAAGTGGGATATTGATCAGCAAGCCAATAAAACCAATAACCATCGCGGGCTTGGTCAGCGACATTCCGTCAGTGTAACTACGTAGTGCCTGGAATAACAGAAAAGCAGGCACCGCAAAAATAACTGCGTAAATGTAGCCTACGGTTTTTTCTGCCATGATGGTTTCGACACTCATTAGATCGAGTATGGTTTCTATTTGCAATAGGACCATAATAATTGGAACACTAATAAGCAGAGCCATGATGAATCCTTGATGGATCTCATAAGGGATCTGCTTTTGCTTTCCAGCCCCATTGAGTTGTGCAACAACAGGCACCAAGGCCATTAGCAAGCCGATACCAAAGAGTATAGAAGGAAGCCAAACACTGGCGGCAATGGAAACCGCGGCCATATCTACGGCACTCACACCACCTGCCATAATAGTGTCGACAAACCCCATTCCAGTTTGAGCAATTGAGGCAATAAGAACGGGAGAGGCAAGTTTAATGAGGTTTTTAGCTTCAGTCTGATAGCGTTGCACGTAGGATTCCATGTTTTATAAATAACCATGATGAATGATAAAGAAGTTTGCCATTTCGCACCATGATTTATTGTCTTTGTAGTCCGATAATAGTTTGTTTTAGAAACAAACGCTTACTCACAACTCTTATCTTGAACGTGCTTTATGATTGAATCATCACAGCGGCAAGGATGAATCGATGAGTACACATGATAAATTGGATTATGTTGAGTTTGCAGCGGCCGATATTCCAGCAACAAAAGCGTTTTTTGAAGCGGCATTTGGCTGGACGTTTGAGGATTATGGATCTGATTATACGGCTTTTTCAAACCAAGGACTTAACGGTGGATTTTATCGCGCAGAGTTAAGTTCAAGAGCTAATCAGGGTGGGGCGTTGTTGGTCTTCTACAGCGCAGCGCTTTCCGAAACCCTGGAACGGGTGAAGCAAAATGGTGGTTGCATAGAAAGGGATATTTTCGACTTTCCAGGTGGTTGCCGGTTTCATTTCAGCGAACCTAGTGGCAATGAATTTGCGGTTTGGTCTGAATCTAGATAATAAGCGCCAAATACGCCAATGGGCTCTAGCATTTTGCTGGAGCCCATTATGTAAAAGCGATTGAGTTAGTAGATAACTTTTACTTTTTGAGCACATTCGACGGCCTCGTCGATTGCCGTCTCGAGAGATTTACGTTTAGTAAGTACAACTCCCAAACGGCGACGGCCATCAATATCCGGTTTACCAAAGAGGCGAATTTGAGTTTGAGGAAGACATAAAGCTTCATCTAGGCCTTCGTAACGGATATTGTTAGAGGTGCCTTGGCCGAGAACAACAGCGGAGGCAGCGGGGCCATATTGGGTGATGCTGTTAATTGGCATGCCGGTAAAAGCACGAACGTGTAATGCAAACTCTGACATATCTTGAGAAATCAGGGTAACTAGACCCGTATCATGTGGGCGAGGTGATACTTCATTGAAAATAACTTTATCGCCTTTAACAAACAGTTCTACACCAAAAATACCATAGCCACCCAGCGCGTTAACTACTTGCTCCGCCGTATATTCTGCCGCTTTTATTGCATTAGCAGACATCGCCTGAGGCTGCCAAGACTCGCGGTAATCACCATCTTCTTGGCGGTGACCTACAGGAGCACAAAAGTGAACGCCATCTACAGCGCGTACGGTCAATAAAGTAATTTCATAATCGAAATCGATAAAACCTTCAACAATGACTCGACCTGCGCCAGTACGGCCACCTTCTTGAGCATAGGTCCAGGCTTTCTCAATGTCGGATTCTAACTTGATGACACTTTGACCTTTACCAGAAGAACTCATGACTGGTTTCACTACACATGGCACACCGACATTTTCTACAGCCGCTTTAAAGTCTTTGTAGTTGTCTGCAAATTGGTAAGGAGAGGTGTTTAGGCCAAGTTCTTCAGCCGCCAGTCTACGGATACCTTCACGATTCATGGTCAGCTTGGTTGCATTCGCGGTAGGAACAACGTATAAGCCTTTACTTTCTAACTCGACTAGCTTGTCCGTTGCAATGGCTTCGATTTCCGGTACTACGTAATCGGGTTGTTCTTTATTGATAATGGCTTCTAGTGCTTCGCCGTCCAACATATCGAGAACATAACTTCGGTGAGCAACTTGCATTGCAGGAGCGTCGGCATATCGGTCACAAGCGATGACTTCTAAACCTAGTCGTTGGCATTCAATGGCAACTTCTTTACCTAATTCACCAGAGCCTAAAAGTAAAACACGTGTAGCATTTTCACGAGTAGCAGTACCAAACATAGAGTGTCCTTGAGCATTCATGAGGAAGAATTTCGGAGGATCATACTGGATTATTGTAGGAAAGCAAACGTTTGCGCGAGATTTTATTATCAGTACAAATTTTGGCCTAAAAAAGCCCCGCATGAGCGAGGCTAAACGATATCAGGAAGTTGCAGCGCTAGATTGACACGTATTCTAATTGGATATCTGGGTCAATAGCCTCAAGCGTTGCTTGAGTGTCTGCAAGGTGACTGATTTTACCTTTGGAAACTTCGGCCAGTGCTACTAATTGAATGTCTTCAAAGTTTTGACCATCTAGAAGTAACTGAACAAACGCAACCTGTAATGGTGGTAGGCTAGGGTTAAATGCTGCGTTCTCAGCGTACGCGCCTTGATAGACAGAGCCATCTTTCATTGCGATAGCAACACCACTTAGATTTTGAGTATAAGGTGAATGACTGCGATTTAACGCTTCTACCGCAGATACGATGAGCGCATCAGTTTCGTCAGTAGTCAAATTGTGAGCTAATGGGGTCATTAACCCTTCGGTAATACCAAGATCTTTAGGTCCAAAGGACTCTGGTAAATATTCTTGTAGCGTCATTGCATCGCGCTGTGGCAATTGAATGACTAGCTTGTCCGCAGTAGTTAGCTCGTTCATAAATTGGCGGCAGTGACCACAAGGACTAAAGTTAATCGTGATATCTTTAAGTCCGGTTTCACCTTTCATCCAAGCGTGGCTGATGGCGGATTGCTCTGCGTGAACCGTTTGACCAAGTTGTGCACCAATAATCTCCATGTTTGCGCCGAAGTACAGTTTTCCTGATGTCCCACGTGCAATTGCGCCAACAAAAAACTCAGAGATAGGTGCGTATGAATAGGCTGCAGCTAAAGGCAGCAAGGCGACGCGAAGCTCATCATCTTGTAGGCCAGAAAGGACAAGCAATTGTTCAAACTGCTCTTGCGATAGCGTTGCATCGAATTCTGGTGTAGTAATGATAGGTTTTAGATAGTTAACGATCTGCTGTGGCATATCTGCAAGCGCTGACTCAAAACGATCTGTCATGCTGTGTCCTTTATTTTTTGCGGTTTACTGACATTCTATGCAAGTTAGTGAGAAATAAAGGTGACAATGATCACAAATAAAAATGCAATGAATGCAATTTACAAGCAATAAGAGTGATGTCACACAATTTGTAGCCAGTAAACGACGAGTTTTACTGGCTATACAGTTCTGAAGTGTTAGGCGATAACCGTCCCAAACCAGAGGGAGAATGCGAACATAGACGGAGCAAGAATGGAAGTGATAACACCACAAACAACGAGAGCAAGTGAGCTGAATGCTGCGTCTCTCGGATCTTTCTCTGCGCAAGTAGCTGTGCCAAGTGCGTGAGACACCGTACCCATGGTTAATCCTTTTGCAATGGGATGTGTGACACCGAGTAAGTTGTATATTGGGTACGCTAATATCGCACCAAATAATCCGACGAGTAACACAAGAATGGCGGCAATGGCTGGCTCCCCACCTAGATGGCTTGAAACTTCCATTGCGATAGGTGTAGTGACCGATTTACCCAACAAACTGGCGATGAGTTGCATGTCGGCGCCTAACCATACAGCGAGCATTGAAGCTGTGAACATGGAAGCAACACTACCAACGCCACATGCTAACGCGATTATTCTCCAGTTGGCACGTATTTGCGGGAGTTGCTCATAGAGCGGATAGGCAAGTGCAACCACGGCTGGTTGTAGCAGATAGCTGATCCATTCGTTGTCCGCGTAATAAGTATCAAAAGGCACTTTAAGGTACGTGAGTAAAGGAATCATAATCGCAATACTGAGGAGTAACGGATTAAACAGTGGATTCTTTACTTTCTGAGAAATAAAACGGGCAACAAAAAAAACGACAATTGTAACGAGCAGCCACATACTAGCTATCTCCCTTTTTTAAGAATCGATCAAGGAAGACGGAGAGCGCCGTCAGAACAATAAGTGTACCGCCAATAGCGCCGGCCAATATCGGCAGAGCATTAGCAATCAACATATCGAAATGGTTCATTAACCCAACACTAATGGGAACGAATAACAAAATCATATAACGAATGAACACGTGAGCACCCGGTTGAACGAGTTTAACCGGGATAACTCCGCTCGCCATCGCCGCAAATAACAGCAACATACCAAATATACTGCCAGGTACGGATACATCGAGTAAATGCTGGATAGTATTTCCAATAAATAAGGCAACGAAAATAATAGCGAACGATAATATATAGTGAAGCGCGGTTTTGAGCATGGCTTCCTCTTAGTATAAAAAGTAACGACTCTCCTTAAATGCAGCCAAAAGAATGAATCCTGAGGTTTAGCTGCATGGTCACTACATGGCTGGAGAAGTTAAGAAACGAGACGCTCCACGTAGCGGTAAACGGATTTTAGTATGGCGAGTTTCTTCTCGTCAGGCTCATGTTCGTGAACTAAGTTTTCCATATTCAGCATATAGCTTTCAATACGACTTTCGAAAAACTCACGACAATGGTTTGCCCAGCGAGCCTGTTCCGTTTCATCAAGGCTCCATGGGAAATTGCGCGCACGGTACCTAAATAACAGCGGCTCAATACGTGGATCACTAAAACTAATGTCTAATGCAGACAGATTGTTTGGGTCCGTTTCGCGAATAATGTCCATCGCGCTTTTGTCTGCTGGCGAGAAAAAGCCGCTGTAGAGCTGAGTATCGACGTTGTCGTCATTCTCAAACTCACGCTCAATACTATAAAGTCCGATCAGTTTTTCACGGATCTCTGGATGTTGTTTGATGAGAGCGAGGTTCTGCAAACACTGCTCTCTGTCAATGCCAATGGACTCTGCATTATCCGCTGTGAGCGTTTTCGCTGGCGCGAGAATAGGGCACTTGTTGAGATGAATAAGTTTAAGCGGGACAGGTTTCTCATCCGGTGCGAGTTCATCATGTCTGGTGTATAGGCGCTGATGTAGTTCGTCAACATCCAAATCTAATAGTGGTTGTGGATCTTTGGCCAGATCAGCAACTATAACTGCATTTTGATTGGTTGGGTGCCATGCGATAGGTACTACCCAACTGGTATATTGGCACTCTTTTCCTAACATTCCGGATACGTGCATTAACGGTGTCATGTTCACGATATCGACGAGTTCGTTTAGTTTTCGCTTTTGACGCATCGAATAAAAGTAATCAAACAGTTTTGGCTGTGCTGCCTTTACTTTTTTGGCTAGTTCTATCGTGGCAATAACGTCTGCCATGGCATCGTGAGCGTTTTCGTGTTCGATACCATTAGCAACAGAGAGGTGTTCAAGTTTAAAACTGGTAAACCCTTCGTCATTCTCCGGCCATTCAATTCCTTCAGGGCGCAGCGCGTGGCACGCACGCATCACATCTAATAAATCCCAACGTGAGTTACCGTTCTGCCAACTCCACGCGTAAGGATCGATGAAGTTACGATAACAGGTATAACGAGTCACCTCATCATCAAAGCGAATACTGTTGTAACCAAGGCTTGTTGTGTTTGGTGTAGCCAGTTCGTGATGAATCTTAGCAATGAACTCTGGCTCTGAGAGTCCTTTTTCCTGACAAAGTTGCGGTGTGATACCTGTGATTAATGCTGCTTCGGGAGAGGGTAAGTAGTCCGATGGTGGCTGGCAGTAAATAACCAATGGCTCACCAATGATATTAAAGTTCTCATCCGTCCGTACACCAGCAAACTGACAAGGTCTGTCTTTAGCTGGGCTCACTCCCCATGTTTCATAATCGAAAAAGAAATAAGTGGGTTGGTGTTGGGACATTAGAAATGGTTCCTTAAATCATAGACTAAGCACAATGAAATGATGCTTGGATAACTCTTATTAGACCACCCGAGAGAGTGTATGGCAACGAACATTGAGCATTCTCAGCGGTATTATCCACGCGATTTTGGTGTTTCATTTCTTTCAGTGTTTACCGCGCTTTTCGTTTAGCTGGTTTATCATACAGTTGAATGGCCAATAGACATTTAGACGTCTAGACGTTGACATGTCTTGATGGTGGCATTATGCTGCTCGCCTTCCTGTTATTGCTGCCACTTTTGATATGACCAACACGAATAAAGACAAACAATCTATTGTTCCTTCATCTATAGCACTGCTTCCTCTTGTACTATTCCTGACACTATTTATAGGTGTAGGCACCTATTTATCCTTACAAGGTGTAGATTTCGCGTTTTATCAACTTCCTGCGCCAATTGCTGCATTACCTGCGGTGGTTCTGGCGATCATTTTAAGTAAAGAAGCACTGAACAAGGCTATTGAGCATTTTATTAAAGGCGTGGGACATCAAGATATCATCGCCATGTGCCTGATTTATTTGTTAGCGGGTGCGTTTGCTGCAGTAGCGAAAGCCTCTGGAGGTGTTGATGCAACAGTGAACCTCGGGTTATCGGCCATTCCAACAAGCATGATTCTTCCTGGTATATTCCTAATTTCAGCTTTCATTGCGACCGCAATGGGGACGTCAATGGGCACCATAGCTGCCGTCGCACCTGTTGCTCTCGGTATTGCAGAATCTGCGGGCATGAGTGTGCCACTGACCGCGGGTGTCGTATTAAGTGGCGCTATGTTTGGTGATAACTTATCTATTATCTCCGACACAACTATTGCTGCGACACGTTCGCAAGGGTGTGAAATGAAAGATAAATTTAAAGAAAATATACGTATTGCTATTCCTGCAGCGTTTATTGCTTTAGTGATTTTCGCATTGAATAGTTCTGCGACTCAGTTACCAGAAACTGGAGATATTGAGTGGTTTAAAGTCATGCCTTACATCGCGATTCTGGTGTTGGCTGTCTCTGGATTAAACGTCTTTGTTGTTTTAGCCGTAGGGATTCTGCTTGCGGGGACGGTGAGTCTGACCTCTGTTGAGGGTTACCAACTGACAAGCTTTGCCAAAGATATTTATGCTGGCTTTGGCAACATGCAAGAAATCTTCTTATTGTCTATGTTAATTGGTGGGCTGAGTGAGCTAATGCGTCGTCAAGGCGGCTTAGCATTTCTAACGCAAGTTATTACTAAAATGATTCGTAAGTTTGGGTCAACGCATTCAACGCAAGCAAACAGAAAGGCGAGTGAGTTCGGTATTGCGGGCTTAGTCTCTCTGGTCAATATGTGCACGGCAAACAATACCGTAGCCATTATTGTCTCTGGTAGCGTAGCTCGAGAACTGGCTCAAGAAAACAACGTAACCGCACGCCGCTCAGCGAGCTTACTTGATATCTATTCATGCGTAATTCAAGGAATACTGCCTTATGGTGCTCAAGTGTTACTGCTTGGCTCCGTGTTCCAATTATCGCCTTTAGAAGTGGTTTCTAACTCCTATTACTGCTTCGCATTAGCATTATCAGCGGTGGTAGCGATCGTGTTAAAACCATGCGCGAAGCAATCGAGAGGTTGCGAAGAGAAACACGCATAATAGCCTCATAGTTGAAGGGCTAAACATCCAATTTTGATAATAAGTAAGGCTTCATTGTATGGAGCCTTTGCTTTATTTGGGGAACTCAGACTCTCAACACCTGTCCAAATACCGTCAGATAAAACGCCTCTATGTGCAGGTTATGCTGCTTTATTAATCGATATGTTATTAACTATCGTAGAATATTGACTTTGCTTTAAAGTGCTGTTTTATTGGAGGAAGAAGGCAAGCAAATGCGCGTGTGTTTCTTTTCCTACGATTTCGATTTAAATCCGCCATGAGGAAGTAGCATGTCTGAATTACAAATTATCAAAGCCGATTACTCTGCAGTACCAGAACTATGTAACATGTTTCTAGATGCTTACGCTGATAATGAAGCGATGCAAGCAGCATTACGTCAAGACGAGGTGGCTAACTTCGCACATGATTGTTACTGGCGTTGGGCTGTTGGCGAATGGGGTTTAGCCGGTGGTGAAGTGTACACCACTCCAGAGCGCGATGGTTGCGTTATTATGCGTTCACCTGGTAAGCATCAGCCGGATGTTATGCAAAAAATGGAGATTCTATCCATTGTTACCCGCATGATGGGCTCTTGCAAAATTGAGTTGGCAAAAGAAGTCTGCGAACAAATGCTGGCGGTGCCACCGTTGCAAGATTGCTATTGGTTATGGGGCCTAGGAGTGTCACCGAAAGCTGGAGGAAAAGGTCTTGCGAGTGCGTTAATCAAAACCGTCACTGACCAGGCAGATGCGGCGGGCAAACCAACTTATGTCGTAGCATCAAGTGAGAAAGTTGTGAAGACTTTTGAGCGTCGAGGCTTTGAAGTACTGTCTAAGAGTGAAAATTTCCCATACTGGTTCATGCTTCGACCTGCTCAAAGCTAAAAACAGTTGTCAACAAAGAGCCTTGGTTAAACCGAGGCTCTTTTTCTTTTGAACCTACCTCTAAACGTATAACCCTCCACCTGTTTCAATCCTCCTCGCTATAATCCGATTCCCTTTATCTTACTAAGCGAAACAAATCCAACATTGAGGCAATTGTGTAACTGCCTGTGTCTGCTAGATAGTGTCTTCGTTTAATTATTCTTAGATAGCCAGTATTCCCAATATGATTCAATTTTTTCGACAAAATGATGATTGATTGTAAGTTACTGATATAAATAAACTAATACCTTTAATCAATACCTTGTTTCTAGTGTCTTTTCCTTAATAACCCTACAAAAACTCAACTATTATTGGTGTTATTCAAAAATAGTTGAATGAATGATAGGAAGTAGGTATGTTGTTTGTAGATTAATCATATGGAGATATCAGTAATGGTAGAATTCAAATTGACGCACAAGAAAGCTGAACGTGTTTCAGAAAAAGTCGCTCTTTCTGTCACTAAGTTGCTGAAGTATGTACTCAACCTTTTTTACGGTAAGAAGTACGATAAAAGGGCGGTTATTCTGGAAACTATCGCCGCCGTACCTGGAATGGTAGCGGGTATGTTCAATCACCTAAAAGCACTTCGGCGTATGAGAGATGATGAAGG
Organism: Vibrio barjaei; assembly: GCF_001639065.2. Classification (GTDB taxonomy): domain Bacteria; phylum Pseudomonadota; class Gammaproteobacteria; order Enterobacterales; family Vibrionaceae; genus Vibrio; species Vibrio barjaei. The sequence continues at coordinate 60,934 of NZ_LQXO02000042.1, forward strand.
TTGGATTCGAGAGCTTTTGGACGAAGCAGAAAATGAGCGAATGCACTTAATGATTTTTCTAGATATTGCCAAACCTAGTTGGTTGGAGAGGCTTATAGTCCTACTGGGTCAGGGCGTGTTTATTGTTGTCTACTCAATAATCTATTTACTCTCGTCAAAAGTTGCACATCGAGTAGTAGGTTACTTTGAAGAAGAAGCGTGTAAAAGCTATACAGAATACTTAGAGAAGATAGATGAAGGGCAAATAGAGAATATTCCCGCTCCCAAAATTGCGATCGATTACTACCAGTTAGCCGATGATGCACTATTGCGCGATGTCGTTTTGAGAATTAGACAGGATGAAGCTGGTCATAGAGATAGAAACCACGGTTTTGCTGACGCTTATGAGCGTAAAGATTTGCCTTCGCATCTCGCCTAACCAATAAAAAAGACGCTTCGGCGTCTTTTTTATATTTAGAACAACGATTTCATTTGTTGTGAGTGAGATGCCTTTGAGGTCATCCAATATTTATGGTCTGTGTTACAAAGGTTGAAATAATCTTTGTAACTCAATACTGTAGGTAACAGTATCTTAACAGAATGGAGGCTGTGATGAATGTTGGAATCTACGTGTATCGTGATGTAGAGGTATTAGACTTTGCTGGGCCTTTTGAAGTATTTTCTACAGCGAATCGGTTTCTGGACGAAGAAGAAAAATGGTCGGTCAGCCTTCTATCTCAAACACAAGGTATCGTCTTCGCAAGAGGTGGTCTTAAAATCCAATCCGACTACTCTATCTACAGTCATCCGGCTATTGATGTACTGATTGTGCCCGGAGGGGTTCATACTCAGGAGATGGAAAATACTCGTGTATTAGATTGGATAGGTGAGACAGCAGCTAACTCGACGCTTGTGGCATCTGTGTGTACAGGCGTATTTTTGCTGGCTAAATCGGGCGTTCTTTCTAACCAAACCGTCACGACCCACTGGGAAGATCAAAATGAACTACAACAGCTGTTTCCAGGGTTAACCATTATAAATGATACACGCTGGGTAGATTGCGGTGACATTGTCACATCAGCTGGTATTTCTGCGGGGATTGATATGAGCTTGAGGCTGGTTGAAAAATTGCACGGACGTGATATCGCACTTAAAACAGCAAAACAGATGGAGTTTGATTGGCGTGAACATGGAGTGACGTTATGAGCATTGCTGTCAGACGTTTAACCCATCCAATATCGGAAACTGTGTTAGCACTAGCTGTGTCAGATGAGCAATTGCCTTTTGTGGGTGTAGTTTCCTGTATTATTCAGAGCAGTTTAGGTAACCCCAAAGAGAGCCAATGGGTAATCTATTCGGGTGAGACTCCAGCAGGGTTTTTCCTTCTTGATGAGGCATACCAAGTTACATTGGGGACTAAGCTGGAGAATGCTACTGGCCTTCGTGCTTTCTTTATCGATTCACGGTTTCAAGGTAGAGGTATTGCTAAAATGTGTTTAAAGCTTTTAGTTAAAGAATTTAACGTTTGGCTGGGCACTGAACACAATGACCTATATTTGACCGTTAACCGTAAAAACAAGGCAGCGTATCAACTTTATTTAGCGGTAGGGTTTATCGATACGAAAGAACTATATCTAGGTGGTCAAGCAGGTCCTCAACACATTATGTGCTTTAAATCAAAGACAACAGATGAAATAGGTCTATGATGCTGCCTTCTGAATTATGTTGTTGAGATAGGTGATTGCTGTGATATCTAAGTTACCTCGTTGGATTGAGTCGGGTGCGTTTGTACTCTCTTTACTAGCAGGGACAGTGAATGCTGTGGGGCTCATGGGGTTTCAGCATCAGGCTATCTCACATTTGTCTGGTACTGCAACATTACTAGGTACTCAACTGATTCACGATTGGTCTCTTGCTGGTCATATGTTCGCAATTATCGTTAGCTTCTTAGCTGGGTCGGCGATTTCTGGTTTATTCATTTCTAATGTGTCGTTAAAGCTCGGTCGCCAATACGAGTGGCTTCTTTGTATTGAAAGTCTATTCTTGCTTATCGCCACCTATTTACTACTCAATGGTTCTCAAAGTGGAACCTACTTTGCTTCAGCTGCATGTGGATTGCAAAATGCCTTGGCAACCACGTTCAGTGGAGCGGTAGTTAGAACGACTCATGTTACTGGTATCGTTACCGATTTGGGGATCATGATTGGTTCGACATTTAGAGGCGAGGCATTTGATAAACGAAAAGCCAAGTTGTTTGTCACCATATTAACGGGGTTCATCGTTGGCGGTATAGTGGGTGCTCTGTTATATCGGAATTTAGCGTTTATGGCACTCGTTGTTCCTGCTGCAGCATGTCTCGTTTTAGCGTTGGTGTATCGAATTTACCGTAAGAAAATCGCCTATACCAATAGAGCAAATTAGAGGGAATTTATGAATATTCAATCGATTGATCATCTCGTACTCACAGTGGCAGATTTGAAATCATCTGTGAGGTTTTATGAAATGCTTGGGATGAGGTATGAAACATTTGGTGATAATCGGCATGCGCTTCATTTTGGTTCTCAGAAGATCAATCTACATATCAAAGGGCAAGAGATAGAACCGAAAGCAACCTTTGCAGTGCCAGGAAGTGAAGACTTGTGTTTTGTGATAGACACTCCGGTTGAACAAGCCAAACAGATACTCATTTCTAAAGCTATTGACGTATTCACTGGGCCTGTAAATCGGACAGGCGCCACGGGTAGCATATTATCAATTTATCTGCGCGATCCTGACGGTAATCTCATCGAACTGTGTAACTATCCATAATAGCCATTTCTGGAATAAGTTACGGTATCCAATGACGACAACAACTCAAAAAAAACTTACACTGATTAATATTGTTTTAATAGGCTAGCGAATTGTCATGGGTGATATTCTATCTTTTAGTTTGATTGTAATTTTGTTAGTGATGTCACCGGGTCCCAACGGTGTCTTAATTCTCAGAACAACATCTATATACGGAAAGCAATCTGCGACCTGTAATATTCTTGGTTTTATCCTAGCGATGTCTTTGCAAGCGAGCATGGGCATTTTCGGTATTTCTGCGATTTTAATGGGTTCACCACTTTTCTTTGTTGTACTCAAGTATATTGGAGGAGGTTATTTTCTTTATATAGGGGCGAAAATGTTGTTGGGCTCATTTAAGTCTAGCGATACTGCTTTGCCGGAGAAGATTAAACACTACACACAGCCCAAGTGGCGAAAATCAGTTATTGAAGGGTTTATTACTCAATTTTCAAACCCCAAGGGGATACTGTTTTATCTTGCAGCCTTCCCCCAGTTCTTAGATTTTGAGCACTTCTCTTACATCGATGCTTATACGTTAGTCGCGATACATGGTGTCATGTTGTTTGTTTGGTTTTCTGCTTTATCATTGTTCATTGCTAAAATGACGGGAAGTATCAAAAATACAAGATTTGGTTGCTGGGTTAACCGAGTAGCTGGTGTTGTGATGATTTATTTTGGTTGTGTTCTATTTATTCAATAGTGACATGATGTGTGGCTTGGAGCCGCTATTTTTTTAAGGGAGTTCATAAGGTCTTCTTATTGATTGGCTGTGATTATATCGGTTTTCGATATAATAATGTTTACGAGGACTACACTGAATGTATCGAGATTTACAATAATCTGACAAATAATGAGTTCCCGTTTAAGTGCGTTGTGGGTTACAAAGGCATTCATTTATCCTAGGAGTAGAAGATTCAAACGAATGAAGCTTTCAAAAAGAGAAGGTCGTGTTGTTGGCAGTGCGATAGAACAGTGGCTCGAACAAGGCACTATCAACCAAGAAGAACATGACAAACTGAAAAACAGCTATCAAGTCGCCAGTGTCGATTGGTCACTTATTGCTAAGTATTCATTTTGGATTGCGATTGTTTGCATCGTTTTATCGGTACTTTCCGTGTTGCTCGATGAATGGCTGATTAAACTACTGGATGAGATATTCTCTGCACCTGACATAGCGAAGAGTGGATTTTTCGCTGCAATATCAGCGGGCTTTTATTTTATTGGCGTAAGACGAAAATCGAAGACGCCGGACAAAGCTTTTAGCAATGAGGCCTTATTTGTACTGGGTATTGTCAGTACTGCGGTGTCGATCTATTTTCTTGGTCAGGTTATTCAAACCAATAGTTTAACCAAGTTGATCCTGCTTGCATCGCTGGTGTACGGCGTATTGGGTTTATGGATTCCTTCGCACATTGTTTGGTTGTGTGCGCTATTGTCATTTGGCACTTGGCTTGGTTTTGAAACTTATCAGTTGAGTGATGAAGGTTACTTTCTTGGCCTCAATTTCCCATTTCGATATGTGTTTTATGGCTTAATACTGATATTGACAAGTACTTTGGCAATGAAACGTTGGCCATCGAAGGAAGATTTTGCAATCACTACTCGTGCTTTGGGGCTGTTTGTGTTCTTTATATCGATGTGGCTAATGTCGGTGTTTGGCAACTACGCAGATTTTAGTGTGTGGAGTAACGTCACTCAATTTTCTTTGCTGCATTGGTCGATACTGTTACTTATTGCTTCTGTTGTAGCGGTGTATCACGGGATGAAGTTTGATGATGAACTTACGCGTGGCTTCGGACTTATTTTCATCTTCATCAATCTGTACACCCGCTTCATTGAGTACTTCTGGGAAGGGACACATAAAGCGGTATTTTTTGCCATTTTGGCAATGAGCTTTTGGTTCTTTGGAACTCGTGCTGAGAAGATTTACCGTCTTGGTCGTGGCAAGAACACTGACCTTTAAGCGTCTGACTCTCAAAAGCCTGTAAAGCAACAATAGATACTACTGCTCATACACAGTGACATTGTCTGCTGTCATTGTGTATGCGCTTATGACTTCAGTATTGCCATCGGAGAGCTCAATACTGGAAGCGGTAGACTGCTCCATCAAAGTCCCATCGACCCATACGGGGGAGTATAAACCTCGAAACTCAATTCCTTGAGGGTAACTCACCAGAACCATTTGATTTCCAGGAGGTGGTGGAGTATGGATACAGGCTCCGGCAGTCGGGACAAGTATAAACTCAGTAACAATCAACTCATCAAACTCAAGGGGCACAATAAACCCTGGAAGTCGCCCCTTCTTACCAATAAGCTTGGGATTGATATTCATATTCCAATCTGAATGATCAGCATCTATTTGTTTTTGTTCTTCGATTAGAGCAAGGATATTGATGCCGTTCTTTGCAAAGCGTATCAATGCTTCCCGATAGCTTGTCTCTAGTTCAGCACGTTCAGGTTCGTGTTTGTTTTGATAGTCTACGATCGTCATCAGATCATAGCGCTGTGTAGGTGTAAAACTCGCGAATTTGTTTTGGTAAGTAGGCGTGTCAATGGTTGGCGAGAGATCTTGCCATTGCCAGTCATTTGCATGTGCTTGCACCATAAATAGCAATGAAAGACTGACTAAAGTAACTAACGAACGCATGCTTTAAATACCAATATTTGACTACTAACCAACAAAAACTATCAGTAAGCGCGTCATGTGTACATCCTCAACCCACTCTTTTTGGTATCTTGTTGCAAGAGTGAACCTTGTGATCTTGTTATGGAGTACGCTGTGTTTCGTTCAAACTTAATATCGTTCTTTGATACATCTTTGGAGTCAGGCCGCTGATACGTTTAAACGAACGTGAAAAGTGAGAAATATCGGAAAAACCAAGCTGGCTAGCGATATGAGTCAATGATAACTCTTCTCCCATCATTTCTACCGCGACAGTAAATATTAGGTTGTCTTTTATATGACGAAAACTTGTTCGTTCCTCATTAAGTCTTCGCTGTAAAGTACGAGGGGCGAGTTTTAGCAGTTTGGCAGCTTGCTCTAATGTGAGGTTATGCTCTCGAACATAGGGTAACAGTGCAGTAAAAACTCGGTCAGTAAAGTTAGCATGCCAGGTCACTAAGGGCTCTTTTGGCGCATAGTCTTTACTGGTGATATTTGGAACTTGCTGCAAGATCTCTTCATCAATTAGCCATTCTATACGTTCGTTCTCAACGAAATATTGTGGTGACTTTCCGATAATAGCTTGAAAAACATCGACTTCTTTAGATTGGATTTTGATCTGTTTCGGTGTCCATGTTGATTTAGTCATTGCTCGGACTAACTCTATCGTATAAAGCACGGCCCAAATCTCTGACCAAAGGAATAGAGGGCTGTCATCAAACGGACGCCTGCACCAATACCATGTCCTTCCATGACTCTCTTCTAGACCAACATTGACGCCTACGGCATCGTACTGAAACACCTCTTTGGTACGCACTAGCGCTTCTTCGACCGTCATGCATTCAGATAATTCACCTAGAAGACGCGGTATCACTTTTTGTCTAATCGCCGTTCGCAATAGCTCACCGAATTGCGTTATTCCTAACTGATTTCCCAATAAGTAGATGAGTTTTTTCACTGGCTCTTGAGGCAAAAATTCTTGATCCAGATCGAACAGGTCTGGAGGAAGCCCGGACTCTTTTATCGCTTGGTGTGGGTCATGGTTGTATTCGCGAAACAGCTCTACCAATACGCGAGCATAACCAGATTTTATTAGTGGAGTAATGGGGTCGTTACAGTTTGTCATAGGTCGTTCTGAGATTCATTAGCGTGCGTCAATTACAAATAGATTAGACCGTTGGCGTAAAATGGCAAATTTAAATGGACACATCAACTACAATTTTCGCTCAGTGATAATCAACAAAGCAAACGCGTGTTGGCTCTCTAATATACTAATTTTTAAAGCAATTAATTTTAATTTGTTCCGATAATAGTCTATACCTAGATAGGATTGGTTATTAAGTTGTTAACAAGGGATGAGTAATGAGCGATAAACCAGAATCTAAAAGTCAGCCAGTAGAGAAACAGAACAAAGATTCTCAAATTGAACAGGTTCAACAAAACGCCGAGCAAGCTAAACAAAACAAAGTGAAAAAAGTCACCAATGCTCTCGTTGTCTTTATATTGGCAAGTCTCTCCATCAGTATTATTTCAGACCGAATCATTCCCTCTACAGACAATGCGCGTGTAAAAGGGTATGTCGTGCCAATTAAACCTCAGGTCTCAGGGCAAGTGGTCGATATTCAGGTGAAACCTAATCAGCTAGTCTCAGAAGGCGATACATTGATTGCACTTAACCCGGTGGACTATGAGATTGCCGTTCAAAAAGCGGAGCAGGATTTGGAAATTGCTGGACAAAATGTTGGTGCTCAAACGGCGACGATCGCGTCTGCACAGGCACGTTTGACCAGCAGCGTGGTTGAGCGTGATAACGTTGAACTGCAAACACGACGTGTGCTTACTATGGCAGAGAAAGGAGTGATTTCTGCTTCTGAGGCTGATAAAGCTCGAGCGAATTTAGCCAGAGCACGTGCCAATGTTCAAAATGCGCAGGCAGATTTGGACAAAGCGAATAAGCAACTAGGGGCAGAAGGTGAGGAAAACAGCCAAATTAAAGCAGCCTTGCTCGCATTAGAGAAGGCTCAACTGGATTTAGAACGAACCGTAGTGAAGGCCCCAACCAATGGTGGTGTCTCAAACTTCAGTTTGTCCGAAGGGTTTTATGCAAGTGCGGGCCAACCAATTATGACGTTTGTTTCTACCGATAGCATTTGGATTGAAGCGTACTTTCGAGAAAACAGTTTGGGCAATATCCAGCCAGGTAATGAGGTTGAAATAGCACTCGATTTTGCCCCGGGTAAAGTCATTACTGGAAAGGTATCAAGTGTCGATTGGGGGGTAGATTGGGGGCAATCCAACCAAGCAGGTAAATTGGCGCAAGCCAATAATCAAACAGGTTGGTTAAGACAAACTCAAATGTTACCTGTTACGATTGAATTCGACACGGCTGATACCACAGGATTGCTGCGAATTGGTGGTCAAGCAGATGTGGTGGTATACACCGATGACAACACGATCTTCAATATACTGGGTAAGGCGTGGATTCGAATTGTAAGTTGGATGTCTTATGTCCGATAGTACACAAACATGCGTGCTCAGGTTTACGTTTGGTGTCGGTGTTGCTACGTTTCTTGCTGCATGGATTGAATGGCCATTGGCGTTTGTAACACCGATTTTCACCGCTAAGTTTCTTTTTGAAAAGAAGGTGTTACATAAGGACATTGTTTATGAACTTCTACTTGCGATGATAGTAACCGTTGTAATTGGTGTCAGTTTAAGCTTGGGTCTTGCTCAATATCCGATACCTCTATTGATTGCGGTAGGGATGTTGATGATGTTGGGGTATTACCTGTTTCTCGACCCGAAATGGAATCTGTTCGCGACCATATTGTTAATGTCGACGTTGATGTTGCCTTTTATGGCAATTGATAGCCCACCAATTGCTATATTTTTGGCGTTGGGTTTGAGTTTATCTGGTGCCATTGCTGTCGCAATATTCGCGGTAATGCACATCTATATGCCGGAGAGAGAAGAAACCCACCATGATTATCAATCGGTGCCATTTACCTCAGAGTTCCGTTGGCATTCCGCGTTGAAAGCAATGATTGTCGCTTTCCCTGTTGTCTGTTTCTTCTTCATTTTCCAAATCTCTGAAGCGCTACTTTCGATGATATTTATTGCTTTGTTATCGCTAATGATAACAGGCGAAAAGTCCATCAAGTTAAGTCTGTTTTTGCTGATTAGCAATGGTATTGGTGGTGTGATTGCCATACTGGTATTTGGTGTACTAGCTCTGGTCCCTAATATTGTTTTTTACACTGTCTTTATCAGTCTTCTAGCAATTGTTATTGGTAGCAAAATGTACTCAGAGCCTACAAAGGCACCGGTGTACGCGACGGCCTTCAACACCGCTTTGGTGTTGATAGGCACGACGTTAATGAGCTCTGGTGTGATTGACGAAAAAATGTGGATAAGGCTCGGACTTCTTGGTTTGGTCGCTTTATACATGATGATTGCTGCTTTCTTTATCGAAACGAGGCAATGGAAGGTCCTGCAGTTCAATGGACAGATGATGAAATCTATTTAGGTAAACGTTATGAATTTTGACAGTTCCTTTAATAAAAATGCGATCGATACTTTTATCAAAATCGCGACCATTTCCATTTTGGTTTATTGGTGTTTTTCCATTCTTAGACCTTTCATGATGCTCGTTGTTTGGGGCGGCATTATCGCCGTCGCACTCTATCCAGTGGCGTTATGGTTACACGCTAAATGCAGTATTTCCAAAGGCAAAGCAAGTGGGTTGCTTTCGTTGATTGGCGTTCTGCTACTACTTATTCCACTCGTTTGGTTATCTAGTGGTTTATATACGGGAGGCACAGAAGTGTATTCGCAACTACAGGACGGAACACTTCAAGTACCAAGGCCGACTCAAACCGTCAAAGAACTGCCTGTTGTTGGCGAAAAGATATATGCCGCTATGTATCATGCTTCGACTAACTTAGAAGGAGCGATGGTTAAGTATAGTGAGCAGATAAAATCGCTAGCAACAACCTTAGCTGGTGCTGTAGGGTCCTTTGCGGGTGGGTTACTGCAATTTATCGTGTCGACCATCATCGCTGGCGTATTTATGGCGAATGCTGAGAACTGCCAAAAAGCGTTTAACAAAGTTGCTAATCGACTCACTAACGGAAAAGGTGCGGAACTCGTCAATCTATCCAAATCAACAGTTCGTAGCGTCGTGCAAGGCGTATTGGGTGTCGCGGTTATTCAATCGATCATGGCCGCAGTCGGTATGGCGTTTGTTGATGTGCCTGCGATAGGGCTTTGGGCACTAGCGGTCTTGTTAATGGCTATTATTCAGTTGCCGCCAATATTGGCGCTTATTCCGGTGATTGCTTATGTGTTTGGTACCCAGTCGACCACAGCTGCAGTGCTGTTTTTGGTATGGTGTGTCATCGTCAGCGGTAGCGACGCGGTTCTTAAGCCTATGCTATTAAGTCGTGGCTCAGATATTCCCATGTTGGTTTTACTATTGGGTGCATTAGGTGGAATGGCGATGTCAGGTATAGTCGGCCTGTTTGTTGGTGCCGTTGTATTAAGTTTGAGTTATCAACTGTTTGTATCTTGGCTAGAAGAGCCAGAAAAAGCCAAAGACTAATATGAGGAGAACTGGCTAAATGTTGAAAGGGATTTCTATCTTCGTTTTATTGTTAGTTTTGGGCGGGTGTGCTTCTAATGCTCACTCTCCGAGTTCTTCTAACGATGAGTGGACATCACAGCTAATGGAGCAGCGTCGTTGGCGCGACGCTGAAGATTTAGAGAAAGATTATCTTAAACTCTCGTCAGAGAATCGATTACCAGTTCAACCAGCTCTTGTTAAAGTGATAGGCTCACAGCAGGCGGATGCAATAAAGAGCCTTGCGGCGAAGATCTACTTGATTGAAAACGCGCAACACACCGTTGATCTCACATACTATATTTTCTCTGACGATTTAGCAGGTAAAGCCACATTGGGAGCTTTGTGTGAGGCCGTGCAACGCGGTGTTGATATCCGAATTATGGTAGATAGCTTGGGTTCGTACAGTCTTAACAATGGCAACTTAAAAGGCCTTATGCAGTGTGAGAAAAACGCTGGCTATATTCGTGATAGGGAAGGACAGATTACAACTCAGAAAGCTCGCGTACAGGCGGTCGTCTTCAATGCACTAACAGATGGTGATTCCAGATGGAATCATCGCTCTCACGACAAGCTATTTATTGTGGACGGCTTCTATAATCAAAATGCTTATGTGATTACGGGTGGGCGGAATATCTCCCTTCATTATTACGGGATCGATAGCAATGGAAGTAAGGATTACTCAGCGTTTCGTGATATTGAAGTCATAATCCGTCCTTTAATTGAATCGAAGCCCGAGCAGTCGCCATCTCGACTAAGTGAGTATTATTTTACTGTCCTGTTTACTAAACCTGGTAACAAAAAGCTTGATACATGGTCAAGTTACAATCGAGACAAGTCTTTATTGTTAAAGTCTTATCAGAAGTTGAAAGCAAACCCAGAGTTTAACCGAGCATACACTGGTATAGCTCAGTATCTAGATATAGATTATCGTACTGCAGATGCCAAGTTTGCGCATGAGTTGGACAATCTAAATGCGGACGATGTTGTAACGCGTTATAGCCATAATAAAAGTGCTAATGCCAATTCAATTAGCGGCATTCTGGCAAAAACTGCCTATACCAATACTGAGCTTAAAAAAATAAGAGTGGTGTCTCCATATCTGTTTCTTCAGTCAGATTTGCTAAAAGATGAAGGTGTAATCGATAGAGACCTCAACACCGCGTTAAGTTGGTTGGAACAAGATCCAGAGCGAAGTATTGAGGTTATTACTAACTCAGTACTTACTAGTGATAACTTCTTCACTCAAGCCGTGATTGACATGCACACGGTACCCTCACTCATTATGCAAGACGAAACCCTCAAGCAAACTTGGTTAGACGATGACCTTGATAATAACGAGCTCAACGAAAAGTTCCTTCAATCATCAGCTTGGAAGAAGGCGGTTAACCATCCAAGAATCAAGTTCTACCAATTGGGTAAACCCGACTCGGTATTACTTGGTGGAACACAATACTATGGCAAACTTCATGCTAAGTTTCTGATTATTGATGAAACTGCGTTTGTAGGCACGACCAATCTCGATTTTCGTTCGTTGCTTTACAATAATGAAGTGGGTTTTTTCTTATCGGGAGAGCAGCTAATCAGTGATCTAAACCAACAATTTGAACTACTTAAGCAAGACTCGTTGCTTTGGGGTAGTGAGGAGTGGTTGGAGATGAGGAAACAGCTTAGAGCAGCTGGCGGAACAAAAGGCAAGACATCTGAAAGCCAACGAGAAATCTATAACATACTTGAATCTACTAGCCTCAAGTATCAGTTCTAAGTGACTAGGTATTTGCTATTGGTGGCGCAATCTGGCAAATCTCGAACATTTGCGTGCGGTATGTTTGGTTGTCAATCCAACTATAGGAGTCGTGAATGATCGTACATTTTAGAGTTCAAGATATTGAAGAGTTGTGGCTGCATATCGATTTGGCTGCTCATCTTCAAACAAGGTTTAGAATGTTAAATAGGGTGTAGAATACTCAATTCTAAAAACTGAACGCCCAACCTATCATCGGGCCCTGCTGGGTGACATCTATCTGTGTAGTGCCCGAGTCATTTTGAATATTTAAGTAGCGATAACCAAACCAAATGTTGTTTAGATTACTTAATCGATACATTCCTGCGAGATTGAGCCCTCTATTCACATCATTGTCGCCGGCAATACTAGTATCTACAGTAAGGCTCAATCCCCAGTCCTGATTAAACCAGTGGGCGTACTTTAACCCCACTAGCCAATCGAACTGGTGTCCTGATGAATTAATCGATGGGATGTCGTACTCGTTAACACCTATATCAACATTGAACTTACTATAAGTATGTCTAACTCCGGTAAGCAACACTAAGCCATGGGTAACTTCATAACCAGCGAAGAGGTCATTTAAAGACATAGTGGCATCTAGGTCGATAGTGGTCGTGATATCCGGGAGAAACGGCAGTTTCGGTTTGTAAGTCGATGAATTGGAGCTTTTGATATGCAAATAGTTAGCACGAACACCCAATAGCCATTTACCTTTCTGAGCATAGAAATCGCCCATGATACCGAAATTTAAGTTACTAACAATGTTGTCAAAGGGAATGTCAATATCCACGGTACCATCTGAATTTCCTGAGGTACCGGTGATGCTTGGTGTCCATATCATTGGGAACACCAACAAGTATTCCCATTCCTCGGATTGACTTGACTGAGCGAGGCAAGGGGAAAGCATCGTCATGCTAGTTAAAGCAGCTAAACTAACCGACTTCATATATATTCCTTTAAATACTAATTTATTCAGATGGTTACCATCTAGGATAGACTATATTAGTCCTATACCACCTAATAACTTGTGTACTAGATGATGGCCAGACCTAGAAAAGAAGAGCAAGTCCACATTATTCGAACAGAACACGTCATGTTTTTTATTGATCTCTTCAAGGGGATGGATGTTGATTTACTTCCTTTATTAAGAGAAGCACGTATTCCCAATACGATTGTTCAACAACCTAACTATTCTTATTTACCAGAATCAACGTTGAAAAACCTGTTATGTCATCTCGGAAAGCGATTATCTAGCGGTCAATTTGGGATTAGGGTATGGGAAATGGCTTCACTTGAATATGTCCCATATTATTTGAGTAAATTACCCGTTAATACGACGGTTCATGAGGCGCTTAGCAAATTTGGACAACTATTAGAAATGGAATCGTCCAATACCAAAGTCTACATAAAAAAGGCTGGTGGAGCGTGGTGGTTTGTGAGGGAGAAAACGGGCGCGGACGAAGTTTGGTTCCAATATGCAGAGCTTTTTTCGGTGACGTTTATGACACAGTTAGTCCATCAATTAACAGCAGGAAAGTTTCATCCGAATGAAATTGGCGTTCAGTCGTCTTCTGTTGATGCTTTTAAATTACTGCCGCAACTGCAGAATGTGGTGTTCTACAACGAACGCCCTGTGACTGCAATAAAAATACCTGACAGCGTCATGATACAGATGACCAGCTTCAATGTGCCGAAATCTGAGCCCAGCCAACCCTTACCAAGGTTAGGACAATTTGCTCAGAGCTTAAAGCTCGCCCTTAAACCCTATTTTACCGCTGGGAAATTACCTTTAGATATGGCTTCTGAGGTTATCAATATCCATTCAAGAACGATTCAACGTCGATTGAAAGAGGAGGGGACTAACTATAAGGCTTTTAGCGAACAGATCTTGTTTGAACTCATTAAAACGGAGCTTACGTCTTCCACCACCACTATTGCGATGATTGCTCAACAATTTGGTTACTCTGATTCAGCACATTTCACACGAGCATTTAAGCGTTATGTTGGTGTTACCCCATCGCAATATAGGTCAAATGTCTCTATGCAAAAGTAGCCTCTGTGTTTTGTCGCTAAATGGCAATACGTTAGGTTCGCAAATGTATAAATTATCACCTAAGGTTTAGATGTTAATTGTATGTAAACTCAGCGTGTTACATAAAAGCAATTAGCCTCGTAACAGCAAATTCATATCAATGATTCGGAAAGTTACGCGAAGTGGAACTCCACTTAGCATGGACTAAAGGTGAAATAATGAAATCGATCGGCGGTAAACTGTCTCTTCTAGCAGCTTCTTGTGCCTGTGCGCTCTCAGCACAAGCAGACACCATTTTGTTTAAAAACGTTAATATTTTTAATGGCACTGACAACAAACTGTATGAAAACCACTATGTGTTAGTGGAAGACAACTTAATTAAAGCGGTATCCAAAGATGTAGTTGAAATCTCCGATGCGCAAGTCATTGACGGAAATGGTATGACATTAATGCCTGGCCTGATTGAAGGACATGGCCACCTGCTTTTAAACGGCGGTAACTTGAGTGATCACGAGAATAATCGAACTATAGAAGAATTAGCTGCTCGTTCTACGGTTAATGCTCGCGCGGCGTTTCGTTCAGGCTTCACCACTTGGCGTGATGCTGGCGGTTTGAATACCGGCTTACGAAAAACGATAGACTCAGGAATGCTGGAAGGGCCAAGACTTTATACCTCTGGCGCTTTCATTGGTCCTACAGGTTCGCACGCAGACTTCAGTAATCTCACAACAGCCAATCAACACTTTTTTGGTTCTACGACGAGTATGGCAAGAAATAGCGTCAGCTTTAATGCCGACGGTATTACCGACATAAAGGCAGCCGCACGTCAGAATTTCAAACAAGGCAATACGCAAATTAAAATCATGTCTTCAGGCGGTGTTGCTTCATCTTTTGACCCTTGGCAGCTAAATGCGATGTCGCCAGAAGAAATTGCAGCCGCGGTAGAAATTGCTGAGGCCTATGGTTCTTATGTCATGTCTCACGCCTACAGTAAAAAAGCAATTTTGCGCAACCTTGATGCAGGCGTAAAAACCATTGAACACGGTTTTATGTTTGATGGTGATATTGCTAAAAAGATGAAAGAGAAGGGAGCTTATATCACTACGAATATGACGGCCTTTTCACCCTATTTGACTCAAATCGAAGCGATTAACTCTAACCCCGCTTCTAAGCGAAAAGCAGAGTCAGCAACGAAGGCATTCTCTAAGTACATTGAAAACGTCAATAAGTATCAACCTAAATGGGGTTTTCATACTGACTGTGTCGGTGATGTCACCGCTTGTATTAAGCAAACCGATCATACGCTATTTCTTGCCGGTAAAGAGCTGGGCAACTTCTTCACACTCAAAGGCTTGACGTCAGTGAATGGCGAAATTGTTAAACTGTCTGGTGTCATGGACCCTTATCCAGAAGGTAAGTTAGGCGTGGTTGAAGAAGGTGCATACGCCGATCTAATTTTGGTAGATGGTAATCCACTCGAGGACCTATCGGTAATTGGTGCCAACGAGAAATGGTTTGATGCTGAGCCCCGAGAGGCAGACTTAGACACAATTAAAGTGATCATGAAAGACGGTGTTGTTTACAAGAACACGCTATAGCGATTCAATGGGGCTCAGAAATTGAGCCCTCCTAATTAAGAGTAATGTGTACATGTTGAATTGGTGCTCTAGCCTGATTGTTGTTTTGTTCTCGTTTTCCGTGTCTGCGAACCAAATCTCGGTCTTAGATTGGACGGATTTAAAACCTCAATTGAAAGAAGAACTTGTGGTCTTACCGGATATAACCGAAGCCCAGCGAGAAGCTTTACAAACGATTCTGTTATTAGACTCTGTGCCTAACAAAGCGAATCAAAAACTCGCTAATGAACTCATTGTTGAATTGGATCGTGAAGGTGTCGATGCTCGTGGTCTACTCGAGAAAAGAGCGACTTATATGACTCAAATGCAAGCTCGCTCGGAAACCACGACTGACCGCTTTGATAAACAAACTATTCGAATGGCTGGCTTTATCGTGCCTCTAGAAATGACTGGAGAGAAAAGCACTGACTTTCTGCTGGTACCAGTTGCGGGCGCATGTATCCATTTGCCACCACCGCCAGCAAATCAAATAGTGCGAATACGCTACCCAGAAGGATTTGAAATTAAAAATGTGCAATATCCAGTGTGGGTTGAGGGTATTTTCACCAGTGATAAACAGACAGAGGATGTTTTTCTTGTTGACGGTAATACCTCAGTGACAATGGGCTACAGTATGGAAGCCACTAATATTAAAGATTATTACCAATCAGAAACGTTATAGTGAGACGTGTGATGACTAAAACCCTTTTATCCAGTGTTGCTTTAGCTGCGATCTTTGCGTCGCTTGTCCCCAAATTAGCCATTGGAGCCGATTTTGGCAGCCCGGACTCGGTCGATAACACTCTCAAGACAAAGCCAACTCCCAAATTGAACTGGAGAGAGTCGTTAGAGCAAAATCAGAATCTAACATTCGGCTTAGATTATCAATCACTGGGTCTTCGTGCTTCGGACACTGTGACAGGAGGCGAGAATAACGCCGCCGCTGGTGTGTTTCGCTTCTATGGGAGTTGGAACTTAGTTGGTTTAGAGTCGGGTAATGTTGGTGGACTGGTGTGGAAAGTAGAGCACAGACATAAGTACACCGATCTTTCCCCTAAAGAGTTTGCGTTTATCGGCAATGTTACTCCGAGTTTGCCTGATGGTGTCGGCTATGTCGGTATGATAGGGCCTGCGTATTCTGACCAAGGTAGTCGTCTCACTAACTTGTATTGGAAGCAGAAGTTAAACCAGGGTAGAACGTCACTCATGCTCGGGTATTTAGATACCACCGACTATGTCGATACTTATGCTCTAGCAAGTCCTTGGACAGGGTTTACTAATCTGGCCTTTAGCACAGGTGGAGGGGCGATTGGCCTGCCAGATGATGGTGTACTTGGATTAGCCTTAGGTCATATGTTGACTGACAATTTTTATCTGATTGGTGGAGTGGCCGATGCTAACGGTGACTCTAGTAACCCATTTGATTCTTTCTTTGACGGCAGTAAACTTTTTACAACGTTAGAGTTTGGTTGGACCGCTTCACAAGAGCAGATTTATACCGATAACATACATGTCACAGCATGGAATATTGATGGCGGTACAAGACATAACTTGTCGACTATTACCTTGCCAGATGGCACCACAACTTATAGCGATCAAAATGGTCGTGGTGTTAATTTTTCAGCAAGCTATTTTGCTACCGCGCAGCTAATGCCATTTATTCGAGGAGGGTTCTCAAGCGGAGATGTGGCCTTATATGATACCTCTATCAGCGCTGGTATCGGCTATTTTGGTTTGGGTAATGCAACGAGTAATTTGGGTTTCGCCGTAAACTGGAGTGAGGTCAATGAAGCGTTTGGGAGTGGTTTGGATAATCAAATTACCTCAGAGTTATATTATAACTGGGCTGTGAATGACTATATTCAAGTCACACCTGACTTACAGTATATAAAGAACCCTGCGTTCTCTGATAAAGACAGTACTTGGATTATTGGCCTAAGGCTACGAGTTGCCATCTAAAAAAGAGCTCATATGAGCTCTTTTTTAATTTCCATCGTAGATGTAGCTATACACTCTGACTGGCCATCCGTAACCTGTGTATTCTTTAGCAAGAACATCTGCGACTTCAACTGTGACTTCAATTCTTACCCAAGCACCGATGCCCAATGGCTGATACTCAATGACTCGATTTTTCATTACTAGGTTTCCGCTATTATGAGGAGTGATAATCAACGTTAAGGCGCAATGTATACGCCTTAACGAAAATTAGCTTGGAATAGCCGATATTACTTACCTATTTGTGCCAAAGTGTTCCAAACCATAGCAAACTGTGTCGCTGGGTTATTGATTGATGAGTCTCAGACCAACCGGTAGGGCGTCACCAAATAACTTTTTAGAATCAGATTCAGACAGTTTTTTGACCTCGGAAACCAATTCATGCCAACTAGAAGGTGCTTTCGACGCTTTCAACTTATCTAACACCTGTCCCCGATAGTCATGAGAAATATCTAGAGAGCGGTCTCCGGTTTTACGGCACATCAAGACACAAGCGAAGCCTATCATTGGTTCTTTTAGCCAGTCTTGCTCAAGGAGTTTTGGTAGCCATTGTTCAATCTGTTCCCGCGATATCACGTTATGTTGGCTGCCGTAAAGTGGTGTACGAGAAGCAAGTCTGCCTAATGCCCACCAGTGTGCTTGTTCGAACTGAGATTGGTTGAGTGCTTTGCTGAGATACCAAGTAGCCAATAGAACTTTGTCATCAACGTACAAATTCTCTAAGCTTGCCGATAAACGAACCATGGCTTCATAACCTTTATCCTTGGCTCCTTGGAATGTTTTGGCATTTTTCATTGCACCAGGATGTAGGTATTTGGCTAGTCCACCTAATATTACTTCCTGTTGTTCTTCGTTTAAACCACCTGAGACACGACGCCAGAAAGTCCACCAGTCACTCCAGCCTTGAGCATTTTGAAACTGAATACCTTGTTGGTACAGCCCCCAGATTTGCTCCATACGCCATGAGTCGGTCGCATCACCAAAACCAGGGCGCATACAAAAGCCTGTTAATCGAAGCCAATTCTTTTCGTGTTGTTCAGAGCGGCGACGGCGTTTACGACCCAGTGAAAAACTGTCAACAAGAGAACGTAAGGTATAGAAATCCCAGTCATCTTTCTTACCGAGGTTTTTCTCAAGCGTTTTGGCGAGCAGCTTGATTTCTTTGCTGTCAGCGCTGTTTTTGTTGCCACTATACAAACGAGAAATTAAATCTTTGCTTGGCTCCAGCCCAGGATGAGCGGTGACCGTTTCTTCTTGTGCTTGCTGATTTCGAACTTCAAATTCAAGCGCCCATCGCTGAGCATCATCCTTAGTACTTACGCATTCAACCTTAAGCGTACCGACCTCAGTCAATTGGCAAGCGAGCTGAACTTCAACCCTTTCTTTTTGATTGGCAGCAAGCTGCGATTCGCTACCCTGTAACGTGCTGATGTATGGAGGCAATGGTGTGAACTGATCGGGGTCGATTTGAATCATTAAACCGTTCTGTACTTTTTGATGATCGCCAAAGTAATCATGGGTTGAAGTAAGAAGGTTAAATCGAACAGGTTCACCCAGAGTCAGTGCAAATCGACGACCGGTTAAACGAATTTCTTGCCCCTCATCTGTCCCTTTGGACAATAAACATAAGGCTTGGCCAAGTTTGTTCTTTTCTTGTAAGTGTAAAAAGTAGGAACGTGCACTACCGCCACCAATTTTAAGCTGTGCACCACGACGTGCTTTTGCAAAAGCGACAGCACCAAGTGCAACGGACCAATCTGGGTGAGGGTTAGAAAGTAAAGAAATAGGTGAGCCTTTCCAATTTTCAACAATATCGACCATGCGACGTGTGACTAAGTCACTGTTGAAAACGCCCCCATTAAGCAGAAGACCAACTGGAATCGCGGGCTCACTTTGGTTACCTAAGGCGTCTTTAGCAACTTCTTGATGCAAGTGTAAGAACTCGGAGACATGCTTGCTTACCGCAGGGTCGGAAACGTAAGGCAGTCCAAATTCAACGACAGCGCTTCGCTTCTTGTCGGGTAGCTCACCAAACGTCGTGGTCGGGAAGAAGCCCTCGAGGGCGATTTGATGCACTTCATGTTTAGTTAGAGCAATGCTTTTTGTGCCACCGATTAAACGAGAACCACTACCCAACATGGTGATTTTCATTTCATTGGGAGCATTTTCAGAGAGCAGTGCCTCTTTCGCCTTACGAGTTTGTTGAATCAGCTTTGTTAGACTAGCAGCATTAAGTTTTTTAGCCTCGTTAAAGCGTTGCTCAGCCATATGTGCAAGTGCTAGATCAAGGTTATCACCACCTAGCATAAGGTGTTCGCCGACACCGATTCGATTCAGTGTTAGTTCGTCATTGTCGTGTTTAGCTTCAATCAAACTTAAGTCAGTAGTACCACCGCCAACATCACATACCAGAATCAGTGGTACTTGAGCCAACTCTTGTGTCGCGGTATCTTTGTGTCTCGCGTACCAGTCATAACAAACGGCTTGTGGTTCTTCTAACAGATGGACTTTTGGTAGTCCTGCCAATTTTGCTGCTTGTAAGGTGAGCTTTCTTGCGGTTTCATCAAAGGAAGCTGGAACCGTAATGACTACATCTTGAGCTTCAAGTTTGTTGTAGTGATGGCGGTGGTTCCATGCTTGACGAATATGGTTGAGATAGCTTGCACTAGCAATGACTGGCGACACTTTTTCGACATCTTGCGCACCGGCCCACGGTAGAATGTCGTCTTCGCGATCAACTGCAGTGTGCGATAGCCAACTCTTAGCACTTGAGACCTGTCGGCCTTCAACTTTTGCACCCAACTCTCTCGCCCATTCACCAATGATGATATTTTTCAGATCACCATCGACCGATTGATTTTCCCATGGGAGAGTGAGGTCCGCTTCGGACACTTGCTGAGCTGCAGGGTGATAACGGAAAGAGGGTAGTAGCGGTTTACGCACTACTTCGCCCGGGCCAACTAGTTGGTCGATTTCAAACAATTCGACCGCAGAGTTAGAGAGGTCGTCTTGAATTTCACAGAATGCGACAACCGTATTGGTTGTACCTAAATCGATACCGACCAGATATTGTGAGGATGCCATGACATGCTCCAGTTAGGTCTTAATAAAGACTGGGATTAGCGATAAAAAACGGCACCTAATGTGCCGTTTTGTCATTTAATTATTGTTATGCGTCTTCGCGGACGTCAAATTCAACGTGCCATTTTTGGCCATTGTCCGAAGCGATGGCTTCCAAATATAGAGTACCAAGCTCAGTAACGCGCGATGATAGTGTCACAGGAACTACTTCGCCGACGCTACGGCCTTCTGATACTGGCAGAGTAACTTGAATTTCTGGCAGTTCTTCCAGCTCTTCTGGTTGCCAAAAGTCAAGATGAACACCTGCCTCATCATCACGGCGAGTTGTTGAGCCGAAGAATTGGAAATGAACAGGTTGACCAATGACAAGTCCAAATTCTTGACTTGGGACTTGAACACTACTGCCTTCTTCCATACCGAACGGTGCGACGCAAAGTGCTTCCATTGGTGGAGCCATACCCGGAATCGCAGGCATCGCACTTTCAATGCCGATGTAATAACTTGAGGCAATACCGCCGCGAATTCGAACACCTTGACCACGACGAACGCTACCGTAATAAGCTGCACCACTTGCAACGGCAAGATCTAAGTCTAGACCAGAAAGCATTTTCGCCTTGTCTGAGCCCGCAGTCTCTAGCCACGCATTAATGGTGTTGAACAAACGATCAGAGAGTAATTTCGATTTAAGGACACCGCCGTTAAAGAGCAGGGCTGTCGGCTTGACAAACTCAGGCGCTGGTTGCATGCCGGGAATACCTGCAAAGGCGTTATCTGTAGCATTGCTTTGGCGGCTCAAAAACGCAGCAATATGGCGAGTAATCGCTGCATCTTGTGCGTACGGGAGACCCATTTGCGTTAATGCACCGCGAGCACGTTGAACCGGATGCTCTTGAATACCCACTTGTGGGAAGAAACCGTCTACAAGAGTTTGTTGAACTTCTTGCTGGGTCAATTCAGTTTTCAGTGTTGCGCCTAGTAACTTAGAACCACGACTAGGGACAACAATCGGTACTGCTTGAAGCTCAGAGTCATTTAGCAAGGCTTCTTTAGCGTCACGACAAGCGTGAGTCATTGCTTGAACTTGCCAGGGTTGCAGTTCTTTGCCATCTTGCGCCAGCTTCATCTTTAGGCGATAAGCTAAAGCAAGATCCATATTGTCACCACCAAGCAGAATATGCTCACCAACGGCAACGCGTTCAAGATTCAGGTTGCCATCTTGCTCTGTCACTGCGACCAAAGATAAGTCTGTGGTACCACCACCTACATCGACCACCAAAACCACATCACCTACATTGACTTCATCGCGCCACTTATCGTCGCTGTTATCGATCCAGCTATACAATGCCGCTTGAGGCTCTTCAAGTAAGGTTAAGTGAGCTAATCCAACGTTACGCGCTGCTTCTGCAGTAAGATCGCGCGCCGCAGGATCAAAAGAAGCGGGAACGGTAATGGTTACGTCTTGGTCTTCGAGCTTATACTCTGGGTGCATGTGATTCCATGCATCTTTCAAGTGTTCTAAATACAGCTCTGTCGCACGAAGAGGAGACACTTTAGCGACTTCTTCTGGACTTCCTTGTGGAAGAAAGCTTTTACGTCGGTTTACGCCGCCATGACACAGCCAAGATTTAGCACTTGCAATGAGACGAATAGGTGTTTTTGAACCTAGGTTTCGAGCAACGGCACCCACCAGTGCTTTTGGTTCACTTGTCCATGGCAGAGTTCGGGAGCCTTGTCCCATCTCGTGCTCATGAGGTTGATATAGAAATGAACCTAGCTGTTTGAAAGATTCTACAGTACCGGGCGCTGTGAGCTGCGGAATAGAAACTACCTCTACTTGCGCGGTCTCGTCTGTCGTATCAAGAAACGACATGACACAGTGCGTCGTACCTAAGTCGATACCGACACTGTAATGAGCAGATGGATGATTCTGTTCGTGCGTTGATAGCTCCATTATAGCTCTACCTCTGCTGGTGCGATGACAGATGCGTTGTAGTTCTCAGACAACTTAGGCAGAGTTACTTTGTCTGCTTTCCAACCTTTATGAATCAGTGTGCCGGAGAATGGTGCATTACCCGTTACGCTGCCAGTTAGGCGAACAGATTGCGGGTCAAAGCCTTCTTCGATTGTTACGCGAGTTTCTTCGTCTTCATTGCGAATTGGAGACAAAGTAAAGTACTCGGTGATCACTTTTTTACCACCAGAATGGACAACACGAGCCGCCGCACCTACTTCTTCATCGGAGAATGAAGTTAGGTCTTCTTGGAGGAAATCGACCATGCGAGCTTCTTGCTGCATCAAAGACAGAAGTTGCATTGCAGAATCGGTAGAAGCGGTCGCAAGTTTAGATTCTACTTCTACAACTTTTTCCACGACTTTTTCAACTTCAACGACTTTCTCAACTTCAACGATTTTTTCTACTGGCTTTTCAACCTCGACGATCTTCTCTACTGGTTTTTCGACCACTTTTTCAACGACTTTGCTTTTACGTGATACCGCGATGGCAAGCAACAAAACGCTAGAAGCCGCTAGGCCAGCGTGCAACATGTCGAAAGTAGTTGGGATAACATTTAGATCGATGTTCATAGGAGTTTCTCTATGTGTCAGTCATTAGTTGTTAATTTTGGGGCGAAGTCTAGCATAATCAAGGCTCATAGCGCGATGGTTTCGCAATAATGTCATTACAAAGTGAGTTTTTTGGTGAAGAATTCAGCAGATAATGACGATTTTACAAATTTAGGTGATCTTCGCTGTTTTTTTTAACACTGTAACTTTTGTCCATGTCAGAGCTGTGTAAGATTTAACAGTAAAAGGTAAGGTATTGTATTTTCGATACTTATATCACATGGCTAATAATATTTATCACAAATATAAAAACTGGTAACACTAATAAAACTATAACCAGTTAGGACAATATATATATGGTTACAGGCTTAAGCAAAGAGGACCGCGGAGTCAAACGGTACTCAGTGTTAGTGCTAATTCTCGGATTAGTATTGACGATTTTCATTACACATCTTGTATATAAAGGGCAAAAACAGCTTTCCGATTCTAATTTTGAGTTCTTAGCTCAAAACCAAGCCGAGAATATAAAAGAACTTGTCATGTTAGACGTTGCCTTTATCGGCGCAGGGGCAAGTTTTTATCACGCAACTCAACCACCAACGTGGGATAATTTCTCCACTTTTGTCGCACCATTGTTGGCAGATTCGAAAAGTTTAATAGCTATGCAATGGATGAAGAAAGTTTATCCTGAGCAGGTAGAGTCACACGTAAAGCGAGTCAAGCAACACTTTCCAAGTTACCAAATATATACGGTGCCTAAAGACGAACCTCGCCAAGATGGTTACATCCTTGAAAATGATGAACCTATTTATGTGGCGAGTGATGTCTATCCTGTTAATGAAGCCAACCTACGTGCGCTAGGATATTACTCTTCCCGAGAGCGTGTTAGACG
Organism: Vibrio barjaei; assembly: GCF_001639065.2. Lineage (GTDB taxonomy): Bacteria > Pseudomonadota > Gammaproteobacteria > Enterobacterales > Vibrionaceae > Vibrio > Vibrio barjaei. The sequence goes on from NZ_LQXO02000042.1 coordinate 84,986, forward strand.
AGTGATTCGTAGCACACTGGAAACCGGAGAACCGAGTTTGTCAGATAAGATTCGTCTGTTGCAGGACGGATTTGATCGTTCGTTACCAAAACAAGGGATGCTTGTTTACCATCCAGTATTCGAGGTCGGTGATAATTCATTACGTGGAGTAGTAATTGGAGTCGTTCGCACAACCGCATATTTCGAGCAGATTGTTTCTCGAACCTCCATAGGCAAAGAAGTGGGTATTCAAGTTGTCGATTTAGGGTTTGATGCCGAGGATGACCCCATTATGTATGAGAATGAAGCGTGGCAAACGTTGTCTGGGGATATAAAGAGCATCATTGTGGATCTTTATGATCGACAGTGGAACATTCAGTTTAAACACGATTCAGAAATTTCTCAGAATGACAGTTTTATTCTCCTGTGTGTCGCTTCAGGCGGTTTTATTATTTCGATTCTATTGGCTTACGTGGTTCAGTTGATGCTTCGTGAACAACGAAGATTGACCAAGTTAGTCAGTCGCAGAACACGTGACTTGCAGTACTTAGTAGAGCGAGACCCTTTAACGGAAGTGTACAATCGACGCGCATTCAATCGCTTAGCGGACTACCATATTTCATGCAATAAGCCATTTTCTTTAGTCATTATTGATATTGATAAGTTTAAGCAAATTAATGATAAATATGGTCATGTTTCTGGTGATGAGATCTTGATGCAAGTTGCTGCATACATAAAAGATCAACTGTATCCCGATGATATGCTGTTCAGGCTTGGCGGCGATGAGTTTGCTGTGATAAGTCGTTGTGTTGACGAAGAATTACTCAACGTTTATTTAAACGAAGTGTGTGAAGATATTTCCTTTATGAAATGGGACACCATAGATCCTAACTTTGTTTGTACACTGAGTATAGGCGCCTCCGTATTTAAAGGAGAGTCCTTGGAGAAATTGATGAATCGTGCCGATGATTTATTGTATAGAAGCAAAGATAAAGGCAGAAATAGAGCAATGGTTGCTTGAATTTTTAGCGATTGAATGGAGAACTGTCGAGGTTTGACGTTTGATACGTTACAATCCGACGGTTCGTTTAACTAATCTTAAAATCCCTATGAATTATAATCGTGTCGTTTGTTTTGATCTTGAAATGTGTTGTTGGAATGTCGACGGTGTTGGCACGACTGGCGAGATAATTGAAGTAGGGCTTGCAGAAATAGATTTAGTTAAGCAAGAAGTAGTGAAGCGAGCGCAATATTACGTTAAGCCTGAAACTGATAAGGTGTCGTTATTTTGTACAGAGCTTACCGGTATAACGCCGCGTAAAGTAGAAAAGCAGGGTCGTCCGCTAGCTTCAGTGATTCAGTCGATGGTTAAAAACTTTGGTGGAACCAACAAAATTTATGCCTCATGGGGCCGAGACGACATAATCTTACTCGAAGAATGTCAATCGAAAGGCATCGAGATGCCATTCAAAGAGTTTGTTAATTTGGCGACGTTATATCGCATGCAACATCGACTTAAAGATAAACGTATTGGTCACAAAGCGGCACAAGAAAGCCAAGGAATAGAGTGGGAAGGCAGACAGCACTCGGGTTATGTTGATGCGTACAACCTTGCTAAATTGGCATTGACTATGCTGTAACTCGCTGACTAGTAGTGACAAAAGCCGACCAGAAATATTCTCTGCTCGGCTTTTTTGTACTTATAGCGTATGGCATTACTTGTCAGTGACTTGAATCTTAGCTCGAATAAACTCACTGTGATCAACATAGAGGAGCTCTGCTACTTTGCGAATCACTGCATCTTCTAGTGGGTCGATAACTCCGTCTGCGTTGGCGACTTCCCACATAGCTTTGATTAAATCAAAGCGCTTCTCCTGACTTAACTCTCTTAAGCCAGAGGTAAAGTCGTACAAAGAAGCTGAATTCTTGGTCTGTTCTTGCGCTTGAGCCAACAGCGTTTTCGACTCTCGTTCGTCAAGTTCTAACAATCGTTCGATTAAAGATAGCTTGGCTTTTTCTTCTTCCTCTTCCACTTGATAATCCGCATTAGACACTTCGCAAAGCAGTGCGGCGATAGCAAGGTTAGGGCTAATTGACTTGTTGTTAGATAAGTCATCGCCTTCAATAAGTTGTTTAAATATGGAAGTAATGGAATTAAACATGGCGTTACCTGATTTTATTGCTTATTTATAATACATAGTGATTGTTGAGGCAGATCACAAGTAATTAGAGTTTAGCTTTCGGAATTAGTTTCAGGGAATGTGGTTTTTGTGCCATCTCCATGAAGGACCGATATCTCGACAGGTTTGCCTTCATCATCCAATCGTACCTTTCCGATACCACTTTTATTGACCAGACGATTATGATGACTTGGTTCGGGCTTACGTTTGAAGATCTTTAAACGTTTACGCTTAGTAAATAAGTTCAACGGTGAACGCGGTGAGTAAAGCCATTTATCGAGGGTGTCACAAATCGTCAGTAGTGGTTCCGGAAACTCATTCTTTATTCCACTACAGGTGATTTGGTAAATGTGTGAATCCGTCTGCTTATAACGAAGCTTTACGTCGTAGACAAAGGAGTAGTGGACGTCACCCGACAAGATGACAAAGTTTTTAGGTGTCTTGGTATGGGTAAAAATGGACAGCAAAGTATTGGCACTTCCAGGATGGGCCATCCAGTTTTCAGCATCAATAATTAGGGGATTACCCATTTTTGTCGCCATACTTTGTAGCGTCTCTATAAACTTAACACCAAACATAGGGGCGGGAGACACAACGACGACAGAGTCTAGACCGATGAGCTCCTGTTGAAATTCCACCATTGCTTCCCAGTCCATTAGACCAGATGGTTTATTCAGATTGGACTCGGAACGCCAGCGTCGTGTGCGAGTATCAAGAACCACTACTTTGGGTGATGACTCAAGACTAAAATGCCACTTCTCGTATCGTAGCAATTGCGTGATTAACTCATCGTGTTGGTCTTGCGCGATGACTTTGTTTCCGTTGGCATAAGAGAACAGTGCAACCAAACTGTTTCGCCAGTCATTCTTCATCTGAACTGGGGTATTACCCCAAGCTTGACATAGTAGATAGGACAAGAGAGCGTTGCCTATTATTCGCTTAGAAAACGCGTTTTCGTAAGCTGCTTTTTCCCAGCCAACAGTCAGGTTCCAATCGTCAGTTACGTCGTGATCATCAAAAATCATATAACTTGGGATATGCGCCATTACTCGCCTGACCTTAGGTAATCCAGCGACAAACCTATCAAGTTCTGCCTTTTCCTTGCTCCAAAGAGGTTGGTCTTTCTCTAGCAAAGGTTGGCTTTCCGAACCATAATTGGGACGCAGTTGGTTAAAATGAATGGCATCCCAGAGTTCAGGAGACCAATTAAGCAAGTACATTGCCAAAAATTCTGAGAAGCTAATCAGATGATTTTCGCATTCTCTAGAGCTGAAAATAGGCGTGTCATTTTTATTAATCAGACCCTTCAGGCGATGAGTCTCATCTTGGTAATGGGGTAGTATTTGGTCTCTAGAATAGAGCGCGTTGGTACAATGGTAGAGTTCATCTGCATTTCCAACAGGGGCACCAATAAATGACTCACCAGGTAACTCAAGTAATTTGATGACTTTATGGATAGCCACCAACATGGGACCGGCAACATGATCAGCGTATATTTGGTCGCCCGTAAGCAACAGAAGGTCTGGTCGCTCATTGTCTTGTGTAGAGGTCGCTAATTGATCGAGCAACACATCGACTTGAAGCAAGCTGTCGTCACTATGATGATGTGGGTTTCTACATGAGCCGTGAAGAATATGATCAGACTTATCTGACAAGATGATGTCTACCCAAGATGACGTTGAATAGAACATATTGTCATTAAGAACGCTGATCTTGGATTGCCGCCAAACAACGTTATAGCTTAGGTGGCAGGATTGAGACGTTGAAAGATTAGTGTGGAACTGAATGAGCCATAGTTTGTTGCTTATCTTGTAGACCTGCTCAGTCTTAAAATCACGGTAAGAGATCTCTTCATCGATATTCATCACAAGCTGGAGATTGGAAGGACACAAAGAGGTCGCCAGCCATAGAGTGAATTGTTGAGGGCTAGTGCGACGTAATATTGGGCCTGCCAACACAGGATTGAGCTTTTTCATGGGGCGTTCTTTCTACTTACTTTCTAGGAATGTTCCAGTGCTGGTTGCTCTGATGCTGTCGTTGCATCGTTCATTTTCTCAAGCAGTTCGACAAACTCTGAGCTGCTAGTTTCGTGACCGATTAGGAAAAAAGCGGTCAATGCATCCAAAAGATGCTCATTATTGTTGCTTTGATCAATAATCTGAGCGAGTCGCTCACGAACAAGCTCTATTTCATGCTCAACAAATCCTCGACCTTCAAACGTATCTTCCGCTTCGTCAGGAGCGTTGTCGAACTCTAAGAATAACAAGTCATTATCGACTTTGGCGCTCAAAAGTCGTTCTGGAAGCCATGTCTCACCCGTGACGACATCAATATGTTGATCGTTTGGCAAAGATTGGAGAATTTTTTTTAACTTTTCTACTTTCACGATTCGTCTAAATAGTGGAAACTATGACACCCATCACTGTTGGTTATTTATTGAGCCATAAGGCAAATAACAGTGTGGTGACATAAAAATATGCGTTAACCCCATAATATACAACTCTACTTCACTGAGGTAGCTGTTGTTAGGTTATTTGATAAATAGCGTGTGAATTTTGGCTATCAGTCAAAATAGTGATTACGTGCTCCTTAGCTTATTAATTGTAAACATATTCCAGTTGGAGAAACTGCAAGACATGATAAAGAGAAATCTCGCGCTCGCGACCGCAGCATCACTTTGTACAACACCAGTGGTATTGGCAGAAGAGTCAGCGCAAGAAGCGGATTGGGGCATTGCAGCAGTGTGGCGTACAGCGAACATTCCTTTTGATACCAAAGGAAGTGATACCACCGTTAGTACCTTTATTCCGATGATGTTCTTTAAGAATGACTATGTCTTTCTAGACGGTACTATGGCAGGTGCCCACCTCTATAAAACGGATGACAAAGAATTAGAGCTTAACGCTATTGCGCGTATGCGTTTTATCGACATACCAGCAGACGAGCAAAATGCCGTTGGGGGAGACACTGCGGACTATGGTCTGCAAATGCGTTATAACTTTGATGACGCTTGGCACTTCGACACCGAGCTAATGACAGACGGACATAACCGTTATCATGCGAACTTTAGACTCCAAGGGATGCTTGATTATGGTGACCTTGAATTGCGTCCTAACGTCACCCTGCGTTATAAAGATGCTGACTTTAACACCGAATACTATGGTACATACCGAGGTACTACAGATAGCCTAAGTGGCGCTATGGACTATGCGATGGGCGTTGATGCTAAATACCACGTCGTATCAAACCTATACCTTGTAGGTGCAACGAATATTCGCATGTTGGATAACCAAGCGTATCATTCATCAGTGATTAACGAACGTTTTGAAGGCGAAGTGTATTTCGGTGTTGGTTTCTTCAACGAGAAGAAAAAATCAACATCAAAAGCGAAGCAAGTTCGTCGTGATATCGGTGCGAAACCTTATGTGCGTGTAGCTCATGGTTATGCGTCACCATCGGACATGGGTGATATCCTGACCTTTAACGGTAAGCGAGATCCGTATAATAACCAAGTAACGTCGGTATTTTATGGCCATCCATTAACGGACGAATTGTTTGGTATGCCGTTGGATATCTATTTGAGTCCGGGTATTGCTCACCACTGGAGTTCTGAGGTTCAAGGTTCTGGTACTGAATTTATCACGCTTATCAAAGCATATTACACGTTTAACTGGCCAGTGAAGATGCGTTTAGGTGTGGGTAACGGCCTGTCATATATCGACAACATTACCTATATCGAACAAGAAGAGATGAAGGATAAAGGTAAGCGTGCAAGTCACCTTATGAACTACATTGACATTTCTTATGACATCAGCATAGGCTCTATTATCGGTAAACCAGCACTTGAAGAGTTATGGCTTGGTTATGCTCTGCATCACCGCAGTGCGATATTCGAAGCTTCGTCCCAGTTCGGTCGAATCAAAGGTGGTAGTAACTACAGCACCTTCTATCTTCAGTACCACTTCTAATCAGAAAGCTCCGCATTGCGGAGCTTTTTTGTATCCTTCTCGCTTAACGCTAATTTCCTACCTGTGCTACAATCCGGCCAGTTTTTAATAGTAAAAAGTTAAGTAGGGAACGTTTTGACTTCCTCTCAAAATTCCAATCAACAGTCGCAAGTGCAAGCGAACAATCCACAGTCACTTAAAAAAGCATTAAAAGACTGTATGATTCGCGACCGCTTTCGTTTGAGTAAGCGTATTGCAGGCGCAACAAGAATTAAAAAACCAGAAGCTCAATCTGCAGTATTCGACGAAATTGCTATCGATATTGCGCGTTCGATGATGGTTGCTCAGCAGCGCGCAGCTGCAAAACCCACCATTAATTACCCAGAGCAGTTGCCAGTTAGTCAGAAGAAAGATGAAATTGCTGAAGCCATTGAGAACAACCAAGTGGTTATTGTCGCGGGTGAAACGGGTTCAGGTAAGACGACTCAGCTACCGAAAATTTGTTCAGAATTAGGTCGAGGACAATTTGGCTTAATTGGTCATACACAGCCAAGACGACTTGCCGCGCGTTCAGTGGCAAATCGTATCGCCGAAGAGATGGAGACATCACTGGGCGAGTTCGTAGGTTATAAGGTCCGATTCAACGACCAGATTTCTGAGAATACCCAAGTGAAATTGATGACAGACGGTATCTTACTGGCTGAAATTCAACATGATCGTTTTCTTAATCAATATGACACCATCATTATTGATGAAGCGCATGAGCGCAGTTTGAATATCGATTTTATTCTGGGTTACTTACGTGAGTTACTCCCGAAACGCCCTGATTTAAAAATCATTATCACTTCAGCGACCATCGATCCAGAGCGTTTTTCAAAGCATTTTAATGACGCGCCAATTATCGAAGTCTCGGGGCGAACATTCCCCGTTGAAACCCGTTATCGGCCTCTGTCTGGGGACGATGATGGTGATAGAGATCAGCTAGAAGGTATTTTCGAAGCGGTAGATGAACTGTGTGATGAAGGTCTTGGCGACATTCTGATTTTCATGAACGGTGAACGTGAGATTCGTGATACGGCGGACGCATTAACAAAACGTAACCTTCGTGATACTGAGATTGTTCCGTTGTACGCTCGCTTATCCGCTGGCGAACAGAATAAGATCTTCCAACCACATGCAGGTCGACGAATTGTACTCGCCACCAACGTTGCAGAAACATCACTGACTGTTCCGGGGATTAAGTACGTTATTGACCCTGGTACCGCTCGTATTAGTCGATATAGTTATCGCACAAAGGTTCAGCGTCTTCCTATTGAGCCAGTTTCTCAGGCAAGTGCAAACCAGCGTAAAGGTCGATGCGGCCGTGTAGAAGAGGGGATTTGTATTCGTCTGTATTCGGAAGCAGATTTCGAATCACGTCCAGAATTCACGGACCCAGAAATTCTTAGAACCAATCTAGCGTCAGTCATTCTGCAAATGACGGCTTTAGGATTGGGTGATATTGAAGCTTTCCCATTTGTTGAAGCACCTGATAAACGCAATATTCAGGACGGTGTTCGTCTGCTTGAAGAGTTAGGTGCTATCAATGATAAAGCAAAGGATCCTAAGAAACGTTTAACACCAATTGGTCGTAAGTTAGCTCGCTTACCTATTGACCCTCGTTTGGCTCGAATGGTGATAGAGGCCCCAAGACTTGGATGTTTAAAAGAAGTTATGGTTATCGCTTCTGCTTTATCTATTCAAGACCCAAGAGAACGTCCTAGTGATAAGCAGCAATCGTCCGACGACAAACACAAGCGCTTCTTCGATCAAGAGTCTGATTTCCTAACGTTTGTAAACCTATGGGATTACATTCAAAAACAACAAAAAGCGTTGTCTGGAAACCAATTTCGCAAGCAATGTAAGCAAGACTATTTAAACTACTTGCGTGTACGCGAATGGCAGGACGTTTACTTCCAAATACATCAAGCCATGCGTGAGATGGATGAAAAACTCAACCAAGAACCGGGTAGCTATCAATCTGTCCATACTGCCTTACTGGTTGGCTTGTTGTCGCATATTGGCGTGAAAGACCAGGAAAAAAACGAGTACCAAGGTGCTCGAAACGCGCGCTTCCATATTTTCCCCGCTTCAGGTCTGTTTAAGAAGCAACCTAAGTGGATTATGTCGGCAGAGCTGGTAGAAACTTCAAAGCTCTGGGGGCGTATTATCGCCAAGATTCAGCCAGAGTGGATTGAGCCTCTAGCAAAACATCTAATCAAGCGTAGCTACAGTGAACCCCATTGGTCGAAAAAACGCGCAGCCGTAATGGCACACGAAAAAGTGATGTTGTACGGAGTACCAATTGTTCCGAAGCGATTGGTTAACTATGGTGCGATTGACCCAGTTTTAAGTCGCGAACTGTTTGTGCGCAGTGCCTTGGTTGAAGGGGATTGGGAAACCAAGCACGCGTTTTTTAAACAAAACAGAAAGCTATTACAAGAAGTAGAAGAGCTAGAACACAAGTCGCGTCGTCGGGATATCCTTGTTGATGACGATGAGCTATTTGATTTTTACGATCAACGTGTAGGCACAGAAGTTGTTTCTGGGCGCCATTTTGATACGTGGTGGAAGAAAGCAAGTCAGAAGAACAAAGAGCTTCTTAATTTTGAAAAGGAGATGCTGTTTAAGGGCGACGCTAGTCATGTTACCGATCTTGATTATCCTAACTTCTGGCATCAAGGCGGATTTAAACTCAAGCTAAGCTATCAGTTTGAACCTGGAGAAGATAGTGACGGTGTAACAGTGCACATCCCATTACCTATCCTTAACCAGATTGATAACGAAGGGTTCGATTGGCAAATCCCGGGGTTGCGACATGAACTGGTGGTGAGCTTAATCAAAGCATTGCCAAAGACACTACGTAAGAACTTTGTACCAGCGCCAAACTACGCAGACGCGTTCTTGGCTCGTGTCACACCGATGGAAGCACCACTTTTAGATGCATTGGAAAAAGAACTTCGCCGCATGACAGGTGTGGAAGTATTAAGGGACGATTGGAATCTAGAACAACTTCCTGAACACCTGAAAATTACTTTCCGTGCTGTGGATCATCGCAATAGAAAGCTCAAAGAGAATCGCAATCTTTATGAGTTGAAAGAAAGCCTGAAAGACAAAGTGCAACAAACTTTGTCTAAAGTTGCTGATGATGATATCGAGCAGCAAGGTTTGCATACGTGGAGTTTTGGTGAACTGCCAAAAGTCTATTCGCAAAAGCGCGGTGGATTTGATGTTAAAGCTTATCCTGCTCTAGTGGATAATAAAGACAGCGTTGAAATTAAGTTGTTTGAAACGGAAGTAGAACAAGAGCAGGTCATGAAAGAAGGGCAACGTCGTTTGCTGCTACTGAATGTACCTTCTCCAATTAAATATCTGCACACCAATCTTCCGAACAAATCGAAGTTGGGTCTCTATTTCAACCCTTATGGCAAAGTGTTAGACTTAATTGATGACTGTATAGCATGCGGTATCGATAAGCTTATCGAAGGTCAAGGAGGCTTGGTTTGGGATGCAGACAAATTTGAACAACTTAAAGAGTATGTACGTGGTGAATTAGGCGATACAGTTGTAGACATTGCACAGCAAGTGGAGACAATCCTGACGACCGCGTTCAACATTAATAAAAAGCTTAAAGGTCGTGTAGACTTGACGATGGCATTCGCGTTATCGGATATAAAAGCGCAGATTGAAGGATTGATTTTCAAAGGCTTCGCAACCGAATGTGGCTGGAAACGACTGCCGGATATTCTGCGTTACTTGAAAGCAATTGAGAAACGCATGGAGAAGTTACCGATTGACCCCAATCGAGATCGCATGCACATGCTAAAAGTGGAATCCGTCACTCAAGACTACAAAGAGTTACTTAACAAGATTCCAAAAGGTATGAAAATACCAGAAAACGTTAAAGAGATTCGCTGGATGCTAGAAGAGCTCCGCGTGAGTTATTTTGCTCAGCAGCTCGGTACACCATACCCAGTCTCTGATAAGCGCGTATTGAATGCGATAGACGCTTGCTAAGCGTCCAACTAAATAGATTCTATGCAAAAATGTGATAGATATAACTTCTAAGCGTATGAGAATTCAGAAAGTTTTACCGAAAATTAAAACTTGAAGGATTCTCCTACGATATAGTGTGTGATATATAAAGCTCCGCGGTGGCTTTCATTGGACTCGCCGCATTTTATTAAACAAGAAGGTTACAAATGAAAAAGACACTTTTAGCGCTTGCGCTTGTTGGTGCGTCGACGTCAGCGTTCGCTGATGCGTGGTTGTATGGTGGTGTTTCTGCTGGTCGTGCAGACTACAATGGTAACAGCGATACTCCAATGGGTTTCCACGTCGGTACTGGTATTCTGCCTATCATCGGTATTGAAGGTGGTTATTGGAAACACGGTAACTTCGATGGTACTAGCGAAGGCAAGAACGGTTACGCAGAACTAGGTTCTTGGTACGCAGCACTTAAGCCGAGTATCGATATTGGTCCAGTACAGATTTACGCTAAAGGTGGTTTACACTACTACAACGCTGATTATAAAGATGGTCTAAGCGGCAGCGACAGCGGTACAGACTTTATGTACGGTGTGGGTGCAGAGTATTTCGTGACAGATATGCTTTCTGTTGGTGCGAGCTGGCAACGATTTAACGGCGTTAAAACCAAATTTGATGACAAAGATTTAGATAGCTTTACTATCAATGCAACACTTCACATCTTCTAAAACTATGTAAGTGTGTAAAAGGCGACCTTGAGTCGCCTTTTTCGTACTTGGCGACCTAAAATTGACCGAATAGAGAGTCTTTTGATGGATGGTGTTATCAATAATCGCCTGGTGAGATAATTGTTTTCATCTCATTGCAATTTCCATTTTCAACCAAGAGAACTAGGTCTACACTCATAGCACTACAATGTGTAGCCTAACTTTTAGGTTGTTTGAAATGTTCAGAAAAACGTTAATTGCGATAGTGCTTTCTGCTAGCGTTATCGTACCTGCTAGTGCTTGTACTGGTATCTCTCTTTCTACTGTTGGGAACGACTTCATCCAAGCTCGAACTATTGAATGGGGTGAGAGTAATCTAAATAGTAAACTGATCATCTCACCGAGAAAACACCAGTTCACGTCGATTATGCCCGATCGAAAACAAGGACTAGGTTGGGACAGTCGCCTAGGTTTTGTTGGCATCTCAGTGAGTGATGACCGATTTATCGGAGAAGGGGTAAATGAGGCAGGATTGAGTGCCGGACTTTTCTATTTCAAAGGATACGGTTCACTAAAACCATATAATGAGGAAACGAGGCAGAATAGCATTACCGATATGGATTTTGTGCGTTGGATGTTGTCGCAATTTAAAACTGTCGATGAAGTTCTAACCGCGATGAAATCTATAGATATCGTGCCAGTATATCTAGACGCTAAAGGACAGCCTTCACCAACAGGGCATTGGCGTGTAACAGACAAAACAGGTCGAAGTGTTGTGATTGAAATTATGAACCAAGGAGAGGTGCATATTTACGAAAATGAAGTAGGCGTTCTGACTAACTCTCCAACGTTTCCTTGGCAGGTGACCAACTTAAACAACTATCTGCACTTGCAACCCGGAACCAGTGCTCCTCGGCAGTTTGGAGAGGTTGAAGCAAAATCATTCGGTATCGGTTCAGGGTTCTTAGGCCTACCTGGCGACATTACACCGCCTTCTAGGTTCGTACGTGCGGCATTTTATGTAACCACTGCACCTGACCTCAAAACCTCGGCACAGGCAGTTTCTCAAGCCTTTCATATTCTGAATAACTTCGATATTCCCATCGGCTCAGAGTTTGGCCCGCAATATCGAGAGCATATTCCAGACCTACCAAGCGCGACTCAGTGGACTTCAGTGGTTGACCAGACCAATGGCGTTCTTTATTACAAGACGATGAATGACAGCCGAATTAAGAAAGTGGATCTCAACGCCATTAATTTTGCTGCCAAAAATGAGACGAAAAGAGCATTAGATGATGGAAAATTTGAGTTCGAAGACATCACACAAAGTGTTCAACCTGCGATTAACAATCAATAGACGTAGTAACGACTGAATTTTCACTATTTTGAATCAAAGCGGTCCTTTAAAGGGTCGCTTTTTTAATAAGGATAGAAAAGACTCGAATATGTTTTGGTTGTAACTTGCCCACCATTAATAAGGCGTGTAACTGCCTAATAAAGTGGAGGAGATATAAGTGGATAAGCCGTTTGAGGACCATGGTTTGTTTAGTTGGTCAGAGTTAATGACTCCAGACTTCGACCAGTCGTGTCGATTCTATGAATCAATGTTTGGTTGGAAGTTAAAAGAGGTACCAGGTCGAAATGGCAGTCGCTATGCTTTGGCGACAAGCAACAATGCGTCAGAGCCATTTGCTGGAATACTCACTCTCGATGATAATGATATTCGAGCACATTGGCGTACTTATGTGACGGTTGATTGTGTTGAAGAGACCTTGAGAAAAGCTGAACTGGTTGGTGGGTCGGTGTTAGTCCCTGTAACAATCATTGAGCGCGTGGGCAAAATAGCGGTAATTGAAGATCCTTGTGGTGCTATTATTTCCGTTATTGAGTACGGTTCTTAGAATTAGTCACGGTTATAGAGCGTGAGCGTAATCATCTTTTAATTAATGCTACTAAACAGTAATTAACCAGCACAACAAGGATTCACCTCTATGTGCTGGTTTTAATATTTTTATAAGTAACGGCTTTCTAAGTGAGCTCTGAAGTATTTTGCATCAAGTTCTGAACCGGTAGCCTGTTTAACAAGTTCTCCGGTTGCCAACGTACTTGCCTTGCTCCAAATGTTATCACTCAACCAATTAAAGACTGGAGCCAGTTCTAAAGAAGACAGTGCATCATCTACATCCACTTCTTTTCTCATCGCCGCCATAAACTGCGCCGCATACATTGCACCTAACGTGTAGGAAGGGAAATAACCAAATGCCCCATCAGTCCAATGGATATCCTGCATGCAACCGTCTTTAAAGTTATCTTGTGTGGTAAGACCTAGGTACTGCTGCATCTTCAGATTCCACAGTTCAGGAATATCCTTATAGGAGATCTTACCATTCATCAAATCTCGTTCGATCTCATAACGTAGAATAACATGGGCTGGGTAGGTAAGTTCGTCCGCATCAACGCGAATATATCCAGGTTGCACTCGGGTATAGATTTTCTGTAGATTGTTTGCTTCGAATACTTTCGCATCATTAGTTGAGAAGTGTTTTTGAGCCAGTGGCGCTAAGTTGGCGATAAACGGCTGGCTTCTGCCTAACTGCATTTCGAAGAACAAAGATTGAGATTCATGAATGCCCATTGAACGTGCTTGGCCAACGGGTAACCCTGCCCACCGTTTTGGTAAGCCTTGTTCATAACGAGCATGACCGGTTTCGTGGACAATTCCCATTAACGATTGAACAAAGTCAGACTCATCATAGCGAGTTGTGATTCTGACATCCTGAGGTACACCGCCACAGAAAGGGTGCGAACTGATATCTAGACGACCATGGTCAAAGTCGAACTGAAGTAGTTTCATCACCTCCAATCCAAGTTCATTTTGATCTTTGGTGCTGTATGACTCTTCAGTGGTATAAACCGACTCTGTTTTTTGCTTTTCGATAACCTGTTGGGTCAGTTCTGGTAGCCAAGATACCAAGTCACCAAAGATAGAATCGAGCTGCTGTGAGTTTACCCCTGGCTCATAGATATCCAGCATCGCGTCATAAGGAGTTAACCCTGATTGTTCTGCTCTAATTTGGGCTTCTTCTTGCGACAGTTTCACTACCTCTTCGAAGTTCTTACAGAAGCCGGCCCAATCATTGTCACCACGCTGTGTACGCCAAGCGTGTTCGCACTTGGAACCTGCGAGAGACTTTGCTTTCACTAATTCTTCTGGAACGACAGTGTTAAGCTGCCATTGTCGTTTCATTTCCCCTAAACTGGCTTGTTGTGAAGGGTCGAGTTCATCACTCTGAGCCTGTTCGAACCATTCTGCTAGCTGCGGCGCGGTCGATAGTTGATGGATATGAAGTGACAGTTGAGCCATCGCTTCTGAACGAGCTTGGTTGCCGCCAGATGGCATCATTGCCGCAGCATCCCAACCACATATGGCGGATAAATGACTGAAATTAGAAATAGCTTTATAGTGTTCAACCAGTTTGTTGTAGTTTTCCATGTCTTATGACCTTTTGCGTGAACGATTGTCCTAACTTAACACTAACAAGGAGTTACGGAAAGTAGCCGATAAAATCTGGCGTTGAAATCTAAAATAACCATGGCTTTTTAATCGGAGTTACCTCAGAATTCGAACTCTGATGTTTTAGAAAGATGACAGTGGACGTTATGCATATTCTTAACCTTGAAGCCTTCCTTATTGCTATTACTATCCTTACGCTAACACCGGGATTGGACACGGCGCTGGTGATTCGTAACACATCTAGAGGCGGCTTCAATGATGGTGCAATAACCAGTCTTGGAATCTGCTTGGGGCTATTTGTTCATGCAACATTCTCAGCTCTGGGTATATCAGTGATACTTACGCAATCAGCGGAATTGTTTGCGTTTGTAAAGACATTGGGCGCTGCTTATCTAATTTGGTTGGGTATCTCGAGTTTACGAGCGTTAAAATCAAATCAGACCATAGAACTAGAGAAAGGTAAGGCGAATACCGTAGCAGCTTCGCGCTCACTAAGAGAAGGATTCTTGTCTAATGTGTTGAACCCTAAAACCGCCGTATTCTACTTAGCGTTTTTACCTCAGTTTATTAACCCAGAGCACTCGCCGTTTTTGCAATCATTGTTAATGGCCGCGATTCACTTTGTCATCGCGATGGTGTGGCAATGTGGACTCTCAGGCATGCTTAACTCCGCTAAGTCACTTCTAAACAACGGAAATTTCGTACGTTGGATGGAAGGTACGACAGGTGCAGTGCTGATCATTCTCGGCATTAAGCTGTTGGTTGAAGAGCCGCCGATGAGTTCTTAGCTTTTTCCAATGAGCGTTGCGCGGTATAGAGTTGGTTTAGAGTGACGGTAGGGGACTTCAATAGAAATTTATCGAAACACTGGTAGTATTCTTGGGAGTCACTTATCTGCTTACAGTAATTACGAGCTTCTAGATTGTGGTTGTAAAGTTGAGTTTCGCTCGCAAACTCGTTGTACGACGCGCACCCACCTAAAATCATCAAAGTTGCTACTAAAGAAATTACCTTAATCATATTCGCTCTATCACTGTTTTTGTTGTAATGAATATTACGAGTCTGCTGATAGAGTTAGTTACCATTTCATGCCATTAGTTCCACTTGATAGTAAAATTTTTATATGGCAAACGTTTTTTATTACCTGAGTGAATAAAAAACACCGAATCTATCGACTCGGTGTTCTGGTTATTGAATTAAGTAACTACATCGGCTTTTTGCCAACTCCGAAGTTCTCTTTAGGCATGAGCGTGATTTTTCCAAAGCCCAATTTTTTAAAATGGTTGTCGCGATAATTGCGAACAGCCTTGGTATCTGAAACGGCTTCGATTTGCTGTTCCATTCTTAAGAAATCAGAAAGGTCGATGCCCTCTGCTTCAGCGACAGCCTCATGAATATTGCGATGCTGTTGGTAAGAAAACGTCAGTGTTTTCTCTTCATTCTTGTATTCGTAAATGATGGTACGAGCCATGATTTTCTACCTGCTGATAATTTAGCGCTAGATTCTGCCTTGAAGCGGGATAATTGTCACGCTTTCGCCTACTTTTACCGTATCGATATGTGGTGCAATCTCTATTAGGCAGTTTGCTTCACTCATCGAACGTAAGATCCCCGAGCCTTGTTTTCCAGTCGTGCGAACCATTAACTGTCCCGATTCTTCATCGAGCTCGTAGAAGCCTCGGCTAAACTCGGTTCTTCCTTGGCGGGAACGCAGTGGCTCTGAGGCAATGGCGATGGCTTTGTGTGGTACAAACTGTCCAACACCTTGCATCTTCTTAATCGCAGGTTCAACAAAGTTAATAAACGATACCATCACTGCGACTGGATTTCCTGGAAGACCAAAGAATGGTGTTCCATTGATGTCACCAAAAGCGAGAGGACGTCCAGGGCGCATATTAATACGCCAAAAATCAACGTTACCGTGTTTTTCAAGAACGTTCTTAATAAAGTCAGCGTCTCCGACAGAGACACCACCCGAGGTAATAACCAGGTCCGCACTGTGACTCGCTTCAGTGATCGCATTCTCCATAACGGACTCATCATCTTCGAGGATGCCAAGGTCAACAATCTCACAGCCTAATTTCTGTAACATCGCCATGATAGTAAAGCGATTCGAGTCATAAATAGAGTGAGCACGCAGAGGTGTTCCAGGGGCTTGAACTTCATCACCGGTAGAAAATACCGCGACTTTTAGGTTGCGATTCACGTTTACGCTATCTAGCCCAAGCGAGGCGATCATGCCCATCTCAGGTGCCTGCAACAATGTGCCGGTTTCAAATACCGATTGATTGATCGCTAGGTCTTCTCCAGCTTGACGAACATTTTGTCCAGTCTTAATGCTGGCATCACCAAAGTTCACTGTATCGCCATCGACATTAGCCTGTTCGCGCATTATAACGGTATCAGCACAGGCTGGCATTGGCGCTCCAGTCATGATTTGTACCGACTCACCAGAGCGAAGTTCTTGGTCGTAGCCATAACCTGCCATCACACTCGCGACGACATTGAATTGTTCTAGTCCAGCATCTGCACCAATGATGGCATAGCCGTCCATTGCTGAGTTGGTGAATGCTGGTACATTGATAGGGGACGAAATATTTTCTGCTAGCGTGCGGCCATAAGCATTGATTAGTGGGATAGTTTCAGATGCAGACAAAGCATTTACGGCGTTAAGAATTTGCTCTTGACCTTGTTTCACGGATAAGAAAGCGGGTGATAGCGTATCGCAGCACGCTGCCTCTTTCTTAGGGCTAGAGGCCTCTGGGCTAACATAATTTAAGATGAACCTTGTAATCGCGTCCAAATCATTGATGCTCATTGTTGGTAGTGACACATCCAACTCACTGTCACTGGCGATAGCAATAATATTGTCATCGCTTGGGTGTAGCCAAGGTTTGCCCACTTCTTTACGGTTTAGCTCAATTTTAGGGAAGGCGATGTTCTTGCAACCCTCAACAAGAATCAAATCCAGCGCTTGATGATCAAAACGCGTCAACAAGTATTCAAAGTTTGCTTCAGCCTCAGGGGTTTCCGTCATCAACGCATGTCGATATCGAGAAGAGATCAACATCTGGCTAGCGCCCGCTTTACGTAGGCGATAGCTGTCTTTACCTGGTTTATCTACATCGAAGTTATGATGCGCATGCTTTAGCACACCAATTCTTAGCCCGGTAGCGGTTAATTTTGGAAGTAAGGCTTCCAACAACGTTGTTTTGCCGGTACCGCTATAAGCAGCGAAACCCAGAAGTGGGACATTATTAATGGATTTGATGGTCATAGAGGGCTCTTCTGTGAATGCTCAATGGTTGCTGATAGTTTCGACAGTTCTTCTGGTGTATTTAGATTAACAAAACAATCGGGATTATCTGAAAAATCAACGTACTTGGTATTGCACTCTTTGTATAACAAAATGATTTTTCTATCGCCACGCTCTAAAAATGCTTCCAATTTCGGTATAACTCGCTTGTGAAACATGGTGAAAACAGGCTGATGAAAATCGCCGTCATGTGCCACTAAAATGTCGGTCGAGTCTTCGACAGCATGACAAAAACGCTCAACAATACTTTCATCGATAAACGGACTATCACATGGGACAAAGCCGACCCAGTCTGTTGATGAAGCGGCCAAGCCAGCGTGCATTCCACCAAGAGGTCCCGGATAATCTTTATACGTATCGCTAATAACGGGAGCATATTGGCTATATTGGTCTACATTGCGGTTGGCGTTAATGGTAATGGATGAAGTTTGTGTGGTGAGTCGTTGTAAAACATACTCGATTAAGGGCTTACCATTAAAATCTATTAAGCCCTTGTCATTTCCGCCCATACGAGACGCTTGGCCTCCGGCGAGGATAACCCAACTAGTCTGAGTTGGATGCAACATAATCACTCTCTTGATCGGTTTGTTTTTTATCAATAATTTGTAGCAGTGGAGATTCTATCAAGGTGCAGTCTTTTATCCACCATTGTTTTCGACACAACTTAGTTAATGCATTAGATTGATGGCTCGTGACCACAATACTAGAACCGTGCTTTAAAAGGTCCTCAGCCATGAAAACTAAACGTTCAATTGATTCTTGATCAAGGGAGGCACTTGGTTCGTCCATCAACAAAATAGAAGGTTTTAGAACCCAAGCGCGAGCCATAGCAACTCGCTGTTTTTCACCGCCAGATAACACTGATACATGCTCGTCAGCGAGCGTTTCAAGCCCGACTAATCGCAACGCTGCAATCACTTCTGCGCGCTTATCATGAGCTTCTAGTCGCTTATGCTTGATGCCATACGCGACATTTTGATAGACCGAGCCATCAAAAAGGTAAGGGGATTGATGAAGATAAATAACGTCTTTACGACCTGAACCACCAAACATGCGCGAAATTATGCTTTGGCAATTGGGAAATACTTCACCTGATGTAGGTTTTAATAAGCCAGCCAAGATCTTCAGTAGTGTAGTTTTACCGACGCCATTATCGCCTTTTAAGTAAACTGCTTCATTTGGCCCGATCGTTAGGGATGGAATATGAAATAAGACACGGTCTTTGAACCGCATGGAAACCTGCTTTGCCTTAAGCTGTATTGTCATTATTGTCCCTCAAGCAGAGTCTTGGATTAATTATAGTGTTTGAAACAAAAAACGTTGAGCAAGTTAAGTTCTAAGGACGCCTTTACCACGCATTGATGACAGCATAAAGTTAAGCACCAATGCCAACACCAATAGGACGATTCCTAAGGCGACGCCTTGTGCGAAAGCACCTTTGTGGCTCTCCATAGCAATGGCTGTAGGGATATTTCTGGTTAGGCCCATTATATTACCACCGACCATCATTGAGCAGCCCACTTCGGTGACGATTCGAGAGAAACCAGCAATCACAGCGGCCATTAACGGAAAACGCGACTCCCAAATGAGCGTCATGAGCGTTCTAAAACGTGAAACACCTAGTGTTACAGAGGTTTCCATTGCTCTTCGGTCAGTACTTTGCAAAGCCCCATGCATCATCGACACCAAAACTGGAAAACAGATCAATATTTGACCCACAATCATGGCGCGTTGTGTAAACAGCATTTCCCAGTCACCCAAAGGTCCCGAGCGTGATAGCAGCATATACAAAAGCAATCCAATCACAACGGTTGGAATCGCTTGCATGGTGTTGACCAATGAAAGCAGAAACCATTTTCCGGGAAAGTTACTGTAAGCTAAAAAATAGGAGGCAATAATGGCGGGCAAAACAACCAGTGACACGGCGGATATAGAGACGCTAAACGACACGGCTACGATACGCCATAGATCTTTGTCTAGACTAAATAGGAGGCTTAACGCCTCCATAGTGGTTTCGGTGATGCTCATTAACTGTTCGTTTTCTTCGCGTCAGCCACGAACAATTGTTCGCCCATTTTACGATAGCTATTGATCATAGATTGTCCCTTATCTGATACCAACCAGTCACTCAGTACGCGAGCGCCTTTGGTATTAAGAGTAGGGTAACGCTCTGGGTTTACAATAATGACTTGGTACGGATTGAAGAGCTGCTTGTCACCTTGGAACAAAATTTCAAGGTCGAGCTTAGCTTGGTAAGCAAGCCACGTCCCTCTGTCTGTCATCGTATAGCCTTGCATTTCTGAGGCCATATTAAGTGTTGGTCCCATACCTTGGCCTACAGAACGATAGCCGCCGAAGTTAGGCTCAATCTTAGTTTGTTTCCAGATTTGCAGCTCTTTTTTGTGAGTACCAGAGTCATCACCTCGAGAGACAAAAATGGCGTTAGTTTTAGCGATGTGTGAGAACACTTCTTCTATAGTTTTCTGATCGTGTACGTCAGCGCTGTCTTTCTCTGGTCCTACGATTACAAAATCGTTATACATTACGCTACGTGGTTCTATACCATAGCCCGCATCGACAAAGTTCTGTTCCGCTCTAGGAGCGTGTGTCATAACGACATCAACATCACCATTTTCTCCCATTTTCAGAGATTTACCTGTACCAGCTGCAATAATATCAACTTGATAGCCAGTATCAGTGGTAAATTCTGGGAGTAGGTAGTCGAGAAGACCGGAATGGTAGGTACTGGTTGTAGTTGCGAGGCGGATGCGAGATTGGTCGGTATCTGTACTATCTGCATAAGCCGTTGCAGATAGTGCCGCTAGAGACACAGCAGAAACCATTAATCTTGAGAATGTCATAATATTGTCCATTTTGGTTATTTTTATCATTAGTCTACGTAAACGCATGACAGCTTGGTGAAGAACAACGCCACCAGCATAATTCATACACTAGGTACCCTTCGTCATGCGTATGGTACCTATTCCTATACGCGTGCTACCTTTAAGCAAAGACAATGCCATAATTTCCTTAGAAAAAAAGCGGCAAAGTGCGACATTTTGCTAATATTTCTCGCAGTTAAACTACAATTAGTTTGAGCTGGGACAAAATGTCGCAATTTAACCCATGATGTTTTGTAGCAGATTGGTACACTCTGTCTCAAACAGGAACGAATACATATATTTATGACTTTTTTTCAAACCTCCGAAATTACCAACCAACTGACGTCTCCATATCTCGCTTTCTCTGTACTTGTCGTTGATGATGAAGTCGGTATGCAAGCCATTCTTAAAAAAGCACTGAGTAAAGGGTTTGGACAAGTCGACACTGCAGGAAGTGTTGAAGAAGCCGAACAGCTTAGGATCAACCACCACTATGATCTGATCATTTTGGATATCAACTTACCTGGCAGGTCTGGTATTGAGTGGGAAGAAGCGTTTAACGACTTAGATCGTAAAGCCGACGTGATATTTATGACAGGTTACGCTGACTTGGAGGTCGCAATCAGTGCTTTAAAACTAGGAGCGTCTGATTTTATCTTAAAGCCCTTCAACCTAGACCAAATGCTACAAGCCGTTAAACGCTGTATGGATAAGCGACTGGCTGAAAGAATCAATGTTGCTTTGAGTCATGATATTAGCCGACGTGTTAGTAAAGAAATTATCGGCCTTTCTGAAAAGACCAAGAACTTAAAACAGCTCATCGGTCAATTTGCGCCATCTAGAGCGTCGGTGTTGATAGAAGGAGAGTCGGGAACAGGCAAAGAATTGGTCGCGAGAGGTATTCATACGGCCAGTAAACGACAAGGGCCATTTGTTGCTGTAAATTGCGGTGCACTAGCTCCAGAACTCTTGGAAAGTGAATTGTTTGGCCACGCCGCAGGTGCTTTTACTGGTGCTAAGAAGAATCGAGAAGGGCTTTTCCGGGTTGCCAGTGGGGGAACATTATTTTTAGACGAAATAGGTGAAATGCCCCTGGCGATGCAAGCGTCTTTACTGCGTGTACTTGAGCAGAGAACGGTTAGACCTGTGGGTACAGAAAAAGAGATCAGTATTGATGTTAGAGTCGTTGCCGCAACTAATCGCAACCTACAAGAAGAGGTCGATCAAGGGAAGTTTCGGCAGGATCTTTACTACCGGTTAAATGTTTTGAAAATAGAAGTGCCAGCGTTAAGAGAACGCCTTGCCGACTTATCAGACTTGGTACCTTTCTTTACTCGGGCGCTTGCCAAAGAACTGGGTGTTCCAGAGCCCAAATGGGCTCATGAGGATATGCACTCCATGCAAGATTACGATTGGCCGGGCAATGTGCGTGAACTCAAGAACTTGTTAGAACGCTGCATTCTTCTCAATAAACCGCCAGCTCACTACTTCAATGAGTTAAAAGGAGCTCCGGTTAACACTTCTATCACCATGTCTGTTAACGATTTGACCACAATGCCCGCGAATTCGGCGATTCAAGATGGCCAGTTTGGTTATCCTAACTCTTGGTCTCTAAAAGATGTCGAAAAATCTCATATTCAGCAGGTGGTAGAAGCGCATTCCGGCAATAAATCGGCAGCGTCGCGAGATCTAGGTGTAGCACGTAAGACATTAGAACGTAAATACAAAGAGTGGGACGAAGGCTGCGCAGATGAATAGATTGATGCGCCTTTGGAATAAATGGCGCTACAGAACCAAATCAATGGTTCGATACCGTCTGTTGTTTTTAACGTCAGCGCCTATTTTCCTCACCCTGATCGCGTTATTTGGTATAACGGCTTACTGGTCCATTCACTATACATGGCAGAGTGCGCTGATTGACGTATCTGAACGCTTAAGCATCGTTGGCGACAAAATCGATAGCTTGCAAGATGAACAATACGACCACATCCAAGCCTTCTCGGAATCGTATGAGTTTCGGACTCGTTTAACTCATATTCAAACCAATAACGAATTTGATGTGTGGGTAAGTTCTCAACGTGAGCGTTATCAACTGGATTTCTTGCGTTGGATGCCTGCTAACAAGATTAGTCAATCCGGATACCGAAAAATGGCACAGCAACGCTCTTTCTTTGATGTGCTGTCGAGAGCTGCAGCTTTTGAGATGGAACCGTCACTGGCGGAACATTCAGAGGTTTGGCAACAAGAAAACCACGTGCTTGAGGAACGCTCTCTGGTCAGCCGCTCAATCATCGCTGTATTTGATGACAACAGTCACTTACTTGGCTATTTGGATGGCGGCGTCTTAATGAACAACAATTTGGCACTGGTGGACCGTATTCGCGACACCATTTATCCAGTGAGTAACCGTGAACGTCATATACAAGGAACGGTGACCTTATTCCTTGATGATTTACGAATTGCGACCAATGTACCGATGGACGAGTCATACACCGGTAGGCGGGCACTTGGTACCTTAGTGTCTGAAGAAGTTAGCAATGCCGTGTTAGTAAAGGGTGAGAGTTGGATAGATAAAGCGTACGTTTACGATACGTGGTACATCGCTGGCTACAAGCCGATTCGCGATATCGATAACAACATTGTGGGCATTGCCTATACTGGCTATTTAGTTTGGCCTTTAATTAAAACTTATATCACTAACATCGGTGAGGTGAGTGTCATCATCATCGGCTTACTTTTGGCTTCTGGCTTTATTGTTTATCGCGGTGCTCGGGATCTATTTAGACCCATTGAACAGATTCATCGTGTGGTAAAAATGGTTCAGTTAGGCAAAGATGAAGAACGTATTGGTGCGTTAGGGCTGGATGATAAACACGAGCTAAGTCAACTCGCTAAGCAGTTTGACAACATGCTTAATCAACTACAGTTCCGTAATGAGCAGATTCAAGAAGCAGCTCATGAACTTGAAGGTAAAGTGCATTCTCGTACCGCCAGCCTAAAAGAGAAAACGGAGCAGCTTGAGTTACATATCAAGCTGTTAAATCAAACTCGAAATAAACTTGTTACCAATGAAAAACTGGCCGCCTTAGGGGAGCTAACTGCGGGCATTGCCCATGAGATTAACAACCCTACAGCAGTTATTTTGGGCAACGTTGAGCTTATGCGTTTCGAATTGGGATCCGATGTATCTCGTGTTGAAGAAGAAATTGATGTCATATTGGCGCAAATCGATCGCATTCGAAACATTACTCGAAGTCTGCTTCAATACAGTCGCCAAGGCGGTGTGCAAGATGAAGTCACATGGCAGCACGTGAATCCAATTGTGGATGAAAGCGTCACATTGGTAAGAACTGGAGCGAAGAAACGCGACGTTGAATTCATCGTCGACCTTAATGCGAAAACGCCAGTCGAAGTGAATAGACATCAACTTCTGCAAATACTGGTCAACCTGCAAATGAATGCCATTCATGCTATGCAAGGTAAGGGGCGTTTAACCGTCTTAACAGAAGATTGGGTAGAAGGAGGACAAAGCATAGGCTCACTGATTCATGTTATAGACGAAGGCTGCGGCATTTCTGATGCCAATATCAAACGAATTTTCGATCCGTTTTTTACCACTAAGCGAGATGGTACTGGATTAGGTCTTTCTGTATCTCAGAGTATTCTGAGCCAAACGGGAGGTGAGATCCGTGTGAAGTCTAAGCTTGGTGAGGGTAGCCAGTTTACACTTTATTTACCGCAAAAAGCGGATCATCATTTACTGGTTAGCGCATAACGAAAGAAATTCGAATGAAGTATACAGAGCGTATTGCCACTAAGGATGACTACGACTTTCTATATCTTTTGAAAAAACGAGCAGAATATCAAGCCGTTCATACCGTCTTTGGCTGGCACGAGCCCTTGCAGCAGGAATTGCATCGCCAAGAGTGGCAGCAGGCTAGGCCGATGGTTATTGAAGTGCAAGGTGAAAGGGTTGGCTGTTACTTATTCCAAAACAAAGAAGTCGATTGTTACTTAGGGCGTTTCTTTCTATTGCCGGAATTTCAAGGCTTAGGGATTGGTTCCCAGATTCTACGTTCTTGCATCAAAAGGGCGAAATCTAAGCCACTCACCCTATGCCACTTGCAAGGAAATAAAGTTCATCATCTGTATAAACGTCATTCTTTCACTACCCTTAGAGAGGATGAGCACTTTGTCTATATGAAGAGGGAGCCAGATGAAATCAATGACTTGTAGACAACTTGGTGGAGCTTGCGATTTGGTGTTTGAAGCAGAAACATTTGAACAAATTGCTGAATTAAGTAAGCAGCACGGGATGGAAATGTATCAGAAACAAGAGCCAGCACACCTTGATGCAATGAATAAGATTCAAGCAATGATGCAAAATCCTGAGGAAATGAAAGCGTGGTATGAAGAAAAGAAACGTGAGTTTGACGCTTTGTAATATGAGATAAGCTCGTGGTTATTCACAATAGATATCTCGATGTATATCGAGATATCATTGCAAACAGTCAATGTTGATGTGGCTACATACAGATAGCGACAGTTCCAGCAACCATTAAAGTGATAATGGCATACCACACAAATTGTGTTTTTTGATCCGCTACATTGATTCGAATGTAGTTAATTTCGTCTTTTGCCATTGCTTCGAAGTCACTAAAACTTACTTGAAAGTCACGACTTGCATTTACGACGTCGTTTTGTAATTTGTTAAACGTCGCTTCAATAAAATTTTTTGCTGCTCCCAGTGGTGCAGAAGAAAGTGCCATGCGGTCCCATACCGCCATTCTTGATTCGAACTCACTGTCACTAACACAGTTGAGCTTTAATAAATCATGTTCACGCTTGATGCGTTCTTTACCCATTTTATCGTAATTCAGATTCTGAAATTTGTTCACGACAATTACTCCAAAGGTTTCAGAGAGGCAGTACGCGTTGTCACGCCTACTACCGTAACTGCTCGGAATAGTAGATAGGTCGTTGTGGCACATCAACTTGCAGTTTTTATCTAAACGACAAATTTCATTTACTTAGTATTGTCGTTCGGACGTTGTTAGCTTGATCTGACGGCGATTTGTGGTGGGTTAATACCGTGCTTTTTGAACTCTTCCATAACTCTCAGGGTAATATCAGTTTCAAACAGTTTCTCATAGGCGGTATCAACAACATACGCCTTACAGGTCAGTTGAATCGCTAGATAATTGTCTGTGATGGTCTGTTTCACTAGCACGGTAACAGGTTTAGGCAGATGAATATAACGACTTGAGGAAGCCGCTTCTTGAATCAAGTTTCTCGCCAAGACAATATCTTCATTCATTCCGATATAGAACGGAATCACAACTTGCATGTCGAGTGCACCGTAGTTTCCACTCACCGTGACCTCATTAAGGAATTTATTGTTTGGGATGGTAATGATGTCGTCATTTAAGGTTCTCATGCGCACAGAACGCAGCCCTATGGTCAAAATATCACCATAATTACCTTCGAATGTGACACGGTCACCCACTTGGAATGGTCGGTCAATCATCACAGTTAAGCCTGCGATAAAGGAGGCGGCAAGGTCTTTCATAGCGAAACCTACTGAGACTGCAAGCGTGCCACCAATGAGAGCAAGGATATGGTCGTTGATTCTAAAGCTCAACATGAATACCACGATACCAGCGGTCATGTAGATGAAGAACTGCAAGAAGGACTGTAGCTTTTGCAAAAGCATTCGATATTGCACGAACTGACTTCCGATGCTGTCCACCAAGGAGTTCATAAACTTAATCAGTAACCAAGTTGCCATAATGATGATGACACTTAGAACGACACCAGACCAACGAATCAAGGTGGCAAATTGAGTAATACTGTCCACAGAGGCGATTTCTTCGTTGGCAAAGCTAACAGAAGGCAGTAATAACAAAACAATAATGTAGATAAGCTGTTTCATGTTACCTCCTACTTAACCAGCAAGTGTTGGCGATCCAACACATTAGTAATATGCCTAAACCAGTGGTCTGAAATACGCGCCTTATCTTCTTTCCATTCAATGTAACCTCGACTTTGAAAATAGCGCAATGTCCCAATGACTTCAGAGATCGTAAGTTGCGTGCAATCTGAGACATCTTCGGGAGAAGCTGCTTCTAATTGAACGATTGAACGTAGAATTGCCAACATAGGTTTTGGCATTTTATCGAGTTCTTCAGACTCTGGTGCATGAAACAGACGGACAACCACTGCATCGGTATCTTTATTACGTCGCAGTGAAAATCTAAAGAAGCGCAGTGCAACGGTGGGATTGCCATCAGAATAGTGCCACAGGATACGGTAGAAGCCTTGCCTTGCACGATCCTCTTCAGATTCACTGTCGTTGTCCCACTGTTTAGGCACAACCAATCCTTCAAAACCAACTTTGTTGTCGTTGCCTTGGTTAATCCGGCTATCCAGCAGCGCTCCTATTTGATCTTCGGTCCATTTAGGAAGGAACGCCACCCAGTCAAATAATAGGCGTTCACCGCGAGCTCTATCAACAAATCGCCAGCTGGCTTTCTCTATAGAAAACACCGCTCTGTGGCTTTGCTTTGAACGGCGCAGTAGGTTAGTAAATCGAATCAAATCGTTTAGTCCACCGACTTTAGGTTTAACTAGCCTTTGGCAGTTATCAATAGCAATTAGGTAATTGGTGTTGCTCTTACGCAAATGACTGAGGATTTTCATTTCACTTGCGTCTTCCTCTAGGCCAATACTGACTGCAAAGTGCACCAACAGTTGGTTGTACCCGGCTAGGGGACAATTGACGTAAACGGGTTCAGCATTTTTCACTTTATGTAGCAGCTGTTTTAATAGTCTAGTTGCACCAATCCCACGTTCACCAGTGACAACGCAGATTGCTGGACTATTGGTTAGCAGGTATTTTGATAGCTGCTGGAAATCATCTTTGGCGTACTCCACTAAAGGACTGAAGTCATCGCCAGGTAGTACATAATCAAAAGCAGCGTCGCCTTTTACTCGCACTAAATTATTGTCTGCGCTGCTACCGGTTTGTTTCGCCACCTCAATTTTGAACAGATAAGTAAGGCCTTGATTAAAGACGGTATATTGCGACAACAATCCAATAAGACGGTTTTTAAGATGGTGTAGGGCAATCCATAAGGTCGCGATAGACGTTGCGACCAAACCAATGATGAATAGGTCTTTCTTAGTTGTTGCCCAAGTAACCCATAACGGCTTCTCGGGAATCTTTTCTAGTGAGTGAAAAACCGTATCTTTCCACATGACTATTACGGTTAGGGTGATTAGCGCAAACCAGAATGAGAATAAGCTTGATATCCAGTAATAAATCGTACCCTTGCCAAGGGTCTGTGCTGCTATCTGAAGAACAAGACCTGCAACGATAAAGCTCCAAACGTAACGCCTTACAGTTGAGAGTCTATGTGCCACTATGGCCTTGCTGGTTGCGAAACTATTACGGTGAACGAATTCCAAAATGAATGAAATCGCAATAGATCCGCCAAGTATCCACCACGTAAACAACTCCAAATACGACAGTTGAGATAACGCCTCGATACTACTAAGTACGCGTAGCGAGACAGTAATAGCAATCAGCCAAGCAATTGCAACACTCGCTCGACCAAGATACCAAATAAACCGAACCCATATAGGTGGTTTCCCAACAGCGGAGGCAACATGTGATTTAAGTTGATCAAATAAGCGCCGTTGATTAGCCAACCACCACATTAAGATGCAATATATAAAGAAGACTTTTATTCCAACCCAAATGACCGGCACTGGGGAGATAAATATCTCCTTCACCAAGGTTTTTAAGCTCCTTAATTGGAAGAAAATAAAGTATTCAGCATTTAACGTGGATATACGTAGTTCTTGTTTAAACTGAGTCACACCATCTGGACCAAACCCAGTAAGCTGATCAAATGTCTTGTCCGAGGCCAGTTCTAGCAACCTCTGTTTACTGTGACTCAAGCTGTTAAGAGTGAGGTACTGTGTTTCAACGTTAAACCAATGTTCGTCAGTCACATCATCGCGAAATACCGCAAGTGCTTCATCGTAAGACAAGATTTCACGGTCTTGTTGATCTAACGTATAAGCGAGTAGACGTCTTACCTTATTGTTGTCTTGAGGCGTTAAGAATAACTTCGCAGGTAACGCGGCGATTTCAGTAGCCAGTGATTGGGCGTCTTCAGAGGGGACAGGATTATCGTCATCTTGGTAATCCCATCGTGCAGAGGCTGGAAAGCTAAGGCAAAGCGTTAACACTGCTATCCAGAGAGATTTATTGATCATTATTAGCACACCACTGTTCGTAACTAGTTGTAACTATTTAAATTCTTAATTTAGTGTAGTTAGCGTCGCCACACTCTGCACGTGACAGCCAATAAAAAGATAGAGAATATTGCTTCACAGCTAAAAAGATGCACGTCGAGTCACCAGAATCCTACGCATCATTAGGGCGGGAATGCAGTTGTCACTTGCATCTGAAGGCAAGAGACTGTAGGGTTGCGCAGTTTTGTTTAATCTCAAAGGTAACGCTTGTGCTATCAACCGCAAATATCACTCAACAGTTTGGTGCTAAACCACTGTTTGAAAACATTTCTATCAAGTTTGGCGAAGGTAACCGTTATGGTCTGATCGGCGCGAATGGCTGTGGTAAGTCTACATTCATGAAAATCTTGAGCGGCGAGTTGGAGCCAACAAGCGGTAACGTTTCTTACGACCCTAACGAGCGAGTAGCAAAACTAAACCAGGATCAATTCGCCTATGAAGAGTTCACGGTTGTAGACACTGTTATTATGGGTCACAAAGAACTTTGGGCCATCAAGCAAGAACGTGACCGTATTTATTCTTTAGCTGAAATGAGCGAAGAAGATGGGATGAAAGTTGCGGACCTTGAAGTTCAGTTTGCTGAGCTTGATGGTTATATGGCGGAAGCAAAAGCAGGAGAACTGCTACTTGCGGTTGGTATTCCTGAAGAACAACACTTTGGATTAATGAGTGAAGTTGCTCCAGGTTGGAAGCTGCGTGTTCTATTGGCGCAAGTGCTGTTTGCAGACCCGCACATCATGCTACTTGATGAACCAACCAACAACTTGGATATGGATACGATTCGTTGGCTAGAGCAGGTACTTAACCAACGTAATTGCACCATGATTATCATTTCGCACGACCGTCACTTCTTAAACAGCGTGTGTACACATATGGCTGATTTGGATTACGGTGAGTTACGTGTTTATCCGGGTAACTATGATGAATACATGTTTGCTGCTACACAAGCTCGTGAACGTCTGTTAGCTGATAACGCTAAGAAGAAAGCACAAATTGCTGATTTACAAACGTTTGTTTCTCGTTTCTCAGCTAACGCATCGAAAGCGAAGCAAGCAACTTCTCGTGCTAAGCAAATCGATAAGATTCAGTTAGAAGAAGTGAAAGCGTCAAGCCGTCAAAACCCATTTATCCGCTTTGATCAAGAAAAAGAGCTGTTCAGAAATGCTTTGAACGTGGAAAACCTATCTAATGGTTTTGAAGAGGTATTGTGGTCTGACTTTAACGCTATCTTTGAAGTTGGCGAGCGTGTTGCAATCATCGGTGAGAATGGTGTAGGTAAAACAACGCTACTTAATACATTAGCCGGTGAACTTGAACCGAAAACGGGTGAGTTTAAATGGTCAGAAAATGCCAATATCGGTTACTACGCCCAAGACCATGCTCATGATTTTGAAGAAGACATGAACCTGACTGATTGGATGGGGCAGTGGCGCCAAGAAGGCGATGATGAACAAGTGGTACGTAGTTTCTTAGGACGTATGTTGTTTGGCCAGGATGACATTAAAAAATCAGTCAAAGTACTGTCTGGTGGTGAGCAAGGTCGTATGTTACTCGGTAAACTTATGATGCATAAGCCAAACATGCTTCTGATGGATGAACCAACTAACCATATGGATATGGAGTCTATCGAGTCATTGAACTTAGCATTAGAAAACTATAAAGGTACGCTGTTTTTCGTATCACATGACCGTCAGTTTGTATCGTCAATCGCGACACGCATTCTCGAAATCAAAGACAACAAGATCTCGGATTTCAAAGGCACATACGAAGAGTTCTTGAAAGCTCGCGGTGTTTAATCATCTAGAGTATTGGCCTCAGAGTCGCTATTCCTAAGTAAAACAGGAACCTCTTATAGCGACATTCGAACCAAACAAAAAGGAGTCCTAGGACTCCTTTTTTAATATCTCAAGCAACTATTATGCTTGCTCACCTTTCACATCAAACTCAATCTTCTCCGCCCCAGTAAACACTTGGAAGCGTAATCCCTTGGCTCGAGCAATGGTGGTAATACCAAATTGTTTAGCAAGGTCTAAGCCCATTTGAGTTACGCCAGAGCGAGATAACAGGACTGGAATACCCATCTGTGCCACTTTGATAACCATCTCTGAGGTCAAACGTCCTGTGGTGTAGAAAATCTTGTCCTCACCAGTTTCTTGATTAATCCACATTTCACCAGCGAGTGTGTCTACGGCATTGTGTCGACCAACATCTTCAACGAAAGACAGTACTTTATCTTGTTGGCAGATAGCACATCCGTGAACGGCCCCCGCTTTTTTGTAGGTGTCGTTGTAGTGCGTTAGTGCTTCTAAAGTCGCATAGATTTGTGACTGTTTTAGAGGCGTTTGCGGAACTTGATAACCTTCGAGCTGTTTCATCACATTGCCGTACATTGTGCCTTGACCACAACCTGAAGTGACGGTTTTTTTCTTCAACGCTTCGTCGAGGAAGTCGGTATTTTCTTTGGTAATGACGGCAGCAGAGTGAGTTTCCCAGTCGATTATCAGTGATTCAATGGCATCAGGGTCCGACAAGAAACCTTGGTTTTTCAGATACCCCAGGACTAATGAGTCTGGTCTTGAGCCAAGAGTCATAAGAGTGACGATCTCTTTCCAGTTCAACATAACGGTAAGAGGTCGTTCACAGGCAATCTGTTTGGTTAGCTTTTCTCCATATTCGTCATAGACATCGACTTCAATGGTCTGTAGGGGATTTTCGCTTGTTCTAATAATGTTGGGTTTAACCACGCGTTTATCCTTTTTGTTGGTCGCTAGCATGAGGCTATTGGCTTGATTATTGCTAAGATTGATTAAGTAAGCAAATACCAAACGCTAAAATTAGGGACATGAAATGCATCCAGAATCACCTGAATCCATTCCTAACCAAGATTCTTTGGTAGACGGTCTGATTGTCGAGAAAAACGAGCATCAATGGCCGCTACAAATCGATCTTTCCATCGTTGAAAAACAAGTGGGTCGCTGGACGACAACACAGCGAGAACTCGATGGATTTAAATTAGAAGTTACGGATATCAGCAAGCCTCATGCCACTTTGGAGCTTTATCGCGACGAGCGTACTGATTACCGATTTAACTTGAGCTCGCAAAATCCAATGTTGTTCGTTGTTTTAGATTCACATGAGGAAACCAGTTTAACGCCAATTATGGTTACGGCTTCACAGGCAGTTGCTGGCTCATTTATGGACGGCGACTATCTTGTGTTGTCAAAACCAATACCATTACCCATTCAAGCTTGGATGGAAGCTTTCATAGGTCGTCATGGAGAGTTATTGGAAGTGAGACGTAAAAAGCGTAAAGGAGCGGGGCGTTCAAGTGGCCAGTAGTTTTCTATCACGTTGGTCGCAGCGTAAGCTCGACGAGAATAAAGACGAATTAGAGCTCGACGCATTGCCAGAAAGCAATGAAGTTGATGCGGTCTCTGAGGGTAACGCAGAGTCAGAAGTTGAGCGAGAGCAAGCAGAACATGAAGAGTGCAGTTCGGAAGGTGAAAAGTCGCTCGATTCTGAGGTTCCTGAGAAACCCGAAGAGCTTTCAGTCTCTCAATTACTGGCTAATCCAGAGGTAGATAAAGCTGTCAAAAAGGCAGCACTGCGTAAGATGTTCATGAGTCCTGAATATAATGTTGTAGATGGACTCAACGATTACGACCATGATTATTCAGCGGTAAAACCGTTGGCGTCTGATGTGGCTGAAACATTGCGTGGCTGGATAAAAAATGTGGCGGATGAGACAGAGTCTGAAGAGCCAGTTGCTTCAGTTCAACCTGAACAAGACGACAAAGACATCGAAGCTCTACACACAGAAACTGAAGGGCAGGATGATATAGAGAAGTCTGAGGCGGATGCAGATTATTTCGACAACCAAGGTTTTGATGACCACGAACCAAATGACAAGACTTCGTAATCAATTGATTATGAGACAAAATTTACCACACAAAATATAGGTACATTTTGTCTCATAATATTTTCTCACCAAATGAGACATTTTGTCTCACGCGACATTTCTCCCTAATTTTCCCAATGGTATTTAAGCTAATTTACTAATAAATCAGTAAATTTGGCTTTTGTACGAGTTGGAACAGATATTGCAAACAATGACATATGGTTCATATAAAACCAATAGCTATGGAGCGTCAAGACTCCTGCACTGGAAGCAAGCAATGATAAAACAACTATTACAACAATCGACGACTCAAAATGGGCGCGCCAGAAGTTTCGCGTTTGAAAATACCGTTGAATTGTCGAATCTCATACCACCCACTGTGAGTTATGAAAGTCACGGTGATACATTAATCGTTGGTCCTACTGCCATCATAACAAGTACCGCTGAGCAGCTGTCTACTATGCATTCAGTCACTTTGTTATCGACAGATGGAGAACCATCGGACAACGGTAATCTCTATTACGCCGACAGTATCGAAATTTCCGGGTTTCTCGGAACCTTCAGTGTCCACATTCAAAATAATCAATCAGCGGTTAATCTTGCTGAAGTCTCTATTGGCCGTGATGTGTTTGATGTGGTTCTGGACTTATCTCTGAATGGCTGTATGTCGGAAGAAGTGCCTGTCCCGGGTTATTATCCAGTGGGGCGCGGGTATCCTAAACTTGCTGATGCTCTGGAGGAAATACCAGGGCTAATGGGCACATTTGATAAGCCAAAGTTCTTTCGACTTAATACGGATTTGTGCGCGCATAGCTCTCGAGGCATTAAAGGCTGCGAGCGTTGCGTGAATGCATGTCCAGCAGGTGCATTAAGTAGTGAAGGTAATGATAAGATCGGCCATAAGATCGAAATTAACCCTTACCTATGCCAAGGCGTTGGAACTTGTGCAACCGCTTGTCCAACCGAAGCCATTCACTATGCGCTGCCAACCCCTCAGGAGACGCAGAAGTTTATCGAACGAACGCTTGCTAACTACCATAGCCAAGGTGGTGAAAAAGCGATTGTCCTTATCTGCAGCTCTCGCCACGAGTCCTACAACGTTATGGCCTTGAATGTCCTTCCAGACAATGTAATTCCCGTTGTTGTCGAAGAATTACCTTCTGTGGGTATCGATACTTGGTTTGCAGCCTTGGTAAATGGCGCAACACAAGTGTTGTTTGCTGCTAGTAAGCATATGCCGGAAACGATTCAAACGGTGTTAAATCGCGAAGTGGGTATGGCTCAGCAACTGCTTGATAGTTTGGGTTTGGCCCGTGAAACCATCGACATTCTTTATCTTGAGTCTTTAAGAGAAGGGCTTCCGACTCTTACCGAAGAAGATCTTGGTCTTAGACTCGGTGATATTCAAGGTGATAAAAGGGCGCGTTTGTACCACGCTCTTGATGCCTTAGTAGAACAGCGCCAAGTCGAACAGAGCATCTTGCCACTACCAACGACCGCACCATACGGCACTGTAGAGTGTGCCACAGACAAATGTACGTTATGTATGGCCTGTGTGGCCGTGTGCCCAACAAAAGCATTACACAACGATGGTGATCGACCAGCCTTAGACTTTATAGAACAAGATTGTATTCAGTGTGGCATGTGTGAAAAAGCCTGTCCTGAATCTGCTCTGTCGTTGACCCAACGTATCAATTGGGACAGTGAATCCCGCCGCTCAGCTGTGGCGCTTCATGAAGAAAAAGCGGCCGAATGCCTGCGCTGCGGTAAACCATTTGCTCCTCAATCCATGATAACCATGCTACAAGATAAGTTACGCGGTCACTCGCATTTTGATAATGAAGAATCATTAAGACGTATCGCTATGTGTGAAGACTGCCGAGTGGTCGATGTGTTTGAAAGCATGGCAGAAAACCCATCTGAGCAACTGAAATACTAGGAAGAAATGTCAATGGATAACGAATACAACGAGCTTAGAAGTGACATTTATTTGCTTATCTCAACGCTTTGTCGTGGAGCACCAGAACGTGAAACGATCGATTTTCTATCGTCCTTAGAAATCGAAGTTGGGATCAATCAAATGACCGCGGCTTGGGAACTACTTTCTAAAGCCGCTCAAAAAGCTGAAGTCAGTGCTTTAGAAGATGAATATCAAGATTTGTTTATAGGAGTAGGAAGAGGTGAGGTTGTCCCTTTCGCCTCTTGGCACCTGACAGGTTCTTTGATGGAGAAGCCTTTAGCACTAATTAGACACGACCTCAATCAACTGGGTTTGGAGCGAGATGAATCCGTCAAAGAGCCGGAAGATCATATCTCAGCAATCAGTGAAGTGATGGCGTATTTGATCAGTCAAAACCAAGAAGAGCAAGCGAAGACGTTTTTCAATAAGCACCTTTCTCCTTGGTATCAAGATTTGTGTAGACAGATAGATTGCGCAAAAAGTGCGCAGTTTTACCGAGCTGTTTCTACACTTATGGAAGCGTTTTTCGATGTGGAGCAGGTGAAATATGCTGAAAGCATAAGCTCTACGCAGACGAAAATGAAGATAGACGTTAAGAACATAACCACGAAGTAATGTCCGCGAACTAGAGATGCCATCTCACGGATAGGCATCCACTCAGGGAGCAATATATGAGCAAAGCAAAACAAAACGGCGAACAGCCACAACTTAATGAAGGTCGCAGAAATCTCTTAAAGGGATTGACAACAGCGGCTGTAGCCGGAGCCGTAATTTCTGGCACTGCGAAAGCAGCAACAAATACTGAACTTGTTGATGTTAAGCAGGATGACCAAAACAAAAGTGGTTATCGTGAAACGCAACACGTCAAAGACTATTACGACACACTCTAGGAGCTTCTCATGAAATTGACCAAACGCTCCGAGAGCGTCAGCAAAAATGAAAACAAGTTAGGTCTAAGCCGCCGAGCTTTCATGCGTAATTCATCCATTGCAGCTGGTGGTTTAGCAGCAGGTGCCTATGCGTTTGCGCCAGGAATGATTAAAAAAGCCGAAGCGAAAGAAGTGCCAATCGATGCGAAAACAGAAGTAAAACGTACTATCTGTTCTCACTGCTCGGTAGGTTGCGGTGTATACGCAGAAGTTCAAAATGGCGTTTGGACCGGTCAAGAACCAGCTTTTGATCACCCTTTTAACGCCGGCGGTCACTGTGCGAAAGGCGCAGCTTTGCGTGAGCACGGACATGGCGAACGTCGTCTAAAATACCCAATGGTGTTGGAAGGCGGTAAGTGGAAAAAGCTCTCTTGGGACGAAGCTATCGAACAGATTGGTAACAAGGTCCTTGAGATCCGTAAAGAGTCGGGCCCTGACTCGGTTTATTGGTTGGGCAGTGCCAAGCACAACAATGAACAAGCCTATATGTTCAGAAAGATGGCATCGCTTTGGGGGACGAATAACGTCGACCACCAAGCCCGTATTTGTCACTCTACAACTGTATCGGGTGTTGCAAACACTTGGGGTTATGGTGCGATGACGAACTCTTTCAATGACATGCATAACTGTAAATCAATGCTGTTCATTGGTTCTAATCCAGCAGAAGCACACCCTGTTGCAATGCAGCACATTCTGATCGCCAAAGAAAAGAATGGATGTAAGATTGTGGTTGCGGATCCTCGTCGAACCCGAACGGCTGCAAAATCTGATCATTATTGCTCACTGCGTCCGGGTACCGACGTAGCGTTCATCTGGGGTATTTTGTGGCATGTCTTTGAGAACAACTGGGAAGACAAAGAGTTTATTCGCCAACGTGTATTTGGTATGGACGAAATCCGTACGGAAGTCGCGAAATGGAATCCAAAAGAAGTAGAACGTGTAACAGGTGTGAGTGAAGCAGATGTCTACAAAGCTGCGAAGATCCTGTCTGAAAACCGTCCGGGAAGCATCATTTGGTGTATGGGTGGTACTCAACATACGACGGGCAACAACAATACTCGTGCATACTGTGTTCTCGAGTTAGCGTTAGGTAATATCGGCCGTTCTGGCGGTGGTGCCAACATCTTCCGTGGTCACGATAACGTTCAAGGCGCAACAGACCTAGGTGTACTATCTCATACGTTACCCGGCTATTACGGTCTAGCAGACGGTTCCTGGAAACACTGGGCTAAAGTATGGGATGTTGACTATGAATGGATTAAAGAACGTTTTGACCAAAACGAGTATCGCGGCAAGAAACCGATGAACAACATGGGTATTCCTGTTTCTCGTTGGATTGATGGTGTCCTTGAAAACAAAGACAACATCGAGCAAAACGATAATATTCGTGCAATGTTCTACTGGGGCCATGCGGTTAACTCGCAAACTCGTGGTGTTGAGATGCAAAAAGCAATGCAAAAACTCGACATGATGGTTATTGTTGACCCATATCCAACACACGCTGCGGTTATGAATAACCGTACTGATGGTGTGTATCTTCTGCCAGCAACGACGCAGTTTGAAACTCACGGCTCAGTAACAGCATCAAACCGTTCACTTCAGTGGCGTGACCAAGTCATTGAACCTCTGTTCGATTCAAAACCAGACCATGAGATCATGTACCTTCTGACTAAGAAGCTTGGTTTTGAGCAGCAGTTATTTAAGAACATTAAAGTCGAAAATAACCAGCCAAACATTGAAGACATTACTCGTGAATTCAATAAAGGCATGTGGACCATTGGCTATACCGGTCAAAGCCCAGAGCGTTTGAAACTGCATCAACAAAACTGGCATACCTTCCACAAGACCTCCTTGGAGGCCGAAGGCGGTCCTATCAATGGTGAAACCTATGGTCTTCCATGGCCATGTTGGGGTACACCTGAAATGAAACACCCAGGTACTCATATTCTTTATGATACATCGAAACCTGTGGCGCAAGGTGGTGGTAACTTCAGAGCTCGATTTGGTGTGGAATTTGAAGGAAAGAGCTTGCTTGCAGAAGACAGTTACTCTCTGGGTTGTGAACTTGAAGATGGCTATCCAGAGTTCAGCGACAAGCTTATTAAACAACTGGGTTGGTGGGGCGATCTAACACCGGAAGAGCAAGCCGCTGCAGAAGGCAAAAACTGGAAGACCGACCTATCTGGTGGTATCCAGCGCGTTGCGATTAAGCATGGTTGTATGCCATTTGGTAATGCTAAAGCTCGTACAATTGTTTGGACTTTCCCTGACCGTGTTCCTTTGCACCGTGAGCCTCTTTACACGCCAAGACGTGATCTTGTTGTTGACTACCCAACATGGGATGACAGCGAATCAATCTACCGTCTACCAACCATGTATAAGTCGATTCAGGATCAGGACAAATCGGAAGAGTACCCAATCGTACTGACTTCTGGGCGTTTGGTTGAATACGAAGGTGGTGGGGAAGAAACACGTTCAAACCCGTGGCTAGCTGAACTACAACGTGAAATGTTTGTTGAGGTTAACCCTAAAGATGCTAATGACATCGGCTTTAAAGATGGTGACATGGTATGGGTTGAAGGTGCAGAGAAAGGACGAATCAAAGTCAAGGCGATGGTGACACCTCGTGTTAAACCAGGTTTGGCGTTTATTCCTTTCCACTTCGGCGGTAAGTTCCAAGGTGAAGATCTTCGTTCTAAATACCCTGAAGGTTGTGACCCTTACGTCATAGGTGAAGCAGCGAACACTGCAACAACCTATGGTTATGATCCGGTGACTCAGATGCAAGAAACTAAAGTCACTCTCTGTAACATCACGAAAGCGTAAGGAGTCATAAGATGGCTAGAATGAAATTCCTATGTGACACCAAGCGTTGTATCGAATGTAACGGTTGTGTCACTGCATGTAAAAATGAAAACGATGATGCGCTTGAGTGGGGCATCCAACGTAGACGTGTTGTTACGTTAAACGACGGTCTACCTGGTGAAAACTCAATATCAGTTGCGTGTATGCACTGTACAGACGCGCCATGTATGGCGGTGTGTCCAGCAGACTGTTTTGAGCATACCGAAGATGGCATCGTACTTCATAACAAAGACCTTTGTATCGGTTGTGGTTACTGCTTATTTGCATGCCCATTTGGTGCTCCGCAATTCCCGAAACAGGCGGCATTTGGCGAACGCGGTAAGATGGACAAATGTACATTCTGCGCTGGCGGTCCTGAAACAGAAGACAACTCTGAAGAGGAACGCGCAAAATACGGTGCTAACCGTATTGCAGAAGGTAAGTTGCCTATGTGTGCTGAATTGTGCTCAACAAAAGCATTGTTAGCGGGTGATGCAGAAAAAGTGTCTGATATCTTCCGTCAACGTGTTGTAGAGCGCGGCGCTAAGAATGCTGGCTGGACTGACGGCAATGATCTGGCTTACGACGCAACGAAAAGCTAATGGAGAGCTCTATGCCTATTTTGTTTAAAGAACAAGGTTTGCTTAGAAAATTGGCTCTCTCACTGCTGCCTTTATTGGCCGCAGTGATGCTTGTACTGTCGTTTGGAGTAAGAGCAGAAGAGAGTAAAAGCAATCAAGTCGTTAGAGGTGAGATGACGCAACTCGCGGGTGCGGATTATTGGCGTCACGTGAAAGAAGGGGTGGAAGGCACAACAACGTCTGCTTCTCCTGAACATGGGGTGTTAATCAGTACGCCAGGGGAAACGTGGTTTATCCTCAAAGAAAAATGGATGTCACCTGCTGCAGCTGTCGCAATCTTTGGCAGTATCAGTATGGTGGTATTGATGTACTTCTTAGTTGGCCCTTTGAAACTAAGCGGGGCTCGCACCGGCAACAAGCTACGTCGTTGGTCGAGAATGGACCGTGCTCTCCACTGGAGTATGGCGTTTACCTTTCTAACGTTGGCATTTAGTGGCTTAATGCTTGTCTATGGCAAACACTTTATGAAGCCTTATGTCCCGACCGAGCTATGGGGTTGGACAGTGTATCTCGCTAAGCAATACCACAACTACATGGGACCAATTTTCTTTATTCTGTTGTTTGCTGTTCTATTTAAATGGTGGAGAAAGTCCATCTTTAATAAGACAGACATGCAATGGTTCATGAAACTTGGTGGAATGGTCGGTAAGCATAAAGGCTCGCACCCATCTGCTGGATTCTCCAACGGTGGTGAAAAAGCGATTTACTGGTTGCTTATCTTCTTTGGTGCTATCGCGGCAGTGAGTGGTCTTATTCTCGATTTCCCTATCTTTGGGCAAACGAGAAAAGATATGGAGCTATCTAACCTAGTTCACATGTTCTCAGCTCTTATCCTGATTTGCGGATTCGTGTTCCATATCTATATCGGTCTATTCGGAATGGAAGGGGCATTAGAAGGGATGGTTACTGGTGACGTTGACGAAACTTGGGCGAAAGAACACCACGATCTTTGGTACGAGGAAATGAAACAAGGTCAGAGCGGCGAAGGT
This sequence comes from Vibrio barjaei, assembly GCF_001639065.2. Taxonomy (GTDB): domain Bacteria; phylum Pseudomonadota; class Gammaproteobacteria; order Enterobacterales; family Vibrionaceae; genus Vibrio; species Vibrio barjaei. Next base: position 125,120 of record NZ_LQXO02000042.1, read on the forward strand.
GCAGCGACGGCAAACGAAGCCAAACCTGAGTCCGTAAAACCAGAGCAGAAACTAACGTAAAGGGGTAGAGAACTTTATGCACCAACATCATAAAGGTATTTGGGTGGCGTATATCTTAAGTTTGTTTACGCCGTTTACTTTGTTACTGTCTGGCGTGATTGCCATCATTTATGCAGGCTACCGTTTAGACAAAGGTGAAGATAGCGAAGTAGTGAACTCTCACTATTATGGTTTAATTCGTACGTTCTTTTTAAACCTAACTTTCTTTGTTGTCTTAATCGTAACGGTAGCAACATCGAATGGGCTATTAAAAGGTGTGACTAATTACTGGTACAAAGCCAGTTGGATAGACCAAATTGCAAATATTATTCCTTACGTTGGGATGTTATTTGCTGCTGTCGCAATTGTTATGTGGATTATTCGAATGTTCATGGGAATGAGCAAGCTCAATCAAAATATCGCGATGACATTTGGTAATACTGAACAACCTATACAACACTTACCATAACGTCGAAAAGCTCCTTTAAGGGGCTTTTCTTTTATCTCTCATTTGTTGCTTTAACAATATTGCTACATATTGGTGCGTACCAATTTGGTGCTCTTTCACTATATTGGTGCGATATTAAAGCCCGTACTTTCTAGCTTACTGATTAGAAAGCGCATCTTTACCCAATTATTCAATGGCTTAGTGCTTATTTTTCATTTGGACAATAAGTGGAATGCTAATTGCCTAATACAACGTTCGATTTTAGTGCTCACTATTTTGGTGTGCTTAAAGAATAAGAAGCACAGAGATTGTGCATTACATGGATTGAATCGTTGCAAAGGAGCAATTAGCACATGACCACTTCGGTAGAGCAAGTACATGGAGCCGTACAAACACTAACGCAAAGCTCAGACACACTATTTTTACTATTGGGTGCCATCATGGTGTTTTTAATGCACGCTGGCTTTGCGTTCCTTGAAGTGGGGACCGTTCGCCATAAAAACCAAGTGAACGCACTGGTAAAGATACTCGCCGATTTTGGTGTCTCGGCAATCGCGTACTTTTTTATCGGTTATTGGGTTGCATACGGGGGCACTTTCTTTGCAGACGCTGAGACATTGTCACAAGGCAACGGATACGAGCTAGTGAAGTTCTTTTTCTTACTAACATTTGCCGCAGCAATCCCCGCCATTGTTTCTGGTGGTATTGCTGAGCGTGCGCGTTTTTACCCAATTCTTCTTGCCACTTTTTTTACGGTTGGTATCGTCTATCCATTGTTCGAAGGCATGATTTGGAACGGTAACTTCGGATTTCAAAACTGGTTAGAACAGAGCTTTGGCGCAGGATTTCACGACTTTGCTGGCTCAGTCGTTGTACATGGCGTTGGTGGTTGGATCGCGCTGGTCGCGGTTATCTTTTTAGGAATGCGCAAAGGACGAGTTCGTGCGGGCAAACATACTAACTTTGCACCTTCTAACATTCCTTTTTTAGCGTTAGGAGCTTGGATTCTTAGTGTCGGTTGGTTTGGCTTTAACGTCATGTCAGCGCAAACTTTGGAAGGCATCAGTGGCCTTGTTGCTATGAATTCGCTGATGGCGATGGTAGGTGGTATCTTGGCGTCGTTAATCGTCGGAAAAAATGACCCTGGCTTTATCCACAATGGTCCTTTAGCTGGTTTAGTGGCTATTTGTGCAGGTTCCGATTTGATGCATCCAATTGGCGCACTAGTTACTGGCTCAGTTGCGGGAGCATTGTTTGTTTGGGTGTTCACCTACTTACAGAATAAAACTAAGGTCGACGATGTATTAGGCGTATGGCCTTTACATGGGCTTTGCGGTGTATGGGGTGGTATTGCTGCTGGGATATTTGGACAGCAAGCTTTGGGCGGATTAGGGGGCGTTAGTTTCGCTTCTCAGCTTGTTGGCACGGTAGCGGGCGTGGTAGTTGCGGTAATCGGTGCAGGGATAGTATATGGCATTCTGGATAAAGTAGCCGGGTTACGACTTTCTGAGGAAGATGAATTTAACGGAGCGGATCTGGCGATTCACAGAATATCCGCCACCAACGAAGACTAAGTACGTAAGAGCACCCAGGAAATACTTGGGTGCTTATCATATTTCCACTATCTAACTTACTGAATCTAAGTAAATTTAGACTATGGTCTAATCCCCAAAACTACTGTTGTTATTGCTTCCGTGTTACTCTTATTAAAACAACGATAAGTCAGCACAAGGAGTGTTTATGAAGTTTCCCTATAAAAATGTTGTCGTATTAACCGGGGCAGGTATTTCGGCAGAATCAGGAATACAGACTTTTCGTGCACAAGATGGACTTTGGGAAAATCATCGAATCGAAGATGTAGCGACCCCTGAGGGATTTGCGAGAAACCCAGAGTTAGTCCAGAGTTTCTACAATCAACGACGTCAGAAGCTTCAACAAACCGATATCCGACCCAATGCGGCTCATATTGCTCTTGGGGAGCTAGAAAGGCAGTTAGAAGGTACAGTAACGGTCATCACTCAAAACATCGATAACCTTCATGAGCGCGGTGGTAGTGAGAATATCATCCATATGCACGGAGAGTTGCTTCGTGCTCGCTGCTCAGAATCTGGTCAGGTCGTCGAAATGGCGAATGACATCGAAACGGGTGATTTGTGCCATTGTTGCCAGATTCCATCTCAAATGCGTCCCCATATTGTTTGGTTTGGCGAAATGCCGTTAAAAATGGGTGATATCTATGCGGCATTAGAAAAAGCAGACTTGTTCATATCTATAGGAACCTCTGGGGTTGTTTATCCCGCAGCAGGTTTTGTCCATGACGCAAAAATGCATGGTGCGCATACGATTGAAATTAACTTAGAACCTAGTGCGGTTCAAAGCGAGTTTGAAGAGAAGCGCTATGGCAAGGCAAGCATAGAAGTGCCAAAACTGGTTAGAGAGATTTTAGCGTTACAGACCGAGGATAAGGCGGCTTCATAAGGTCATTTATTACCGACTTAAATAAAAATAGCCCTCTAGTATGAGGGCTGTTTTTATTATTCGTTGAAATAACTGTGGTTAGTTATCTACTTTTAGCTTTTGGAAGTACTCTTCGTACAGCGCGCCAGCTTCGCCAACTTCATCTTGCCATGTACCTGAATCCATCACCTCTTGTGGTGGGAACACGTTTGGATCGTTAGCAAACTCTTTTGGAAGTAGAGGATAAGCCGTCTTAACCGGAGTCGGATAACCAATCTCTAAAGCAATTTTCGCTGCATTTTCTGGACGCAATAAGAAGTCGATCATCTTGTGTGCAGCATCAATGTTTTTGGCACCTGAAGGGATAGCAAGGCTGTCCATCCAGAAAATTGCACCTTTCTCAGGCCAAACGATATCGATTGATGCACCTTCTTGACGAGCCATGTACGCAGAACCGTTCCAAAGCATACCGAGTGACACTTCACCAGCAAGGTATGGGTTAGCAGGGAAATCAGAGTTAAACACCAAAACGTTTGGTACCAGTTTTCTTAGCTCTTCGTACGCTGCTTTGATTTCGTCTGGGTTTGTAGTATTCGGTGAATAACCTAATTTAGTCAATGCAATATGGAATACTTCACGAGAGTCATCCATCATCATCAACTGGCCTTCCCACTGAGGGTCCCAAAGGTCATCCCATGAGCTTACTGCTGATTTATCAAGCATGTCAGTATTGATACCAATACCGGTTGCACCCCAGATATAAGGGATTGAGTATTTGTTATCTGGATCAAAAGGTTTATCTAAATAATTAGGATCCAAATCTTTGAAGTGAGTGAGTTTTTCTTTATCAATCTCTTGAAGCATGCCTTCTTTACGCATCTTAGACACGAAGTAGGTCGATGGTACGACAAGATCGTAACCTGAACCTTGGGTCTTTAGCTTTGCGTACATGCTTTCGTTGGATTCATAAGTAGAGTAGATGACTTTGATACCAGTTTCTTTGGTAAAGTCTTCTAGTACTTCGCTAGGAATGTATTCAGACCAGTTGTAGAAGTAAAGTTCTTCGTTGGCTGCAAACGCCGGGGTAGTGAGAAGAGTCGCCGCACAAAGTGCGCCTGCATACAATTTGCTTTTCATTACTTTTCCGTTTGTATTGGTAGACAAAGAGTCTCTAAGAGACATGACAATATAGGAAAGTAGGGGTTCCTATATTACTTTGCACGCCATCATTATTTGATGTGCATCACAACATTATATCAGTCAATGATTGAATACTCTATGTGGGAATTTACAAAAATTAAACGTTTAGAACGATATAGCAGCTCAATCACGAAAAAAGGTGGCAAATGCCACCTTTTTGTTAATTATGCTATGAGTTACTGACCAGCTTTGAGCTTCAAGAAATAATCTTCATAAACCACGGTTTTATCACCAACAGCGTCTTGCCACTCGACTCGATCTAAGTCTTCTTGAGAAGGGAATAGAGCTGGGCTGTCTTTGAACTTTTCATTCGATGCTTTTACGGCTGTTAAGTAACCGGTATCTCGAGAAATTTGTTCAGCAATTTCAGGACGCAGCAAGAAATCTATCATCTTGTGAGCCGCTTCGACGTTTCTCGCTCCAGAGCTAATAGCGAAGTTGTCTACCCAACCAATGCCACCTTCTTTAGGGAACACAAGCTTGATTGGCAGCCCTTCGGTTTGAGCTGCAGCGGCGGAACCGTTCCAAAGCATACCAACACCAACTTCCCCAGACATGTATGGTGCACCTGGGTTATCTGAGTTAAATACCAATACGTTTGGCATCAGTTTTTGCAATTCGGCATACGCTTCGTCGATCTGTGCTTTATCCGTGGTGTTTCCTGAGTAACCAAGTTTACGTAAAGCAATATGGAATACTTCACGAGTGTCATCCATAAGCATCAATTGACCCTCTAGCTCAGGTTTCCAAAGGTCAGCCCAGCTCGTAAACTCTTCTGGGTCATACATGTCTATATTGACGGCTAAACCTGTAATCGCAACGACGTGTGGAATAGAGTAATCATTGTTAGGATCGTATGGCTTATCCAAATAGTTTGAATCTAGGTTGCTGAAATTCGACAGTTTTGATTTGTCAATTTTCTGTAGCATACCTTCATCGCGCATTTTCGCTACGAAGTAGGTCGAAGGAACAACTAAGTCATAACCCTTATTATGCGTTTTTAGCTTTGCATATAAAGTTTCGTTCGACTCATAAGTTGAGTAGATCACTTTAATGCCAGTTTCTTTAGTAAATTGTTCTAGGATGCTGCTATTGATATACGGCCCCCAGTTCATAAATACTAATTCTTGATCATCTTTAGCACTCGCTGCTCCTGAAAGTAGAGAGAGTGCACATGCACTACCAGCTAATAAAGTAGCCCATTTTTTCATTGACGTTAGCTCCAAAACAAACGCTGCCCGAAGGCATAGATAGAAAAAGAGCAGAATGTCGACGCCATTCTGCTCCCGCAAATAAAATAGCGATGTTACTGATTTATTTCACTTTCTCTCTAGCAAGCAGTTGCGAAGCAACAACAAGAATTAGAGAGACAATTAACATAATGGTTGCCAGTGCATTCACTTCTGGCGAAATACCCACTTTTACCATTGAGTAGATCTTCAACGGTAGGATTTCGTAAGTCGGGCCTGTTACAAACGAGCTGACAATCACGTCATCCAATGAAAGTGTAAATGACAACAACCAACCAGCGGCAACAGCAGGCTTAGCAAGAGGCAGGATTATCTGTTTCAGGATTGTCCATTCACCCGCACCTAAGTCTTTCGCAGCTTCAAGCATTTTCACATCGAACCCTTTTAGTCGGCTATAAACAGTGACAACAACAAAAGGAAGACAGAATGTAATATGCGCAATTAACAAGCTAAAGAAGCCAAGTTGTGCCCCCAATACTAGGAAAATAGCCAGCAACGAGATTGCCATCACAATGTCAGGAGACATCATGACAATGAACAGCAGTCCGCTAACCGCACCTTTACCTTTAAACTGGTAACGGAAGAGGGCAACTGCGGTCAAGCTACCAATTATCGTAGCCGCGGTTGCAGAAAACACAGCCACATTCAGTGAATGCCATGCAGCCTGCATTAAGCTGTCGTTGTTAACTAAAGCGTGATACCACTTTGTTGTCCAACCTCCCCATTTCATACCAAATTTGTTGGCATTGAACGAGTTGGCAATCAATACGATGATCGGTAGATATAAGAACGCATAAACTACCGACATAAAACTAAATCTAACTACGCGTCCCATTATTCTAGCTCCACTTTACGATTCAAGAGCTTGCCTGCTCGGTAGTAGGCATACAACATTACTGCCATCGCAGCGGTAAGAGCGATACTTGTCGCAGCACCAAACGGCCAATCACGTGCATTCAAAATCTGACTCTTAATAACGTTACCAATTAGCAAGTTCTTCGCACCGCCAAGTAGGTCAGCGATATAGAACATACCAAGTGCTGGTAACAGTACTAGCAAGCAGCCACCAATAATGCCAGGCATAGTAAGCGGCAAAATAACTTTCGTCAGCGTCTGCCATTTGTTGGCTCCCAAATCTTTTGCTGCCTCAATGTACGTGCCATCGAGTTTTTCGATCGCGGAGTAGAGCGGCAAAATCATAAATGGCAACAGAATATACACTAGGCCGATCATCACTGCCGTTTCGGTGTACATAATGCGGAGTGGTTTGTCGATAATGTCCATTGCCAATAAGCTTTTGTTCAAGATACCTTGTGTACCGAGCACAATCTTCAAGCCGTAGGTACGGATCAATGAGTTAGTCCAAAAAGGTACGATGACCAAGAACAACATAAACGGACGCCATTTTTCAGGCATCTTTGCAACGATATACGCAAACGGATAGCCAATGACTAAGCAAATCAAGGTTGCAACAATCGCCATGTAAAATGAATGGAACAACACCTTGGCATAAAGTGGGTCCAACAATCTTGCGTAGTTGTCCAATGTGAACGTCATCTCAATGAGGTTGGCTTCGTCTCGGGTCAAGAAACTGGTGCCAATGATCATCACGTTAGGAATGAGTACAAACAGTACTAACCAGCTAACGATCAGAGTGATGATGGCGTTTTGTAAATTAAATCTCTTGCTCATCTTTTAGCACCACTTCCCAGCTCTCTACCCAAGTTACCGCCACTTTTTGACCTAACGAGTGGTCAACATCAGGATCATCTTCGTTAAAGAACTCGCTGACCATGACACGCATACCTGATTCTAGTTCGATAACTGAATCTAGAGTCATACCTTTATAAGTACGCTCTGCAACGTGACCAACGATACCTTTATTTTCAGACTCTTTGATCTCTTCAATGCGCAAATCTTCAGGACGCAAAAGAACTTGAAGCTTTTCTCCCGCTTCAAACGCTTTGTCGTAATAGACGATGCTATCTTGACCTTCGATCTCTGCTTTGATGCGCTTGTCATCAATTCTCTCGCGAGCAATGGCGTTAAATACATTAATTTCGCCAATGAAGCGCGCTACAAATAGGTTTTTGGGTTCTTCATAGATTTCGCGAGGCGAACCGTCTTGTTCAATCACACCATCACGCATTACGATAATACGATCTGACATAGACAACGCTTCTTCTTGGTCATGGGTAACGAAAATAAAGGTAATACCTAATTGACGTTGTAGCTGTTTAAGCTCAATCTGCATTTGTTTACGCAGTTTGTAATCAAGAGCAGATAGAGATTCGTCGAGAAGCAATACTTTTGGTTTGTTAACAACTGCTCGAGCGATAGCGATACGCTGCTGTTGCCCACCAGATAGCTGATGTGGCTTACGTTGTGCCATCTTTTCTAGGCGTACCATTTTTAGCGCTTCGAGAACACGTGGCTCAACTTCTGCGTTAGGTACTTTCTGCATGCGTAAACCAAATGCCACGTTTTCAAACACGGTCATATGAGGGAATAGGGCATAGCTTTGAAAAACGGTGTTTACATGCCTCTGTTCAGCAGGGACGTCCGTTACATCTTGGTCAGCTAGGGTAATTCGGCCATTATCAACCGTTTCAAAACCAGCAATCATTCGAAGTACGGTGGTTTTACCACAGCCCGAAGGACCCAAAATAGTGAGAAACTCACCATGATTAACGTTTAAGTTAAGATTCGCGATGATTTCCTTACCATCGAAACTTTTACTTACACCTGATAGCTGTACTACTGGTGTTCCTACTGAATGTTTAGCGTTCAACGTCTGTTTTTCTCCACCTTGGCCGAAATTTAGAATTGGCCGGTTGCTATACACATTTAAGGCGCGCATCATAATCACCAATTGAGTGAATTCAAAGCATTTTCTTACCTCGAAACAGAAAAAATTTTGCAGGTAAAACTAAAGATTATTTACCATACTAAGTTAAGAACTTACTGAGTCGAAATTTTCGCCTTATCAAGTGGTTAATTATCATCCAAAAAGACAAGAAAGCAAGGTTATAACAGTGATAATACATTGTTGTTCCCGCTATAATGGCGCAGCCTTTTCAACGAAGAAATTACACATTCGCAATGTGGATGTAACTTGGAAATACTATGAAAAACGATTTTGAAAGAGACTTCAATCTAGGTGGAAGCATTGAGCGCGCGGTATCCGGCCAGTATGAACTTAAAGCCGGAGCGGTGTTTCAAGAGGCTTGGAAGCAAACCACCAAGCATTTTATGTCTTTCTCTCCTGCTATTATCGCACTGATTTTTGTGCAATTAGGAATCTTCTATATAGCGCTGCAATTGCAACTTGGCGACCCGTCAGTGATCTTACAAGCGTTCCAAGATCCATCTCTTTTGAACGAACAAATCTTTCAAGCCATATTTGTCGCCAACTTCAGTTATGAAGTAGTGAGTGCACCGGTTTATGCGGGTATCTCGTTGATGGCAATGAGCCACGCTGCCGGACTCACTACCAAGCCTCGTCATATTGCAAAAGGTCTGCAGTATACTGTCCCAGTGATTATTGCAACTCTGTTTAGCTTAGTACTACAAGGGATGGTTAGTATGATCCTGCCGTTCCTGTCTATGTACTTGTCGTTAGCTTTCAGCCAGTCGATTCTGCTTATTTGTGAAAAGAAAGTTCCGCCATTGCAGTCGCTTTTACTTTCATTGCGAGCAGTAAACAAAAAGATATTCGTACTAGCGGGAATTTACATTCTGTTAGTATTGATGTTTATTGCTGGGGCCATGTTCTACGGAATCGGTCTAATTTTTGTTTTGCCATTCTTCTTCCATGTAAAGGGTATCCTTTACCGAGAGATGTTTGGCATTAAATTGAAAATTGTGGCGGCTCAAGATGACAGCGGCTCAAATGACGACTCGGATCATCGTGATAACGATGACAATACGCCACCACCTCCGAGAAACGATGATAAGCCAAATAAGAATCCAGAGGTATTTGATGCGTAAGTCACGCAAAATTCTTTCAGTTATCGCTCTCCTGTCGGGGAGCGCTTTTTTATTTTTCTATGAAAAGCAGGATGACACTGAGCAACTAGACTCGACGTTAACGCCGATTTCAGAATCCAAACCTGACACAGAGACAATTACCGATACGCGAACTAAAAAGAAAACCTTCTTTGATTATTTGCGCCCGGGTGTCGAAATAGAAAACGCGCGTGTACAAAAAGAGCGCAAACGATTATTGGATATGAAAACGGCTCTAGACCAAAAGAATTCATTAAACTCAGAACAAATTGAGACCGCCAAGCGATTAGGAAGATTGTATTCGCTTGAACCCACAGAAGTGACTTTAACATGGCTTGAAGATATGTTGCACAGGGTCGATGTCCTTCCTGAAGCTCTCGTGCTTACTCAAGCGGCAAATGAATCGGCTTGGGGTACTTCTCGATTTGCTAAAGAGGCCAATAACTACTTTGGTCAGTGGTGTTATAGCAAAGGTTGTGGACTTGTTCCTTTACAAAGAAGCGAAGGTAAAACACACGAAGTTGCAAAGTTTGATTCTCCGCAAGGGTCAATTCATGGTTACTTTATGAACGTTAACCGTAATCGTGCTTACCAAGAACTAAGAGAGATTCGTGCCAACATAAGAGACAAAGGGCAAGATCCGCGAACGGAAGTCGCTGCATTGGAAATGACGAACGGATTATTACGTTACTCAGAGCGAGGTGAGGCATACGTCAAAGACCTGCAAGCAATGATTCGTCATAATGAAGAATTCTGGATACAAAAACAATAACTTATGAAAGTAATAAATCTAGCCCTTTTGGGATTGGCCGCGAGTACATTTACGCTGCCTACGTTAGCTCAAGAATACATGTTTACCTACTCAAAGCTTTATTCACAAATGAAGAATAATGCCAAAGACGGCCATGAAGACGTGAAAGTCGGTTTTTTCTTTGTTGATGCAGATAACAAATCACTTTGTACAATCGAAAAAGCTTGGATGGAGAAAGAAGAACATTATGAAGATCTTCAAACGAGCGCTGCGAATGAATTACTCGTCCCTTTAGACAGTAATCTAAAGCAAGCAAACCCGTTGGTGTTTGTGCATACACCGCAGGACAAGCGATGTGACTTCTCTATGGTAGTACTGACCAAACAGCCTTTATCGGGAGAAGTCTCTTACAGTGAAATAAACAACTTACTGCCTCAAATGCAGACTATGTTAGAAGACCTAGGTGGCATGTTTGCAAGTTGGTTTACTCCTGACGTAGAAGGAGTGACACTTGAGTTTGCGTCTGACGTATCGGGCTCAATCGCTTTTTCTAATGGTAAAGTACAACCGATCGAGAACGGAAAAGCACAAGTCAAACTAGCGGATATTGGCGAAAATGGCTATATCACGCTTCCAGCAAAGACACTGCGTGTACTGCCATATCTACCAGCCGCTAAATAAACCTCTAAATATTCAATCCTCTTTACCTGAGAGGATTGAATCCTTCTTTATGCTTCAAACCCACTTGTAAATCCGCTCAGTGCAACTCAACTTGAAACAACCATTTAATAATGGCAAAAAAGCTCGTATAATCCACGCCCCAGATAAACCCTTGATAGGAAATCCAACCGTCGACACCTGTCGGCAATGTGAGAGCCCGCGATGACCCAAATAGATACAAGAAAAGAAACCCTAGAATTCAACAAACTTCAAAAGCGCCTTAGAAGAAATGTTGGAAACGCGATCATAGATTACAACATGATAGAAGAGAACGATGTTGTAATGGCGTGTATTAGTGGTGGTAAAGACTCATTTGCGATGCTCGATATCCTGCTGAATCTTCAAAAAGCAGCGCCTATCAAGTTTGATGTTGTGGCCGTAAACTTGGATCAAAAACAGCCAGGGTTTCCTGAGCATATTTTGCCTGACTACTTTGAGACGCTAAACATTCCATATTACATTGTGGATAAAGACACCTACTCAGTAGTGAAAGAGAAGATCCCTGAAGGCAAAACAACATGTGGTTTATGCTCTCGATTACGTCGCGGCACGCTATACTCCTTCGCAGAGAAAATTGGCGCAACGAAAATTGCATTGGGTCACCATTTAGATGACATCGTAGAAACCATGTTCCTAAATATGTTCCACGGCTCCCGTCTAAAAGCGATGCCACCAAAACTACGTTCAGACGACGGTCGTAATGTTGTTATTCGTCCGTTAACGTACTGCCGTGAGAAAGATCTGATTCGCTACGCAGAGCATAAAGAGTTTCCTATTATTCCTTGCAACCTATGTGGGTCACAAGAAAACTTACAGCGCCAATCAATCAAGGCCATGCTGATTGATTGGGATAAGAAAACTCCAGGGCGTGTAGAGAGTATCTTCAAATCGATTCAAAACGTTAGCCCAAGCCAGTTAGCTGATCGTGAATTATTTGACTTCGTCAACCTCCCACTTGATCGTGAAGGGGAACGAGAAGCGTACGACTTTAGCGAAGCGACAGTTTCTTCAACTAATATCGATGAGTCGATGTTTATTGATGTAACCAACATTTAGTTACGAAATCTAGTTAAAATAACGCCCCTCGTTAGAGGGGCGTTTTCTTTTCTGTAGTAGTCATTCTGAATTTATATCTTTAAACTTTCCCAATCCAGAATCTTCTTAAGGGCTCAATGTCCGTTTTAAGTAGACTCCTGCCTGCCGAGGGGTGACGCACTAATGGAAGTGCAACTAGTACTATTAAGCTTGGCTTGGATCTAACGGACTGATGTAACCTTCAGGTTTCAATGCCATTACGTCGCAGTTAATCTTATCTATCACATGTTCCGCCGTATTGCCGATGAACACCGCTGATAAACCCGTACGTCCAGTAGTACCAAGTATGACCATACCTGCATCAAGCTGACGTGATACATCAGGGATGATATCTTCCGGCAAGCCTTGTTCAACAATAGTATGCTCTTCTGAATAACCGTGCTTTTGTCTGAGAGCTTTCATAGCTGTCAAATGATGACCACGAACTGCATCGGTGTAGGTTGCAGGATCAAACTCAGGAAGCTCGATGGTAATATTTGCTGGAGTGACGGGGTAGGCGTTAACCAAATAACCCGTTGCGCCAAGGCGTTCAGTTAAGCTATCAAGCTGTTTGACCATACAGTCATTGAGATCGATATGGGTTGGGTTTTCAGAGCCAACATGCACTGATGCAATGATGTTAGCGTGTTCTGGCCAGTCTGAATTTTTAACCAATAATACAGGCACTGGGCATTTTCTTAATAGATGCCAATCTGTCGGAGTGAAAATGACAGACTCTAAGATGTCATGTTTGCGCGTCGCTTTAATGACAATATCGTGCTTTCCTTCAAACACTTCTTCTACGATGGCGACATAAGGGCGATTGTGCCAAACAACTTTCACATCGAAATCAAAACTGTCGTCGATAAACGGTTTGGCAACATTGCGCATCCACTCTTCACGTTGCTGAATCACACCGCGTCGCATTGCATCACGCTCTTCATGCGAAAGCATGGATGTCATATCGTAGGAAAAGTCGTAGATAGATAAGAAGAACGAAATGTGGCTTCTGGATTTACTCTTCTTAGCAAGTTGAACCGCACGAGCAAGGGCAGGTTGCTCATCGCTATTGAGGTTCGCAACGACGAGGATTTTACTGTAAATGCTCATAGATACTCCCTACCTATTTGGGCTATAACCTAAATTAACTTTAGCGCAAATCTATGAATCTTTTTAGAAAAATCGGAGAATAGGTAGGTAGAAATTTGAAGTGGCTCATCATAGAGCCACTTTTTGAAAGGTTGTAGAGTTCTGATAAAAACGTCAGTTTACTCTTTGGTAACGCCAGCCATTTCCATCAAAGCATCGTGATCGATAATGGTAATGTATTTACCTTTTACGCTTAATACTTCAGATTTTTGGAAGCGTCCCAATAGACGACTGATCGTTTCGACAGTCAGACCAAGGTAGTTACCAATGTCACCGCGAGTCATAGTAAGACGGAATTCTCTAGGGCTAAAGCCTCGTTGAGAAAATCGTGTCGACAAGTTATATAAGAAAGCGGCTAAACGTTCCTCTGCGTTCTTTTTAGAAAGCAGTAGAATCATCTCTTGGTCGCCTTTAATTTCATTCGACATCAAACGCATAATTTGTTGACGAAGCTTAGGCATTTTTCCTGACAAATCATCTAGAATTTCGTAAGGAATCTCGCAAACCATGGATGTTTCAAGTGCTTGTGCAAAACTAGGGTGCTCATCACCCGTAATTGCGTCAAAACCTACAAGGTCACCGGCAAGGTGGAATGCAGTAATTTGCTCGTCACCTTGTTCAGTGATGGTGTAGCTCTTGATTGTGCCAGAGCGAATAGCATAGAGAGACTTAAGTTCATCACCCGCTTTAAAAAGCTCTTGGCCTTTTTGAATTGGCTTTTTACGTTCAATGATTTGGTCGAGTTGATCGAGCTCAGATTCATTCAAAGTAAAGGGGATACACAGCTGACTAATACTACAATCTTGACAATGGATGGCACAGCCACCGGACTGAATACGTTTTGCTACAGGTTTTTCAGAAATCATAACAACCTTTCACTATTTGATGTACATCAAGATTTTATCATTCATTACCCCTTAAGGGTAGCTAAAAAATCAATGATAAAACAATCATCTATTAGTTTGCGTTAAAAATCATCACCGATTCATAACCTGTATACAGGCCATATACAAGTATAGAAATCGCTGCGATATTACGGAATATGAGCGAATTTTGCAGGTTTTTTAATTTTGTTGCGCTCGTCCCAACAAGTAGCATCGCTGGCAGTGTACCTAGTCCAAACGCTAACATGGTGGCTGCACCGCCCAATGCGCTTCCAGAAACCGCAGCCCACGTCAATGTTGAATAGACAAGTCCACAAGGCAGCCAACCCCAAAGAAAACCAAAGGGGATAGCATAGCTGCTGTGCTTTAAAGGAAGTAATTGGTTTGCGAAAGGTGAAATTCGTTTCCATAACGACTGACCCAGCTTTTCAACAACTAACAAGCCATTCCACCAACGCCCTACATAGAAGGCAAGCAACACCATAAAGGCGGCTGCAATGATGCGCAAAATAGCAAGTGCATGATTAAACTGGGAAAGCGACGCAATCCCTGCAATCGTTCCTCCTACAACACTACCTATCAATGCATAACTGATCAAACGGCCAAGATTGTAATTGACGATAAGAGTGGTAGCGGTTTTATTCGGTTGTCCAATAGAAAGGAGGGAGGCTATGCCACCACACATTCCCATGCAGTGACCGGCGCCGAGTAAGCCGATAGTAAAGGCGCCTAATAGATCCAATGTCACTCTTTTGAACCCTTCTTGGTATCCTTTTTCTGCTCTACATCTTCGTCAAACAGAATATTGTGACCTTGTCTTTCAAGATCTTCAAACTGCTCACTCTTTACTGCCCATAGGAAAATACCAACTGCGACACAAACTAAGACAATGGCAATTGGGATCAATATATAGATGCTTTCCATGTTACTTACCTTCTTCTTTGAGCAAGCGCAGCGAGTTTGAAACAACGATGATAGAACTCGCTGACATTCCTACTACTGCGATGTAGGGCGCGACAAGGCCAGCAACCGCAAGAGGTAGGATGAGAAGATTATACCCTAAAGACCAAGCTAGGTTCTCTCTAATAATCTTTCTTGTTCTTATCGCTAATTCTCGTGCAGTCAAGATCTTATCAAGTCGGTCTCCTAGTAACACTAAATCTGCCGAAGCTTTAGCAACGTCTGTACCGCCACCCATAGCGATAGACAGGTGAGCACCCGCCAGAGTTGGAGCATCATTAATACCATCGCCGATCATCATGGATACATCGTTACTACCCAGAGACTTAAGATAGTCTAGCTTGTCACTTGGTGAAGCACTGGCGACTACGTCATCGATGCCCACCTCTTTTGCTACTACTTCGGCATTTGCCATCGTATCGCCAGTTAATAATGTGGTTTTAACACCTGCTGCACGCATCTTATCAATAAACTCAGCAGCTTCTTTGCGAATCGGATCTCGGTAGATAAATGTCGCTACATGTTCTCCATTAATAGACATGTATACGCTGTTACGAGCATTATCGGTTCTACCAAGTACAAAAGAAGCATTGCCAATTTTAACTAGGGAATCATGGAAATATCCCGTAAGCCCTGAACCTATAACGTTTTCTACGCTGCTCACCACTAATTCACGGTTTAAGTATGGTTTAAACGCGCGAGCAATAGGATGATTAGCATGACTTTCAAGAGAGGCGGCTAACTCCAACGCCTGCTGCTCTGATAAATCACCAAACAAATTGGTTTTAGCAATTTCGATGTCGCCATGTGTCAACGTTCCCGTTTTATCGACAACAAGATGATTTACCTTACATAGGGTCTCAAAGACATGACCTCTACGAGACAAAATGCCGAGAGTGCCCATTCTTGAACTAGAGCAAGTAATCGCTGTTGGAGTCGCCAGCGAAAGCGCACAAGGGCAGGTTGCAACAAGAACAGACAACATGATCCAGAATGCGTCGTCCGGCTTAGTCTGATGCCAATAGAACCATGTTCCTGCGGCAATAATTAATATAATTGCCACAAAATAGCGTGCAACGATATCGGCAATTTCAGCTATCTTGGGCTTAGTTAACTGCGCTTCATCTTGCAACCTCACAATGCTTGAGATCATGGAGTCAGCTTTGGTCGAGCGCACTTCCAAGTCGAAAGCTTCATCGCCATTCAGCGTACCTGCATACACAAAGTCGTCTTTGGTTTTAACTACAGGCAGAGATTCACCAGTCAGCATAGATTCATCGATATGAATACGACCACTGAGCACGACCCCGTCTGCTGGGATATGTTCACCAGGTAGTACTTTGATCTGGTCACCGATTTGCAGCGATTTTACTGGTACTTGGTCGCCATCTAATTTGTTAGCTATCGCAGGGACAAGCTTAAGCAGGTTACCGCTTGCTGCTGCTGCCTTACGACGAGCACGCATTTCTAGGTACCGTCCAACGAGCAAGAAGAAGGTGAACATGGAGATCGATTCAAAGAACACTTCACCTTTTTCAGCCACGGTAGCAACTAAACTGGCCACATAAGCAAGAATGAGAGCGATGGAGACAGGAACATCCATCCCTAGTGTTCGACCCTTAATACTTCTCCAAGCATTGATATAAAAAGGTAGGGCGGAATATAGAAGAACAGGCGTTGCGAATATCAAACTGACCCATCGGAAATAGTTTTTAAACTCCGGTTCTAAATCCCCAAACACCTCTAGATACAATGCCACTGCAAGCATCATAACTTGCATGGTGGCAAGACCAGCAATACCAAGACGATATAGATACTGCTTCATCGTAGCGTGGTAAGCAGCCTCTTGTTTATCTGCCTCAAAAGGAGCTGCTTTGTAGCCTAAAGAATGGATAGAAGAAAGCAGTTGGCTGAGTTGTGTTTTGGTTTTGTCCCACTTAAGTAGGGCACGGTTGGTGGTCGTATTAACGCGAATAGACAACACACCAGGCTCGACAGCCATACGCTTTTCTATTAACCACGCACAAGCCGCACAGGATACACCATCAAGTGACAACGTCACTTCATTGGTGTCTTCGTTGTTCCGTACAAATTCAGCTTGTACATCTTCATTGTCATAATGAATTAGCGACCGCAATTGTTCTGGGACCAGATCCGCTTTCTCTGCCGGTGCAGTTCGATATTGGTAGTAGGAGACTAATCCACTATCTACGATGGTTTGAGCCACGCTTTCGCAGCCGGGACAACACATGTCTCGTTCTGCACCTAATATATCTACGCTGAAGTTCGTGTTGGCTGGTACATCTTCACCGCAGTGATAACACGTCTTACACATAATCTAATCTAACAACACTACATCAGTTTCAGTTGGAAAAGTAACTCGACCTTGAACCATCCACGCTTGGTCATGTGGCTGTAGTTCAACGAACCAAGGTCCTTGCACATCATGGTCTAATACAAGGCGATAAGTGCCTTTAGCATCGGCAGTTAAGAGTTTTTCGAAGTCTCTATCTGGCAGAGTACGGTGAGTAAAAGTCGCAGTGAGAGCCGGGAAGTGGGGCAGTTGACCTTTCTGAAGTGTAATCAGAATAGTATCTCCAGCAGACGAAATCGTGGCATTTAGGCCCAATTCTTTAGCGACATTAATCTTGGTTAGATCAACGTTAATTCCCTTGCCTTTTTTATAGTAATCCTCGGCAACCAGATTGACTTTGTTATCTAATAACAGCGAAATTCTGTAGACAGTTGCAATCACAACGATAAGCGGCAACGCGATTAGAAACCACGGCCAGAATTGTTTATACCAAGGCTTTACCATAAAAAAGTTCTCAACAGCTAACTAAGAAAGAAATTATAATTTATCTAGAAAAGACAGCCCCTTACAAGGGGCTGTTATTGAAATGTTACTTATTTGTCGGAATTACTTAGGCTCCAAACGTACGCTGAAACCAGCTGTACTTTTTCTTCACCTAGAATGTCATTCCATGCTGGCATAACACCAGAACGACCATTCATGACTGTTTCAGTCACAGCAGCACGAGAATCGCCAAATAGCCAAACTTGGTCAGTCAGGTCAGGAGCACCTACAGCAGGGTTACCTTTACCGTCTGTACCGTGACACGCTGCACAGACTACAAAACGAGCTTTGCCTGCTTCTGCTTCACGCGCGTTAACTTTACGACCTGATAGGCTAAGTGTATAGCTGACTACTTCACGTACGCCATCTTCGCCCAACGCATCTTTCCACGCTGGCATTTGACCGATACGACCTTGCATAACAGTAGTTACGATAGCTTCTGGTTCACCACCATATAGCCACGCATCGTCCGTTAGATTAGGGAAGCCAGTTTGACCACGCGCATCTGAGCCGTGACATTGAGAGCAGTTTTGTAGGAACAAACGTTGACCTACTTTGATTGCTTCGCTGTCTGCTGCGATCTCTGGGATAGGGCGCAACGCACCATCCGAAGACTTCGCTAAACGGTTGAATGCCTCACCAAAGTGAGTTTCTGCGTCATCTAGCTCTTTTGCATACTGTACAAGAGACTTATTGCTCTGTGCAGCGGCAATCGATGCCTTTGACTCTTCAATCGAACGTACTGTTTGGTCCGAACTTTGCCAGCCTAGAAGGCCTTTGTAGCTACCTAGACCCGGATATAGCGCGAGGTAGATAGCTGCAAATACGAACGTACCGACGAACAAATAAGTCCACCACTTAGGCAGTGGGTTGTTTAGTTCACGAATACCATCGTACTCGTGTCCCATATCTTCGCCTTCTTCGACACCCATTTTGTCGCGAACACACCAATACAGGATAGCTGCACAACCAAGCAACGTGCCGACAGTGATGACAATAATCCATAGACTCCAGAATGTAGTCATTACTTAGTCACTCCTTTTTCTTCGGAGGTGGGTTTTTGCTCGTCAGCGAATACTAGGTTTGCATCTTCTTCGAATCGTGATTTACGGCTTTTACCGAAAGCCCACCACACAACACCGATAAAGCTCGCGAACAAAACTATGGTCCAAATACTGTGAATAGTACCGATATCCATAAGCCCCTCCTTATTTCATCGCATGGCCTAAAGATTGAAGATAAGCAATGATGGCGTCCATCTCTGTTTTACCTTCTACGTCTTTAGATGCATTTGCGATTTGCTCGTCCGTGTATGGAACACCAAATTGATTGCGGAAGATTTCAAGTTTCTTCTGCGTCAATTTGCCATCCAGTACGTTTTCCTCTAGCCAAGGGAAACCTGGCATGTTTGATTCTGGAACCAATTCACGAGGATCAATTAGGTGAACACGATGCCACTCATCTGAGTAACGTCCACCAACACGAGCTAGATCTGGGCCAGTACGCTTAGAACCCCATAGGAATGGGTGTTCCCAAACGCTTTCACCAGCGACAGAGTAGTGACCGTAACGCTCAGTTTCTGAACGGAATGGGCGAATCATTTGGCTGTGACAAACGTTACAACCTTCACGAATGTAGATATCGCGACCTTCCATTTCTAGTGCACTGTACGCACGTAGGTTTTTCACAGGTTCAGTGGTTTGCTTTTGGAAAATCAGTGGTGTGATTTCAACAAGTGCGCCCAAGCTGATTGCGAATACGATTAGGATAGCCAGTAAGCCAACATTACGTTCAACGACTTCATGGCGATTGTTAGAGTTTGAGCTCATTTTTAATCTCCTTAAGCCGGTTGAGGGATAGCTTTCAAGCTACCTTTCGTTGCAGTGATTGTCTTATAAGCGTTGTATGCCATTAGGAACATACCCGCTAGGAAGATGAAACCACCAATGAAACGAACGGTATAGAACGGGTAAGACGCTTGTACAGATTCTACGAAGCTGTAAGTCAGCGTACCGTCTGAGTTAACTGCACGCCACATCAGACCTTGCATTACGCCGGAGATCCACATTGCTACGATGTATAGTACCGTACCGATTGTCGCCAACCAGAAGTGCGCATTAATAAGACCTACAGAGTACATGCGCTCTTGGCCGAATAGGCGAGGAATTAGGTGGTATACCGAACCGATAGATACCATCGCAACCCAACCTAGAGCACCAGAGTGCACGTGACCGATAGTCCAGTCTGTGTAGTGAGACAAGGCGTTAACTGTCTTAATAGACATCATCGGGCCTTCGAACGTTGACATACCGTAGAACGATAGAGAAACGATCAAGAAACGAAGAATTGGGTCGTAACGCAGCTTATGCCAAGCACCAGACAGCGTCATGATACCGTTGATCATACCACCCCAAGAAGGCGCGAATAGAACCAAAGACATCACCATACCTAAAGACTGAGTCCAGTCAGGTAGAGCTGTATAGTGTAGGTGGTGAGGACCAGCCCAGATATACAGAGAAACAAGCGCCCAGAAGTGAACGATCGATAGACGGTAAGAGTAAACAGGACGTTCAGCTTGCTTTGGTACGAAGTAGTACATCATACCCAAGAAACCGGCCGTAAGAAGGAAACCTACCGCGTTGTGACCATACCACCATTGAACCATCGCATCGACGGCACCAGAATATACAGAGTAAGATTTACCCATTGATACTGGAATTGCCATACTGTTCACGATATGAAGTACCGCGACGGTAATGATGAACGCTCCAAAGAACCAGTTCGCTACATAGATATGCGATGTCTTTCGCTTGATAAGTGTCCCAAAGAACACAATAGCGTAAGATACCCATACCACTGCAATAGCGATATCGATTGGCCATTCTAATTCTGCGTACTCTTTACCAGAGGTGAAACCTAACGGTAAAGTAATTGCAGCGGCTAAAATAATTGCTTGCCATCCCCAAAAGGTGAATGCGACAAGAGGGCCCCCAAATAATCTCGTTTGACACGTACGCTGCACAACATAATAAGACGTTGCAAACAGAGCACTAGTACCAAACGCAAAGATTACCGCATTAGTATGCAAAGGACGTAAACGACTGTACGTCAACCACGGCGTATCAAAGTTGAGCTGTGGCCAAACTAATTGAGCGGCAATCAAAACACCTACTGCCATACCAACAATACCCCAAAGAATCGTCACTAAAGTGAACTGGCGTACGACGGTATAGTTGTAGACTTGTTCAAGCTGCTTTTCTTGGCTCATTAACATGCTTCCAATTTTCTAATTAACTACACTTTACTTCCAACACGACACATGTCGTAATGCTACCCAACCCTTCAGAAGAACTAACGCCTAATCAAAACGTTACTCAGCTTTCGGGATTTAACAAAAAGTAGCATTTTCAGCCAACAATAATACTTCAATTAACAAATCAAAAACAGGGTAGTAACCTTATGGTTGGTCGGGTTTTTGACCATTTATTTCAAAACTTTGAAGTTTGTTACACGGAGAACACGTAAATATGCCAGCACAGAAGTTAACAAAAGGTAGGCTTGTTCAAATTATCATCATGATGGTGGTGCTAATTGCAGCATTTACATACAGAACCATTAGCCATAAGGAGTCTAGCGAGGTTGTTTGTCAATCTTCACAACCATGTGAGGTCAAATTTCAAGACAAAAATGTCCGTTTTCTGTATCAAGATTCAACAAACACGCTCGCGGTCACAAAATCAGAAGATTTAACGATTAAGGGCTCAAAAAGTGACGGTTCAACGTTAAATGTGACCGCCACTATAACCATAAGCAAAGATGAAATGCCGGTAACATTCGTTATCTCAGACGATAGTGATAATTCTGTTAAGGTAGATATTCTGCCAAGATAGAAATTGTGTAGTAGAGATTTCAAGTCCCCATTGCGTTCATTACTTTGTCAGGCGTACCGAAGTATTTCTGAGAGCCATCTTTATCCAAAAGTAAGCAATGTGTCGCGCTAGAAATTAATGTAGGCGCTACGGTTGTATAGATGACAGTTTTGTCTCTTAACACACCGGCGAACAGCTGATTAATATAGGTTGCATGTTCAATTTCAACGCCTATCAGGGGCTCATCAATCAGAATGATCTTTTGACTCATATCTGCGAGCCCTATGGCTAACCTCAACCTTTGTAGTAATCCAGAAGGTAGATTAGCAAGTTTCTCTGTATTTATATGTGTCTCTAGGCCTTGATCAAAGAATTTGTCTAGCCCGAGCAAAGTAAAGGATTTCATCATTTGTTCTTTTGAAATTACGCCATTATGCAGGATGTAATTCGATTCCAGTGAACCTTCATAAAGATGAAGGTCGAATGGAATATAGCTGATGCCTTTTCTATATCGATAATTGTTGAACTGCTTAATGTTATAACCGTCCAGTAGCACACTGCCTTGATATCTAGGCTCCAAGCCAGCAATAAGGGTCAACAAGGTCGTCTTACCACAACCTGCTGGTCCTGAGATTGCAACCTTGCTCCCTGGAGTAATATGTAGGCTCAAGTTCGTTAAACCTGCCGTCGCACCTTGATAGCGATGAACCAAGCCACTCACCGCAACTTCACCGTTAAACTGTCTAATTGGAGGGCTTTTCTCAATCGACGTTTTATCATCATCGAGTGACATCAAGGCATTAATCTGTGCAGTAGACGATTGAATAGTTTTGAATTTAGCCAACGAGTTGTAGATCCCCATAATTGGCCCTAGTGCTTTCCAAACTAAGATAACGGTTGCCAGCATTGCGCCTGCACTTGCTGTGCCGTCTATTACCCCTATCACTGCGGTAACAATTGCTGCCGTGCCAACGGCTTGTATTAACCCGCCACCAATCGCTTGGATCTTAGCATTTACCTTAGCGACAAATGCAGCATCGTTGGAGCTTTGCTCATGTGCGGCTCTGAATCTAGATTGAATAACTCGTAACAAAGGTAGTCCTTGTAGGGTAGTAATACCTCTAAGGATCTCATTCCATTGGTATGACACCATCGCGTTAGCACGCGAACTCTGTGACGTTGCTTGATTATAGATATAGCGAGCGTACAAACAGAATACGATCATAACAAAGATGCCCGCAATGACAGTCAACGCCGCCGAGCCAGACAGAATAGTTATAGCGAGAATAAATAGCGCGACAAAAGGCAAGTCGAAATAACTCAGCGTAGACTCGGCTGTAACTAGCTTTCTGAACTGGTCAATATCGCGCAGTCTTGCTAATTGGGATGACACCCCAGCACTGGAAGTCATTGAATAAGGTAGCCAAAGCAATTTAGCGATGACATTTCTAGAGATATGAACTGCTAAATCTTGTCCTGATGTAGAAAGAACACGCATACGAACACGTCGAAATAAGAACTCGGCAAAGGCGAGAAATATCGCAAACACTGTCAGCCAATACAGGGTTGACACAGAACTGGAAGAGAGCGCGAAATTATAGACACCCATAATAAAGAATGGCTGCAATGCACTGAGAATGTTAATGATCAATGAAAGGAACACTAAGCTTTTGAATTCATTATTGTAGCGATAGAAAGTATATTTTACCCAGTTGCTTTTATCCTGAGACTCAGGAGGCGGCTCTCGGAATAACTTCGAGTATTCTGAGATAACGGTTAAAGAGAAGTTCAAACCATCTATAGGAATTGAGATAGTATTGTTGTTGCGATAATCAAACAACACAGCGTTATCGCCATCCACTTCAAGCAAGACCGCTGATAGCTTATCTAATTCTATGAAGCAAGGAAGTCTAGCCGTTTTGAGATCTTCAACTGCGGCACGCTTAAACTCAGTCGTTCGGCACTGATAGCCAAGCCTTGAGAGTGTTAATTCAAAGCCATGTTGGTCGTTATCACCGGGAGTAAAGGCATCGGATAAAATGCTTGGTGTGCCTTCCCATTCTAAAGAAATCAATGTATAGGCAAGTCCACGTAACAACGGGGACTCTTGATATCTAAACTCAAATCCTTCAGCTTCAAAATCCTTTAGTCGTTGGGCAACATTATTGAAATCAACCAGTATCGTCATAAGTGAGCTCGCTCTTTAGAAAGTTTGATTGACTTCAACCCATACGATTCCGGTCGGATTTTATTACTAACGATAATAAGAAACTGACCAGAGGACTTAGGAACGAGCATAGAAACGACTCGCTGTGCAAAGTCTGGGTCGAAAACTGTATCGATATCGTCAAGAATCACCAATTTCTTCTGACTAAGCATGGCGCGAATGATCAGCAGGGCATATTGCACTTGCCTTGATAGTGGGATAGTTTTATTTCCCTTCAGCTGAGTATAAAACCCTTGCTCTAAGGCATCGATTTCGTTTTTAACGGCAAGTCCTTTGCACAAAGTAAACGCGGCACCGTTTAACATAGGTCTAAAGCAGGTTAAGTTATCTATGATTGAGCCTTCAACAAAACCGCTGTTACGATCGATTCGATGAACTTGTTCACGCCATGAGTGGTAAGGCAGATCGGACAACAATGAATCACCTACACGAATCACTGTATCGCCACATTCGTTATCGCAAGTCAGACTTCGAGTTAGATGACTCTTACCTGAACCCGAAGGTCCCTGAAGTAGGATAGGCTCTCCACGATTGATAATGATTCGCTGTTTTTCATCGAGCTGAATCGTAATGTCATCAAAGCTATTAATCGCATATAGCTCTTGTGATTTTTCAAAATGCTCTAATGCTAAGATTTCCGATATTTCAATGATCTGTACTCTATTTAGCTTCCAACGTCCAATGGTCCTCATTACTTGCTGATAGGGTGAGAAATAACGGTTGGTAAGCATAATGATGGCAGCCATAACGCCTTGTGTCGCATCTAAGTTAATGACGGATATCGCAAGTAACACCACTACGACCGCTATCGAGAGTTGCTGAATCAAGGTCAAGATTAGATTGAAGTTCGATTCGAGGTTTTCGTACTCGATGCTCTTTTTCTCACGTGTTTTAATCATATCGGTCATCAAACTTTCAAGCCGATATTCCATGGTTCGACTCTTGTTATCTAATGGGCTTGATACGATCTCAATGATTTTTGAGTTCGTCAGTCCTTCAATCTCTGATTTCGTTTGCTGTGCAAAAACTTTACGATTTGAAATGTGAAAGGCGGCGATAGCGAGGACTAGAGATGCCACCAAGAGAGCGATTCCAGCCCAAAAGTTAATGATGGTGATAACCGCTATGGTAATCACGCTAACAGCCGAATTGATAAGTGCACGAACAACTTCACCACCGAAAAAGTTCTTTAATTCTGGAATCGCCGCAATGCGCTCCAAATACTGGCCGGATTCCAAGCGGCTAAACTCAGGGATTTGAGCCAGACAAATGGCTCTAAACACTTTGTTGGTAAGTCGCTGCTCGAAACTCTTCATCAAAGAAGCGGTGATGACTTCTTCTTGCATACGAAGCAAATAGTCTAAATAGATGGCCACAAGAATAATGGCGAAAAGAGCAAACAAGGTGTCCGTTGCTTGGTTGGGCAATACTCGGTCAAAAATGATCAAGATTGAAAATGGCAAGACTAGCGCAAAAAGCGTCGACATTATCGTAGAGAAGGTCAGATAAAGTTTATCCATCCAAGATATTTTCTGAGAAAAGTACGCTGTGTCCATTCTAAGTTCTCACTTTCATAAGTCACTGGCCATCATTCTGGCTAGTTGTCTTTTAAATGCTCAGGGATAACGTCTTGATAACGAATACTCGAAGCTTCATCCATCATCTGCATGATTTTTTCAATGGTTAGAGGCGACAAGTTACCTACGAGACGGTCGAGCTTGATAGACTCGATGACATAGTCATATTTAGCACTCTCGTAATCTCTAATACTGTTAAACAACTTACTTTCGGCAGAGAGTAGGTCTGTGATTGTTCGCGTACCTAAACTGTGGGCGCGTTTAATACCTTTGTATGAGGAGTAGTTAGCCTTGATGATGGTCTCGTAGGTAAAAACCGATTGGGAAAAGTCGTTCAAGTTGAGAATAGACGTTTCCACATCATTGCGAACTGTGTTTTGACTGTCTGTTAATAGCAGTTCATTACGTTCAATCGTCTTTTTGTTTTTTTGGTAAGAGTAATAATCTGAACCACCAGAGGTTATGGGCACAGAAAGCACAAGTCCGACAGATTTATCATCCGATATCCCTGTTGAGTTCGGATTGGTCGATAGATCGAAGTTATTCGTATCGTTATGCCGGTAACTGGCGTTAGCCGAAAGATTAGGAGCAAAGTTCGAACCCGTTTCCTTTAATGTACGATAACTTCGCTCCACGGTTTTTTGGGACAAGATGATATCGTTGTTAAACTTCATCGCTTGTCCCAACAAGTCTTGTTGTTGATCTAACGGGATTTCACTAAGCAGTACTTGCCCTTTTAAGTCCTGAGAGGGAATTACCGGATACTGGGTTAACAAGGCAAGGCGGTTTAAGATAACGTCTTTGTCTTTCTGTAAACTTCTTAGCCGGTTCACAATGCCTTCTTTTTGCGCTACCACTTCATAAACTTCACTTGCTGCGACATTACCAAGAGACACATTTCGATTCATCTGCTTGAGGCGAGCCATCGACGAATCGAGTTCAGCTTTCGTCGCTCGAATTTTCGCGCCGTTTTTTAAGAACGCGAAATACTGCTCAGTAATTTGTTGAATGACTTCTTGAGTTTTCGCTTCGTTTTTTACTTCTTCAATGCTGAAATCCAGTTTACTAGTTCCATATTCGTAGATATCACGGAGATTAAACAAACTCTGAGTCAAAGACAGACCATAACCATGATCGTTGTAGCTTGCATTGGTATCACTTACACCGCTTAAACGAGTCGTAGTAGAGTTCCAGGTGGTTTTTACATCCGCTGAGATCGTGGGTAAGAAACTGGAGCGACTGACGTCAATATCGTAGGCACTTTCCTCAACGCCTTTACGACTGGCGATAAGAGACACGTTGTTATTTAGCCCAATCTCTACCGCTTCCAATACGGTTGCAGAATGTGCCATCATAGTGACGGTCATGCCGACGCAAAGGCTAATTAAGCTTCTGAAATGCCACATACTTCTTAATCACTTTGATAATTTCGTCACTCTTGTATGGTTTGCTGATGACATAGTCCATACCTGCTTCGATACACGCTTTGTGCTCAGCAACACTGGTAAGTGCAGTGGCTCCTATAATCGTTGAAGGTGTTGTAGAGCCATTATCACTTTCGTGTTTTCTGATGAGCTTGGTCGCTTCAATACCTCCCATGCCTGGCATTATGCAGTCCATAAAAATAATGTCAGCGCGTTGAGCCTTGACCCAATCAACCGCTTCAGTTCCATCCCCAACTGTGTCGGCTTTATATTCTTGTTTCATCAAAATTCTCTTAAGCAAGAATTGCTGCACTTTGTCATCTTCTACAATCAAGAATGAGCTATTTTCCAAAGTTTCCTCAACGGACTCTGCGTTCAACGCTTCAGTCAGGTTAGGGATAAACTCATAAGGGAGAGCAGGAGTAAAGAAGACTTTGTCTACATACTCGAATGCGCTTTGCATGCCTTCGGCATGGTGTGCCAAGAGAAACAACTTGGTCTCATTTTGTTTTAGTCGGGCACTTAGTGTTTTGGCAAACGCGTCCATTTGGATACCCTCTATCGTGTCTGAAATGAGAATCGCATCAATACTGGCGTTATTGGCTGACACTCGAAATAGGTCATTAGGATCTTCACATAGTGTCACTTGAGCTCCCTGAGAGGTAAGCAAGTTAGTCAACAGATCTAAAGAGAGCTTACCTTGGCTACAAAGAACAAAATGTCGATTGGTAAGTTGTTGTGATTTGAAGGTAAAGAAGTTTTGAGCTTCCATATCAAATTCAATGATATAACGTCTTTGTTGTCCCGATTCATACCAACGAGAATCGAAATAACTGACATTACTCAGAATAGATTCTGTCCATTCATCATTAGAAGCGGTTATATCACTGCGCTCTGACCAATGAAGTGAATCAATCTTGCTACGTTCAACATTCAAGTGAGTAAGGAAGGTAACTGACAACGACATTCGTGTTTTGTCGACATTATCTGAGCTTTTTATCTCGACTTGAAACAGGACTTGCTTATCATTTTGAATTTGTACTGCGCTTGAAAGTTTGAGGAACAGAATCCAAAAAAGGCTAGTTTGATGACCGACAATGGTATTGGGAAGGTTGGTATTGAAATCACATTCAATATCTCGCTCTTCTCGATGCAGCTTACTTTTGAGATGAACAGTCAACTCGGACAGAGTGTTAAGAAAAGAGAAATGGCTATTACCCTTGTCTCTTCCTTGGGATAGCAGTCGATTGTAATTTTCAGCGAGTTCCGACAAGGTGTCTGCAGCAGAGGAAATATCTTGTGCCAATACCGCACGGCTATCTTCTGAATCTTGAACTAAATACTGGATGCCTCCTTTGATCGTACTGGTAATTCCTCTTATCTCATAACCGATTAACCCATAGAGTTGTTGATTTAGATCCGCATCTTTTTGTTGCTGATCCATCCTTTCAAATACCAATCGCAGTTTAGAATATATATTGCGTTCGATAGGGTCTAGATGCGCGCTATTCAAAATGTCGTCGATTGATTTGGAGTCGAGATAATCCAACCTTGAGGAGAGAGACTGAAAACTCTCATTGATAGAGTGTCTGTTTCTCGCAGTCTTCTTAAGTCGATGCCATCCGCCTAAAACAACAAAAATGGCGATTAATGCGATAACTGGGAACAGCAGAAAGAGCTTATCAATACTTGACCTTAGTTCGTTAATAGCTTGCTGATGCTCCACATAAAAGAGGTCATCAAATCGATTACGTATCTCAACATAATCTCTACTAAGCATTTCCCTAAGTCTTTGATAATCATCTAACGAAGTATTGTCTATCGCTTGAAACCTCAAACTCGCAAGCTCCAAGTGACTGTACTCAACAGCACCGACCAAACTCACCTGTGACTTATCACTTGAAGCCAGCGATTTAAACTCCGAAAGCGCACTCATCAGACGGGTTAAACTTGAGTTAACACCCTCACAACTACCACCATTAATACATGTATCCAAGTTTAAGATTGTGGTTTCTAATTGTTGGTTTAAGAGTCGACTTTGCGAAATTAACGGGGTAGCAAAGTCTTGTTTAGAAGGATGGGACCAATAGAACTGCATTGTCAGCCAAATGCCGAACAAAGATAGGATCATCAACGACGCGATGCCGAGTTTAATGATTGGAAAGGTGTAAATTTGATGCCTTGGTCTCATATTGATTTAACTCCCGCTACCGTTCATCAAACGCGTCGTCAATCGCGGACATGACAGGCTTCATGGCATACTCGATTACTCGGCGGTCCCCGGTTTTAATGTCTGCAGTGAACTCCATATAAGGGGACAGGCTGTATTTGGTTCCTGAGCGCTCTAGATAATCGTGGTCAATCAGTATCTTAGCGAGATAATATTCAGATTCTTCTTCTTCATAGGAAGAGCGACTTATGGAGGTAATGGTTCCAGAAAGAAAACCATATTTAGAAAAATTGTAAGTATCAAACTTAAGCTTTACCTGTTGACCCACTTCAACAAATCCCATCTCTTTTCTTGGGATTTTTGCCTCACCGTGAAGCTGATTATTTAACGGTGCGATATCAGCAATACTTTCACCTGGCGGAATCACTGCGGAACGAAAATTGAAATGCACTTTATCAACAACGCCATCAACAGGTGCATACACGATTAATCGATCAACTTTATCTGACAATTGTGGCCGTTGAATCCGCTTTATATTGAGCTCTTTTTCTATTTGAGTAATCTGTGCTTGGTACTCTGAGTTTCGATTCGCAACCAGATCGGCAAGTTGCTTATCTAATCGTTCCAGTTGGAATTTCTCATTCATGATGGATTCGTCGAGATTTTCAATTTCACGAATCATATTCGACTCCTGAACTTGCATATTCAGGACATCGACATATGAGGCCATTTCTTCCTTGTATAATGTCTGTTTAATTCCCAGTTGCTTGCGAATCAACCTGAGTTGATTGTTGGAGCTCTGTTTTCTGCGCGTCATAGAATCTACAAGATTTCGCTTGTGCTCTATGTCATGCTCAATAAGCGTCTCACTGGATTGATTTTTACTGTTTTCTTGGGTCCAAGCTTGCATGTTGAGGCTGACTAATTTTGGAAAGTCATTAAACTCGGAAAAATTGGGCTCTTGACCTGAGATCAACCCTTGATAGCGAAGACGATCCATTTCTAATTGAGTGACTTCAGAGTCATTAGTGGACAGTAATGAATTCCGATCTAACGACTTTAGTTTAGCGATGGGTTGACCTTCGTAAACAACGTCTCCTGGCTTAACCAATAACTCATCAAGAATGCCGCCTTCAAGATGCTGTACACGTTCGATATCTGAGTCGAGAAGCAACTCTCCTCGAGAAGAAACGACAATATCTATTCGTGCTTGTGACGCTATTACAAGCAAAACCATGGATACGAGAAACGTCAGTAACAAAGCTTTATGAACTGGAGTCATTGCACTTTTAATCTTTACTTCATCCAAATGCGCGTCACCCTTTACTGACGAGTTTTGAATTAATGCATTTCTGATGTGTTTCTCAATACTGTTCTTACTCACGATCTCACCCTTACTTTAAACCTCATCGAGAAGGCTAGGTTGACTTAATGCTGATTCATTTCATTGAATGAACTAGACCGTTTGAAGAATAGCTAAGGATATAACCAGATAATTTTCAAAGATAAATGTTAGGTATGAGCGCTTAGGCCTTCCAGCTGAGTTAGATTTCCTCAGATTAAACTTTTCTACTAATCCAAAATTAATTTACTAATTTGTTGATTACTTGACATTAGGCAATGTGCTTCTGGAGGCAGGTATGGCGGCAAACAACGAAAACAATCCACTTAATGATGCGGTGGAACAAGTATCTACAGTAGATACCAATACAGACCAACAGCAAGCACAGCAAAATCAACAAAATACCATTGCCACTACCATTGCCACTGGGGCAGATAATGCCGATGCTTCGGATGAAATAAACCAAGCTCTAAGCGATAACCCGAGTAGTGCAGGAGCAGAACAAGATGATTCTAATACTGCATCAGAACAATCCGCACATTCAGCCAATAGCGAACCTGCACAGCAGCAGGACAGCCAATCAAATATCGTCGATTCACAAGATTCAAACGCTAGTAACTCAGAATCGCAAGCTGATAATGGCGCGGCTAGCGGGACGGGCGCGCAAGCAGTAGGTGGAGAGCAAACTCAACCCGAAGCTCAAGCTGGTGGATCTGTCACTCCAAGTGACGCGGCTCCACAAGCACAACAAGCGGTGTCACCTTCGGCTCGAGTCGCTCAAGAGGAAAGCGGCGATACCGCGACAACAGAAGAAACATTTGAGGTAAATGTCTTAAGCGATGAACAATTTGTTCAATCGCAACAGGATGACGCCTTTGATTCCGAGACAACCGAAACGTCATTTGAAGTCCAAGTCGATAATGTAAATGATGCCGCTGTTGTAAGTGGTATCGATTTTGAAATTCAAGAAGATGGTCTTTTAACTTTTACTGATACGGATTTACTCAGCAGCGCGAGTGACATAGATGGCGATGAGCTTTTCATCGACAACGTCACTTATGAAGGTGATCAAGGTGTACTGACTCATCTAGGTGACGGTAGTTACACTTTTGCTCCCAATGAGAACTTTAATGGCGATATTTCATTAAGTTATGGCGTATCCGATGGCACAGTAATAACCACGGCCTCTATCGATGTACTAGTAGAGTCAGTCAATGATCTCCCAGTCTTTGGTACCGCGTCTTACACCGTTGATGAAGACA
>NZ_LQXO02000043.1 GCF_001639065.2 Vibrio barjaei
ATCTCGTTTGCCGTCGCCAAGCCGCCATTTGTGCCATCTACTACAATTGAAACTGCTCTACCATTTGACGAATTCCATATGGCTAATTGCGTTACGTCTTCACTATGCCCATCTGAATAATACGCGGTCGCAGTGTATTTACCTGTGGTACCCACAGGCTTCGCCAGATTTTTCGGGGTGACCTGTAAACTCGACACAACCGCATTAGTAACGTTTAAATCCGTTTGTACCGACTTACCTTGATAGCTAAAACTGATCTGAGTTGTACCTTGAGATAACGTGGCCGCATTACCGCTTTGTGAACCTATCGTTGCGACATTAGCAGTGCCACTTTGCCAGTTACCGAATTTAGTCACATCTTGTTGGCTTGTATCAGAGAAGAGCGCCATCGCTTGGTACTGAACCGCGATACCTGCTGGAACCGTCTTGTTTACAGGAGAGATAGACAACGAATCCAATACCGCATCGGTAACCGTTAGTTCCGATGAAGCTTGGTAGGTTTGATACTGAGCGTTGACCGTCGTAATTCCGATTTGCTTTCCGCCAACAAGTCCACCTTGTGCGCCATCAGCGACAATCGTCGCAATAGAGGAATCGATAATGCTCCACTGTGATAACGCTGAAATATCTTGAACGTTGCCGTCAGAATAATTCGCTATTGCTTGAAACTGATACTGTGTCCCATTCGCTATCGCCTTGACCGGTGGCACAACAGCGATACTGGTAATATAAGGTGCACACGGATTATCTGGCCCACCGCACTCACTGGTTGGAAAGCCACTATTGTCTCCATTACATGCCGCCAAAAAGAATGTCATCCATAACACACATAAGCGATAAAGTGTTTTTGTCATCTGCATGAGTCACTCTTTAGTTTTGATTAGTACTAGACGGGGTAGTCATTTCTTCGATATGAACGGTCACTCTTCGGTTCATATGACGATGTTCCGTTGTGTCATTAGGAACAACAGGAGAGTCTTCTCCATAACCAGCAACCCTTAGTTGCTCAGTACTTACGCCCGCATGTTTTAGGTACTCATAAACCGCATTTGC
This sequence comes from Vibrio barjaei, assembly GCF_001639065.2. Lineage (GTDB taxonomy): Bacteria > Pseudomonadota > Gammaproteobacteria > Enterobacterales > Vibrionaceae > Vibrio > Vibrio barjaei. Next base: position 1,054 of record NZ_LQXO02000043.1, read on the forward strand.
TCGACGCTCGGACAAGTTTTGATTGTACTCATTCGGTCCAGTAGAATCGGTGTAACCATATACGGTTGCACGAGTTTCAGGATAGCGAGTTAATCGATAGACAATAGGGTTAAGCGCCTCAACATTCTCGATTTTTTCGGAGTCAAATGCGAAGAGAACCGAAGAATGCAGCTCTGGCAAGCGCGTTGTTATTATTGGAGTAACTGGTTTGGCCTCGGTTTGAGTCTCTGGCTTGGAGTCTTCTGCCGAGCTAAATCGATACACAATACCTAAAGTAGCTAGATGCCCGTTACTTCCACCAAGTTTGTCGCTGCCAAGCGCATTGACATATTGGTACTCTACTCTGCCCGCCCAATGATTTGAGAAGTGGTATTCCAAGCCGACACCAGCTGTTGGAGCCCAACCGTTATCTGTTAGAGTTCTGCTTGGTCCGCTATTCTTACCTTGCCAGTAGAGTGTGCCCGCTTTCGCAAACGCGTCCAAATTGTCGGTCACAGGAATACGACCTACAACTGACATTTCTATGCCTGACATAGAACCCGAATATTGGTTGACTCTACCACCTTCTGGATACAAAGCTTTCGCTTCACCAAAATCGAGATAGCCTAATTCTAGTCCCCAGTGCTGCCAAACCTGATAGCCAATAAAGCCCCCTAACGCCACATCAGTTCCATCACAATCTACCGCCCATTCTTCACAGGCATTTTGGTATTTCATTGCACCTAGTTTTCCTCCTAGGTACCAATGCGATGAAAAAGCGTCACTGTCAGCCGATGTTTCATCGGCGAGGACGTTAAAGCTGAGCGATACAACTATCGCTAAACTGAGTACTTTATGAGTAGAAACCAAAGCTTCCTCCGTTTTCGTCTAATACGAGCGTGAGGCAGGCTACTGAAGAGTGTGAGAATGACCTTGTAAGAGTAACCAACCTAAATTAACTGGGCGTACCATAATAAAATCTTAATGTTGTGTGAAAGTTGTTACCGTATTGAACAAAAAAAAGCAGCGAAATCCGCTGCTTTTGTAAAAAGTAGTACACGCCACTCGGACGTTTCTTACATTACGATTCTTTAAACGCCTTCATCGTTTGAAGGTGCTGAGAGATCTTTTTGAATTTATGTGTTTGAGTTTCATCCCACACTACATCGTAATAATCTTTAAGGGCATCCGCCGTTTTTTGGTTATCGTGAATTTCGTCTTCTTTGGACAAAATGACCATACAACGACCCGCATTTTTACTGCGGAACTTTTCAACACACTTAGTGGCAATGTCTTCATATTCTTCTGGCCGATCAATACGACCCTGCATATTTACTTCAGGGTGCAAATTGGGGTTGAAGATAACTTGTTTAATGCCACATAAGAAGCCTATGCGCTCTGACCAGTAGCCTCCCAGACCTACACCGCAAATAATCGGCGCTTCATCTTTTGACTCTTGAACCAGCTTGTTCACTTCTTTAAGAAGGTGCTGCATATCATGCTTGGGGTGAAGTGTGCTGTAGTTGACGAAACGAACGTCTTCGTCAATGAATTGCAACTGAAGCACTTTTTCATGGTTGCCTGGGCTTGTTGAATCGAAGCCGTGAAGATAAATAATCATAGTACCTCTCAATCCGTCCTTATTGGTACGCTTTCGTTAAATCTACCACGAAAGCCCTAGTTTCATAGGGGGTAAGATGATTTTTCAGAAAAGATAACGTTAAACAGTGATCCCCTCAACATAATCGTAGATAAATAGCCTCAGCTTCGACTAAAAAACCATCATCTTGCCACACCTGCGCTGCAAGTAGATACCAGAGCATAGCCATCATCTGCGAGTGTCTTTGCCAAATCTCCACATCCTTTTGCCAAGATCTACTATCTATCGTGGGCTGGTGCTGTTTGTAGAGTTCAATTCCTGTAACGACATCCATTTGAAGCATATCCAAGGTCATTGTTAGGTCCAGAACGGGACTGGCAATTGCAGCATATTCCCAGTCAATTACCGCAAGGCCCGTTTCAATCTGCACTAAGTTATGAATGCCAAAATCAAAATGACAAAGCGCTTGTTGCGCACAGCTTAATTTTGGTAGCGTTCGAAGGCTTTCGTAGATCGGACGAAAGCGCCGCTTTAGAACAGAATCGTCAAGCTGAGACCAGTAATGATCCACTTTTTCTTGGTAATCAAAACGTCGTACCTGACTGATAGGTTGAATGGTATGGATATTCGCAAGAAGCGCGATAACCTTTGAATGATCGTCTAACTGACTAACAGGAATGCCATTACACCAACTGAGCGCGATACCCTTTGGGCCGCGAGCGATGACTTTGTTAGTAGGGAGGTGTCCGGCAACCGAGTTCAAAACCTCAGCTTCATTGTCGCGACTGATATCAAATGACTGACATAGCGATGAGTTGGCACGCCAAATCACCCAACCATGAGATGGAGTCAATACACGCCACGCCCGATTTGTCAGGCCGCCAGATAACGGAAGTGCCCCTAAGGGCACTTCGTTTAACAAGGAAGATAATCCAGCCAAATCTGGTGATTGCTGGACCGCATCAATCCAATTAAGCATTGAGCGCTTGTTATAGACCTAGTACTGAACGAGACTCTTGCTTACGAATTTCAGTTTCGTCAGCCCACTCAATCAGACCCGTTTCTAGATCCATAAGACGCATTGTCATTTTGTAGTATACGTCTTTATCGCTGCCCGCTTCTTTAACGATACTACTTAGGTTACCGTAAAGCATATATTGCGCACCAACCATTTTACCGAATTGGATAGCTGTGCTTTGGTTCACTAGCTCATCATTGTTTTGGAAGTTGAGCTGTTCACGTACAGACTCAACACGATCCATATCTACGAAACGGAACTTACCAGAGTTCAGCATTTTGGTGCTGATGCTGTCAGTGATAGACTCGGTATCAATGTGCTCCGTTGTTTTGTTCTTGATACGTTCAACAAATACAATAGGGCGACTGTCGCGCGTGATTGCCGCAACTGAACCAGACATCAGCATGCTATCAACCATATCACCAGCGATCTTCTGTAGGTCAGTTGAACCGAAATCGATTGTTGTCGTTTCAGTAGCTTGCGCGTCGCCGTAACTTACTTTATTTGAACAGCCACCGAGAATGACAGCCAAACCCAACAAAGCAATAATACTTTTTTTCATTTTGTTTCCTTAGTCTTACTTTCCAACGGGTGGAAATTACTCATCCGCTCCGCGCAATTGCACACGGAATTCTTTACCATTAGGATTTACAGACACCTCAGATAGGGTAATAGTTTCATCACCGCGTAAGATGGCTCTTTTCCAAGGGGCTTGTTTAGTATTTACTTCGAGTCCTTGCGCATCATACCAATAGAATCGATATTGGATGATTTGGTCCGTAGATGTCGTATTAGACAATCGCACCACGCCTCTCGCATGACCATTGGTATCAATGGTCGAAATATCATCAATAGAGAATTTTTTACCCATTTGTGCGTCACCATAAAGCACTGCCTGAGTTTGGCCTTCGATTTTGATCCCTGAGGTTTTACTTGAAGCACAGCCAAACAGCGTCAACAGCACACCAATACTCACTAACCATTTTTTCATTACATTCTTCCTAATTGTTTATGCCAAATGGTGGCATTGCCGCCCTGGCGCGACACCCAAACCAAAGTTGTTTGTCTGTCTCTCACATCAAAAGTATAGTCTTGACCATCTAACGTCATTTTGTGGCTGCCCGCTTTAACGATTTGACTAGCACCGTTCACGACACCCGGTAATGTTTGCCAACTCCTAGTATCAGGCTGTTCCGTCAAGGTGTTCCACACGTTGAAGATAAGGTTACCGACATCATCGTCTTTCGCCGTACTCTTACGAATTTGGTCTTTGGCATACACGCGCAGTGCTTGTCGCAACAAGATGGTCGGCATATTCTCGGTAAGCTGCTGCTGTGCCATTAAATTAGTATCCACTAATTCATCTGACTTCAGGGGCTTACCATCCAACATAATATTCGAAAATTTAGGCGTCACCGCTGGAACATAATACGGCAGTGCCACAGTATACAACGCAGTATTACCTTGGCTGTCATAAACAGGCAAAGTCAGATTCCAAGATTGCATGGCGCTCACAACCCCCTGCTCTTCGAGCAGGATGACACGACCTTCACCAGCTTTAACACCTGGTCGATCACCATATTGCTTTTTAAGCTTCGCAAGATCTTGGTTACGACTTGAGCGTTTAGCCACACGAATTACCGCGTCGATAACGGCTTCGTTATCTGGTGCAACAGCAAGTGCGCGAGTATAGTCAATATAGGCCCCATTGAGGTCATTTGAAGCTTCGTACATCAAGCCTGACAAAAACAACAAATAGCCATTTTGAATCGCTTTCAGTTGATTTCCCGCATCAGGATAACGCGACAACACCGACCCTAGATTAGGTGATAACCCCTTCTGCTTCATTTCAGCTTCAGCAGAACGTAAGTCTTTCTCTCGCGCCTGGCGAGCACGCTGTTGAACTTGGTTTGCTCGTCGCACTTCAACCAGTGCACCCTCTAGGTCGTTCTTTTGAATATAGTTGAGCCCTAGATACAGGTGTAAATAACCTAGCTCATAATCTGGCGGCACATACTCGGTTATATTGTCATTGACCGCTAAGGCGCCAACACTAGTCGCAGTGTCAGTAATAGAAATAAGCGCCTTATCTTGCTGAACTCTAACGGCCTTATCACTAACTTCAAGCGCTGATTTACTTTGCGGATAGGATTGGTTTAAGAACTCGACCCTGCCGCGCTCAAAATTATCCAAGATATCACCCGCAACGACATCTTCAGCCTGAGGCAATGCAGCCTGCGCTTTTTCATATTGGCCAGTTTTCACCGCTTGATACACCACCGTATTCTGCTGGGTATAGTGGCTAAACAGATTACCTGCACTTAGTCCCGCACAAGCGGTAAGTGATGCAGCAAGTACGACGATGAGTGCGTGTTTAACGCTACGTATTAACATATGTTTTGAAGAGAATAGATACCTTTAGTGAGGCTTTGACAATTACGTTAGTACTAAGTTGCCAAAGCCTCTCGAAATTAGCTCATCAACAATGGGCCAAGTGGGCGACCACCAACGAGATGCATGTGAATATGGTACACCTCTTGACCGCCGTGAGAATTACAGTTGACGATCAAACGATAGCCATCTTCTGCAATACCTTCATCATGGGCGATCTTCCTTGCAGCGGTGAACATACGTCCCATCATTGCTTCATCATCAGTTTCAACTTCATTAACAGTGGGAATCAGTTTGTTTGGAATGATCAACACGTGGCTTGGAGCACGCGGATTGATATCACGAAATGCGGTAACAAGATCGTCTTGATACAACACATCGGCAGGAATTTCTTTACGAATAATTTTGCTAAAAATGGTTTCTTCAGCCATGAAGTTCTCCAATTACCAAACCAATAATACTGACACAGGATCGCCAGCACATACTTACTTTAGAAGTATGCACTAAGGTCTATAGAATCACAATTTAAAGCAAAGCCAACATAGCTTGTTGTTTTCACTATTGTTCGATTCTCAACCTATATCTCGCTAGAAGTACTTTTTTTGAGATAACACTTCACGACAAAACCTTGGCTTTTATTACATTTTTGACGAGTGCGTCATAAAACGTAGCACGACAAGTCATATATATTTCAGTTTTTGTTATTTGTAACGATAAAGAGACAAAAGCGCCAAACCTCAATTCCGACCTGATGTTACGAGTGGACGGATAGTGCAAGGTTTAGCGTAAAGCGTCCAGTTAAATTTTGTATGATTTTTGTATTGCTGCAACATCACTAGGGAGAGATATATGCAGGGTTCCGTTATACGGAGGATGTACGCCGGGTTCACGCTCATCGTCATTCTTTTTGTTATCACCATCATGATTATGCTCAGTGGCATGAACCAAATTCATCAGTATTTTGGTTCTGTTTCTAAGTCCTCTCTCCCGTTAGTTTCTCTTTCGAATCAAACCAGTGTGCAATTATTGTCTGCGGACAAATCCTTCAAAGATTTCCTCACAACGCAGAACGAAGAGAGAATGACTATCCGTCGCGAAGAGTTTTCCGCTTCAATGGAAGAGTTTGGTCGTGACTTAGAACAACTCGCTAGCGCGAGTGCCGGTTTCCCTGAGCTAGAAAACCGAATTGGAGAACTGCGAGAGGTTCAAGCTCGCTATAGCGAAGAAGCCCAAGAAGCGATGGATAACTACCAATCCATGTTCGCAGCACAAGAACAGGTTCAACTCTCTACACGACGATTCCAAAAACTCCACTCAGACCTTTCTGTTGGTATGAAAGAGTATGTAGATGACGCTTCGAGTATTTCTGTCAAAGTGATGGCAAAAAGTTACTTTATCAAGCTAAAAGACGCCGAACTCATCACTTCAGATGCACTCGCCAGTAGCGATACCGTCTTCGTTCAAGAAGCCGTTAATAAAAACCGCAAAGCCGTCACTCACCTCAACTACGCTTACCGCGGCTTAGTTACACAAATGCCAGAGTTGAAGAAAGTGTTTGAGAGCTCTGTGGAACAATTTACCAAAGATGTCGGCCAGAAAGGTGGCGTGTTAGACCAACATAATAATTATTTGATCGCCAGAGCCGCTCTGTATCAAAACATCGAAAACCTAGCTCTGGAAGTAGACGGTGCGATGGCGACACTTAACGGCTTCACCGAAACTGCGACAGCCAATCTAAACCAATCTCTTGAACAAGCAGGCACTATCTATGACGAAGGCGTAATAAAAGCCATTGGTATAGGTATGGTCGTTGTCTTAATTGCAGTCGGTATTGGTTACCACATTGCGCAAAGTGTGCGTCAACCACTGAACAGCACACTCAAAACACTAGAAAGCTTAACCGAAGGCGACATGACGCAGCGCATTGAGGTGAAATACAACAATGAGTTCCGCCGTCTAGGCAACCACATTAATACGCTTGCAGACAGCCTGCACAACGTGTTGGTCAAACTGAATGATGCATCGGACAACCTCACTGATACTGCAAGCAACAACCAAAGCACGTCTTTGAGTGCGCAAAGCCAACTTAGTGCGCAGCGTGAGCAAACCGCTAACGTCGCGACGGCAATGACCGAAATGTCTCATTCAGTACAGGAAGTGGCAAACAGTGCGCAAAACTCGTTAGAGAAGGTACATCAAGTCGAATCGGCCTCTGAATCTGGTCGTCAAATCATGAGTACCAATATCAGCACCATCAATCAGTTGGAGCTTCGTCTTAATGAATCGGTTGAAGCGGTTGGCGAACTTCAGAAGATGAGCAGCCAAATTGGCAGCATTTTAGATGTCATTCGCAACATCGCTGAGCAAACCAACCTACTCGCCCTCAATGCTGCTATTGAAGCAGCACGTGCAGGCGAGCAAGGACGTGGGTTTGCAGTGGTGGCAGACGAAGTTCGCGTACTAGCTCAGAAGACCACTGAATCTACCACTGAAATCGAAACTATGATCAGTAACTTACAAACCAGCTCTAAGAGTGCAGGACAAGTCATTGAAAGCTGTATGAAGGATATGGAACTATCGGTTGAGCAAGCCTCTACCGCTAATGGAGCCATGGAAGAGATACAAGCGTTGATCATCGAAATCAGCCAAATGAGTACGCATATTTCTCAAGCCGCAGGCGAGCAAAGTGAAACTACCGTAGATATCGCTAAAAACATCGAAGAAATCAATCATATCGCCGATGAAAGCTATCAAGCCATGTCGCAAATCGCGGCAACAAGTGAAAGCTTAACTAGCCTAGCCAATCAGCAAAGTGAACTAGTACACCGCTTCAAACTTTAGTTTTCGTGTAAGAAACGCGTAAATTCTCCCCTGAAGAGCAGGTTTCGTTGAGACCTGCTCTTGTTTTTTACAAGTAACGGCATTATATCTGAATTATGGCTTGCTTCACTTTTCCATGACCTTTGATTTTGAAAGCCCAAGTTTCGATATCAATGACGAATGTCATGCTCTCATTTTCTTCAGCAAGCCAATAGTTGAAGGAAGCTATAATGGCCGTTCACGTAGGCATAATTGATCAAGATCCCATTCGTTTGGTAACTCCTTTACTGGATGACCGAACCGTTAGTCGTCACATCATCTTTATTGGTGACGAATCCCAATTTGAAATGTATGAGCGTTTGAGCTCAGTATTGGCGGAGCGCTACATTACTGCAGAATTTTATGAAATTCCCAATATCGTCAATACGTCTGTTATCAAACAATCCATTCTCGGTTTAGCTAAGCAACTTAAAGAAAAGAATGTCGAAGTTAAATTGAATGCCAGTTGCGGCTTAAGACATCGACTGCTTTCTGTCTATGAAGTATTCCGTACCTTCCATTGGCCAATCTTCGTTGTTGAACCGAACAGCGATAAGATGTGCTGGTTGTACCCGGAAGGCGCAACTGATGCGCAGGTACAAGATCATATCACCATTGGTGATTACCTCACGATTTTTGGTGCTCGTGGTGAATTTACTGACTACGATCTTCCCCCACTACTTGACAGAAAACTTTATGAGCTGGGTGAAAAATGGGCGAGTAACGCACTGGAATTAGGTCCGGGTCTAGCGACGCTAAACTACTTGGCAACCACGTGCCGAAAAGAACAGAAACTCGATGTTGAGCTTTCCGAAAAACAACAAGGTTATCGCGAACTCAATATGCTACTTAGCGATTTGGTAGAATCTGAAATAGCGACTTATGACAACGGCATTTTAACCTTTATCAGTGAAGATGCACGTCGCTTTTCCAATGGGGAATGGTTAGAGAACCTAGTTCATAGCACGGTCAAACAAATCCAAGACGACTTACCGACCATTCAAGACCGTTCTTTGAATGTTCAAGTATACCGTCAGCTTGGTGAGCGAGAAGTTCGCAACGAACTGGATGTCGCATCCGTTGTAAACAATAAATTGCATATTATTGAATGTAAGACCAAAGGTATGCGCGACGATGGTGACGACACTCTATACAAACTGGAATCGCTGCGTGACTTGTTAGGTGGCCTGCAAGCCCGTGCCATGTTGGTTAGTTTTAGACCGCTACGTCACAACGATATTACTCGTGCAGAAGATCTTGGCTTAGCACTTATTGGACCGGATGAGTTGAAGGATCTAAAACTGCATCTAACCAAATGGTTTAAAGGTGCCGGCGGTATCGATGAGAAAGCTCACCTTTCTTAAGCAGATAGAAACAGAAAAAGCTTGGCCATCGCCAAGCTTTTTTTACTTTGATTTTGCGTTTACGCTGCAGCTTGTTGCTGCTTATGCTTTACCGACGCTTTGTGTTTCGCGCCAACAATGACAATACATACATATGCAGCAGTCGTCAGGGCTAAAATAGCAAATGGCAACGCTGCCCAACCAAACCCATCTACAGCAACACCACTGATAACGCTACCAGCAGCAAAACCTAATGAGATGAAGAACATCATTAAGCCTTGAGTCAGACCGCCACCTACTACGGTCAAGCGAGCAGCAATCGCTGGTGAAATCATATCGGTAATAGTGATACCTTGCAGATAAATCAGGAACAAGCCTAGGGTAATAATGTAGTGCACACTCATTCCGGCTTCAGCTATCACGTAAAGCAAACCAATCACGACGATAGAAGCAATCGCTGACACTTTGAACAAGCTAAGGTTGCCGTAACGTGCCACAAAGCGCTCAGCCGCGATTAAGATAAACAGCCCCACAACTGACGCCACCGATAGGTTAGCAGCGGAGAGAGATTGCGTGACACCGTAAGCGTTTTCTAGTAAGTTCGGATATTGTGCCTGAAATGCCCCTTGTCCCGCACATAGCAAACCAACGGCAAGTAGGAACAAACCGAAATTTGAGAATAGTGATTTTGCTAGACCAACGTCTTCTTTGCCACCGATATCCGCTTCGGCACTCGCCTCAGCGTTATCCAGTACTCGTTGAGCTGCGGCTTTATTGGTAAACATGGTTATAACCAACAGCACAGCAACAATCGCCATCATAACGCCAAAACGTTGTTCGTAAGACCAACCTAAATCAGTGATATATGCCAAGGCTACACCAGATAATAAAGCACCAATGATAAGCGTTTGAGCCATACGACCAAGCTTCATCGCTTCAGTTTTTGTATCGTAGCCCGCAAACGTAATAAAAACAGGGTTGAGCATAAGAAGAATAGCTGAGCCAACACCGAAACATGCAGCACCCACTAACATCAATGGAAAGCTTTCACCCGCGACGACAAAACTTGTCCCAGCAAGCAGATAACAGATCATACCGAAAAGCTGTGCATGTCGATGCGCTTTGTACTTATCAGCGAGGCCTCCAATAATTGGAGCGGCAAGACCCGCCATACCAAATACAGCCATTGCCAGACCCGCTTGAGTCGCACTACCAGTACGAGCAAGAATAAAGGAAGGCATTAACATAGGAATAAACACGATTTGCACAATGCCATAAGCAAAGTGCGCGGCAAACCAGCCCTCTAAGCCAAGTTTTTTCAACATGATCACAGACCTCAATAGATCATTACCCTTAGTGTTGTGGGTAATAAATTAAACCACAGCAAAAAGATCCGTTTTCTACTGAGCGAATAGCTAGCCCACGCCAAATCTAGGTAAATTATCAACTGAGTAAACACTCTGCTTGACCCGTTGTTAACCATAAAAATACTGGGCTTATTTATAGTGATGATAATATCAGCCTACCTACAAAGTCGTAATAGCCCAAAGCCTCCAGTGTTAAGCCCACACTTCTCTCAGCGTCAAGTTTGTTATACTCTAATCATGCTGACAGAAAGAATAGTTGTCATCTACCCAGTCGTATTGGGTATATACTTTGCCGCTAATTATTAAGGTAGGAGTTTGCCTTATGAATCTCACCAAACTTAGAGTGTTTGCGTTAACTGCAGAGCATGGTTCATTGACCAAAGTTGCTAATATTATGGGTAAAACGCGCACCTCACTAAGTATGGCGCTATCCAGTTTAGAAGATGAATTGGGTGTAGAACTGTTTGAACGGACTCGTAATCGTCTGGTATTGAATGACGCGGGAAGTGCTTTACTGCCCGATTGTCGAAACATCCTCAATATGGCAGAAAGTCTGTACTCAAAAGCCGAGCAGTTTCGACAAGGTGACAGTGACAAAATACGCATCGCCTATGACGACACGTTACCGTCTTCATTCTGGCGCAAACAACTTGTTGCTTTGTCTGATGAGTTTCCACATGTCTCCCTGACCGTCATCAAAGCCTCCAGTGCCGATATCCCGACTCTCGTTCGTGAAAATCACGTAGACCTCGGCTATGGTTTGGTCTTTAGCTCTGGGGATGACCCACAAGTGAAGGTTCGTGCTCTCCATCGTATTCGAATGATGGCGGTATGCTCTCCCCAGCATGAACTGGCTAAACTCACCAACGTTACCAGTACCGACATCAGTGCCCATCGACAAATCGTGCTGTCTCATCTGTTTGAAGAGATTCATCAAGATTTTCGCCCTATTTCGAGTAGCACAATGAGCTTTTCCAACTACCAAGAAGTATTGGATGCGGTTATCGATAATTTAGGTTGGGCGATCATTCCTGAGACACTAGTAAAACAAGAGTTGCGTCAAGAGCACTTAGTGGTCGTGAAGCATCCGAATGGCATGTATTTTGAGAGCTTTGGCGAGATGTCACGCCCGAACGATCATGCGGTAGAAACAAGACAAGCACTGATCGATGGCATCGAAGAAGGTATCTACGACTTGTTTTAACCATCCACTTTCATCAACGAGAAAAGCCGAAGCAAATGCTTCGGCTTTTTCGTTTTATCGATTGGGGTAAATCGATTAAACGATACGCAGACCACCTTGAGCGATTGCGAAACGACGTGCACGAGTGAACGAGTACGCGTTTGTGATACCTTCACCAGTTGGACCAGCGATTGTGAACGTTGAAGTACCTTCAGCGTTGTAACCTACACCAGATAGTGTTGGACCGTTGTGAGCGAAGATAGTGGTGTTGATAGCGCGACCGAACTTAGTTACGTTCTCGATGTTGCCCGAGTAGATACATGCAGAGTGCTTGTTACCACGCTCAGCAGCAACAGCGCGCTCGATAGCTTCGTCGATGTTCGCACAACGAACAACTGGAAGTACTGGCATCATTTGCTCTACGTGTACTAGTGGGTGATCGTTCTCAACAACCATAACCGCTAGACGAGTCTCAGACTCAACACCGATAGACTTCAGGATTTCACCTGCGTCTTGACCAACATGTTGCTTAACTGGGTGCCATACGCGAGCAATTTCTTGCGCAGTACATGGCTTAGCACCGTCGATTTCGTCCATAGTTAGGATTTGTGCAGTTAGCTTCTCAGCTTCTTCTGCAGAAAGAACGTAAGCGCCAGTTGCTTCTAGCTTAGCTAGGAACTCGTCAGCGACTGAATCTTCAACGAATACTTCTTTCTCACCGATACATAGTAGGTTGTTATCGAAAGATGCGCCGCCGTAAACGCCAGCCGCTGCTAGGTCTAGGTTAGCAGAAGCATCAACGATGACAGGTGGGTTACCAGCGCCAGCACCTACACCTTTCTTACCAGATTGTAGGATTGCTTTAACTAGACCAGGACCACCAGTACCAACTAGCATGTTTACTAGTGGAGATTTAGCGATTTCGTTAAGAGTTTCTAGAGTTGGCTCTTTAACCATAGTAACTAGGTTAGCTGGGCCGCCTGCTTCAACGATAGTTTTGTTGATCATGTCGATCATTACCGCAGAAACAACTTTTGAAGATGGGTGAACGTTGAACGTTACCGCGTTACCAGACGCTAGCATAGAGATAGCGTTGTTAACGATAGTTTCAGTTGGGTTAGTTACAGGAGTAACCGCACCGATAACACCGTATGGTGCACGCTCTTCTAGAGAGATACCGTTGTCACCAGACCATACTTTAGTTTCTAGAACTTCAGTACCCGGAGTCTTAGCAGCAGTTAGCTGGTGCTTAGCGATCTTGTCTTCAACACGACCTAGTTTAGTTTCTTCACGAACCATTTTCGCGAAGTCTTCAGCTTTAGCTAGAACCGCACCACGAATAGCAGTAAGGATAGCTTCACGGCCTTCTTTAGTAGAGTTAGCGTAGAATTCAACTTGAGCTTTGTGAGTTGCTTCGATTGCTGCTTCAACAGTTTCGAATACACCTTGTGCGTTATTGATATCGAATGACATTTTAATTACCTTCTGTAAAGTATTCAGTGGCGAGCCACTTCTACAGAGCAGGCTCATGACCTGCCCTAATCTTTAATTCATTAAGCGTATGTTTTCGCCGCTTCTTCGCCGTTAGCCACACGCAGTGTGCCTAGTACTAGTGCTTCTAGTTCAACTTCACCTGGGAACTTAGTTACCGGAGCAATGAACTCAACGCGCTTAGTGATTTCCGCCGTGATGTATTTGCTGTAGGCGATACCACCTGTTAGCAGGATTCCATCAACTTTCTCACCACCGAATACCGCGCCCATTGCAGCGATTTGCTTAGACACTTGGTAAGCCATTGCATCAGTCACTAGTTTGAACTCAGCGTCGCCTGCTTCCGCTTTCTCTTCGATTTCACGCATGTCGATGCTACCTGTGTAGCTGAAGGCGCCGCCTTTACCTTGGATGAATGCTTTCATCTCAGCATGCGTGTACTCGCCGCTGAAGCAGATGTCGATTAGCTCACGAGTTGGCAGGTCACCAGAGCGCTCAGGCGTGAATGGGCCTTCAGAAACCGCGTCGTTTACATCAACAGTACGACCGCCCATGTGTGCACCAACAGTGATACCGCCACCCATGTGACACACGATAACGTTCACGTCCTCGTATTTCTTACCTTGCTGCTCAGCAAACTGACGAGCAATAGCTTTCTGGTTAAGCGCATGGAAACGACCTTTGCGTTTAATTGCTTTATGGCCAGAGAATGCCGCTAGCTCAGATAACTCATAAGTCACTGGCGCGTCAGTGAAGAACGCTTCAATACCGTTCTCGTCTGCAATCTCTTTACCGATGATGCCTGCAAGGCTTGCTGGGTGTTGAATTTGTGCTTCAAGAAGGTCAGCGATTACTGCATCGTCAACCTTGTAAGTACCACCTGCGATTGGCTTAAGAACACCGCCACGACATGCCACTGCACCTAGTTCAGACGCTTTAACACCAGCTTCTTCTAGTGCCGCTAGGATCGCTTCTTTACGGAATGCTTTCTGGTGAGCAACAACAGCGCCAAACGGTGCCAACTCTTCAGCACTGTGACGTAGTGTTTTCTCGAACAGCTCAGTAGTGCCTTCGAAAACACCGATTTTTGTAGAGGTAGAGCCAGGGTTGATAGCTAGAATTTTCATCACTTATAAACCTAATTTAGTTATTGCTATTTATGATTAAGCAGACGCTTCTGCAGCTGTTTTCTGTTGGCTCATTGCGGCAACAGAACAAGCAAGCGCGATAGAGACTGTCTTCTCTGCTTCGCCGTCAGCGCGAGACACAAGAACAACAGGAATACGTGCACCAAGTAGAACACCCGCCATGCTAAAGCCAGCCATGTACTGAAGTGCTTTGGCAAACACGTTGCCTACTTCGATATTTGGAACCATTAGGATATCGGCGTTGCCCGCTACTGGAGACTCATAACCTTTTAGGTTTGCAGCGTACTGAGATACCGCGATATCTAGAGAGATAGGACCAGAAACGATACAACCTTCGATTTCACCGTTTTGGTTCATTTTTTGAAGCTCTGCCGCGTCCATCGTCGCTGGCATCTTGTCGTATGGCTTCTCTTTCGCACATAAGTTAGCGACTTTAGGCTCTTCGATACCGACAGAGTGAGCTAGACTTACTGCGTTTTTGATGATGCCCGCTTTTTGCTCAAGCGTAGGCATGATATTCATCGCTGCGTCAGTAAATACATGGAAGCTGTCGCCACCTTCTTTGAATAGAACACCAGCGTGGCTAAGGACGTTACCGGTACGAAGACCGTGCTCTTTCTTTAGGACTTCTTTAAGTAGAACAGAAGTGTCAATAAGACCCTTCATTAGTAGGTCGCCTTTACCTTCTGCAATAGCTGAAACTGATGCAGTTGCAATCGCTTCAAGACCGTCAGCTTCGATGATCTCAAAGTTGGCTAGGTCAACATTTGCTTTCGCCGCTGCTTCGTTGATTAACGCGCGCTCACCAACAAGAATGACGTCTGCCATGCCTTCTTGGAATGCGTTGTTTGCTGCATCAAGCGTTGCATCATCATGTGCTGCCGCAACAACCATGCGTTGTTTTTTGCCGAACTTTTTAGCTTGCTGAATAAAGAAATCTTTATTGTACATAGGGGCGATACCTTTTAATTAAGAAGAAGGAAACAACCTTCTTTTTATCTTCGATAAATATTCATCAAAGGGAGTAATCAATTATTGTGGAGCAATAAATTGAGACTATTTTTAACCCTTTCAAAGGATGGAATTAATCTATCTCAGGTATCGTCGGAATAAACTTCACTCAGAGTCAGGTTTTTTGACCGTTTTACGGTAACAATGATTTGACGATGAATAATTGAAGCAGTGAAGCATCAACCAAGGCTATAACTAGCGATCTTTATCACAAAAACACCTTATATTTTCGCGTAGCAAAACAGTTTTTTACTGCCCTGCCCTTAGGTAACACTACAAAGTAACCGAGTAATTTACTTTACAGCGGAGAGGTAACATTCGCTGGTCATTGCCTTTATTAGTTGAATTTATGGATAAACACCCTCTAATAACCACGTCAACACAAAGGCCAGAAAACAACACTCATTCACCAGGGGAATGATTTTGCTTACTGATGCAAGTTGTTATTTTCCGCTAGCGTAAGTTTTTTTGACGCTGAGTGATGTGCTTGGGAACAACGTCCGAGAATATACTCAACAGCATAAAATCAATATCGCATTCGAGCCTTTGTAGAGTCCCAAACTCAGTAAATAAATCGAATGTAACTTCATGATAATCATTGACTAAATAGTAAGGGTCGAAGATGACAATTCAAAACCGCTTAGAAGAAAGTGTAAACAACCTTAGCGTTGTTCTTGAAGAACAAAAACAACTACTCGCAGAGCACAAAGCTAACCAAAACTACGCTGAGCGATTAAACAACCTATTGACTCCAACTGACGAGTTAACCACACAAGGCGACGATCTATTGATTGGTGGTTGTAAAGCGACTGACCTTATTGAGCAATACGGCAGTCCGTTGTTCGTTCTAAGCGAAGACACTCTACGCGGTAACTTACGCCGTGTGAAAAACGCCTTCGGGAACTACTGGCCAGAACCTGTGAACGTAATGTTCGCTATCAAATCGAACACAAACTTCGCGGTTCGCGCTATCTGTAATGAGGAAGGTGTTGGTGGCGACTGTTTCGGCCCGGGTGAAGTTGAAGCGACTCACATTGCAGGCGCTGATCCAAAAACCATCGCACTAAACGGTACAGTGAAACCTGAGCTTGCTATTCGTAAAGCGATTGAATACGGCTACGCAATCCACCTTGATTCTTACGAAGAGATCGAGATCGTTGAGCGTATCGCTCGTGAAGTAAAACCTGCTGAAAAAGTACGTATCGCTGTTCGCCTAAAAGTCATCCCTGAAGATTTCTTCAACGACTTTGAACCAGACGCCTACCCATTCCCTAACTTTATCGGTGCGATGAAGTGGATTAAATTCGGTCTACTTAAAGAAGAGGCGAAGAAAATCATCAACCGCGTTAAAGAAATCGATATCTTCGAATTCTACGGCTTCCATACTCACCTAGGCCGCTTCTCTAAGCAGCCTGAAGGTTGGGATGCGCTATACCGAGAGTACGCACGTAACGTTATCGAGATCTCTCGTGAATGTGGTGTACAACCTTTCCAAGTGGACCTAGGTGGTGGCTGGCCTCGTGAACGTGAGCCAGAGTGTCGTAGCAAAGAACACATGATGAATTCCAACACTATCGAAGATTACGCAAAAATCGTCTGTGAAGGTATGCTAGAAGAGTTCACTAAAGAAGGCTTCAAAGTCCCACAACTATGGCTAGAGCCTGGCCGTTACATTGCGGGTAACATTGGTACTCTACTGACATCTGTATACGTCGTAAAAGACGACCAAGAGATGGATTACACTTACACCATGGTTGATGCGTCGACTTACCTAGCAACGCTAGTGGAGTCACAAGAGTCGAAAAACCCTGTGCTACCAGCAAACAAGATGACACAACCTCTTGTTAAGAAAACAACTGAAATCGCTGGCCCTATCTGTATCCCATCAATCTGGGAAAGCGGTGCAACGATGCCTGCACTAGAGCCAAAAGACGTGCTAGCAATTATGGATGTGGGTCACTACGCTGAATCTCAAGCGAGTCAGTTTAACTCACTGCCACGTCCAGCAACCGTACTTGTTAAAGACGGTCAAGCTGAACTCATTAAACGTGCAGAAACGGTTGAGGATGTATTCGCTACTCAAATCCTTCCAGAACGTTTTAAGAAGGCCAAAGCAGAAATCACTAAAAAGAGAACCGCGAAAGCATAAGCTTTAACATATCGGGAACAGAAGCCTCTTAATTATCATATGAGGTGTTATATTTAAAGGCTTAGCTTATTGCTAAGCCTTTTTATTATCTATACTTCCTTCAAATAATTAATGCCTAGATATACTTCTCTATTAGGTTAAATTTTTCCATCAATTAAAATCAACCCACTCTCCCATCTGCCAATTTAATAGAACTTACTTTAATCTAACTAAATATTATATAGATAAAGCCAATGCCTAGAATTGAAAACAACTTATACAAATTAACATTTCAAAAACATCATCACTAACAAATAAATAAGGCTATGTGCAATTAATTATCGATACTATTTTAAGAAAATAATATTGAGACATAGCGCAATATATAACACTACTTTGTACCTATTTAAGGTATATCCAAAAGGAGTATCTCTAGCTAACTTAAGTAACAGTTATCAAGTGAATGACCATCAACCCAATAAGTTATTTTTTGTTAATAATATTTTTAACAGAATCATCTTATCAATTTGAATGCTTCACTTTTTGAAAACTTATCAGTGTGAATGCAGCCACGATGGCTGAAATATGAATTAGAAGGATGCGGGTTGAAATTTTATTTTCTTTCGACTTAACGGGGGAAGCTAAATGGGAAACGCAGATTGATTATGCTAAAAAAACTATGTAATAAACTGGGGATTGAGCTTTGGTTCTCCGCTCACCTTGCTTATGGCTTTGTCCAACTTGTATTTATCCCGATCGTAATGCCTGCGTTTGTCGCAGAGCGAACCGGCAGTTTTGCCAATGCAGGCTTAGCAATGGGCTTCTTCGGTGTAGCTGGTCTTGCAGCTCCTATTATTGGCTTACTCGCAGACAAATATAAAGCGCACCGATTGGCTCAGTTTTTAGGCATGGTGGCATATGTGATTGCCGGTTTCTGCTATATCGCGTCAGGCACTGACTTTACGATGATGGCGATTGGCTCTATTTTCTTTGGTCTAGGTTCTGCAACATTATTAATGTTAAACCCCGTCTTTATCGCTTTCGCCGGTTATGACAATAAAACTGAAGCTCTCAAGCTGGGTCGAATGGCACAAGCCGCTATTATCGGCACTTTGATTGGCGGTGGCGTGTTAGCAGCGTTAACAGATGGTGGTTTTGGCTATGAAACAAGCTTTTACACTATGATGGGCACCGTCACTGTTTTAGCTTTGATCACCTTTATGACCAATAAACAGGCTGGTCAGCGAGTGCTTGATACCGCAAAAGCTCGCGAAGAAGCTGCGAAAGCTGAGTCGCAACAAAAAGTGAATCTGTTGAGTGTGCTGTTTTCTAAATTCGGTCTATTCCTTTTTGCTGTCGCGGCGCTATGCGCAGGTCAAGGCGCGTTTCAAGCTCAATTCCCAAACTTAATGAAAAATGCGTTCTCGGTATCTGAAGCAGTATCCGCCACCAGCCTATCAATATCTGCAGTACTAGGGTTAATCGTCGTCGTTATGGCCGAGCGCTTCTCAGCTAAATTTGGTCCAGCAGCACTATTTAGGCTGTGTACAGTAGCGTCCATTGTGGTTGTTGCAGCACTTTACTTTATTGCTGAGTTCCAACTCATACCGACCATTATTTTCCCAGTCGCGTTAGTCATAATTTATTTACAAGGCATAACAGTGACAGACATGTGTTCTCCAGCCGTCGCTTCCCGCTTAACAAGAGTTGGTGCTGGTTATACGCAAGGGCTAATGATGTTCTTCATTTCCATCGGTTTTGCAACTGGTAGCGCGATAAGCGGCTTTACTGTCGAATCGTTTAGCTGGAGCGCATTACCCGTCGCCATTGGTGTACTAACAACAGTTGCTTTTGTATGTATTTGGGCCGTCACTCGTGACAACAAAGCAGCAAAACACCAAACCTCGACAAAACATGCTTAGAAAATTCGGCGATTTTTGACTAAAAAAAAAGCCTCCATAACAGGAGGCTTTTCTATTTGAATCAATGCTTAAAGAAGCTTACGCGCAGCCTCTACAACCACTTTGATAGAGCGAGTTTCCGCTTGCTTCAACGTATCATGGTCAGGCGTTTCTTTCTGGGTACGGTTGATGATAACACCCGCAACACAGCCAGCTTTAAGACCAGAACTTGCACACATAGTCAGTAGCGTTGCCGACTCCATTTCGAAGTTCAGTACGCCCATTTGTTGCCACTCTTCCATAGAACCTTGGAAACGACGAACAACACGGCCTGAGAAGGTATCGTAACGCTCTTGACCAGGGTAGAAAGTGTCACTTGATGCCGTTACACCAGTATGCACTGTAGAACCCGCTTCAATTGCCGCTTCTTTCATTGCCGTTGCGACATCGAAATCGGCTACCGCAGGGAATTCCATAGGAGCAAAGTGCAAGCTTGCACCATCTAGACGAACAGAACCCGTCGTGACAATCATGTCGCCAACGTTTACGTCAGATTGGATTGCTCCGGTAGTACCAACACGCAAGAAAGTGCGAACGCCCAATTGAGCTAGTTCTTCAACAGCAATAGAAGTTGATGGACCACCAATACCTGTCGAACAAACAACAACCGTCTTACCGTCTAGTTTTGCACGGTATACTGTGTATTCACGTTGGCTAGCCAAAAACTCTGGCTCATCCATTAACTCAGCGATCTTTTGAACTCGAGCTGGGTCACCTGGAATAATCGCTAGTGTAGCGCCTTGTAGATCTTCTTTATTTACTCCGAGATGGAAAACAGCTTGGGACATGGGGGACTCCTTTTGTCTCTTGGATATGTGGTAAAGCTTATAAGATCACGCCCAACATAAACGTACACAGATCACACTTTACCAATGTAACAGCATCAACATTTCAAATAAAAACGGTTTGCATCACACTTTATTGTCGTATCGGTCTATAAATTACACGAATAACTCTTTGCTGTTCACAAAAAAACCGCCCTACAGAGGGGCGGTTTATTGATTGAATTATTTATAAATACAGCGAAGCTGAGTACTACATTCAATCAAATTTAGATTTATGACGCAGTAATCTCAGTGCGTTGAGGGTCACGATGGCAGTAGCGCCACTATCTGCCAAGACGGCAACCCATAACCCTGTAATACCTAAAAGACTAGTGACTAAGAATATGCCTTTTAAACCTAATGCTAACGTAACATTTTGCTTAATGTTACTGAGTGTTGCTCTTGAGAGCTCGATCATCACAGGAAGCTCACTCAAGCGGTTATGAGTCAGAGCTGCATCAGCCGTTTCCAACGCAACATCTGTCCCCCCACCCATAGCAATACCAATATTGGCCGCTTTCATCGCAGGTGCATCGTTGATGCCATCGCCAACCATAGCGACGCGACGACCTTGAGCTAGCTCGTTAACAAAGGTGACTTTATCTGCGGGCAACAAACTTGCTTTATAATCCATACCCAGAGGCGTTGCTATCGCATGTGCACTTCGCTCATTATCACCCGTCAACATGATGGTATCGATACCGAGCTTAGCGAGTTTTTCCACCGCTTCTGCGGTATCCGCTCTGACTTCATCCTGCCATGCGATGATGCCTTTCACCGTATTTTCTGTCACCAGTACCACCACCGTTTTGCCGCCATTTTCCAGCTCAACCACTTTCTCCATTACCTCGTCAGCAATATCAAACGTGACTTTAGATGGTGCGCTTAATATCCACTTACTACCATCAACAATACCTTCGATACCAACACCAACCAGTGCTTTTTTCTCTTGGGCTTCTGGAATAGCAATACCACGCTGCTCCAGGTACTTAATCAATGACGTGGCTAAAGGGTGATTCGAACCTTGCTCAATAGCACCGGACAGAGCCAATACTTGTTCCGTATCCAAATCTGCTGTCACTACTACGTCGGTAACATGAGGTTTGCCTAACGTCAGCGTACCCGTTTTATCAAATGCAATAGCTTGAACGTTGCCTAGCTGCTCTAACGCTGCACCACCTTTAATCAGTGCACCACGTCTTGTTGCTGCGGCAAGGCCTGACGTAATCGCTGCTGGTGTTGAAATCACAAGCGCACAAGGACAAGCGATCAGCAGTAGTGCTAAACCACGATACACCCAGGTTTCCCATGGCTGTGCGAACATAAGAGGAGGCGTAATAATTACCAGAAGCGAAACCAGCATCATTAGTGGTGTGTACCAGCGACTGAATTTATCCAAGAATCGCTCGATTGGCGCTTTTCTCGATTCCGCTTCTTCTATGAGGTGAAGAATGCGGTCAATGGCGTTCTCACCCTGTTTGGACGTCACCGTGAGTCGCACAACTTTGTCTGTAAGGACCGCACCAGCCATAACGGTCTCACCGATATGGCGTTCGACGGGAAGCGATTCTCCAGTCAAAGCACTTTCATCAAAGCTTGCGTTAGCATCCAATAACGAGCCGTCGGCCGGCATACGGTCACCAGGTGCAACTTCGATAATGTCACCAGGCGCAAGTGCCGATGCACTCTTGGTTTGGCGCACACCATCTACAATCACGGTGGCCTCTTCTGGAACCAAGGACATTAACGCTTGAACACCGCTGCGCGCTCTAGAAGCAGCAAAAGCTTCCAATCGCTCACCAATAAGAAACAGTAACAGAACCATTGCCGCTTCTACCGTTTCACCGAGATACAACGCACCAATCGCCGCAACACTCATTAGTGTTTCAATGGCAAAAGGAGTACCAGATTTGGCAAGTTTCAGTGCCTTTGAAGCAATAGGGATAAGACCAAGAATACATGTTAGCGTGAATAGCCATTCACTTAACTGAGGAAAACTGCCTTTAAACGCAGCAGCGATCGCCATACCTGTAGAGATAGCAAGGATATGAAAGTTGTCTTTTAAGGTTTTTTTCCAACCTGTTAGTTGGTCTTGCGGCGCTCCATTGGTACTGCCATCTAGAGCGTTCAGAGTAAAGCCAGCATCAATAACGGCTGCTTCAACTTGAGTAAATAACGCAGCATCGTTGACTCGAACCACCAGCTTTTCAGTGGCAAACAGAACTTTAGAGCTCACCACCCCAGCTAATTTATTGGTTGCTGACTCCACTTTTCTGGCGCATGCAGGGCAGTCCATCCCAACAACTTTCCAAGATTTTAATAGTCCAGAATCAGATTCAGTTTTCCCGCCGGAAGCGGCAGGTTCATCTGGCTCCGACGCACAACAACTACTTTCTGATTCGCAACAATCAGCAGATTGCTCGCTAGAAGTAGCCGTTACTTGTGCGATTTTTGGCGCGTTGCACGCATCACCCGCGGGACGAATGGCGTTGATAGATTGTGAGCTGCACGCTTTATGTTTTGTACACATGGGATTCTCCTTTGCTTATCCTACATCCCAAGTGTAAACCTTGGAGCTAGCTCCAAGGTCAAGAAAAATTTTACCCCGATAGTGTTGGGGACTCTAACTGCTCCTCTACTTTCGACACATCATTAATCATAACAGGGTCTGTTGTACTGAATGGTTGAGAGTTAACACAAACCAAACTTGGGTCTTCTTCTGTACTTTGACATTCGCCAGTCTTACGCAGTTCAGAGATATGGAATTTAAGAACAATGTAACCTAACACCCCAAACACGATATTACCCACCGCTTGTCCATACAAGACGCCCAACGCACCAAACCATAATGAACCTAAGTACACAAATGGCAATGTACCTAACGTCGCCTTACCCAGATTGAGCGCAGTGGAATACAGTGGCTTACCCAAATTATTGAACGACGTATTCGCGACAAACAGCACACCATTAAACACAAAGGTGATGGCGACATAAGTCGCAAATGCTGCCACGATCAGCGATGCATCCCCGGTTAACGAGAACATGTTAATAATCGGCTGTTGGAGAAGATACAATAAAGCGCAAACCACTAATGTGTATATGGTCGTCACGATGAGTGAGTTCTTTAACGTTTCCTCCACACGATCAATTCTTACCGCTCCATAGTTTTGCCCTACGATAGGCCCCACAGCCCCGGACAGCGCAAAGATAAAGGCAAAACAAACTGGCGTCAGACGACCAATTACCGCAAAACCAGCGACAAAATCCTCGCCATACTGGGCAATAGCAGTGGTGACAATCGCATTGCCAATAGGCGTCGCGGTATTAGTAATAATGGCAGGAATCGCGATCGCCAGCATCACTCTGGCATCACTAATGACATTCAAATACGTAGGTTTAGCTAGTAATTTGTGTACACGTAGTAACGGTGCAAACGAGAAATAGAACACTGCAAATCGAGCAACGACCGAAGCCGCGGCGGCCCCTTCCACATTCCAGTTAAAACCGAAAATGAAAATAGGATCTAATATAGCGTTAACAATCCCACCCGCAAGCGTTGCCCACATCGATCGTTTCGCATCACCCGCCGCTCGCAGACCTGCACCACTAGCCATACCTAAAGCAATCAGTGGCGTACTCGGCAATAAGATCCAAAGGTAGGCTTCTGCTCTCTCGTGTGCTCTCCCTTCTGCACCGATCGCTGTCAGCAGTTCTGGGATGTAGGCACACATTATCGCCGTTACAATCGCACTAATGATAAATGCGATAACAAGAACGCTAGAGCCTATCTGCCTTGCATAATCTACGTTCTTAGCCCCAATAGCTTTGGACATTAATGCGCCCATAGCGATGGAAGTTCCTATAGAAACGGAGGTAGCAAAAAAGGTTAACGTACCAGCGAACCCAACCGCAGCAGCCAGTTCAGCTTGACCCAACATACTGATGAACAGCATATCGAGTAAATCGACAATGAATATCGCCATGATGCCGACAGTAGAGGTTCCTGACATCACCAGGATATGCCTCATGGTTGATCCTTCAACGAATTTAGCCGATTGGTCCGCCATACCAGTCCTTTTTATTTACATGCAACAAACAATAAAGGGCGCCGAAGCGCCCATAGGGGAATATTGTTTAGTTTACACAGGATGTTTGAAGCACGCTTCAATATTTTTGCCGATGGCTCGAAGTACATCGCGACGAGTAATCGTTCCTACCAATCTTCCATTGTCGATAACAGGATAAACTTTCGGTTTACCGACCTTCATCATATCTGCGAGTTCAATGATGGACGTTTCAGGCGTCACTGACAGCACCTCTTGATGCATACAATCTCCAACAGTATGCGTGTCTTGACAGTGATAGCTAACTTTAACCAACTTATCGAGCAAGTCTTGTTCTGAAATGAAGCCAATAACTTGTTCTCGTTCATCAATAACCGGACCACCAAGGTGGTTAGACTGCATGACTTTATCAAGTGCAGCACTCAATGACATGTCTTGTGTAAAGGTCACCGTTCTTTGGGTCATGTAGTCTTTAACTTTTAGCGATTCCATGGCGATCTCCTTCAGCCCCAATAACTTAATCGTAATAAGTTTATTGTTGTCCAAATTTTCAATATTGCTAAATGGGATTCTACGATTCTTGTAATAGACATTACCTATCAATCCTTGATGTTAAGTAAGAATTGTTTATCCCGTTTAAATTAAGCGTAAGACGAATTTTCTTGTTTTGCCTATCTTATTGTTAAGATTTTTGTAACAATCGGTCGCCTTATTGTCTGTTAACTCAATGCACTGAGTCATTTTCATGCTAAAAAAACTTCTCAATTCTCTCGCGAATGCGGTCGAATTTCGCTCTCGCATTTGGGTAGTCCATGTTTCCGAGTCCATACTCAAAGACCAGTCATATGTGGTTAATGAAGATCAGTTCTCGTCTTCTCTTTCCTGGATGAAAAGCAAAGGCTACGATCAGCAGATGCTGAGTAAAGTCGAGTCCATGAAGCGCTCACAAATCTTAGTGTTCGAACTTGGTCGCACTAAACATCAACTAATGCGCGTCAAATAAACAGCTATTAGATAAGTAATAACATCAACTCAATGGCGGCCAATAATGCGAGTAACGCTGTTGCTCCCTTCCAAAATAGCAATGGATGCTTTTTAATCAGCGGACTCGTCTCATACTGTTTCATTAACGCTTTATTCGGTTGGCTCAAATCCAACAAGAACTCTCCCAACGCTTGATAACGATGTTGCGGATTGGGATGACAAGCCTTCTTTAAGGCCATATCCAGCCACAGGGGGAGTTCAGGATTGGTGATTTGAATACTCTGATATTTCCACTGTTGATGACGTGCATTGTCGACACTGCGCGCAATCATCGCTTTATAGGGAAGAGTGCCAGACAGCATTTCATACGTAATTACCGCAACCGAAAATAAATCGGATATGGTTGTCGCTTCGTTGCCATTCAGGTACTCAGGGGCAATATAATTTGCCGCACCTTTGGGCATTTGAGCACCTTGTTCTTGCCTTGCTTCGTCTAAGGCCTTCACCGAAACAGATCCCAAATCAATCAAGGTCACTTGCAGCGACTCTGATATCATCACATTTTCGGGCTTTAAGTCGCGATGTACCATATCTAACCGTTGCAGCACGCGTACCGCTTTCACTATCTCAGCAACAATGCTTCTCACAGTGTCTAAGCTCGGCGTCGGGTTATCAAGCATCCACTGCCTCAACGTGATCCCATCTATCGGCTCACACAGTAAGTAAAGAAAGGGAGAATCGGCAGGTCGTGGATAAGTACGCATGATTCGATGACTATTCACATGCGTTCCCACCCAATATTCATTACTAATGTCGAGTAGAGCCTGTTTATCTTCCACATGCAGTAAAGAAGGCGCTTTGAGAATATACTTCCGCTCAGTCTGTTCTTGCGTCACCTCATAAACATGACTTCGAGTTCCAGCGTGAAGTACTTTTGTCACCGTGTAACTATCAATCCTGTTGTTCACTTTAAGCGGAGGAGGCACCACTTGGTTAAGTGATTGTTGTTGAAACTCATGCAATGTGAGGTTAGGAACATGATCGACGGAAACCAATAAGCTCGTGACATTGTCTTGGCTACCGTTTTCTATGGCCAGATCCGTCAATGCTTCGCTTCGTGTCTCAAAGCTTTGGTGTTGGTTTTGGAGAGTGTTAACCATCTGCTGATCAGTGATGAAATCATGCACGCCGTCGGTTGAGAGCAAGAAAAGATCACCAGTTTCGACGGCTAAGGTCTGAAAATCGACCTCCAATTTGCTATCCATGCCCAAAGCGCGAGTTAGGTACGCCGCTCTGCCGATATTGGTTCGCTGATGATCTCTGGTTAACAAGCGGAGCTTGCCTTGTCTAAGCAAGTATATCCGGCTATCACCAACATGAAATAGATACGCCGTATTGGATTTAACGACAACAGCACTAAAGGTGGTAACCAGTCCATTATGCTTCAGTGGTTGCTTCAGGCTCTGCTCATATAGCCACGTATTCAATGACGTCAATACCTGAATTGCCGAACGCCGAACGCTCCAACTGTCCGGCGTCGCA
The DNA here is from genome assembly GCF_001639065.2 of Vibrio barjaei. Taxonomy (GTDB): domain Bacteria; phylum Pseudomonadota; class Gammaproteobacteria; order Enterobacterales; family Vibrionaceae; genus Vibrio; species Vibrio barjaei. The sequence continues at coordinate 27,947 of NZ_LQXO02000043.1, forward strand.
TAATAGTCAGCAACAAACTGCATCACACTGGTGTGACTGGCTTTCTGCCCGTGTTCACTGCAGCTCACACCATCAGCAATGCACGCAAGCATACCCTTGGTTTCCAACTCACTTTGCAGTCTTGGCTCTCGAACCACAAACGCATCTTGGTTTTCGCTTCGAATACCTGCAGAAGACACACCGCCGTATGATGTCGTCAGCGTTTGTGGATGGTTAAGCGGTAATCCCATAATCATTCCCTAATTAAACCTTCGGAGAACAAAAGCTCTGTGCAAGCAGAGCTCTTGAACGAGTGAGCACGCTAAGTGCTCACTCCCCGATTACCATTAATGAGATACGTTGATTAACGTTACGCTACCATCTTCGTTTACCTCAGCTATTTGACCACTGGGTTCTTCCATAAACATCAAGGTTGCGAAACCAAGAACCGCTGTACCTGCGATAACATAGAAGAAGGTTTGATAGTCAACAAATGACAGAACCGTCAGGTAAACCACAGCACCGACATTCCCGTAAGCTCCTGTCATTCCAGCGATTTGACCTGTCATGCGGCGCTTGATCAATGGCACCGTAGCAAACACCGCACCTTCGCCAGCTTGAACAAAGAACGAACAAACCATGGCAGCACATACTGCAAGCCACAACGGCCACTCACTGTTGACTTGGCCCATCATGAAATAACCCACAGCCAAACCTGCCGTTAGAATTAACAATGTCGATTTACGACCAAACTTGTCTGAGATCCAACCGCCACCTGGACGCGACATTAAGTTCATAAAGGCATAAGCCGAAGCCACCATACCCGCTAAAACAGGCGTCAGTTCAAACGTTTCAGAGAAGAATAGAGGTAGCATCGAGACCACTGCCAACTCCGAGCCGAACGTGGCAAAATACAACACGTTCAGCACAGCTACTTGCTTAAACTTGTATTGATGCATCTCCGGAACAGGCTTAGAGAAGATAGATTTGTTGACCTTCCAGACTTGAAACACTTCGTATCCGTATAGGACTACTAGGCCGACATAAAAGGCGTTAACCACAGTGTCACTCAACATACCAATATTCGATGGAGCAAGTTTCCAAGCAAGTAGAGCAAGCGCAGCATACATAGGGATCTTCATGATCAACAGGAAGAAAAAGTCCCCTTTCGATGTCACTTCCATCGCTGCTAAATGTTTAGGTTTAAAGTAAGTCGACCCTTTTGGCGTATCTTGAACGTTACGATAAAAAATGACAGAGAACACCAAACTCATTAGGCCCGTCACACCAACGGCATAGCGCCATCCGTCTTCACCACCGAACATCAGAGCTAACGTTGGTAAGGTAAAGGCAGCCGCCGCTGAGCCAAAGTTGCCCCAACCACCATAAATACCTTCCGCAGTGCCCAGTTCATCATGTGGGAACCACTCAGAGACTAAACGAATACCAATAACAAAACCTGCGCCAATAAAACCTAATAGGAAACGAGCGATGGCCGCTTGAATAAATGAATCTGACAACGCAAAAACAAAACATGGAATGGAACATATCGCCAACAGTGCGGAGTAGACCAGACGTGGACCATATTTGTCAGTCAACATACCAATGATTACCCTCGCTGGTATCGTCAGGGCCACATTAAGGATGAGTAACGTTTTGATCTCTTGAGTTGATAAGCCCAATGACGTTTTTACCATTTGAAGTAATGGTGCAAAGTTAAACCACACCACAAAGGTAATAAAAAAGGCCATCCAGCTTAAGTGCAGTGTTTTCATCTTCCCTGAAAACGAAAACAAGTTAAATTTAGTGCTTTCCATAACAAATTCCTTTTACTGATCAATATGTTGATCAGAATTCCTTGTACACGAAGGGTTAAGCTGCGAGTGGCAACTTGAGTTGAACATCATTACCACTGACTCGTACATCAAACCGAGTCAGTTGGACCTCTGGCTCTTCAATGCAGACACCCGTTTGTAGGTTAAAGTGCTGCTTGTAAAGCGGTGAAGCTACACAAGGTTGGCCATCTAGCGAGCCCATAATGCCGCGAGACATCACATAGGCATGGCCAAAAGGATCGTAATTGCAAAGCGCGTACAGTTGGTCGCTACGCTGACAATAGAAAATAGCGACCTGTTTATCTTCGACTTTAGCACACACTCCGGTATGTGGTACTAAGTCATCAGTTGAGCAAACAGTTAACCACTGACTCATATTCTTCTCCTTAACTATCAAATTTCATCCGCCTATAGCGAAGCAATGTCGTTAAACTTCAACAACATCAATACGTTGCTCCAAAACAAGCGCTTGTTTCTTATTATTAGTTGGGAATCTTTGTTGGCGAATATTGACAAACTGAAGGTTACCATCCAGCTCATCGGTATTAATAAAGTGTTGGAATCGTTTAAGTTTCTCTGGATTTTCTAGTGTAGTTTTCCACTCACACTGATACTTACCGACATTGGTAGCCATGTCTTTTTCCAGCTCATCGGCGAGGTGCAATTTATCGTCGACAATCACTTTTTTGAGGTATTCAATGCCGCCTTCTAGGTTTTCAAGCCACACAGAAGTTCGTTGTAAACGGTCCGCAGTGCGGATGTAAAACATCAATAGACGGTCGATATAGCGAATCAGTGTTTGTTCATCAAGATCAGTGGCTAGCAAGTCGGCATGACGAGGACGCATTCCGCCATTACCACACACATACAAGTTCCAACCTTTGTCGGAGGCAATTACACCAATATCTTTCGACTGAGCTTCTGCACATTCACGAGTACACCCTGAGACCGCGAACTTCAACTTGTGGGGTGACCTTAGTCCTTTGTAACGATTTTCAATGTCAATAGCTAAACCTACACTGTCACCGACACCATAGCGGCACCATGTGCTCCCCACACACGATTTCACCGTACGTACCGATTTGCCGTAAGCGTGTCCGGTTTCAAATCCGGCTTCCACCAGTCGTTTCCAAATCAAAGGCAACTCATTGAGTTGTGCCCCAAACAAGTCAACGCGTTGACCTCCGGTAATCTTGGTGTATAGGTCGAAATCTTTGGCTACTTGACCGAGAACAATCAACTTATCTGGTGTGATTTCACCACCAGCGATACGAGGAACCACCGAATATGTTCCATCTTTTTGCATGTTACCCAGATAGATATCGTTGGTATCTTGAAGCTCCATGTGTTGCTCTTCTAGAATATAGTCATTCCAAAATGACGCTAAAACTGAGCCCACTGTTGGCTTGCAAATCTCACACCCCAAGCCAGAGCCATGGCTTGATAGTAATTCATCGAACGTCTTAATTTGGTTAACGCGAATAATGTCGCTGAGTTCTTGACGGGAATAAGCAAAGTGCTCACAAATATCGTTGTTCACTTCAACGCCGAGGTTCATCAACTCGCTATCGAGTACTTGTTTTGCTAACGCTGAGCAGCCACCACAACCTGTCGATGCATTAGTGGTATCTTTTAGAGCAGCCATCGTGTTACAACCACTCGCCACCGCTTGTTTGATATCACCTTTTGTCACATCAAAGCAGGAGCAGATCACCGCAGAGTCCGGCAGAGCATCTACGCCGAGTCCTGCTGAGCTATCGTCAGCCACATTCGGCAGAATTAATACCGACGGGCTGTCTGGGAGAGCCATGTCGTTTTGTTTGAGTTGCAATAAACTACCGTAGGCGTCAGCATCCCCTACCAAAACAGCACCTACAATTTTACTGCCATCCTCAGACACAATTAGCCGCTTGTAGACTTGCTCAATTTCGTCATTGTAGGTGTATGACTGCGCACCAACTGTTTTTCCGTGAACCTCACCGATACTCGCAACATCAACGCCCAACAATTTAAGTTTGGTGCTCATATCTGCACCAGTAAATGCCAGTGGCTCCAATGAATCGGTCATTTGGCTAGCTGCGACTTTTGCCATTTGATAACCCGGAGCAACAAGCCCGAAGATCTGATTTTGCCACAAAGCACATTCACCAATCGCATAGATATCCTCGACGCTGGTACGACATTGATCATCAATTACGATTCCGCCGCGCGGCCCTATCTCAATATCCGCTTGACGCGCTAACTCATCTTGAGGACGAATGCCGGCCGAGAAGACAATAAGGTCGGTTTCAAGGTAAGTACCATCAGCAAAATTCATTCGATAGCGAGCCTGCTCACCTGCAATAATTTCAGTAGTCGCTTTATCGGTGTGCACCGATACGCCTAAATCTTCAATTTTCCTGCGCAACAATGCGCCGCCACCTTCATCAAGCTGCACCGCCATAAGACGCGGGGCAAACTCCACCACATGCGTATCTAAACCAAGGTTTTTAATCGCGTTAGCGGCCTCCAAGCCGAGTAATCCACCTCCGACAACGACGCCCGTTTTACTGACTTTACTGCCCGACTCGATGGCATCTAGGTCTTCAATAGTGCGATAAACATAGCAATGCTCTTGGTCATTACCCGAAATGGGCGGTACAAAAGGAAATGAACCCGTGGCAAGTACCAACTTATCGTAACTCTCCTGACGCCCACTTTCGGTTGTCACCTGCTTTCGGTCCGTATCAATCGAGACAACTTTGTCGTTTAAGACATAGTTAATCCCATGATCCTGATAGTAAGTTTCATCGGTGAGTGCAAGGTGCTCAACACCTTTACCGTCATCAAAATAGCTTGTGAGCTGCACGCGGTCATAAGCAAGTCGTGGCTCTTCTGAAAATGTGATAATTTGCGACGACTCATCGTTTGCAGCAATCACGCTATCAATGAACTTGTGGCCTACCATTCCGTTACCGACCACCACAATCCTTTGTGTTTTCATAATGCTTCCTTTAATAATTAAGCTGTCAGCTGTAATTTGTGTTGTTGGTTTTGTTTTGATGCGTCCATCGATACTCGTTCGTTGAGTTGTGACAGCCACTGCATTTGCTCAGCAACTTTGACCACTTGGCCGATTACGATGAGAGCGGGCGACTGAATTTGGTGGTGATCTCTTAACTCGACAAGCTCATCCAAACTGCCCAGCGCCGTTCTTTGTGTTGAGCAACAGCCGTTTTCAATTAACGCTACAGGGGTAGACGCCGATAAACCTGCATCTATAAGAGAGCTCGCAATCATCTCCGCTTTGCTTAATCCCATGTAGATAACGAGAGTTTGATTCAGGTCAGCCAGTGCTTTCCAATGTATGTCCAACTCCTTTTCGGCATGGGCGGTGATAAAAGTACACCCTTGAGCTAAACCGCGATGAGTAAGCGGGATATCAGAGTATGTGGTACACCCCGAAGCAGCCGTAATGCCAGGAATAACATCAACATCAAAGCCTTGTTTTTTGAGTAGTAGCATTTCTTCTCCGCCACGACCGAATATAAAGGCATCGCCCCCTTTAACTCGGCAAACTCGTCCACCTCGATGGGCATAGTCGATTAAGGTTTGGTTAATTTGCTGCTGGGTATAGCTATGGCAACCCTTAGCTTTACCAACATAAACCTGCTCGCTGTTGGAGGGAAAAAGTGCCTTGATCTCTTGGCTAACGAGATTGTCAAAGATAATGACATCAGCGGATTGGATTGCTCGAAGAGCCTTAACCGTGAGCAAATCAGGATCGCCCGGTCCAGCACCCACCAATGAGATATGATTACTTCTCATACTATTTCCTTGCATGGCATTTCTCCTTATAGCCAGGCGAAATTTTTTTATTCGCTTGCCAACTTAGAGGCAATAAGGATGCCAGCGATGATAATAGCCTTGTGATTTTTTCAATATTCCCTTTAAAAACAATTAAATATAAATCAAAGCTTTATTTTAGAATGACAAGAACATCACCCACAAAAACCCAATTAGAGAAGATTTTGAGCATTTTTAGTGCGATAAATCCCAAAACAGTGCAAATAAACAACAAATGACTGATATTTTGCCAAAAAAACCCATATACCACTTTAGTGGTATATGGGTTAACTAACTGTATTAGTTAACTATATTTAGGATAAATACATATTTAACCTCACAATCACTCGATGGCGCGCGTTTTGCTTTCAGTAACAATTAATGGAAATTATCAGCAAGGATAAAAGTTATGAGTAAAGAAGGCTGGATTAAGACAACATGTGCCTATTGCGGAGTCGGTTGCGGTGTTGAAGCGAGACCAAAAGCAAACGGTCTTCTGGAAATAAGAGGCGATAAACAGCATCCCTCCAATTATGGCAAACTGTGTACCAAAGGAATCGCACTTGGCGATACGGTCATTACCGACGGTCGCCTTTTATCACCAATCCATCGTACTCGCAGCATTGATGCTTTAGAGGAAAGGTCTATGACTTGGGATGAGGCGACGTCGCTTGTCGCTGAGCAATTCCAGAAGACCATTCAACAACATGGCCCTGATTCTGTCGCATTCTATGTCTCAGGTCAGTTGCTCACTGAGGACTACTATGTCGCCAACAAACTCATGAAAGGCTTTATCGGCAGCGCCAATATCGATAGTAATTCTAGGTTATGTATGGCCTCAAGCGTCGTCGGCCATAAACGTGCTTTCGGCAGCGATACTGTCCCCGTGGTCTATGAAGATGTCGAACTGGCTGACTTGGTTGTCATTACTGGTTCTAACTTGGCGTGGTGCCATCCGGTCCTTTTTCAACGCTTAAAGACTGCTAAGCAGAATAATCCAAATATGAAAGTGGTGGTTATTGACCCTCGTGAAACCGCTACTTGTGAGCTTGCCGATCTACACCTCGCCATTCATTCTGGCAGTGATGTTGCTCTGTTCAACGGACTATTGAATCATCTCTCATTGACGGAGCAGCTCAACGCAAACTACATAGAAAACCATACGCAAGGGTTTAATGACGCGTTAACCGTTGCGAAGCAGACGGTCGACGTTGGTTCCATCACAGGGCTAACTCAATTCCAACTTGAGGAGTTTTATACTCTGTTTGCTAACACCCCAAAAACCGTCACCATCTATTCGCAAGGCGTTAATCAATCCAGTAGTGGCTCGAACAAAGTCAACAGCATTCTAAACTGCCATCTAGCTACAGGTAGAGTTGGACAGCCAGGCATGGGGCCCTTCTCTGTCACAGGACAACCTAATGCAATGGGAGGAAGAGAGGTAGGTGCACTGGCAAACACATTAGCAAGTCATATGGAGTTTGATAATCCACAGCATCACTCATTAATTAGTGAGTTTTGGCAAACCTCCACTCTTGCCACCGAGCCAGGCCTTAAAGCCATCGACCTGTTTAACGCAATCGAAACAGGAAAAATCAAAGCGATTTGGATCATGGCAACTAACCCCATGGTGAGTCTACCTAGCTCAGAAAAAATAAAATCAGCGCTACAAAAGTGCCCGTTTGTGGTGGTCTCAGATTGTATTAAGGAAACCGAAACCGCCCAACTAGCTGACGTGCTTTTACCCGCACAAGGTTGGAGCGAGAAATCGGGCACGGTCACCAATTCTGAGCGCCGCATTTCAAGACAACGTCGATTGCTTCCCAGCCCTGGCATGGCTAAACCTGATTGGTGGATAGTGAGCAAAGTGGCAATGGAAATGGGTTTCACAAACGCTTTTGATTATTTACATGAGGGGCAAATCTTCAACGAGTATGCTCGCATGACGACCTTAGGTAATGAGGACGGTCAACAGCGTGACCTGACATTAAGTGGGTTAACTCGGTTGGATGACAAAGGCTATAACACGCTTGTTCCGCAACAATGGCCAGTGTTAACGTTACAAACCGATATCGTCAACCAGCGGCTGTTTAACCAACATCAGTTTTATACTGCTGACCAAAAAGCACACTTTGTCGCCACGAGTTATCAAGCCCCACAACAAACAACCAGCAATGCGCTGCCTATCTTGCTTAACAGTGGCCGGACGCGAGATCATTGGCACACCATGAGCCGCACTGGATTGTCACCTCATCTGGCCTCTCATACTCCAGAACCGTTTATAAGCCTGCACCCTGATACGGCGCTCATGTGGGGACTTAAATCCGGAGACATCGCAGAACTCTCCAACCCACACGCCAACATTCACATGCGGGTGGCGGTAGATTCCGGCGTGACTCCTGAGCAGGCCTTTGTACCCATTCACTGGAACTTAGCAACAGCCAGTAATGCAAAAGCGTGTCAACTCATCTCGCCCAATACTGACCCTTTTTCTGGTCAACCTGAATTCAAACATACACCAGTATCAATAGAACTTTGGCCAAAACAGTGTGAAGCGCTGGTCATCAGCCGTACTCCGTTAAACCTCATTGACATGGATTACTGGGTGAAACAGAAGGTTGAATCTGGCTACTTGTATCGTCTCGCCTCGAAATGTGATGCCATGTCGCTCATCGTAAAGCTCACAAACATCATTGTTGTAGAGAACAACAAAACACTGTCATTTGATAGTGGTATCACGGATTTGGAACATCGCAAGGCGGTCATTAGCGCCAATGTTATGCAGCGAGGCTTTATCGTGAAAACTACGATACAAGAACACGACCTAGACTGGCTGACATCTTTGTTTGAGCAACCAGTCAACGACCATCTGGAAAGCCAATTTATGAGTCGAACCGAATATCCTCAACACGGCAGAATCCAATAGAGCATTGACCTGCCTACATTTTAGGCGCTTAATGTACGTTTAGGTGAACAGTTGTCATTGTCAGATAACACTGAGAATCTTATCCGATAATTAATACTATATTTAAACGACAGCCGCCTAGCGTTAAGCTCCGAATGCATAAAAACAAAGTAAGCAGGTAGATATTATGAAAGCAGTGACCAAACAATACGCCGTTATTGGTTTAGGGCGTTTTGGCATGAGTATCTGTAAAGAGTTATCTGAAGCTGGTGCTCAAGTTCTTGCAATCGACATCAATGAAGATCGTGTAAAGGAAGTGTCTAAAATCGTCGCACAAGGCATCATTGCCAACTGTACGATAGAAGAAACCGTTGAAGAGCTCAGACTGAACGAGTTCGACATGGTGATGGTATCCATTGGTAATGACATCAATGCCAGTATTCTCACCACACTGGTGCTTAAAGAAGCCAAAGTGAAGAAAGTGTGGGTTAAGGCGAATGACAAGTTCCAGTACAAAATCTTGCAAAAGATAGGCGCGGATAAAATCATCATGCCTGAAAGAGATATGGGTATCCGAGTAGCGCAGCGTATGCTCGATAACCGAGTGATTGCTTTCAATGAACTAGGAAGTGGCTTAGCGCTAACGGAAATCGTCGTTGGCAATAAGTTAATGGGCAAAACTTTGGCTGACATCGCCATTTGCCAAGCTAGCAATATTAAAGTGCTGGGATTCAAGCGCGGTCCTGAGCTGAATGCCAACCCTAAAATGAGCCAAACACTTGAAATTGGTGACATGATCATTGTTGCTGGCCCAGAAAAAGACCTGCACGAAAAGATCAGATTGTCATGAATCGTCGTTTCCAGAAAGGTCTGATTTACCCGATTAAACTCAATAAGAAATCAGCGGTACCGTCAGAGCCTTACCTTATTGTAGCGAGCTTTCTGGCGGTTTTAGTGCCCTCTGCTTTGCTGCTGACACTCCCCGTCTTTTCGGTTACCGGATTGAGCTTTACCGACGCCTTCTTTACGGCGACATCCGCTATCAGCGTGACTGGACTTGGCGTGGTCGATACTGGTCAGCATTTCACGACTTCAGGGAAAGTGTTGCTGATGCTGCTGATGCAAATTGGCGGCCTTGGGCAAATGACGCTTTCAGCGGTTTTACTCTACATGTTTGGTGTTAGATTAAGCCTGAAACAGCAAGCCTTGGCTCAAGAGGCGCTTGGCCAAGATCGCCGGGTCAATATTAAAGGGTTAGTGAAAAAAATCATCATTTTTGCCTTCATTGCCGAAGCTATCGGCGCAGCTGTCTTAGCAATGCGTTGGGTCCCCGAAATGGGCTGGTCTCAAGGGGTGTTTTATTCGATCTTTCACGCGATTTCCGCCTTTAATAACGCCGGCTTCGCGTTATTCTCAGACAGTATGATGAGTTTCGCATCAGAGCCAGTCGTCCTGCTGGTTCTATCTGGGTTATTCATCTTCGGTGGGTTGGGCTTTACCGTGGTCAGTGATCTTGCGATCAACGGTAAGAAAGGCTTTTCTAGACTGGGACTACATACAAAGATCATGCTCACTGCCACACCCATCTTGTTATTGGGCGGCACACTATTTTTCTTCTTACTAGAACGCACTAACCCAGAAACTTTGGGAGCTTTACCTCTTGGTGGACAATGGCTCTCTGCTTTCTTCCAATCGGCAAGTGCTCGTACTGCTGGCTTTAATAGCGTCGATATCGCTCAGTTTGGGCAGCCTGCCCTGCTGATTATGATTATCTTAATGCTGATCGGTGCAGGCTCAACATCGACAGGTGGTGGCATTAAGGTATCGACATTCGCAGTTGCCTTTTATGCCACATGGGCGTTCTTAAGACAGAAGCAATACGTGGAGATCTTTAATCGCACTGTTAGCTGGCAGACCGTCACTAAGTCGCTAGCAATCATAGTAGTGAGCGGCGCTATTTTGACTATCGCCATGTTCTTACTGATGGTCACCCAACAGGCCAAATTTGAACAAGTGTTGTTTGAAACCATATCGGCATTTGCTACCGTCGGGCTAACAGCAGGGTTAACTGCTCAACTCAATAGCGAAGGTAAGTGGATTATGATTGTCGTGATGATCATTGGTCGAGTCGGGCCGCTTACTTTAGCGTACATGCTAGCCAGACCAAAACCAACGTTACTAAAATACCCTGAAGACAACGTCCTGACGGGTTAATAGCGTTAAACTAAAACAGGCGCGGTCTATGACTGCGCCTGTTTGTTCTTAACAACTTGAGTGTGGGGTCTCGCAGTAACCATTCCAATACTGGTTCGCTTTCTCGGATGCTTGTTGCCAATCACCTGAAATTGAAAACAGTGCTGCAGTCAATGTAGATACAACCGTATTTGCCATCAACTGCATTTCTTCTTGCGGAGTCTGTAATGGACAGCATTGTGGAAGCACTAACTCGGCCATATTCTCTTCAACGTACTCAGATTGAATCGTATCGGATTCGACCCACCACACAGTTTGGCTTACTTTCGGATTATATTCCGTTTCACCACCTTGTCCCTTGAACGAGAGCATTCGTTGATAGTCATTGTTGTCTCGCCCATGTCGAGCGAGAAGATGTTCGACTTTGGCATGCAGCTCTTGGAAACCCGGGTGAAAACTACCTCGCATGCCAAAAGGTGCATTCGCTGGGTTCAGGGCTCGAATAACGGTATTGATCGGTGTTCTTAGGCCGTAGCGATGCTTCCAATCCAACATTTTCTTGGCGAGCGGACAAAAGTGGTTCAGCGGTAAATAGGCAATATTATCGCGGTCAAGAAGTTGCTGTGCATGTGCTAAATCCTCCGCTTTGGAGATATTAAGTGCACTCAAACAGTCTTTTGCATGTAAGCGGTCACTTTCTTTATCCAAGTCGCCATGCAACACCACCCGCACACCATGTTCCGCCAAAATGCTCGCCGCAATAAGGTGCCAAGGTTTCCCCGATGATTGCCCTACTCTTTTACCCGCATATAATGGCCAGTCGAAATCAGCGCTAATATCTGGGTAATGAGGTTTTAAACCTTCCACGAAGCCCGCGATTTCCTCAGGGGTTTCATCGCGCACGCGGATAAGCATCATCAGCATTGCCATTTGATCATCGCCAATTTGTCCATCGACAAACTCTTCCATCACTTGCTTAGCTTGTTCCTGAGTTAACGGACCACGTCCACGAGACCCACGGCCGACCGTGCGAATACACTCTTTAATAATCGACAAACTTAATCCTTTTTATATGTACTGACTCACCCATTGTAATCCAAGAATTAGCCATCGCCACAACATATCCCCTCACCCAATAGAAAAAAGGTGCGCCTCGAATGAATGAGAACGCACCGTCGCCAACTGATTATTAGTGAGACACTTTATGTCACGTTTCTTATTTAGAAGTATTCAAGTCATTGCAAGAACATTGCCAGTTGTTAAAGCCCTTAAATATCATTAAGTTAAATCTATTTCTTTGTTTTTACCACATCCTACTGTGAACTAGCATCATGCAGTTGCACCAATAGTGTGAATCTTAACTTTGTTGTTTCTCAAAACTGTTACAGCGCTCTAATGGATCGTCAGTCACCCACAACTACCATAAAAAGCGAGCCATAACAGCAAATTCAACGCGAGATGGAAAGCTCTAACCAACGAAAGGACTCAATAATGAAAACAACGACTACCACTCTTGCTATGGTGTGTCTTGCCACTTCTGCCGAGGCTGGAAAAGTATTTGACGACCCGCTGACTTCATTAGACACCAATCGTTGGTTTATCGCCGATGGATGGGAAAACGGTTATCCGTTTTTAAATCGATGGCAACACGACCATGCCGTATTTAGTCCACAGGGATTGGCACTCAACTTATCCAATATCATCGACAGTCATGGTTATCCAGATATCATTTCAGGTGAGATACGCACCCAAGGCTTTTATGGGAACGGCTGTTTTGAGGTAGAGATGAAGCCTGTCAAAGCCGACGGTGTCGTGAGTGCGTTCTTCTTGTTTGCAGGTCCCTACGATCAGCCAGAAGGTGGCAATGGAATCCATAACGAAATTGACATTGAATTTATTGGACTGAACACCAACTTGGTACAGTTTAACTTCTGGAGTAACGACGATAGCTACGAGCAGCGTAATGAGTATATTCACTACCTAGATTTTGACGCCGCAGACGAGTTTCATAAGTACGCCATAGAATGGAATAGAAACACCATAAAATGGTACATCGACGATGAACTAGTATACAAAGTGCGCAATACTAAAACGCAACCTATTCCTAGCCAATCCGATACGAAACTGAGAGCGATGATGAATATCTGGGCCACAGCGCCAGAGCTCTCAAACTGGGCAGGATTGTACGATCAAAGTACTGGCGCTCACTATTCGGCTCACTATCGAAATTTCCGTTTCACACGCTCGAAATGCAATAACTAGCTATCTTTAAAGGTGATTGTGAGTGTGATAAGAACCCATTTACCCGACAACTAAACCGTCTGTAGTCAACGTGACCCAGTCATTAACTAAGATTCCAGTTTTTTACTTCACCATCGCGTTGATTTACGTATACTGCGCACGTCTCTTACCATTTGAACAGCGATAATATATGCACAATACAATCAAGTTTATAGCAACGGACATGGATGGCACACTGCTAGACCCTAATGGTCAACTGACTCCGGATTTTTTCCCTCTCTACGAGCGTATTAAAGAGCAAGGTATTCACTTTGCACCGGCTTCCGGCCGTCAGTACTATAGCCTTAAAGACATGTTTTCTTCTATTCAAGATGAGCTGATTTTTATCGCTGAAAACGGCACGCTGGTCATGCAAAACGATGAGGAACTTTACAGCTGCACGTTAGATACTGCGGCCGCAAAAGAGATCATCAAAACTGCCCGAGCTATAGATAATACGTATATGGTTCTATGCGGTAAGCACTCAGCTTATATTGAAACTCAGGATCCTAGAGCGCTTGAGGAGATCCGTAAATACTATCATCGATGCGAATATGTCGAAGACCTACTCTCTGTCGAAGACGATTTTATCAAGGTCGCTATCTGCAACTTTGACGGCGCGGAGCAACATGTCTTCCCAACCATCAATGATCATTTTGGCAATGAGTATCAAGTGGTGGTAAGCGCCAAAATCTGGTTGGATGTAATGAATAAAGAAGCCTCAAAAGGGGCTGCTATTCGTTTCTTGCAACAGCACTTAGGGTTTAAGTTTGAGGAAACAATGAGCTTCGGTGACTACTTCAATGACGTTGAAATGCTAAAAGAGAGCTACCACTCTTACGCTATGGACAATGCACATCCTGAGATAAAGAAACTGAGTCGCTTTATTGCGCCGAGCAACAATGAAGCAGGTGTCTTGAAAGTGGTAGATAAATACTTAGCCACCGTCGAGTGATACAAAAAGAGCATGTCATCGACATGCTCTTTTGATTTAGATTATTTTTCTTGCCAGCGCGCCGCCGCTTCGGCATCAGAGTCTCGTGACTCAACCCAACGCGTAGACTCTGTGGTTCGCTCTTTCTTCCAGAACGGAGCTTTGGTTTTAAGGTAATCCATTATGAATTCGCAAGCTTCAAACGCAGAGCCACGATGAGCGCTAGATACTCCAACAAATACGATTTGATCACCGGCATCCATATCACCCACACGATGAATCACACGAATACCATTTAACATCCAACGCTCTTCTGCCTCATCACAGATCTTTTCTAATGAACGTTCCGTCATTCCCGGATAGTGCTCTAGCGATAAACCGGTAACATTGTCACCTAAGTTCATATCGCGAACTTTGCCAGTAAAAGTGACAATTGCACCCGACGCTGTGCCTTCAGCCAACGCATCGTATTCAGCTCCCACTGAAAAGTCTTCGTGTTGAACGGAAACTCTTAAGGTCATGTTAACCTCCCGTTACCGGCGGAAAGAAAGCCACTTCATCGCCGTCTTGAACTTTCTCATCCAGAGCGACAATATTTTGATTAAGAGCAGCAAGCAACTTACCACTTTCAAGAGCTAGTTCCCACTTACCTTGCTGAGCCGCAAGATGGGCACGAATATCTTCGATAGTGACAAACTCAGCAGCAAGCTCCACACTGTCTTGACCAATCAGTTCACGAGTTTGTGCAAAGAAAAGTACTTTAATCATGATTCCACCTTGAAGTGTCCTGATTTTCCACCCGTTTTTTCGAGTAAGCGAACGTTTTCAATAACCATGTCTTTTTGTACCGCTTTACACATATCGTAAATGGTCAAAGCCGCCACAGACGCCGCTGTCAACGCTTCCATTTCTACGCCAGTTTTACCTGCTAGCTTACAAACAGACTCGATACGTACCTTGTTTTCCGCTTCGATCGCTTCCAGTTGTACTTCCACTTTAGACAGTAGCAACGGATGGCACAAAGGAATAAGATCCCATGTTTTCTTAGCCGCTTGAATACCAGCGATACGTGCAGTAGCAAACACATCACCTTTGTGATGGTTACCTGAAGTAATCATCTGCAGTGTTTCTGGTGCCATGTGAACAAAAGCTTCGGCTCTTGCTTCACGCACAGTCTCGGCTTTGGCCGACACATCGACCATGTTTGCTTCGCCAGAGGCGTTGATATGGGTAAATTCGGACATGACTTTCCCTAGATGATTACTTACTTAGATGAGGCATGAAGTTACATGGACGGTGGCTAGCATCTAGTTGCTGCTTGATAATCTTCGTCCAACCTGTGCGACATGCTCCAGTCGAGCCTGGCATCGCAAAGATAACTGTGTGGTTTGCAAAACCTGCGATAGCACGAGATTGAATAGTTGATGTGCCTATTTCCTCGTAAGAAACTGCGCGGAATAGCTCACCAAAGCCTTCCACTTGTTTGTCGAATAATGGAACGAGTGCTTCAGGCGTGCTGTCACGAGAAGTAAACCCCGTACCGCCCGTGATCATTACCGCTTGCACACTCTCATCTGCGATCCATTTCGACACAACTGCGCGAATTTGATAGATATCGTCAATAACGATTTGCTTATCCGCCAGAGTGTGGCCTGCTTCTTGTAGATTCTCTACTAAAAAGCGACCAGACGTGTCATTTTCTTCGGTACGTGTATCCGATACGGTTAGCACTGCGATGTTTGCAGGCACGAATTTGCTTTCTGCGTGACCCATGATTATTCACCCTATAAAATTTTTACGTATTTTTTCGCGGTCTATTAGCCGCCGATAGATGCCAAATGCGGCGTCATCCCTGAATTACCGTCATGCAGGAAATGACTGACTGATTTGGTCTGTAATTGTGCTTGAATTCGTTCGATCAAAGCGCTCTCTTGAGCGTCTTCTTGCAGTAAGTCGCGTAGTTCTACACCATGGTCACCAAATAGGCAGAGGTGCAGTTTGCCCATTGCTGAAACACGTAGACGATTACAACTTTCACAGAAGTTTTTCTCGTATGGCATGATAAGGCCGATCTCACCTTGGTAGTCCGCATGAACAAACACTTGAGCTGGGCCATCATTTTGACTACGAGCTTTCAAGATCCAACCGTTAGCAATCAGTTGATTGCGAATGTCAGTGCCGGACACATGATGCTTGTTAAATAGCTCATCCATCTCGCCAGTTTGCATCAACTCGATAAAACGCAATTGAATCGGACGATCTTTGATCCAGTTGAGGAAGGCGGGTAGCTCTTTGGCATTGAGATCTTTCATCAAAACAACGTTGACTTTGACCTGCTCATAGCCGACTTCAAACGCTCGGTCGATACCAGACATCACTTCAGTAAATTTGTTTTCACCGGTGATCTGGTGGAACATTCTCGGATCGAGACTATCTACACTTACGTTGATATTGGTAAGGCCAGCTTGACGCCATGTATCAACCTGCTTAGCCATTCGATAACCATTGGTCGTCGTTGCTACTTTCGTAATACCCGGTGTATTCGCTACCGTTTCAATGATCTGAGGGAAATCTTTGCGCAAACTCGGCTCACCACCAGTGATTCGTACTTTGGAAGTACCACAATCTGCAAACGCGGTAACCACGCGTTTGATTTCTGGAAGCGTCAAAAAGGCTGGTCGTTTTTGACCAGGCGGTTTGTAGCCATCAGGGAGGCAATATGTACACTTGAAGTTACAGACATCTGTAACTGAAAGACGCAAGTAGTAAAACTTGCGATTAAATTTATCTTCGAATTGTTGCGCCACGGAACACCTTTCCAAACACGGGAGGCATAATCATTTCCAATTATGCCCTTGTGACAAATTGTCACTGGCTCTAGAAGCTTATCTTTGGTTCGACTTAGCGTGTAGAGCTCGGAGTTATGGCAGTTACCGCATAATGAGTCGATAACAGCTTTTGAGTAAAATACTCAATAACGGTATGGTTTTCCAGCCTTCATGTCAAAAAACCTTACATATTCGTCATTTTTATTATAGTTGAGTATCTCAAATGAACAATTTACCCTATGTTACAAAGTTAAGATAACTCAAAAGAAGTATAAGATGAGCATATATTCATCAAAGAAAATCGTGGCCATTGGCGGTGGTCACGGGCTAGGTCGTATGTTGGCGGCTTTAAAGGAATTTGGCGAGAATGCTACTGGCATTGTTGCTACTACAGATAATGGTGGTTCTACTGGGCGCATCCGTGAATGTCAGGGCGGCATCGCTTGGGGTGATACTCGCAACTGTATCAATCAACTTATCACCGACCCATCTATTGGCTCCATGATGTTTGAGTATCGCTTTAAAGGTTCCGGCGATCTCAACGGTCACAACCTTGGCAACTTAATGCTCACTGCGCTGGATAACTTGTCCGTTCGCCCACTTGAAGCCATACACTTAATCCGCAAGCTTCTCGCGGTTGATGTCAATATTATTCCGATGTCAGAACACCCTTCCGACCTGACAGCACTTTCAGTCGATGGTAAATGGGTGACAGGCGAAACCTCCGTTGATGAGATGGAACAAGATTTACAAAGATTGGATCTCGACCCAGTCGTCCCTGCTACCAAAGAGGCAGTAGAGGCGATTGCTCAAGCCGATTGTATTATTCTCGGACCGGGCAGTTTCTTAACCAGCATTATGCCACCGCTACTGCTCGCAGATTTGAGCCAAGCGATCTGTCAGAATCAAACGGCAAAAGTCGTATTCGTAGAAAACCTATCACCCGAATATGGTCCAGCTGGCCGCATGACATTAGAACAGAAGCTGTTGTGGTGTGAACGTGCACTTCAAGGTAGAAAGCTGGATGTTATTTTGGGTGAAGAAGCGCACTCTGATATTTGCAATCAATGGAATTGCGTTACCCTTCCTCTGGCGTCGCCTAATAGAGATTGGCGTCATGACCGAGTAAAATTAAAGCACGCTATCGAATCACTGCTTTAATGATTGCCGCAAAAGAAACGGGGACACCAAATGGTACCCCCGTCTTGCAACTCGTCGATGATATTATTTGATCGACTCTAAGAACTCTATATAGCGGGAGTGTGTTTCCGAGAGATTCGCCAGCATACTGTCGACCTGAGCTTGATCTTCTCGTAATTTGCCGCCTTTCACTTGAGCGTCTACATCAATAGCAAACTCGCACAATGATTCAGCGCCGAAGCTGGCAGCACTACTCTTGAGCGCATGACAGATTTCCTTCATATGCGACATTTTTTCGGTTAAGTCACCTTTACTTAACTGCGCCTGATAAGTCACCAACTCTCCGGTGAAAATTCCTAGAAGAATAGGAATGTTATCTCGACCAATCTCGCGAGTGAGCTGCTCTACTTTTTCTCGATTCATAAACTTCATGCTTTCTTCTCGCTTGCATTCCATGCCTGTATTTTGCGGTAGATTGTCGAGGGACTCACGTCCAAGAATTTCGCTGCTTGAGGAATATTACCATCACACGCTTCTATCGCTTGCTCTATGGTTGTTTTTTCAGTTTTCCACAAAGGCTGAATGTCCTGTGGCCCAAATGACACGGATACTACATTACTTGAGGTTGCGGGCTTAACCGCAGGTTCATTCAACGGCGGTGGCAACATACTTAACTCAATTTCTTTGCCCTGATTCAATACCACCACATTACGCAATACATTCTGCAGTTGACGGACATTACCCGGCCACTCGTACTGAATGAAGCGGTCAATGACATCTTGAGCAAAACGCACAAAGCTTTTACCTTCTTCATGCGACATAAAGCCTAATAACGAGTAGGCAATTTCAATCACATCTTCTTCACGCTCTCGAAGCGGTGGCAAATGAAGAGGGATAACATAAAGTCGGTAGTATAAATCTTCTCTAAACCGCCCTTCTTGTACTTCTTTCCAAGGATCTCGGTTGGTCGCACATACGAAACGTACATCCACTTTCTTCATACGTGAAGACCCCACTTTTTGGAAGGTACCCGTTTGAATAAAGCGCAGTAGTTTAGTTTGTAGATCAAGATCCATTTCACAGAGCTCATCAAGAAACAGCGTGCCGCCATCAGCGAGTTCTGCCGCACCTTGTCGGTCACTTGCCGCCCCCGTAAAGGCACCTTTGACATGACCAAACAGCTCACTCTCAATAAGATCTTTTGGTATGGCGGCACAGTTGATCGCAATAAAAGGCTTATCGCCTCGTTTACTCGCAGCGTGGATCGCCTCTGCGCACACTTCCTTACCTGTACCACTTTCTCCAGTAATAAAGATACTGGCCTTACTGGAAGCGGCAGAGTCGATAGTGCGGTAAACCGCCTGCATGGGTTGGCTACTGCCAATGAATCCTTGGTAGTTTTGGCTACTGGAATCATTAATCTCATTACGTAGCTTAGAGGCTTTGCGAATGGCGTTGGTTACCGTCACGCGAAGTCGGTCGGCTTCGCACGGTTTGATTAAAAAGTCCTGAGCGCCATGCTGCATAGCGTCTACCGCGATATCGATAGAACCATGAGCTGTCATAAAGATGACAGGTACATCAGTATTGAACTCTTTTACAGCGTCCAATACATCCATACCCGTCATATCGGGAAGTCGTAAGTCCAGTAGAATGAGGTCAGGCGTCCGGTGCGCTAAACTCTGAATTGCATCTCTACCGTTTCCAACGATATTAATATCTATGCCTAATGGAGATAGATACGAGCGATACAGCGCAGCAACGGAAGCCGTGTCTTCTACCATAAGTAGATAGCGAGACTTTGGCTCGTCGAATAGTTGTTGCATAGTTCCTAGCTAACTGTTGATTATAATTTGGTCTTTATAAGAATATTCGCATTTTGCAATTTTTATCCAGTAAAGACCATTTTTATTTTGCTGTTTATATTTGCAACAGCCTATCAAACTCAACTAAAACTGTTAACTATTAGCAATAAAATGCTGTCTAAGTTTTTCTATTTCATCACGTTTTTCTGCTGCTAGTTCAAATTCTAGGTTCTGAGCATGCTGGTACATCTCTGCTTCGAGTTTTAGAATTTGTTTTTCTAGATCTTGAGGTGACAGTGCCACATACGCTTGGGAAGGCTCAGCCACTTTCGATAACGGTACTTGTTTGCCTTTCTTGGGCTTACCACCCTTGGCCACGCTGCCAATCTCCATAATATCTTTGATATTACGTTTCAAGGCCATCGGGACCATACCGTTTTCAACGTTATAAGCATGCTGCTTTTCACGGCGACGGTTGGTTTCATTAATGGCTTTTTGCATGGAATTGGTAATGCGGTCACCGTAAAGAATCGCCTTACCTTTTAGGTTACGCGCAGCTCGACCGATGGTCTGAATCAGGGAGCGCTCAGATCGCAAGAAACCTTCTTTGTCGGCGTCAAGTATGGCCACCAGTGACACCTCTGGCATATCCAAGCCTTCTCGTAGTAAGTTAATACCTACTAACACGTCAAACTCGCCCAATCGTAAGTCGCGTATGATTTCAGTCCGTTCCACGGTATCAATATCTGAGTGCAAGTAACGTACTTTGACGCCATGTTCACTCAAGTACTCAGTAAGATCCTCAGCCATACGTTTGGTTAGTGTGGTTACTAACACACGCTCATCTATCGCTGATCGAGCGCGCACTTCGGATAACAGATCATCAACCTGAGTAGCCACAGGACGTACTTCAATTTCTGGGTCAAGTAAACCGGTCGGACGAACAACTTGGTCAGCGACATCGCCATCCGATTTTTCCAGTTCATAAGTACTTGGTGTCGCCGAAACAAAAATAGTCTGTGGCGCGATCATCTCAAATTCATCAAACTTGAGGGGGCGATTGTCTAATGCTGAAGGTAATCGGAATCCATACTCCACCAGCGTCTCTTTTCTTGAACGGTCACCTTTGTACATAGCACCGATTTGAGGAACAGTGACGTGAGATTCATCGATAATCAATAAACCATCGGCAGGAAGATAGTCAAACAGCGTCGGAGGCGGCTCCCCCTCATTTCTTCCACTGAGATAACGTGAGTAGTTTTCAATACCAGAACAGAAGCCAAGTTCATTCATCATCTCAATATCAAATTGAGTCCGTTGCGAAATACGCTGTTCTTCTAGTAGCTTATTATTCTCTTTTAGATAAGTCTGTCTTGATGCTAACTCTACTTTGATATTCTCAATCGCATCTAAAATACGATCTCGAGGCGTCACATAGTGAGTTTTTGGGTAAATCGTATAGCGAGCAATATCTCGCTCAGTAATCACTCCGGTAAGAGGATCAAAAAGACTGATGCAGTCGATTTCATCGTCAAACATTTCCAATCGAACCGCTTCTTGATCGGATTCCGCAGGGAAGATATCAATGACCTCCCCTCTAACTCGGAACTGACCACGCTCAAAGGCCACATCATTTCGAGAATATTGCAGTTCGGCTAGGCGCAATAGAATATCTCGTTGGTCGATAACCGCACCTCGAGTAACGTGCAACATCATTTTCAAGTAAGAGTCTGGGTCACCCAAACCATAAATCGCCGATACCGAAGCCACAATGATGGCGTCTTTTCTCTCTAGTAGTGCTTTGGTCGCGGACAAACGCATTTGCTCAATGTGTGCATTGACTGACGCATCCTTCTCAATAAAGGTATCGGTGGTCGGCACATAAGCTTCTGGCTGGTAATAGTCATAATAAGAGACAAAATACTCAACCGCATTATTTGGAAAGAAGCCTTTCATTTCACCATACAGCTGAGCTGCAAGAGTTTTGTTTGGCGCTAACAGAATCGCTGGTCGCTGAGATTGCGCAATCACATTGGCAAGCGTGAACGTCTTACCTGACCCGGTCACACCAAGCAATGTTTGATGTGCTAAACCAGAATCCAGCCCATCGACTAGCTGCGCGATGGCGGTAGGTTGATCTCCAGAAGGTTGATAATCTGAAACCAATTCGAAGTGTTTTGCCATAATGCGATTCCCTTGTTAACGAACCTAGTATTTCACCCCTAGCCGACGTAATTTGCAACCTAAAGCTCGCTATCAGACAAACTTTTTGATATTGTATTCGCCCTGCTCGGCGTCACAGCCAACTAATTATTGTTAATTAATCCACGACTTTTCCCCAATCAACCGATAAAAGCACCTTATTCACACAAGTCTCAATTCTGACATTAATTTTACCTTCCTATTTAATCATATAAAATTCAGATAGTTACCATGAAAGTTTAAAACTTATTCACAGCCTCCTTTTCTCACATTTCACCTACTTCTAATTTGATACCGTGTAATTAACACATTTATCCACAAATTTGGTGGATAAGTAAAATAGCCTTATATCCAGCAAGGCATACAGAAAAGTAAAGTTTTTTCTCTGGATTTTTTTCTGCTTTTTTTGCAGAAAAATATTGACTCTATTTGGTGGGATAGCTAACATTCGCCCCGCTTATAGCAATTCCCCCTTAGTTCAGTTGGTAGAACGGCGGACTGTTAATCCGTATGTCG
>NZ_LQXO02000044.1 GCF_001639065.2 Vibrio barjaei
CGGTGTAGCGGTTTCCGACGTCTCGGAAAACCAAGTAGTTCTCTCAAAGTTAATCTTTTAACGACGCGAGCGAAAAAACCTTTAGAAAAAAACTCGAAAAAACAAAAGAAAACGTCCGTTTGATTAGGATTTGAGCAGTTAACGAAAAATTAAAAAGAAAAGGCTAAAGTTTAGCGAAATGCCGCCGAAATACTGGAATTTTGCTGAATTTGCTAGGCGTGAGTTGTGGATCTTAAGAAAAGAAAAAGCCCCTTTTCCTTTGAGAGAACTGGGGCTGGGTGGCGACTAGTAGTGTGCGGAGATCAGAGAGAAATAAACACACCCTAGCTAACCTACATACTTTGATGCCGTATTGAGGCAGGTTGAGAGAGAGAGCCCCAACACATCACAAAGTATGTTTGCCAAGCAACAGGAAATTCATTGCCACGTCTGGCTTAATGTTCCTGTCACTTAGAACTCGGACACTATCTCTATTGTAGTAGAGACATCGCTGAGTTAGGCAACTGTTTTGCTTGTGCCAAAATTGACGTACCAGCTTGTTGTAGAATCTGGTTCTTGGTCATTTCGGTTGTCTCTTTAGCAAAGTCGGTATCTTTGATTCGGCTATTCGACGCATCAACATTCTCTTGAACATTCGCCAAGTTGTTGATGCTGTGGCTTAAGCGGTTCTGCTTGGCACCCAAATCTGCACGTTGTGAGTCCACATACTTAAGCGCAGAATCGATAATCGAGATGGCGTTTTGCGATCCGGCGACTGAAGTCATATCAATATCTTGCACGGTAGACTGAGCAGCAGACGCGGTTTGTAAGTCTAAATCTGTGGCTAACGAACCACCAATCGTCACTGACTGGCTTAGGTCAATATCCGGTTCTGCCACAAACACTTGAAGCTCACCGTTATCACCCACGGAAGCGCTAATCTTGTCAGACTGACCATTGATGTACGTTGCTAACTGCTCAATATCGTCGCCTTGTTTTGCTGTAATGTTAATAGCTACGGCTTCACCAGTTTTGGTCGTAAAGCTAATGTCCAACTGGTTATTGGTATTATCCACACGCCAGTCGGCACCTTTACCGTTGTTTGCAGTATATGTGGTCCCGCCCATACGGAAATCATCCGCACGAATGCTGGTTAGACCCATAATTAAGGCTTCACCCGAGTTAGCACCGATTTGGAATGACGCTTCACCGAAGCTGCCATTAAGCAAACGACGACCACCAAATGAGGTAGTCTCAGCAATACGATTGAGCTCCGCTTGGAGTGCATTAGACTCTTCATTAATCGCAACACGCTCGGCAGGAGAGTTAGTACCATTTGACGATTGAATCGCCAGATCACGCATGCGCTGCAAGATACTAGTTGATTCATTCATGGCACCTTCCGCGGTCTGTGCAATCGAAATACCGTCATTCGCATTGCGCATTGCCACATCAAGACCACGTGATTGAGCCGTTAATCGGTTCGAGATCTGCAAACCTGCAGCATCGTCTCGTGCACTATTGATTTTGTGACCTGACGACAAACGCTCCATTGAAGTATTTAGCGCATCGCTGGATTTGTTCAGGTAGCGTTGGGCTGTCATAGCCGAAACGTTTGTATTTACTGTTACTGCCATTATGCTCTCCTAATTGAGTTCGCAAGCTTCAAGTAGGCTCACTTAATAACAAACATTGTTAATTCAATATTGTTACTACGCCCACCTAATACCCCGTATCAGGTGGAGTATCTAAAGTGCTTATTTATCGAGTTAACCCGTAATCGGGTACTTTGTATTCATGTTTAGCATTTTCTATGCCAAGTAATATATCTAACTATAAATCAATGCATTAAGGTCAATTCATTGATCCAATGCATACCAAGACCTCGTTAGCGCATTCAAAGTGGCTTAAGATTGCCACCTAGCGCTTTCACCTCTGCACACATGGCAATGCTCATGCGGCAACCGAGATGCCAAACTCTCGCTATAGATAATTAAATAACGTCAAGTCCTTGGTTTTTCCGAACGCAAGCTGTGAAGCCTGCAGTGCTCGTGAGTTCTCTTCAAAATCGATGACCGCTTTTGAGTAATCGAGATCCTCAAAATTACTTTTAGAGCGGGCGATCGAAATTTTAAAATCTTCATGTTGCGACTGTTGGATATCAAGACTATTTAGCCTTACCCCAACATCGGTACGTGAGCTGGTTAAGTGCAAAAATGCTGCATGAAATTGCTCAGTGACCTGATGCAACTGAGCACTTGCCGATGCATCGGCCACATCGTTATCCATCCAATACTCCGCTTCATTGAACGTATCAAAGACGCTAAATGTTTTTTGAGGCTCGATTTCAATCGCGTCCCCCGGCGTAATTTGCCCTTTGGTCTGAATGTTGAGCCCTTGGAATTGAATGCCTTGGCTCGGGTCAAAATTACCCGCAGCAACAACCGTATTGTTCTGTTCAAGCTGATAGCCGAATTGCTTATTACCCATATCGACAAACGTCACTTTGTAAGTACTGTTGTCGTTGGCATTACTGTTAGTGGCTTTTTCAAGTAGCAACTCTGAGCCTTTTTGCAGCTGATAATTGGCTTTGTAATCTCCAAGCGGGTTATCAATCTCCATAAACAGCTTGCTACCAGGATCGCTAGTCGCCACCTCTAGACTTGCTGCAATGCGCATTTTGCGTTGATAGTCATCGCCAGCGTAAGAGATACGCCCTTCCCCATCGACGAAAAATGGCTGAGTCTTAGGTTTTGTGCCCGCAAAGCTATAGTTACCCGATTCATCACGGGTATTCGCAAGTGCGAGGAAGTTCTTTGCCAACTCTTCTATTTCACGAGCTTTGGCTTCACGATCTTCAGGAGAAAGTGCGCCGTTGATCGCTTGCATCGTTAATCGTTTTGCACTATCGGTAAACTGCTCTGTCTCACCGAGCATGACTTCTTGATGCTCAAGGCGATTTCTCGACAAGGTGATGGCGCTGTCGTACTGATCCAACTGCTGAGTCTGCTGTTTAAGTTTTTGCAAATAATGCGTCGCTAGCGGTGAATCTGCTGGCTTTTGCAGCTGTTTACCAGAGGCAAGCTGTGCATGGTTTTCATGAATTTTGTTTTCTTGGCGGCGCATATCATTTTGCACCGTTTGGTAATTATGAAAACTAGAGATTCGATTCATCATAATCTAGCTCCTTACCTTAGCTGCAAAATGGTGTCGAAAGTTTCATTCGCTGCCTGCATCACTCGAGAAGACGCCATATACGCTTGCTGAAACTTCATCATATTGGCCGCTTCTTCATCGAGGTTAACGCCCGAAATAGACGCTACACGGCTTTGCGCGTTTTCATGCTCAAGCTCAGCGACTTCCTGCAAACGAGTCGCCGTCGAGGCTTTCAAACCCACATCGGTATTTAAGTTGTGATAGATATCAATGACCGTCGAGTCGCCATCATTCATCGACTTATCGGTCTGAATATTAAGCATTTTTCTCAAGTTACCGTTATCACCCTCTGCCGGATTGAGGTTAGCGGTGAACTTGTCATTTGCCATCGCTCCGTCACTAAGCTCGAACGTGGTGCCAAGTACCGTCACCGGACCTGTCGGAGGATAAGGCGTTGGGCTCAATAATACGTTGCCGCTTTTGTCAGTGACGGCAAATTCCGTCCCCGTTGGTGATACCACCACTTCAAATTCTTTTAGACTGCCCACCGACGAGACTTTGAATTTAGCATCACCTTGTGCAAACGTGGTTGAAGCTTCAAAGCTCTGTGCCGCTATGGCTTTTGGATCGTTAGTCGTCATTTTCATATTGGCTGCGCCGTCTCTCGTCGGACGTAGCAAAAGCTTTTCGCCAACAGCAGGCGGATTACCAATTTCTACTCGAATGCCATCTAGTTGCATGCTCGGGCCTGAGAAAGACTGAGTCACACCATCTGAGTTAGTCACATGGTAATTAGCACCGTCAAACTTCAATGAATACTCTCCACCCTTAAGCTGTGAAGTATCATCAATAAACACTGCCACATCGGCACTTGAATTAACTGGTGCAACGACCCTCGCTTTGGCAAACGCGAGAGTATTGACATCCGCGAACAGGTTTTGTCCAACTTGACCATTCAAATCAAGCCCTTGCCCTTGCAGTTCATTCACTTTTTCAGTAAATGCGATAGAGAGACGACCGAGTTCATCCAGAACGTATGGAATCTCTTTATCACGAGTTTCAAACATACTTTCTAAGCGTCCGCCAATGTCATCACTGGTAATCGGTTTAATGCCTTTGCCTTCTACAATCGCAAGGCGGTGCTGGTGAGTATCGGGGAAGCCATCAATCATCTTCAACTGACTGGCTTCTGTACCCGATACCAAAGTATGACCATTACCGATATGAACGTTGAAGCCCTCAGCGTTCCTACGAGGCGTCACCGTCACTTTGGTGTATTCGGACAACTCTTTGATTAACGATTCATGCTTATCCATCAAATCGTTATGTGGACCAGGCGAGCGCATCATTAGGCGGTGAATATCACGAATTTCGATACCGATTTGGTTTACTCGCTCAACACTCACTTCGAGTTTCTTATTGACGTTATCTCGCTGTTCACGAACCGTATCGTGGAAATCATTCATCGACTGACGAATCAGGTTGGCTTTATCAAGTACGACTTTACGCGCACCAATATCATTGGGGGTGTCGGCCAATGTTTTTACAGCATCAAACCAGTCGTTAAGACTTTCAGGCACCTTTTTAGACGACATAGACGACAACATCCCCGACATCATATCGAGGTTAGTCAGGTTTTCGTTGCGATAATTCACCTGAGTCGTTGCCATATTGAGTTCTTTGACGGCAAACTGATCCCACGAGCGGCGAACATTTTCCACATGCACTCCCATACCGTAGGTTTGACCACCAAACTGTCTCGGGGCATTCGTCCCCTGTATAACAGATTGTCGGCTGTAACCTTCTGTATTTGCATTAGAAATGTTATGACCAGTCGTGTTTAACTGTCTCTGAGCTGTCAGTACGCTTTGCGCACCTAAGTTCAGAAGATCTGACGCCATATCGCCTCCAAAAAACCAAAATTAGCCTAACTAAATCCACAAGTTACGCCACTCTGCCGTTTAATTTGCAATATATATGCCAGAGTATCTTTGCCGCTGAGCTTGGCACTAAAAAAGATAAGGATGAAGGGAAAAAGATGAAGGTAGTGAGAACAATCCCGGCGATTTGCCGGGATTAATGAGATCAGTAGAACTATCGATAGCCGTTAAAGTGACATATCATCGATTTGCGCCTTAACGCGCAACACTTTGTCCGCATAGTTTGGATCTGTCGCATATCCAGCTTGATGAATATCTCGAATGAAGCGCTCAGAATCTTGGTTTCCATTCAATGCCGACTGATAACGTGGATTCTCATTAAGGAACTTCACATAGTCGTTGAAGCTGTCTTCATACGAGTCGTAAGAACGGAATGCTGCACGCTCTTGCACAGGGACATTTTGATGGTATTCCAGTGTCTGCGTTGCGACCTTATCGCCATGCCAACTTCTGTCAGCCTTAATATTAAATAGGTTGTTACTGCTGCCCTTACTGTTGTTGACGACTTTTTGCCCCCAACCCGTCTCTAAAGCCGCTTGCGCTAATAGTAACGATGAATCCACCCCTAACGACTGAGCTGCTCTGTCCGCGTATGGTTTCAAAGACTCGACGAAGTTTTGTGGTGTTTTGAAATCAACAGGCTGAGCAACAGGGGCTCCGTCTAGGCCTAGCGATTTCGCAGTTTTACGACCCTTTGCTTCATCGTAAGGGAGATTAAGTGACGTATCGAACGCTTCATTACGCATACGGATTTCACTACCCGCAGCAGCGTGCGCTTCTGGTGAACGTGCTGCGCCAAGCTGAGCGACGATCATATCAGCTAATCCTAGAGAACCATTGGCACTCAACTCACTCGACATCTGCTCATCAAGCATTTGACGGTAAAATTGACCGTTTTGGCTATTGGTCAGATCCGATTCAAAATGAGTATTCGCATCGCGCATCGACTTTAACATCATAGAAGTAAAGATAGATTCGAACTGACGAGCGGCAGCGCGTAATGCCGCATCATCATCACCTTCTTTGCCGCTAACGGCTTTCTGACGAAGCTTATCTAGGCTACTGATATCATGGATAAAACCGATGTCATTGGAGTTTTTAATCATGATACTTACCTAGATAACGATCAACTGACCTTCAATGGCACCAGCTTGCTTGAGTGCCTGTAAAATCGCCATAAGATCTGATGGCGCTGCGCCCACTTCGTTAACGGCACGAACGAGGTCATCGAGGGTCAAACCCGGTTGGAAATTAAACATCTTACCCGAGCCTTCTGTTACCTGAATATCTGAGTTAGGCACCACCACTGTATCGCCACCCCCAAACGCATTGGGCTGGCTTACTTTCAAGTTTTCTTTGATAGCAACCGTCATACCACCGTGAGTCACCGCCGCTGGCTTAAGCTTCACGTGCTTGCCCACCACGATGGTACCAGTACGTGAGTTGACAATGATTTTTGCACCACTGTCTGCGGTATCGAATTCAACGTTTTCAACCGCTGATAGGAAAGCTACGCGTTGGCTGAGGTCGCGAGGTGCACGAACTCGAACAGAGGTAGAATCTAATGGGCTCGCCATTTGCGGACCCAGAAAGTCATTGATGGCATTCGCCATGTTTTGCGCCGTTGTAAAATCTGATTGCAGAAGGTTAAAGGTAATGTAATCACCACGAGAGAACGGGCTCGGAATTTCGCGTTCAACTGTTGCACCGCTTGAAATCATGCCGACCACAGGGTTGTTGCCCACAATCTTAGAGCCATCTAAACCTTCGGCACTAAAGCCACTCACCACTAGATTACCTTGTGCCACAGCGTAGACTTCACCATCCAAGCCTTGCAAGAAGGTTTGCATCAAGGTGCCTCCACGGAGACTTTTTGCCGCACCGATTGAAGAAACTGTCACGTCCACGCGCTGACCCG
Source organism: Vibrio barjaei (assembly GCF_001639065.2). GTDB lineage: Bacteria > Pseudomonadota > Gammaproteobacteria > Enterobacterales > Vibrionaceae > Vibrio > Vibrio barjaei. Next base: position 6,994 of record NZ_LQXO02000044.1, read on the forward strand.
GTTTTGAGAACGCTGGTAATTCTGCGGTAACGATAACCGCTGCCACGTTTTTAAACTTAGGTTTGAAGCCGATTGGCATTTGAATACCAAACTTCTCAAGCATCGAGCGAAAACTTTGCTCTGTAAACGGCGTTTTTTCACCAGTACCCGGAAGACCAGTCACCAGACCATAACCCACCAATTGGTTACTACGCACCCCGGCAACTTCTGCCACATCCTTAATGCGTGCCGCTTGTACACTTGCCGCGGCAAAACATAAACCAATAAGTAAAAACGTGAATTTTTTCATCATGTTACCCTAAAAACAAACAAACCCTCTGAGGAGAGGGTTTGCCGCTTATTATTCGTCGATTCCTATCCCTATAAAGAGACATTAAAAAATCGTGCCAAGAATCCAGGTTCCTGCATATCTTGTTGGGTTCCGGTTCCCGAATACTGAATTCGAGCGTTGGAAATACGGTTAGATGCGATAGTGTTATCAAACTCGATATCATCTGGGCGAATCGTGCCACTTAAACGAATGTACTCATCTCCCGTATTTAAAGTTAACCACTTTTCACCACGAATGACGAGATTGCCATTGGCAAGCACTTCAATCACTTCTACGGTAATCGAACCCGACAAACTGTTGCTCTGATTAGCAGAGGCATTGCCTTTAAAGTTGTTGTCGTTCTTCAACTCATAAGAGAAGTCATAGTCATTAACGGTGACGGGTCTACCACCAACGAAAAGTGGATCCATTGAAGAGTCATTAGCTTTCGAGAGATCGGCATCAGCACTTTTTGCCGCTTTCGTCGCTTCATTAAGCTCTACCGTAATGATGTCTCCAATGCCACGAGGTTTAGAATCGTCATACCAATCGCGCGCGTAGTGCGTATTAAACAGTGAGCCCGTTGCCGCTGCGTAGTGCTCTGGTTTGTTTTTTGGATGAATTGGTGCCCATGCAGGGTCGTCTGCAACAGGGTCAGTTCGACCACGTAGCGTATCGACAATCCCAGACGATTGGCTTTTGTCTCCTTCAACGGCATCGACCGTCGTCGTGCTGTTCGAGACATCGTCTACCGACTCCTCCTGACCAAACTGAGCACAACCAGAGAGTACGGCAAGTAAAGAGACACACAATAACTTTTTCATTCAATGTCGTCCTTATCTGTTATAGCTGCTGGTTAGCAAAGCTCATCATCTTGTCGACTGACGAGATAACTTTAGAGTTCATTTCATACACGCGCTGCGCTTCAATCATGTTAACGAGCTCTTCCGTTACGTTAACGTTTGAAGTCTCTAGCATCGACTGACGAATTTGACCGAAACCGTCTAAACCCGGAACCCCTTCATTTGGATCGCCACTGGCGCCCGTCGGTAAGTAAAGGTTCTGACCAATTGGCTCTAGACCACCTGGGTTAATGAAATCGACAGTAGTAATGTTACCCACGACTTGGTTATCTTGCTGACCACGTACTCGAACGGACACTTCACCGTCAGTACCCACCGTGATAGAAATCGCATCTTCAGGAATCGCAATTTCTGGTTCCAACGCATAGCCTGAGCCCGACGTAACGATAGTACCTTCATCGTTTAGCGTGAACTGACCGTTGCGGCTATAGCCAATATTGCCGTCTGGCATCAATACTTGGAAAAATCCATCACCTTCAATCATCATATCGAGACTGTTTGTCGTGGTTTGAGCATTACCTGGTGTGTGGATCTTTTGCGTTGCCACCACTTTTGAACCTGCACCTAGCATCAAGCCTGAGGGCAATTCGGTGTTTTGAGATGATTGACCACCAGGTTGATTGATATTTTGATAAAACAAATCTTCAAACACCGCGCGGCTTTTCTTATAACCGACGGTTGATGCGTTCGCCAGGTTGTTTGAAATTGTCGAAATATTGGTTTGCTGAGCATCTAAGCCAGTCTTACTTACCCATAGTGCCGGATGCATTCTATTCTTCCTCTCTCAATCCATTAACCCATGCGAAGCAATGAGTCTGAAGCCTTGTCCATCTCTTCTGCGGTGCTCATTAGCTTGACCTGCATTTCGAATTGACGCTGCAAATCAATTAAACTTGTCATTTCGCCAACGGCATTAACGTTGCTGCCTTCAATAGCTCCGTTCATCAGCTGAACGTTGGCTGAAGCGGTGTAGCCCAATTGAGGATCTTTATTACGAAATAGGCCGTTAGTGTCTTTGAATAGTGAACGGTTATCAGTATTGGTGAGCTTGATACGGTCAACGATTTCCATTTCGTCAGCAGGCGCATCTTGCGGAATAACAGAGACGGTGCCGTCACGGCCAATTTCAATCTTACGCAATGGAATAGGCACAGTAATTGGCGTACCACGTTCCCCCAACACAAGGTTACCGTTGCCATTGACCAACAAACCGTTTTGATCCACGCGCAAACTGCCGTTACGGGTTAACCCTTCTTTGCCGGTTTTATCCAATACTGAAATCCAGCCTTGACCTTCAATAGTCACATCAAGGTCGCGACCAGTCGTCACAACACTGCCTTGCTCGAAGTTGTGTCCTGGACGCTCTGTCATGCTAAATACACGACTCGGCATGCCTTCACCATACGCTTGCATTGAGCGCGCTTGGGCAAGGTCAGCTCGAAAGCCAGGCGTGCTCGCGTTCGCAAGGTTGTTTGCTCTAAGCTGCAAAGCTTGCATATTTTGCTTTGCGCCACTCATTGAGAGGTAAAGGGCACGATCCATTGATAGCTCCAAAATTCAAAGTACGGAGCTTATAAAGCAAAGACTATGCCACTAATTTTATTCTTTATAAATCAAGGAAATAAAAAGAAAATCAAGTAGGAAAGCGGGGATCGGCAAGCGGTGCTATATTGAAGAGGCAAAACTAAACGGCAAGGTGGCAACGGTGCGGCAACAATATGTACCGCTTTGTTGAAACGCAAAACAGCGTACGAATGTCTATATGCACTCGTACGCTCAATTCTTCAAGGCATTAACAACGAGTGACTGAAAGCCACTCATACTATGACTTAGCGGATTTGGAGTATGTTTTGTTGCAGCTGGTTGTGTACGTCCAAAGCGCGTGAGTTAGCTTGGAAGTTACGCTGTGCTGAAATCAGATCCACCAACTCTTGGGTCATATCAATGTTCGATTGCTCTAGCGTACCGTTATCGATGGTACCAAAAGAACCCTTGTTGGATTCACCCCAGATTTTAGCTCCAGAAGCCGTCGTAGAATCCCACTGCGTACCGCCTTTCTTATCTAGGCCTTGCTCGTTGGCAACACGTACCAAGGCAACACGTCCTAGAGACACGTTCTCACCATTTGAGTAGGTACCTAACACGTTACCTTGCTCATCAAAATCTACCTTAGTCAGGAAGCCCGTCGTCGCGCCATCTTCTTGGAATTTAGTCAGCTCAAACGGAGCAGCAAACTGAGTGGCACTATCAAGACTAAATGACAATGTCTGCGCCGGATCTGCACCGTTCATATCGATGCCATTAGCGCCAAGATCGGTAGTCACAATTGGCTGACCATTGTTCAAGCTCGCCAGCGTACCATCGTTGTTGAACCGCATTGTATGACCAACATGACCTGTTGGCGTTGTTGCATCACCACCAGCGATATTCACCGGCTTCTCACCTTGACCATCGGTCACCGTGTAGTAACTTTGCCACGTATTTTGCTGGGTTTGATCTTTCACATAGTACGTCGTCATTTTGTACGACTGTCCCATGGAGTCATAAATCGTTGATGATGTTGAGCGGTTATAGGTTTCAGGATCAGTAAAGTCGAACAGAGCCGGATCTTTCAGATCACCGTTTGCAGGAAGGTTCACACCAATCTCAATATTCGCTGTCTGTTTTGGCTTACCAAACTCTGGCGGAATATTGATTGGACGAGGTTCGTAAGACACGACCTCATTGGTATCTTTATTCACTTCGTAACCCAGTAGAAACTCATCGTTTGACGTCACCATGTAGCTATCTTTGTTCAGGTGGAAAGCACCATTACGTGTTAGCTCATTTTGTTGTGGTACAAGACGATCTTTAGATACGGCGAAAAAACCAGTACCACTAATGCGCAAGTCCATTGGGTTGTTAGTCGAGATACTCGAACCTTCGTGGAACTGCTGAGCAATTTTGCTTGGCTGAGCACCGCCACCCGGAGTGGTTTTTGCGTTAGTAAATAGTGAGTTTGAATACACATCACCAAACTCAGCACGTGACTCTTTAAAGCCGAATGTGTTGGCGTTGGCAATGTTGTTACTGGTGGTGTTGAGGTCTAACTGAGCCGCAGATAGACCACTTAAAGATACATATGACATTCCTAATCTCCTAATCTAGCCAGCGGTTACGCTTTGCCGACTTCCAGTACTTCTGCTAGCCGAACTGGATTTTCGAAGCCAGCTAGATTGAGTAGTACGTTTCCATCCCCTTTACCGAGAAGCACACTGTTCACGTTCGCATATGTCGATACTTCGAACTCGCGGCTTTCTCCATCAAGTAAACCCGAAGCTTTCACTTTGTATTTACCTGCAGGCATTGGATTACCCTGATCATCTTTACCGTCCCATTCGACACGAGCATCACCGCCAGGTTTTGCACCGACATCAAAGGTACGTACTAATTGACCCATTTCATTTTCTACACGAACAAACACGTTATCCATGGACTGTGGCAATTTGACCATTGCCGCCATGCCAGCGTCTGCTCCCTTCACACCAGCCGCCCCCGGAACCAAGACATCACGCCCAACAAGTGAAGACGCTTGCAATGCTTGATTAGACGTCATTGACGAGTTCAAACTCTCAAACTGAGTGTTCATCTTGCCAATTCCATCTACCGTGGCAAACGACGCCATTTGAGCAATCATCTGGTCGTTGCTAACTGGTTTAAATGGGTCCTGTTGAGCCAACTGTTTGGTGAGTAGGGATAAGAAGTCTTCTTGCTTCAGATCCTGCTTACCGGTTGTCTCTTCAGGTTTGCTTTGTTCTTGCAGTTTTTTCAGTTGGTCAATGTAGGATAAACTGCCTTGACCAACGTTGTTGATTCCAGCCATGAGCTATCTCCTATCTCTATTGACCCATTCGCAAAGTACTCAACAACATTTGCTTGCTCGCGTCCGCTACCTGAACGTTAGTCTGGTATGAACGCGAAGCAGAAATCATGTTAGCCATTTCTTCCATCACGTTAACGTTCGGCTTGTAAATATAACCTTCATCGTTAGCGAGTGGATGATCTGGGTTGTACTCTGCACTTAAGGGTTTGTCGCTCTCTACAATACCCAATACTTTCACAGGCACTGAATGATCGCGGTTGTATTGAGCTTTACTCAGTTCCGCGCCAAATACGGCGTGGCGAGCCTTGTAAGTCTCTTTTGCCGAGCTACTAATACTGTCAGCGTTGGCAAGGTTACTTGAGGTGGTATTTAGACGAACCGACTCAGCGCTCATCGCACTGCCTGTCACATTAAATACATTAAATAAGCTCATCTAAATTACTCCCCTTTAATCGCTTTGGTCATATTCTTGAATTTGCCGCCTAAGAAATCGAGCGATGCCTGATGTCTTAGTTGGTTCTGCATGAATAAGTTTCTTTCTAAATCTACGTCTACTGTATTGCCGTCACCGGTATCTGGTTGTGTTGGAATGCGGTAAAGCATTTCACCACTGACGTTAGTAGAGGCAGAAATATGCCGTCCATCGGTTCGGCTAAGCCCAATACTTGCCCCTGAGCTTGCCGCTTTTAACGCACGATCAAACTCCATCCCTTTCGCTTTATAACCCGGCGTATTCGCCTGTGCGATGTTGGTAGAGATGACTTCAGCATTCTTCTCACGCACACCAACGGTGTACTGATGAATACCTAATGCATTGTTAAAAGAGATGGCCATTGAAACCTCATCGTTCAAAAATACGTGCCCTATACAGAGATAAAGCAATTTCCGCGCCAAAAGTTATTTTTTGGTAACAACCACTGATGACGCTATTCAATTCGACGTTCATCGTGCTCCTTCTGGCAAAGATAGAGAGCAAAATGTACGCCAGTTTTGGCGGAGGGTTTAATTAGGAATGTCGACAGTGAAGGCCTCCAAACCGTCACTGAACCTAGAGAATAGCAAGAAAAAAGCCTTGGCGAAAACCAAGGCTAGATACGGTAAAGATTGTGCAGAATAGCGATTGGCTATTTGAGCTTGTAGATAATGCCGGGATTACAACGCACCATTTCAAATTGATCCGTCAGCCCCGTTAGCGACTCCGATGCGCCCAACAACAAGTAACCACCTGGGTTTAGGCTACGTGCCATTTGGTTCAGCACTTTAGACTTCATTTCAGGCGAGAAGTAAATCAGCACGTTACGACAAAAGATAATGTCGAACTTACCCAACAGCGCATACGAGTCCATCAGGTTTTGCGGACGAAAGTTCACCAAACGCTTTACGTTATCTTTCACTTTCATCTTGCCGTTACTGGTGTTTTCAAAAAACACTCGGCGACGCTCCGGTGATAGACCGCGACCCAACGCGAGATTGTCATACTCTCCAAGACGACACATATCTAACATCGTCGACGAGATGTCTGTCGCGGTAATCGACACGTTAGGGATCATTCCCGGCTTCTTGTTTTGTGTCTCCAGAACCGTCATCGCCATGGAATACGGTTCTTGACCAGAAGAGCTTGCAGCCGACCAAATTTTAATCGGTCGCTTGTTAGCGGCAAGTTCTGGGAGGAGTTTGTCGGACAACACCGTAAATGGGTAGTTATCTCTAAACCATAAGGTTTCGTTGGTGGTCATGGCATCAACAGCGGCAACTCTTAACTCACGATTGCGTCCAGTAACCACATCTCTTAATAACTGAGACAAGGAGACTAAGCCGAATTTCACCACTAACGGGCTTAAACGGCTGCGGACTAAATACTGTTTACTATCGCCAAGAACAATACCGCATTGGGACTCTAAAAAGCGGCTAAAATCACGATACTCTTGATCGCTTATGGTTATCGCTGTCATTCACTTCTCTATACTGCTTTGAAGGCTTGCTTTATACGCTTTTCTCAGGCGACTACAAGCTCTAATTTTGTTTGTTTATTTTGTCGGCAAAATGGCCGCTTTGACGGCGCCTCCCAATTCATCAGGGTTGAACTTCGCGATGAATTCGTTAGCCCCTACTCGCTCTACCATTGCTTGGTTAAACACACCACTTAACGAGGTATGCAAAATAATATGAAGATCTTTAAGATCGGGGTGGCGGCGTACTTCTGCCGTTAGGGTATAGCCGTCCATTTCTGGCATTTCAATATCGGAAATCAACAGGGAAATCTGATCATGAATATTGCCTTCAGCAGCCATCTCAATCAGCTTGTTGTAAGCGTCTTTACCATCTTTCACTAAAATGGACTCAAAGCCAATAGACTCAATCGCTCGTTGGACCTGTTTACGTGCCACCGCTGAGTCATCAGCAATCATAATACGCTTAACGATCTGCTTTTGCTCTTTCTCTTCCGCAGCGGCAATTTCTGTCGCGATATTGCTATCCATGGTTTCAACCACAGGTGAAATCTCAGCGAGAATCTTCTCAACATCCAGAATCTCAACCAATTCATTGTCAATGTTGGTCACGGCTGTCAGGTAGTTGGCTTTGCCTGCACCTTCAGGTGGCGGCAAAATCGACTCCCAATGCATGTTAATAATGCGTTCAACAGAGCTTACCAAAAACCCCTGTACGCTGCGGTTAAACTCTGAGATAACTACAAAACAGTTTTCAATGTCTGTTGTTGGTCGACCACCAACAGCAAGACTAAGATCGATCACGGAAATAGTTTGACCACGAATATGAGCCACCCCTTTGACAAGGCGATGTAGGTTGGGCATGCGCGTTAATTTAGGGCACTGAAGCACTTCTTTAACTTTGAACACATTAATGCCGTAACGCTGGCGGCCCATCAGACGAAACGTCAGTAGCTCTAGTCGGTTTTGACCAACCAGTTGCGTTCGTTGATTCACCGAATCCAAGATACCGGTCATAAGTTCATCTCCATCTCAAACTTTAAAGCTAAAAAAGTGATAGTCTACACAGGCAACAAGGAACCCGAGAAACCGAATGCTGTATAATAAGACATCTTTTTTGTGTACATCCAGTTACAAAACGAGGTTAAGGCGCAACTGGCTTTCCCTCTGTATCGTCTGGCAAGCGTTATTCTTTAGTGTATTAACGCACGCAGCAACGCCTGAGCAAATAGAAAACATTCAAAAGGCTGCCCAAGCTCATGTTTTAAATACTATTGAGCAACCTATCGGCGGTGAAATTATTGCCACTCCTGGGCGTATCGACTCTCGAGTACATGCAACAGATTGCCCCTCTCCGCTTTTGACCTCGTCCTCAAACACCCGCAACACCAGCAGTAATGTCACCGTTTTGGTGGAATGTCCGGAAGATAATTGGCGACTTTACGTACCCGTTCGAATGTCCATTTCCTTGCCCTTAGTGACCGCAACTCGTCCGTTATCTCGAGGCAATATTCTATCCAGTGACGATGTCACGATGAGCATGGTGGATAAGAACCGTTTTCGCCGCCAAGGCTTTACCGAGTTTGACCAAGTGGTTGGCGCAAAGCTCAAGAAAAACATGAAGATGGGTGACGTTATTGAGCGTAATGATGTCTGCGTAGTTTGCCGCAACGAAAAAGTCGTTATTCGTGCAGTGAAAGGTGAAATGACCATCTCCACCAAAGGCACAGCACTTACCGATGGCGCTAACGGCGATCAAGTAAGAGTGAAAAATGACAAGTCTCAGCGTATAATTGAGGGTATTGTTACTGGCGTTGCGGAAATCACGGTTAATTTTTGATTTTTTCCTAAAGTAATCATTACGCTGGTCGATATGCTCGATATACAGGTAAACTATGCAAATTAGGCAACAAGAAGGCTAAACGATGGCAGGCATTGATAATATTCGTTCTGGACAGACGCTAACGACGACAAGTCGCGCTCCTGCCCGTTCGGAAGCAAGCAAAGACAGCAGTTCAGCTCAAGTTGGTCAATCATCAGCGCAGCAAGATGCCGTAACACTGAGTCAAGGCGGTAAAGCCATTGGTCAGATGCATCAGCAAATGGCAAGTCAGCCTACCTTTGACGCGGCAAAAGTTGCGGCAATCAAAGAAGCAATCTCGAACGGTTCTTACACCGTCGATGCTGAAAAACTGGCGGACAACATGATGAAGTTCGAAGACGAACTTGGCGGATTACGCTAAACAGGTTAACAGATAATACTCACAGGTATATTAATGGCAGCACTGGTTGATTTGGTTGAATACCAACTGAAAAATGCAAAAGCATTGTCTATGCTTCTCTCCGAGGAGACCAAAGCCATTACTGCTCGTGAATCATCTGAGATTGAGCGATTTGCCAAAGAGAAGATGGCAATTATTGGTCAGCTTCAGCAAACCGATCAAAGACTGGCTCAACATCAAGATGTAGCAAGACTCACCGATGAAGCATTACTAGCTCAAAAGGTAGCTGATATTAAGTCGATTATCCTCGACTGCCAACAACTTAACGACATCAATGGGCAGAGTCTGCAACGCGCCCAGTTAAGCTTTAATAAGCTCAATAATTTGATGCAGCAAAGTCATGGCAAAGTGGGCATGACATACAATGCGGGTGGCCAGACCCACACTTTGTCGACATTAGGAACCAACTTAAAAGCCTAATATCTCGAATTCAAAAAAGCGGCAACAGGAGGACTGTTGCCGCTTTTTGCTATCTAGAGCGTTGAGATTAGAACAAGCTCTGACGTTTCTTCTCAGGCACTCGACGGATTTCACCGTAGTCTCTTAGACGATCCATCTTATCAATATCAAGAAGCAGTTCAGTAACATAGCTGTCGCCTACTTTATAGCTACGAACCACTTCCGCACCTCGAATGACACCATCTACCGCACCGGTCGTCGATTCAACACCCAAGCGTTGATCTTGTAAGTCAGCGCGAGCAGACACTCGTAGGCCGTACACTTGCTCTGCTAACTCGCGGTAAGCATCAATCTTAGAAGCACGCATGGCGCGAACTTGCTTTTCCTCTTCATTACGGCCAGTTTGCTCGCTGATACTCGCATAGCCCACAGCCGTTAATGTGTTCTGGTCCATGGCTGTAATCGGAGTACAACCCATCATCACAAGCGCTACAAGCGCGGCAAATAAAAATCTCATTATCCTTTCCTATGGGCGCAAGATGACTGTATGAGGTGTCGTCATAGTCGGGTCTGAACGAATCAGAACGCCATCTTCGGTACGCATTTGATTCAAAGTATCTAAATCACGGCCGATACGGTCAGCAGGCAAGAATCCTTGAGCCGAAGCGACCACAATACGCGACTGCATGCCAACAACACGAGCATTAACCAGTACACCACCTTCTTGGCGTAACATGGTTCCCGTCAAGACAAACTGAATCTGCTGCTCTTGGGCCAGATCTTTCCAGTCACGACTTAGTACGAAGTCACCTTGACTGGTCACCTGAATTGAGCCCGTTGTCTTGAAGTCAACAACCTTAAAGCCACGGCGCTGAAGCTGGTAGATAAAGCCCTCTGATACCGAGTTCCCTAACCAGTTCGTCGCATCCATATTCTGCAAATCAACAAACGATGCCACCGCTATCGGAGTGCGAGACGACACACTAGTGTTCGATTCCACTAAGTCTTCCGTCAAACTCTCGACGAAATAATCCATCGTATGGCGAGGACTTTCCATCAGCATAAACTTACTGCCGGAATAGGGTTCCTTACCGTTATAGATTGGTGAGTAGGCACAAGCGGTCAGTGTTAATACTGATGCCATCAGGAGCCACTTTTTCATTACACACTCTCCAAAAAGTTATTAATTGGATGGATAAGTTCCCCACCTTTTCAAGGTTGGAACAATCCTTGCTATTCTCATTCTGTCCTTAATAAGAAAGCCCGCTCCAATATTCGCTACAAACTAGCTAGCAAATATTGTTCCGCATTTGGATTGGTTGTATGAAAAAAATCGTTTCTTCTTTAATTTCAACGGTATTGGTTACTTTTAGCAGTAGCTCTGCCTTTGCTGCATGGTACGAAGTCACCGGTACTTCCACCATCGTCTCCTCTGAGAAGGCGGCAAGGATCTACGCACTAGAAGATGCCGTCTACAAAGCAGTAGACTTCTCCGGTGCTGATATCGGTGGCCTTGCTAACTTAGCGCCGCTGCTCGAAGACGATAGAGAACAATACCAATTCATTGATTCCGAAGTTCGCCAGATCGTCATCGACGATCAATACAAAAGCGGCAACCAAATGGTCGTGAAAGCGCGGATCGACATTTACCCGACGGCAAAGGCTTGCCATAACGAGCAATACAAAAAGACGTTTGGGGTGGCAATGTTTGATATCGTTGACCCACAACAAGCGGTCATGGGGCAAATATACAAGCTGGGAGAAGACTTCAGCTCTGTTATCTCTAATCAGCTTGAACATCGCTCATACAGCTTTGTTTCAGTCGGTACCACGCGCTATGAAATTAATAAACGCCAACCTGAACGTATAAAGATGATCGCCGAAGATCTGGGAGCTCAATACTTAGTAACCGGACAGATTAACGATTTGACGGCCACCATCACACAGGGCGGTTTGCTGTCTGATGATGTAATCAATCGCCAGTTTGCTATGGATATGTCGGTCTACGACGGCAAAACCGGCCATGAAATCTATCAACGTAACTACCGCGAAATCGCCCAGTGGCCATTTGCTAAAACCAGTAAAGTCGACACCAAAAGTGCTCGCTTCTGGACATCCGCTTACGGCGAAATGATGCAGAAAGTTAGCCGTAACATCATGCTCGACCTCGAAGCAGAGATCTCTTGTAAGATGACCTTGCCTGAAGTGGTCGCCTCTTACGGCAATAAAGTCACCATCGACTTAGGCCGAGTCCACGGTGTGCAAGCAGGTGACCGATTACAACTTTGGCATACAGGATCCTTTATCGACCAAAATGGTTTGCCGCGCAATAAAGTAAGTCAAAGCGACATCACCCTAACCGTATCACGCGTCTATGAAAATGACGCTGAAGCAACTGTCGACCAGCCAAGCCTCGCCAACAGTATTCAAATTGGTGACGTGATGAACAAACTATAATAAATGTAGAAAAGCGACTTAACTTATTCAAATAATTGAGTATTATTAGTCATAAGCTCCCGTGGCACAGCTGGATAGCGCGGCCCCCTCCTAAGGGGCCGCTATAGCCTTTTAAAAGCTCTCACTTATCTACTGCTATAAATATAAATCAACCAAACTTGGTTTAAAATCAATAATTTAAGTAGATAATCAAGCAGTTAACAATGATTATTATTTACTAGGGTTAATGTTAGTTCACCTACCAAAAATGCTATAAAAAATGCTATATTTCTTACTCGATGATTATGAGCACAAGAAAGAGAAGCAATTGATGGCAAGATCAAAAGGCATTTTGAAAGAAGAGTTTCAGCTTGAGCGCTATGTAAAAAGTCCTAGCCAAAGGCACGAAACCAAGAAAACTTCATTTCACTTTCAAGATAATTTGATTCAAAAGCTACCTTTCATAAAAGACAAATCTATCGATCTATACGACTTAACAAACCACGTTCGCAAGTTCAGTTTGGTGTTGCGGCTTGGCAAAAAATCGAAAACCTTTTACATAAAACAAGATCAGCGAGCCATGCGTAAACTAGGCCGCTGGATCGAGCCTGACATTAACACTCACATTAAGCCGCCAACTGGTTATCTGACTACTGCTATGGCTCGTAGCATCTTTAAAAAGTTAGCTAAAGAGCTTACTTTTGTTGAACCAGAGAAAGCCCACTTTCGAGATTGGACAGTAGAAAAGTATCTTAGCGAACAATACAAAAAAGATCGGGGCAGATACCCGATAAAAAGGAACGAAAAGAAACCAATAACTGAAAAAACACAAAAAGCTTTACAGTATGACCTTTCACCGTTACTACAATGTAAAGTGCGAGAGGTTAACATTGGCTGGCTCGATATCCTTGAAAACTATTGGCGCGAACCCAAAACAAACCCAAGCAATGGTGTAACAAAAACTAGAAGTCTTGATACCAATAGAAAGTCCTACAGCCTTATTAACGCAATGTGTAACATTTGGGTAAGGGCGGGCTATGTATCAAAGAACCCTCTCGATGGACAAGCATCCCGTTTTAAAGATAAACACGCCGCTCAGAAACCAATCCTAGTATTTGAAGACTTGTCTTTAGAAGATTGTTTGACTTTTCTATTTAGCGATAACGTCAAGTGCGCTGTTGCAGCAAAGCTAGTTCTTGCCACCATGATCATGGGTGGGGTGCGCAATTCAGAAGCGTATCGTAACTATCGAGAAAATTTTGATATTAAGAATAGAAGGCTAACTATTCCTTCTACTATCAGTTTAAAAACCAACAAGACCAGAAGAGTAGTTATCGATTCGGATCTATATTGGCAAAAAGTGGATGAATACCTTAATTCTGAAGAGTACTTTGAGAACAGTTTTGGTCATATGTTCCCGTCCAAGAAAGGCTCTAAAACAGGTCATATCGCGGATACATGTACAAGAGAGCCATGGAAAGCCTTGAAAAAGCACTTTGAGCTTCCACGCAACTCTAGAGCATATACATTCCGCCACACCTTTGCTTCACGGCTAGCAAAGGTATCTGACTTGCAAACCACTGCCGATCAAATCGGTGACAGTTTAGCTACAACAGATAAGTTTTATCTTAAGATCAATGACGAGGACATTAGACAGTCTGTCTCCCAAGTTCAAAATGATGCTCAGGCCGATATAAAGGCCATAAACACTGATACCAGCCTTTCAGAAAACCTTGTAACTGTTTTCACTCAAGATATGCCAAGTTTGGTACAACAAAGGTTCAATGCGTTTGCCAGTGGTAAGAAGCATTACGACGGCAATAAGCTACCGCTAGAGTTGTGGGATAATTTTGTTAGTAAACTTCGAGAGCTTAATGATAGGAAGCCTAATGAAGAGGTTGAGGAGTGGCTGTTCTTCCAATAACCACTCCTCAAGTTTGACGGATAAGTGCGCTAGCTGGAGCTATTTTTGTTTGGTATCAGGTAAAATCTAGAATATCAGCAAAGTAAAGATCACCATCATCAGACTTTTCGTAAACAAGCGTTCCGTTATCCTGAACATACGTCAATGGTATCTTCGGGTTGTTGATATCCTTACCACCTCTGTCATGCCATTGGCGAGTCCATTTATCATAGTAAAACTCTAAATCTTCTGGTGTTAAAAGCCAGATTTCTTGCAACTCAATATCTTTATAAACAGCAAAGACCCAGTCAACTTCTCTATATTTTTCAATGATTTTAGGGTTCATATGGTGATGCGTAGAGAATCCTCTAACCAGATTGACATTTAATGATTTAAGCTCGTATTCATAACCATTAGCATCAACTGCATCATTCCCCTCTCGTCCAGGTAAATCTTTTAGTCCTGTAACGAGAAGCACTTGTAGAAGCTTTCCTCCGTTATCTTGGAAGATATCTTTAATTCCCTCTTCCTTTGCAAGAAGTTCCATTTCTCTTATCGATGGAAATATATGGTTCAAATGCTCAATTTTACTTTCGAAAAAAATTGGCTCGTACAATTTACTAGGATGTAAATTAAACGCATTTGCAATAGCACACACCACATCTAGTGATGGCTCATTCTCAAGGTTTTCTACACGGCTAATTTGACGAGGGCTAAGGTCAGATACTTCTGCTAAGTACTCTTGTGTCCAGTTAAGTTCTTGTCTCAATAGTCTTACGTTATCAGCCAACTGCAATAACAGGCCTTCTTTGTTAATCATTACATTATCCCGTTCTTATTTTTTGTTCGGGATTAAAGTTATTGGTTTACCCCACCTCAAAACACGACAAACCTGTCAGGTCAGACCAGACAGGTTTGACCAACTCAACATGACATACTTGTCATATTTACGGACTGGTTATTTACACAGTCTTACTGTATAGTTAGCTAACTTTTTGTAAAACAGAAAACCAATATGCAAGATATCCTTAAAGTCGGCAGATCTGACTCAATCTACAACGGACATAGTTACTTAACTAAAGTGCCTGTAATGGCAATCGTTCCATTCATCGAGGAATACACGACCCCTGGAGATACAGTAATTGATATCTTTGCGGGCTCAGGCATGACCGCGGTTGCAGCTAAAATGACTGGACGAAACGCAATAGTTAGCGACATATCTAAGTTAGGTAGACATATTGGTACGGGGTACTTGAGTAACGTTACTCCTGATGAGCTATTCCAAGAATCTCAAAGGATTTTTCAAGACAGTAAGAGTTCTGTCGGTCACGTATACCACACCATTCGAGAAAGCGATCAAGAAAGATTAAGCTTTGGGAAAACTATTTGGTCTTTCGTCTACGAATGTACTCAATGCCAATCAGAGCTAAACTATTATCGCTTGCTAGAAGCTAATAGTTGGGATGCAAAAAAACTCGCTTGCCCTCACTGTCAGCAAGATTTCGTGAAAAAGGATGCGACATTCCTAAGACACGAACCAGTCGTAGTTTCTTTAGCAGGAGAGAAAGGTAAGCAAATTGAGCAACAACTAAGTGACTTCGATTTTAATAAAATTGCGGATGCTGAACAGTCAGATGTTTTTGACTACTTTCCCAATGTAGACATTCCAGAAGATCGTGAAATGTACAAGCGTTCTGCTCTGAGAAAGTGGGACTTAACGTCAACAAATAAATTTTTCTCTCATCGAAATGCTATTGTGCTTTATGACTTATGGCAAAGATTTGAAGCGGTAGAAAATGAGCAACTCAAACAAAAGCTAAAGTTTGCATTTACAGCTATATTGCCGAGAGCGTCGAAACGCTACCAGTGGAGTAAGAAAGCACCATTAAATGCAGCTATTCAAAACTACTACATTGCTCCTGTATTTTATGAGTGGAATGTTTACGATCTTATCGAAAGAAAAGTAAACGCTCTAATTAAAGCCGATAAACAAATCACGGATTATCTCGGTGACGATGAGACTGATGCTCATCAAACTTATGTTACTGCATCTGCTGACAATCTAGAACATTTAGACGACAACTCTGTTGAGTTGGTTTTTACCGATCCACCTTTTGGCTCGAATATCTTCTATGCAGATATGAACCTTTTCCATGAAGCCTGGTTGGGTGAATACACAGATCAAACTGTTGAAGCTGTGATGCGAACAACTGGTAAAACTAAAGTAGAAAGCAAAGAAAATTACCAACGAATTCTTACTGGAGCTTTCCAGGAAGCAAGACGAGTTCTTAAGAAAGGCGGCCATTTATCTATTGTATTTGGTAACAGTCAAGGCTCTATCTGGTCTGTAGTTCAGCAAGCAATAAGAGATGCTGGCTTTACAAACAAACCAGTTAATATAACGATTCTTGATAAGGGACAGAGAAGCGTTAAAGGATTAAACTCTGGTTCTGAAAAAGTAGTTACTCTTGATTTGATTGTAACCGTTAAAAAACAAGACGATGAGCTACCACCGCAAGACATAGAGTTAAATACAGACACTCATCAGCTTATAGAAGATACTATTAATAGGATAAAGCTGAACGAAGACCTAACAGCAAGTCATATCTATCTAGATGTTTTACGAAACGCAATGTTTAACAATGTATGCATTGCAAATATCGACCTTGGTGACATTGTTGAGATTATCAATGAACACGGATACATCATTGATAAAGATTCTGGAAAGCTAAAAAAGAAAGTGGAAGAAAAAGAATAGAACCTAACAGCCCCATCGGGGCTGTTTTCTCTCCGCTAGCTTGGAACGGGGTAAAACCTTTTTCAATATCTCATCTTTGGCCATATTTAAGCTGTACTACGACTCAGAACGACAGTTCATCCTCACACTTTTCAGTAATGTCCCGCTCGATCGGGTATTTAGCATTAAGCTCATCGATGAATGAACGCAAATCAGTCAGGATACTGACCTCTTGCTCACGACCAAGCGATGACTGGATCGCGATATGGTTAGTTACAGCCCAGATCAACCTTATATACTCCCTATCTTTTGTCGATGCCACATTTTTAAGGCTGGTAAGTACATTGTTGATTTCTAGTATATTTTTCTTCATATCGGTTACCCGTTTTTAGTTTTAGTTGTTGGATAAATTGATCTTTCAATTCGAGCTTATAGCTCATTGCATCAAACTTATTCTGGTAAGCTTGGTGCTCTTGTTTAAGTAACTTCATCTCTCGATGCAGCTTAGTTATACCCTGCTGCTTCTCGTCTAACTCCGACGATAAATCACTGTTATGCTGCTGTAACTTGTTCAATTGCTTTTTCAAGTATTCATTTTTCTTCTCATGCTTGTTACTGAAAAATGAAGCTCCTGTGACCGTCGTTAGTTCACTTTCTTGCTGTTTGATTGCTTGCTTTTCAATAGCCAATACCGCTTCATCTCTAGTCAATTCCCGCCGCTGTTTATTGAGCTTCCTATGCTGCTGTATGAACGCTTGGGCTTGCTTCTGCTGTGCTTTCCACTTTTTCCTCGTTAACCGCTGTACTCGCGGCCCCAAGCGCGTTAAGCCTAATTTAGAGCCAACGTCCTCATAATAGGAGTCTTGAAATTCACGCATTGCTTGTTTATAGGCATGAGCTTTTTTAGAATACCCACCCTTACATTCATTTCTTGCCCTGATCCCATCATGAATCTCGGACATAGCAAAGCAACCATCTGTAACAGAAGGAATTACATAAAAATGAATATGGGGATGTTCTTCATCCAAATGAAGAACTGCTGACATTAGATTTATTCCGTATTTTCTTCGTAAAAAATCAATAGAAGATTTTAAGAACTCACGAAAGTTGACGTCAGACTCAGAGCCAACGCTAATAACACCCGCCAGTAGCAATGGTGCATCTTTTCTGATTTTACGCCCTTTCCTATCTCTTGCCTTTTGAGAACGCTCTAGCGCAATCTGGGGAAGATTACGTGGATCTATACCTAGCAGTATCTGCGGCGATTGTGGTCGATAGACATGGGGACAGAATCCATCAACACGCATCGCTTCATTAGCAACACTTTGCATCGATGGTTTACCTTTCCTGGTTGAAACTTTTGCATATGTTTCAACATGTATAAATTGATATCCAGACATAAGTCTTATTATTTATTTTCTTAATTATAACACCTTGAAAATAAAATAAATAGCTGACAAATAAATTACTTTTTAGTATATAGGCAACTTTTTTGATAAGGCATTAAAAATGCGAAGAGAAAAAGTTATCAGGGGTTTGGGGATGAAGTCCCCAACCGACGCTTATCGTTTGAGGCACGAAAATGATAAGCATAGTCGGTTACTATGCTTACTAAGTAACGAATTAATCTAAGTAATAGAATAAAACTTGACATTTATATATTATTTATTATATTTCAAATACTTAGAAACAAAACGCTTGACACACAGGTAAGAAATGACGCATTATGTTTGTGTAATAGCTTCATTAGCACATCTTATCTTTCTTCTCTAGCTATTCAAATCTTCAAAAAACAATCATTCAAAAACACACAAAGGCTCGCCTTAGAGCACTCGCTAATTTCAGCTTGCACCGCAAGCTGGCAATGGTTCATTTTTCCAAAAATGAACCATTATAAGTAAAACCATTAAAAAACGTTAATTTTAAACAATAATATCCATTTCCTAGTATGGAAATCCTACTATTCATCGCTGTACTCTCTTCTATGAACTCAAAACAAATAACTAAAAAGGTTCCTAGATGACTAATCAAAAAAAATACACTAATGAGCTAAAAACAGCTAAACAATGGCTGGCACTTAAGCAAGAAGACAAACGCTATCCAATGCGGGGGGAAATCGGTAAGGTTTGTAAACGTGGTACTTATTACCATTATGACCAAACAATTCCTGTTCGAAGTGAGGCAACTCATCACCCCTTCGCAGGTTTCCTTCCTGTCGAAGAGAAGTATAAAGACATAACCTACTACTACTTTGACGAGTGCGAACCTAAGAAAACCCCGCGCCAGTGGCGCGAGGAAGGGAGACGAGTGATCCCGAACTCGGTTCCCTGTGATAAAACACGCAACGGCTTCAACCCTTCAAATGGCGAGTCTTTTGAAATTTGCTATTTCCTACGTTCAGATACAGTAAAGTTAACTAAATCTAGTTAACTTTCGATGAACCCAAATTGGAACATTGTTTCTTCGTAGAACCAGAAAATCTTTGTTCATATTAAGTAAAGTAAATGAACCAGAAGAGTTTTTTTATTCCTCTTCTTCTGGTTCATTTTTTTTACACAAAGTACTTGGTTGTATAAAAGATCCACCTCACTAGATGAAAAGTTACCCCGAACTAAGGTCAAATGAACGAACTGAAAATGGTTAACTTTTTTTCATCGCTTGGAGAGCATCTGTCGCATCATTTCGATACTCCTTCCTTGTGCCTCTAATATCGCTGCAATAAACACCATTTTCAGGCTAATTCGAGCAATTTTTACGTTAAAACCAACTTTTGTCATCACAGAGGAAGAAACATAAACCTGTAATGGTTCATTCTTTTTTTGGGTATCTACTGATGCATGAGCATATTAGCTATTAACAACTAGTAATGAGTCTTGAGGTCTATCAACCGATAAGGGTTGAAGCGCTATTGGATAAAAATTGTTCAACACAGTAATGAAGAAGAAATGAACCAATTTAGGTTCTTTTTAGGAAGCAAGATGAAGCTTTAAAGAATGGCGTCCCCTACAGGATTCGAACCTGTCTCTCAAGCTTAGGAGGCTCGCGTTCTATCCAAATGAACTAAGGGGACGAAAACCCAATACTATCAGGTTATTGCAACTTTTGAAGCTCAAGCCCACTAACGGAATCAGAATTTTGTGCAAACCACCTCACAATATCTATTTATATCAATATTACAACAACGCCATAATGCTATTTTTAAATGCTATCATTTAATAATTAGCAATAAATCATTGATAAAATTGGAAAATAAATATATATAAGCATTAATAACAACCCCCTCCTAAGGGGCAGGTCACAGGTTCGAATCCTGTCGGGAGCGCCATATAAAACAATGGTTTAGCTATATGAATTGCTAAGCCATTGTTGTTCTTGACCACAAAACGTCCACGACTTGTAATCAAAACATGTTAGCAAGCCAAACTAAGTGGCTAAATATTTCTAACCAACTATGAGATTTAGGCGCACACTTTACGCCTTTAAAACAACCACCTAGGACAAAACTAAGCTATTATACGTCGCATTATCCTTAGAAAGAGTACTAAAGGCACACCGGAATGGCATTCGAACCAAAACCCCATAAGCACCTTATTCATATTCTAAAGACAACTAGCAACCCCAATTTCACTTTGTTCTTGGGTGCTGGTGCAAGTGTTACTAGTGGTGTTAGCCATGCAGGAGAATTAATAAAGCAATGGCGAGCCGCATACTCCAATATGTATCCTAAGAAGGATATTGAAAAAGAACATTGGTACGATAAGCCTACCGAATACTCTGAACTTTTCGAAACGCTATATGACCAACCTTCGCAAAGGCGAGAGTTCATTGAGAGTTGCTTGAAGGACGCCGTCCCATCTTGGGGATATATATATTTATCCAATCTATTAAAAAACAATATTTTTAATACGGTCTTTACTACTAACTTTGATGATCTCGTAAACGAGGCTTGTTACTCTTTCAGTACAGACTTAAAACCTTTAGTCTCCGCACATGACTCCAGTATCAGCTCCGTGCGGCTGACGTCGCCACGACCAAAGATAATCAAGCTTCATGGTGACTTTCTCTTCGATAATATCAAGAATACCGTGAGAGAACTCGAGAGTCTCGAAGACAATATGAGAGCTAAATTTAGACAATATGCTTCCGAATTCGGGATGATTGTTATCGGCTATGCCGGAAATGACCGCTCAATTATGGAGACTCTTAATACACTTTTAAGGCATGACTCTAATTTCCCGCATGGGATTTATTGGTGTGTAATGAAAGGTACCGCTCAGCACGAACTAGCTAAAGAATTAGAAGAATTAACTCGTTTCCCTCGTTTTCACATTATCGAAATCGATGGTTTTGACGAGTTTCTCGCTGATATCCACCATGAGCTTGGTTTGAAAATACAAGCTGAGGTTTCAGAGCCTTACCAGCATTTAGCGAATCGACTGGATAGCTTTGTAAAACGAAATGGTACCAATGAAAACGGTGAACACCAGCATCCATCTATAAATAAAGACATTCAACAATTAAAAGACCACTTAACAAAAGTGCATTCCGCAATCGGCATGTTTGAAACTGTTGAAAAAATAATGGAAAACAGTGATTTAAAAGACATACGTGAAGCTTCTAATATGCCCCAGTTAATTGAGGAACTTAGCTCTGAGATCAAACCCTTTATCAATAGGCATACTGAGGAAGTTCATCTTATCAGTACACCTAATGCTCTACTGGCAGAATTTGCTGCTAATGATAAGAACTACAAAGAGGCTTACAAGCTTTCCCAAGCCGCATTAAACAACAGAGTTACAATTGAAAGCATCTCCACCTTTATGCGAGCACTTATCAAATTAGATAAACTCGATGAGTTTGAGCATGTAACCTCGATGCTTGAAAACATAAAATCTCTGTCCGATAGGCAAGCTCAGCGTCTAATCTCTGTTGCAGTGGAACTGATGGATGATAAAAAGCATCTAGATAAAGCTGAATATTTGCTCAACTTCGTAAAATCCAAACCTCATTCGGAAGAAGTTGATACATACGCTGACCTTAATTTGGCTTTGATTGATAAGCTTCAAGAAAAAGAGTTAAGTGATGACTTAATCGATTCACTGAACGGTCATTTGAAAAACACCATTGATAGCAACGATCACTGGCTTACATTCGGCATCTCACTTATACTAAATAATGAAGATGTTGTGATGGAAGCGGCAGCAGCCATGGACCAAAGTGACCTCACTCACATTTTAATACAAGAAATGCCTATTTCGTCATTGATATCTCCAGAGTTATATGACAAGTTAAGCTTGCTAGTCGATTATGAAGAAGAGTTATCAGACATCCCAACAGAGACTGAAGCCTCTATTGACTCAACAGAAGCAACCTGCTCTGTAAAAAATATAAATGTTTCTGACGCAAGCAATGACAACGAATCTGACAGTTCTAAAACAGAGACCGAAGTTGTCGATACCACTGTAACCTTGATAGATAAAGGAGCGTGAGTGTATGAAAGAGAAGAAAGTAGTTAACCGCAAAAAGCTAACTCAAGAACAAAAAGCTAGACTAAAAAGACTAGCCAAGCTATAAAAATTCTTAAGAGGTCGATTTTTCGACCTCTTCTTATTTTTAACTAATGTTACCCCTTTCGAACAGCCTCCCAAAGACCAACCAAAATCGGTGCTACCACACCTATCAAACCACCCATTTGCACACCTTCATGTGTCACGCTTGCCGTCAGTAGTTCAGGGTGTCCGGTTGCTAACGCTACACCAGCCCCGATAAGAGCAATCCCCTTCTTCGTCGATGCCTGTTTCAAATCAATTTTCATAGTTTTTACTCCTAACCGTTGATGCGCTTCCAGATATAAGCGCTGATAAGCGCGGTCAGTATCCCAACCGCGAGACGTTGCATTACTTCTTGTTTGGTCATGCGAGTTGCACCCCTTTCGCGGCATCACTCATTGAGTAGTAGCGCCCCACTTCCATGATGGACATGGCATGAACCAAGCGCGTCATTAAGGCGTCGTCATAGAGGTTCAATGGTGCGTTTTTATTCACTCCGACCTGACCCGACACAAACTGAACGTAGTTATCGGTATCGTTGTTATCACTTTCAGGCGCCCAGCGATGGATAATGCCTGAGAGCGTATTGAGCCCGTAAAGATTCTGATAGTTTCGGATAAGCTTGGTTG
>NZ_LQXO02000045.1 GCF_001639065.2 Vibrio barjaei
AATGACATTCCGAGAAGACTTAACACTCATCATTTATTGTGCTTGTGAGAGTAAGTCTACCTCTCGTTGTTAGCTTTGCATCTTATTCGATAGGGTTCGATATAGTGTGTGTCCCTTTTATACCTCTGGGTTCGATATAGTGTGTGTCCCTTTTATATTTATACCTCTTAGAGCCAGAGCCAGCAGTTCTTTAGACATTTTTCGGCTAGCACTTTTGCTAAATTGGTAGGATCGGATGAGGAGAGGTATAGCTCAAGTGGCATTTTTAGAATGCTCTCCAAACTGAAGCACAAAAACTTTGCACAGAAGACTGGTCAATTCAAATTGTTTAGGGGTATTCAATTATTTGATGCCACTCTCTGATCATCTTGGTGTTATACAATAAAATGCAGCACAACAAGATGAATAAATTATTGGAAATCAGATGGCTAAAGTCGAAATGCAGTTATTGCTGTACCAATTCTTGCAGAAGCATCAAACAGAGAGTTCAACTTTCACCAAAGAAGAGCTTATCGCGCATGTAGGCTGGAAGCCAAGTACATTCAAATCTTACTACGGGAAGGGTCAGATAACTCAATTCTTAGCAGAGATTGGAGTTAATACATACGAAGCAATCAATGTACTAGATGTAAGTTTTATCGAGTTCAAAAAGCGTTTATCTCAAAGTAAGCACTATCAAGAGCTAGGTCATAAATGTAAATCTAACTTAGCTAAAGCCCTGCTCAAAAAGTCCAAAGATAACATGATGCTTGCATTAGAGCTTTACAACAGACCGTCACTTGAAAACAAGTTAGATGGATTTGTAATGATGTACTCAACTGCTTGGGAGCAGCTTCTGAAAGCAATAATCATTGAGCGAGATGGTGAAGAAGCGGTATTCGAGAAAGCGAATAAGCAAGGCGTAAAGAAAACAATATCTTTGAGGCAATGCTTGGATAAATTGTTCAAAGAAAATGACAATGTAAGAAAGAATATCTCTCGTATAGCTGATTGGCGTGATGGTGCTGTTCATCTACTTATGCCTGAGCTCCAAGGGTTGGCTTCTCGCATATTCCAATCTGGTGTGCTGAATTATTCATCAAAGTTTCAGGAGTTTGCAGAAGTACCATTTATGCGCTCTCAGCATGCTGGAATGATATCACTAGTTGGTGATTTTAAGATGCCACCAGAGCCAGTGTTGCGATCATTGTATGGTAAGGCAGCGGAAGATATGCTCGAACTAGCTCAAACGGTGCAAGATGAAATCGAGAAAGAAGATGATATTGAGTTCGCTATACCGATTAACGTATCACTTGTGTATGCTCGTGATGAGAAAGACAGTCAGATAATACTTGCTGCGGCTAACGGTAAAGCTCAGGACTTGGAGCAGTTGAAAAAAGCTCTTGTAGTTGAGAAGCAAGTAGATCCAGAGAAAACTCATACTTTCACTCAAAAGACTGCTATTGATGCCATTAATAAGACCCTTCATGCTAACTACGATATGGCAAAACTAGAAAAGTGCTTAGTAGCTCGAGACAAAAAGGGAAAGCCAACAATAAATAGTCATTGCTTCCAAGCGGCAGTCTCAAAGCTGAACTGGAAAGCAACTTGTAACAAGCACCACCACTATCAAAAGATATCTAACACACATATTTATTCCCAAGATGCGGTTGATGAGCTCGTTAGGCAAGTTACGACGAAGGATAATTTTATCAAGCAAGCAAAATCTCAAGCTAAGAAGAAAAGAAATAAACAGGCTGCTCTTGCTTAATATTTTCGATATGGCTCTTTTGGTTTTGGCTAGGAGCCAGATTATTAATCTCCCTCTAATTTTTAGGCCGACTACTTGCATTAGAAAAAGTAACCCGACTAAGTGTCACGCAATTTGACAATGGCGTTAGTGCTAACAACGAATGGGGCAAAAGTAAGCTAGAGGTGGCTCATCTGACTCAGAGGACGCCGATGGTAGATTCCTGCCTTCGCAGGAATGACTGGATTTGGGCACTTTACCGTATATCGTAACTAATTTGCTTACTTACGTTCTTTAGTTGCACCCCAACCTTACTAAACGCCTCATAGATAGTTGTTGAGACATGCAGCTGACCTTCTCCCATTAAAAAGTTTGCTCTATCTTGATTCGTTTCGAATACGCATACGATTTTTAAGCTCTGTGGAAAAGAATCGAATTTAACAGTATGAGTCACCCAAAGAAAACCATCGTAGCTTTTTAGCGTCCCTTCACATACTTCGGTCAGTATGTCTCTAATTAAATTTTCAACTTTCTTATCTGATTTACGCATGGAGAAAATTTCCTATTTGTAATGGATAAATAAATATGACCGCATACTTGGCACTCCCAATGTTTGGAAAGTAGGTCAAACAACAGGAGTTGAGGTTGGAGTATACCCACATCAAACTCATAAAGGGCAACTGCATTTAATAACGTTATGTTATCATTTTTATAATTATTGATAACTTTTAAATACTACCAGTCATACTTATACTTCTCCACATCGAAACGAAACACGAAACGAATAATCAAATCAGTTTTTGGAGAAAGTTATGAAAATGAATCACGTTGGTATCATGGTTGGCGATATGGACAAAGCGGTAGAGTTCTACACTAAAGCGCTAGGCCTTCGCGTTGTAATGAACAACACTAAAGTAATCGAAGAGCGCGAAAGTGCAATCGGTCGTATGTGTATTGCAGTATTTGGTGAAGGCTTCAAAGGCTTCAACATTGCTCACCTAGTAACTAATGACGGTATCGGTGTAGAGCTGTTCGAAATGGTTGACCGTGAAGAACGTCATAACGTTGACTTTTCTCGTCTAGGTATCTTCCACTTCTGTCTACAATTGCCAAAAGAGCAGTTTGAATCTGCAATCAAACGTGTAGAAGAGTTTGGCGGTAAAGTGCGCATGGATATTCACCGTTACCACCCAGAAGATGATTCTAAGCAAGCGCAAATGGTTTACCTAGAAGACCCGTTTGGTAACTTATTTGAGTTCTACTCTCACTCTTACGAAGACACTTACGCTTCTGATTACGAGTAACTCTAAATTGCTAATTGAATAATTCTTGTGCCCACTAGATATTTGTCTCGTGGGCATTTTTGTTTTATTGCCTCAATGAATCTCGAAGAAAGTGAATTAGTGAGGCTCTTGCTGACGCAAACAACACAAACGATAAAGTTTAAGTGAGCCGTGCAATTTGCTCTCTTACAATCTCTAAAGCTGATTGCAATTGTGGACGACTTGATGGACCCGCCAGGGATATCCTCACCGCTGCCGGAACTTCATAACGACCCACAGCAAACATTTCTGCTTCTCTCACTCTAACCCCATATTTCAGCAATGATTGGTTAAAATGATACCCTGTTAGCGGTTCAGGCAAAGGTAGCCAAACATTGTAACCAGGCACGCCAATCTGGATTTTGGGAAATACCGTCTTCCAGACCCGATGACGTGCATTGAGTTCCATAGCGATCTCTTCATCCACAGCTTGCATTGCACCGCTGGTTAGCCAGCGACACACCAGATCGATGATGAGTGGGCTAACATACATACAACTGGCTCGTAGCGCACGTTGCATTAAGTCCTTGAAGGACAATGGCAGAATGATAAAGCCCAGTCGCAACCCACCCGCAAAGTACTTAGAAAAGCTCCCTACGTATAAGGTAATATCCGGAGCGATAGCAACTAACGGACTCTTTCGATGAGACGGTGGGCAGTAGAGCACATCGTCCTCAATAATTAGCACATTGTAACGACGGCATATTTCAATGATTTTCAGTCTTCGACTGTCCGATAACTGGGCTCCGGTCGGGTTTTGAACTCCCGGAGTTAGATAAAGTAGTTTGGGACGATGTCTCTTACAGTGCAAAGCTAAATCTTCCGGATCTAATCCATGCTCATCGACTTTTGCTGGCACTAGCTTTCGTTCGGCTTGTTGACATGCGTGGATGAATTCAGGATAACACAACCCTTCAGCAAGAATAGTATCATGGGGACGGCTTAGTGCTTGAATAATCAACGATATTCCGTGTTGCCCCCCATGTGTCCACACCACTCGTCGGGCATCAATATCGATATTGAATTTGGTCATCAGCCATTGTCGAAGGGTCTCGCTATGACCATGAATACCATCAGCGGAGTAATAATCCAGTACCGCTGCTTGCGCGATTTCTTCGTGAGATAGCGCCTTCAATGCATCAGCAAGAAGCTTAGGCTGCGACAAAAGAAAAGGTCGACAGCGTGCCAAATCAATACCTTTTTCTTCCAATACCGGATGATAAAAGTGGTTCAGTTCAGTTTCTCTGTTCCGAACATAAGTACCGCTTCCGACTTTAGGCTCCGTTAATCCCCTTCGCTCGAGCTCATGATAAGCTCTTGTCACCGTTCCAACTGTCACACCCAGTCGATACGACAAAATACGCTGGGGTAGCAATTTAGTATCCGGCTCTAGTTCACCACTTTCTATCACCTCAGCAATCGCGTCAGCCAGTGCCATAAACTTAGGTCCGGAACGACCCGATATATCAGGGACTAACATTGTCTCTCTCCAAAGGGGTACAATTGTTTCTTGTAATCAGGATAAATAAGGCCTGAGGAAAATGAAACCAAAGAATTGTCACCATGACGCATTAACTGTAGGTCTATCTCTCTGAGCACCTTTACTCTTGGGCTGTCTGTACTTGTTTAAGAGGAGAAGAAAGGAAATGACGACATTATGGGACTTAATGCCGGCCATGAGTTTATTCGCATTTGTTACCGCCATCACCCCGGGACCGAACAATTTATTGCTCGCCAATTCAGGGGCACAATTTGGTATCCGGAAATCATGGCGACATCTGATTGGTATTCGTATTGGTGTAGCCGGGCTGATCCTGCTCTGTGCATGTGGCGTAGGTGTCGCTCTTACGACTCACCCTAGTTGGTATCTAGCAATAAAATACCTTGGTCTGGCTTATATGTTTTGGTTGATGATAAAGCTGTTATGTACCAACCCTTTCTCCGGAAAACCCACCAAGAGCAAACCAATCAATATGACTCAGGCTACGTTATTTCAACTGGGTAATATGAAAGCCTGGATGGCATCACTCGCTTTGGTAACAAGCTATAGCCTACCCTCCAGCTATTGGCTCTCTGTGGCACTGATTACCTTGGTATTTACGACATTCGGACTGTTTGCCAATATCACTTGGGTTTGGGTTGGTCAAAAAATCCGAGTTTATCTCAATACCGCCTTAAAACAGCGCATGTTTAATATCAGCCTAGCCGCGATAACGTTTATATCGTTGTTGCCAGTGTTGGAGCACTCTATCTGAGTAACGAAGATTTGAATTTTGTATTTCTAAAAAGATGGTGCATGTGATTCAGTAGGCTCGTCTATAGATTCTTGCCTTCGCAGGAATGACAATATTTGGACTTGGCACATACTGGTAAGTAACACCGAAAGGGGTCGAAGTAAGCACTGGGCCTCCACTAAGTTTCGGAGAAGCTTGTCTTGTTGAAGCCCTATGTTGTTAGGAGAACGCACATGTCTGAGGACCAAGATAACGTTAAACTTCCTTAACTCTCAGAACGCTAGCTCTACGCTACAAACTAAGATCGCCGCATTCTCAACACCTGTCTTAACCGCCTAATTAGTAATTGAACTATCAATATCATGAGCGTATAGTTTTCGTACTACGTTGAAGGATTCTCATTACATATAGGAACTCGAAAATGTGCTTAGTCATTAAGTGTGGTTGTACTCGCTGCCCACCACTTTCATAAAATATCAGTAATTTTAGTTACTTAAGGCGCTGCTCTGTGCGTCAAGATATTTTATTGGAGTTTAAAAATGACTATTCATACTATTATCGCCTTTGCTGGCATTGTATTTTTATTGGCTGTAATACCGGGTCCAAATGCGCTTCTGATTTTGTACACTTCGCTAACCGAGGGAAAGCGACTCGCCTTTGTAAACATACTAGGTATTAGTTGCGGCTTTCTAATCCATGCTTTTGTCACTGCAAAAGGGCTAAGCCTGATCATCTCCCATTCTTACATGGCCTTTAGCGCGTTGAAATGGTTAGGTGCCGGTTATTTGCTTTGGCTTGGGGTGAACAACATAAGAAAAGGTTTAAGCCTGTCTAAACCGATGTTGAACACGGATACACCAACCATAAATACCACACTTGCAAATAGCTTTTATAAGGGATTATTTACCAATCTACTTAATCCTAAAATAATCTTGTTCTACTTATCAATATTCCCACAATTTACCTCACCAGAGAACATTGTTACTCAAAGTATAGTGTTGGGGTCTATTCATGCATTTGTTGTGGCTAGCTGGTTCATTATTGTCATCTTATTTGCGTCAAAGATGAGATCTTTATTAACGTCATCTAAAACAGCTAAATACTTAAACTATGTAAGTGGTGGGTTGTTTATTAGTTTTGCGGCAAGCCTAGCAAGAACCAGACTTTAAAATCAATAACTTACTTGAAATTTTACTCGATAAAGTTAGGAGTTCTACCCCACTTTCGCTTCATAAATGAAGGAGAGAAAGTGGGGTAGAAAAACGTCAAACGCATGTCTGTTGATGATAAACATACCACTTGTTTCCTTGAGGAGGTTCTCTGCCAATCAGAAAAACACCTGTCACCCTTGTTATATGAACACTAATTTCTCACAACTAATTATTGGCATATGCTAGTTATGTTTATACTATCTCTGGCAAAACTTAAGGAGTCCATTAACCTGAAGGTACGTTATGTCTATTCATCATCCTATCAACCACCAGCAATGTGCCATTTGCTGCCAGCCTTTTTTCAACCCACATACAACTCTTGAGTTCATTCCTACGTTAGATGGTGGAGTAAAGGCTCAAATCGTGCCCATGGAGAATGTGCAAGGCTACCAAGATGTCATGCAGGGTGGTGCAATCAGCGCTCTACATGATGCCGCCATGACCCACTGTCTTTTCTCTCGCGACGTTTGTGCCATGACAGCCCAACTTGATGTTCGCTTTATCAAACCAATACCTCTTAACACGTTAATTGAGGTACAAGCTCATTGCCTGAAAAGCAAACGAGGTTTGTATGTTTTAAAGAGTGGTATTTATGTGGATGGTGAGTGTTATTCAAAGGCTGAAGCGAAGTTTATGTAGCCACCTTCAACCAAGACCTCGTGCAGCTAATCAAGACTGTTGCTTAGCGAAGGCGGTTTTAAAATTCTACATCTCTTCAAGAAAACGACCCCGAAGTTGTTGCTCAATCGCGGTTCTTGCGTCATCCATATCGGCAGGCACATTCGAAAGTGGGAAACCGTCTGGCCAAACTCCTCCTCGGTATACACCGCCCTCCACTCTGCCATAGGTTTCTTGATGAGCTATTGGCAGCGTAGGACTGTCCTCATAGGCCAGCCATAGGCGAAGCAGCAACCTTTTGTCCTCAGAGGAACTCGCTACATCGGTATATTCAGAACGCGCATGTAGCAAACGATGGTTGTCGATCAACAGTAAATCACCAGACTCAAGAGAGAGATCTAATGATTGGCCTTTTTCCTCTAAGTAACGGTCTAATGCATTCATCGCCTCAATTTGTTGTTTCGTTAGACGTGGTGCGTCGGAAAAGCGTTGAGAGCTTTCGATGAATCGCCGAACGTAGCGTGAAACGAAAGTTGCATTTAAACACGAAAATGGGGCCAACATCGTCCAACCTCGCTCGCCACCTCCTATGTCATCCCGCCTATCAAATGGAAATGGCTGGGTAAGAAGGCTGGCCAGATTAGGATGGGAGCGTTGCAATTGCCCAAACGCGGACACTGCACTCACCAAACGCGTTTCTCCGCCTCGGCGGGCAGGATGGATACACAACAACGACAACAAGTCACAACGATCAGAATGAAATGGCAACGCCGCGCGACTTTCATAACCCCGTTGATTTGGCCGAGAAATATCACTCTGTTTATCTGTAACGTGCCCAATGAAGTCAAACTTCTTACTTTGTGATACTGGCGCCCCAAATAAGAAGCCAATATTCAACAGTTCATTTCGACATTTATCTATACCTAGTTCCTTAACAGGAACACCTCTAATCAATATAAAACCCCGATTTTTCAAGACACTATCAATATATTTTTTGTGCTTTTTAAACAGGTAACTTATATCCGTATTTTTATTTAAATCAAAAACCCAATCTTTACTATTAACAAGTTCAAAACCTTTCCAATTCAATCCATTTGCTAGAACCACCTATCCACCCCAAAGCCAGTTAATAACAATACATCTCTTTAAATACACTTATCACTAAAATACCAACCTAGGAATTAGACTAAAGTCTCATAATTATTACACCCATCATTCTAGTTTTCGACGAATTAATAGACACAGCTTAAAACAACCCTCAATGTGTATAATTTTTATTCCTAAAATGTAGAAACTTTAATAAAAACAACAGTGATCAAACTTTGCTATTTATTACTATTTTTAAGCATTTTTCGTATAGCATTTATTATTAATTCTGTTATCTGTAAAAAATAGTTTTTTCAGTTTTTACAGAAAAGGGATAACAAGTGGCAGACAATATAGATTTCGGTAAGACGGCCAGTGACTATGCTCAGCATCGTGAAGGCTTCCCTCGGACACTGCTTTCTCGATTGCAATCATACGCGATCGGGCTATCGGGCCAATCGATTCTAGATATCGGGACAGGGACCGGAACATTAGCTCGTCAATTTGCATTGCAAGGTTCACGAGTCAGTGCGCTGGATGTTGCTTCTGAATTAATTGAGCAAGCAAAGTTACTCGATCGATTAGTAGGAGTGGAAGTCGATTACCACCTTGGTAATGCGGAAGCATTGCCGTTCGCAGACTGCTCAATGGATGTCATCTCAGCAGGCCAATGCTGGCACTGGTTTAACGCCGAGCTAGTTGCTCGTGAATGCCATCGAGTTTTGAAACCGGGCGGAGCCTTGGTCATTTGTCATTTTGATTGGCTACCTATAGTTGGCAACATGGTTGAGCTGACAGAGTCCTTAATCCTCAAGCATAACTCAAATTGGTCTATGGGAGGAGGCTCTGGGCTCTACCCACGCTGGCTGTCCGATTTATCAACAGAAGGGTTTCAACATTTAGAAACGTTCAGCTTTGATTTAGACGTTCCTTACTCCCACGAACGTTGGTGTGGTCGAATCCGAGCAAGTGCTGGTATATCAGCCAGCCTTTCCCCTTTACAAGTGCATAATTTTGATAAGGAACATCAAGCGACACTGGCCTCTCGTTTTCCAGACGAACCTTTGCAGATCCCCCACCGTGTTTGGTCTCTAATAGCGCGTAAAACGTGGAGTTAAGATCGTGGCATTAAAGCACTTCCCAAGATTAATCGACACAACATTAAGAGAAGGCTTTCAAGCCCCAGATGTTCACTTTTCCACGCAACAAGTGTGCGAGATTGCTCAACATTTGGTGAAAGCAGGTGCCGAAATGCTCGAAGTCGGGCACCCACTGATTTCTAAGGAAGCAATGGCTCATGTCAGCGCAGTCGTTGGAATGGATTTAGGAGTTCCCATTTTGTCACATGCACGTGCACATCCTGATGATATCAATGCCGTCGCACGTTCAGGGGCCTCCTGGGTGGGTATTTTTCTTGGGGTTAACCCAATTACCGAACGAACGCGGGTCTCAGGCAGCAGTTTTCCATCACTGCTCGAGAAGATTGCTGCGTCGGTTCATCATGCGAGACAACAAGGGCTGCTAGTGCGCTACACCATTGAGGACGCGAGCCGGACACCGATCGAACGCTTACTCGCCTCATACCGGACAGCGGTTGAAGCTGGTGCACAACGACTCTGCTTTGCGGACAGCGTTGGCTTACTAGACCCGAAACAAACTCGGCTATTTATCAGGGCATTACGCCATGAATTCCCCGATATTGAGCTGGAAGGGCATTTCCACGATGACCGCGGTTTAGCGATGGCTAACGCTCTTCAAGCCGTAGAGTCTGGTGTTGACTGGATTTCCGTGTCCACCAACGGATTGGGTGAGCGTTGCGGCATTACCGATCACGGAATATTTGCCGTCAACTTGCATCACCGAGGAGAACGTACCCTCGATGCGAACCAAGGAAAGTACTTACACGAGCTGTCAAAGTACGTCGCGACATGCAGCGGACACGCGCTTCATCCTGCCACCCCTATTTTCGGGGAGCACGCATTCACACATACCGCTAGATTGCATGTAAAAGCAGTGAAGCGCGATCCCGACAGCTATCAGTGGACTGACCCAGTGCAATTTGGTCAAGCCTGCAAAATTTCTAAACAGCGTATAAGGAGTAACATAGTGACAGATACAGTAATCAACGATAAGACCGTCGGTTGGGATATTGTAGGAGGGTTATTTTGGGAAAAAGGACGCCAATCTGCTAAGCCCAGTGAATCGGAACTTGAACTCTTTACCGCCGGAATAAAGCCCGGGGATAAAGTGGCCGTCATTGGTGCATCGACCAAAGATCTGATCGAGCATCTGATGGCAATGGATGTGAATGTCACGGTCTACGATTTTTCAAAAGGCATGTGCGACTCTCTAAAAGAGGCCCTCTCACCTAATGCCCCTCCCATCCGAGTATTAGATATTACGGCCCCTTTAGACAGGGAATTAATCAGCTATTACGACTATGTGCTTAACGATCGTTTAGTGAATCGATTTACCACGCAGGAAGCTAAAAAAGCTCTGAAAAACATGGTAGCGCTGGCAATGCAAGGGGAAGTTCGCGCTTCAGTTAAGCTTGGGCTTTATGCCATGGATGAAAAGATGATTGAGTTGGGTAAAAGACGCCAAGTACTAGAACGTTTCTATTGCGAAGATACCCAAACCATCGATTTCTCAAAAGCCGGTGATATTTTGGAAGAGTCTCTTCTTCCTCACGGACAGATTGATCGAGATGTGCTGTTACGATGGTACCAAAGTCGTGGAATGGAAACGCGTTTCTCCGATAGTTCACTTAAGCATCTGATCGAAGGCGTGATACTCGACGATGGTTCTCAGATCAACGTTGAACACCAGTGCAATTTTCCTGATGCACAAGACACTGTCATGTACAGCTTAAAATCGGTGTAAGCCATGTGTGGAATTGCAGCCGTTAGTCTAAAAAAAGGGCGAGAAGATCTCGCCTTTGACCTCATCAACACAATCAATCGACATCAACACATGCGAGGCCCTGATGGTAATGGATATATGCTCAGCGACAATTCGGGCGTTGGGATGGTGCGACTTAGAGTCCGCGCAGATCAGACCGAAGCTGAACCCATCCGCTTATCACCTCAATTGACCGCAGCCTACAATGGTGAAATCTATTGGCATAATGGTCAAGTTCCATCGGGCGGTAAAGGTGAAGTAAGTGCGCTCACTGACGCTTGTCACAATGACCTCGATGGCATGTACGCCCTGGCCTGTCTATCTCATCCCGATGGACAATTAACCCTTCAACGTGATCCTTTCGGTATTAAACCTTTGTGGATGCGTGAAACCGACATCGGCATTTTGGCGGCGTCCCACCCAAGTCCTCTCTATTGCTCTGCCCCTGTGGACATTGCGACCAAAGGTGTCCAACAATTTTTAGCGTTTGGGAAAACCCTACATCAGCAAGGCTTGGTCAAAGGTGTCACGCAACTAGAGCGCGGGCATTCTGTAACGATACATTCAGGTGAAGTCGTCAACAAACATCCTATTCGACGCCAATCACCAAATGCGCCACCTATCTCTGCACAACAATTGCGTAGTGCTATATCGAGTTCACTACAACGAACCTTGGTCTCCGATCAACCTTTAGGTCTCGCTATCAGTGGAGGGCTCGATTCCACTATTTTGGCCTATGAGCTTGCACAAATGGGGGTGGAAGATCTTAAGACTGTCAGTATACGTGTCGAAGGTGGAGATGATGGAATTCAAAATCTTAGCTCGATGCGCGGGTTTTCCAAGGTTGTATCTACGTGGCAGCATCACTGTGTCACTGTTACCCCTAGCGATTTCGCAACAGGTCTTGAGGCTGCATCGCACATTCTAGGGGAACCGACCGCAATGTCTTCCGTTCCGCTTTACATGGGATTAGCAGATGCCGCTCAACAACAAGGCATCGTCGTTCTGCTACTTGGCGAAGGTGCCGATGAGCTATTCATGGGCTACCAGAGCTACCAATCTTTGGATCTTGATTCGGCAGACCCTCTAGTGACCCATATGTGCTCTGCACAGAAGGAGCACTATTTAACTCGTCTACTTGGCACACCTCAAGTCGCAGCGCTAAAGGCTCAACTACACAATGCCTATCCTCACATTTCTGGGCGCTCCGAGCTCGAACGGGTGCGCGAAGCAGAGCTTGATTTGAGCTTGGGGCCACTTCTACATCGTGCAGACCAAATCTTGATGTCACGTTCTATCGAGGGCCGAACTCCATTTCTCCATGGCGGTGTGCCTCACCTGGCAATGTCATTTCCACCTCAAGCTAACCTCTGCTCAAGTCAAGGAAAGGTATTGCTAAGACAAGCCTACCCCGAATTGATGGCAAAGTCGGGGCCCTGGCAAGTCAAACGAGCGTTTCGTGCACCCGTACACGATTGGTTATGCGGAGTGCTACGACCATGGGCAACGGACATCTTGATGGACTCGCGTAAGGCGCTTTCAGAGTTTGGGATCCGCAGAGACGGAATCACTGAAGTTTGTCTGGGACTGAAGGCTGGGGATTCAGGAGCCGCGTCAATAGCGGTTCCTTTGCTTAGCTTGGCCTTTTGGCTCAACAGTGTTCAACGTTGAAGGAGGAGTGATGCACGATTTGTCACAAAGGGCGGATAGTCACTATCTCACCAAAGTTGAACAGCAAATGCGAAACCTTGGTATACAGCGTTATGAGATACCTTGGAGAGACACGACGCTAAGTTTACTTCAAAGCGGATCGATGACGGGACCGCAAGTCCTATGTCTTCACGGTGTTACTTATTCATCAGCGAGTGTCTTTCATCTCTCAATATCGGGGGCCGCCGCAGACGAGTATTCATTACTCTTGAAGCTAAGTCAGTCGCTAGGGTGTTGGTGCCTGGATTTTTCTGGTTACGGTTTCTCCCCCACGTCGACTTCATCGTTCAAGGAAACCATAGACGATTACGTCGAACAAGTCGGAGAAGCCGTGCGCTATCTCCGTCAACTAACAGGACATAAGCCCGTGCTCATCGGCTGGTCATGGGGGGGCCAAGTGGCTAGTCGCTACGCAGGGCGTCACGGAGAGAATTTGTCAGGATT
The DNA here is from genome assembly GCF_001639065.2 of Vibrio barjaei. Lineage (GTDB taxonomy): Bacteria > Pseudomonadota > Gammaproteobacteria > Enterobacterales > Vibrionaceae > Vibrio > Vibrio barjaei. The sequence goes on from NZ_LQXO02000045.1 coordinate 13,256, forward strand.
AGTCTACTGGGGCGCACTCTGGGGCGGCACGGGTCAAGTCGATTTCGTTAAGTCGTTACCTAAACCTACATCACCTCGTCGTATTAACACTCAACAACATGCAGGCGCGGATTTTAAAACCCCTCACACATTTGAATCTGAAGTGAAAAACCGATTTATCGACTTTGCTTTGCGTCTCGACCCAACGAGCCCAACGACGGGACTTACCGAGTCGCTGTACAACATGCCGTTGCACTCTCCAGAAGAGATTAATGTGCCAACACTCGTCATTCATGGTGAACACGACTTTGTCGCGCAGTCTAACGACATTAGCGATTATTTCGCCGCACTAGCCTGCCCTATAAAGCAATACCGGATCATTGCTCACGCCGATCACAATGTTCAATACAGTCACGCCCGGCAAACATTAGTCAATGAGTTGAAAAGCTTCAGCCAACAATGTTTTCAGCACAAATTGGACGTCTAAGGAACTCATTATGTCTATTTTAATTTTGAATCGGTCAGCCATGTCTTTCTCTGCTTATCATGAATGGTTAGCACACCTGCCCGACCACTCTCTCCATTACTACACCGCGCCCGGCAAGCGTGATTTGCCACCAGACCAACAAGTACTAGCAGACACACAGTATGCGTCAATTAGAGAGTTCAACAACTATGATACCTCTGATGAGCTTGAGCTAGCGGTCTTGAAGCAACATCATCAGGAACCTTTCACTGGCATCGTCGCTATGTCTGAGTGGGATCAGATCAGAGCAGGACGACTGCGAGATCGTCTTGGTTTAGGTGGCACAACAGAACAGCAGGCGCTGTATTACCGCGATAAGCTGTTAATGAAGCAAACGCTCAAGGAACACGGAGTGCCGGTAACGCCCTTTTGTTCGGTCAATAATGTCATCGACCTATTGCGTTTTGTAGAACAGGTGGGATACCCAATCGTGGTCAAGCCCCGCCTCTTAGCAGCGTCGATGGGGCTGAGCGTTTTGCGCAATGAGCAACAACTGCGTGAGTTTGCTCATTCAGGCTTTGGTAACAGTATAGAAACACAGAAGCACCTTCTCGCCGAACAATGGGTCGACTTTGACACCGAGTACCATATTGATGGCCTCATTGAAAATCATCAGATAAAGCTCAACTGGCCATCGCAATACATCGGTGATGTCTCCGTCAGCGATGGTGGAAAAGGTCTCTTTGGTGGCCTTCTCCTATCACCAGATGATCCTATGCGTAAACCACTGCAAGCGCTCATCCAAAAGACATTAAGCGCGCTCCCTCAGGTGTCGAACACTACTTTTCATGCCGAAGTCTTTCGTACCCGAGATGGCCGCCTTATCGTCAACGAGATTGCTGCCCGAACGGGTGGGTTTCGCATCAACGATCTCATCAAAGCAAGCTTTGGCGTGTGGTTGAACCGAGAGTGGACAAAAGCGATGACAGGCGGAATAGGAGAATTTCCCTCCGGACAGAACGCGCAACGCCACCCCGAACGAATGTCGGGCTACCTCATGCTAAGACCTAAGCGAGGCATCATTGCCTCTATTCCCGAGACCTGTCCACTCGATGACGTTTATGACTATCGAATTGCCGCCTCAGTAGGCGATCACTTTGATACAACAGGCAACCCTGGGGAGCACGTTGCGTCGGTCGTTGTCACCGGTGAAGACTGCGAATCTGTGATGCAACGTCTTCAAGAGGTGCATCAATGGTTTTATTCAAACTTGGTTGTTAAGAACAAATAGTAGGAGTCAAAAGATGGCAATAGTGATTTTACATCGAGCAGCCCTCACCTCATCCCCTTACCATGAATGGTTAAAAGACAGCCAAGAGCCGATTTTTCTACTCGTCTCCCAAGAGAAGCTCAACGCATTTTCAGAAAGCTTGGAGATACTTCCGAGACACATTTATCATTCAGTACGAGCGATAGAGCATTACGACACGAGTGGGGAAGTAGAATTAGCCGTGTTAGATATCGCGAAACACCATACCATTCGAGCGATCGTCGCCCAAGCTGAGTTTGATATCGAACGAGCAGCCCGATTGCGTGCCTACCTCGGTATTCCGGGTCAGGACGAAGATAGTGCGCGCCATTTCCGCAATAAGATAGATATGAAAAAGGCGTTACAACACGCAGGGCTTCCTATAGCACCCTTTGCTGAAGTACAGAATGTTCATACTCTAATCGACTTCACTCAGCAACATGGCTTCCCTATCATTGTTAAGCCGCAGAACGGTGCAGGGTCTTTTGGCGTGACAATGTTGAGCGACCAAACTGAAATGGCACAATTCATCGTACAAGGCTTTACGCCAAGTCTGGACATTGAGTCCAATCTGATGGTAGAGCAATTCGTCGATGGGCCCACCTATCATGTTGATGGAATCGTTGTGCAAGGAAAGTCATACACCATCGTTCCCTCTTGTTATCACACTGAATCGCTCGATTTTAAAAACAATGAAGGCGAAGCAACGGCAAGCTATACCTTAACGAAAGACAACCCTCTAACGGCACGGCTGCAAGAGTTTGTCCAATTGGTACTTGATGCACTACCAACCCCAGAAACAACCACTTTTCATGCCGAGGTCTTCCATACACCCGATGATCGTTTGGTCTTGTGTGAAATTGCTAGTCGCACAGGGGGCGCTCGCATTGGTGATGCACTAGAGATAGCGTTGAGCTGCAATCTCAATGAGCTTTGGGCGAGACAAGAGTGTGGTCTTGAAACCGATGTTTTATTAGAGCAACTTGAAATCAACTCACCTAAACGTCCTGTTACGGGCTGGGCATTAATCTCGCCCAAACCTGGTTTGGTCAAATATGTACCGAGCGAGTGCGATTTACCCGAAGTCGTGGATTATAACCTCAATATTTCTGCTGGCTGCACCTTACAAGCACCTCAAGCAGCGACAGAGAGCATTGCCAGTTTTGTCTTCATTGCTGACGATGAGCAACACGCTTGTCGAATCATCGATGAAGGCCGAGCATGGTTTAATCAACATTGCGAAATAGAAGGTCCTACAACACATGGGATTGGATAATTTTAATCGCACCTTTCAGTGGTTTCTCGCAATCCGAAGTCTAGGGCTATTGGCCGATCAAATCGCGCTGCTAGCAATCCCTGTCTCCATCTATATGATCACCGGTGATATTGCTTGGTCAGGCATGGCGGTCGTCGTCCAATGGTTGCCGCGCATAATATTCTTACCTTTACTTGGGGGGATGATTGACCGTTGGAAACTCCGTACCCAGTACGTCCTCATTGACGTCGTTCGTGCTGCTGGAGCATGCAGCCTTATCTGGATCAACCAACCTGTTTTACTAATGTTAATGGCAGGTTTGTTGTCACTACTGAGTGGTTACTCTTTCCTTGTACTTGAGTACTCAGTTGCTACCCAGTTGGATAAGGAGCAATTAGCTCGAAACCAAAGTTGGCTTCAGGTCATCGAAAACTCCACCCGAGTAGCCGGCCCTGCATTGGGAGGGTTACTACTGGCATGGGGAAGCATTGAGGGCGTTATGCTGGTGTGCACCGCATTATTTACGCTAGCTTCTTCCATGACACTGATCCGCTTCCCCAAACAACAGAACACTGCCAAGCCCGACTCACCATCAGGCGTATTCCACAGTTTCCGCTGTATATGGGCATCAAAACCACTGTTACGTTTAACGGTCTTGAGCATGGGGAGCAACTTCATCGAAGGAGCACTCTATGCCCTCCTACCAGGGCTTATTCTTACTCAATACGGGCAAGGACCAGATGTCGTCGGCTATTTAAATGGGGTAAGTGCATTATGTGTCATTATTTTTATGGCACTTCTCACGCGCTGGGTAATGCAATGGAATCTGGTTTGGGTAGGTAATTTGTCGCTGGCAATTTCGTCTTTGTTCGTGTTTTGGATGGGGTTATCACCCAGTTTCGTTGGCTTTTGCTTACTCTACACTGGCTTCACTATCCTGCGGTCGCTGTTTGTACTGTACCTGCGAACTGAACGTATCAAGCATATCCCATCTGAAAACTTAGGCCAGGTTCTTGGCGCCATGGTCGCGATCATTTTATGCACCATCCCTATTTCTGGCAGTGTAGTCGCTGTGCTTGCAGAGTGGTTAAGCATGAATCAAGTCTTATTACTGTCCGTCACAAGCTCAATGACGATATACGCGTTTGCTTGGTTGCTGACACGCCAAAACCTCTCTTTGAGCGATATTCAAAACAAACCTAAGGATTGATATGGAAGTCATAACTCAAATCATACGTGGGGGGTCTTCAAAAGGTCTATTTATTGACCAATCCGAAGTGCCGCCCGTAGGACCCGAAAGGGATGCTATGATTTTGCGTCTCTTTGGCACGCCAGATCGAAGACAAATCGATGGGCTTGGTGGTGCCGATAAACTCACTAGCAAAGTGGCAATCATAGGCCCTTCAAAGCGAGCGGACTGCGATGTATCGTACTTGTTTGGTCAGGTAGGAACAGAGCACCCAACTTTGGACTGGCAATCGAATTGCGGCAATATAAGCGCAGGGGCGGCACTTTACGCGGCCAATCAAGGCCTAGGAACTGTGTCTGGAGGTTGTCGAACGATACGTATAGAACAGAACAATACTGGCCGAGTTATTGTCGCCACCGTTCCAGAAACTAATGGTGTACCGAATAAAGTTGGTGATTTTTCAATTGGCGGGGTTCCGGGACAGGGACCTAAAATAGACCTTGATTTTAAAGACTTTTCTGGCTCCTGCTTAAATCGAGGTTTGTTTCCCTATGGGGAGCGACGCACTTACCTGAATATCCCTAGGCTTGGCGAGCTAGAGGTCACCGTGGTCGATATGGCAAATTTGCATATATTTGTCCACGCTAGTGATCTGTGCGTCCGACCATCTGACTCTCTTGATACATTACAATCTGACCGAGGGTTACTTAAACATCTAGACAACATTCGAGCAAAAGTGGCATTAGAGTTAGGATTTTTCTCTGCTGCAGAGTTGAAAGTGAACTTATCGCGTAACATGAATCCGTTAGTCCATATTGTTGATAATGCCCACGGTTATTACACCGACAATGGCCTGTCAATTCCTCGAGGAGACATTGACCTATTGGTTCGTTCCTATTCACGTGGACAGTTCTCCAAAGCTTATCCGGGGACAGGAGCGGTAGGTACCGCCGTAGCCGCTTGTATCAAACACACCGTCCCTTTCTCAAAATTAAAACAGAAGGTTAATGACCAACACCAGCAGCAAATATCACTGGGTCATCCGGGAGGGAAAATGTCAATTGAGGTCAGTGTGAGCGAAATTGAAGGAATGCACTACATTTCCCAAGCTCAACTGGGGCGCACGGCGCGTATTTTGATGACAGGGGTCGCCTATTTGGACTAAAGGCAAATCTAAATTTGAATACTGAATTTCTGTAAACCTCAACGCTATCAAGTTTATCGCCGCACCCCGCGAGGAAGCGAGATGAAAAATGCCTTAGCGAAATTATAAAGCTAAGGCATTTTCGTTATCGACTACTCAGTATCTCAAAATAGAGCATTGAATTACTGAGAATACAGCTTCCGCGTTGGCTCAGGCTCCACGTACTCAACCAAAGCACTATTAGACAAGGAATCAGCTTTCTCCTGCTCACCAGAGACAACAAACACCCTCTGATTCTCCAATACCTCGACTACTTCTAATTGATGAGACGTTAATAACTCCCTCACCTGTTGCTCCGCTCCCTGAGTGTACTTCACGTAAAATCGGGTTGGCTGCTCTGCCATGTCCACTAGTCTCTCATCTATTGGTGGAAAGGCCGGGTTGCCCGCGTAGCTTGCTGTCATGCTAAGTACAAGAGCAAATCCGATGAACCAAGTTAGCCATTGAAAATGAGAAGGTATGGTGTTCTTCATAACCACTCCTTACTGAAATGACAGTGTCCAACTGTTGATTGTTCCAGTATCTTGGCGAGCGCTATCTACCGCTTTAAGCGTCCAGTTCCCTTTAGATTCAACGCCAGAAAAGTCTAAAGAATAGCTGGTCTTGATGTCGCTAGCAGAGCCCCCACTATTTTCATACAGTACTTTTTCACTATTGGTGGGTGAGACCAATGTCAGTTTGAGATCTCCGATATAACTATGGCTAATGTCTACGGTGACCTCAACGCTTCCAGAATCACCAGAGCGTAAGACCTCTATTTGGCTGGTTGCTCCGGTAGTATTGTTATCAGGGATCTCGACCGCGCTGTTGTTAGTGTAAGTGGATGGTGCTTGAGTGCCGCTCTCTGCACCATTATGAGAGGCGGTGAGCATCACACCAGAATACGCCGAGTAGCCCTTAACCAATACATGATATGTGCCTGCTGAAACGTCATTTATCGTGCAGCGTTCATTATTTCCAGATTCCCATGAACGACAATCATAACGACGATTCGTCGGCTCTTGCTCAAAACTCACATAAAGATCAGCATCACCGCTGCCGCCTGCTAATGAGAAACTGAGCTGAGTTGCATCAGCGGGTACATCAAATGTGAACAGACGACTCGATTGAGCACTTCCTAGGAGCGGCCCTTTGGCAATACCGTTAGCTAAAACCGTTTCTCCCTGCCCACCATCCGGACCATTACAACCTTGATCAAGATAGCGCTTTGCCGCATCAGCATCGACTAGGCCATAACCGGTTCTATTGTCTCTGCCAGCAACATCGATATCCCTGGCACTTGCGGTTAATGCTTGGCGAACTTGTGACGCGCTGCAGTTTGGATGATAGCTCCACACTAGCCCTGCCACACCAGCAACATGTGGCGTGGCCATGGAGGTTCCATTGTAATACTCGTAGTCTTGCCCTTTTGACGTGGAGACGGTGACGGTTTGGCCTTGTTGAGCGGCAAGCTCTAGCCCGAGTTCCCTATTTACAGTTACCGAAATCAAGCGATATTGGTCGTTGTCATCCAATACAAACGGGTTCTGCAAACCTGGCAGTTCACTATTGCTGTAGACAATAGCAGCCCTAGCACCTGCGTTATAACAGGCTTTGACGGCATTTATCTCAGGGCGAACACCAGAGCGTTGATTCTCGATGCGCTCAGTCAAACACACTTTGTCGGTAAGGTCGCCACAGCGATAGTCGCCAGACGACACATCACATTGCGCTAACTCTCCGCTAAAAGTTCCTGCGATCGGGTCCGATAAATAACGGCCTGAAGTTTTTGACTTACGGTTGTGCGATACCACACCACGCTTAAATTGACTAACGCCATTGAATACAATGTCACTTAATACCCCTTCTCCTACGGTTACCGTGGACAGCACCGCGACACCCGGTGCAGAAATTTCTACTTGGTCTGTTGCCTGAGAGAAAGTCGCGTGATCGTCGTTGTTATCAACGGCGGCCACAGACATTACCGCCTCGTATGACGCTGGATAGCTATGCGCAGTATTCCCATCGTTACCTGCAGCTGCGATGAGCAATACGCCTTGATCGTATAATGACTGCAAGGCATTTTGCTCAGTGCGGCTGGCTTGGCTACCACCTAAACTCATGTTCACAACATCGGCACCATTCTCTGCACAGGTTTGAATTGCTTTCACCAAGCTTGATGAATAGCCCCACCCCGATTCGTTGAACACCTTAACAACATGTAGATTCACCTGCTGGTTTGGCATGACTCCTTTCACACCTTCACCATTTGCAATGGCAGCAATGGTTCCCGCAACATGTGTGCCGTGAGCGTTGTTATATCCCGGCTCACTCCAAGAACCCGTCCCACTGTCATTGGTACCACGAACGCGATTTCCACTCAGATCGTTATGGCTAACGTCGTAGCCCGAGTCGATAATGCAAACGGTTCGATTGCCAGCATTACTATCACTCAGCAACTGCGCATTAACGGCGTTGTATCCCCACGGCGTTGTTTCGCTTAGCAAAAAACGGGGAGGGTCAACTTCCACATACTCTACTTGTGCATGACTTCTTAACTTTGAAAGCTCAGCATCGTTGATCTCTATGCTGTAAATCTGCTCAGCGCTGATCTTCTCCACCGCACTCGCTTGGGCAGCTTGGAGAACATTCTCTGGCAGCTGATTCAAACTTGGCTCTGTACCGTCCGCAGAGAAGGCATCTCTAGAAACCTCTTCTTTAAACTTAATAATGTACTTAGCTGGAAAATCAGCTTCGTTGAATGGTGCTATCTGAGAAGCATTCGCTATAGAGGCACCAAGTAGAACCAAGGTTAGTGATGACAGGGTAAACACCCCTTTTGTGTTGTGCATGTAATCTTTCCTTATCTAGCCATTTTTTATTATTTTTATTCACGAACCATCACCTCGGTGACCATTTATGAACTATTTAGCTATAAGGCGTTGTCACCAACTTGCAAATAATAAGGTTTACTATTGATTGTTTTTTGTACTTCAAATCACTAAATAAACCTGAAGAGTGAACACTCAACAAGAGTATATGCTCTAAAAATTTAATTGATAAATTTGAAGTTTAAATCGTTGATTTAAAGCTACTTTATGACACTTTTCAAGATAACAAGTGAAGCGTTAATTAAGAGTTAATCGTAAAAAACGGAAAATTTCTCTTAAATAACAAAGCGAAGAAATAACAATTAACTTATTTAATTAAATTAAGATTGGAATATGCACTTGTTATCTATCAAACTCATTAATAACATTTTAATTAATTAAATTTCACTACAGCTATTTAGGTAACAGATAAATTTATTGCAAACCAATAAGAGGCTAATGATGACCATTACTTTTGTTTTGTTCGAGAGCACTGCTAAGCTGAAATAATCCTTTGTAACTTAACTCAACACTAAGAGTGGCAACCTATCATTATCAATGAGATTAGGGAGGAGGAATTGCCAAGTATCATTCAGGAATGTAATCGAGAGCTCAAAAAGGTGTTGTTATTCTACCCTGAAGAGCAGAGATCAAGCGTCGATTGTATGCTGGCTCAGTTGATGTGCTGTGAAATATTTCTAATTCAGTACCCTATTCTTAATCACTTTCGAGGCAAGAGTTCGCCTTGGTATCACGTCCAGAATATCCGCTATCAGCTATTGTCGCAGACAAATGAGAAAGAATTGAGTGGTTATGAGCTCGTCATTTTTCAAGGTTGGTCAATGGCGAAAATTGACGATGCTCGGATTTATGAAAAGCCAATACCAGAGCGAGTGCGTCGCGCCTATTTAGACTATCAATTCTTCGTCGACAGCCTACGAGTGGCCTAGAACTCGCTATTCATCTTTGTGAGACATGAAATCAACAAGGCTTCTTGTTCTGGCTCGATATGCCTCGTTAAATCTTTAACCAAATCTAAATGCAACTGGTTATGATGACGATGAATCTCTTGCCCTTGCTGTGTCAGCGCCACCACGATGGCACGACGATCATTAGGGTGTGGCAAACGTTCCATCAGGTTGGCAGCAACAAGTTTATCTACTTGAACCGTTAACGTGCCTGTAGTGATACCGAGCTTGTCGGCAAGCTCTTTCATTCTCATTGCACCATGAATACCGAGCACTTCAATGGTGTGGACTTGTGCAAGGGAATAGCCTGTCTCTTTGACCACTGACTGTTCCCATGAAGACATCTTGTCGTAAAACTCGGTAAGCAACTGATTTAACGATTCTAAGTTTCGCATTATGTTGAATGTACTTCTAAAGTGAGATGGTCAATCTTATCAAACTTGCTTAGCTTTTGCTTATACTCATCCAGTGAAATACCCGCTTTGTCTATAAGCGTAATCGCCGCCGCGTGATGGTGTCCACTCACCTTCCAAATATGTAAATCCGTAACAAGGGCTACTGGCGCAAGCTCATCTTGGATTGCCTTTCGATATTCATCATCAATATTTTCATCAAGCAGAATCGGGCTTGTTTGCTTGAGTAAGTTCAATGTCCATTTACTGATCACTAAAGCACCGACCATGCCCATCACCGCATCGAGCCAATTCCAGCCATAGAACTTTCCTAGTACCAACGCCACAATTGCCATAACGGAAGTCAGTGCATCTGCTAACACGTGTAAATAGGCAGCTCGCAAATTATGATCATGGTGATGTGCATGATGGTGTGAATGCTCGTGATGATGTGAGTCATCATGTCCATGGTGGTGGTCACCCAACAGCAGCATACTAATGACGTTCACCGCCAAACCAATACAAGCGACAACAATCGCTTCATTGAACTGAATAGACTGCGGATTAAGCAAGCGATGGACCGACTCAACCAACATTAATAACGCAACAATCCCAAGAGCGATAGCACTGGTATAGCCACCAAGCACGCTGACCTTTCCAGTACCAAACGAAAACCTCTCATTACTCTGATGTTTTTTCGCATATCGGTAGGCGAACAAGGTAATACAGAACGCTGCTGCATGTGTGCCCATATGCCAACCGTCTGCCAAAAGCGCCATAGAGCCATATACCGTCCCCGCGACAATTTCGACTACCATCGTGGTCAGCGTAAGAAGTAGCACGTAAAACGTTCGCTTTTCACCTTGATGATTATGGCTAGAGAAATGGTGGTGATGAGCCAGAGTGTGATTCGCTGTTTTCATATATTGTTTGATTATCAAATTATTTGATTTTAATTTAGTTTGACAATCAAACAATGTCAATCTTAGATTCAAGCAGCACGGCTTCCTTGTTATCGTCAGGACTCAAAACGTGAGGATGCACGACATAGCGACATGATGATTCCAAAACAGATGCCTTGAGTGATCATAGCGGTCCCGCCATAGCTAAAGAAAGGTAATGGGCTGCCCATCACCGGTAATATCCCGCTCACCATACCCGTGTTTATAAAAGCATACAGAAAAAAGCTTAATGCCAACGAGCCCGTCACTAGGCGGCTATATGCATGATGGCAATGACAGGAAAGCCAAAGCGTACGCAGCGTGATGAATAAATAGAGCGATAGCAGCAGTACACTGCCAATGAACCCCCACTCTTCCGCGTAAGCAGAAAAGATGAAGTCGGTATGACTTTCCGGAATAAAACCCAGCGAGCTTTGCGTTGCATTAGTCCAGCCCTTACCAGTGATACCGCCAGAACCAATCGCAATATGTGACTGAATAATCTGATACCCAGAGCCCAATGGGTCACTTTCGGGATTAAGAAACTGTAGGATGCGCTTCTTTTGATAGGTCTCGATAACAAACCACCAGAGTATGGGGATCATTGTCGCGACCAAACCAATAAAACCACCGATGATCTTCCAGCTCATTCCCGCGAAATAGAGTACAAATAGCATGTAAATCACACCAAATATCGCCCCGTCCAAGTCTGGCTGAACAAAGATAAGTCCTGCGGGGATGGCAGTCAGTATCATGGCGTAGACAATCTTCATCCCTGTTGGTCTCTCACCATCTTGCTGGATAAACCATGCCACCATCATAGGAATGGCTAATTTCACTAGTTCAGAAGGTTGAAAACGAAACCCAGCAATGCTCAACCAACGTTGGGATCCGTTAGTGCTATCACCGGCAAACACGACCGCGACTAGGAGTGTTACCGTCAAAAAATATAGATACGGTGAAAAACGGCGGTACTGTTTGGCAGGAATCGACGACATGATCGCCAGACAAGACAGTGAAATAACACATCGAATTAGGTGGTTGGTGATAACAGCTTCGTTATAACCACTGGCACTCCATATCGTTAAGGTGCTGAGTAACATCAAAGACAGAATCGCTAACACAATAGACAGATCTAACTGTGGAATAAGGTATTTTTTCAAAATATAGCTCGGTAAAGTGACGCACAAGATCGCCACTTGGATTGATAAAATGGTGCAAGGAACAACGTAGAAACTGCTCTTAATTAGTGCTTCTTAACGGTCTGCCTAAATCCGCGAATAGCTTTACGTAGTCGCCATGTCATAAAGGTAAAAATCGCGGCAAACAGCGTCACAAAAGGAGCAGCCATTAAGACCATAGTGGTCACTCGGCTAATGGGCTCAGGCAACGACGGTAAGAGAAATCCTACACCCGCTAACAAGCCAATCCACAGCGTGGCACTGAGCCAAGAGAAATAGTGAAAACGAGGGGCGTCATGAACACGAATCCCCATGACCATAGGGACTAAAGAACGCACACCCGGAACAAAGCGAGCACAGAACAAAGCGACAAGCCCATGACGACAAAGTAAATTGTCCACCAAACGCATATTGCTCTCAGGAACTTTCGCTAACCAACCACGAACAATAGGAAGCTTGTTAAGCCACTTGCCTTGTAGATAGGCGAGCCAACTACCACCAGCCGCTGCAACGATGAGCAGTGGAAACGCGATAAATGGACTGAGAACACCAACTGCCGACAACGTCCCAACTAAGACGACGACACTGTCACAGGGCAAAGGGGCAGCTGGAAGAAAGCTACTTTCCAACCCAATAAAAAAAGTCACCAACACATAAATTAAAATGGCGCTCTCTGGTGCAAGCAGCGCATTAAAGTCCTGATTCCAAATAGCAATCAAGACATCCTGAGTAGCTTCAAACATAACGACTCCAAAAACCAACAGTTAACTAAGGAAATAACAGTAGGAATGAAGGCGTGCTTAACGAGAATGGATAAACCGGTATTGAAGGTTACTGTCCTGCCATCCGGCTAAGCGTCGACTGTCTGAAAACAAGTAACTTCGAGGCGTGTAACGCGCTCCCCAGCAAGTAGTTATCAGACACGTGAAAGCCGCAACGACAAGCAGCCACGGCATAACTTCTTTTGAGGCTGACTGTGCTTTGGGAATGGGCACGCGAAACGTTGAGCTGCGCAGCAACTGGTTATCATTGGCGAGGTCAGGTGTGCGATCCGGAGAGATGACCGTCGCTTGATATTGAGACAAATCCACTTCCATAGCATTAACGATCCCGCCTAACAGCAGTATCGATAGCAAAGTCGCAATCAGTGGAAAAAGCTCAATGAGTCGCTTCAAAGAAAAAGCCCAGTAGTGGAATCTGCTTATATGTACTGCTATCCATGCTAAAAAGCAATCTTTGTTATCACTAGACTACAATACACCTAGTGAACTGCCTATTTTCGATAGCTTATTTTTCATGAGATCCAATTGCGTGAAATCTTCGTAGCTGATATTTATCCACTCATTGAAATATGGCATTTCCTGGATATTGCTCTATAACTACGAGTAATGGTTTTGCATGTACTCAATGGCTGGGCAGTCACACTGTCTCGATCTGGTTTCTAAGGAATCAATATGAAAAAAATCCCTCTTGCTATCATTACCTCACTCATTCTTTCAACCTCTGCTTTCGCTGCTCAAAGCACGATTAATCAAGAGGCTATGGAAACGACAACGGGTGGGTTTCAAGGACCTTCAGCGGAAGACTCTTTAAACACGGTTCAGGAAATCATGGATGCGGGCTGGTTAACCGACGGTAACAAGGTCACCATCGTGGGCTATTTGGTAAAATCAATGGGTCATGAAGTGTATATGTTTAAAGATGATACCGGTGAAATGCCGGTAGAAATCGACGCCGACCAATGGGCAGGACAAACCATCACGCCGAAAGACAAAGTAAAGATCTATGGCGAGATTGAAAAAGGCGACAGTGATGTTGCTGTAGAGGCGGAATCAATTCGAATTATCAAGTAGACCCATCTTACACAATGAACCTTAATCGTACTCAGCGCCGAAATACATCGGCGCTTTAAATAAACCACTTGCTCGACAGCGCACTCCTTATCATCTCTCCTTCTTATCTCGGTACATCTCTGCTCTAATCCACTTATCTCAACCATCAAAGAGAACCGAACCATGTTTGAATACAGCCAAAAACTCATTTCTGCACTCGATACACTTTTTAAAGCCAATCAATCTCAGATTATTCAATCTTCTCGGCTTTTTGCTGATGCTATTGTCGGCGACAACATGATTCACATCCTTGGTACCGGACATTCGCATATGGTGGGCTTGGAAGGCTTTATCCGTGCCGGAGGGCTTGGCAATGTAAATGCTATCTTAGATTCAACCGTACTGACCTCAGATGGTGCCTTACGGGGTTCAAAGCTCGAAAAGCTAGAAGGTCTTGCGCAGATCTTATGGGAAGAGCAGAACATTTCGAGTGGTGACGTCATCATGGTGGTATCAAACTCGGGAAGAAATACGCTACCGGTCGAATTTGCTCAGTTAGCTAAGCAAAAAGGTCACCCTGTGATCGCTATTACTTCCGTCACCCAATCGTCTCAATACCCGAGCCGCCATAGCTCCGGATTAAAGCTGATGGACATCGCTGATATCGTGCTAGATAACCAAGTTCCAAGTGGCGATGGTTTATGCGAAATCAACCAACGCGTTACCGGTGCCTTTTCAAGCATCTCAGGTATGGCACTGGTCAATACTATTACCACCGAGGCGCAAAAGCTTGCACTCGAGAAAGGAGTAGAGCCACTGATTTTCTCAAGTCAGAATGTCGACGGATTTAACAATGATGATGTCTATGCACACTTTAAAGGGCGCTTAAAGTCCATGTAATCCTGCGTCACCTTGCCTATTTTGTCAAGTTGAAACCACCTTACTGATACATTCAAACCACTGATGGAAAACAATAAATTACAAGACTTGACGATATAGTTATGTAAAATGACCGCACCTATATAAAAAGTTAGCACCAAGACTAACTCGCCTTAGGTATATCAGAATAACAATATAAAAAGGTATCAGTATGAATCGAATTATTCATGTGCCCGCTCACTTTTGTGAAGTCGGCAAGCATGAAGCTGTCGACTATAGTGACACGCCTGTTTGGACTAAAACGGGTTACTCTAAGTCTGTCATTGACAGCGTTCGCCTCACAGAAGATCTTCAAAAAGCCGTAGAAACTCTTAACCACGATGGCTATGAAGTGATTTCGATTACACCCATTACCAGTGGTGACTATGATTTTAAAGCGTTACTGGAACCGGGAGGACGTGGTGATAGCGGGTATGGCGGCTACGGTTATGGCTATGGCTTTAGCTATACCCAAGGGCTTATCGTCACCGCAAAACGTATTTCAAGTAATCAAGCATCAACGCCCAAACCTTACTAATCATCTCAACTAGGTAAAAGCAGCCTCTCATTATCGTAGGCTGTTTTGCTCACTCGCTACCAGGCACGTCGCATTGAGTGTTTCTACTTCCACTCTGTACTAGTCAATACTCACTCAGTGAGAAACTGGATTTTTAAAGCACGCAAGTTATCAGATACTTAGCCTCGTATATTCCATGTTATGAGTAAAACTTGGTGAAGAAAGCGCTTCTTATTTCGGTACTGCTGTTATTTGGCTGTGCTAACCACACGAATCCCCCTGGATCTTCCACATCATCGAACACCCAAAAACAAGTCATCAATCAACTTTTAAATTACGTGGCAGGTCAAGCCAAAGAAAAATGGGGAGAGGATGAGTTTGTTCAGGCAGGTAAGCATCGCTACGTGAAATACCTAGACGGCTACCGAACACGAGCGCATATCGATTTTGACCGCGGGAAAATTTACGTCTCCACGCTGTCTCAAAGTCACCCAAAACAACATCTGCAAAAAGCCATTGTACAAACGCTGCTGATGCCAGCCGATCCAGAACATGCAGAGCTGTTTTCCGACAAAGAAGTGGTTCTAAATGGAATACCTTTTCTGCTTGGCCAAGTACTCGACCATGATGGCAAGCCGATTGAATGGCAGTGGCGAGCCAATCGTTACGCCAAACATTTGATCGCTACCCAGCTGCAAACCAAGCCAATTAAAAATGGCAACGCTTACTATGTCGAGATCTCGATGACGGACGATCACTTACAGCAGCGCGAGTATCAATACGCGGAACTGATCCAAAGCGCCGCAAAACGTTACGGCTTGTCTGAAGATCTCCTTTACTCGATCATAAAAACCGAAAGTAGCTTTAACCCATACGCGGTGAGTCACGCCGGTGCCTACGGTCTCATGCAGGTTATTCCTAAAACCGCCGGAGCGGATGTGTTCAATTTGGTCAAGAACAAACCCGGCATACCCACTAAAGAGTACCTTTTTGATCCTGCAAATAATATTGATACGGGCGCTGCCTATTTTTACATCCTAAAGAATCGTTACTTACGCGATGTGAAGCACCCTACTTCTCTGCATTTCAGCATGATTTCGGCCTATAACGGCGGAACTGGTGGGGTACTGGCAACATTTGATAAAGATAGGAAACGAGCGATGAGCAAATTAAACCAGATGGCACCAAAGCAAGTTTATACCGCTCTCACCACACAACATCCGAAAGACGAAGCGCGGCGCTATTTGCAAAAAGTTTTGTATTTTCAGAAAGACTTTAATGAGAATGTGTTAACCAAATAACGCACTTTCTTACAACATTACTCAGCATGCTCAACAAACGATCAAAACATTAACAAATCCATATTATTCATATAGTTAAAAGTGAAAAATTAAAGAAAAAGGACACTGATACTTACAATATTTGTGTCCGAATTTTCTAGCAGTCCGCGACCAGACTGATATGATCATCGCAAACCAATGAACCTCCAATTTTAGACATCCTATTTGTTGGTTAATAAGGCCTATCAGACTCAGCATCTAATAGGCCTTTTAGTTTTTGAGAGCTAGAATCGTAAGGGTTAATGAGCCACCAAAAACGCCCGTGTCGCTAACTCTCTAGCGATAATGCGATTAACCGCCAATGAGTGCAGGAATACCAGGCAGTTGACCGACGACCGCCAGCGAACCAACACAAACTACAAATGCCAATCCCGGAATCAGATACTTATCTTTAGCGGATAGTTCTTTTGCTCTCTCTCTATCACCGATAAAGCCCATGTTATCTAGCAGCATGGTAGTCGCCCATCCAAATACAGGATTTACAAACGCACACGAGAAAATACAGATACCAGCACTGAGTGAATCTTTGTGTTTATGAATCATCTGCATCCCTGCTTCAAGTAAAGGCAGGAAGACACCAACAATCAAAGCCACACGAAGTACCGGTTCCCACATCGCCAGATCCATTGGATAACCTAATACGGACGCTAAGATACACAAGATGCCGGTTAAAAGTGCTCCTCCTGGAATAGGACGTTTAGCGATAGCAGCAGGTATCATGTAAGTCCCCCAAGATGAGGCAAGGTTTCCTCCTCCTAATAATGCCCCCACACCTTGACGAATTGACGCACCCATCATGGTATCGTCAACATTCATCAATACGCCTTTAGCATCTTTGGGATAGTTCAGCTCTTGGAATACTCGGTGGCCAAGATAATCTGGTGACCACATTGCCACCGCTAGCAAAGCAAAAGGAGTCACAGCAATATAATGTTCTAGCGTAGGCCAGCCTAGTTGCCATCCCGTATCTTCACCCCACCAGTAGAAAGGGCTCAAGTGTGGCAAACCAGGCTCTGTCGTAAACGCAAACTCAGCACCCATAATGAACGCTACAATCCCTGCTAATGCCGAGCAGAGAGGAATCGCTAACCAACGTTTATTGACCTTGGCAAGGTAAGCGTAGACCAGCACGGTAATCCCAATTACGGCAAAAGAGATATAGCCGTGCCCACTACTCGCAGCCCAAGCCTCAGTTTTATTAATCTGACTAATTAAACCAACCGCACCTAAGTAAATCAGTAACCCTCCCCGAACACCGACTCCGGTGAGCGCCATCAATTTCGACCCTCCTTTAGTGAAGGCGAGAATCAAACCGAATAGACACACCATAAGACCTAATGCCAACGGATGCCCACCAGCCGCAGCAATGAGGGGAATCAAAGGTATCATTGGTCCATGTGTACCAGCTAAGTTCGCATTGGGGTTCAGAATGGCCGAGAACAAAATAACAAACAACGCGCCCGCAATTAGAAGTTCATAACGAACATTTTCCGCAACAAACTCAGGGGATAACCCAAACTGAGCTGCAAATGCGGCTACCATTGCGGTTACCATGACCACTTTACCTATGGTTGCTGCAATAGCAGGTACCCAGTCTTCTATCTCGACACTGTAATCACGAAAGGGTAAGTGGATCCCCCAACGACGAAAGCTCATGATTCTTAGATCGTGGTCTAAGAACTCTTCCCTGCTTTCAAACTCCTGCGCTTTTCGGCGCATGTCCCTATAAAACGTCTTACTACTTCCAGACATACATCTCTTTCCTTATTGAGCATGAGGTCGCCCAGCTGAAAAATACATTCAACTTACGCTTGGTATATCAACCTTCAGTTGATACGAGACGACATCCCAGCCGCTACCTAGCTTCTTCTTTTTGCGCCAGAAGAGTGAATCTACTGTTTGGGTTCCTCATTGGTGATAGTTAAAAAGCTCAAGCGTTTTAACTGAATCCCTGTAACAACAATGGACAAAATGTAAGCAAAATTTACGACCTGTTTTTTGATTTGAATTAGCGTGAAGCCACTCTTAAAGCGGTAAGGTAGTGTTTTTGCAGTAGTTGTGACGAAGTGCACAATGAAATACTTTGTGTATCTTGTTGAAATGAAACAGATTTAATAGGGAGTATATGAAAATATCGGAGCATGCTAATCGAACCGAAAAGCTGTATGGAATAAGAGCTGAAGATATTCATAAATGGATTGATGGCTTTTTTGACCACGACCGATTTGAGCACGCATTGAGCAAAGGCCGCGTCGCTAGCAATGACCCCTACGATCACCGACAGTTTCGTCACTGCAAGGAAGCCTTAGAAGAGGCCTATTCAGAGTTTGAAGGCAAATACAGCCAGCAAACTATCCGAGACGTATTCGAGGCTCATATCCGAGACGATTATGACGGATACCTCCCTTCAAGAGCCGACTTCAAAAACAACACATTTAAAGCTAAATACCATGAAGCGCGTGAATCAGAAGAGTTACGCGCCGTGCTTAGCGCCAATGAACTCGCTGAGTACTTTGATGGTTTACACGCAAGTAGACAAGAGAGTAATCGACTCTTTTCACGCTTTAGCTTGCGGATTGTTGCCCCATCTATAGTGGCGCTGGTTCTGTTTGTATGCGCTACCTTTTTCATGGTTCTGCCGTTTGTGGAAGAGTCGATGATGAATCAAAAACGGCAAATGTTAGAAGAGTTGACATCGTCAGCTGTTAGCATTGTTGATAGCTATATCGACCTAGAAAAGCGAGATGTCTTAACTTTGGAAGAGGCGCAATCTCGAGCAGCTACAGAAATTGCAGCTATGCGATATGGCACTGATAATAAAGACTATTTCTTTATCATTGACCTCCACCCTAACATGATCATGCACCCGTATCGACGAGATTTGACGGGTCAAGATCTCACGAACTATCAAGACAAAGATGGTGTCGCTATTTTTGTCGAATTTACTAAGTTAGTAGCCGCTAAGCAGCATGGTTTTCTCGAATATCTCTGGCAGTGGAACGACCGCACGAATACCACAGCGCCTAAACTGACCTATGTGCAAGGTGTCAGTGACTGGCAATGGATTATCGGAACAGGGGTCTATTTTGACGATGTTCAACAAGGGATTGATGATCTAAAGCACACATTAATGAAGATTTTTTCGGTCATTTTCTTCGGACTTTTGGTTTGCCTCGGATTTATCTTATCGCAGAGCAAAGTCATCGAAAACCGCAAAAAAAGAGCTGAGTTAGCACTGCATGAAGCGAAAGACCGCTATAGAGCATTGGTTGAGTCGTCAAACGAAGGTTATATATTGGAAACTGAGGGTAAGATAGTCTATTCCAATGACTGCTTGCAAAGAATAACCGGATACAGCGAAACGGAATTACAAGATCACTCTATTTGGAGTCGACTCTTTCCTGAAAGTCCGCAAAATGTGCGCGTCCTCCAACACTTGCTCGCACTGTTTAACAACGCTATAGAACCCAATGAGTTCGAAGCACAACTCCTTACCAAGAGTGGTAACATCGTCGATATTATCTTCAGCTCATCAAGAATTTTTCTATCTGAAAAACAAGGGCATGTTCTGTCGTTCCGCCCAATCACACGTAAAATCTATGGTGGAAGCTTTGGACTTATTGAACAGGTTAGTCACTATCAAGAGCTAAGCAGTCAAATCGTCAGAGACATAGAACAGAGTCAATCTCAAGGCCAAACAGTTGAAGCACTCAATCAACTAGCTGAGCTGATTCGAGAGATGATTCAAACTGGTTCTCGTCCCGATATTTTGCGTCGCACTATTGGCACCGCTTACGACGCAGCTATCCGTCGATTTATCGAGTTAACCATTGATGAACTCGGCGAACCACCTGTGCCGTTTTCTTTTATTTCTTTCGGCAGTAATGCACGCCATGATATGACGCTTTTTTCTGACCAAGACAATGCAATCGTCTTTGAAACGCCAGATACAGCTGACCTAAAAAGCGTGAGACGTTACTTTTTGCATTTGGCGGAAAATGTCTGTGCCAAGCTCGATCAAGCTGGGTATCGTTATTGTGAAGGGCTCATCATGGCCTCAAATCATCAGTGGTGTCTTAGCCAAGAAGAATGGAATATCAATTTCGGCCAGTGGATTCAATACGCCACACCCAAGTCGATACTGGAGCTGAACGTCTTTTTTGACATTCGCTCGACCTATGGTGACCAGCGTTTGGTCAATGCTATCCAAGATCATATTCAGGTCTTGCTCAAACAACACCCTGATTTCATGTCGGTTTATGCCAAAAACTGTTTAGCACACAAAGTACCTGTCACCCTAACCAAGCAGATAAAGACTGAGAGGCAGCAAGGACAACTGACACTTAATCTAAAAGAGTGCTTACGACCTATGGAAATTTTCTGCCGGCTGTATGCCCTAAAACATGATATTCGAGAGAGCAATACTGTCTATCGACTAAAGCAGTTGGCGGCAAAGCATGAAATTGATGCCCTCACTCTTCGAGAAATGCTCTATGTCTTTGACCATATCTGGCAATTGCGCTTCATGAATCAGATTATTGAATACTCAGATCTGCGTAAGATCAACGACCAGATAGTATTACAAGACCTCACACCTTTAGAACAACAGCACTTACAAAGCGTTCTTAACCGCATCGCTATCTTCCATCAAAAGGTACAACAGGACTTTCTAAAATAGCTCAGCGGTTAGTCTGTATATATTTTTAGCATCTGCTAAATAACCTACTAGACTACCGTTATGAATAGAAGTCAGCTCATTGTCCCTGTTTTGCTTGCGCTCAGCATCATCTCCGTAGGAAGTTACTGGGTATATTCGTTTGCCAATATCGCACAGCAAGACAAGATGCTTCATGCTCAAGAAATCGCCTTTGATAAAGCTCGTGCTATAGAGCTTGAGTTAGCGCAAGCTTTATCTGTAACTAGGGTGCTTGCCTTATTGATATCTCAAGACCAAGGTAACGTCGAGGATTTCGAGTTCTACGCCCAAGGGTTGCTGGCTCAGCATCCACTCGTTGACAATATTCAACTTGCCCCAGACGGCATTGTCCAACATATCTACCCACTTCAGGGACATGAAGCCGCCATTGGTCATAACTTACTACTGGATCCTGCAAGAAAAGTGGACGCCCTACGTGCAATCTCAACCCAAAAATTAACCTTATCTGGTCCATTTCAACTCAAACAAGGTGGAGTAGCCGTAATTGGCAGGTTACCTATCTTTTCACCCCAACAAAAAGCATTCTGGGGCTTTGCATCAGCCTTAATCTATTTTGATACTGTTTTGCTCAACGCGGGCCTGCCTTCAGCTGCCGATTCCTACTATTCATTCAATTTGTCCGCTATTGATACCACGACAGGTCAAGTGAAAAGTATTGCTGGGATTAAACAACCACTTTCTGACTCGCAAGGTGTTACAACAACCTCCACCATTACTCTGCCAAACCAGCAGTGGCAATTAGCCATCACCTTACCGACATCAAGATGGGAAAAGTTCTTCCCGCTAGTTAGCTACTTTGTGATTATTTCTGTCGGCATTTGCTCCGGATGGATTACCTGGAGATATTTACAACTTCCAGTTCAATTACAACAAGCGGTAAAGAAAAAAACCAAACAGCTGGAGAATCTGTCATTTACCGACAGTGTGACGGGCATTGGCAATCGTCGCTTCTTTATGAAGAAGTTAGTCGCGGCACAAGCTCACACGCAAACGACCTTAACTAAAGCGGTACTATTTATCGATCTCAATGACTTTAAGATCGTTAACGACAGATACGGACATCTATTTGGCGACAAGGTCCTTAAGCTTGTTTCTCAAAGGCTCAAAGCCAATACCGCCCACTCTGATATTACCGCCCGTGTGGGTGGAGACGAATTTGGTCAGCTACTGTTTGATATAAAAAGTCGCCAACACCTACAAGAGTACATTGAAGGCGTCATTACCTCGCTGAAAGAACCCATGAACATATCTGGTATCCAAGTGACTGTCTCAGCATCGGTTGGCGTCGCGCTTACCCCTGAGCATGGTCGTCGCGCTACTGAGTTACTTAAGGCTGCGGATATCGCTATGTATCACGCCAAGCAGGAAAAATATGGGTATCAGTGCTGCTTTTATGACCCCAACATGGCGCAAAAATTCCGTCAAATACCGAACTTCAAGCGCGATTTTACTGAGGCACTTTCACATGAACAATTACGCCTCTACTACCAACCTATATACTGCTTACGCAGCCAACATATTGTGCACTATGAAGCTCTGGTTCGATGGCAACATCCACAAAAAGGCTTGCTTCCACCCAGTGAATTTTTAGAACTCGCTGAACAAGTTAATTTGCTTGTCGAGCTAGAACAGTGGGTGCTAAACAAAGCATGCGCTGACATTGCAAGACACCGTGAAATTCATGCTCAGGAAGTGTGTATCGCTATCAACATGAGCCCTGACTTTTTGACTAACTCAGATCTGCTACAGCAAATTGACAACGCTCTAGCGCGCTATGAACTTCCAACAAATGCGATCAAACTAGAGCTGACCGAGACCAGTGTTCTATCACATCATGACTCTGCAATGATGACCCTCACGGCTTTAAGAGAAAAAGGGATCGAAGTGGCTTTGGATGATTTTGGAACCGGCTATAGCTCATTTTCATTGCTGCATGAACTTCCTATTCATACGTTAAAACTCGATAAGAGCTTTATCGACAAAATACTCATCGATAGTAAAGATTATTGCGTAGTTGCCAGTATTATCGAACTCGCGCATAAGCTAAACCTTAACGTTATTGCCGAAGGTATTGAGTCAAAAGAACAACAAGACAAGTTGACATCGTTAGATTGTGACTATGGCCAGGGGTACTACTTTTCGCCTCCGCATCCTTTATTTGATAATGAATTACATGCATCGAACTGCGACCAATATGGTTTTTGCAACAAACCTTGTATACCGTCTCATCACCCAGAACAGCCAACCGCCCCCATTCCGATTTCTTCTGTTTTTAACAAAGCAAATAGAAATTAGACACTTGGTGACAAGGAGAGCTCTCAACAGGTTACCGCGTACCCTTGCAATGGAAAAAACTTCTGAACTCCGCTGTTCAATGTGCTAGGATGGCCGACTTTTTATGACGCAGCTCACACTTTGCTCAGCAAAATCGCGTCGAAATCCACATTGCTCGCTTAACCGCAGCATATAGTGAATAGTGATTATTTAATGCTAAATTCTAATACTGTTGAATCGACTTCAGCAGCTTCAAGCTCAGCGTACGATGCTATCCATCCGCCTGAACGACTGAGACAGCTCGCAACCAAACTGGAAATGAACAACCCAGTGTTTTGGATTAGCGGCTCTTTTCTTACCCTATTTGTTCTACTTGCCCTTACCCATCCTGTTACTCTTTCTTCTCTGGTCGATTCTGGTTTTCAACTAGCAACTCGTTATTTTGGCGCATTTTGGCAAATTTTGTTGTTAGCCAATTTCGTTATTGGCCTCGCACTCTGTTTTGGTCGTACGGGTGATGTGCGCTTAGGTGGTCTCAACACTCCTGATACAACGAATTTCAAATGGCTATCAATAGTGTTGTGTACACTACTCGCAGGTGGCGGCGTTTTCTGGGCCGCAGCAGAGCCCATCGCACACTTTGTCTCACCTCCACCTTTATTTGGCTCACAAGATGCCAAAACCAATGCCATCAACGCACTTTCTCAATCCTTTGTACATTGGGGTTTCTTGGCTTGGGCTGTTTTAGGTTGTTTATCTTCAATCGTGTTAATGCATCTGCATTACGACAAAGGTTTACCTCTGAAACCGAGAACTTTGCTATACCCGTTACTTGGAGAAAGAGCCATTAAAGGCGGAATCGGCAACACGGTGGATGCGCTTAGTATTATCGCGGTTGCCGCTGGCACAATAGGCCCGATTGGTTTTCTGGGGCTGCAAATCAGCTATGCCATGCAAGAATTGTTTGGCACAACGGATACCTTCATAACCCAAGCCATTGTTGTGGTCATTGCGATGGTGTTTTATACCCTCTCAGCATTAAGCGGCGTCAATCGCGGTATCCAGTTGGTGAGTCGCTATAACATTATTCTGACCGTGGGTCTTATTGTATTTATTCTCTTTGCTGGTCCCACTGGTTTTATTATCGATAGCTATGTTCAAGGTTTGGGTCAAATGATTGACCAATTTGTTCCAATGGCGCTGTATCGAGGAAACCCTGAGTGGTTAGGTTGGTGGACCGTGTTCTTCTGGGGTTGGTTTATTGGCTATGCTCCGATGATGGCGATTTTTATTGCCCGCATTTCCCGTGGCCGCACTATCCGCCAATTAGTACTTGCCATTAGTATCGCCGCTCCACTAGTAACTTGCTTTTGGTTCACCATTGTCGGTGGTTCTGGACTTGCCTTCGAATTGGAAAATCCTGGTGTGATTCAGGCAGGCTTTGAGGGATTCAATATGCCAGGGGCACTTTTAGCGATTACACAACAGTTGCCATTCCCGACGCTGATCTCCATTTTATTTTTGATTCTCACCACGACTTTTATTGTCACCACGGGTGACTCCATGACTTACACCATCACCATGGTGATCAGTGGAGACAAAGAACCGAACGCGACGATTCGTGCTTTCTGGGGAATCATTATGGGCGCCGTTGCCATTGTTCTGATTTCGTTAGGCAGTGGTGGGATCTCTGCGTTACAGTCATTTATTGTTATCACCGCAGTGCCTGCCTCTTTCATTATTGCGCCGAGTCTTTGGTATGCACCAAAAATTGCAAATCAGATGGCAAAGCAGCAACGACTTTGACGCTATAACAAAGTCACCAGCGAGTTAAAACTATTTTACGGCAAGCACTTTACGCTTGCCGTTTTCATTCCACTTATCTGTGTTCTACATTCCCTATTCGTTACAAATTTCCGCCTCCACTTTTGATACATTTCATCATCAGATACATCAGAGTTATGTCAACTTGTTTCACCTTATGACATCGCGCTCAGCAGCTTTCCATTACTCTTTGTTTATTATAGAAAAATCCGTCTTCTGTCATTATTAACCAGCACTTAAACGTCTTTTAACCCAAACACATTTATCTGTTCCCTCCACCGCTTTAGGCTGCGCCTCCTCCGTTACCAAAGGTTTGTTTAGGTTCCTGTCTAACCCCCTAGAACCTAAACATCTTGGTAACGACCAATTTATTATTACTGCTTAGGGCTTGTTATGAACACCAAAACTAAAATTGCATTTCTTCTCGCTTCCGCGCTGACACTCAGTGGCTGTGTCGGTAGTAATGCTGTGACCGAAAAACTGATGGGCTTCAACGTTAAAGTCGTGGATAACCGTTACGCACGTGCAGGCGTTAACTTCCTGCTATCACCTGTCTATGGTTTCACGCTAGTGGCAGACTTATTCGTTGTGAACTCCATTGAATTCTGGTCTGGTACCAACCCAATTAACGGTAAGCCTCATGTGTTTGATACAAAAACAGAGACCTATTTAGAAGTGAATGACAAGGTGGATTCTAGCCTGCACGATGCACCGATTGATCCACTGACAATGAGCACTCCTAACTCAGGTACCATTCGTTACCTTGATGAAAACACGATTGAAATGGAAGTGACCTTGGCGGATGGTCAGCAATCAAAAGTGATCGGTGTAAAAGAAGGCGACAAGATCAGTTACTACATTGATGACCAACTTGTGTCTCAAACAACGCTTGATGCGCTAGAGCATGAGTTCTCAGAATCGTAGGAAATAATCTCTACCTTTCCTATAGTTAACTGAGTAACCATGGAAGGTTACCTACTTTAACTCATGGCACATTCTATGACTCAATACAGTGACAAGATTGATTTAAACCTTTTTCGAACCTTCGCTGCCGTGTACAAACATGACTCGATTAGTCGTGCAGCAGAAGAGCTCAACGTCACTCCAGCATCAGTAAGCCAATCAGTTAAAAAGCTTTCCACTGCACTCAACACCTCGTTATTTATGCGTCGAGGCCGCGGCATAACCCCAACCCTACAAGCTCATCATTTAATGGAACGCATTGCCCCTCTGCTTCATGAATTCGAAGTTATTACCAATGACTGCCTTCATGACGTTCACCAATCAACGCCACGAAAAGTGGTGGTTCAAGCACCTGAACCCATCATATTTGAGCACATAAAAAGCACCGAGCTTGCCAATCAAACTCAAACTCGTTTCCGTCTCGAATGGTTGGATATCCTTTATAGTAATAGCGATAGCTACGAGACTTTAAAATTCAAACACGCCGATGCCATCATAGACATTTTCCAGCTCGCTGAACCGAACATTTGCAACGACCTGTTATTTGAGGATGAAATTGTGGTGATCGCTGCGAAAAACCATCCACGAGTAGGCTCCACCATCTCACCAGAGCAATTTGCCGAAGAGTCGCACATCATATTGAATTACCAATTTGGAGAGTCTTCGCTGTTTGAAATGCTGTATAACTCACCGCCGCCTAAACGACGTATCTTGAGCACGCAAACCTCTCTGACATCCATGTTGTCACTCACCTCAGAAAGTGAAGCACTGTGCCTCTGTACCAGACGATTCGCTGAGCAGCATGCCACTCGGCTGCCCATTAAGATTCTGCCATTTCCGGGCCCGGTTGAACCCGTCAAATTCTGGCTTATCTACCCAGCCCAGAGCCGAGATTCACGCGCGATAAAATGGCTTCACTCCACACTTGTTGATTGGGTACAGCAACAATGAGCTCTGGTCATCAAACCGTGTATTAACGCTGACTGAATTGTGCTTGTAAGAAGGGTAACAGTAATAGACCAATGACAGCAGAACAGACCGATATCACCACGAAAAATCCTGTCCAATGGAACTGCTCTAATACCATCGCCAGTGGGTAACCAGCAAGTGCTGCCCCCATATAGGCAAACAGTCCGACAAACCCTGTGGCAGCACCTGCTGAGTCTT
The DNA here is from genome assembly GCF_001639065.2 of Vibrio barjaei. Classification (GTDB taxonomy): domain Bacteria; phylum Pseudomonadota; class Gammaproteobacteria; order Enterobacterales; family Vibrionaceae; genus Vibrio; species Vibrio barjaei. The sequence continues at coordinate 40,541 of NZ_LQXO02000045.1, forward strand.
TATGTGAACACTCAGCCGCCGCCATACCAATGAGCATCTGCGGTCCAAACACAAAGAAACCAATGGCAAAGAAACCGGCAGACTGAAACACAAAGTTGGTTAACGGCATCAACCAGAGCGCCGCAACAGACAGGAAAATTCCCATAGCGAAAATCAGGTTCATCGGCCCACGGTTACCGCCAAATAGCTTGTCTGAGCCCCAACCCGCCACTAAAGAACCTACAAAGCCACCCACTTCAAACAAAGATACTGACGCATTGGCATTGATTAAACTGTAATGATGCTGCTCAGTTAAATACAGGTTACCCCAGTCATTAATTGCCGTACGCACGATGTAAACCAACACGTAGCTAAATGCGAGCAACCAGATGTATTTATTGTTGAGAACATACGACCATAGAATCTGTTTCGGCTTCAGCCCAACTCCATCGTTTTCTTGAGCCAGTTCTAACTTATCGTTGCGCCATTGACCTACCGTAGGCAGTCCCATTGATGTGGGTTTATCACGCAGTCGCCAACAGAGAAATAAACCTATTAGCACGCTTATTACACCCGGAATAATAAACCCTTCGCGCCAACTATAATGAAAGGTTAGAAAGCCCACCAGCAAAGGAATCATCGCGCCACCGACATTATGTGCCGTATTCCAAAGCGACCAGAAAAATCCTCTTTCGGTTCTGGAGTACCAAGTGGTCAAAAGCTTGGAACACGACGGCCAGCCCCAACCTTGGAACCAAGCATTAAGAATCCATAAACTGGCAAGTACAAACAGCGAACTCGACAAACCAAAGACAATATTAACCACTCCACTGGCAATAAGTCCGATACCCATAAAGTAACGAGGATTTGAACGGTCTGAAATAATACCTGAGACAAATTTTGATAGTCCATACGTCAAATAGAACATGGTACCCATCATGCCGATGTCTCCCTTGTCTAAACCAAGGTCGGCAATAAGTGCAGGCGCGGTGTAATTGAAGGTTTTTCGGGTGAGGTAAAAACCGGCATAGCCGAGATACATCCCCAGCATGATGTGAAAACGCCAGTACCGATAGCGAGTATCGACACTCGCGCTATCTTGATGTTTCATCTGTTGCTCTGCTACTTTGACTGTCATGAACCTACCCCCGCTACACCAATGGAAGTCGTGCATCAATTTCGGTGCCACGTTGCGTTTCATCCCCGTCCACGACGCTGCGAATCTCAAACTGACCACCTAACGCTTGAACACGCTCTTTCATGCCTTTGAGGCCAAACCCTTTTTGGCTATCTTGAAGCGGAAAGCCAATACCATCATCCGCAATTGTTAGCGTAATCGTCGCATCAATAACGAGCTTTATTCTTACCTGTTTGGCTTGAGCGTATTTGAGAATGTTATTCAACGCTTCTTGGCATAAACGGAACAAAGTAACCTCCATCATATCTGAGAGTACTCGCTGGCTAACATTGTCGACAGTAAAGTCAACTTCAATGCCAAGCTGTTCAAACTCCATCTCACGCACCATTTGCTGAATCGCGGAGATCACGTCTAAATCATCCAAGGTTTTTGGTCTTAATCGAGTGAGCAGTCCTTTTGTGGTGTCATAGACATTAAGAGACAAGGATTCAATGGTATCAGCGCAACCAATGCTCAAATCAGGATTGTTGACGCGCTTAATAATGCTCGCTTGCGTTCGAATAGCAGTGATATTCTGACCAATTTCATCATGCAGTTCGCGAGCAATGTCTTTACGCACTGACTCTTCCGCTTGCACCAACTGTTTCGCTAAGTGCTTGTTGCGAGTTAGTTCAGAGCGTAGCTGATGGTTTAAATCACGCTGTCTCTGCACCGCCATACCCAGCAATATTCCCGTTAATGATTGAGCACTTATCGATAGCAGCAGGTCCGTGACTTCCAGCTGTGACACACCACTACGCGCCGCTATTAATGCACAGCTATTAAGAAGCGTGCCTAGCAGAGCGCCTTGCCATCCATAACGAAACGCAAGCAAGATGATAGGTATTGCCAAGCAAAACGGGGCAAAGCGCCGAAGCTCGTCGGGTAGCCCGACTTGCAGAGAAATACTCACTGCAAACAGCGCAATGAACAGCAAAATAGGCTTATAGTGAAATTCGATTGGTTGATGGATGAGGTTAGACGTCAAAGGTCGCCAGGTACTTTGAAACAGGTAATTCCAGATGAGGTAACAGCTCGGCACCAGCATAAGCCCCGCGGTAATACTCACCAAACCGACGAAACTCAGAGAGTCACTATGACTGCCGACAGCAAGCATGTTAATCAGAGCGCAGGCAACAATCGCTGCGGCTTGAATAAGTAATCGTCGCCACTGAGCGCCTTGATAATAACGCTCAGCAACCAAGGCCACAGGAATACTTAACACACTAGCAACCAATATGGCCGACCACTGAGGCTGCGCAAGCAAAATAGCCAGAGAGATGGTTAAGCACCACTCAGCGGCATAAACGGCACCCCAGTATTTTTTAGCGGCATGCAGGGTAATCCCAAGCCTAAGGGCAAACGGGAAAAACAGAATTGCCAACTCGGCGTCGTTAACGAAGTAATAGGAAATCACCCATAAGCAAAACCAACTGCACAGGGTTATCAGCCATGCACTGGCGCTGGCAACGAGGTAAGTTCGCATTACAACGTCGCTTCTGCCCTAAACAACTTGGCAAGTTCCACATTGTTTTTGACGGCAAGTTTATCCAGTGCATTAGCACGATGGACATGAACGGTTTTATGACTTAATCCAAGTTCGGCCGCTACCGCCTTCACATCGAGTCCCGTCGCCAAGAGCTCTGACACTTCATATTCACGTTTAGTGAGTCGAGATAAGGCTTGTTGGAACGGTCTTGGAGAAGCCAGTTTCATGGCAATATCCGGGGTAAGATAACAACCGCCGTTGGCACTGGTTCGCACCGCTTGAATCAGTTCATCAGGACTGCAACGTTTGGTCAAATAACCAAGTGCGCCTAATTCCAATGCCTTTTCCACCATGGCAGGAGAATCATGCACACTGAGCATCACACAGGCAATGCCCTTAGGCATCGACTCTAATAACGTGAGACCACTTTCGTCCGGCATCGAAATATCCAGAATACATACCTGCACACCACTGCCCGGCAGCCCTCTTTTAGCATCTTCAACCGAGCTAAACTCACCCACTACATTAATGTCTTCCTCTAGATTGAATAATTGAGCAAATCCAGAACGTACGATGATGTGGTCATCCACTAAAACAACATTGATCATGATGAAATACCGACTAGAGAAAGGCGAAAAATGGGGTAACTTAACGCCGACGCATCGATTAAGCAAATAGCGTTTGGTTCTAAAAAAAGCGCTATCTATGATTCCAATGGCTCAGGCAAACCAAATGCGAAATCGTAGACAGCGCTTTTCAGGGGTATATTAAGCCGTAGCTTGTTGTAACTGCTTCTTAGCTTTACGAATTTTCTTCTCTTCAGCGATAGCAACGAAGACAAGTAGACCGATACAAATCGCCGCAGAAGTATCCAGCGCCGCAAAGGTACCTTTCCATCCTGTTAGACCAAAGATAGGCGTACCATCAGCAATCATACCTAAACCTAACTTCGCGAAGCTGTCACCAATTAGGTAAGCAAACGTACCTTTCACGCCGTCGGCAACGCTGATGGCTTTCTTAGGAACGAAACCTACTGCCGCTACACCAATAAGTAGTTGAGGACCAAAGACTAAAAATCCTAGGACAAATAGCGATGCAAGATACATGAACTCGCTTGTCGCATGCTGATAAAACTCCAAGCTTACAATGATAAGTGCTAATGACACACACGCCACCAAAGCGCGGCGACCATTTGCCAAATCAGACAGATAACCCCAAAGTAAAGTACCCACTAACGCACCTACTTCGAATAAAGTGAAGCCAGAGATTGCCGTTTCTTTGGATAGACCAAGTTCTTGGTAGGCATAAACTGTTGACCATTGGTCGATACCGATACGCACGATATACAAGAAGATATTGGCAAAACACAGTAGCCAAATCACTTTGTTTTTAAGTACATATTCAACAAAGATCTCTCGCTTAGTCATTTGGTTTTCTTCAGCCGCTTCGTCTTCTTCACTCACTGCTTCATCAAATAACTCTTCTACTTTACCTAGACCGTAAGCTTCTGGAGAGTCACTACCGTAACGAAGGCCAAAGAAACCAACCACCAAAGCAATCAAAGATGGGAACACAAACATACCAATAACGTGACCATCAAACAGGTAGTTAGCACCGAATAGTGCAACACCCGCCGCACCTGCACCACCTACGTTGTGCGACATGTTCCAAAGACCAAGGTATGAACCACGCTTGTTACGCGGCGTCCACTTAGTAATGGTTGAGTAACTAGAAGGTCCACCGGTACTTTGGAAGAAACCACTCAGTGCATAAAACGCAATCATTAGGAATAGACTAACGCTGCCGCCACCCATACTGAAGCTGAAGCCAAGCATAGCAAGACCTGAAAGAATCAGCATAAAAGGTAGGAACTGTTTGGTGTTCTTTCCATCGGCATAATAAGACACCACGGTTTTACCAATACCGTAAGTGATGGAGAAACCAAGACCAATCAAACCAAGCTCTGTCATGGAAAGCCCGTAGTTCGAAATCATATCGTTTTGCGCGATATTGAAGTTCTTACGGATCAGGTACATGGTCATGTAACCGATAAAGACCACTAAATAGGACTGTAAGAAGGGTTTAAACCACATTTTGCGTCTTTGCTCGACGGGAAGATCCAACGTCGGCTTACGCACTTGCTCTAGAAATTTCAACATGATGAATCCTTAGACTCTCAACATAAGGGGCAGCACAACCCAAAGAACGACGCATCGCCGCTCTTGGTAAAGTGCAAAAAGTAAATTCGTTTGAGGATCAGCGCTAATAACGCTGAAAATCTATGAGCAAGAGTGTAAGAATTGGCCGGGATAATGGCTTGAGAGGCGGTCTTAGGAGTACTAGGAAAAATTCCTAGTACTCGCTAGTTAACAAAGAATACGTGAATCACATCACAGATGTAGGGTTATACTAAGGCTTGTTTAATGCAAGTAAGTGCATGTTGTAACGTAGTCGCTGGACAACCAAGGTTAAGGCGGACAAAGCCCGAACCTTCTTTGCCAAAGGCCGTGCCCATACTTGGCACCACGCCAGCATTGATAAAGCGCTGCTCCAGATCGTTGTCAGTAAGGCCAAGAGCTCGGCAATCCAACCACGCTAGGTAGCCCGCCTGAGGAGGTAAAAACTTCACCCCTGTATCTGTAAGCTCCGATTCCACAAAGCGTTGTAGCCGCTCAATATTTCCTTCTAGGTACTGCTTTAACTGCTCCAACCATTCGGCAGAATGTTGATAAGCCACAGTCGCGGCGACCATAGACAAGCTATTAAACACATCCATGCCATGAGCATCTAATCGCCTTACAAAGCGCGCTCTCAGTTCCTCATTAGGAATAATGAAGTTCGAGATACGCAGTGACGAAAGGCCAAAGGTCTTGCTCGCTGCCGTTGCCACTACCAAACGTTGATTTAGGTTTTGCGGCAGTTTCAGCGCCGAATAGTGTTGTTGGCCGGAAAGCGTAAGATCGCACCAAATTTCATCACTTAACAACCACACTTGATAGCGCTCGCAAAGCTCTGCAAGCTTTAGAACATCTTGCTGTGACCACACTCGTCCCGTTGGGTTGTGAGGATTACAAAAGATCATCGCCTTTACGCCTTGAGCAAAGCACTGCTCAAGGTGTTCAAAGTCAATACTGTACTCGCCGTTATCAAGCGTTAATGGATTTTCCTTCACTACTCGGTCGTTGAACTCAATGATTTTGCGAAAGGAACCGTAGCCCGGAGACTGCATGACAATCTGGTCACCAATATTGGTGAGCATTTGCAGTGCGATCGATAACCCAGGCAACACACCATGGACCGTTGTGATCCACTCCTTATCGATATGGGTGTCATGCTGGGTAGCAAACCAGTCAGTGATGGCTTGATAATAGTCAGCATCTCGCTCTGCATAACCAAAGACACCATGCTCAGTGCGCTGCGTTAGCGCATCTAATACCACTTGTGGCGCTTTGAAATCATAGTCTGATACCCACATTGGGAGTAAATCCGATTGATGCAATCCTAGCTTCTGACCCATAAAATCCCATTTAAGCGAGCCAGTGTTACGACGTTCTAACGTTTGGTCGAAGCAATTCATTCAGCAGTTACCTTATTTTGTTGGGGTAGCAACAGTTTGTAATTCTGTATTATCTGTTGATTCTGGCTTTGCTTTCGCAATACCAAAACCAGTAAAGCCGTAAATCAGCGCGAAGATAACGCCGGTATAGCACTGAATCGCCCAAGGTAGATAATCAAGCGTTGCTACGCCTAGCGTGCCTGCCATGTAAATACCTGCAGCAGTCCATGGTACTAGCGGTTCAATAATCGTGCCCGCGTCTTCGATAGTACGAGAGAGGTTCTTGGTATCTAGACCCATTTTTCGGTAAGCGTTTTGGAACAGTTCACCCGGAATCAATAGCGCTAATTTGCCGTCTGATGTGGTGAACACAACCGTGATCGTCGCGATAACCGTTGAAGCAATCAGTTGACCCGTTGAGTGAATCAGATGCAGGAAGCGACCAAGTACCACGTTCAATGCGCCAGTTAAGCTCAAAATGCCTGCGAAAGAGAAGGCACAGAATACCAACAAGATAGTGCTCATCATTGAGAACAAACCACCACGGTTAAGCAGCTTCGCTACATCCGGAATGATGCCTGATACTTCATGACCATTCGCTTCAAACATTGATAGATTAAAACCATCTACATACGCTTGGAAACCTTGTTGTAGCGAAAAGCCTTGAAGTAGCATGCCAAGTGCTATAGCAATCGCCGACGCTGCAAGCATGAGCGGTAATACTGGCTTTTTAGTAAGAGCACCCCAAAGGATCATCACTGGTGGAATAATAAGAACAATGTTGAGGTTATAAAGGCTTTCAAGGCCCGCCAAGATCTCAACGACTTTCTCTGGTTCGCTCACGCCTGCCACATCGGCACTTTGACCAGCAAAGAAAAACACGGTTGCGGCAATCACAAAGCCTGGCAAGGTAGTGTAGAGCATATGTTGGATGTGTTCGTACAAGGTTGTGCCTGATACCACTGGAGCAAAGTTGGTTGAATCAGACAGTGGCGAGATTTTATCGCCGAAATAAGCGCCGGAAACCACCGCACCCGCAGCGGCAGCAAGCGACACATCTAGGCCAGCCGCAACACCCATTAGTGCAACACCAACAGTACCTGCTGAACCCCAAGATGTACCGGTACATACCGATACTACGCTAGTCACGAAAAATGCAGCGATAAGGATGTACTCGGGACTGATCACTTTAAGTCCCCAATACACCATATAAGGGATCGTGCCGCTCACCATCCAACTGGCGATAAGGCCGCCAACAGAAACAAGAATTAGGATGACTGGCATCGCCTTGGCAAGCTTCTCAACAATAGCGCCAATAATGTCATCCCAGTTGTAGCCCATCTTCCAAGCGATGAAACCAGTAAATGCCGCAGAAATCAGCAGCAAGACTTCAATTCGTAGTCCTAGCGCTCCGTAGCCGATTGCCAAAAGCAAAAACATCACCGCGATAGGGGCGAGCGCTAAACCAAATGAGGGCAGAGGCTTTGAATTTGTCATAATGTATATCCTCAAAAAACTGTGTAGGGTTTGTTCGCAGAGATAATATCCCTAGCCTCACTCCAAAATTGAGAGCTAGATGGCCGTTTCATGTAAGCGCTTACATGAGGTTATCTGATGTGAACGTTCTCACGTTTTTTCATTGATAATTACCTTTTTAACGGCTTGACGGTCTGTCTTTCGACTAAGTTGGCTTCAAAACGATGGTTATGGGGAGGAGTATAGGCTGATTTTTTGAGGTTCAATGCTAGCTTAGTCGCATGCACCGACATCTCATCGATAGGGTTATGCATTGTGGTTAAACGTGGATAAAGATAGCGTGCCAATAACACATCATCAAAACCCACAATAGACATATCGTCAGGTACTACAACGCCTTGTTCGTAGAGACTCGCCATCAACCCCGCCGCCATGACATCATTAAACGTCACTACAGCAGTAACTTCTGGGCACCGCGCCATCAACGCCTTCCCTGCCGCTTCACCGCCAGATTCACTGAAATTCTCATTAATAATCCAGCTAGGCGGCACTTCAATGTTGGCGGATGACATGGCGTCTTTATAGCCTTGGAGGCGATCGGTTCTATCTTCTATCGGCAGGTCACTAGTGACGTAGGCTATCTTGCGATGACCTAAAGCAATCAAATGCTCCACCGAGACCTTTGCTCCAGCTCGATTATCCACCCATACCGAGCGATTCGAGATCTGTGGAATCGTGCGATTGAGTAGAACCATAGCGGGAGCTTGGGCAGCGTAGCGGAGCAAAGTGGCATCATCAAGCATTTTGGCGTGCACAACCATAGCTTCACAGCCTTGGCTAATAAGAAAGTCCAAGCCTTCTTTTTCACGTTCCGCATTGTGACCGCCACTCACCACTACCAGTTGATGACCATTAAGACGTACCACCTCTTCCACATTTTTAGCGATTAGTGCAAAGAAGGGATCAGCCAAGTTACCTGTGAGTAGGCCTAGCGTGTTATTGCTTCGTTTCGCTAAAGCAGTGGCTCGAGGGTCACGACGATAGTTAAGCGTTTTAATCGCTTTCTCCACCCGCTCCAACGTCACTGGTTCTACGTAGTGTGAGCGGTTAATTACCCTCGATACTGTCGCTGTCGAAACACCTGCTAACTCTGCTACGTCTTTCATGGTTGCCATGACTGCTTTCCTTAACGCTCTCTGTTACAAGTGAAATTAATACTCGATGCTAACGTTTCTTGCTTTTGAACTGACTCGCACGGGTCTTTTTATAAGTACGTCGATTGGCTTGTTTGTCTCGTTTAGGGCGCTTGCTTTCTCCTGTCGAGGGTTTATCCGTCACCGGAAAGTCAGCCAACTCTTCCAACACCAAGCTTCGTGAGGTGAGGTGACGAATCGCCTCAAGATATTCGGTTTCACCATGACAAACTAGCGACAATGCCTGTCCCGTTTTTCCTGCTCTGGCAGTGCGCCCAACTCGATGCACGTATACAGATGGGTCACTTGGCAACTCATAATTAATCACGACTGGAAGATCATCTACATGGATGCCTCGAGCCAAAATATCGGTAGCAATCAGTACTTGAACCTCACCTTGTTTGAAGGCCTGTAAGGTACGTTCACGCTCCCTTTGCTCTTTATTACCATGTAAGGCGCCACTAGTAATACCTGCCTTATTCAACTTCTTACAAAGCGCATCAGCATTGTCTCGTGCACCAATAAACACCAACACCTGAGGCCATTGGTGCTCAGTAATTTGCTTAATCAGCACATTGGCTTTACTGCCTTTATTTACCAAATACAATGTCTCTGCAATCTGCTCCACCACACTATTGGTTTTATTGGCTACAACTCTGATTGGATTGTTAAGCAGAGTCGTGACTTTTGCTTCCAACTGTTCTGGTAGCGTTGCTGAGAACATTAAGGTTTGTTTTCTACAGCTCAGTCCACTGAGTATACTCTGAATGTCTGGCCAAAAACCCATATCGAGTAAGCGGTCAACTTCATCAAGCACCACAGTTTCAATACGTTGAGTGTCCACCAGCTGTTTATTCATGATATCGAGCAAACGTCCAGGGGTTGCCACTACAATCTCTGGAACAGCATTAAACTGACCCACCTGCAGTTCTACATCCTCGCCGCCACAAACCACAGCGACTGAATAACCTAATAGAGCGACGATAGGATCGATGGTCTCTGTTACCTGTTTCGCCAACTCACGCGTAGGCACTAGTATCAAGGCTTGCTTTATCTCGTTGTTAAGCAACTGCTCTATCAGCCCAAGACCAAAGGCTAAGGTCTTACCGCTGCCAGTTTGTGCAAGAGCCAAGACATCGTGCTGTGCGGTAATTGCAGGAATAGCGAGGGTTTGAATATGAGTAGCATGAGAGAATTCACCAGGAATGGCATCAATTAATGCCAAGCTTAACGTTAACTCAGAAAAAGACATGATAGGTTTACACGATCGCAGAAATATGTGCGGATGATAGGAGGAAAGCGTGTGGAACTCCAGTTTCTGCATCAATAAAAGTGTTGATAGTTGAAGTGTTAAGTTGGTAAGCGGCTGACAAAAACGAGCCTGCTCGAATCAATGAGCAGGCTCTGATAACAGTTAAGACGCCGTTGCGTACTGTTCTAGTTCTGAGTGGGATGCCGTAGTAATGAACTCACCATCTAGGTAGAAATCAACAGAATCTTTACCGCTCACTCCTACAAGTGTGCGTGCCTTGCCAGAATCATCAATGAAGTCCATCTGTGTTGTATTGTCATCTAGCTTAGATAACTTAACAGGTGCAGTAGAGAGCTTCTTTCCTACCTTGTGGTTTACTTTGATGTACGCTTCAGCGGGAGTGTCCGCTACCGCCTTTTTCTTAGTTAGTGGATTGGTACCAGTCCAGAACTCAATAGAGTTAATCACGAATAGATCCGCTGCCGCTGTAATGGCATAAACTGGTGACATCAAAGTGTATAGGCCAGCACGAGCATAACGGTTGTCCACACCTTTTAGGTTAACTTCATACATCACCATACTCGTTGTTGCCATCTGGCCAATACAGCCAGTTAGCATAGTAGACATTAGTGCAGCAGCAATCGTGGTTTTAATTAGTTTCATTTGTTTCGCGATCCTCTCGCATCATCACGATAGATAAATGATGAGCAAGTTGATTAAAGTGGATTATTACAGGATAGGCGCCAGGCGAGCGGCTCATCCCATTCACACCATTAATAAAATGGCGCGCGATTATAGCCAGACTTTAGAGCATCGCAAGCACTTAAAAACTAGAGATTTATTGATAAAAATAAAGGAATTAGAAAGAGAAGAGCCCAAATAGCCAAAACAATGTCAAACAGGATGAATTTACATTTATATTCAACTAATTACAAAAAATAAAGGCTCAATTAAAATCTGGGGAAAAGGGAAGGTTTTTCGTTTTAACATCATAGGAAAAGAGGGTTGCAGTCCAATTCTTACAACCCTCTTAATGAAGACTTACAACATGACTAGGCTTGCGGTACCAAGGAACGCAAAGAAACCGACCACATCGGTAACCGTCGTTAATATGACTGAACCCGCTAAAGCAGGATCAAGCTTGAGCTTATCCAAAACTAAAGGAATCAAGACACCAAACAACGCTGCTGTGATGATATTGACGACGATAGCCAACGCTATGGTCGCACCAAGGATCGAAGACTGGAACCACAATCCAGCCATCGCACCTATGATGATCGCCCACAGTAGCCCGTTAATTGCACCAATGCCCAACTCATTCTTGATAAGGGCAAATCGGTTACCGGAGGTAATCTGGTTGAGAGCCATAGAACGCACGATCAAAGTTAGTGTCTGGCTTCCTGCGATCCCACCCATAGAACCGACAATAGGCATAAGGATCGCAAGGGCAACAACCTGCGAAATGACGTTTTCAAACAAGCCAATTGTCACTGAAGCTAAAATAGCGGTAAGCAAGTTAATCCCCAACCAAACCCCACGCTTTTGCGAACTTTTCAATACTGGTGCGAAGAGGTCATCGCCTTCATCCATACCCGTACCGGCCATTAAACGCGTCTCGTAGATTTCTCGTTGCGTGCTAAGAGCAAACTTCCAGTCAATCTCCCCTACCAACAATTTACGTTCATCCAGAATAGGCAATGCACTGAAGGAGGAACGCTCCATTGCTTCCACCGATTCGGCCAATGTTAGCTTTGCACTAAGCGTGGTGACGTGCTCCAAAACCAATTGTTTGATTCGCGTTTTAGGATCACTTTTTAAGACATCGCTAAAATCCACCATCCCACGAAAACGTTTTTGCTTATCAATTAGATAGATATGCTCTGGCTGCTCATAATTGTATTTATCAATCAACAGCTTGGCTCTGTCTACTGAGATACTAAAAGGAATCGTAATGACTTTCCTATCTGCCCAGCGGCCAATCTGATCTTCTTCATATTCATTGGCTTGGTCATAAAGCTCTAGCTCATCCTTTTCAAGTAAAGAGATAGCTTCGGCAATGATGTCATCAGGCAGTGAGTCCGCCCACTCGATAAGCGAAAGGTTATCCAACTTCGCCAGCGTAAGCTTAAGCTCAGTTTCCGATAACGCATCCAGAATAGAAACACGTACTTCCGCACGAGTCTCTGTGAGCACTTCGATATGCATTTCCAGCGGCAACTCACGCCACAAACGAACCCTTTGCTCTATAGGAAAGGCTTCCAATATCAATCCCACCGACGACGACTCCATCCCCTGCTCTATAAGTTCATTAAGCACACTTGGTTGCTCATGCTCCTCAGCTTGAGAGATTTGTTCGATTTGTATGGATAGATCTTGGAATTCGCTCACTCGTGGCTCCACATGGTGCTATACGTTGTTAGTCTCGTAAATTTGTTCGATAAATTAGCGCGTTAGAGTTAAAAAACTCTGTGATAAATGTGCTGAATAGAAAGAAGAAATCTTAGCTTGTCACAGATGAATAATCTAGCGTGGTCTTGATGAATTCAGAGGCATTATTGAACAATTAGACCTAAGAAGAGTAAAGGCATGTCGCTATCTATGAAATAACCACACGCCTTTGAAAGTATTACACTTGGGGCGTTAACTGATGACTGATTGATTGGCAAATAGCGACTAACTCGTTCTTTGTCGTTTCAATACTATCTACAGCATGATGAACTGCATCAGAGTCTAAAGTGACGTATGGAACAGTCAACACAGCCAACATCTCACTGCCCGTAAAGATCGGCACACTGATATTAGTAATACCCGAAATTTGTGGACTGGGACCAATAAAGTAACCTTGATTCTTGGTCTGATTGAGTAAAGCGTTCGCTTGTTCTATTTCGTAATCAGTTGCACCACTCTGCTTGAGTATTTTCTCTCTTTTGAGCTCATCACTAAAGCTCAACAGTACGATTCCAGAGCCGGATGAACATACGTCTAACTTAGCGCCAATCTTAAGGCTAAAGCCCATCTTATATGGACTCTCTTCCCTTCCGATCACCACCAGATGCTGATTGTCATACCATGAAACATGGCATGATTGATTGACTTTTTCACTCACCATTTTCATTAATGGCTTGGCGATATTTAACAGTTGAGACTGAGGTGGATACTGATTAGCAACGGTAAACATTTGCATAGAAAACATATATTTACCGCTATCTTCATTAAAGGTCACATAACCACGACGAGCCAACACGGATAGTACTCGGAAAATCTCTCCCACACTACGACCGACCATCTCTGCGATCTGTTTCTTTGACATGGGTTCAGCTGAACTTGCTAGCAACTCCAGTATATCCAACCCTTTCTCTAAGGCTGGGGCGTTATACTCCTGCCGAACAACTTTTTCCAAGTACCTGCTCCTTATTTCACTAAGCCCATCATTTGTGGGATCGTCATCGAAATTGCCGGGATATAAGTCACTGCCATTAGTACTAAAAATATCACCGCAAAGAATGGTAGCAGCGTTTTGATCACATGGTCAATTTTGATATCGCTAACCTTACAACCAGTAAATAGTATTGGTCCAACTGGTGGTGTTATAGTGCCAAGTGACAAGTTAAACACCAACAAAATACCAAACTGGACTGGATCCATACCCAAATTCATACAAATCGGTAGAAAGATGGGTGTGAAAATTAATACCGCTGGCGTGGGATCCATAAAGGTCCCTACAAACAATAAAATCACATTGATGATTAGAAGAATCACAATCGGGTTATCGGTTAACGACAACAAAGCATCGGCTATAGCTCCAGGAATTTGCGTAAACGCCATTACCCACGACATGATTGACGAAGCGGCTATCATAAAGATGACAATCGCAGTTAACTTGGCAGTCGACAACAAAATACTTGGGAGCTGTTCAACTTTCAGAGCTTTGTATATAAACCCAAGCGCCAAAGAGTAAACGACCGCAATAGCTGAAGCTTCTGTCGGTGTAAAGATGCCTGCGAGAATACCTCCTATCACTACCACCACTAATGACAAACTAGGTATTGCATCAATAAATAGTTTGGCGCGCTCAGAGAGGCTCATCACATGTTTCGACATATATCCACGGCGATAGGCCATAAACCCTGCCACTAGCATAACGCCACCACCCCAGAGTAAGCCGGGCAAATAACCGCCCATAAAGAGTGCTGAAATAGATACCGAACCAGCGACTGTCGCATAAACAATTAACGTGTTACTTGGTGGAATCAACATTCCAGTTGGAGCAGATGCAATATTTACCGCTGTTCTAAATGGCGAGTCGTACCCTTCCTTCTCTTGAATAGGGTTCATAATTCCACCAATCGCCGCTGCCGAAGCAACGCCAGAGCCACTGATTGAACCAAACAACATATTGGAGACCACATTAGTTTGGGCTAATGCTCCAGGAAAATAACCCGTTACTATGCGCGAGCAATTAATGAGTCGTATGGCTATGCCACCGTTATTCATAATATTGCCCGCTAAAATGAAAAACGGTATCGCTAGCAATGCAAAACTATCCAAACCCGTGAACATTCGTTGGGCGGCTGTCGTCGTAGCGCCTGCTAAAGGCAGAATACTGACCATGGCAACAAATGAAGGCAATCCAATACTAATACCTATCGGCGCACCTAAAACGAGTAGAATGATAGCGCCGCCGAACATAATAAGGGCAGCGAGGGTAGCAGCATCCATATGTCTATCCTTTTACACTAAGTTGCTGAAACTGATGTATTAGTTTCAGTTGGTTGATAACGAAATAAACAAGAATAAGCACTCCGGCAATAGGTAATGCCGAGTAAATAACACCCATTGGCACTTCTAAGGCCGAATCTAACTGCCACATTTGACGAACGGACGCTTTGAATCCGCCTTGCCACATAACCACGAAAGCAAATATAGCGATTGTCCATTCAGTGAAAATATCAACCAGTATGCCTATTTTCGGCGAGAACTTATCTCGTACATAGGTAATAGCCATATGTTCTCTCAAGCCAAACACATAAGCCCCACCAATCAACACCAACCAGACAAACATGTATCGTGACAGCACTTCACTCACCGCACTTGGACTATTGAAGACATAACGAGTAACGACCTGATAAGTAACAAGAACTGTCAAGAATGCCATAATAGCGATACAAGCTCGTTCCACTACCCAGTCGATGATTTTCTTGAACTTATCTGTCCAGACTAACAACTTTTCCACTAGACTTTTCCTTGCAAAAAAGGAGTTAGGCTTGGCGCCTAACTCCTTCTTAATTAGCTCAGTTCACTGATCGCCTTAGTTAATTCTTTCTGTGCGTCAGTTTTAATCAATTTTTGCTGTAGAGGTTTGCAGCTTTCCTGGAATTGTCTCACGTCGACATCAATAAAGGTCGCACCATTCTCCTCCGCTAACGCACGAGCCTTACCAATTTGAGCATTCCATTTAGCAAACTCGTCAACAGTCGACTCTTTAGCTAAACGACGAATCGTCGCTTGGTCTTCCTTCGACATTGAATTGATGAAGTCGTCGCTGATAACGACTAGGTCAGGCACCATCAAGTGAGAAGTTTTGCTAAAGTAAGGAGCCACTTCATAGTGCTTCATATCGGCATAAGTAATTTCATTATTCTCACCACCGTCAAGGACACCTTGTTGAACCGCAGTATACACTTCACCTTGACTCATCGGCACACCAGTACCGCCCATGCACCCTAGCATCTCTACCATAGTATTCGACTGCATCACGCGGATTTTCTGACCTTTCATATCCTCGACTGACTTAACGTTATGCCCCTTGGTATAAACGTTACGAGAACCAGCGGTATAAGCCGTCAATACTTCAAAACCAAACTTTTTGGTAGAGGCAAATAGCTTGTCTAGAGCTCCGGAAGTAAACACTTTTTCTTGATGCTCAATACCGGTATAAGCGAAAGGCATGCCGATTGCAGTGAAGGTATTGTCATAGTTTTCTACCAACGGGTTTGCTACTACTGCCATTTGCACTGCGCCAGCTTGAACCAGCTCCAACGACGCACGTTGATCGCCGAGCAGTGCATTGGGATAAATAGTAACTTTGTAACGACCATCCGTTTCCGCTTCTAACTGTTTACCAAACTCTTCCAAAGCCAAATATTGAGGGTGCTTGTCAGATTGGTTAAATGCCGCTTTGATTTCCGTTGCTGCAAATGTCATTGATGATACTGTGACTGCTGCGCCCGCTACGGTAGTAAGAAGTACATTTTTCAGAGTTTTGTTCATGTTAATTTCCTATTAGTATCAACTAAGCCAATGTATCCATTGGAATAAAGTCCATATCGTCGAATGTTTGATTTTCACCTAACATTCCCCAAACAAAGCTATAGTTTTGCGTACCACACCCCGAATGAATCGACCAACTTGGTGACAGTACGAGTTGTTTATCTCTAACTAGAATGTGACGAGTTTCGGTAGGTTCGCCCATCATATGAAACACGGCTTGTTCTGGCTTGATATTGAAATACACATACGCTTCCATTCGACGTTCGTGAGTATGTGCAGGCATCGTGTTCCAAACGCTACCCGGTGCTAAATGAGTGATTCCTAAACATAGCTGACAGGTTTCTATCACATCCGGATGCAGGTATTGGTTAATGACGCGTTGGTTTGCCGTCTCTATTGAACCAAGTTCTACCACGCGAGCCTCACTCTGAGGAATTACCCTTGTGGGTAGCGATTTGTGCGCTGGTGCACTTAATCCGTAGACTGTCGCGTTACCTTCTGCTTTCTCTATCTCAATTGTCTTTGAGCCTAGGCCGACATAAAGCACATCCATAGCATTTAAATGGAACGTTTTTGCATCTACGGTTACTTTTACAGCTCCTTCTAAGCAAGCTAACCCAAGCTCTCTTCGCTCAAGAAAAAACTCGGTCCCGAACGACTTACTATCTATCCACTCCTCTAAAATCAATGGTTTATCTTGAGGACAAATTCCTAAAGCAACCGCTCGGTCAATATGGCTATACGCTACCGATACCCGAGATGGTATGAATAGCTCGTCGATCAAGAACTCATCACGCAGTTGTGCAGTGGAGTACTTTTTCACGTCTCTAGGGTTCGCTGAATACTTCGTTAACATAACTTTCCTTAACCGTAATTTATGCTTTTAATAGTAACAGTCGTTCTTATACGATCAATACCATTCACATATGAACAGCCGTAGACGTGATCACTGATCCTTAAAATTGGAAAATTAACGGTTAAATCTTGAACTAGATCTGGTTTTGAAACTGCGTTTTAAAAACACAAAGAGAAGTATTTGATGTGAGTAAATTAACTTTGAATATTAAGCAGAGATGAACTCAATGGGCGTGGCTGGCTAGAGCACAGCCACGTTACATTGATCATAAAAAGTGGTGAGCGTAAATAGTTGAACTTACCAGTGACGCTGTCTTGGCTCGAATTGTGGTGATGTTTTCTTTTTCAAAGCCTGTTGTACGCGAACGAAATTTCTCCCCAGCATAATGCGTATCTGGCTATAAGTTTCATACGCCAAAAGTTTCCATGCAGGTGCGGTCCAATAACGAGTGTACATATGCTTCATAGCGGCGGTCACATCTGGGGATTTTTGGGCGATTTGAGTGCAAAGTGCCAATGCCTCTTTCATAGGGTCATCGCTGACTTCGGTCACTAATCCCATAGATAATGCTGCCTTAGCGTCAAGTTCTGTAGCGCAAATCGAGATTCGCATCGCTTGGTCCTTCGGCATGATTTCCCTAAGGGCAATGGATCCCGCCATATCTGAGGTTAATCCCATTCGCGACTCCATGATCGAAAGGTTGGCATTAGGCGCGCAGAATCTAAAATCCGCCCCTAGTGCTATTTGCATACCGGCTCCCCAGCAATACCCTTCGATTACAGCAATAACAGGAACGGATAGTTTTCGCCAGTTACTGCTCACTTGCTGGGCCCGATTTGATTGACCGGGAAGCCACTTGAACAAAAGCCTTGCAGCTAAGCTCTTATTTTTCATCATGGATTTAAAATCGAGTCCTGAGCTAAAGTTTCCTTCACTTCCTGTCAGGATAACCGCCCTCAACATTCTATCCTTGCGAAGAACTTTGCTCACATGAATCAACTCATTAAACATGATCATGTCGACACCATTGAGCTTATCCGCCCTGTTTAAGCTTACAGTCACTACATGCTCATCCCTAGTCACTTTAATGCGTTGATAATCCATCCTTGTCTCCTCTATCTAACATCCATCGCATCCGATATGCGAGCTCTAATAGTTATCTCAAAGTGTAGTCGGCAAACCATCAAAATTAGAATCAATACTCTAAAATGAGAGATCATCACGAAAAAAGCTAGATACCTGAGTCCATGGTGTTAATCGAGTAATTGTGAGCGAGGTTCATTCTTAACAATACTAATTTATAGAATTATGAGATTGCTCTAATTAGCCGTCGAGTATTCTTGTGAACAGCGACTAGAGTGTTTGAATATCTTAGACGTAACGGATAAATAGGAAGTACTGTCCATGATTAAGGAAAATCAATCACGTTCTGAACACCAATCCAAACATAAAAAGCTCTCTGAAAACAGCCGTGATCCTTTATGGCTTACTGTTAGCTATGCCATCTTCACTTACCTGCTTCTTAGCTACGTACTGCCTAATTATGTAGGAACAGAAACTGCAGCTGGCGGGGCGCTTGTCGGGCTTCTTGCCGAGTATGCACTGTACGTCTCTTCACTATGGCTATTACCAGAGCTCATCGCTTTATTAAGGCCTTTAAAATCAGAGTCAGAAATAGAAGCCGTACAGAAAACCATTTAACTAAAGTGTTAAATCACTCGCAAAAAACTATTTTAACGATTAAATATTAACCAAAGAAAAATAAGTTCGCACGTTTACAATAGGTTACGACTGGCACATTGATACCCCGAAAAAACTGTGAGCAAGATCAACTTGATCCTGTAAATTCATAGTGTTACTGTGGCTTTGATGACGAAAATATGACCACAAGGAGTGTGCTTTGCCGAATATTCAAGTGAGTCGTTGGCGTGTTGAATCCTGTCCAGAATCACTGGAGCAGAAAATTATCTCTGCCGTCGCCTACCAAGAAATGAAGGGAACTATTTCTGATTTTGAGTTGTGTCAGATATTCGGAGAAACCGTTTGGAAGAGCGGAGAGAATTACCATACACATGCTGTTTCTGTGTTAATCAATGAAGCCGAAAGGTGCTGTCGAGTCATTCCAAGATTACCAGTGGGGTAGTCTGCATTGATAACCTAATGTATTGATATTAAAAAGGGTCTACCAACTGGTAGACCCTTTTTTTATTCTTGTCTTTAGCTCTGCGAGTAGATGGCTTCCAACTTCTCGTCTTTACGTTTCCAAACATCGTTAAGCCAGTTGTGGAAACGACGTTTAAATGCTTTGTCGTTGAAATAGTCGCCATTTAGGTTTTCGTCCATCGGATACACATCGATTTTAACCACAACTTTGGTCAGCTTACCCTTCAACAAATCATTAAATGGGTCTTCTCGATTTTCTGGATACGCCAGTGTTATATCAACGACCCCATCCAACAAATGGTTCATAGCATTGAGTGTAAATGCTACACCACCTGTTTTTGGCTTCAACAAGTGGCGATAAGGGGTTTTAACTGTTGCCAACTTTTCTTCGCTATATCGCGTCCCTTCAACAAAGCTGATCATGGTTGTTGGTACGTGCTCAAACTTTTTGCAGGCTTTGCGAATCGCGTTAAAATCATCATTGCGTCGCTCTGGATGCTTAACCAGATAGGCCTGAGAATGTCGCTTCATAAATGGCATATCCAAACCCCAACAAGCAAGGCCGACAAAAGGCACATACAGTAAGCTTTGTTTGAGCAAGAATTTGCACATTGGCATTCTGTTTTTCATCACGGAGGTGATGATAACTATGTCAGCCCAACTTAAATGGTTAGACAACAACATGTACCATTGGTCAGGTGTCAGGTCATCACCGCCTTCCACATCCCATTCGATGTTGTTGTTCAGATTTAGTAACCATAAATTAATCGTCGCCCAAAGCCACATCTGCTTGTTAGAAAGGCTTGTCATCAATGTCTGAACAAATTTTAATGGCAGTACTAATTTGATGATTGAGAATGTGCAAACCACGAATGCGGTCACAGCCGTATTTGCCATTACAAGAAAAGAATTGAAGAAGAGACGTAGATTGCTGAACATACCAATTGTTATAAAGCTAAAAGAAGTCGCAATGATAGCAACTTTTAACTAAACGTATAGTAAAGCTTTGTCACCCAAACGTGCCTTTGTAAAGACACGTTAATTTTATTGTTTAATAACAACATGTTATTAAAGCCACCCAGCTAGTCGTCCGACCAGGTAAAGTGAAATACCCGCCATCACACCCGCAACAATATCGTCAATCATGATACCTAAACCACCATGAACGCGCTTATCGAGCCAGCCGATTGGCCATGGTTTTACCATATCGAAGAAACGGAATAGCACAAAACCTGTCAGTAACCATTTCCAATCATCAACTGGTAGTTTAAGTGCAGGGACTATCGCCATGGTGATCCAGAATCCGGCGAACTCATCCCATACAATGGAGCCATGGTCGTGTACGCCCATATCATCTGACGTCACTTGGCAGATTTTTACACCGATGATACAAGACAGTAAAACTACGATGAGATACACGCTCAAAGGCAATTGTGCTAAGAGCAGATATAACGGAATCGCTGCCAGAGTACCCATAGTACCGGGTACAACAGGCGATAGACCACTGCCAAAGCCAGTTGCAAGCAAATGCCAAGGGTTTTTTAGAGAGATTAAGTCAAGGGGGTTACTCATTGGCTCACCTTAAAGTGGTCGAATCCACCCAACTGCCAGTCAAGTGGTTGGTCGTTTGAATGTAGATCAAGATTGCCTGTGCCCGTTATTTGTCCAATACAGGTAAATGGCGTGTTTGATAGCGCGATCTCAAGTTGGCCTCTGTTAGCTTCCGGTACCGTAAAGCAAAGTTCATACTCTTCGCCGCTGGTTAATGCGTACTGCTTTGCGATGTCATCAGACTCAACGAACAGCTTGAGTTCAGAAGAAGTAGGCAGCAAGTCGACATCAATACGGGCCCCAACATTTGAGCGCTTTAAAATATGCCCTAAGTCAGAAATAAGGCCATCAGAGATATCAATCGCAGCAGAAGCGATATCGCGAAGGGTAATGCCTGCAAGCACTCTCGGCGTCGCTTCAAAATGGCGCTTTTCTAACTCACGGTTGAGTTCGGTATTCGCACTGATGTTTTTTTCCAGAATCACATCAAGGCCAGCTTTTGCGTCACCGAGGTGACCTGTCACATAAACCCAGTCTCCAGAACTTGCCCCACTTCGAGTCAGGGCTTTGCCTTGTGGTAGTGTGCCTTGCACAGTAAGAGTAATCGCCAGCGGTCCTTTTGTGGTGTCGCCACCAATGAGCTGGATACCGTAGTAGTCTGCTAACGAGAAAAACGCATTGCAAAAACGCTCAAGCCAGCGTTCGTTCACTTCTGGTAATGAGATCCCCATGGAAACCCAAGCAGGTGATGCACCCATTGCTGCTAAATCACTGATATTCGAGGCAAGTGCCTTATGTGCAATCCAAGCCGGATCGGCATCAGCGAGAAAATGGGTACCGGATACTAAGGTATCGGTACTAATAGCTATGTGACTATCAACGGGAGGGGCGACAATGGCACAATCATCACCTTGTGCTAAAACCACGTCTTTGCGTTGCTGCTGTTTATGCGCGAAGTACTTGTCGATTAAACTAAATTCACCGGACATCTTGTAGGCTTTGTGCTGGAAAGGTGAGAAGAGTATATAAAAAAGGCCAGCAATTTGCTGACCTTTTTACGAATAGACAAACGTTAATCGTTACTTTTTGCGAACGTGAGGTGCTGCTTTATCTAGAACACCATTAACGAACTTGTGGCTGTCTTCTGCTGCGAATACTTTCGCAAGCTCAATAGCTTCGTTGATAACCACTTTGTAAGGTACGTCTTCGCGACTCGTCATTTCGTACATCGCTAGACGAAGAAGCGCAAGCTCCATCATGTCTAGATCTTGCATTGGACGAGAAACGAACGGACGTAACTTGCTGTCTAGTTCCGTGTGATTCAACGCGACACCCGTGAGCAAATCACGGAAATATACAACGTCAGTCTCTGGCGCAGTCAACGCAGGCTCAGCAGCATGATGTTCTTCTTCATCATACTTACCACCTGATAAGAACTGTTCTTCAACAGTGGCAACATTTTCTTTAGTAATTTGCCAAGAATAAATTGCTTGCAGAGCAAATTGACGTGCATTACGACGTGCGGCTGGTTTCACACTGGCCCCCATTAGGAATCGATTTCAGAAAGAACGTTGATCATTTCAAGCGCGCTTAGTGCAGCCTCTGCACCTTTATTACCAGCCTTGGTTCCAGCACGCTCAATTGCTTGATCGATAGTATCAACAGTCAATACACCAAATGCTACTGGTAGGCTATATTCCAGAGACACTTGCGCAAGACCTTTATTACACTCACTACAAACATAGTCGAAATGTGGTGTACCGCCACGAATTACTGTACCCAAAGACACGATTGCATCAAACTTACCTGTTTTAGCAACTCGCTGAGCAACCAATGGTAGCTCTACCGCACCAGGGCAACGAACAACAGTGATGTTGTCTTCACTTACTTGGCCGTGACGTTTTAAAGTATCGATAGCACCAGATAATAGGCTTTCATTGATAAAACTATTGAAACGAGAAATTACAATAGCAATCTTTGCGTTCGGTGCTGGGAAGCCACCCTCGATAACTTTCATATGCTTTCCTTATAAACTATGTTCATCGCGCGAGAATCGCCGGATTCTAGCACAACTCAATTATCAATATCCACCGCTAACTTTAGTCAAACACTGCTTTCACAATACTTGCAGTTGGTTGCGGCGCGACGAAAAAGAAAAAGCCTTTGCGTTTCATAAGCAAAGGCTTGGATAAATTACTCAGTAATGTATTCAGTGACGCTCAGACCAAAGCCACCCAGTGCGTGATACTTTTTATCCGCAGCAGACAGCAGCTTCATTTCGTGCACGCCAAGATCCGCGAGAATCTGCGAGCCTACGCCTACTCGGCGCGATGTGCCTTGTTTTTTAGCCATGGTCGGTGCTGAGCCATTGTCTTGTTGCTCGAATACCTTGATCTTGTGAACAATAGCATCAGTGCTTTCTTCATTACCAAGAATCACAAGTACACCGCCTTCTTTTCCAATGCGCTTCATCGCTTTGTCTAAAGTCCAGCTGCGATCGGAGTTTCGGTTTGAGCGTAAGATATCAGTAAAGGTGTCTTGCAAATGTACGCGAACTAACGGAGTGTTAGCCGTCAAATCACCGGCACACATCGCGTAGTGGATTTGATTGTCGATAGTATCGCGGTAGGTCACTAGCTCAAAATCACCAAATTCAGTCGGCAAATGACAGGCTGCGACACGTTCAATAGTAGTCTCGTTGTTGTTACGATACTCGATGAGGTCAGCAATCGTTCCCAGCTTAATGTTGTGTTTTTCGGCGAAAACTTCTAAGTCAGGACGACGCGACATTGTGCCATCGTCATTAAGAATCTCGACAATCACAGAAGCAGGCTCAAAACCCGCGAGTTTTGCCAGATCGCAGCCAGCTTCAGTATGACCAGCGCGAGTTAACACGCCTCCATCTTGTGCCGCCAGTGGAAAAATGTGGCCTGGTTGCACTAAGTCTGCAGCCTTAGCGTCTTTTGCAACTGCGGCTTGAACTGTACGTGCGCGATCTGCCGCAGAGATACCAGTGGTTACGCCTTCCGCAGCTTCAATAGACACAGTAAAGTTAGTGGTGTACTGCGCGTTGTTATCTTGAACCATAGGTGGTAAGCCTAGTGCTTCACAACGGCTCTTTGTCATGGTTAAGCAGATCAGTCCACGTCCATGAGTCGCCATAAAGTTAATGGCTTCTGGTGTGATATGTTCAGCGGCCATAATAAGGTCACCTTCATTCTCACGGTCTTCATCGTCCATTAGGATAACCATTTTCCCAAGGCGAATGTCTTCAATGATTTCTTGCGGCGTACTAATTGGCATTTCACATTCCTGTATTGGTTCGTTGGGCATCAAGCTTTGCGTCAGATTTTAAGCGAAGCCGTTTTGTTGTAGGAAGTCCATGGTGATTCGAGACTCAGATTCGTTACTGGCTTTCGATTGCAGCAATCGTTCCATATAACGAGCTAGGACATCCACTTCTAAATTAATTTTTCGGCCAACATGAAAGTTGTCGATGGTCGTTTCTTCCGATGTATGGGGTACAATCGTCAGTTTAAAGGCATCTTTGCGAACGTCGTTGACCGTCAGACTGATCCCATCTACGGTAATAGAGCCTTTTTCCGCTACATACTTGCTTAGCTCAGACGGCATCTGCACCCAAAACTCTATGGCGCGACCAACTTGTTGTCGGTCCACAATTTCTCCAACGCCATCCACATGCCCAGAAACGATGTGCCCGCCAAATCGTGTCGTCGGTAGCATCGCTTTTTCTAGGTTTACTTTGTCGCCAACACTATAATGGGCAAAACCTGTTTTCTTTAGCGTCTCAACGGATAAGTCCGCATGGTAACTGTTGTCCGTGAAGCTGGTGACCGTAAGACAGACGCCATTTGTCGCGATACTGTCTCCTAGTTTTACGTCACTCATGTCCAGATTGCCCACTTCAACATGAATACTGATATCTTCTCCTTTTGGAGTGATACCCTTCAGTGTGCCAACCGCTTCAATAATTCCTGTAAACATTGTTCTACTTCTGCTTTAGTTTTGGTGTGGCGACAATGCGAACGTCGCTTCCCACCATACGAATATCTTTTATATCGAGCTCGATGACGTCTTGCATCTCAGTCAATCCAAGTGCCCCGATAAGCCCTCGCCCATCAGCACCCATAAGTTTAGGAGCTAAATACACAATAAGCTCATCAACGAGCTGTTGTTGAATCATCGATCCAGCGAGCGTTGCCCCAGCTTCTACCCAGACATGATTAATTTGTTGGTCTTTAGCTAGGTGTTGCAGCGTTTCAGCCAAATCCAGTTGATTAGCTGTGTTCATTGCCACGTTAAGATCGCCACCAGCCTGAGCTACTCGAGTAATATCGCCCTCAGCTTGGAACAATTTCAGCTCTCTCGATAGTGCATTTTGTCTATCCAAAATCACGCGAGTAGGTTGGCGTAATTCATCAGGCTCAATAACATTAGTGACATGACTTGGCAGCTCATCCCAACGCACATTCAAAGAGGCATTATCTTCTATCACGGTTTGACTTGTCGATAGAACCGCGCCTGACTGGGCACGATACGCTTGAACGTCTCGACGTGCTTCGGAGCCAGTAATCCACTGGCTTTTGCCGTTGGCTAAGGCCGTTTGCCCATCAAGGCTGGCTGCCATTTTCAGTTGGACAAATGGCATACCTGTTTCCATTTTCTTCAGGAAACCAGGATTGAGTGCTCGAGCATCTTGTTCCAGAAGACCAACGGACACCTCAATGCCGGCTTCGCGAAGCATATTAAAGCCTCGACCAGCCACTTGCGGATTAGGATCAGACATGGCACAAATGACTTTAGACACACCTGCCTTTATCAGCCCTTCAGCACATGGAGGTGTTCGTCCATAGTGTGAGCATGGCTCTAATGTGACATAGGCGGTCGCGCCCTTGGCTCGCTCGGCTGCCATTCTTAAGGCATGAACTTCCGCATGTGGCTCACCAGCTTTCTTGTGATAGCCTTCTCCCACTACCTCGTTATTTAAGGTAATGATGCAGCCTACATTTGGATTAGGCGCAGTGGTAAAGCGCCCTCTTTTCGCGAGCTCTATGGCACGGCTCATCATTTGATAATCAATAGCGCTAAATTGGCTCATAACTTTCCATATCTATGGCTAAATGCATCTGAGTCGATCAGTCTTCGAGACGAGCGATTTCTTCTCCAAACTCTCGAATATCTTCAAAGCTTCGATAAACGGAGGCAAAGCGAATATAAGCGACCTTATCCAACTCTTTCAATTGAGTCATGACAAGGTTACCAATCATTTCACTTGGTACTTCACGCTCTCCAGTCGCACGAAGTTGTGACTCAATATGACTGATAGCAAGTTCAATAGCGTCTGCACTTACCGGACGCTTTTCTAAAGCACGCTGAATACCGCCAACCATTTTATCTTTATTAAACGGTTCACGATTGCCGTTAGACTTGATGACTTTAGGCATCACCAGTTCGGCCGTTTCAAAGGTGGTGAAACGTTCACTACATGCCAAACATTGACGACGACGACGCACTTGGTGGCCATCCGCTACCAACCTTGAGTCGATAACTTTTGTATCATTTTCAGTGCAAAAGGGACAATGCATAACACCTCCTGTGGTTGATTTCCCAGTTTAGCGAAAATTCACCTATTAAGAAATCCACTATTTGACCAGTTAAGCCCGTTATCTATGGTATTGCTGAATGGCTTCACACTCTTGCCAATCAAAAGCATCAATAAGACTTTGCCAGACCGCATCAAAGTTTGCAGAAATGGTTATTTTCTGCTCAGTAATAGGATGAACAAACTTCAGTTCAGAAGCGTGTAGCAATAGGCGGTGCGAATCGTAGTGTTCGCGAAACAAACGATTGTGCTTGCCATCACCATGACTAGTATCACCAATAATCGGGTGACTCAGATGGTGCATGTGTCGGCGCAGTTGATGTTTACGACCAGTCTTAGGTTTCATCTCTACCAGGCAATAGCGACTGGTTGGGAATCGCCCTGTAGTATAAGGCACTTCAACCGATGCCAATGGCTGATAAGCGGTTACTGCAGGCTGCGCTTCCTTGTCTTGAGAAGCAAATTTATCGGCGATTTTGTCAAGCTCCACTTTAAGAGGGTAATCGAGAACATCACCCTCAGTGATCCAGCCTCGAACGATGGCATGATAGGTTTTCTCAATGTTGTGCTCAGCAAACATCGGCATAGCCTGTGAAGCGACTTCACTAGACAAAGCAAATAACAACACACCAGACGTTGGTCGGTCTAAGCGATGCAATGGGAATACATGTTGGCCAATTTGGTCTCGTAATGTCTGCATGACAAAACGCGTTTCGTTTTTATCAAGCCACGAACGGTGCACAAGCATACCCGCAGGTTTATTTACCGCGACTAAATATTGGTCTTGATAAACGATCTCAAGTGGTTCCACGGCAGGTAGAGTCATGGTTTCGGTCATTTGGCATTATCATCCAGTTTTTTTAATACAAGGATTATTTCTTGATACTCAGGGCGCAGCTTCCATGCCTCTTCAAAGTAAGGAGCGATCTCAAAGCCCTTCGGTAATGGCTGTCCCATCTCTATCATAGATTCAATACGCTGAATAAAAACCCACTGTAGCCACTCATGGGGTTCCAAAGTATCGACAGAGAAAGGTTGTTGGCTGCTCATCGCACTGGCTGTTGGCTCTTGGATTTGCCACAGTGCATGTTTTTTAAGCAACTCTTTTAGCTCTACGAGCAATAGCTTCATGGTAAATAGGCCGTTCGTTAGATTGCGGTCTCATCATTCGATGAAATTGGCAACCAATGACTTGAAAATTCGCGATAGAATACCATCTATTGTTCTATACCCAAACCGTACTAGGAATTACTCCATGGATACCATTCATACTTTGTCGGACCTTCTGGTAAACAGTGGCTGCGAATATCACATTTATGATATTTCTCGACGAGTTCAGCGCATCGACAATGATCAATTTGCCAACGTTGAGCAAGCAAGCCAACCGTACCCTTATCCGATTCAAAGACAGGCACAGTTTGCGATTGCCTACTGGAACGCGGAGAAACAACCTTGGATATGGTTTCTGAAGTTTAACCTCGATGAGCGCGGTCTACTTAGTCAGGCTGATGTGGGTCAGTTTCTTAAGTTTGTGATGGAAGCGATGGGGACTCGGCTGAGTAAGGAAATGAGTGAAGAGCAACAACAAAAGCTCGCGAATAACCCATTTACGTTCAAACCAAAAGACGACAAGCTTGCCGTGTTTCATAGCGTACTTCGTGCTGAGTTAGCACTACCAACCAGTCAATACTACACGCATGCGCAAGAATATTTTGCCGGTAAACTGGGATGGGATAATTGGCAAACAGTCGGTCTACAAGGTATTACTGACATTGCTGCTCGTCTCAGCACAGACGATAACAATCGACTAGTAAGAACCAGTTTACGACATATTGCTAACGAGCCGAGATATGCTCTGCTTGGAGCCTTGGAGCATATTGCCCTTCCAGCAAAACTTTCTGATACCTTATTTGAATTGGCCCAAAAGGAGGCGGAGACAGAGTACGCCGATCTGTTCCTACTATCCGCATATGTCCGTGCCTTATCTGGAGGAAAACCGGAACAACTTGAGTCGCTGATTACTACCATTTTGGCCAGTGCGACACTCAGTCATCAAGAAATTCTCATCGCAATCGCGGGTCGCTCTTGGTTACCGTTAACGACACCAGCGCTGGCAGAGCAATTTCTGATTAGACTAGCACAAACAGGAAACCAGACTCTGTTCAACCAACTGTTCGCCGATCTGGTTATGATGCCAAGTTTACGTTTGGTTCTGCTGCCACTCTTGCACTCTAGTCCGTCCCCTGAACTGGCACAGGCGTTGGTCGCGCTTCAGCAAAGTGCCACGCAGGGCCGAACGCATTAAGGAGACCTAACGGTGATCGACAATTTACTGATGATCTTAGCATTGAGCTTATTTTGCTTTTTGTTTTGGCAACAAAGACGACAAGGTGAAATTGCTAAAGCTGCGGTAAGTAGGCGTTGCAAAGAATTGGATCTGCAGATGCTTAGCGTGTCGTTCGGCGCACACAAGCTAAGAGATGCCAACGGTAGATGGGGTTGGCATACTATTTATGAATTTGAGTTTTCAGCCCTGGGCGATGATTACTATCAAGGAAAGCTGTTGATGAAAGGCTTTCATGTTCTGAATTTTCATCTGCCACCGCACCGAATGTAGATTGAAAGATCAAATACGGGCCGTGTTCATCTTTTGCATGGCCTATTTGCTCAAAGTTGAGCTTCTTAAGTAGTCTGATGGAAGGTTCATGGTCAGTATCGACATTCGCCGTCAATTTACTTAATCCCAAGGCCGCAACGACGTCAGGAATAAACGCACGCAACACTTCCGTAGCAATACCTTTATTCCAATACTGTTTATCAAAGATATAGCCCAGTTCCCCTTCACTACTCGCATGCCTGTCGACAAATATATGACCTAGATAGTCCCGGGTTCGAATGTCCAAGACTGCCATGGCATAAATATCAGGGTCGCTTAAGATCGATTGAAAAATAGTGCGTGCTTTTGCCAGCGTGTGAGGGCCATTCATGTGCTTTCTATTCTTAGCACAGACGTTAAGCATGAGAAAATCCGACTCGAGATGGTCGGTATAGGGGATTAATACTGTCCGTAGCGTAGCGATCGTCATAACGTTATTACATTCCTTTGATTTCGCGTGCAGACTATAACAAGTGATTCCATGAGATTTATTGATCTCAGATATAAGAAAAGCCCCAACACTTGCGTATTGGGGCTATAGTCTTACTCGCAGCAGTCCGGCTACTAAAAATGCTCCATGCATCATCCGTAATAGTGGCTGAATCCTTCAGCTATATCCATTCGTCGCCGTCCTAGCGGTGTCCATCTCATCCAATGACGCTAACCATCCCAGTCAGCTCGCTTCACTTGTTCCTTGAGCGGTGTCCTTGACCATCTTCCTGATGGGGTTCCTTCACTCTTCCTGAGTGTATCCTTTTCCTTTTAAATCATCTTCCTGATGATTGTTCGCATCCCGCGCTATCCTAACTTCCTTGCTGGTTACGGTTCCCTTGGTAACCAAATCTTCTTCCTGAAGATGACCTTCCAATGTCTTTCCTGTTCCGTGTCAGCATCCTTCCGACAAGTTCTAATTTACGCGATTGCCGTTTTTGAGCAATGCAGAAAACTCAATTTTTTCCGCACCAAAATGTTTCATAACAGTTAAAAATCAATAAATACAAATACTTAATTTTATTTTCTTCCAAATTTCTCGCGCTTTTATCTCTTTCTCTCACAACTGCTGTGAGAGATCTCGCACAAGCCTCTTCCGTTTTAGCGCGCTTATTAATGAAGCCATCAATGCCAAAGTGTGACGAGAATCGACTTTTGCTTTTCTGTACCCCGACCAAAATCACAGGTACTATTTAGTTATCCCTTATTGAATGGAAAAAAACATGCTAACGAAAGATGTCTCCGCAGAAATTGAAGCGGCTTTAAACTCATTGCATGCTGAGGGCAAGGAACCAACCGTCGCTTTGGTAAAGGCGCGTTTGAAGACCAAAGTGCCTATGCCTGCACTAATCACTGTAATTAAGTCCTGGAAGAGTAGCCAACACGTTCCTAAAGTTGAAGTGGCTGCTGAGCCTGAGATTCAGCCATTGGAACTCAGAGTGAAGGAATTAGAACAACAAGTCGCGCTACTGACGGAAAGACTGACCAAGCTGGAGTAGAACAATGGTTAAGATTTGGGTGGATGCCGATGCGTGTCCAAAGGTAATTCGCGAAACCATTTGTCGAGCAGCAGAGCGAACCGGATTAACCTGCACATTCGTGGCGAATCACGCGGTGCCTGTACCAAAACGAGAGAACATTCACTCACTCACTGTGCCTTCAGGGTTTGATATCGCTGACAATGAAATTGTAAGGCGTGTTAGCGAGGGCGATTTAGTCATCACATCAGATATCCCGCTTGCAGATGAAGTCATCACCAAGAATGCCCTAGCGCTGAGTCCACGTGGCGAGATGTACACTAAAGATACAATTAAAGCACGACTCAACATTCGCGACTTTATGGATACCATGCGCTCGAGTGGCGTTCAAACTGGCGGGCCCGCACCGCTAGGACAAACTGAACGACGCGAATTTGCTAATAATTTAGACCGCTTTTTGGCTAAAGCGAAGCGATAGCGCACTCTAAGTAAGTCGTCATTGCAACAGAAGCACACAAACAAAAAAGTCAGAGCTTACAGCTCTGACTTTTTCAATTCATCATGCTTGTGATTTATTACGCACGTGGCAAGTAATCAGCCTTTCCAACCCACTTGTAGCTGGTTAGTTCTTCTAAGCCCATTGGACCGCGAGCATGAAGCTTCTGAGTAGATACGGCAACTTCAGCACCTAAGCCAAACTGCGCTCCATCGGTAAAACGCGTAGATGCGTTAACATAAACCGCTGCCGAACCAGCTGAGTTGATGAACTTTTCTGAGTTCACTAAGCTGTTAGTCATAATAGCGTCGGAGTGACTAGCATTATGTACTCGCATATGGTGAATCGCTTCTTCCACATCCGCGACCACTTTCACACCTAGTGTAAAACTCAACCACTCAGTATCAAAATCGCCCTCGCCTGCACTTCTTAAGTCTTCCGTGCCAGCTAGAATAGCCTCCGCCTTTGGCTCAGCGACTAGGCTCACTTTACCTTTGAGACGCTCGGCAAGCATCGGTAAGAACTCCGCCGCTACCTTCTCATGCACTAGTAGGGTGTCCAATGCATTACACGCGGATGGACGCTGAACTTTAGAGTTTTCTACCACATCTAACGAACGTACTAGATCAGCAGACTCGTCAACGAAAATATGACTGATACCAAAGCCGCCAATGATTACTGGTATATTACTGTTCTCTTTACACATTTTGTGTAAACCGGCACCACCACGAGGAATGATCATATCGACATAATCATCCAACTTAAGCAGTTGTGATACAAGCTCACGATCTGGCTTTTCAATATACTGAACCGAAGCAGCTGGTAAGCCCGCTTTATCTAACGCCAATTGAATGACTTTCACCAGTTCCATATTGGAGTAAAACGTCTCTTTACCGCCACGCAGAATGCTTGCGTTACCTGTTTTTAGGCAGAGCGCCGCAATATCGATGGTTACGTTTGGACGCGCTTCATAGATAACACCTACTACACCAAGTGGCACGCGACGACGAGACAGACTCATGCCGTTCTCAAGGATTTTGCTGTCAATTTCACTGCCTACAGGATCTGACAAGGTGATCACATTGCGCACGTCATCAGCAATGCCTTTCAAGCGCTGCTCGTTTAACAGCAAACGGTCCAAAAGTGCTTCGGTAAGCCCTGCTTGACGGCCAAGTTCAATGTCTTTAGCGTTTGCCGCTAAGATTACGTCAGCATTCGCTTCTAGCTCATCAGCAATGATCTGTAGCGCATTGTTTTTTTGAGCAGTCGATGCAGTAGCCAGAGAGAAGCTTGCTTGCTTGGCATTCTGACCGAGTTTAATCATATCCATTACTTATCCCTTTATTCTTAATCTTGAATGACAACCATATCGTCGCGGTGAATGACTTCAGCACCATAGTCATAGCCTAAAGTCTCACCGATTTCTTTACTGTGTTTACCTGCAATTTTCGCTAGGTCAGTATCGGAGTAGCCACAAATTCCTTTTGCAACCAGTGCTCCGTTTTTGGTTGTCACACGCACCACTTCACCTCGAGCGAAGCGGCCTGAAACTTTAACAACACCTTTTGCGAGTAAACTGCTGCCTTTGCCAATCACAGCATTGACTGCCCCCGCATCGATGACAATGTTACCCGTTGCTGCCGGGCCAGCAAGAATCCAACGTTTACGATTCTCTAGTGCTTCTGGGAGTGGTAGGAAGCGTGTACCTTGGGGCTCATCTGACAACGAATCAAACACCACGTTCTCAGCACTACCAGCAGCGATAATAACTTCAATACCGGCACGACGTGCAATATCCGCTGCCTGAAGTTTGGTTGCCATACCGCCTGTGCCCAATGTCGTTCCACTGCCGCCAGCAATCTTACGAAGCGTTTCATCAATCGTAGTGACTTCGCGAATAAGTTCCGCATTAGGATCCTTGCGAGGATCGGCGGTAAACAGGCCACGCTGATCGGTTAACAGCAGCAGTTTGTCTGCACCACACAAGATACCCACCAATGCTGACAGGTTATCGTTATCACCAACTTTAATCTCGCTAGTCGCAACCGCATCATTCTCATTCACAACCGGAATAATGTCGTTTTCCACTAGCGCATTGATGGTGTCACGTGCATTCAAAAATCGCTCACGATCCTCAAGATCTGCGCGTGTTAGCAGCATTTGACCGATTTTAAGTCCGTAAATCGCAAATAGCGACTCCCAAACTTGAATCAACTGACTTTGTCCCACAGCCGCTAATAGCTGCTTACTCGCCATTGAATTGGGAAGTGCGGGGTATCCTAGGTGCTCTCTGCCTGCGGCAATAGCACCAGAAGATACCATAACCACAGAATGACCAAGCTTTTTCAGCTCAGCACATTGTCTAACGAGCTCGACCATATGCGCTTTGTTTAGCGCTAGGGAACCACCTGTAAGAACGCTTGTTCCTAACTTCACCACTACAGTTTTTTTGTCTGTAGCTTGACGATTAATATCAGTTGTCATCTCTGTTTGTTGGACACGAAAGTTAAATAAGGAGTGATGTTTTAGCAATCAAACATCATTTATACAAGTAAAAAGTGAGAGGATTGGAAAAGCAGCAAAAAAAAGCCCCAATCGAGACATTGAGGCTTTGTAAACGTTACACGAACTCTACAGAGTCATCATGTATTGCTACATCCAACGAGAACTTTTCTTGAAGCGCAGAAACCAACTTTTCATGGAACACTTCTTGTGTTCGAGTAATCTCTTGAGTTGCTGATTCCGGAGCCGACTCTAGGACCCACTCACCTACTTGGTTATAGCGACCAATCTGATACGTTGCTTCAAATTGCTCATCAACTAGGCTCAAATCAACCCACCAACCCCAAAACTCTCTATCTTCTGGAGACTTAGTATCATCAACACAAACGGAAAGGCAATCAAAGTGATAAAACCCTTCTTTGCATAGAGGCTCTCTAAGATAAGGACCAATCGCTTTTAGAGCAGTGAGCAAACGATAATGCGTAGGGTTTTTAGCCGCTTCTGACATGGGGAAACTCCATTTATAAGTAAAATTAGTTATTGAATTGAAATAGCGTTAAATTTTCCGAGATATTTATTGTTTTATCATATATTTGATTACACGCTTATTTCATATTTAACTAATTTACCACAAATGTCACCTCCAAAGTTCGTCCTCCAACCACTTAATCGCCATTTCGAGTGATTGCTCATATCCTTTAGCAATACCTTTCGCAGGTATTTGTTTTGCCTTGCCGTAATCACTGAACATGGCTACCAAGCGGTTGTCTGAATGTGGTGAAACCATATCGCCTTCTAGGCTCATTGCTAAGATCGGCACTTTCGTGCGACGAGCACTGAGGAAGCCTTGTATCTTGAGTGACCAAGCCATTAACTGCCCTGACAAACTATTGATATCAATAGCATCTTTGCCTAATCGAGAGCCCAGCATATCCAAATACATCTTAGGCATGTTCTGGATTTTCTTTGGACTCGTCAGCAAATCATGGATAGGTGCGCCAAGTGATACACAACCTTTAATCTTATTGGGTTCAAGGAAAGACAACCTTACCATCGCGTTGCCACCAAAACGGAAACCTAATAGACCTACTTTGAAATGATCAACCCATGGGATATTTGGTAGCTCGTTTAGCACAGCTTGGTGTAAGCAAGACGTGTCTTCCGTTAGGGGCCAATGAGAGCTGTGACCGATAGAAGGCATATCGACGGTTAACATCGCAATGCCTGCTGGTGCAAGGTAATCGCGGAACAAACGCCACATGTCTGTTTGTAAGGAATCGAGACCAGCACTCACTATAACAACAGGTTGTGGTTTGTCTGTACTAACTAAGTGCAGATTAGCAATAATACGTTTGTTCTTATAAGGAACTTCAATTTGCTTAATAATGTGACTAGTGCGTTTTGCTGCTTCATTGTAAGCCGTATTCGCTAGCACCTGCGCCTGTAACGCAAGATTGTCGTTCTTTAGATGAGGGTAACCTGCAATGCTAAAACAAAGTGAGGCTTTAAATAACTCTTCGGCCGAATCATCACCAGTCACATCATTAGCACGCTTTTGATGCAACATACCAAGCTTCGTCCACTCATAGTTCCAGTTACCACCGTGATAGCCCATTACGGTATCCAGCCACTCGTCAACCGTACGAGAATGTTTTGATGAGGCAATGGTCGCTAACACACTTTCCTGTTCAATAGGATCAATACCCTGCCAAACCCATTGCAACCGTAGTAGGTTTCGGTACCAAGAGGTGGGGTTCTCCGCTCTGCGCTCCTCAAGCAGCTTATCGCTACTCGGCATATATCTAATCAGACGGGAGGTTTCTTTTGCCTGTTTGTTTTTCTCGAACAACGTCTCAGAGATATTCTTGCTGGTTTCTTCAGACATGTCATAGCCTTCTAATGGAACTTTGTCCTATATAGTAATAAAAAAAATGACCCAATAAAGGGTCATTTTTCGCAAATACAGATTGATGTATTTATTTTTGTTTACGGTTGATTGGCTCAACGTAAGACAGCACCATATCCCATGGCTGCTCAATCCAACAGTCCTGAGCGATGTCAACGATGTATTCATCAACAAGCTCAACACCCGCAGGTTTCGCACAGACTGTTACAAATTTAGCTTTAGGGTACATCTCGCGGATCTTACGAGCAGTGTCGCCACTGTCTACTAAATCATCAACGATTAGATAACCTTCACCATCATGCTCAGGTGCTTTTAGCACTGTCATGTCACGCTGATGATCGTGATCGTAGCTAGAGATACATACCGTATCTACGTAACGAATACCTAGCTCACGAGCCAGAATTGCAGCAGGAACCAGACCACCACGGCTTACGCCTAGAATGCCTTTCCACTGTTCTGCTGGCATTTGACGCTCAGCAAGTTGACGGCAATATGCGTGCATATTGTCCCATGTGATGATGAATTTGTTAGCCATAGTAAAAACCTAATTAAAACGTGTTCGTGCGTTATGCAGCCAAAATGTACTTCATGATAAAGATTGCCGACATTACCCATACACTTAGAGAAACGTCACGTCCTTTACCACTCAATGCTTTGATCGCCGCGTAAGCAATGAAACCTAACGAGATACCTTCTGCAATAGAGAATGTAAAAGGCATCAGCAAGCAAGTTACAACAACCGGCGCAGCTTCTGTAATGTCTCTCCAGTCGATACCAACTAGACCAGACATCATAAGAATTGCTACGTAAAACAGAGCACCTGCAGTTGCGTAAGCTGGGATCATACCCGCCAAAGGCGAGAAGAATAAAGCAAGTACAAACAAAATGCCAACAACAACTGCAGTCAGACCTGTACGACCGCCAGCAGCCACACCTGCTGTACTCTCTACATATGAGGTTGTGTTTGACGTACCCAGTAGTGCACCTACTGATGTCGCTGTTGAATCCGCCAGAAGCGCTTTGTTCAAGCGTGGGATTTTGCCATCTTTGCCGATTAAATCTGCTTTTTGAGCAACGCCAACCAGCGTACCGGCAGTGTCAAACAAGTCGACGAATAAGAAAGCAAATACCACTGAAATCATGCCGATCTCAAACACGGCTGAGAAATCTAATTGCATGAAGGTAGGCGCAATGCTTGGTGGAGCAGACATGATACCGCCCCACTGCACGTCACCAAAAATAAGACCAAGACCGGTTACCGCCAAGATAGCGATCATTACTGCACCTTTTACACCACGGTGTACAAGTGCAATAGTCAGAAAGAAACCAACTGCGGCGAGAGTTGCTGGCAGTGACGTGATATGACCAAGCGAAACCAGTGTTGCTGGGTTATCGACAACAATACCCGCGTTTTTCAGCGCGATAAGTGCCAAAAATAGACCAATACCCGCAGAAATACCGGTTCTAAGCGACATTGGAATGGAGTTAATGATCCACTCACGAATTTTGAAAACACTCAAAAGGATGAACAAGACACCTGAGCAAAATACTGCCGCTAGAGCCACTTGCCATGTGTAACCCATACCTAGCACAACCGCGTAGGTAAAGAACGCATTCAGCCCCATACCAGGAGCCTGTGCGATTGGATAGTTAGCTACGAAGCCCATGATGAAACAGCCAATAGCAGCCGCAAGACAGGTAGCAACGAATACTGCGCCGCGATCCATGCCGGCATCAGCTAGAATTGCTGGGTTAACAAAAATAATGTAAGCCATCGTCAGGAAGGTTGTTAAACCTGCGATGATCTCAGTGCGCACATTGGTGCCATGTTCACTGAGTTTAAACAGCCTTTCGAGCATAATCGAATCCCTAAAATGTAAAAAGTAAACGGTTGCGTAAACGATTGGCGCGAATTATAAGGTTATCAAAACGCAAATTCCACCTAGAATTTTGACTCTAAACCAAATATTTTTAAGTTGATATGAAACCTATTCGGTAACAATAACTAACAATTTGATGTAGTTACTCAATCGCCAATAGAATTCAGTGTAGTCAGGCTATTTACCGTTCGTTCACTATTTGAACGTTTTTTGAGATTAAGACGGTAGTTTGGGGAGATAAAAGACAAAAAAAACGCCACTCAGTTGAGTGGCGGTAGAATAATTTGGTCATCAATTGGGGTATATAACCAACGAAAAATTCTAAATATAGGGGTATAAATCGTTCACTATCTACCAAAGTAGACATTGTACGCGAAGTCTTTTGTGTATACGTTTTGAGTTGTCCAAAACATCGCGCTTGCTAAACCTTTCATAAACATCACCTTCTAACAAAACATCATTGTGCATTAATTGCTTTGAATCTCGGTTCCTTGGAGGCGATAAATCGGGCTCTTTCCGTGAGCAGTATCGTTGAGTCTCTCAACTGTTCAAAAGAATACCATATCGGACTTTTATTACAAGCACAAAAGCGATCTAAGTCACAATTATTTTAATGATGACTAATTTATTACTTAAAACTGTAATTAAATTACAAAAACAACACTATCAAATATGCACCTAGACTCATTCGAGTCTGGTAACTAAGCTTTACCACCGTTTCTACAAGATACTTCAGGTTTGACTACTACCTATTTACAACTAATGATATCCTTTGCTTTATCTTAAATAAGCTAGAAAACCAGACGTTCCCTTCAAAATAAGGGACATCTGAGGAACAACTATCTAGCAAAGCCCGTCAAAAGGAGAGTTCCGTGTCTGAATTCCATTCTGAAATCAGTAAGTTGTCACCAGCACCTGTCTGGCAATTTTTCGATAAAATCTGCTCTATCCCTCACCCATCTAAGCATGAAGAAGCTCTTGCAGAGTACATTGTCGGCTGGGCAAAGGAGCAAGGTCTTGAAGTAAAACGTGACAAAACTGGCAACGTCTTCATTAAGAAGCCTGCTACCGCAGGAATGGAGCATAAGAAAGGTGTTGTGCTTCAAGCGCACATCGATATGGTACCGCAAAAGAACGAAGATACTGACCATGACTTTACCGTTGACCCAATTCAACCTTACATCGATGGCGAATGGGTAACCGCAAAAGGCACAACATTGGGTGCTGATAACGGTATTGGTATGGCAACATGTTTAGCTGTACTTGCTTCTAATGACATCAAACACGGTCCTCTAGAGGTATTGCTAACTATCGACGAAGAAGCTGGTATGACTGGCGCGTTTGGTCTTGAAGCAGGTTGGCTGGAAGGTGACATCCTACTTAACACGGATTCAGAGCAAGAAGGTGAAGTCTACATGGGCTGTGCTGGCGGTATCGACGCAGCAATTACTTTCGAGGTAAATCGTGAAGCAGCTCCTGAAGGTTATGTGGCGCGTCAGCTGACATTAAAAGGTCTTAAAGGCGGACACTCCGGGTGTGATATCCATACTGGTCGCGGCAATGCTAACAAGCTGCTGGCTCGCTTCCTTGCTGGTCATGCTCAAGAGTTAGACGCACGTCTTATTGAGTTCCGTGGCGGTAGCTTACGTAATGCCATCCCACGTGAAGGTTTTGTCACCCTTGCACTGCCAGAAACGAATCTAGCAAAGCTGGACGAATTATACAGCTTCTATACTGAACTGCTGAAATCTGAGCTTGGCGCTATCGAAACCGATATTGTTACCTTTAACGATGCAGCTGACTTAGCTGATGTATTTGCGACAGAATCTCAAACTCGCTTCATTGCAGCACTAAACGCTTGTCCA
Source organism: Vibrio barjaei (assembly GCF_001639065.2). Taxonomy (GTDB): domain Bacteria; phylum Pseudomonadota; class Gammaproteobacteria; order Enterobacterales; family Vibrionaceae; genus Vibrio; species Vibrio barjaei. The sequence continues at coordinate 79,900 of NZ_LQXO02000045.1, forward strand.
AATGGCGTGATTCGCATGAGTGATGATATTGAAGGCGTGGTAGAAACCTCGTTAAACGTTGGCGTTATCACCACTCAAACAGATAAAGTAGAAGTACTTTGTTTGATTCGCTCTTTAATTGATTCTGGGCGTTCACAAGTTGAAGGCATGCTAGCCTCTATCGCAGAGCTAGCTGGCGCTACTATCCAATGCTCAGGCGCATATCCTGGTTGGAAGCCTGATCCAGAATCAGAAATCATGGCTACCTTCCGTGACATGTATGAAGGTATCTATGGTCACAAACCAAACATTATGGTCATTCACGCGGGCTTAGAGTGTGGTCTGTTCAAAGAACCATACCCTAGCATGGATATGGTCTCGTTTGGCCCAACAATCAAGTTCCCTCATTCGCCAGATGAGAAAGTGAAAATCGATACCGTTGAACTGTTCTGGAACCAAATGGTTGCGTTATTAGAAGCCATTCCTGCTAAAGCATAATTCGCTGCTTTAATCGCCATTATCAAGCCGATGTTTAACCATAACATCGGCTTTTTTGTTTCATATCAAATGGCAGTTTTGTTTTTTACGTTGCCTCTGTGTATATTGAGACAAGTTATCATTTACAGAGATCATTGATATGCAAGTTTACGGTTGTTGTGACTTAGTAAGAGAAATCTACGCCCAAATTGGTAGTGGTGACCAAGGTTATATCCCTCAGGCTATTTCTTGTGCAGTACGTGCGTTAAACGACATTGCAGCGGACGAATCCTTACCTTTGGAAACACGTGAAAAGGCAGCCTTTGCAGCCGCCAATTTACTCATTTCCGACTTTGAAGATAAGTAGAGACACATTATGAATCTAGCGAACTTTGAGAGTATGGACCCCATCATGCTGATGAGTATTGTTAATATGAAGCTACGGGACGATTTTGGTGGCGATCTCGACAAACTTGCTAACTTCTTCGATATCAGTAAGTCGGCATTGATTGAGAAACTAGCAGGTGCTGGGTTTGATTTTCTTCCCGAGGCTGGTCAATTTAGATAAGACGTAGACACGACGTTTTCTTCTTAGTAAAAAGCTCTACAAATGCAGAGCTTTTTACTTATCTCATACTGTTTGTCTTAGCCAAATGATGCCCAAATAACCGTAATCACTAAAATCGGGCAGACAAATTTCACGTAGAAAGGCCATACCTTGCCAAACCAGCCAAGCTGAAAGTCTGGACAGCCTTGTTCAAGCTCTTTTATCTTACCAGCTCGGCTCCAGACCCAACCACCAAATAAGCAGAACAACAGGGCAGCGACTGGTTGTAAATATTGTGTCGCTACCATAGCAACTAGGCCAAATAGCTCTGCAAAATTAAACACAATATAGACACTAAATAGAGCGATTAATGCGCCCAATACCCAACTGGTTTTCTTACGGCCAGTCTTGAAGCGTTCATCTACCAACGCTACCGGACATTCAAGCATCGAAATAGAAGACGTTAGCGCTGCAATAGTAAGCAACAAGAAGAAAACAACAGAAAACACTAAACCCAATAAACCAAGAGATTCAAACATCAATGGCAGCACGGTAAAAACAAGTGTGTCCGAGCTCAATAATGAACCGTCTTCAGCATAGATTTGTACTCCTTTCTGCATTGCAACAAACATCGCCGGCATCACGACCAAGCCGGCAATAAATGCCACCGCCGTATCCACTAACGTGACGTTCATCGCCATCTTAGGCAGATTCTCTTTTTTTGAAAGGTATGAGCCATAAATCAGCATAGAACAGCCACCTATCGTTAATGAGAAAAAGCCCTGCCCCATGGCAGCAAGAATTAATTTCCTGTCCCAAACTTTTTCGAAATCAGGGATTAGGTAATGCTTAAGTCCTTCCATCGCTCCTTGTTGCATCATGATATAAACAAACAACAACGCAAATAGAATGAAGAGTGAAGGCATTAATCGGGTTGACCATTTCTCGATCCCCTGCTTAACACCACCCTGAACGATAAGAACGGTGAGAAGGTAGAATACAATGGTACCGAACACGTTGCGTTCGACACTAAAACCTTTAAACCAGTCGGCAAGACTCGTTAAGCCAGCGATATCTGCTAACGCACCAAACAAGAAGCAAATCAGCCACCCGCCTACAATAGAATAAAATGCGAGTACTGCGCATGGCACAGAGAGGCCAATCCAACCAACAAGACCGCCTAATCGTTTACCTAGAGCATTAGTGGTTAGTGACTTCATACTATCCACTGGGTTAGCTTGACCATGACGACCAATCGCCATTTCCACAACCAACATAGGAAAAGCGACCACCAGAATCATCACCAAATAAACCAACAAAAATGCCCCACCGCCATTACTGGCAGCTTGAGTTGGGAATCCCCAGATGTTGCCAAGACCAACGGCTGCACCAGCTGCAGCCAGTATAAAGCCAAGTCGAGAACCAAAATGCTCCCTTGGAGCTGAAGAAGAGTTAGAAATGTCCACTGCGAATATCATACCGTACTAGTTTGCTGGCACGGTATGATAAAAATGCGATGAGAGCAATCTTATTTAGTTAAATACTCTAATATAAACATCAGTATTGATAGTAAGTTTTTCGTTACACTAAAACAAAAGCAACTTAATTTGCAATTAACTACAGAAACAATACTAAAACCCAACGCCTCACTACAAAAAACTCCGCTAGTACTGTTTAAGTGCTAGCGGAGCTCTTAGATAACTGACGGTAATAGCAAAGCTAAATAGTAAAGACTTGATAGTCCTTTAACTCTGGGATTTTCTTTTGAAGCTCTTGCTCTTGTTCAGCAACATCATTAAGCGAGTCGCAGTAATCTTCCGCTTGTTGCTTCAACGATTCAGATTGTACCTTCATGGTTTCTGACATACGAGCTTTGAGCTCGTCCATTTGCTTCGATAGTTCGGTCAAATTCAAGCCCCCTTCTTCACTCATTTTCTCTTGAAGAGCAGTAAACGCGCTACTAAAGAATTCTTTATTAAAAACTTCTTTAGCTTTAGCGACATCTTGTTCCCAATTGTCCATAAAGGAGCTAAAGGCTTCGGACTGGAGTACAAACTCGCCATTGTTTTCATATCGAGATTCCACATCGGCAAAAAACTCGGCAACGGCTTGTTTTACGTTTTGGAACGCTTCTGAGTTGTCAAAACTCTCTGCAACATCGTCGATAAGTTCATTGGTAAGTTCGAGCCCGTTTTCCGCAAGCTCCTTTGCTTTAGGCACGTACTTATTCATGTTTTCGCGATAACTTTCAAGCGCATCTTTTTGCAACTGTGTCAACTGTATCGCTTTCCCATTGATAAATAGATTGTTGTCTTCATCGATAAGTACTTTAGAAGAGGATGTCTTTACGATTTCTACCTGCTCGCCATCAAGGTGAACTTCATTCTTGATATCGACACCACACTGACCCACAGCCAAAGCTTGACCCGAGGCTAGTAAGGTGCTCAATAATAGACTACGACTGATCACTCTATTGTGTATCTTCATAAATTACCCTATAGCATACGCTTAATATAAGTGAATAATAGCATAATGCGTCAGTTTCTCTCCAATGCTAACCACAACCTCATCATCAATAGACTTACCAATTAGGGCCTTACCTAAAGGAGAGTGTGGTGTGACTACCTTGATTGTCGCCTCTTCAATGGTCAGACCGCCGGCACATGGAAGTACGAAAAATCGCGACACTACTTCGTCTTCATCTTCTATCTCTACCACAGCGGTAAGTCTGACATTATCTAGTGACGAGAACGGATTTAACACCATTTTGCGAAGTAATGCGATATCGCTTTTTACTTGCTCCAACCTCACCGCTTGCCCGTGAGCAAGGTATGATGCTTCTAAAGCCAAGGTGTCATATTTATGCTCTGGCACCGTTTCTTCATTGGTGGCGGCATCAACCGTTTTCTCCATCGCGGAAGTTAACGTCACAACGTTCTGCTCCAGTTGAGCGATCACGTCGTCGAGCAGCACTTGCTTGTTCATTGAACTCCTTACCACAATTACTAGTTAACAATGTAACGATTAATCTTCAAACATCGTCAATTGGCGAGCTTGTTCTAAGGGCTCCAGCATAACGCTTAATCCTAATAAACGAATCTCGCGACCTTGTTGACGCTCTAACACCTCTCGCAGCAGGTCTTTAAAATACGCTAAATCCAGTCTATTGTGGACATGTTCTATGGTCGTCAGTTTAAAGTCAGCAAACTTCACTTTGATGCCTTGCTTGATAACATTACGTTTAGGCTGAGCTTTATTGAGTCGCATATCCAGTTCTGGATACAACTTCTCTTCTATTACTTGCCAACATTGTTCAAAGGTCGAAATATTAGTGCTAAACGTCCTTTCAACACCAATTGACTTGCGCTCTCGCTCGACGACCACTTCCCGCTCGTCAATTCCGTGACTCTTTTTCCACAGAGACGCACCAAGACGGCCAAAGCGTACGATCAGCTCTCGGTAATCACTATTACGAACGTCTAAACAAGTAAATAAACCTGCTTTGTTAAGCTTCTCAAGACTGACCTTTCCTACACCGGGTATCTTACCAAGTTCGAGATCATCAACAACCTGTTGTACTTTATCGGGTGGAATCACAAACTGACCATTTGGCTTATTCATGTCTGAAGCAATTTTGGCGAGAAACTTTAATGGTGCGACGCCTGCTGAAGCCGTGAGTTGCAATTCATCCCAGATGTCTTTGCGAATTGCTTCCGCAATAAGAGTTGCCGAGTTTTGACAGTGTAGAGAATCGGTAACGTCTAAATAAGCTTCGTCCAGAGACAGTGGCTCAATCAACGAAGTATAACGGGAGAATATCTCTCGAATCTTAATTGAGGTCTCTTTATAGATATGCATACGTCCAGGGACTAGCAATAAATTGGGACAGAGCTTGAGCGCTTGTGCAGTTGGCATAGCTGAACGAACCCCGAACTTTCGGGCTTCATAATTGCAAGTGCTTATTACGCCTCTCTGGCGCTCACTGCCACCAACCGCTAGTGCCTTACCACGATAGTGAGGATTATCCCGCATTTCTACTGCGGC
>NZ_LQXO02000046.1 GCF_001639065.2 Vibrio barjaei
ATGGCTGATAGACATGTGAAGTGGTAGGGGGAGACCATCTCATCACCTTAATTGGGCGTTATATCGCAGAGGATGTATGGTGAAGATTTCAGAACGTGTTAGACATACAAAGATTGCTAATGGTTATTGTCTAATCTGTGGTGAGTTTGGCAGGTTGTCAATTGATCATGTTCCACCTCAAGGTGCTGTGACGATTACTAAAGTTGAACAGAGACATGTTTCGGAAATGTCCGGAGCAAAAGCAAACTCTATCAAAGGTGTTCGATCTCCAAACGGAAGTAAATTCAAGACTATCTGTCATAAGTGTAATAGTGAGATTTTAGGTGCTAATGATGTAGAAGTAGCTGAAGTATCAAAGATGCTAACTGAGAAAATCAAGGCATACTATTCGAATATAAACAATCCATTTAACTTTATCTCAGTTGACATTAATCCGGTGAAATATGCTCGAGCAATGATAGGACATATATTATCTGCAACATCTGTAACGGAGTGCCGAACCCCGCAAGAAGAAACAGAGTATTTTTCTCCATTGAAAAAATTTGTTTTGGGTAATGACAAAGCGTTAGATAGTTCTCATGATATTTACTATTGGTTCTACCCACACAATCGCCATTTAAGTGCAAAATACGTGTACTTCCGCAACCAAGGTCATTCTACGGGTTTAAGTTTACTATCGTTCTTTCCAATTGCATTTTTGGTAACACCGAAGGGACAAGGTATATATCCTGCACACGCACATAAACTGGATTTCAATGCAACAAAGATGTCTCTAAGTCTTTCTTCACATAATGTAAAATATGCAGATTTTCCTTTTGTAGAGTTAAAAGGAGACCAGATGTACGTATTGACTGATTATCAAACAATTATTAGCTACCCGATCAAAGCGTAATGCGATATAACAAACGCTTTAAGACGGATTCGCAACGTGTGGCATTTACACTATGCGTTGATTTCATTGATCAACGTAGTGTGCGGAATCATCGTATTGCGTTGCTCACCACTTAAGCGGGCGTTAGGGCTCTCGGAGAAATAATGAATCGAGTAGTACAAAGAAAGTATGCACAAGGGGACTGTGGGGTTGCATGTATAGCAATGGTTACTGGATTCACCTATGAACGTGTTGAAGAAGTTTTCTACCAACATAATTTGGTGGTCGATGGACAGTATTACACCTTTCACAAAGATCTCATCAAAGTCTTAGACACATTAGGCTTTGCTGTAAAACGTAAAAGGTTTTGTTCTTGGAGCAATGTCCGCACTCCATCTATCGTGAAAGTGAACGTGCGCACCGGAAATTATTGGCACTGGGTTGTTAAGGCTAGTGATAGGGTTATTTTAGATCCCAACCCATTGGCTCCTTCTGTAATTAATCACTATAGAGGTCGTAAAGGAGCAGGTCAGTATTTGTTAATAAGTCCTAAGCCCTAACAATCTGTTTAAGAGTGATTCGCAACGCTTGGCATTTTTGCCATGCGTTACGTTTAGTGTTTAAGGCGGTATGCGGGGGCTTCGGTATTCTCACTCTTTAACAGGGCTACATGGATTCCCCCGGCTGTCAAACATCCTCTAAACAATTTAGGGCTTTAACTCGAACAATGTCAGTGCGACCAGATTGGCTTAGAATTTATTTACCGATAAATCTGCAAGGTCAATTGCAGTAACTGCCAAAAAAAGCGGCAATCACACGCTGCTTAAACTGACTAAGTTTTAATTCTTCTTGTAACAGTTCTGATCTGGGTAGCCCGCCTGGCTGTGCTTCTATATTGTGCCATTTGAGGTGCGTACCACCTGTTTGAAATGGAGCCTTTCCAGTATGTTCATTCGCTATTACTTCTAACCCATCATTGACACCACTTAAATCTATGTTATGTTGCTTCAGATACATACACGTATCTGGAATATCTTGCTCAATTCGTTCTGAAAATTCCATTAGGTTTTTTTCCGCAAAGGTAAACAACCACGCTTCCTGATTTGAAGCGTGATTCACTCTTAAGATTCGCCCCAACACTTGCCTAAAATACAACTCAGTCTTTACTGCACTTAGATGACAGCACACCTGTAATCTTGGTATATCAGTACCTTCACTTATCATGCCCACACTTACAATCCATTGAGTATTGGAGTGTCGAAAGACATCAATTTCCTCTAAGGGATTCTCGTGTTGGTATGTCACAATGCTGGCTGATTGCCCGAAGTATTGAATGAGTGATGATTGAATGGTTTTGGCATGTTGTACAGATGCAGCGACAATCAACCCACCGGCATCTGGAGAACTACGTCGAATCTCGTCAAGTTTGTGAACCCCTAATTTAAGCAAGTGGTTCATTGCTGTTTCATTTTGAATCACACTTCTGTAGGAAGTATCGGATTCCTTGAGTAATTCCAATATAGACCCAAACGCCTTAATTTCAGTACCTTTTCTTAGTGAAAGTTGCTCACTATCTAGCAATATAATCTTGGGAGCACGGCATACTCTCTCTTGGACAGCACGCCTCAGTTCGTATCGATAGTCACACACCAAACACCCATCGGTATCTGTGTATTCGGCCATCGCTATAGGTACATTATCCGAACGCCAAGGAGTCCCTGACAATGCTAATGTATAACTAGCAAGGCTTTGAATCTTGCTGATAATTTGAACTCCCCAAACATTTGAGCGACCTTCATCATCATACGAGCAATGATGAATTTCATCAAAAACAACCAGAACTCGATACTTTCTTATGGTGTTCCAGAAAGCATCAGCAAAGAAACGGATAGATTGGTAGGTATAGGACGCACCAAGAGATCCCAAACCACCATCAAAAGAGCAATTTAAATACCGAGCAAATGTTTCTTTAATTCCTAGCGCGACAATGGTAGAAGGCGAGAAACAGAGTACTAGGTCTATCTTGTCCTCTAGAAATAAGCACTTAGTCAATTCCGCTGCCATCACCGTTTTTCCTGCGCCTGGCGTTGCTTGACAGAAAAAGTGTTTTGTTGAGTTTTCGTACTTTTTGAGCGCTGCAGTAACGCATTCTTCCTGCCACATTCTCAACATGACGATGAAGCCTCTCTTTTTGACGCCTGAATAGCTTTAGTCCGCACATTAATCTTAGCCAGCAGCTTAGCTGACAGCTCTTTGCTTTCAATAAACATGGCGAGAAATAAATCTTTATTCATTGGAAAACGCTCCATCAACAATTGACATTCCTCAATTTCACTAAGCACGATGGCAAGTTCGCCTTCATATTCATTTTTCTCGTTTTGCAAAACCTTCAAATCAAAGTTTTCGTGCGAAAATTTAGAGACGGAAACTTCACTTGGATTATTTTTCAACTTATGGGACGTCATATGGAGAGAATTCATCAACTCAGTTTTTTGATATTTTTTTGACCTATTGCTACCCGTTGCAACCAGCCACCCCTTGCGTTCAAATGCTAAAATTTGCCGATAAACATACTTCCTAGCTTCTTGTCGATTTTCAAATTCTCCACTCAGAGTCATCAAAGCATCTCTAGCTTCTATGACCGAAAAGTTATCCATTTCCCTTTTTATCAACAAGTTAAACATATGGCCGTTGATTTTTTGTAGTTGTTTCATTCGATTATTTACACGCATAAAAACTTAGGATTGCTAAGTATACAAAAATCAGTAAAACTTAGACAATCTAAGTTATCGAAAGGTGGATAAGAAATGTCTAAGTGCAAAAACACAACCCAATTCCGGCGAGGCTTAAAGCAGCACGTAAAAAAGCCAAGATCACCCAGAAAGAACTAGGGGTGAAAATCGGCATCGAAGAAAGCTCTGCAAGCGGGCGGATGAACCATTATGAGAAGGGTAGACACGTACCAGATATTAGTGCTCTCGAACGAATGGCGGAAGAGTTAGATGTTCCACTAAACTACTTTTTCTGTAGAAGTGAATTGAGCGCTCGGTTAGCGTGCGCAATTGATAAGATGAGTGATGAGGAAAAGATGGCGTTATTGGAGAATCTTAACGGCGAAAAATGATAGAGATTATGATCTACACTGCTAGAGTCCCTATAGGTGCAATACTATCTCCCGAAAGTGGAGTGATTATAACCAATCAGTAGCATAATATTAGCATTCCGAAACCGAATTTGAGCTTAATTTTCGGTTCATTAGTTTCATGATTTGAATCTTCGAAGTGATCGGATATATGCTTAGCCCTCCTGACTGTAGTAAATGCCCTCTCGTGGTCGGAGAGGGCATTGGATTCTCAACTAAGTCTAAATCGAGTCGTCTCTAAGCGTGACTAGGGTTGCGCAGCGAGCTGCTCCCATCAATTCGGCTGGAATCTTAGTATCAATTCCTACGACTCTTACGTTACGTTTAGCAAGTTCCGAATGAAGGGTGGGTGCCAACTCTTTATTTGGACCTACGACTCGGTATTGACCTTTTTCATCAGGGCCTAATGAAACAAGGTTACAGCCACCGACGTTCACTTCTTCGATTGGTAGTTCAATGATGTCATGCAAGTTCAACACCTCTGGCAATCCATCTAACCATGGAGACTCTGGTGTTACAATGAGTTTTGGAGCGACCACTCCGTAGACATAATCCATATGGTAGGTAATTTCGGCATTATACCTGACCACATGAACTTTATAGCCGTGTTTTTCCATTACTCGCTTAAATTGTTCCGCTCCCTCAAGGTTCGACGACGCAGCAGCTTCTTGACCGGGAGCGAAACCGATACCAACAATGAGATTTTTCTCATCGACCATTCTTACGTCAGCAGCGTGAATGTGAGCAGTTTCTTTGTCTTTGTTCACCCCAGGTTTGTTGAAATCAAATGGGTAGGCTGCTGGCATAGAGAACCAGGTAACATTAGGATCATTGTTGAACTTATCACGATAAATACGTTGAACAGTCCATTGTCCAGCTGCTGTCTCAAGACAGTTGTTTGAGACAATGGATTCAACCAAAATGTCTCCGTAGACTTGGAATTCAGCAGCAGGATGAGTATCAATGAACCCATGCGGGATATAACCAAAATAGTTTCTCATTTCTGGAGTTGAAGCTTCACCTTGTAACACCTTCACCCCTTCACTTTCATACGCTTCTTTAAGCTGCTTTAGCATCTTTTGAACGGCAGCATACGCTTCTGGTAGTTTTTCTTTAATAGAGATAGTTTCTCCTATTTCAAATTGGTCATAGAATCCATCTTTGAGTGTTGTAATATGCTCGGTATAAGTGGCAGAAGACTCGGACTTCGGTGGCAAGGAATAATGCTCATCAATGCGACCGATGATGACTTCTTTAAGTTGGCCGTACTCAGTTTGCTGTCTTAGTTGGCGTTTCATAGTAATTACCTCAATTTGTTATTTCGTTTATTTAACGTCCATGAACTCATAGAGATTGTGTTGGACAGCAACTAACTTATTTGCTCCAATTCTCATCAATGTCTAAGTGTTGATTAACTCCTTTGCTCAAGAGAGTAACTTGTTGTCCCTCGTCTTGATGTAAGTATTATCTCTTATTGAATCGGTATAATTAAGTTTGCTTCTTACTGGTATTTCGAAAGGTTGCACTCTCCAAAATGAGGTTTGATTGAAGACGATAGGAGTGTTGGTGGTGTCGCTGATGTTACGGTTAATTAGCAATTAGATGAAGTGAATCACGAACATCTAATCACAAACTAGATTACCTCGCTTATTCTTGACTAACTTTATTTTGGAAATAGAAGACTGGTGTTCACTCAGCATTAGGCGCTCGTCTTACTACTAATGTCAGTGGTCGCATTCAGTTGGTCCCAAACTACGTAAACCTCCAAAATTTCTATTGTTACTCGTTTTTCAGATGCAGTGGTTAGCTATATCCATATCAGGGAGAATTATCCTATACAATTGAAAATGAAAGAATATCTCTATTCTTTATCCAAATGCGCCGTTGTATTGAATTATCATACCTACAGGTTTTCTGTAGGAAACCTATTTAGAGATTCTTCGATTGAACTGTAGATTACACCACATGGAACGGACAGGAGGTCTTCGAAAGTTTCCATGAATATCACTTAATTCGTAATACTTAATCGAGGTAATCATTATGTCAAAAGCATTCCGTCAAGAGTCATCATCAGCAGAAGTTCGTGAAGCGGTCATGAAAGCAATGGGTATCGATACTAGCCCTATGATGTATCAACGAGACGAGCACAGTACACTAAGAGAAGTCATTATCGGTCACACCATTGGTGCAGCTTATCCACCAAAAGGTAAATCGACAGATAACTTTGCAGACCATATTCCATATTTGTCGGGTGACTTCTATGACCAATTCGAAGAAGGTCAGCGTATTCCATTTGAAGCATTTGCTCCAGAAATTGTAGAAGCATACAACCAACTCCACGCCGATATGAAAGCAGCATATGAGGCAGAAGGAGTGATTGTTAATGTGCTTGAAGCTCCAACTGAGCGTCAATTGGATTACTTTGGCTGGGCAGACGGTACAGGGTACTGGCCAGTGACTCTTGCGAGTAACTATCAGGTGTTTGGTGACGTGCTTGTGGAGATGATGAGCTCAGATAACATTCTAGAATCAGCTCTCGCTGGCTTCCAGTCACGTGAAGTTTATAGAAAGAAATACCAAGAGAACCCGAATGCTGTGTGGGCAGCAATATCGGCGAGTGCTCCATATGACCAAGCAGCAGATGACAGTGATACGCTCTTTGTCCAAGGTGGTGATATTCGTATGCTTGATGATAAAAACATCATTGTTGGCGTTGGTGAGGCTACAGGTCAAGAGAAGGCGACATCAACCAACTTAGAAGGTGCAGAGCACTTCAAGCGTATGATGGAACGATTTGGTTTCACCGTCCATATTGTTCGCTTCAACGGAGACTTAGCTTTCCACTTAGATTACTTGTTTGGCAATATTGCACCAAATACGTTTGCGGTCATTGAAGGCACTTTCCTAGATGGCTTGCCAAAGATTTTGAAAGATGCAGATATTATTTGGCTACCAGCGGAAGATGCTGATAGAGCGGGCGCAAATGTTGTATCACTTGGACCTGATGCAACTGGTCAGTATCGAGTGATGGTGCCTAGCCGCCGAACAGGTCCAACTTTGGTTGAAGGTCTAGAGAAGCGTGGTATTCGCCCTGTTGAGATTGAATGTGAAGTAGTTGCGTCAACTGGCGGTTCGATTCGCTGTGCGACGTTAACAGTGGCCCGAGAGAACAATACAATCCCTGAGTCGTTTAAAAGCTAAACGTCTATCTAAAACTAAGCCCCTTCCTAGGGGCTTAGTTGTTTTAAAAACTTTATATGGAGCCTATTGTGAATAAATATCGGTTTTATCTAGGGGTGGTACTAGTCTTTTTGGGCGTAGCTCTACCTTTTATTGTAAGTCCACTTGTACTAAGTACGTCTTTATCATCGGCATGGAAAACGTCCATCATTGGTGTTGCCGTCGTTGGGGGACCGGAAATATTTATGGTTTTCGCAGCGATTGTAGCTGGTAAAGAAAACGTCAAACTTATTGTATCGAAAGTGTCTGCTCTGTTTAGTCACATGGTCGGTTGGCATGTAGACAGCAAGCTAAAGTATTACTCAGGTCTTATACTTATCGGCTTTGGATTATTAGTGACAACCATTGAGCTGTACGCTTTTCCAGAACAAGTATTGTTATCAAACGGCCAAATCGGTACTAGTTATATTAATTCCTTGGTCGGTGATTTTTGTGTGTTGATAGGCTTTGTTATTGCGGGGCAACGACTTTTCCATCGAATGCTAGCAATACTGCGCTACTAGTATACTTAGCGTATGAGCAAGGGAATGCGCCTCTTAGACCATTTGAGTCAGTTTGGAAATGAGAAAACTCAAAGCAGGTCTGCGGACTAAGTTAGATGGAAACCTAACTTCGGCAGAAAGTACATTACTAGTTCGACTAATTTCTGATGTTTCGAGCAGGTTGATAGTCCCTTGAGCTACATACTTCTCAGCGACTACTCTAGGTATTAATGCCCAACCCAAATCAAGCTCAACCAGCCTCACAACGCCTTCAAAATCATCCACATCCCATGTTTCAAATCCAATAATAAACTGCTGGTAGCCAGGATTATCGAACATCGCTTTACAACAGATTTGTCGATGAGATGCTAGGGTAGACATGCTTGATATATTTTTTCCTGCCAAGTTGCTCTCTGTAGAGCATATCCCAACAATTTCGAAGTTTGTAAAGTGTACAAACTCGCAGTTATCGCCAGAAGTTCCCTCTGAAAGTACAACTATACACTGTGCTTTTTCTTTTGCTAAAGCTTCACGTAAATCGACTAAACTTCCCCGAATTATCGAGAGGTTGATGTTGGGATATTTGTCAGCGAGCAATATCAAGCCATGTTCAATCAATTCTATCGGGACGACCTGATCAACACCGATGGTAATACTGTCCTCAACGTCACTCAGAAAACTGTTTGCTATAGATACAATTTTGTCATTTTGGAAAATCAAATTGCAGGCTACAGGGTAGATCGCGCGGCCTTGGTCATTGAGTGTTGGGTATTTTCCCGTGCGATCAAACAATGCGAGCCCCAGTTTGTCTTCCAAGCTAGAAATCGCAGAACTCACCGTACTCAAGCTTTTGTTATTTGCTCTTCCCGCTGCAGTAAACGACCCTCTGTCGACGGCCGACACAAACAAAGTCAAGTGTTCGATGTTGAGCATGATTAGACTCCTCCAATTATATCGATGTACGAAATTTTCGTATCTTGGCCATTTCATGGTTCTAACGGAAGCCTTTATAGTTTAGTCATCCAAGGCAGTCATAGCAATGCAAAGCTAGCAATAGCCTGTAACTTCTTTGGCTCCCTAGGTTTGGAAAATGTAAAGTATAAGCAAGTGAAGTTGCTTATGTAGTACCAAAATGTATCGGCATGCGTTTGGCAAATTGAGTGGCTAAGCTAACCGTCGATAGCTGCAAACGGACTTGATGAGACTGAAATAAACGAATGAGGTTATTGATATGAATAAATCAACGAATGCGACTAATCAAGCGGCTATGGAAGAACAAGATTTGATCAAAATGGCCAAGGCGAAAGTAAATGCTCCTTTCGACACTGCAGGAATTAAAGCCAAACAAGCATCGATCGATGGTAAGTTAGAGTTAGTGAATGAGTTTGAAATGCAGCCATACCACGGTTCCAGCTTTGAAGTCAAAAAAGGTCAAGTGCTCCGCTACGAGGTTATGCAGGATTCACAAATTATTGATTGTTTCTATATGGTTAAAGAGCGCCCGATGGAAGAGTATGCAGATAGCTTTAACACTGCGTGTTTCGGACCACATGTTCAAGTAGAAGGCTCACACTACTATTCTAATACGCCTTTTGGACGACCATTGTTAACTCTTACGCGAGATACCGTAAATAATAAACTCTTAAAAGAGAAATATGGACCGTTGGCTGCGCATTCTTATGTTCTTCACAACGGGGCGTGCAACGCATCTACTTGGGAACATACTTACGGCACAGTCAACGCAAATAACTGTCACGTCAACTTCGCAGAAGCATTCTTGAAGTTGGGTGGAGAAAAGCTTGCGCGTCGATATATTCAGCCTGCTGCATTTATGCATTTTCAGCCTATTGCGTTTGATAAATTGCCGGACACCGCACTTACTTACTTCCCAAGTGATGGGGTGATTAAAACAGGTGATTTTGTTGAGCTATTGGTACATGAAGATCTGTTGGTGGCAGTATCTCTATGCCCAATGGGCAACCAGAACGAACTAGGTGGAATGGAGGACATGGTCTGCTCACCAGTGAAAGTAAAGATTTTCGAGGGTAAAGATTGTCCTCTTGAGACAGCACCAAACCCAAATCTGAAGAGCGCCAACGCTGTAGACTTTGTACTTTCTGGTCGCCCGGGAATGATTACTGGTAAAATAGCTCCATCGAAGTTGTAACATAGTTTAGCCCCGCAATAGCGGGGCTTTTTTTGGGGTGCTTTTTATCCTTGGAGGAATTATCACCTCAGCTGTGCTGCTATGTGTATACAGTTATATGTTCGAAAAATCGGTAAGGAGCTTACTCATACCTTTCCTGTTAGTTGGTCATAATGTGCACATCAAATGAACGAAGCGAACGCTTCATTAATTACACATTAACTAACAGAGTTGGAGATTAACATGTCTACTACAAACAATGACCGCAGAGAATTCTCGAAGAACGCTGGAATAGCTGGCGAGATTAGCAACAGCGTATCGACGAAGGCGAAGTTACACCTAACAGCAAAGGATTTTAAAAACGTTATCCCTAAGGAGGGAGAAGTGATCCCTGGTATGGCAGAGCAAGGGAAAGGTATTCGTCACTATGTAGAAAGTGAATATGCAAAGGCGCGTGCCGTGTTGGTTGGAAATGCCAGTGAACTTTGGATCCCGGATGTTGATATGTGGGAGTACAACAATCTATTAAAGGGTGCACCTGAGGAACTTAAAGACTTTATGGTCAAATATGGCGGCACTAACTTGTGGGAATCGAATCCAGAAATTGCGCAGCAGATGAAAAGCGAATCTGATGCATTGGCGGCTGCATTTCGCAAACATGGCGTGCATGTAATTCGAAATGAAACTGGTTCAACGCCAAAAGAGCTGGTTGACTATAACTACGCATGGTCTGGTCAGCGTCAGTGGACTCTATTCGGACAGTCTGCGAGTGAATCATTTGGTCATGCATTTGTGTCATTTTGGGAAGTATCGAACTCATGCATCTCAGAATTAGCGCACCGCGAAGCTATTAACGAAATAATGAAGAACGATAAAGAAGCAATTTGGATGTCGATGCCAGCGCATTTTCCGGCAGCAGACCGCAAGAACTTAGGGCCATTCCTAGCGCCGGGGGACCCAATTGTTTTGAATAAAAAAGTCATTATTGGTATTGGTGTAGAAGATCCATCACATATTAATGACCCTAGCAAGCCTCGCTCAAGCGGTGATGAATATGGCGCAGAAATCCTAACGCGTATGCTCAAGCCGCTGGGCTGGGAAACTGAGATTGTGTACTTCAACAGCAATTATACTTATCACATTGATTGTATGATGGCTCCACTAGAGGAGGGACTAGTCGCCGTCTATGAAGAGGCATTGATTACACCTCTTGAAGAAATTGAAGCGCTTAAAGGATGGGAAGTGATTAAGGTATCTTACGAAGACTTTAAGCAAGGTGCTTGTAACAATGAGCCTCTTGGTGACCAGAAACTGATTCTTCCATCAGGATGCGACAATCTTGTATCAGAGTTGGAAGGGAGAGGTTGGTTGTGTGAGCAAGTACCATATAACACAATCTATTCATTGACTGGTTCAGGTATTCACTGTTCTACAGCGGGTATATGGCGTCAATCATAATATTAGTAAAACGGCCCTATGCGGCCGTTTTTTCTATGAGTTTGGAATCCCTTTTAGTTGTTCCACCATGTAGGATAGAGCTGGGCCGTGGCTCAAGCTTGGGTTGACTTTAAAATCGAGCATAAACGTGGTCTTTGCAAAGTTATTCTCTAGATTCATGACTTTTAACGTCCCTAGTTGAGCGCGTTCATCCGCAATGGACTTGGGTACGATTGCCCAACCCAGATCATTCTCCACAACCCTTATTACGTCATCTGTAGATGCAAACTCCCACACCTCGTTTGAAACAATAAAGTCGTTCAACATTTCATTGCTCATTAGGCCAGAGCTACAAATTTGCCTGGTCTCTACGAGCTGCTCACCATTAACTGAGTCAGAGTCCGACAGATGCGAATCGGGAGAGCAAACAGCGACCATCTCTATATTGGCAATGTGATAGTAGTCAGCGGATACATTCTTGAAGCTATTAGCAAAATGAATGGCGAGATCTATTTCTTCCGTGTCGAGCATTCGATAGAGTTGATTTACGGTACTGCGAGTTTGCCTCAGTTTGGTATTTGGGAATTTGGCTTCAAACTTAGCAATGATAGGTTCGATTAGCGAGAAAGGGACGAGCTCATCCATGCCGATCACAAGTTGCTCCTCAATATCGTTTATGATGCTGTGAGCCATAACCTCCATTCTCTCGGCTTGTCGGAGCAATTGGACACCAATCTCATACATTCTCTGTCCTTCTGGAGTCAATTCCGGATATTTCATGGTTCTATCGAACAGTTTGACTCCAAGCTGATCTTCTAAATTTGCAATAGCCGCACTAACGGTCGTGAGGGCTTTCTTCTTTTTTCTTGCTGCAGCGGAGAAGGAGCCCAATTCAGCCGCACAAATGAAATAGTTAACGTATTCAAGATTAATCATAAGGGCTCCGATTCATTATGTTCCATAAATTATAGGCGGGCTCAGGTGACGATCAAAAAAGGAAATCGTGCTCGATATCTTTCTTTGTTTGTGTAAGTGGGTACAAAGATGATAAATGAGCGTTTTCTAGTGACTTTACTTCTTAACTAATTGAAATGTAAAGATTCTATCCTTCGGGATTCTCGTAGGAACCCTATTTGAGACGACAAGGTAAGCGACTTAGTATAGTGATGAACTGCTAGTAACTAGCCTTCATAGTGTAAGGATAGATATTTTCTGCTCACTCACTTGCTTGTTAATAAGTGTATAGAAAGTTGTAGGGTATAAACATGAAGACCGTTGTGCGATATCACTCGGATTTGGATACTAAAAAGTGCATCCATGTACTAAGAGAGTTAATTCCTGCCATTCAACGGCATTTTGAGGGTTTTCATCTCGATAGATCTCTGATTGGCCAGTTGTCCAAGCAGAACTTGGACGAGATAAACGACAAGATTAGTAACCCAAACCCTGACTTCTCAATCTACGTGAATTATGAATCATATATTGGGCATTGTTGTAGGAAGCGTGAGTTCGTTTTCTATCTCGATAAGTGCATGAAAAAGTTCACTGGTGCGCAGAACAGCATCATAAACCTAGCTTTTGTGGTTATGTTAGACCTGCTCGTTGAAGCTAGAGTGATCAGCTATAAGCACAGAAGTGAACTGTTATATAAAACAATGATATGTTCTGGTGCTCTCTGTACAAATTAAAATTTTTGGTCTTGTTAACAGGTGTGAATGGCGGAATTTGAGAAGATAGTGCCCTATGTTTGTATTAGCTTTTCTCAGATCATTTAATTTGTGTGTATCACCAATGAACTTAGAGCATCTTAAAATATTTATTACCGCTGCCGACCTCGGCTCTTTTTCAGCTGCAGCACGTCATCTATCCAAAGGAACAACCACAGTTGCGGTTACTGTTGGCAAGTTGGAGGATGACCTGGGGTGTGCTTTATTTGATCGCTCTGGTGGTAAAGCAAACCTGACAGAAGAAGGTAAAAAACTCTACGACATGGCACAACAAGTTTGTTGGCAAGCGACGCGCTTGGAAAACAGTATTGCTAGAATGACGACTCAACAGGAGACTCAAATAAAGATCGGCTTAGATGGAATAGTGCCAATCTCTTTTATCCAACCTTTCCTCGACAATATTGAAGCAGAGAGTCTTACATATATTTCATTGATTCGTGCGCCAGCGAAACGCTTGTTACATCAGCTTGAGATTGGTGATATTGATGCAGCGATCATTGTTGCCGATGCGTTTAATACCTCTGGAACCGAGTTCTATCACATCGCCAATCTTGACTTAACGACAGTCTGTTCTCCTGATTCCGCGCTTACCGATGAGGATTTGGTGTCACTCGAAACCTTAACTCTATACCGTCAAGTCATGACTGAAGACCAAGTCACAAACGTATCTCTGTCCTCTCAGTATACAGTCTCGAGCGATGTTTGGGTGGTGGAAAGGTGTGAAGAACAAATCCGATTGGTTGAACAAGATATCGGCTGGGCAATGCTTCCAAAAGAAAGCGCAAAAGCGTACTTAGACGCTGGGTCAATAGTAGAGTTCCTCAGTGAGGTTGAATGTGTCCCTACTAGCATTCCATTGGAGCTCAGAGTTCTGCCTAGCTTCAAAAGAGGCCCCGTTATGCAAAGCTTAATGAACAGTTTGCGTGACAAAGCTAAGGGGCAGTTCAATGATTAATCTGGAGCAATTGTCGTTATTCATTGATATTGTTGATAAGGGATCCTTTTCAGCAGTAGCTCGATTACGAAACAAAAGTATCAGTACAGTGAGCTATTCAATCGGTCAGTTGGAGTCTTACCTAGATGTCGTATTACTCGATAGAACAACTAAACGTACGACATTGACAGTCGATGGAAGAATCATCTACGACTCAGCCAAGTTACTATTAAGTCAGACCCAAAAGCTTGATTCAGCTGCTCGTGACCTCGTAAATGGTGTGGAAGAAAAGTTAGCCGTTGGTATCGAAGAGCTATTGCCGTTGAGTCTTGTTGAAGCGGAATTGGCGAAAGTAGCCAATGCGTACCCAAATACCAAGTTAACGGTAAAAAGAGCTAATAAGGATGATCTTTGTCGAGCCTTACAATCGGGTAATCTCAACCTCGCTTTGATACCTGGTTCTCATGGTGGTGATAGCATAACCAAATGTAGTATAAACCTCGTCGCGATTCGAGCACCCGAACACATCATTAAAAAGCGAAACCAATACCCACCTGAAACAGGAGCGTTTGTACTTTGCCAAAGTATTACATCGCTGCTAGAAACCTGTATGGGAGGGCTAAGTGAGATGCCTTCACCTCGCATAAAATGTACGACTTTAGAGGACGCTGTCAGCCTTGTGAGTCAAGGGTATGGATGGTCTCTGGTGCCGGTTGAATTGACGGAAGAGTTTCATCAAGCGCAAAAAGTTGTTACTTTCGATAGCGGCTTAACGGGATTAGACTATGCATTTCCAGTCTACATGCTGTCCTCTGAATCTACTATTAAAGGCCCTGTACACCGATACGTTGAGGCGCTTTTTTCAAAAACATCTAGTCATCAAAAATAAAGCTAGCCGGCTGACAATTGCTCAATGAGATACCTGAGAGCGACCCCTTGGCTCGCCGTCACGTTGTATCTAAGATCAACGGCCAGAATATCACTCGCTCTGGTTAATTTTGTGGTATCGAATCGAGTGACTGTTCCCAGCGAAATATACCGTTCAGCGATTGGCTTTGGTACCGCAGCCCAGCCCAAATCTAACTCTACTAAGCGAATTAAATCTTCAAAATCGCTTACTTCCCAAGTATCTGTACCAACAATATATTGCTGAAAGCCGGGGTTACTTTTCATAGTGTCGCAGCAGATTTGGCGTTGGGAAGCTAAGTACTCAGCATCAATATGCGGGGTTTCTGAAAGAGGGGACTCGGGAGAGCAAATTGCGACAACATCAAAGTTGGCGAAATGAATAAACTCACAACCATCATCAGATGTCCCTTCAGACAACACGATAAGAAGTTGTATCCTTCCTTCTTTGTGTAGTTGTTTAAGTTCAGATACTGAATGCCTAATTATGTTAATTCTGACATTAGGGTATTTATTTTGAAGCTTTATGATGCCACTTTCGATCACTTCAAATGGAACAACATCGTCAATACCTATTGTTAATGTGTCTTCAACTTCGTTTAACAATCCATTGGCCAGTGAAACCAGACGTTCACTTTGACTAAGTAGGTTTCGTGATACTCGATATAGCGCCTCGCCTTCCTTTGTAAGGGTAGGGTATTTACTTTTACGATCAAATAGCGAAAGCCCCAGCCTATCCTCCAGACTAGATATAGCAAAGCTAACAGTACTTAGACTTTTCCCTTTAGCTCTTGCTGCACCTGAGAATGAACCACATTCAACAGACGCTACAAACAAGGACACATGATCCACGTTTACCATTTTCTAGACCTCTACTCTTTACACCCTACAGAAATATCGTAGGGACCCTTTTTTGGAAATTTCGAATCAAATTATAAAGTACAACCCATGGAAACGACAGGACGTCAAACAGGTAAGTTCATGAATACATCATAAAACTTAATGAGCTAAATAGTCGAGGTAAACACAATGTCTAAATCAAATACTAAATCAATGATCGATGCAGCGACACTTGAAGCAGTAAAAGAAGCTGGCTATCACGTTTTTTCAAAAGGTAATGTGCAGGATACGGGTGACGACAAAGTAGGACAACATAAAAAAGTGCTGAAAGCACAATACGATGACGTCACTAACGCAGCTATGGCTAATGCAGCAAGAGGTTTACGTGTCGTTGAAGAGCGAATTTGTCAACCATATCAAGGCCACAGCTTTGAGCTAAAGAAAGGTCAAGTTATTCGCTATGAGCTGATTGATGGTCCCCAAATTCTCGACACTGTGTATCTAATGAAAGATAACCCAACAGGTGAGTATGCAGACAGCTATTGTACGGCTTCATTTAGTGATTTGGTGTTTACGAAAGGCAAGCACTACTACTCAAACACGCCTCATGCGCGCCCGATTGCAACGATTATCGAGGACACGGTAGACCACGACAACCTCAAAGAAATGTATGGCGACCTCGCGTCACATAGCTTTGTTTATCCATCGGGTCGTTGCAACGCTGCTTTGATGGAAACCTACCTAGGTGAACCAAATATCAACAACTGTGATTCGAATCTTGCACAGGCATTCGTTGAGCTTTTGGGAGAGGAGAAAGCGCGTGAACTCCATACCCCTCATGTATTCATGCACTTTCAACCTATGGCCTATGACCGATTCCCAACGAACTATTCGTTGTTCCCGTCAAAAGGTGTTTTCAAGAAAGGGGACCATGTCGATGTATTAGTTCATCACGACATGTACGTGGCGTTCAGCCCTTGTCCTTTAGGTGATCAGAACAACACGACCTCACTGGAGGAATTTACGTGCTATCCAGTGAAGGTTCAGATTCTAGAAGGATTAGATGGGCCAATCGAAACCATTGAGACAACACCATTGAAATCAATCAATGCAGTGGATTGGGTCATGCAAGGTCGACCTGGAATGAAGCACGGAAAAGTTGGTGCTGGAAACGGTTTTTAGTCACCTACCCAAGCGGAGGAAGCCCTAGACATCGGGGCTTTTTTAAACCTAAGTGAGGTAAATATGAAATCGATTAATAGTCCGTTGGCATCTGCGCCAACACTAAAAGATCTAGTTAATACACCGACAAAGAAAATAGCCTTAGCAGTAATGATCCTGGGTAATGTGCTCATGCTTTCTAGCCCAGTAATGATTTCTGCTATAAGTGTTCACTTCAGCCTGTCCGCGATGGAGATAACGGAGCTCACTGCAGGTTATCTGATATCAGCAGAGGCAATGGCGGCACTACCAATATTCATTTTGGGGAAGCCTGTTCTAGCACTCGTCAAAACAAAGTTTCTTTCGAAGTTCAAACGAAAGAATCGAAACAAGTAATAGTCAAAGGCAAGGAAGCCCTGCATTTGCAGGGCTTTTTATTGAAATAGGTGTTTCTCATGAAAATATTTTCACGTGCTGTGGATCAGCGTCGCAGCAAATACATTGCAATAGGAACTCGTGTGTTGCTCATTGCCATAGGGTTAGTGGTAATGCCGAGGGGTTTCGCTTCTGAAGAAAACAATGGGGTTAACTATGGTGACCCAACGGCAGTATTTAAAAACTTTGGTGTCTCTCATAACGGTGACGGAGCCATTCAAACCAATCTCGTATACGGACAAGGCAAAAACGTGTTTCAGTTAGATTTAACGGCGCAATATAGAGACCGTGCAGGTGCTGAAAATTTAGGTACCAAAGGGATGGGATATCGAGCACGTTATTTTCGAGTCAACGATGGATTGGGCTTTAGTATGGACGTTATTGGATCCCACAATCAAAATGCGGACTCGACGACCGCGGTTGGCGGTGTGATTTACAAGATCAATCTTACCGATCGCTTTTCAGTTTTCCCAATGCTTTCGGTGGGTGGAATGACATCTAAAGCTAAAGCTGACAGTCAATCTTACACATCAGGGATTATTCAGCCTGCGCTGTATGCCCTCTATGCATTTGATGAAGGACACTGGCTTTACGCGAACCCCCGTTACACACATTACACAGATACGCCTTCCAACGCTAATGACTACTACAAATATGACCAAGATATGCTCGATATCGAGCTAGGTGGAGGGTACATGCTTAATGAGTGGTCAGCAGCAGAGTTTAAAATTGAGCACAAAGTTCGAAATGACACTCAAAAACAGCATGGGCGTTACCTAAATCGTGATGACACGATAGGTTGGCTTAAGTACTCCATTTTTTGGTAATGGAGTGATGTTATGAAGAAACTATCGTTAATAGGATTATTATTCTTATCAGTTAGTGCATTCGCAACTGTTGATTTTGGAAGTCCTGAGCTTACGACGACGCAGCCAGGTAGTGGTGCAGGTGCAAATGCATCGAAAGACCCAGGCAAAGGTTGGCTCGGTGCTATTACACTCGGTCATTACAATATCCGCGGTGTTAATGCAAACGGTCAAGACCATTCCTCTGATAAGTACACATCTTTGGACTTAGTTTTGCCACATTTGAGTTATTACACCGATACTAGAATTCTCGGGGGCCGATATAGCTTTGGTATTACGGGGGTCATTGGAGGAGTTCATAAGGGGAACGAAGAAGTCGGTGTAGGCATGAGTGGAAGCCCGTGGCTACATCCTATCCGACTTAATTGGACGGTTGGAAATGATTTATATGTCGTGGCTGGCTACTCGATGCGATTCGGATTGAAGTCCTCCCGTATGTCCATCGACAAAGCTTATGACATGCACACGCTCAACGCAGGCGTCACTTACGATATTAATGAACGGTGGCAAGTAAACGGTGCTTTACAGTATGAACATCGCACCGCAACGACTCGCAATGGACATCGTTGGCAAGCGGGTGATATTGGCTACGTTGAAGGTTCACTGATACGCAAGTTTGATAACGGTATGACACTCGGTGGTTACGTCTATCATATTGGTCACTTAAATCGTGATAGAGGTGTGCAATATGATGGAGCTAATTACTTGCTTATGGGGCGCTATGGCTCTCATGTATCTGCATTAGGGATGGAGTTCACCACCCCAATCGAAGCAATTAACAGTTCACTTTCACTACGAGTTCATGAAGAAGTAGGACCGAAAAATCACTCATACGGAACCCGTGGTTTCTTAACACTTTCACACAAGTTTTAGGAGGTGCGATGTTTACCATTGTTACTGTAGTTGGCCTTAGCGCTATGACTATATCTTTTATTACAGACGGCGTATTCATCCGCCTTTTCTAATTATGATGTAGCCTCAGCTGGATGCTGAGGCTACATTTAACAACTTAGTCAGTATGGCAACGCTAGTCTTAATGCACCATTGTCATCAAGCCTCATTTTCAGAGTTAAATCTACATTCTGTGCTGGCTGCTTTTCTCAAAATGTAAATTTAGAGCTTTTAGGGTTCCTTCTACAATGCTGAATAGTGATTAGGTTTCTTAGTTTTTCTAATCAATACAGCAAGTTATATTCGTACAAATATTATATAAAACAGCTACATAGTCGTGCCACTGATGATTTTCATCATCATTCATTCCAAAATAATGAAAAGTTTATCTAATACTTATCTGGAAGAAACCATGACTCGAATACAGCATAACCAAAACCCGAAGTAGGACATGCTTTTGAAACTGCTGAGTGAGGCTTTTAGCGAAATTGATTGGCACTTGATCAGTAGTCTCTGTGGATTTATATTTCCTGTACTTGATAACAGCAACAAATGCTGAATGTAGTCCCGGTAATAATCAGCAGTGCGGTCATTGTCACGTAAAATGCTGGCAACTGCCTCTACGACTGACTGTGCGTCTATACAGTCGGGGTGGTCAGTCTGCTCTTTTATGCCTTCCAATGCGGCCAGATAGTCTCATCGAATTACAGCCCAGGACAGTCTCTTAAAAAACTTGTCGAGGTCACTCATCGTAATCGGATTTATCCGCCACCTTCAGTTCATGTAACTCTCTTATTAGATAAGGAGACAAGCATCGCTCTATGTTCTTGACCGTAGTTTGCGCACGAATGACTTTAATCATGCTAAGGATGCAAGTCGTGTTTTTTTGAACCATGCGCCTTGATTCTTTGACTTGGTCAGTGAGATTGGCGTTAGCAGTCTCCAGTTCTTTTCTACTCATAGAGCGTGAACCTTTAACGCTTTCACCGAACGTTCCCTCTAGTGATTCTACCTGTTCTTTGGCGAACGTTTCTATTAAGTTCTTACGACTAGTCAAAGTTGCTTTACTGCTGATTACATTCTTATCTTTTAGCCTTCTATAAAGGTTTGCCTGAGTTATTGGAGAGCGCTCGTAGCCCTCATTTAGCATCTCTAGCAGTTCATGCTCTATTCGAGTATCAAGCGCTTTGCCTTTGAGTTTTTCACTCATATTCAGCTCCGATTAGTCTGGTATGGCATTGATGACACTCTGTGTAATCAATCCCCCTTACTAGTTTGTTTTATAGGGTTGCTGTTCAAGGAAAACAGTTGAGCAGCCATTGAAATTAATCGCTACCCTCTGAATGAGGGGCGACAAGGAGTTCTTTCTTGCGCTTTGACTCCAGGGACTTCATTGCCTTTATCTCACGCTGAGCGACAGCAAATATCTCTGAAAGCATCTTAGGTTTTCGATTTTCATCAAGTGCCGCCAAATTTATCAATGTCTTTTCGTTGTTTAGAGAGTCGGACTGGCTCTCATGGTATTCGACATTCTCTTGACGGGTGTGAAGCTCTCCAAGTATCTCTTCACACTCCTCAACAGATAACTCTCCGGTTAACTCCAAGTGATTGATGACAGATATTTGAGACGAAATACGCTCACCTAATTTCCTAATTTTGTGTTCCTCATCAGATCTTCCAGTGAGAGTGAAGTAAGCACAAGGCGAACCGTCTTGGCATTTCATATTGTAAGGGCATGAGAACGTTGACAGTTTTCGCATACAGCTCCCAAGATACATTTCATGCAAGTCTGAATGGGGGCGAACGTCAGCCTTTTTTTTTGCTAGTGATGATTTATCATCCATTTCTTCTTCATCGATCAAGTTGAACAGCTCATCGAACTCAGCGAAGACATCGCTTGAGCTGTTGCTAGATATATCTACAATGAATGAGGTTTTATCTTCGCTTGTTGTCTGTGTACCTAACGCTTGGGCAAATGCATTAGACGGTTCGAGGTTTGGATTGAGTTTGATAGAAGCTTCTATTTTAACTGCCTCCAATGCTTTCCCTTCACTAGCGAATTGCTTGGCATTACCAAACGAGACCAACTCAGTAGAGACGGCTCTGTCTTCGAAGCTTAGATGCTGATAGCTCTTATTTTGCTTTATATCGCTACGTCCCATAAACATAGCTTGGAGATGGTCAGACACATCAGCTAAGGCTAAAAATGTATTTATCCCATGCCTTGGGCAATGAGAATACATCATGTCGATCTCACCATTTTCGTTGAGCAACCCAAATCTCGCAAAAATACTGCGCGCACGGCTACCTTTTTGCCCATACCCTAAAAATGAAGAGATAACATTTGTGTTAATTACCTGTGGAATGACTTTCAGAGCAGCTTGTCGGGTCTGGTTCGCGCTACCGAGAGGAAAAATGAATAACAACTTCTCATATGGAGTATGAATCACTTCTTTCGTTTCAGAATCCGTATATCGCCAAATTAAGTCGGCCGAAGTTCCTCTATCCGCATCCAGACTCAACTTTATGAACGTATCTATATCACTAAGGGTGTATAGTTTCTCTTTGCTGTTTCTCCCAGACTCGACTTCTGAGTGAGGCGTTATTCCAAAGCCCGCCAACTTCTTGACTGCGTAATCTCGCGCTGCGCGGCGACCGCGTTCGACCACAGTCTTCGAATAAGACTCGTAAACATCATCGACAATTAAATCGAGACTTGCCACTTTAGAGTGTAGCTCAACAACCCGGCTGCTTACGTTTCGGCCCCATGACGATGGAAGAAGTGAATCAAAGTCGTTGCTTCTTATATATTCCACTTGTTTACGAATCTTTTCATTGAGACATAAAGTATCGACGACAATCTCATCGAGCAAATCAACTGTCATCGGTTCAAACCAATGTGTCCGAATACCTGCTTTTTTCTCTCCACCATATTGAAGACCAACAAAATAAGTCGGTAGACCGCGCTTCTCCATCGCGGCCCGTGTATGGGGGTCACTAATTTCAACAACTTTAAACCTATCATATCGAACGGTTGCGGCCTCCATATGTCGAAACCCTGTCACCATAAGAAGCAACACACAGTTTAGAACAACTTTCTCTCCATCGGTTTTAACCAAAGAGCGGAGAGCAACGACATTTAAAAATGTCTGAATTGACAGGTTTTTTTCCTTTTGCTCGTTATCATCGGTTTGTTGCTCAGCTTTAACTTGCTCAGTGTAATTCGTACCAATGCTGGTTTGCT
The DNA here is from genome assembly GCF_001639065.2 of Vibrio barjaei. Classification (GTDB taxonomy): domain Bacteria; phylum Pseudomonadota; class Gammaproteobacteria; order Enterobacterales; family Vibrionaceae; genus Vibrio; species Vibrio barjaei. The sequence continues at coordinate 22,323 of NZ_LQXO02000046.1, forward strand.
TTGTCTCAATATTTAGTTCAGTTTGCGTGATGCCTAGATAGTTTAGTTCGGTAGCAACCTTGTTTGCCAAGATGTAGTCATTAGCGGCGTTAATTTTAGCTGACTTTCCCGTTCGTGATTGAGCACATAGGTCAGTCGCTGCCTGCACAAATTCTGATGTGATATTAACGGGATGAGGTTCAGCACCACTCATCAGCATACGCACGTATACACGTTTAAGGAGTATGTGTGTGTTACGTACAACCGAACCTGATACTTTTTTATCTCTGAACAGTGATACACAATAAGCCTTGATGAACTCAGAAAAAACTGGATTTATTTCAATGAGATCAAAGCTGTCTTCACCATCTTGAAACAGACCTTTGGTATTTTTGCATTTGAGTAGAACAAAATTTATCTGTGCTGAGTTTGTCGCAAACACGCCAGAGGATGAACCTCCCAGCGCCCAGTATGTCGACTCCCAAGAGTATTGTTCATCACCAGCATTAATTTCAGGTAATAGGGCATCCTCGAAGAACGACTTATTTAGAGATATAAAGTTGTTTAATTGCTCGTAGTTCTGTTTCATCGAAAGCCACCTTGAAGACGGTTGATCACCATTTCTATTTCATTTTTAGTCTGTGTAGCTGTATCTATGAGAGGGTTGAGCACACCTTGACCTTCCTGTGATACATCAACCACATCAAGTAACTCTTCCGTCATGATATTTTGCACTTCTCGATGTTTGCTGACATCCCTAAACGGTCTGAAGTAAAAGCATCCGTAGCAGCTACGTACTTTTTGGAGGTGACATTGCTTTTGGTGCCTTTCACACCCTCCAACGCGCTTTATAAACTTGCCGCGAACGATCCCAGAAACGAAGTAACCGTTCCACTCGGCTTCATTCACCGAATAGCCAGTTAAAAGCAGCCCCATCATGCCTTCCCAGACTGGATTCTGACCAAGCGCTTTGTGTTTTAATAGAGCTATTTCAGGGGTGGCTTCAATATAATAGCTAGCGGCAACCGTACTAGCATGACCAAGCACCATTGCGATTTCTTCCGCTGACGCATTAAGCATTGCCATACTGTGCCCAATATTGTGGCGAAAGTCGTAGAGTGAATATTCTGGTCTATCCATCCGCTGACTTTCAATCGCAAGCTTCACATCTTTAGGCTGGATAAACAACAATGCATCGTTAAGAGACAAGTGCATCTGCTTGGATAAAGAGCGCTTCTTATCGCCATCATAGGGATACAAAGTATCTCCATCTTCAATAGCAAACCGCTTTTTGTATTCGTCAATAATACGTCCAATTTCACTACTCAACGCGACTGGGGTAGTTGAGTCAGTCACTGAGCTTTGCTTGACCAACGGAACCGCAAGTAAATATCGTTTTAAGCCAGTCTTATGATTCATGGCGTGAAGTTTTACAGAGCCACCAATCAACTTTGCAAACTGCTGTGGTCGGCAGCCGACAGCATAAGAAATAGCAAGAATTGATAAGTCCTTTAATTGATTATCACTGAGAGATGCAAGCCCTTCAGGCGTGCCGAACTCAACCAATCGATTGATTATCAGGTTTTTGAGATGTGTCGGCATTGCCGCTTCAACGTCTTGATAACGAAGAGACGGATCGCTGGTTGATGGAACAGGTAACCGAACTAGTGTCTCTAGATCGTCAATGTCAAAATTAGGAAACCCCATTCGAATCAGATATCTTGTCACTGACTTTACTTCAAAATATCCACTAGCTTTGTCAGCAGCCGCACGCACCTCAAGCCATTTGCAGACCGAACTGTAAGAGATACTTTCCAAAGAACGTATAACATTCTTGATATGTCTAAAACCTTCAGACGTTAGCGGAGCTAGGTGTCCAGAAGTGTATTTTATTACTAATACTTTCAGAAGCTTATTAAAGTCAGGGGACAGATCAAACCTGAGAACATGGATTCGTCCTAATCTGGTATATTCCCAACGGTCACTTTTCGTCTGAACGTGAGTTGTGTCATCTTGAGCCGCAACGTCAATTGACATCACAGCAGGTAAATGTAGGTCGTGAATAAAACTAATTTGCTTTGCCGTAAATATTGCTGCATGGCTTGGGCTGTTCGTTTGGTGTAAATGGGTTTCGTTACTCATTGTTGCTTCCTGCAAGAAGATTCAGTTTTTCTTGGCTCTACCATGGGAATTGTTCGTCAAAGTCGTGAAGTCCGACTTCGGATTCAGTGCTGTTGTAAACACGCATTAGTGTTTCATTGGCATTGCGTAACTCGAACCGTTTGGCATATTTCGAGGGCATCGTTGATTTGTCAGACCATCCACCAAGCAGTCGAAGCTGATCTCTAACTTCAGCCATTATGCCTTTAACATTGACAGCGCCAGCCTCAATGAACTCATCCTTGAGCTTGAAATATAAGTTTTCCATCGTACCGAAAGCCCAAGTATGTCTGAGCCAGTGAGGTGATATGCTTTTTGTTATCGATTCTGCATAATTAGGATCAAAATGCTCAGGGAAGTGACTCTTAAACGACTCTGTGACATTTTTGAACTGAGTCATCACAGTCGAATAGCTCGATGGCTTGAAAGGGCTGATGCTCGCTGAAAAGATAAAGTCATGTTTGGCTTCTGGCGTTCTAATAAACCTGTAATAGGTCATCAAATTTCTGTAGTCATTAGCAGTAATGTATATGAGTCGGTTACTGAACTTTGTCTTAATCTGAGGCTTATTATTACGTTCATCTTCAATGGCAGAATCATCTAATGCATCGTCAGATAGATTTCTAACGCTCATTATCCAACTGTTCTCGACGGTTCGGGACTTTTTAAACGAGTTCTTTCGAAGAAGCAGGGACTCGCCAATACGCAATCCATACTTTACAAGTAAATCTGTTAAAAGATAATTTCGCATCTGAACTTCATAGGAGACAATGGGGTTGAGTCGATTCTTTTTGATCAACTCCCATTCTATTACCCCCGTATTTTCGTTTTTTATTGGCTTCATAACATCTGGCAGCAACACCTTGAAGAAGTCCTCGTATTGCTCCTCCGTCAAACTTTTTAAATCATCGAAGTTGGAGGTGACTCTAGCAGCAGACTTACTGAATTTATTGAACTTTTTACGAGCCTCATTCAATCTTTCTTCAGTTTCTGTCCTTAATCTGCGAAGGGTATTACGGTCTTCATCTATATAAGATGCTGTTAAGTAAGTTGAACTTAAGAACTTGATGAAGTTGCAGACCACCGTACAGTGCTTAGCAGCAGTCCTTTTTTTTCTATTAGTTTCGTCTGTTGTAGTAAAAGAAGTTGGGAGCGTAGCAACATTACTGATTTGCTTATCAGCGATCAGGAAGTCCCAAAAAGCATCAAGCTCGACAATCAAAGCTTCAACGTCTTGGTAATCTGTACGATAGAAAGAGTAATCCAGAGAGACGCCATGTTTCTGTAACCAAAAGTCATAGAACAATTTGACTGAGTCCATGTAAGATTTTTGGGTGCCAAGTTTTTTTTCTTTTAACTTGGACTCTAACCAACGAAACGAAAGTAGGGGTGGCATAGTGGTTTGTACATCGAGGATGCACCAAAACTCGTCGCCACATTTCTCCACCTTATACATGAACTAAAATCCTCTAATAGATTTCACTGCATGTACAATCATAGGCTAAAAGATATAGCAATCACGAATCGAGTTTGTTGTTTTGTGATGTAGATAATCAATGACTTATTTCCAAGAAAATAAGTCATTGATTATTATATACTTTATGGTAAATAACTTATGTTTAATGAAGTGTCGGAAGAAGTGCCAAGAAGCGGTGGTGTACAAAACTCCAATCAATTCAATTTTAACATAATATACATAATGCGCACTAAGGGGTGGTTTTTTAACATTTGGTGATAATGGCAATCTTGCCCGTTTTAATATTAAGAATTTCAATCAGTTAAAGCCTTTGGCTTGTTCTGGCACACGTTTCACGTTGATACGTTTAATTCTGCTTTGGAAATTGATGATTATACAAAATGCACCGCACCGCTTCGGCTATCGACGGTAACTATCAATAAAAACAAAGCAATAGAAATTAACGTTTGTTGTATCAGGATTTTTGTGAGGCTTATCACCATGATATTAGAGTCATTTGCCATTTTGTACTGGCAAGAATTTGAAACCATTCGTGCTGGCGCTGAGTTTTTTCACGTCAACAAAGTCACCATTTCACGCTGGCTTAACGGCACTGTTCCTATCAATCCCATGGCTGAAAAACTGCTATTGATTAAAGCCCTTGGTTATCTACCCAATGATATGCGTTGGTATGGATTTCGGATTGATGAAAAACGCGCGGTGTTTATCACACCTTCTGGCCGTGAATTTAGTCCTAAAGAACTGGAAAGCTTTGTGCATTGGCGTGATGAATACACTCAATTGGTCGAACTGCATGGCCACATTGAATACCCCAAGGTGTATCCGGCCAAAGAGAATTTACTGCCTTTTCGTGGTGGCCGCCGCATGACGGCAGCCCCTTGGATTCCTACCAAATATAAATAGACTAACTATCATAACGTTCTCAATAGAGCGTTATGAATCTAACTTTCTTTCCTCATTGTCCTTGGCTTGTTCTTTGCTCGCTTCTACGTGAGCATCTAACGCAGCTTGCGCTTCTTTTTCTTTTTCGTCTAGCTTAGCTTTTTCCTTGGCGCTAAGGTGCTTTAACAAATGACTCACAACTGGAACGTTATCTAACTTGTTTATCGCTTCAGCGAGCTTGGAGCTTTTATCAATTGCATCAATTATCGGGTGGTCAGAATTATTATAATCTGAGATTAATTTACCCGGATTTTCGCTATTAACCTGAAGAAGATTAAACAGAAGTCTGGTTCTCAGCTCTCCACTTGCATTATCTTCTCCTATTTGGGATATCTGTTCAGATAGCCCTTCAAACGTTTTACTAGAGACTTCCTTATGCGTGTATTCCTCTATGAGTCGCTTGCTTAATTTGTAGCTCTTATTCGATGAGTATGCTACCCATAGAATTGGAGCGTAAACAGGAAGCATCAGACTAAAAATAGTCGGAGTATCTTTTATTACATTCACAAATTCTTGCTCTTGAAACAATACCCGAACGACACTGTAAATCAGCGGTATTGAAGAGCAAATGATAAGACCAATAATCGCGATAAAGAAAGAAAATTCGTGTTTGTTAAGTTGCTCTTTTTCTACTTTAATCTTTTCAACATAAGCACCAGATAGCCCGGCAGTTAATGCTGTTGGCAATAATGCATTTATGCGGTTTTTTATTGCTGTATATTGCTCATCTGCTACTCGAACGGCTTCATCTGTTGACTCTTTGAAATGGGTTTCTAAAGACGCAAGTACGTTGGTTTGTGTTTCGTTTAAGGTAGAGAGCTCACTATTCAGGCTCGTAAGGTCTTCTTTTATCTTGTCAAAACTAACTTGCAACTGCTCTTTAAGACCTTCAACTTCGTGAATTTCTCCGTTTTCATCTTCATAGCTTTGACCGAAGACCTCCAAATATAAGCTTCGAATTTCCTTTCGTTCTTTGGTTGCTCCTGTAAGTAAGGTTCTCAAAGACTTGGTTAGATTTTCCGAGTCAGCTACTTGCTCTGTTATTGTTTCGATACGCTGGGTTAATAGGTTTTTTTCGTCGACTAATTGTCTTAGCTCTTGAATTGTGTTCTCAGATTCTAGTTTGCTTTCTGTTAATTCTTCGTTTTCATTTTGTGCGCGAGACAGTAGCGTTGCAATCTGGTTGGAATTTTCTGTAGATTGTTCATGGGAATTCTGTATAGAGTCACGTAAGCTTTCAAAGAACTCTTTGCCAGACTCAACGTCATGAGCAATTTTCTGCATTTCTTCAAACTGTTCTTTAGCTCTGTTCTTTATCTCGGCGGTTTTCCGTTGATTACCTACGGTCTTAGAAAAATGTTCAGGAGCGGTCTTTTCTAGCTCAGACAAACTATCTTGAGCAGTTTTTAATTGCTCAGACAGTTCATTAACCTTGTTCCATAAATGCTCTTTTTCAGTGTGAATTAGATCCCTGAGCTTTTCTTCGGTGTAACCCCACATCATCTGAATTCCTAATATACAAAATATCGATTGGCTTATTTTACATCCAATTACTCAAATTTAATATGCAGTCTGATGATATGCATAACAAAAAGCCGAACTCTATCAAAGAGTTCGGCTTATTCCTACGATAGCAAGCGTAAGGTATCTTAGGAGTATTGAAAGTATCAAAAATGGTGAGATTAAATAGCTGACGTTTATTATCTCGTGAAGCTACACGCGCCCCTTCCTACTGACCTTACATCCGTCACCAGTGACGGCATGAAGTAGCCCGCAGAATCGGGGCTTTATTGATGCTTTGTTTCCAGTGCTTTAATACGTTCTGCATGGTCTTTGAGAATATCCCGTATCCACTTAATATCGACCTTAAGAGCAATGACGGTCGCCATAGCTGACGCACCGCCTGTCAGCGCTGATAATACGAGCGCTTCTACTATACCCATTATTGACCTTTGAACTCATTGCGAAGCGTTTCCCAGAGCCCAATGACCGCAGGAACTGCCGCACCAATGATGCCACCTGCTTGCACACCGTCAGGTGTGACGGTTGCAGTTAGAAGTTCAGGTCGGCCAACAAGCAAAGCCGCAGCGCTACCCAATAACACTAAGCCTTTCTTTGTTGATGGTTGTGATAAATCAATACCTAGAAATTTCATATAACACCCCTACTTTTTCGACAATTTGTAATACAGCCATGCACTTAACAACGTTGTGAACACGGCAATGGTGACTTGTAACGCGACATCTTTCTTGTTCATGCGAGAGCCACTCCCTCGGCAGCATCTTTCACACTGTAATAGCGACCAACTTCCATAATCGACATGGCGTGAACCAAACGAGTCATTAACGCATCGTCGTAAAGGTTAAGTGTGTCGTTTGGAGCAACACCGATATTGCTTGCGACAAATTGCGTGTAGTTGGCAGTATCATTTTCGTGGGACGGAGCCCAACGACGAATGATGCCCGACAGCGTGTTAAGCCCGTATAGATTCTGATAATTGCGAATCAATCGAGTGGCCGCACGAAAGCCATATTTAGGACTACTAAAGGTTTCAAATGCCTTATCTTGTGACGGCGTAACCTTACCAACCCAAGCATTGTTACTAATGCGAATGTTTAGCGGGTTATTGTTGCGAATCCCGCGATTAAGCTGTGATTTCAAGACCTTTTGCCCCTGATACATGATGAAAACAATGATAATAAAAGCGAACCAGCGAAACATGACGCCCCCTATTAGAGAGACGTTGACGACACGCCTAGCCCGACCAAAGTCACCTCACCCACTCCGAACTGTGCATGTTCCAACACATCACGATTACTCACGCTTTGAGTCATTTGATAAGTTGGGTCTGCGCGAACCACCACACGAGGAATCACTTTCTCTTTGTCATGGACATTAAGCTTATCGACGGACAACACAACGGTTTCATTTGCCGTGATTCGCTGCCCTTGCTCAGACGCAGCGCCGTGCATGGTGGTGGTGTTTAAGCCAATGCCAATAGGCGTATTAAGACCGTCACGAATCGGTTCGCCGCGTTCATTGACAAGCAAAATGGTGTAAGCGAGCTCACCCGTAAAACCGGATAACATTGCGCTCAGTGACACGCTAAAACACAGCGTGACTAACGGCT
>NZ_LQXO02000047.1 GCF_001639065.2 Vibrio barjaei
CCCAGCAACACGTTCTTTCTCAGAAACGCCAACGCTCCAACCTATCAGGCTAAAAGTCAGCATCCGCACTCCCACTCACGACGCAACCATTCGCAACAACGCTGGTAATTTCGATGTTGTTGGTCACATAGATGGCAAACTCCACGTCTCAGCCAAACTGCAGCTACTTCTCGATGGTAAGGTATATGGCGCGCCGAAAACCAATCCTCATTGGTCGTTAAGCGGCATCGACCGAGGAACCCACACCCTAACAATCCAAGCACAACAAAACGGCAAGGTTATTGCATCGTCCAATACGATAACTGTGCATTTACATCGTGCATCGGTGCAATCGCCATAGCCATCAGCGTTTACGCTTTTACTCTATAAAAAATTGCGCCATACTTGGAATTATCAATGCACCATTTTAGTGCATAAACAAAATACATTGCGTGCAGCGCACCATCATGGAGCAACGCAATGTAGAACCGATTAAGGATAGCGTGTGGCAAACTGTGAACTCACCAGTGCAATACTCAACAATGTAGTAACGGCGACCTTAATGCTCAACGAGGGATTAACAGTTCAATACGCTAACCCTGCCGCAGAGCAATTGTTCTCGCAAAGCTCCAAGAGACTGCTTAACTGCCACCTTTCTCAGTTTATTCAACATGCTTCTCTCGATTTGGCCTTGCTAACCCAACCTCTGCAAAGTGGCCAGAGTATTACCGATAGCGATGTCACTTTGGTTGTTGATGGCAAGCCGCTGTTATTAGAAGTGACCGTTAGCCCCTTATCTTGGAATAAGGAACTGATGCTTTTGGTGGAGATGCGTAAGATTGGTCAGCAAAAAAGACTGACTCAAGAGCTCAACCAGCATGCTCAGCAACAAGCTGCGAAGTTGCTGGTAAGAGGCCTAGCTCATGAGATAAAGAATCCACTCGGTGGCCTGCGAGGCGCGGCACAACTGTTATCAAAGATGTTGCCTGATCCCTCACTTAATGAGTACACCAATATCATCATTGAACAAGCAGACCGATTAAGAGCGCTGGTCGATAGGCTTCTTGGGCCACAACGTCCAGGAACGAAAAAAGAAGAAAATCTGCATCTCATTTTAGAAAAGGTACGTCAGTTGGTAGAGCTTGATGCAGGAACCAGCCTGACCATAGAGCGAGACTATGACCCTAGTCTACCGCCAATCTTGATGGATACCGATCAAATCGAGCAAGCGTTATTGAATATCACCAGTAATGCCGCACAAATATTAAAACAACAAGATAATGGGCAAATCACCTTGCGCACGCGCACTGTGCATCAAGCCAATATTCACGGACAGCGCCATAAACTCGCTGCTCGGATAGAGATTATTGACAATGGTCCCGGCATTCCGGCCGAACTCCAAGATACGCTGTTCTACCCCATGGTAAGCGGCAGAGAAGGCGGGACTGGTCTTGGGCTGTCCATTTCGCAAAATTTGATCGACCAACATAATGGAAAAATAGATGTAGAAAGTTGGCCCGGTCGCACCATTTTTACTATTTATCTGCCTATTTAGCCTCAAGGAGAAAGAGGACTTAATATGGCTTGCTGTAAGGAAGTTTGGCTATGAGTAAAGGATATGTATGGGTCGTCGATGACGACAGCTCAATACGATGGGTAATGGATAAAACCCTTTCATCAGCAAATATCAAATGCGAGACGTTTGCCGATGCAGAGAGCGTGCTAATGGCACTGGAGCGGGAAACACCGGATGTGTTGGTGTCCGATATCCGTATGCCCGGTATTGACGGCATTGAGCTGCTAAATCGAGTTCAAGAAAGCGCCCCAGATTTACCGGTCATCATAATGACCGCACACTCTGATCTCGATGCGGCGGTAAACGCCTATCAAAAAGGCGCCTTTGAGTACTTACCTAAGCCGTTTGATATCGATGAAACCCTCACTCTAGTCGAGCGCGCGATTACTCACAGCCTAGAGCAGAAAAGTGCCCTTTCACAGGAAGAAGTGATCGCAGCTGATGCACCGGAAATTATTGGTGAAGCACCCGCTATGCAAGAAGTGTTTCGAGCTATTGGCCGTTTATCTCGTTCTTCCATTTCCGTGCTCATTAATGGTGAATCAGGTACGGGTAAAGAGCTTGTCGCGCACGCCTTACATCGCCATAGTCCTCGCTCTAGCAAACCTTTTATCGCACTCAATATGGCAGCAATTCCCAAAGACCTTATCGAGTCAGAGCTATTTGGTCATGAGAAAGGCGCGTTTACTGGTGCAAATAGCGTGCGCCAAGGACGTTTTGAACAAGCCAACGGCGGAACCTTATTCTTAGATGAGATTGGTGACATGCCATTGGATATTCAGACTCGACTACTGCGCGTCTTAGCTGATGGACAGTTCTATCGTGTCGGTGGGCACTCTGCGGTCAAAGTGGATGTACGTATCGTCGCCGCAACTCACCAAAACCTCGAAAAGCTGGTTACCGAAGGCGAATTCCGTGAGGATTTATTTCATCGCCTTAACGTCATTCGCATCCATATCCCATCTCTTCGAGAACGTAAACAGGATATTGAAAAGCTGACATTACATTTCTTATCTTTAGCAGCAGAAGAGCTCGGAGTGGAGACCAAGTCTCTAAACCCAGACACAGTGGATATCTTAAATAAGCTCGACTGGCCGGGAAATGTACGCCAGCTTGAGAATACCTGTCGATGGCTCACGGTGATGGCCAGCGGCAGTGAAATTCTGCCAAGTGATTTACCTACCGAGTTACTAGAAGAACCAAGACGCGTTGCTGATATCGGTTCTGGTGATTGGCAATCACTACTCTCTTCATGGGCCCAACAAGCGCTTGAGTCTGGTGAAACAGAAATACTTAACCATGCACAACCACAATTCGAGCGTATATTGCTTGAAGCAGCTCTCAGCCACACCAATGGCCATAAGCAGGATGCCGCGAAAGTGCTCGGCTGGGGGCGTAATACTCTTACCCGAAAACTCAAAGAACTCTACTAGTAAAGTTCTCACTAGCTCATTACCTTGCTTAACGCACCGCCATTATTTAGGTCATTTACTCTTAAATGACCTAAATAATTCTATCAATCGGCCGATTTATAACTATTGATTATTAATACGTTACGGCAAAGCCTCAGATCTATCTGCGAGCTCGTTGCCAAACCACATTAGAGCTTATGCCAGGTTTACTGAAAATCTCCTTCAAAAAAGCCCTAATCACACCATTTATCTTGGTGTTTCTGTGCTCGATCGGCACCATTTTATGGTTACAGAAGAAACACTACGACGACCTTGCGCTGGAGATAAGTGAAAAGCAGCTTACTAGCTTAAGCTACAACGTGATTCAGAGCTTAGATATCTATCTTGAAAGGCCGATGGCAGTGGCCGACGCATTAGCTCATGCGATTGAATACCATCAGCTATATTCCGCCAATGATGCCCTAGCTATCGAAGATTATTTACTGTCGAGTTTTAAATCCCTTCATACTGAGTTTTCGCAGATTGACTTATTGGGTTTTGGCGGCGAGTTAGGTGAATTCCTTGCCATACGAAATGCCAAGTCCATTCATACCCCAAACGGCTACTCCTTGATGGTAAAGGATGCGAATACAAGTGAGCAGCTTAATGTCTACCAAGGTGAAAACCGACAGTCTCGAGTCATCGATACCATAAAACCTTATGACCCAAGATTGCGCCCTTGGTACCAGCCGGTCAAAGAAAACCCCGTGGCTATGTGGTCGAAGCTGTATGCCAACGCCGACGCGGATCAAGAAGTGACAATTTCTGCTCTCGCTCCGGTATTTAGCTCAGACGGAGACATTCGAACCTTCGTTGGAGTGGCCGCTGTTGATGTACAGATAGATACTTTTAGTCTATTTCTCAATGAATTAAAACACGCCCATAACGCGCAAGTCTTTATTATTGATAACCAGCGTCAGCTCATCGCCCAAGCCGATGATGAATCGATACTTGATGCCAACGGTCAAAGGCTGTCAATGGCTGACAGCTCGCATCCTGCGTTGACCTTTCTTGCTCAAACTTTAGATAATACCGAACTGACTGAACCTCACTTATTCGCCTTTCCTTATCAGGGAGACACCCTTTATGTGATGGTTAGTCCTTATCAGACTAATACCAATTTAAGTTGGTACGTTGTGGTGTCTATCTCCACTCACGCTCTGCTTGGCGATATACCCATGATTAGCAACCAAACGCTAATCGCGGGCTTGATTTTAGGCGGACTGGGGTTACTTGTCGGTATCGTCATCATCAACCGATTGATTCTGCCTATGTCCGAAACCGCTGAGGCGGCAAAACAGATTTCTAATGGCTCTTGGGACTACCCATTACCCAAAAACAATCGCATCAAAGAGATCTCGCTGCTCGTGGAAAGCTTCTCTTCAATGCGCTCGCACTTACAAGCATCGTTTCATACTTTGCGAGAACAGCTCACTCGTGACAACTTGACCAAGCTGTATAGCCGACAAGGCTTTATTGAGACCTGCAATGCTATGAAAAGCGACAGCGGTTGTATGATGCTGCTCGGGGTGAATCAATTTAGAGATATCAATGACAGTCTGGGTCACCATCAAGGTGATATTTTACTCTCCGTTATTGCAGAGAGGCTCAAAGCGTGGGTGTTGCTTGAAAACGGTGTTCTAGGCCGAGTTGCCGGTGATGAGTTTGCCATCTATCTACCCGATGTGCAGCCAGAGCAACAACTGTGTTATCAGCATCGAATTCGCCAGATATTCAACGCCCCCTTCGTATTGCAAGGTGAGCCATTAATGTTACAGGTCTCTATTGGTATCGCACCTATTACCGAAGAAGACACCACTGACACAACACTGCGAAATGCAGGTATTGCCCACAGTCACGCAAAGTTTGATTGTCAGCGCTGTTGCATTTATACCCCCGACATGGCCGAGAGTTCGAAAAAGAAAACGCGCTTGTTATCTACATTACGTAATGCCATTGATAACAATAAGTTTGAAGTGTATTTCCAACCTATTATTGAGCTCGGCAGTGGCCAAACTTTAGGAGCGGAAGCTCTACTGCGACTGCGTGATGATGAAGGACGATTCATTTCACCATTGGATTTCATTCCTATTGCGGAGGGCTCAGGACTGATTAGCAGTATTGGTCGGATTATGGCAGAGAAAAGTCTCGAAACTGTTGTCAATGCCATCAAACAACGGCGGCTACCTGCGCACTTTCAGTTGCACATTAACGTCTCAGTCATTGAATTAGCGAGCGCAAGCTATGTGGATGAGTTGTCTGAACTGCTCAAATGTGCAGGTTTTCCGGCACGTCAACTTACCGTCGAAGTGACGGAATCGCGACTGGCTGACAATGACCCAATCACCCTTGGCAATCTCAGTAAAATAAGAGCGCTTGGCGTTAATATTGCTATCGACGATTTTGGTACCGGCTATTCTTCCCTCGCCTATCTCCACAAGCTGCCGTTTAATAGCCTGAAGGTCGATAAAGCCTTTGTAGATAGACTGACCCCAGACAATGCTGAGCAGAGTGTTGTTGCGGCAATCACTAAGCTATCAAGCAGCTTTGGGTTTACGCTCGTCGCCGAAGGTATTGAAACACCATTGCAAGCTAAGCTCGTTCATGAGCTTGGCTGTCATCATGCACAGGGGTATTTGTATGGTCAACCGGCACCGTTAGAACAATGGCCGCAGCTAGCTGCTACGGCCAAAATGAAGAATTTGGTAGGTACTAAATAACGCGAGAGAACTGTTGCTGACGCGCTTTTTGACGCAGGTATTTGTCAAAGCACATGCAGATATTACGAATCAATAAACGACCACGTAATGTCACTTCAATCGAATCGTCTGACACTGCGACTAATTCATCATCAATAAACGTTTGCAGCAGTTTCATATCTTCAGCGAAATAGCTTGAGAAGCTAATGCCAAAGGTCTTTTCAATAAATGTTTTGTCGAGCTTGAAGTTACAGATAAGCTGCTTGATCACTTCACGGCGAATCAAATCATCTTTATCAAGGACCACACCTTTCCACAGTGCATGTCTCAAATCATTCACTTGAGCGTAGTACTTTTTCAGCTCTTTCTGGTTTTGTGCGTAGCTGTCGCCAATCATAGAAATCGCAGAAACACCAAAGCCGACTAGATCGCAATCACCTTGTGTCGTGTAACCTTGGAAGTTTCGATGCAGCTCACCCGCACGCTGTGCAACCGCTAGTTCATCTTCAGGAAGAGCAAAGTGGTCCATACCGATAAACTGATAGCCTGCGCCAGTCAGCGTCGCAATAGTATCTTGCAAGATCGCCATTTTTTCTTCAGCTTGAGGAAGATCCTCGTCTTTAATCTTACGCTGCGCGGCAAATAGATTTGGCATGTGAGCATAGTTAAACACCGATAAACGTCCTGGACGCATGGTCAGAACTTGCTCTAATGTCTTGGCAAAACGCTGTTTAGTTTGCTTCGGTAAACCATAGATAAGGTCAAGGTTGGTTGAACGGAAACCCAGCTGTTTGGCGCGCTCAGCCATGGCAAAGATAAACTCTTCGTCTTGCTCACGGTTCACGAGCTTTTGCACTTCTTTATTGAAGTCTTGAACGCCGATACTCAGACGGTTAAAGCCTTCTGAGCGCAGATGGTCCAACATATCCAACTCAATTTCACGCGGGTCAACTTCGATACTGATCTCAGCATCTTCTTGGAAGAAGAACTCGCCACGAAGAATCGCCATCAATCGGCTAATCTGACTTTTAGTGAGGAAAGTTGGCGTGCCGCCACCAAAATGCAACTGAGTCACTTTACGACCCTGAAGCAATGATGCACGCTGACGAATTTCGTGTTCGATAACATCGAGATACTCATCGGCTTTGTGTGCATGACGGGTAATGACTTTATTACAGCCACAGTAATAACAGAGCTTATGGCAGAACGGAATATGAACGTACAGCGATAGTGGTCGTTCTGGATATTGAGTACACGCCATGTCGTAATCAGAGATGGTATAAGCTTCATGGAACTCGACAGCGGTCGGATATGAGGTATAACGAGGACCCGAGTAGTTATACTTATCGAGAATCGCTTGATCCCAGACTATCTGTTGCTTAGTTTCTGATTGACTTTGAGACATGGTAATACTTCCAATAAACATGTGTTTCTTGACGCCCAAATCGCAACCTAACAAGCGTAGATTGGCGGTGCATCAACTAGGCGCTATTTTGCCACAGGAATATGACAGGGAGCGCCGATAACTGCATTTTTGCTCAAATCGTCAACAAAAATGCTAGCTTGATCACTAGTCATGACCTACGAAACGAAAAGGCTATCCTACAAGCTTAATATCAATGGCATTGTTCAGTGGCTTAACCTTCTGCTGAAGGTCTTTGAGCTCTTCGATAATTGCGTCATTCAAACGCGCTTCTGCCTTTTGACGTGCAAGGTTATCTCGCATTCGGTCTTGCTTCTTCATCTCTTGTCGCGCATCACCGCGTGGCATATCTTTAACGATATGATATAGCTCAGAAGTAGCTGGGTAGCTCTCATCAAAGTCGACACGGTCATTACCTTGAACGTAGTCCATGATGTTGTAGAGTCTAATCGCCGCTTCTGATACATCGCATTGCCCTTGAATCGTCGCCAAACAAATCGTATCGACGCTTTCAAAAATGTTGGCATTTCGCTTTTGGATAGCCAAGTCGCGATGCTGCTGTTGCAACTCCTTTTGCTTCTTAAGTTGCAGTAGCAAATAGCCCGCATAACTAGCCAAGCCGACAATAATGATGGCACCAGCAATGGCTAACAGTGTGAAGGTATTCATCTACTCTACCCTTATTAATCCTTGAATTGGTCGATGTCTAGCTCTTCAAATTGAGACAACAAATCAGCATCGCTGCTTGCTTTGCCCTTTGTCTGACGAGGCTCTTCAGCCATAGATGATTCAAACTCATCTTCAATCTCGGGCTCCATTAGGCCAAGACGGTTCATCAGTTCTTCAATTCGATCGAGTTTCTCGTCAACGTATTTTTGCAGACCTGCACCCAAGTTTTCACCGCTTTCAATGCGATCAAGCAGTACGTTAAGCTGTGCATCATTTTCAAGCATTTCAAGTTCTTGCTCAGCAGATAAACGACGCTCTTGTTTACTTGGTTTTTTCTTATCATCAACGATAAGTGGGATTTTTTTCTTGCTACCTAAACGTGGATCTAGCTTAGCTGCGCCGCCTGCCTGTTTGGTTTTCGAACCTTCAGAATGACGACTGCCAGACTTCTGACCTTTGCGCTTTTTCAAACGCTTGCGTAAGCGACCTTCCACATCCGATTCAGTGCGGTTGCGTGTAACAATTACAGGCTCTGGATTCGCGCCTGGTTTTCTCGATTTTTTCTTACGACTCATTACGTAAGCTTCCTCAGTAAAATGACATCATTACCAATGAATTCTAACTCCAGCCCATCTCTTTGTGCCAAATACACAAAGGTGGCTCGACTAAAGAATACAACGTGGGTTTGGTCGTTCTTGTAGTGCCATTTGGCAAAGGCATCCACATCAACCACCATTTTAGTCATTAAGCCTAACCATCCCGCAGGCTTAATGAGCGATAACCATTGTTGCCAAACTAAGTCTGGCTCATACAAGTGCTCAATAACTTCCGTTGCTGTGACGAAGTCATAACTATTATCTAATACCGAACTCTCTGGATAATAGTACAAATCATACAGCGACATGTCATAGCCTTGCTCTTCGAATATCAAAGACAAGGTTGGGCCCGGGCCACAGCCAAAATCGAGACCTTTTGAGCCTTGTGATAATCGTTCTTGTAGTGGTGAAACTAGTCGAGATAAAAAACGTCGATAGCCAGCATCACTAGGATCATTGATATGAAGATCATAAATCGCTTTTTCCGCGCTCGCATCAAGTCGTTGCTGCCTTGGTACAAACACCAATTGACAGCAACCACACTGCAAGTAATCTCGCTTCTTATCGCTGTGATAATGGTGTACCGAGAGTCCCGCACACAGTGGGCAAGCTTCCACAATTTATCTCCTGAACGATACAAGGGTGCGAAACATACCAGAAAGTGAGCACGGTGGGGAGTGGAGACGGGTATTTTTTCTACAATTTAATCAAAAACGCGTAGAATTTAAGGCAGAAAAGTCGTTTGCTTATCTGCCTTAATGCGATTACATCCAATCGGTGTTGCGAATGATACCAACCGCAACTCCTTCAATGGCAAGGTGTTGAGCAGTTAGATCTACTTCAATCGGAGAAAATTCTTCGTTTTCTGCATGCAGCAATACAGTCGCGCCTTTGCGCTCAAGTCGTTTTACCGTCACATCGTCATCGACACGTGCAACCACCACTTGTCCATCACGAACATCCTGCGTTTTATGTACCGCAAGTAGGTCACCGTCCATAATACCGATGTCCTTCATACTTTCGCCATTAACACGCAGCAGAAAGTCAGCTTGTGGCTTAAACATGCTCGGATCAACTTGGTAGTGTGCTTCAACATGCTCTTGCGCCAAAATAGGCTCACCCGCGGCAACTTGACCAATCAATGGCAGGCCGGCGTCTTCATTCGCAGCATCTTCAAGCAGAATACGAATGCCTCGAGATGCACCAGGGATAATTTCAATGGCTTTCTTACGTGCTAGGGCTTTTAGGTGTTCTTCTGCCGCATTCGCAGAGCGGAAACCCAACTCTTTCGCGATCTCGGCGCGAGTAGGTGGCATGCCTACATCGTCTATCTTGCTTTTGATTAAATCAAAAACTTGCTGTTGTCGTGGCGTTAGCGGCTTCATAATTCACCTGTCTGTTTATACAGTTAACTGTGAGTATATCCAGTAATGGGTTAATTGCAATGACAATTGGTTGTTTTTTTAGCGGCTTAACACCATATCTAACCCTGACAGAGCAAAAAATATCGAATTAGGATGTAACGAGTTTTTTCATTAAAGGTAAGACCAGTTTCTGGTATGCTTGCACCGCTCTAAATATAGTGCCTAGGATTAACACACTACAATTCATTGTATGTGCGCTTCTTAGGCATTGTTTCTTTCGAACAAATTGAGGCTGTGAACCTTTATGTCTTCAGGACAATCACTGTTCCGTTCCTTTCTTAAACTACCAATGTCGGTATTGGTAAAAGGGACGGCGATTCCATCTAACCCAATCGAAGACCACAATATCGATGTAACGAAACCTGTGGTGTACGCCCTTCCGTTTAGCTCCAATGTCGACTTGCTCGCATTACAAGAGCAAGCCTTGGCCGTTGGGTTACCGGATCCATTAGAGCCTATCGTGCTCAATGGAGAAGAGCGTAGCCGCTTTGTCTTCATCGCCTCAAGACCAACTCTCATTAGTAGCGACCAGAACGTTCCTAACGAATCCATCGCACTCTTTTCTGACTTACTAAAAGAGCACGAGAAAGACCGTGAACTTGATGTTCAAGTCATTCCAACTACTGTTCTTTGGGGCCGTAAGCCTGGTAAAGAAGAGACACCGAAGCCTTACCTGCAACCGATGAATGGTCTGCAAAAAGCCTTCGCGGTTATTGCTTCCGGTCGGGACTGCATGGTGCGCTTTAGCCCAGTAGTATCACTGCGCTATATGGCAGATTCGCATGGCACTGATGAATCTATCGCTCACAAACTGGCACGTGTAGCTCGTATCCACTTCTCAAGACAGAAGTTCGCCGCCTCTGGCCCTAACCTGCCAAACCGCCAAGTACTATTCCATCGTTTACTCAACTCTCAAGTGATTGAGCAAGCGATCACAGACTACGCGAAAACTAACGATATTAGTGAAGAAAAAGCACGCAAAGAAGCTCATCAAATCATGGATGAAATTGCAGCTGACTTCTCATATAAGTTGATAAAAAGCGGTGATCATATCCTGCATTGGCTGTGGAACAAACTTTATCAAGGCATCAACGTCAATAACGCTTCTACCGTGCGTCGTTTAGCACAAGACGGTCATGAAATTGTTTACGTACCTTGTCACCGTAGTCATATGGACTATCTATTGTTGTCCTATGTTCTTTACCGTGAAGGCATGGTACCACCGCATATTGCTGCGGGTATTAACCTCAACTTCTTCCCGGCAGGGCCTATTTTCCGTCGTGGTGGCGCGTTCTTTATTCGCCGCAGTTTCAAAGGCAATAAGCTCTATTCGACAATTTTCCGCGAATATTTGGCAGAGCTGTTTGCCAAGGGCTACTCAGTCGAATACTTCAGCGAAGGCGGTCGTTCACGTACCGGCCGTTTACTGCAAGCGAAAACTGGCATGCTAGCAATGACGATTCAAGCAATGTTGCGCGGCCTTAACCGCCCTGTCACCCTTGTTCCTGTATACATTGGTTATGAACATGTGATGGAAGTGAGCACCTACGCCAAAGAGCTACGTGGTAAGCGCAAAGAAAAAGAGAATGCTGGCCAAGTAATCAAGACCATTCGTAAGCTGCGCAACTTTGGGCAAGGCTACGTGAACTTTGGTGAGCCAATTCCACTCAATCAATATCTCAATGAAGCTGCACCAAACTGGACACAAGACATTGACCCAATGGGCACCAGCAAACCACAGTGGTTGGTACCCGCGGTCAACGATCTTGCGACCAAGATGATGACCAATATTAACGATGCTGCTGCAACTAATGCACTAACGCTTTGTGCCACAGCCTTGCTTGCATCACGTCAACGTGCGTTATCTCGCGATAGCTTGGTTTCACAGATTGATTGTTATCTGTCGCTACTTAAGCAGGTTCCATATTCACAAACCAGCACGCTGCCTAATGATTCAGCAGAAGAATTGGTAGCTCACGCCGAGTCGTTAGACAAGTTTGTTATTGAGTCAGATACCTTAGGTGACATTATTTCCCTAGACCGTCACCAGTCGATTCTGATGACCTACTATCGCAACAACATCATTCACTTGTTTGCGTTACCATCTTTGATTGCACAAATGTTGATTCGCCAACATAAATTGTCACTTGAAGCTATCAAGTACAATGTTGCTAAGCTTTATCCTTTCCTTAAGAAAGAGCTGTTCTTGAATCTGGACCAGGCAGAGCTAGAACAGGCTGTCGACAGTATCGTTGCCGAACTTGAGCGTCAGCAACTGGTCGTGGTGGAACAAGGTTTTGTCTCAATGAACCAATCCAACACCCAAACCTTGATGTTGCTAGGTAGAACGATTTCCGAGACGCTTCAACGTTATGCGATTTCGCTCAACTTGCTGGCCAGCTACCCTGAGCTAGGCAAAAGTGATTTAGAACAGAAGAGCCAAGAAATTGCTCAGCGTCTTGGTCGTCTTCATGGCATTAATGCTCCGGAGTTCTTTGATAAAGGCGCCTTCGCGGCTCTGTTTAGCACCCTGAAGGAACAAGGTTACCTTGACGTAGAAGGTAATTGTGATAGCGCCGCTACCGAAACGTTAGCGAGCCTACTATACAGCTTGCTCTATCCTGAGGTGAGATTAACGATCCAAGAAAGTGTCCATCAAAGCGACGCAGAAAGTGCTTTAGAAGAAACACCTGCTTCTGAGTAAATTCCAAAAATAACAAAGGCGCTATTCAATAGCGCCTTTGTTTTATTCTCTATCTTGCTACGACCAAAATGCCACCAGCAAACCGATCGTCACCACCATACCAACATAGTTGTTATTGAGGAAAGCTTGGAAGCACGGCATTCGCTCACGCTGTCTAATGAGCCATTGTTGATAAACAAACAGTGCCCCAACCACCAGCAAACTCCAATAATAACTCGTACCAAGTTCATACCATCCACCCAATGTGTACAGCATGAGTAACGTGGCAAACTGTAATAAGCCAATAATGAGTTTGTCACGGCGCCCAAACAAGATGGCCGTCGATTTGATCCCAACTTTTAAGTCATCGTCACGATCAACCATGGCGTATTGAGTATCATAGCCAATGGTCCAAAGCGCATTGATCACAAAGACAAACCAAACCATAGGTGGCAGCTCATTTGCTTGTGCAGCCCACGCCATCGGAATCGACCAACTGAACGCCAAACCTAAAAACAATTGCGGTAGATGAGTATAGCGCTTCATAAATGGATAAATAAACGCTAAAAATAGACCAACAAACGACAGCTGTATCGTCAGAGTATTCATCGTCAATACAAGGATAAACGACGCAATAGCGAGGAAAAGGAACAGCGCGATGGCTTCTCTTGATGACACTAAACCTGCTGGAAGCGGTCTAAATTTGGTGCGTTCTACATGACCATCCACCTTACGATCTGCAAAGTCGTTAATCACACAACCAGCACTACGCATCATGATCACCCCTAATGAGAAGACCACTAATACATGCAAATCTGGTATCCCTTCGGCCGCAAGAATCAGCGCCCAAAGTGTTGGCCAGAGCAGCAGCAACGAGCCGATGGGTTTGTCCATTCGCATTAACTGCCAATAGGCTTTTGCCTTTGCCGAGGTCATTATTCACTCTCCATGTTATAGACCGGCGAATCGGGAAGAAACAGCTCCGCGACCAATATTGGATGTCCTGATACCCACAGGCGAGAACGACGAGCAAACAAGTCGCCTTGCGGAGTCGAGATCATGGCAACTTGCAGCGCATCACGCTTAGTATCTGAGCTTGAAAATACGGTAACCCCAATAGGTACAGTTCCTTGTTGTGAAATGTCGTATTGGCTTCTATCCATGGCATCGAGCGACATCAACGTGCGACCGATGACCCAAGGCACATCATCGCCTGATAGTACCACCTCTCGTAGCCAACAGGCTTCGTGATCAAGTAACTCCACTTCTTCATGTGACATGCATTGTGGAGGACTGGCTTCGTTACGCACCACTTCTACTGCGAAGTGATCACAATGCGCACTTAATTTATGTGACAAAGAGCCCTGCTCTGTTAACCATTGCAAGACATTATCATTGGTAAATCGAAACTGTTCTGGAAATTGCCATTGAGCGTGGCTTAATACTTTCAGATAATCGAAAACTGAATCATTCATTTTGCTATTCAATAACACGCGCTTAAGGCGTACAATCATTATTCTTCTGAATGGCGTATTGTACCATTCGAAGAGGCCATAAACTCTAGTTGTATCGTGCTATTGTAACAAAATTAGGCTTATGGAATATCGGCTAAATGGAGTTAGGAAGAGAGAAATATGCGTAAACGTTACCTAAGCCAGTTTTTCCTTATCATGGGCTTGACTGTCACATTCCCTGCTCTTTCGGCAGATTCTACTGCTCCTAGCCTCGCCTATTTCACTTTAGAACCAGAGTTGACGACGAATTTTTATACTGAGGGCAAGCGACTCGGTTATGTTCAAGTACGAATCGACGTTATGGTAGCAGATGCCAGCGACCTTGTTATTATTGAACACCATCAACCACTTATTCGTGATGCGGTTGTAGAACTACTCGGTCGTCAAAATGCGGATGTCATCAAATCTTTGGCTGGCCGAGAAGAAATTCGTCACGCCTTAGTTGAGAATCTCAACAACCTACTGTTAGCAGAAACCGGTAAGGCCGTCATCGCCGACCTTTTATTTACCAAATACTTATACCAATAAGAAGCGTAACCTAACGCGCTTTCAAACGCTGACTGTCCACCAGTCCTAATACGATACCGCTTGCTAGACCAGTTAAATGCGCCATATTGGCAATCGCCAAGAAAGGTTGGAAGAAACCGAGAATAAGCCAAACCAACATAAAGCCTACGATCGGCTTTTGAATGATGAGACCAAGCTCAGGTCGTTTCCAAGTAAGCATCCAAAGGTACCCCACCAACGCATAAACTACGCCTGACAGGCCACCAAAGTTTGCACCTTCAACCCAGTATTGTCCGGTTCCAGACACCGCAGCCGATATCAAAAATATCTCAATAAGCTTTACAGAGCCAAGACGTTTCTCAATATCGCCTCCTAGCTGCCACCACCACAATAAGTTAAAAATGATATGTAATGCCGAAAAATGCAGCAGTGCGTGAGTAAACCAACGCCAGATTTGCCATTGCTGTCCGTCGAGAGCAGGGAAATGTAGAGATGCAAAGATCGCTTCCCCCCAACCAAGCTGCTGCAAGATAAAAATCACCGAACAAATGAGCATGATACTCAAAGTCGCCACGCCGGCTTTTGCCTTAAGCAGCGACATAAAGCTGGGTGTCTGGTAATGGAATTTATTCTGACGTGTCTCCGCCATGTCCCAAGAAGAGGCTTGGTACTTCGGATGATTAGGTTCGGTCAGGAATTGCTGAAGTTCAGCCTCCGCCTCTACTTGGTCTTCACTATGTATCAGCCACAGGGCAAATTGACCACTTCCTTCAGGCATCATTTGTACATCAATCTTTCTCGATGCCATGTAATCGATAAATGCCTGACCCATTCGCGGGTTTTGAATCGTGATCAATCTAATCATAGTTATTTCTCTATTGGTAATTCGGCGCGCTGCCAAGCCTCAAAGCCCCCATCAACACTATATACCTGCTCAAAACCTTGGTTTAGCAGATATTGCGCCGCACCTTGACTACTGATGCCGTGATAGCACATGACCAGCACTGGTGACTCAAATTCCACTTGCTGCATGAAATCAACAATGCTGTCGTTGGTAAGATGAAATGCACCCGAGGCATGCGCCACAGTAAATGCTTGAATATCACGAATGTCCACTAATCGTGCCTCTGAGTCACTGCTCAGTAGTTGATGTGCGTTGACCACATCGATATGTTGAAACTGCTCCATAGAGTCTAAACCTTCACTTTCTTTATGCACCAATCAATATCAAATTTAGCTTGGATTCGATGCTTTTTATACGTTGTTATTTCACGTCTGATAGTATCACTATTCAGTGTTGTCAAAGTACCGATAATCAATGGGGTTATCCACTTAAGCTTAAAAAACCACCATCTGTGTGTAACTCTGTGGATTGCGTTGATAAGGTGCTTTTAGATCCTATGATCCACAATATCTAGGTATGATCTTGATCTATCTGTGTGTAAAGCAAAAGGTATCCCCAGTGCTAAAAGCGCTTCAATCGACCGTTTTTCGCTGCTTTCTGACAGTTGATAAATAATTTTGTCACAGACTTATCCACAGGTCACAAGTGAAAAATGTGATCACATAATTCGATCGTTTTGATTATCCGATCAAAAACAAAAAGGCCGAGATCTCTCGATCTCGGCCTTAATCATTTATTCTGCTTTAAACCGGACTTAAAACTCGCCGACAGCTGCCTTAAGCTTCTTCATTGCATTCTTCTCTAACTGGCGAATACGCTCCGCAGACACACCATAAGTATCGGCTAAATCTTGCAACGTAGATTTGTTGTCATCCAACCAACGAGAACGCACGATATGTTGACTACGCTCATCAAGCGTCGCAAGCGCGTGACCTAAACGGTTATTGGTATGAGTTTCCCAGTTCTTTGCTTCGAAGTCTTCTGCAAGATCTGAGCTCTTATCTTCAAGATAAAGCGCAGGTGCAGTGTATGAGCCAGTATCGTCATCATCGTTTTGCATTTCAAACGTTGAATCTTGAGCCGCGAGACGTGATTCCATCTCTCTAACTTCTGATGGCTCGACTCCCAACTCTTTTGCTACTGTTTCCACTTCACCATTATTGAACCAGCCTAAGCGTTTTTTCGACTTACGTAGGTTAAAAAACAGTTTGCGCTGAGCTTTAGTCGTCGCAATCTTAACGATACGCCAGTTGCGCAATACGTATTCATGGATTTCAGCTTTAATCCAATGTACTGCGAAAGACACCAGTCTAACCCCTACTTCAGGGTTGAAGCGTTTCACAGCTTTCATCAGACCAATATTGCCTTCCTGCACTAAGTCAGCCATAGGAAGCCCATAGCCAGAATAGCCACGAGCAACATGAACAACAAATCGTAGATGAGACAAAATCAGCCCTTTCGCTGCCTCTATTTCACCGTCATAGTGTAATCGCTCTGCTAGTTCACGCTCCTCATCAGCCGTCAGCATTGGGTAGCTGTTGACTGAGCGGATGTAGCCATCAAGGCTATCTTGTGTCACTAATGCCATTGGATACGCTTGGTTTGCCATTCACTTCCTCATTCGTGTCGAGTGGGATTAACGCCTTCTCAATCCATCAATACTGAACCTTAATAGGCTGAGATTCAAGAAGGGGTTAGTAATTATGCATAATCAATTGGTCTAAACAAGGGTAAATGCCGATTAAATTTCATTCATTAATAGGTATTTTCTGCCCAGATGGGACTGAGCTCCCACTATCTCACTGAATAACTACATAATTATTAATAGTCACGTACAAGCGAACAATTGTTACACTCTGCGTCAGGATTGAGCAGCTTTGCCGCTCAATCAACATTCTGACCTGAGTTTTCTAGACCGGTTCAATTTCTTTTAAGTGACGCTTAGCTGAAATTCTTGCTGCGCCCGTCCCCAAGAATAGTCCGAGCATCAGGATTAGCAAGGTCTCATCCCAGCCAAGACCAAGGAGTCGGAAATCACTATCATACAAAGTGGCAAGATCGGTCACGGCGCTATTGAGTAGGACGGTAATCAACGCCGTCAACAACCAAGCAACAACCGCACCTAGTAGTCCAAACCACATGCCTGAATAGAGGTAAGGTCTCAAAATATAAGCATCGGTCGCACCAATCAATTTCATGGTTTGAATGGCTTCTTTGTTGGCCAAAACGTTAAAGCGCAACGTATTGCCCACAATCAAGAATACAGAAACCAACATCAGCCCCGATAACGTCACGACTAATGTTGACGCTAAAGTTTTGATTGCATCAAATCGACTCAACCAATCTTCATCGCGGCGAATATCGGTGATCTCTTCTTGAGTACGCAGCTTAGCCACTAAATCTCGGTCAGTCTGTACGTCGGCATTCACCGGAATAATGGTAAGCACACCAGGGAGCGCATAACCATCAAGCAAACTCAGAGCCTGATCCAGACCAGAGTGTTCACTGAGATCAGCTAAACCTTCTTGCGGCGTAATGTACTTAACCGAACTGACCTCTTCCCAACCTTCAATTGCATCTTTAAGTACCAACACTCTTGCATCCGGCACACCGACGGAAATAAACGCGGTTACTTGCGATTGGCTCGCCACGTTAGAGGTCACCGCCACGACATTCTTACCTAGCAGGTAAAGACAAGCTGGCATGGTTAGCGCCATAGAAATAACGGCCAGAGTTAGAATGTTACCTAATGGACGCTGCCACATCTCTACCAAAGACGCTTTTGCCTGCTTCCAATGCACAGTAAAGAAGTTATCCGACTTTAAACGGTGCTTCTTTGGCTTGCTATTTTTACGCTTAAACACCATCACTGACCTCACTTAAGAATCCTTGGTTCAGTTCAAGGTAACGATATTGAGGTCTAGAGCGAACCAAATGAATATCGTGCGTCGCCAACAAAATGGATACGCCTGCGCGGTTAAACTCTTCAAACAGCTTCAACACTTTGTTAGACAATTCAGGGTCTAAGTTACCAGTAGGCTCATCTGCTAATAACATAGTAGGTCGGTTCACAACCGCTCGAGCGATACCCACGCGCTGCTGCTCACCACCGGACAACTGACTCGGCAGGCATTTGGCCTTATCCAGTAAACCCGTTTTATCTAGTGCTGCGGAAACTCGACGCTTGATTTCATTTTCAGAGATAGATTCGATACGCATTGGCAACGCCACGTTATCAAATACACTGCGATCCATTAGTAATCGATGGTCTTGAAATACGATACCAATGTTACGACGAAGGAAAGGGATATCCTTTGATGGCAAACGGCTGATATCGTGATCGTTAAATAGGATACGACCATCGGTTGGTCGTTCAATTGCACAGATCAGTTTTAGCAGCGTACTTTTACCTGCGCCAGAGTGGCCACCTAAAAACGCCATTTCGCCGCGTCGAAGGTGAAAATCCACTTTTTGCAACGCTTGTCTACCACCGCGGTAAGCCTTGCTCACTTGCTCAAATTTGATCACCGAATCATTCCCCTGATTGGATGCCTATTTTTGACAAGGGATGCTACGCATCCCTTGAGTTTTACTTAGTCTTCTCGGCTAAACAGTGCGTCGATAAAGTCTTGTGTTTCAAATGGTCTTAAATCGTCAATACCTTCGCCCACACCAATATAGCGGATTGGGATTTGGAACTGGTCAGCTAAGGCAAAGATAACCCCACCTTTCGCGGTTCCATCTAGCTTCGTCAGCGTAATGCCAGTCAGCGGTGCTACATCGCTAAACAGTTTCGCCTGGCTAATCGCATTTTGACCGGTGCCAGCATCTAGCGTTAGCATGATTTCATGCGGTGCCGACTCGTCAATCTTCTTCATAACACGGACGATCTTGCGCAATTCTTCCATTAGGTTGGCTTTGTTTTGTAAGCGACCTGCGGTGTCAGCGATCACAACGTCAACACCGCGCGCTTTTGCGGCTTCAATGGCATCATAAATAACTGACGCACTGTCTGCGCCAGTATGCTGAGCGATAACCGGCACGTCATTGCGCTCACCCCATACTTGAAGCTGCTCAACCGCTGCAGCACGGAAGGTATCACCCGCAGCCAGCATGACTTTCTTACCTTGGGCTTGATACTGCTTAGCAAGCTTACCAATGGTGGTTGTTTTACCAACACCATTAACCCCTACCATCAGTATAACGAAAGGCATCTTAGTACTATCGACTTCAAGAGGCTTCTCTACATGGCTTAGAATCTCTGCCATTTCCTCTTTAAGCAGACCATACAGTGCTTCACCGTCTTTAAGATCAGCGCGAGAGGCTTTTTCTGTTAGGCTATCAATAATCTTAACCGTAGTGTTCATACCAACATCAGCAATCAATAGCTGCTCTTCAAGCTCTTCAAACAGCTCATCGTCGATCTCTTTGCCTTTGAATAAGCCAAAGAAACCTGCACCAATATTGGCTTTTGTGCGACTTAGGCTACGTTTTAGGCGCGCAAAGAAACTCTCAGTTGGCTTCTCTTGCTCTTGTACTCGAGCAACCACTTCTGCTTCTGCTTCTGCTTCTGCTTCTGCTTCTGCTTCTGCTTCTGCTTTTTCAGTGTTGATTTCCGCGTCAGGTATTGCAACCTCTTCCGCAGTTGTTGGTTCCTGCTCTACCGTTTCAGGTGCTGTTTCTGCGGTGACCTCAACATCACTACTTTCTTGCTGTGGTTGTTCGGCTTCAACGTCAGCAGATGTCTCTTGTTGTTTTTGCGGTGCTTGCTCTTCATCACCAAAACCAAGCCACGAGAGTAACCCGCGTTTTTTCTTTTCTGTCATCTGAAACTATCCTGAATACTGTCTTTTCAAATGGTCTTAAATTCGGATTTGCTTAAAACGCTATCTATTTACGACAAGCGATGCAAAAAATAATTGCGACAAAGCAGTGAAAACTTTTGTCAGAGATTGGTACACTTCGTCACTTATCCAATTAAGCTCTTTAATGAGCCCGTTATAGTAACACTTAATTGTCGGTCAAAAAATCTATGGTTAGACGTCGCAAGCAAACTCCATCACAAAAACCGTCCCAGAAGACGACATCTCGTTCAGGAGCCACTCGCGGAGGTAAGGCACCAATGGGGAGTGTACGCATTATTAGCGGACTGTGGCGCGGACGAAAACTGCCGGTTCACGATGCAGAAGGACTCCGTCCAACCACCGATCGAGTCAAAGAAACGGTGTTTAACTGGTTAGCGCAAGATATTCCACACGCTAAAGTATTAGATCTATTCGCTGGCTCAGGCAGCTTAGGCTTTGAAGCAGCCTCTCGGCAAGCTGCGCAGGTCACTATGATTGAGCTCAACGACAAAGCTTACCAACAGATTATCAGTAATGTAGCGCTCGTTAAGGCAGATAATATCGTTACCCATCACGGCAATGCACTACGCTTTTTGGACCAACCAAGCAAGCCACACGATGTGGTGTTTATTGACCCTCCATTTCGTCAAGGCTTGCTACCAGAAGTGATTCAAAAACTTGAAGATAATGGTTGGCTTGCTGACAATGCGTTAATCTATATTGAAACGGAAAAAGAATTACAAATCGACGTCATCCCTGAGCACTGGGAGCCATTAAAAGAAAAAACGGCGGGTCAGGTTTGTTATCGATTATTTGAGAGGGAAACAAAATGAAAGCACTATTAATGCTGGCGAAGATCGCGTTTGGATTTGTTTGGTTTGTATTGATTCTGAATATTTTCCATCCATTCCCAGGAAAAGGTGCGATAGCGCTGTATATCATGACAGCCTTTCTGTTCTTAATGCATGGTGTGCAGATGGCCATTTTCCTTGGCGCCTTTGGTGACAAGCTCAAGCTAGGCACATGGGAAAAATATTCTATTCTAGCGTTCGGTATTTTTGCTCTGCTCGATATTAGACAAAAACACATGATGGGACCTGCTCCCGATAAAGCAGAAGAAACTGAAAACAAATAAGAGAAAAGCCGCGAATGCGGCTTTTCTTTTTTTAACTTCCTAAATAGCTTTTTATCCCATCTAAGAACATCTGCGTCGAAATCATAACGAGCAATAAGCCCATTAATCGCTCGACCGCTTTGAGACCTCTTTCTCCTAACAACTTATGGAAGAAGCTGTAGAACATCAAAATAAAGAAAGTAGCGCCCCAAGCGATGAGAACCGCAAACGACAGCTCCGTCAGACTGTCGGGGTTTTGTGTTGATAACAACAGGATGGAGGCGATCACTGAAGGACCAGCAATCATCGGGATAGCCATAGGAACAATAAACGGTTCGTCACCCGCCGCCAAGCCTGCCACACTGCCCGCCTGTGGGAAGATCATTCTTATCGCAATGATAAATAGAATGATACCACCAGAGATACTCAGCGTTTCTGGTTTAACATGAAGGAAAGTCAGTATGCTCTGCCCTGCAAAAAGGAATAACATCAAAATGAGTAGAGCGAAGCATAACTCGCGTACTAGAACTGTACGCCTTCGTTTCGGGTCTAGATGTTTTAAGATGGAAAGAATAATAGGGAGATTGCCGAGCGGGTCCATGATGAGGAACAACATGGTCGCCGCGGAGAGTATATCCATGAATACAGCCTGCTAACGATAGATTTTCGTGAAGTATAGCAGGCTTAGTTGTCGTCTTTTAGTCGAAACAGTCTCGTCTAATGAGAACAGACTCTCTCTATGTTTAGCTCCCATACTCCCTGATTCTCAATCACTTTCTGTTTTTCAACAAAAAAGGCCAACAGCGAATCAAGGTCAAAGCCTTCGCGGCTGCAAGTGCGGAAACGAGCTTCAGTTCCAAATTGCTCGATAACGGTTTTTTCTAACAGCTCGCGTGTCATTGGTTGTTCACGTAACAGATTAAGCACTTTATGAGCATGGATAGCAGCGGTCATTTGGTAGTCCTCATTAAATCAACGATTGAATATTAACGTTAAAGTGACCCTTTCCGTGATGATCTACCTCAATCGCGCACTTTTTTGTGCTAGCTAATCGTAGAAGCCACGATTAACGCATGAGCTAAATAATAGCTGCCAGAGATAGCGTAGCGCGCACGGCGCGAGTGAAAGCGATATTTATCTAACGCTAATAACATGGCGGACAGAGCCATGGTGAGCGCTCCCAAGAAGCCAAATAAAGATGACATACCACTTTGTGCCAGCCAAGCTTCACCCGCAGCACACACTAAATGCACTAAAGAAATGCCCATTACGGTCACTGGAACCAGAAATGAGTCAAGGCGAGGTAACAGCAGAAAAAAGGTTACTATAGCGATACATAGCATCAAAGCGGGCAACCACAACACAAATTGGCTATTCACCTGCCCCCACATCGCCCAGCCATATAGAGACTGCGCCATTAGATACCCGACAAAACTAAGCTTGGCAAACCGAGTGTATTGACCGGAAACATCACTAAATAAAAAGACACTTAACCCCAGCAGCACCAAAAGGTCATACTTGGTTTCTAAGCCTGAAGTCACCAGCAGCACAATTAGCAAACCATGAGTCAGAGCACTAAAAAGCACACTTCGAGACTTATCGCCTCTTTCAACAGCAAAAATAAACAGCAAACACGATAAAGCTATCGCCAGCCAACTCCACATACACACACCTAATTCTTGTTATCCACGCCAGTGTATGGAGCTCACTTTTGCTGTCCAGTAGTAAGGGTGAAAAGTTGGACTTGCTTTAAATTAAATAAGATTGCCGTTGACAGTGAGCCATATCATCGAAAATGAACTGACTCTAGTTAATCATTAGCTAAAAACAAAAGCAAACGTTTTCGCTTTAGCATGGAGATCGAAAGTCAGTTTCTACTAATGAAGTAAAATCAACATAAAGATTCAGGAAGCGAAAAATACGTAATATCTTTATATTTCAATATTTAACACAGAAAAATCAAAAATCAATTACGCTTAGGCTATCGTTCAAATTACAACTTTTCTTCTCCTATAATAAGAATTTCCTGCCCATCACTCTCACTGAGCAAGATTTTCTTCAGCATCCTGACCACTTACCAACACAAAGCTCACTTAGACTGGACAAAGCGATCGAAGACAACATAATGCTAAGCTTTAATAATAATCAATTTTGTGATCTATATTTTACCTTTAATATCATAAACTTAAACCAGTAAAATCTCCAAAAACACCACATCGAACAGATTTAAATCTACGAAAATACACTGTTTTATTGGCTTTAGTACGCTAGATAATGGAAAGAAAACTGCAAAAAATAGAAGATATTCACTTTCAAACTTGCCAAACATTAAAAAACAGTGCTATTCTGTTTAACAAGATAGGAATTCAAGAAAGGAGCAGTGTTATGATTTCATCTTCTCAGAAGCAGGGTTTAGTGATGATAGCCGTCGTGGTTGGATTAATGACACTGCCGATTCTTTACTAGCCAACGCTAGAAAGACAAAAAAAGGGACGCTTTCGCGTCCCTTTTTCGTTTTAACTCTTTACTTAGATAAGATATGGAGCACTTTCTCCCAGTGCACATAGTAAAAGCCCATCGCAAGCAATGTAATCAGTGCCATCAACCACATGGCAGTGCGCCAGATAAAGCGACTACTCCGAGGAGTTAACTCCTGCTCACATTCATCACAAGCTCTCATGAAACCAGATTTATCGTCTAGTTCAAAATCATCTTCATGAACCATCTTATTTCGGATAGTGGCAATATATCTCAGTTTGCTGATGACATCATGCGGCAGCCGTTCTTCACAGCTTGAGACAAGTTGATGCAAACCTTTCCCATCAGCACGATATTGCTGCCTCAATAACTTCTCTAAGCGTCTCGTTCGCAACACTACACTTTCAATGTCAGACATAAGCATCCCTCCCACAACCAGCAAAAATGTGAAAACAGGCGTGCTGGCTACTATCCAAAGATTTCATTCACTCCATTGTTAACTATCTGTATTAAGAATTCGACAATTGTTAGGTAAATTCAAGTAAAGATTTAAGCCTAAAAATGCGATTTTTTGTGTGATATGACCCTAAAATTGACTCGATGGTCGGGAGTTGCAGATTATTTTCTTCTGAATATGTGCGATCTTAGTTCCAGCCCACTTAGACATACGAGGTTTACATGCCTATATCACTGGTTATCATTCTCATCGTTTTGATCATTCTTGCTGGCTATCTTTTTGTTTATGTACAAAAAAAGCACACTGTGGGTGTTAATGCTCCAGAGAGAAAAGCAGCAGTCACTATCTTAGATAAGCAAGTCGTCGTTACCGACGATCCTACCCAAGAAGATGAATATTGGATTTACATCCAAAAAGGGGCATTTGGTCCCAAACGCGAATTTCAAATTGGTGTTCATTACTATCACCACCTCAACCCGGGTGATAAAGGAGAGTTAACCTATCAAGGGGATAAATTCCTACATTTCTCACTAACTCGCTAATTTATTTAGCTTTACTAGTAAGACTCATGCTAGCTTTAATTATCTAACTAAACATGGAAGTGACTCATGGATCTGCGAGTAAAGCTAGGTCAGCATTTATCTGTTGTGCTTATCACCATTTTGTCGGCTGGTTGCAGCGCAGCCTATCAAGGAAAAGTTAACGACGCTGAAGTCCATCTTGTTGACTACTTTCAGCGTTCAGAAGGCGCTCAAGCTCTGATAGATAACATGGATAAGCTCAATATCGATCATGCTTATGTCATGGGGCTACCAGTTATTAAGAAGTGGGATGCCTCCGCTCCTAAAACACCGCGTTTTGTCTATGGCGATGATTCCCCTGTCTACTATTATTCGCACACAGACGAATTGATAGCCCGCGAAGTTGAAGCATTACCCGCGGCAAGCCAAGCCAAGCCAAGCCAAGCCAGATTACACCCTTTCCTCAGTGGCTTTAATACCACTGATCTCAATGCCGCAGAACTTATCGAAAAGGAACTCAAGTATCGACCTGGTTTCTGGCAAGGTATTGGCGAAGTGATTACTAGACATGATCATTTAACAGCATTGACTGCCGACGAGAAGCCGCGCGCGAATCACCCCGCGTTGCAAAAAGTGTATCAACTCGCCGCACAATACGACTTGCCCGTGCTGTTGCACACCAATATCACGTCGCAAAGAGAAGATAATCCACTTTATTTACAAGAGCTCGAGCAAGCATTGAGCACCAATCCAGACACCCGCTTTCTATGGGCTCACGCAGGTACCACGTCCACTCTTACTCGCGCTATTAAAATGAAGTTTCTCTATGAAACCGTCTCAGATTTACTCAGCGAGCATGATAATCTCTATATTTTGGCGTCGTGGACTCTGATCGACGTCATGATGCCTGAGGGCAAGTTGGATCGACGCTGGCTAGCGCTTATAGAGGCTTACCCAGATCGATTTATGGTTGGCAGCGATGTAGTTGGAGCATTTGGTTATCAGCAAACCGCACTAAGCACTTGGCATCCCATTTTGTCAGCGCTGCCTAAGAACATCGCAGACAAAATGGCCTACCAAAATATGTTGGACGTACTTCCCAAGACTCGCTAGCTAAGCGATTGCATTTTTTGACTCCAGCGCTGCGCATCTGCCAGCGCTGAGAACACCTCATTTTGCGACAAACCTAAATGCGCTCGATGACGCTCCACGCCTTGCCAGTCTGCCATTTCAAAGCACTCTCCTAGAGACAATAAACAGCCATACGGACCTTCACGCTCCAGAAGTGCATCTTTAATCTCATTGGAGAGAGGAAGCTGATGCAACAGCTTATCTAAAGAGAGGTCCATCAAAGCATCTAAGATAGAAAACAAACCAATCATAAAGGCTTGATCCCGGTGCTGTTTGAATTGAGGGTGTTTAGTCATCAAACGGCAGAATTGTGCTCGTTGCAATGAAAGCTCATACAGTGCCTTCGGCTTATTACTAGAAATAAAGGATGCAACCGTAAGAGAGACAAACAATTTAAGCTTCTCTTGACCTAGATAGATCAATGCCTGGCGAAAAGAGGAAATTTCAGAATCTAAGCGAGGACTGAGCGTATTCACAAATTGCAGCAGCTTATAAGAGAGTGTCACGTCTTTGGAAACAATTTGCTCAACCTTATCAAAGTCGACTTCAGATGCACACACCTGCTGAAAAAGCTCCATGGCCACCAGCTGCTCTGAGCTGATGTAAACTTGTTTCTCCATAATAGGCTTACTAAAAAAGAAACCTTGGAAAAACTTAAAGCCTGCTTGTTTAGTCAGTAGAAACTCTTCTTCAGTCTCAACACGTTCAGCAAGGTAGTGACGAGGGCTTCCTTTCGCCTTTTGTTGTATAACGAAAGCGCACGCTTTCTCTACACCCATCGCCATAATGTCTAGCTTTACAATCTGCACAAACGGCAAGAATCGCTCCCAAGCTTCCCTGTAGACAAAATCATCAAGCGCTATCATATAGCCCAGTTGATGAAGTTCTTTGACGACCTGATAGAGCTCGTCATTAGGCTGGCAAGTTTCTAGGATCTCAATCACTACGTTCTGCTTGGGCAAAATTAACGGCAAGCGACGTATAAGGCTCTGATGTGGAAAGTTAATAAAACAGCGTGACGCAGTGATGCTAGGGTTGGTCCCTAATGAAAGATAGTTCTCTGCTATCAGTCGGTAGGTCGCCCTATTCGCTTCAACGTGTGCAGGAAACGCGTTTTTTTCGCCGTCTCGAAAAAGAAGCTCGTAGCCTAGTGTATGACGACGAGCATTAAAAATGGGTTGGCGAGCAACGTAAGTAGCGTACATATCTAAGCCAATCAGGCTATGATTTTGCTGCGGCCAGCAGCGCACCACAACCGACAAACATCGAACCAAACACCTTGTTTATCTTCGCCATAATACGGTCAGAACGAATAAAGCGTCCCATTTGTGACGCTAGGGAGGTATAGCCAAGCATGACCATTGCATCAATCGCTACTGTGGTCACACCCAAAATAGCCAGCTGTGTTACTTGATCGCCATTCGGATCAATAAACTGAGGAAATAACGCCACCAAAAACACAATAGATTTGGGATTAGTCAGGTTGATAAAAACCGCACTACGCATCAAATTCCATGCACTGCGATTGTCCTGTTCCGCCATTGCGGTAACCGATGACGTGTCACGCCATTTTTGAATGCCCAACCAAATCAAATAGACCACACCAATCCATTTAATCACGCTAAAAGCAATCGCCGATTGAGCCACTAATGCTCCAATGCCTGCACCAACGAGCACGATATGTATCGCCAAGCCTATCTGCAGTCCAGCAATCGCGGCTAACGATTTACGCGTCCCATAACTGATACCATTGCTAATTGAGTTCACCGTGCCAGAGCCCGGCGCTAAACTAAAAACAATCGCCGTTACGACGTACGCTAACCAAACATGATAATCCATTGTATTTCCTTACCACTGATTTACTCGTATCCTAGTAATGAGGATAGTGGGCAAAAAGCATTCTATTCGATTCAAAAATATCGAAAAAACAGCATATTACACATAATGCACCAGATAGGCTAATTTATGAGCAAATTAAACGCTACCGATGTCACTTATACTCAAGAGCCACAATTTGAGCAAGTTATAAACTCACAAATTGCTCAATTATGGGAGAATCGACAGGAAGGCACGCTAAAAGCAAAAGATGGCACCAAGCTCTTTTGGTGTAAGTTAACTCGCCCAGAGCATCAAAAAGCACTTGTTGTCGTGAATGGCCGCATTGAATCGGCTTGGAAGTACCAGGAGCTATTCTATGACTTCTTTCAGCAAGGCTATGACATCTATTCTTTTGATCATCGTGGACAAGGACTCTCTACTCACCTAGCACCTAATCCTGAAATGGGCCACGTCCATGAGTTTGACGACTATCTTGACGATATGCAGATGATATTGGATACGTTCGAACTTGAGCGCTACCAGCAACGTCACCTACTTGCCCACTCAATGGGCGGAAACATCGCCACACGCTTTATTCAAACTCGCCCTCATCATTCATTCGATAAAATAGCACTTAGTGCTCCTATGTATGGCGTGAGTGTACCATGGTACCTCAAGCCCATCGCGACCCTAGTCGCGCAGATTATGACGGCCATCTACCCGAAACCAACGTTTGCGCCAGGGTATCAAGGTTATGTCGCTAAACCTTTTGATATCAACCCTCTTTCACAAAGTGAAGTCCGCTATCACTGGTTCCGAGACCTGTACGAAAAAATGCCGGAACTGAAGATTGGTGGACCAAGCACTCGCTGGGTGTGGCAAGGGTTAATGGCCGCAAAGCAGTGCATTCAACAAACTCGGCAAGTGAAAATACCGCTTCTCCTCGTGCAAGCAGGCGCGGATCAAATTGTTAGCAATCAGGACCAAAGTAAGTTCATCAATAAGCTTTCACGTACCAATAACCAAGCTCAAATGATCACAGTTCAAGGGGCTAAACACGAAGTACTGTTTGAAAAAGATGAGTATCGCAATCAAGCAATGGATGCAATTCGCCATTTCTTTAGTGCCGAGAAGCGATAACGCAATTGGTAACAGTTTGGGTAAATGAGGAAATATTTCTGTAACCCATTTACCCTCTTTTTCTGGTTTAATATCCCCTACAATAGAGCCATTCCACAATGCTGCGAATTCACCCTATCCTCCAATGACAAAGAGAGAACTATGACCCTTAACCGCGATTCCATCAAAATTGTTGCTTCTGATTTAGACGGTACACTACTGGCAACGAACCACCAGCTTAGTGATAACTCCAAACAAACACTTAAGGAACTTCACGCGAAGGGATATACGTTTATTTTTGCCACTGGTCGTCATCATGTGGACGTGGCTGGGATTCGTGAATCAGTCGGAATTCCTGCTTACATGATCACATCAAATGGCGCACGTGTTCACGACCAAAACGATCGATTGCTGTACAGCCAAAACGTGCCTGAGGAACTGGTACAACCGATTGTTGACGTGCTAAGCACAGACAGCGAACTATTTGTTCATATGTATCAGGATGAAAAGTGGCTACTCAATCAGGAAGATGAGTACTTACGTAAATTCCATACTGAAACCGGATTTACTTACCACTTGTTCGATGCGACCCAAGCACCGACTTCTGGTATTGCAAAAATCTTCATTACTCATCCAAAGCAAGATCATGAACATTTGGTGGAATTTGAAGATGCTTTACGCGCCAAGTTTGGTGATTCCCTAAACATTGCGTTCTCCACACCTTGGTGTCTAGAGGTCATGGCAAAAGAGGTGTCGAAGGGTGACGCTCTGCAAGCTGTAGCAGAAAAGCTAGGATTTGGCTTAGCAAACTGCATCGCATTTGGTGATGGGATGAACGATGTAGAAATGCTAACAATGGCAGGCCATGGCTACATCATGGAAAATGCGCACGACAAAGTGAAACGTGCTCTACCGAACAATGAAGTCATTGGCAGTAATGCCGATGATGCCGTCGCTGAGTTTTTAAAACAAAACCTTATCTAACGCGACGATTCCAACCGTCAAATACTCCCATTCTCGTCCCTATATAGCGCATATCCTAGCTATCGAGAATGGGAGTTTTGTTATCTGGCGACTCGGCTTAAGATGGCTTGCCATTCAGACTCAGTAACTGGCATCACGGAAAGTCGATTGCCTCTTTTCACTAAAGGCATCTCCATTAACTCCGGCATAGTTTTAAGTGCACTCAACGGCAACACGCGCTTAAACTTTTCGCCAAACTCAATGTCTACCATTAACCAGCGAGGATTATCGGGATCAGACTTCGCATCGTAATATTCGCTTTCAATATCAAACTGAAAATGATCGACATAGGCCTCTTTGGTGATCGTAGCTAAACCCGCTACACCAATTTGCTTACATGAAGAGTGGTAGATCAATACCGAATCACCCACCTTCATCTCATCACGAATCATATTTCGAGCTTGATAGTTGCGAACGCCTTCCCAACAGGCTGTACCTTTGACACGTAATGTATCAATCGAAAATTCGTCTGGCTCTGTTTTAAATAACCAATATGCCATAATGGTCCTTGTATCTGTGTTTCTTGTAACTTTGACTGACTAAGGAAGAGATTAATGAAAATGTCGCGTTTACCGCTCGCATTTGCTCCACTCATATTGCTTCAAGCGTGTTCTTCTTTCAACACCACTGATTCAAACAAGGACAGTCAGGTTCCTCAAGCTGAACTGTCTCGTCCAGAAACTATCACACCGCAAACCTATGTGATGCGTGGCCAAGCGGTTATCGGTCACGAGACACGCACTATTCAGCCTTGTGGTAGCCAACATCAATATTGGCTTCAATTGCCGAAAGAAGTACGAGAACAAGCGGAAAGACTTACACAGAGGCCCTACCAACCGGTTTATGCTGAAGTCATTGGTTATTTAGAACCGCCGAGTCATCGAGGGTTTGATTCTGATTACACGGGGCGTTTTGTCGTGAAACAAGTCAATATGATCACCGCAGAAAACCCAAAGCGCTGCGAGCAGCCACTTCGTTCCACGCAAGTATTGGGGAACGAGCCGTTTTGGTCATTAAAGTTTGATAATGCGCAGCAAGCCAGCTTCACTTTACTGGGTGAAGATAAGCAAACCCTAAAGCTGAAAGACACGGCTATTACTCAAACCACACGTCGTTATGAATTTGATAATGCTAATCTGCAAATGAGCAGTAAACCATGTAACGATACTATGAGTGATACCATCTATGGATGGAGTGCAGCGCTCACCATGGGGGAACAGACAAGACAAGGCTGTGGCACCTTATCAAACAGTGACACCACCCTCAAATGGACGGGCGAGTATCTTGCGCAATCCACAGAGACCGCCGGTTTTACAGTCTCTATGACGCTACTTCCTGATCATACAGCTATTACTCGCTATGAATACCCAGACAACTCACCCGCAACGGAAGAGCGCGGATTTTGGCAGCAGCTCAACAACCAACAGGTTCAAGTCATCATGACTCGCCACCAACAGCAGTACCTTGTGTCACAGCGAATTTTCACGCTGTCAGATAACCAGTTAACAGCAACTCAAGAAAAAGTTGGTGATGTACTCTATCCGATCGCTAATGGCGGCTTGGTGTTGTTCAAGAGTAATTAACCATGACGCAAGTGTGCACAACTTGTGGTTTTATCCACAATTGCTACTGTGAAGCGATCCCGACGATCGCTTC
This sequence comes from Vibrio barjaei, assembly GCF_001639065.2. Taxonomy (GTDB): domain Bacteria; phylum Pseudomonadota; class Gammaproteobacteria; order Enterobacterales; family Vibrionaceae; genus Vibrio; species Vibrio barjaei. The sequence continues at coordinate 31,587 of NZ_LQXO02000047.1, forward strand.
AGATCTTTGTTTTACCCTGCTAACTCATCCTAATGAATTTCAGCGAGAGACCAATACTGGAAAGCTTGTTGCGCGGGTAATCAAACAGGTCAACATCCGCGAATGGCAGCGTAAACAGCCCGACCCATACTGCGTGCCTGAAAACAGTGTATTAACACCAGTATTGGTGTTCCCTGATCAAGACAGCATGCCACTGACACAATGGCAAACGCAGCATCCCATGGCCAGTAATTTCATTGTACTGGACGGTACGTGGCAAGAAGCGAAGAAAATGTTGAATCGCAGCCATTGGCTACAAAACTTACCTAAAGTCCATCTTGAAGCTACGCAAAGCTCTCAATACCAACTAAGACGTAATCAGGAAGCGGGTAATCTGTGCACATTTGAAGTGTGTGCACAGATGGTCAGAGAGCTAGAAAGCAGTGATGACGCCAACGCAATGCTGACGTTCTTTGAACAGTATTTGCAGAAGTTTCAAGCCGAGCGTAGTGGGCACGCTCTGCCTAGTTGTTCTCAATAAAGCACGTTATAACTTAAGCTCAAGTAATTGTTGGATATGATTAATTTCAATATCTGGCAGTTGCTTGAGGCGCACCGTCTGCCTTGGCGATTTTGCTTTGTCGTTAAACCAGCAAGCACTGAAGCCGTTACGTATCGCTCCAGCAACATCAGTGAGCACATGATCTCCAACATGCAGGATATGACGACGTGGCATGGCAAGGTGTTGTGCCGCTTTCTCAAACATATCGGGGTAAGGCTTAGCTCGTCCATCGTGACCCGCTTTAAGGATCAGATCGAAGTACTGACTGAGCCCTATCTTCTCTACGTCTACATTACCATTGGTGATAGCCACTAGTGGGATCTGTTTACTCAACGCGGACAGCACATCATGTGTTTCATGTGGAACATCGAAATCGCTACGCCAAATCAATACCTTTTCTATCAGCGTTTGTGCAGCCTTGGTTGCTTTTAGATCATCGTAACCCAAATGCTCCAAACCCTGTTTAATCTGCTGATATCGCCATTGGGTCACGTCGTGCTTTAACGCAGGATCCGCTTTAACCAATGCCATCTTAAACTCATGCCACTGCTTTTTATCCCAACACTGACTAATTGGATGCTGTTGATATAGCCATTGTGCCGCTTGCTGTTCTACGCGGATTATCACCGGGAAATTATCATAAAGCGTATCGTCAAGATCGAAGGTCATGGCCTCGATACGGGCAAGGCTACGATAAAAGTGCATCTACTCGTCCTCTTTCTTTTTAGGCGTACTATTCTTATGGGCACGAGGGTGTGCCTGATCATAAGCTTGAGCCAAATGTTGAAAGTCGAGGTGAGTATAAATCTGAGTGGTTGAGATATTTTCGTGACCAAGCAGCTCTTGCACTGCTCTCAGGTTATTACTCGACTCCAGCATGTGCGTAGCAAATGAGTGACGCAGTTTATGTGGACTGACATGGCTAGCAAGAGACTGCTTCTGCCCCCATTCCGCCATACGCTTTTGCACGCTACGATGAGAGATCCGGGTACCAAGCTTCGACACAAATAACGCCACCTCACCTGGCTTGGCAAGTTCTCCACGAACTTTGAGCCATTTCTTCGCCCACTCAGTGGCGTAGCCTGAAAATGGCACCTTACGTTCTTTGTTACCTTTACCAATAACGCGAAGCTCGCCGCTGGATAAGTTCAGGTGTTTGACATCAATGCTGACCATTTCTGCCAAACGCAGTCCAGCACCGTACATCATTTCCATCATGGCGCGATCACGTACCGCCAGTGGATCATCTTCATCAACCTCAAGCAGTTGGTTTACTTCATCGACATCGAGGTTTTTCGGCAATGGACGTTGCTTACGCGGTGCACTCACACCCTTCGCTGGATTTGCCGTGAGTTCACCACGTAAAATCAGAAAATCAAAGAAGCTTCGCAGCGATGAAAGCCTCGTGGCGATGCTGCTGGCTTTCATACCCTCACGCATGCCTTTACCCGCAAGCTGCCTTACCCAGCCGGCATCGACTTGCGTCCACGCACCAATACCCATTTCGTGCAAGTGCATGCCCATGGTTTCTAGCTGTTGGCGGTAGTTACGTTGAGTGTGGAGACTTAACCCTTTCTCACTACGAAGGTACTCGTAGAAACGCTCTAGCGGCTTTTGCAACCCACTAGGCAGTACTTGGTCTGACATCGTCTTCCTCTTGCGCCTGCCACTCTAAACTTTCACAAAGATAGGAGACCACCAGCGCTAAGTGTCTTAAAAATAAGGTATCCATATCCGGCTGAAAGTGACCGCCATCTTCGCTGGAAAAAATCAATAAACCTTGGGCGAATTGACGCTTTAATGGCAAGACTACATACGAACCGAGTTCAGGAACTTTTCCGTTGGCAATCTGCTGCTCAGTAAACAACATGGTTCTGTCGGCTTGACGAAGACGGCCTAGATAAGCGTCTTTTCCATTGAGATGATTGGTGGTAAAACGCTGCCAACTTTCCATAGAAAGCGGGTCAGCACTTTGTTCATCAATTAGCTTCAAGTAACCATTAAGGTTAAGCCCTTGAGCCGTTTGCTTAATCGCATTTACAACACTTTGCAGATCTCGGCACTTGAGTAGATTCTCTTGCAGTGACATAAACTCATAAAAGGTTTTGTCATTACGAGCGGCCAGAGACATCAAGGCAGTAATTTCTTCTTCCAGCGCTTCAATACGTTCGCGCTGTCGTTGTAATTGGATACCTACGAGAGAAACAGCACCTTGCTGTTGGTGCGGTAGGGACAGGGATTCAACTAGCGATTCTCTACCCTTAAAAAAATCTGGATGATCAGAAAGATATTGTGCTACCACTTCTGCTGTAAGGTGGTTCGCTTCAAACTCAGACAAAATGTTTCCCTTTATTCCCTGTCAGTAGATAAAAAATGGCGGGCCTATTTCTAGGACCCG